>NZ_JBICTZ010000036.1:0-1025 GCF_043197875.1 Micromonospora sp. NPDC048935 | reverse complement strand
ACCACCACATCCGGCACCACACCCCCCACCACCGGCCACACACCCACCGACACACCACCCACCACCGGCACACCCACCACCACCGGCACCACCTCAAGCAACGGGGTGGCCGAGCCGAGCTGTTCGGGGAGCGGGCGCATGACGACGGACTCGGCCGTCAACACCGGCTGCCCATTGCCGTCGGCGACCTCGACGGAGAAGACACCCTCCTCGCCGTGGACGAGTCGCGCCCGGAGCGTGGTGGCGCCCGTCGACCGGACCGACACCCGCTGCCAGGCGAAGGGCAGTCGGGCGCGGCCGGTCATGTCGAGCACCAGCGGCTGGAGCGCGGTGTCCAGCAGGGCGGGGTGCAGCACGTAACCGTCGGCCGGGAGGCCAGCGGGCAGGCTCACCTCGGCGTACCACACGTTGTCCTGACGCCAGGCCGCCTGGAGGCCGTCGAACGCGGGGCCGTACTCGTAGCCACGGGCGACGAGGGTGGCGCGTACCTCGGTCAGGTCGAGCGGGGTGGCGTCGGCCGGCGGCCAGGGCAGCGGCTCCGGGGCCGTGGGGTCGTCGTCGGCGAGCACGCCGGTCGCGTGCCGGGTCCATCCGGTCGCGTCCGCGGCCCGGGAGTGCACGGCGAGGGCGCGGCGGCCGGAGGCATCCGGAGCGCCGGCGGTGACCTGGACCTCGATGGTCCCGGCACCCGGGAAGACGAGCGGCGCCTCGAGCATCAACTCCTCGACCAGGGCGCAGCCGACCTCGTCGGCCGCCCGCACGGCCAGCTCGACGAAGGCGGTGCCGGGCAGCAGGACCGCCCCGGCGACCCGGTGGTCGGCGATCCACGGCAGACGCCCGGTGGAGAGCCGACCGGTGAAGACCACTCCGTCGGAGTCGGCGAGCCGGGTGGGAGCGTCGAGCATCCCCTGCCCGGTCCAGGTGCCGTCGAGCCAGTAGCGGTGGCGTTGGAACGCATACGTCGGCAACTCCACCCGCCGCGCCGACGGGAACATCACCGACCAATCCGGCGACACCCCATGCAC
>NZ_JBICTZ010000035.1:0-1031 GCF_043197875.1 Micromonospora sp. NPDC048935 | reverse complement strand
CGCGACAACCGCGCCAAATCCCGCTGCGACAACCCCCGCGTCATCCCCGACACCTCACCCCACAACCCCCACGCCACCGACACCCCCGACAAACCCGCCGCCCGACGCGCCCGCACCACCGCATCCAACCCCGCATTCGCCGCCGCATACGCACCCTGACCCGCCGTCCCCAACACCCCCGCCACCGACGAGAACACCACAAACGCCGACAACCCCCGATCCCGCGTCAACTCATCCAACACCTGCGCACCCACCACCTTCGGCCCCCACACCGACGCCAACCGCTCCGCCGACAACCCCTGCACCACACCGTCATCCAAAACCCCCGCCGCATGCACCACACCCGACACCCCAAACCGCGACAACAACTCACCCACCACCACCCGATCCGTCACATCACCCGCCACCACCACCACCCGATCCGCACCCAACTCCCCCACCAACTCCGCCACCCCACCAGCCACCACACCCCCACGCGACACCAACACCACCCGCGACACCCCACACGACACCACCAAATGCCGCGCCACCACCACACCCAACGCACCCGTCCCACCACTAACCAACACACAATCCCCCCACACCGAACCACCCACCGCCTCGCCCCCGCCCTGCCGCACAGCCCTCAACCGCGGCACACACACCCGCCCACCACGCACCCAAAACTCCGACTCACCCAACGACACCAAACCACCCACCAACGAACCCACATCCACCCCACCATCACCCTCACCCTCATCCACACCCACATCCACCAAAACAAACCGACCCGGATGCTCCGACACCGCCGACCGCACCAAACCCGCCACCGCACCCTGACCCGCCACCACATCCGCACCCCGCGTCACCACCACCAACCGCGAACCCACAAACCGCGAATCACCCAACCACTCCCCCAACACCCCCAACACACCCACCACATCCGCACCCCACACCACCACCACATCCGGCACCACACCCCCCACCACCGGCCACACACCCACCGACACACCACCCACCACCGGCACACCCACCACCACCGGCACCACCTC
>NZ_JBICTZ010000034.1:0-1085 GCF_043197875.1 Micromonospora sp. NPDC048935 | reverse complement strand
ACCACCACATCCGGCACCACACCCCCCACCACCGGCCACACACCCACCGACACACCACCCACCACCGGCACACCCACCACCACCGGCACCACCTCGAACAACGGGGTGGTACGCGCGGCGGACGACGGCTGCGGCACGGGCCGCAGGACGAGCTCACCGGCGGTGAGCACAAGTTGCCCATCCGCGTCGGTCACCTCGATGGCGAGGGTGTCCGTGCCGGCCGGTGACAGTCGAACCCGGACGGTGGTCGCACCGGTGGCGTGCAGCGTCACGTCGGACCAGGCGAACGGCACCTTCGGCTCGGTGACGTCCGTGGTGAACGCGGCGGCGTGCAGTACCGCGTCGAGCAGCGCGGGGTGGATGCCGTAGCCCTCGCCGGACGCCTCGTCGGCGAGCACGACCTCGGCCAGGACGTCCGCGCCGTCCCGCCAGGCCCGGCGTACGCCCCGGAAGGCCGGGCCGTAGTCGAGCCCGACGCCGGCCAACCGGTCGTACAGGTCGGTGACATCGAGTGCGTCGGAGTCGGCCGGCGACCACTGCCGCGTGGCGACGGAGGTCGCCGGGGCCCCCGGGCGCAGGGTGCCGCTCGCGTGCAGGGTCGACGCCGCCTCGGCGGACGTCTGGTCCTCGATGGAGTAGACGGCGACCCGGCGGGCGCCGGTGCCGTCCGCCTCGCCCACGGTGACCCGCGTGCGTACGCCGCCGGTGGCCGGTACGACGAGCGGTGCCTCCAGGGTGAGGTCGGCGAGCAGCCCGCATCCGACGTCGTCACCCGCGCGGATCGCCAGTTCGACGAGGGCCGCGCCGGGCAGCAGGACATTCCCGCCGACGGCGTGGTCGTTCAGCCACGGATGGGTCGCCAACGAGAGACGCGACGTGTAGAGCAGCCCGCCGGAGTCCGGAAGGGCGACCGCGGCGCCGAGCATCGGGTGTTCGGTCGACGTGAGGCCGAATCCGGCCGCGTCGGTGGCGGCGAGGGCTCCCGCCTCAAGCCAGTAGCGGTGGCGTTGGAACGCATACGTCGGCAACTCCACCCGCCGCGCCGACGGGAACATCACCGACCAATCCGGCGACACCCCATGCAC
>NZ_JBICTZ010000033.1:0-1116 GCF_043197875.1 Micromonospora sp. NPDC048935 | reverse complement strand
AGCCAGTAGCGGTGGCGTTGGAACGCATACGTCGGCAACTCCACCCGCCGCGCCGACGGGAACATCACCGACCAATCCGGCGACACCCCATGCACATGCAACGCCGCCACCGCCGCCAACAACGACCCCACCTCCGAACGATCCCGACGCAACACCGGCACCGACACCGCCGCCGACACCAACGACGACAACACCCCGTCCGGACCCACCTCCACAAACGCCGACACACCCTCATCCACCAACCACGACACCGCATCACCAAACCGCACCGTCTCCCGCACCTGCCGCACCCAATACCCCGGCTCACACACCTCCCCACCCGCCAACCGACCCGACACCGTCGACACCAACGGAATCACCGGAGCCCGAAACTCCAGACCCCCCACCACCTCACCAAAACCCACCAACATCGGATCCATCAACGACGAATGAAACGCATGCGACGCCCGCACCCGACGCCACCGCGCACCACACCCCCGCGCCACCTCCAACACCGCACCCTCAACACCAGAAATCACCACCGACCCCGACCCATTCACCGCCGCAACATCCACACCCTCCACCAAAAACGGCACCACCTCATCCACCGACGCCCGCACCGACACCATCAACCCACCCCCCGGCAACCCCTCCATCAACCCCGCACGCGCCGCCACCAACACCACCGCATCACCCAACGACAACACCCCCGCCACATGCGCCGCCGCCACCTCACCAATCGAATGCCCCACCACAAAATCCGGCCGCAACCCCCACGACTCCAACAACCGAAACAACGCCACCTCAACCGCAAACAACGCCGGCTGCGTAAACCCCGTCCGATCCAACGCCTCCGCATCCCCCGCAATCACCTCACCCAACCCACGCGGCAACAACCCATCAAACGCCGCCACCACCTCCCCAAACACCCGACCAAACACCGGAAACGCACCCGCCAACTCCACACCCATCCCCACCCGCTGCGAACCCTGACCCGTAAACACCATCGCCCACCGCGACCCCACACCCGCCACACCCGACACCACACCCGACCCCGAACCACCCGACGCCACCACACCCAAACCCCGCAACAAACCCCCACGACCCCCCGCCAACACCACCGCACGATGCTCCAGG
>NZ_JBICTZ010000032.1:0-1483 GCF_043197875.1 Micromonospora sp. NPDC048935 | reverse complement strand
TACTCCAGCCGCGCCTGGCGAAGTTGGAGTCTTCGCTGGTAGTGGGCTGTTTTGGCGCGGTACTGGTGTCGGCGTCGCCATCGTGACCATCGATGGATGTGGTCGAAGGGTCGGATGGTGGTGATCAGGTGTGCCAGCAGACGTCGGACCTCGCCGAGGGTGAGAGGGATGAGGCCGTCCTGGTCGGATTCGGTGCCCCTTTTTTGGCGTGGGTGGCGGTGACGGCGAGGTAGGCGTGGGCGCACAGAACGAGCGTTATGTGGCGGTACCAGGCGTCGTAGCGACGCACCTGGTAGTGATCCAAGCCGACCTCGGTCTTCGCGGTCTGGAAGCACTCCTCGATCGTCCACCGGGTCCCTGCGATGCGGATGAGGGTCTCGTCGCTGGTGTCGGCGGGGCCGGAGCACAGGTAGTAGGCCAGGTCGGTGGGGTTGGTGATGCTGCGGCGGATCAGCAGCCAGTGACCGTAACCGTCGGCGGTGCCGGGCAGGGAGGCCACCGCCCAGTCGTAGAGTCGTGGTCCTTTGGCGCCGGCGCCGCAGCTGCGACGCTTCCAGGCCAGGGTCGGTGCGTTGGTGGCGAGGACGTCCGGGCGGGAGTTGCCCACCGTGGTCGGGACCCGCTGGTTGCGCGGAACGGCCAGGACGTAACCGATGCGCTGCTGCTGCAGCCAGGTCCGGAACTTCGAGTCCTGCCCGTATGCCTCGTCTGCGGTGACCCACTTTGCCGGCAGTCCGGCGGTGATGGCGCGTTCGATCATCCGCAGGCCCAGCGCGGGTTTCGTGGCAAACCCGACGCCCGCCGTGATGCCGGCCTCCTCGCGGCGGGCAGGGTCGTCGCACCAGCCGCGGGGCAGATACAGCTCCCGGTCGATCAGCGTGCGCCCGTGTGGGCTGGCATAGGCGAGGAACACCCCGAGCTGGCAGTTCTCCGTCCGCCCGGCCGTGCCCGAGTACTGACGCTGCACCCCGGCGGATTTGATGCCCTTCTTCAGGAATCCGGTCTCGTCGACGATCAGCACCCCGTCGCCGTCACCGAGGTGCTCGGACACGTAGGCGAACAGGTCGTCGCGAACAGCGTCCGGGTCCCACGCTGACTTGTTGAGCAGCCGTTGCATCCGGTCCGGCGTGGTGTCGCCGGCGGCCTCGGCCAGGGTCCAGCCGTTCTTGCTCGCCAGCGGCGACAGCAACCCAACCAGGTAACTCAGCGCCTGCCGGCGCGGCTCGGCACGCCCGAACCGGTGCGCGAATCGCGCCAACAGATCATCCAGACCTGCCCGCCAGCCCACAATCTCATCGATCAACACAAGCACGGGAGCCTGCCCGCCCCGCGACTAGCCACAACAGACAGACGGTGCGACCACACCACCTATCCACCGAATATCATCGACATTCACAGCTGCGCGGCAGACTCAACTACGACGTCGATCATGCCGGTTACCTGCCAAAACTCCAGACCAGGCAACTGCGGCTGGAGTACTAGG
>NZ_JBICTZ010000031.1:0-1731 GCF_043197875.1 Micromonospora sp. NPDC048935 | reverse complement strand
GGTGCGCGGCAGCACACCGTGGCGCATCGCCTGCACCATCTTGATCACACCACCCACACCCGCGGCGGCCTGCGTGTGACCGATGTTCGACTTCAGTGACCCCAACAACAGGGGCCGCTCGCGGTCCTGCCCGTACGTCGCCAACAACGCCTGCGCCTCGATCGGATCACCCAACCGGGTCCCCGTCCCATGCGCCTCCACCGCGTCCACATCCGACGCCGACAGACCCGCATCCGCCAACGCCGCCCGAATCACCCGCTGCTGCGCCGGACCATTCGGAGCCGTCAACCCATTCGACGCACCATCCTGATTCACCGCCGAACCCCGCACCACGGCCAGGACCTGATGCCCGTTACGCCGCGCGTCCGACAACCGCTCCAACATCAGGATGCCGACGCCCTCGCCCCAACTGGTGCCGTCGGCGGCGGCGGCGAACGACTTGCAGCGGCCGTCGGCGGCCAGACCGCGCTGGCGGCTGAACTCGACGAAGACCTGTGGCGTCGGCATCACTGTCACGCCGCCGGCCAGCGCCAGCGAGCACTCGCCGCGACGCAGCGCCTGTGCCGCCAGGTGGATCGCCACCAGCGACGACGAACAGGCCGTGTCGACCGTGACGGCGGGGCCCTCGAACCCGAACGTGTAGGAGACCCGGCCGGAGGCGACGCTCGCCGCGCTGCCGTTGCCGAGGTAGCCCTCCACGTCGCGAGGCACCTGCCGGACCCGGGAACCGTAGTCGCCGTACATCACGCCGACGAAGACGCCGGTCTGGCTGCCGCGCAGTGCCGCCGGGTCGAGACCGGCCCGCTCGACCGCCTCCCACGAGGTCTCCAGCAGCAGTCGCTGCTGCGGGTCGATCGCCAGCGCCTCCCGGGGGGAGATGCCGAAGAAGTCCGCGTCGAACCAGCCGGCGTCGTGCAGGAATCCGCCCGACCGCGCGTAGCTGTGGCCGTGGCTTCCGGGGTCGTCGTCGAAGAGGTTGGCCAGGTCCCAGCCTCGGTCCTCCGGGAAGGGGGTGATGCCCTCGCGGCCCTCGGCCAGCAGCTGCCACAACTCCTCCGGGGAGCTGATCCCACCCGGGTAACGGCAGCTCATGCCCACGATCGCGATGGGCTCGTCGGTGCGGGTGGCGGGCAGCGCCGGCCCCGCCTCCGGCCGATCCTGGCCGGAGAGTTCGGTCCGGAGGAAGTCGGCGAGCGCCGCGGGAGTCGGGTAGTCGAAGATCAGTGTCGCCGGGAGTCGCAGCTCCAGGGCGCTGTTGAGCCTGTTGCGCAGCTCGACGGCGGTGAGCGAGTCGAAGCCGAGATCCTGGAACGCCTTCGTGACGTCGACGGCCTGCCCGTCCTCGTGGCCGAGCACGTCGGCCACCTGCTCGCGGACGAGCCGCAGCACCGTCTCCGCCAACTCGTCGGCCGGCAACCCGGCGAACCGACCGACGTCGGTCGCGCCGGTGGAGGTGGCCGTGCTGACGGCGCGACGCACCGGGGTGCGGACCAGGTCGCGCAGGATCGGCGGGACCTCCCGATCCCGGAGCGCGGCGGGGTCGACCCGGGCACCGACGAAGACACCACCCGGACCGGCCACGGCGGCGTCGAGCATGGCCAGGGCATCCGCGGTCTCCAACACCGCCAGACCCGACCGCGACAACCGCGCCAAATCCCGCTGCGACAACCCCCGCGTCATCCCCGACACCTCACCCCACAACCCCCACGCCACCGACACCCCCGACAAACC
>NZ_JBICTZ010000030.1:0-2171 GCF_043197875.1 Micromonospora sp. NPDC048935 | reverse complement strand
TACGTGCGCCACGAGGCGCTATTCGATCGAGTGGAGGTGGGAGACCTGCACCGATGTCCTGTCGTGGTAGGGCATCGAAGCTGAGGGCAGTCTGATCCTTGGGAATGCGGGGATTGGGTGGGAAGCAGCCCTGACAAAGCCGGAACGGGCTGGGACTGCCAGACGGTTCGGGTTCGGCAAGCGAGACGCGAAGGTGTACGTGAAGAAACCGGCGGTAAAGCTCCTTAAGCGATTACGCCGACTCAAATCTGGTGGATAGGGGTCGGTCAGCGGTCAGGCTTCTTTGATGTGTAGCTGTTGAAGGAGTCATCCGGGTGGGTTCGTAACCGCTCAGCCGGGTGGGCGCGGGGAAGTCCACGGCGTACCCGCGTCGAGGGCCGCAGGAGCAGAGTCGGGCGCCTCACGCGTCAATCGATCGGTAGTGAACGTGGGAACCATCTGGTGTGGACTCGCCGCTTTCACGGCCAGTGGGGGTGGAGATGGGAGGGCTCGTTGCCGGCCGGGGCATCAGATGGGGCGGAGTCCGCGTAGTAGTCCGAGGTCGGGAAAGCCGACTACATGGCGAAGGCGGACAGCAGGTTACGTGCAGAGAGGAGTTTGTCATGCCAGGAGACACGTTGGTGAAGACCGACGGTCCGTGGATGGTGTCCGAAGATGCCGTGTCGCGGGTACTGGAGATTCAGGCCAAACTGCATCGATGGGCGGCGCAGGAGTCGTCTGGCAGGTTCGATGATTTGTTCAATCTTGTTGTTGATCCCGCGTTCCTTGCGGTGGCGTGGGGTCGAGTCAGTGGTAACACCGGAGGACGCGCGGCGGGGGTGGACGGCTGGTCCGCCCGCCACGTCGAGGTGTACTACGGGGTGGAACCCTTCCTGAGCAGGATTCGGGAGGTGGTGCGTTCGGGGCAGTTCCGGCCCCGTCCGGTGCGGGAGCGGTTGATCCCGAAACCGGGTGGGAAGAAACGCCGGCTGGGTATCCCGACCATCATCGACCGGGTGGTGCAGGCGGCGCTGAAGCTTGTTCTGGAGCCGATCTTCGAGGCGGACTTCCATCCGTGCTCATATGGCTTCCGGCCTGGTCGACGCGCCCAGGACGCGATCGCCGAGATTCATCTGTTCACCTCCCGCGCCTACGAGTGGGTGTTGGAGGCAGACATCGAGGCGTGTTTCGATTCGATTGACCACACGGCCCTGATGGACCGGGTGCGTAAACGGGTTGGAGACAAACGTGTCCTGGCGTTAGTGAAAGCCTTCCTCAAAGCCGGGGTCCTCACCGAGACCGGCGACCGGGAAGCAACGATCACCGGCACGCCGCAGGGAGGCATTCTCTCACCACTGCTGGCCAACATCGCCCTGTCCATACTCGATGATCACATACACGGGTATTGGCAGACAGCGGCAATGTCGACCGAATCACGGCGGCAGAAACGACGTCTCAAAGGGCTGCCGAACTGGCGGTTGGTCCGATACGCCGATGACTTCGTCATCCTCGTCACGGGCACCCGCGAGAACGCCGAACAACTCCGCGAAGAAGTCGCCACGGTCTTGGCACCCATGGGCCTGCGCCTATCACCGACCAAGACCGCGGTGGTTCATATCGACGAGGGCTTCGACTTCCTCGGATTCCGCATCCAGCGGCACCGAAAGCGAGGCACGAACAGATCGTATGTCTACACCTACCCGGCCAAGAAAGCCCTGAGGGCGGTAACGGTCAAGGTGCGGACTCTGACGCGCCGCAACGCGTCACACGACCTTGCCGGACTCCTGCGGCGGGTTAACGCCACGACCAGAGGGTGGGCCAACTACTTCAAACATGGAGTGTCGAAAGCGACCTTCAACTACCTCGGCCACTTTACCTGGCGGCGGGTAGCGTACTGGATCCGCAAACGACACCCCGGACTGTCGTGGAAGGCCCTACGGCGGCGGTTCATGCCCGGATGGGTACCCACCGCCGACGGGATCACCCTATTCAACCCGGCATCGATCACGGTCAGCCGCTATCGATACCGGGGTAAGATCCCAACCCGCTGGGCAACGCACAACGCTAACACCTGACATCGACAGGAACCTGTGGAGAGCCGGATGCTCGGAAACGGGCACGTCCGGTTCGGGAGGCGGCATGGGGAAACGGGCCGGCCGGAAGACCGACACCGCGCCCCATGCCGACCTCAC
>NZ_JBICTZ010000029.1:0-3384 GCF_043197875.1 Micromonospora sp. NPDC048935 | reverse complement strand
GGTTCGGCATGTGCGGGAGACTGTTCGTTTTCATGATGGGGTCGAGGCTTTGCTCGGCGCGGGGGTGACGACGTTCGTCGAGTTGGGCCCGGACGCTGTGCTCTCCACACTGGTGGAGGAGATCGCCACGACCGAGGTCGTGCCGCTGCTGCGATCCCGATCTTCGGAGAACCGCACGGTGGCCGAGGCGCTGGGTCGGCTGGCCGTCCACGGCGTACCCGTCGACTGGGCCTCCTACTACCGGCAGTTCGGCGCCCGGCCGGTCGAGCTGCCGACCTATCCGTTCCAGCGCCGCCGCTACTGGCTGGACCCGACCCGATCCTCGTCCGGGGCTTCGGCGATGGGCCTGCGTTCCGCGGGGCACCCTCTGCTGGGCGCCACCGCCGACCTCGCCGAGGCGGACGGCCTCCTGCTCACCGGCCGGCTCTCCCTGCACGACCAGCCCTGGCTGGCCGACCACCGGGTGCTGGGGGCGGCGGTGCTTCCGGGCACGGCGTTCCTGGAACTCGCGCTGCACGCCGCGAGCCGGGCCGGGTGCGATCGGGTGGAAGACCTCACCATCGAGGCACCGCTCGTCCTGCCCGCCGACGAGGCAGTGGTCGTCCAGGTCACCGTCGCCGCCGCCGACAGCGCCGGGCGACGCGCGCTGACCGTGTACGCGCGGGCCCAGGACGCTGCCGACGGCACGGAGTGGACCCGACACGCCTCGGGCGTGCTCGCACCCGGCGGTGCTCCGGCCCCCGAGGTGCCGCCCGCATGGCCGCCGGCCGACGCGACAGCGGTGGACGTCGACGACCTCTACGACCGGCTGGCGGGGATCGGGTTCGACTACGGCCCGGTGTTCCAGGGTCTGCGAGCGGTCTGGCGGCGAGGTGACGAGGTCTTCGCCGAGGCACGGTTGCCCGAGGACGAGGAGTCCTCCTCCTACGCCGTACATCCGGCCCTGCTCGACGCGGTGCTGCACGCCGTCGCGTTCGGCGCTCCCGGCGAGGCGGAGCGGGCCACGGTGCCCTTCGCCTGGAGTGCGGCCCGGGTGCACGCGTCCGGCGCCTCCGTGTTGCGCGCGCACCTGGTCCCTGCCGGCACCGACGCCCACTCCCTCCAGATCTTCGACGACGAGGGCCACGCGGTCGTCTCGATCGGAACGCTCGCCCTGCGTCCGCCGCAGGAGGGTCGGATCCCACCGCCGGTCCCGGACGGCGAGTCCCTGCTGCGGGTCGAGTGGTCCGAGGTGCCCGTCGCCTCGCCACCCACGCAGGCCGGGTGGCCCGTGCTCGACGTGGACGGCCAGCCGCTCGCCGAAGGTCTCGAAGAGCTGGCGGCCTCGACCCCCGATGTCGTCCTCCTGCCGTGCCCGGTCCGCGCGGGAGACCCCGTGACCGCGGCTCACGAGACCCTCGGTCAGGTCCTGGAGGTGGTCCAGGCCTGGGTGGCCGACGACCGGATGGCCGGTACCCGCCTGCTGGTGACGACCACCGGCGGTGTCGCCCTGCCGGGCGAGACTCCCGATCCCGCCCAGGCCGCGGTATGGGGACTCGTGCGTTCCGCGCAGGCCGAGCATCCGGGACGGTTCGTCCTCGCGGACGTGGACGGCAGGCCCGAATCCGTACGTGCCCTGGCGGCCGTCGCCGACCTCGCGGACGAGCCGCAACTGGCGGTGCGGGACGGGCGGATCTCGGTGCCGCGGCTGGTACGGGTGACCTCCGGCGGCGGCACCCGAGGAGGAGCCTCCGACGGCACCGTGCTGATCACCGGTGCCACCGGTGCACTGGGCCGGCTGCTGGCCAGGCACCTGGTCGCCACGCACGGAGTACGGCGTCTGCTGCTGGCGGGTCGGCGGGGCCGGGAGGCGGCGGGCATGGCCGAGGTGGAGGCGGAACTCGCCGCGATGGGAGCCGCGGTCGACGTCGTGGCGTGCGACGTGGCCGACCGCTCGGCCGTGGCACGAATGCTCGCGGCCGTGCAGGAGCCCCTGACGGGAGTCGTCCATGTCGCGGGCGTGCTGGACGACGGCACGGTCGAGTCGTTGACCCCCAAACGGATCTCGGCCGTCCTACGGCCCAAGGCCGACGCGGCCTGGCACCTCCACGAGTTGACCCGCCACCTCGACCTGCGCTTCTTCGTCCTGTTCTCGTCGATCGCCGGGCTGTTCGGCAACCCCGGGCAGGGCAACTACGCGGCGGCGAACACGTTCCTGGACGCCCTGGCCCACCACCGGCACGCGGAGGGACTACCCGCCGTCTCGCTCGCCTGGGGCCCGTGGAGCCAGGAGCACGGCATGGCTGGTGCACTCGACCACGCGGGCACCGTACGCCTGGCGCGCTCGGGCATGGCCGCGCTCGCCGACGACGCCGGGCTGGCCCTGTTCGACGCGGCCCTGGACGCCGCCGAGCCGGTGCTCGCGGCGGTCCACTGGCAGACCGGTCCCCTGCGCGAGCCCGGCGCGACCCTGCCCGCCCTGCTGCGCAGGTCGGCACGTCGGACGGCGCGGCGCGGCCCGGGGCGCCCCGGCACGTCGTCCGGCCTGCGTCGCGAGGTGGCCACGGCGACACCTGCCGAACGCGAGCGGATCCTGTTCGACCTCGTCCGCACGCACGCCTCCTCGGTGCTCGGTCTCGACGCACCCGACGCTGTCGCCGCCGACCAGGCATTCCGGGCGCTCGGCTTCGACTCCCTGATGGCGGTGGAGCTGCGCAACCGGTTGAAGTCGGCCACCGGGCTGCCACTGCGGACCACCCTGCTGTTCGACCACCCGACCCCGGCGGAGCTGGTCGCCCATCTCGCCGCCGAGTTCAGCGGGGAGGCCGCCACCGAAGTGGTGGCGCCGGTGACGCAGAGGGTCGACGAACCGATCGCGATCGTGGGCATGGCCTGCCGGTACCCGGGCGGGGTAGGCAACCCGCAGGATCTGTGGGATCTCGTGGCCAACGCGGGCGACGCGGTCTCCGGGTTCCCCGTGGACCGGGGATGGGATCTCGACGGCCTCTACGACCCGGACCCGGACCATGCCGGCACCAGCTATGCCAGGGAAGGTGGTTTCCTGCACGACGCCGCCGAGTTCGATCCCGCCTTCTTCGGTCTGTCGCCCCGCGAGGCGTTGGCGATGGACCCGCAGCAGCGGCTGCTGTTGGAGACGTCGTGGGAGGCGGTCGAGCGGGCCGGAATCGATCCGACGTCGCTGCGGGGCAGCCGCACGGGTGTGTTCGCCGGAGTCATGTACCACGATTACGCGAGCCGATTCCCGTCCGTGCCGGAAGGCTTCGAGGGCTATCTGGGAAACGGTAGCGCCGGCAGTGTCGCTTCGGGGCGGGTGGCGTACACGTTTGGTTTTGAGGGTCCTGCGGTGACTGTGGATACGGCGTGTTCGTCGTCGTTGGTGGCGTT
>NZ_JBICTZ010000028.1:0-4940 GCF_043197875.1 Micromonospora sp. NPDC048935 | reverse complement strand
GACAACCGCTCCAACAACAACACCCCCACACCCTCCGCCCAACCCGTCCCATCCGCAGCCGCCGAAAACGCCTTACACCGACCATCAACCGCCAACCCCCGCTGACGACTGAACTCCACAAACGTCGCCGGAGTCGACATCACCGTCACCCCACCAGCAAGCGCCAACCCACACTCACCCCGCCGCAACGACTGCACCGCCAAATGCAACGCCACCAACGACGACGAACACGCCGTATCCACAGTCACCGCAGGACCCTCAAAACCAAACGTGTACGCCACCCGCCCCGAAGCGACACTGCCCGAGCTGCCCGTCCGCAGGTAGCCCTCCACCTCCTCGGGCACCTGCCTGATCCGCGAGGCGTAGTCGTTGTAGACGACACCCGCGAAGACACCCGTCCGGCTGCCCCGGACCGTGGACGGGTCTATCCCGGCCGCTTCGAACGCCTCCCAGGACGTCTCCAGCAGCAGCCGCTGCTGGGGATCGGTCGCCAGCGCCTCACGCGGGGAGAGACCGAAGAAGGCCGGGTCGAAATCCGCCGCGTCGTAGAGGAAACCGCCCTCCCGGGTCGAGACCTTGCCGGCGCGGTCCGGGTCCGGGTCGTACAGGTCCTCCGGCCAGCCGCGGTCCGTGGGGAAGCCGGCGATCGCGTCGCGGCCATCGCGTACGAGCTGCCAGAGCTTCTCCGGGCTGCTGGCCCCGCCCGGGTAACGGCAGCTCATCCCGATGATCGCGATGGGCTCCCGATCCCCGTCCTCCAGGTCGCGGATCCGCTGGTGGGCCTGGCGCAGGTCGCCGGTGACCCGCCTGAGATAGTCGAGGAGCTTCGCCTCGCTCCGCTCTCCCCCGCCGGACATCGCGTTCACTCCCGCATCGGTCATCAGATCGCCCCGAACTCGTTGTCGATCATTTGGAACAGCTCGTCCGCGGAGGCGCCGCTCAGGTCGTCGTCCCTTCGTTCCGGCGCGGGCTCCGGTGCGCCGGACCATTTCGCCAGCAGCGTCTGCAGCCGGGTCGCGACCCAGGCGCGTTGGTCCTCGTCGGGCTCGGCAGTCGTCAGGGCTGCCTCCAGCGCGTCCAACCCGCCGACGAGCGCCGCCGCCGGCTCGCCGCGTGCGGGCGCGATCTCGTCGGCGATGAACCGGGCGAGGGCGATCGGAGTCGGCCGGTCGAACACGACAGTGGCGGGCAGTTGCGCCCCGGTCGCCGCGACGAGGCGGTTACGCAGGTCCACCGCGGTCAGCGAGTCGAACCCGAGCTCGCGGAAGGCCGCCTCGCGACCCACCTGCTCCGCCGAGGAGTGCCCGAGCGCCACCGCGACCTGGGTCCGGATCAGTCCGAGCAGTGCGTTCTCGCGCGCCTCGGCCGACAGGCCCGCCAGCCGTTCGCGCAGGGCGGTGGATTCCTCCGCCGAGCCGGCCGCCCGTCTCGCGGCCCGCCTCGGGCCCGCCTTGACGAGCCCCTGGAGCACCGGCGGTAGCGACCCCTCCCGTGCCGCGGCGCGCAACGCCCGCTCGTTGAGCCGGACCGGGACCAGCACCGGTTCGTCGGACGCCAGCGCGGCGTCGAACAACGCGAGCGCCTCGTCCGGATCCAGCGGGACGACACCGAGGCGTCCGATGCGCCGGAGGTCACGTTCGTGCAGCCCGGCCGCCATCCCCCCGTCGCCGGGCGCCCACGGGCCCCATCCGAGTGAGACGGCGGGGAGCCCCGCGGCCCTGCGTGTCTGGGCCAGTGCGTCGAGACGGGCGTTGGCCGCCGCGTAGCCCGCCTGGCCCGCGGTGCCGACGGTGGCGGCCGCCGACGAGAACAGCACGAACGCCGAAAGTGGCAAATGCGCGGTCAGTTCGTGCAGGTGCAGGGCCCCCTCGGCCTTGGCCGCGGCCAGGCCGTCGAGCCGTTCCGGCGTCAGTGTCTCGACCACGCCGTCGTCGAGCACTCCAGCGGCATGCACCACGGCGCTGAGCGGGTACTCCGCCGGTATGTCCCCGAGCAGGGCCGCGACGGCGTCGCGATCGGACACGTCACAGGCCGCGATCCTGACCCGGGCACCGAGCGCCTCCAGGTCGGCGGTGAGGGCGGCGGCACCGTCCGCGTCGGGTCCCCCGCGTCCGGCGAGCAGGAGGCTGCGGACGCCGTGCCCGGTCACCAGGTGCCGGGCGAGCCGGCGGCCCAGCGCGCCCGTACCGCCGGTGACGAGGACGGTGCCGTCGGCGAGAGTTCCGGGCGGCGGAATGGTCAGGACCACCTTGCCGACGTGGCGGCCCTGGCTGACGTGCCGGAACGCCTGCTGCGCGGCGCGTACGTCCCAGGCGGTGGTGGGCAGCGGCGCGAGCACCCCGCGCTCGAACAGCCGCACGAGGTCGGCCAGCATCTCCTGGATCCGGTCCGGCGCGACGTCGGCGAGGTCGAAGGCGCGGTAGCGGACACCCTCGTGCTCGGTGGCGACGAGGTCCGGATCCCGTAGGTCGGCCTTGCCCATCTCGACGAACCGGCCGCCGCGCGGCAACAGCCGCAGCGACGCGTCGACAAGTTCGCCGGCGAGCGAGTCCAGCACCACGTCCATCCCGCGGCCGCCGGTCGCGGCCAGGAACGCGGCCTCGAACTCGGCGGTGCGGGACGAGGCGATCCGGTCCCCGGGCAGTCCGGACGAGTGCAGGACATCCCATTTGCCGGGGCTCGCGGTGCCGTAGACCTCGGCGCCCCAGTGTTGGGCCAGTTGGACCGCCGCCATGCCGACCCCGCCCGCCGCGGCGTGGACCAGGACTGCCTCCCCCGTGCGCAGCTCGGCCACCTCCCGCAGCCCGTGGTAGGCGGTGAGGAAGACGATCGGTACGGAGGCCGCCTGGGTGAACGTCCACCCCCGCGGGATCCGCACGAGTGTGCGCCGGTCGGTGACGGCGACCGGCCCGAAGGAGCCGGGCAGCAGGCCCATCACCCGGTCTCCGGGCGCGAGGTCCGTGACTCCGGGCCCGACCTCCAGGACGATCCCGGCACCTTCGCCGCCGAGGACGGCCGCGCCGGGGTACACCCCGAGGGCGATCAGTACGTCGCGGAAGTTCAGCCCGGCGGCCCGGACCGACACCCGGACCTGGCCGTGGCCGAGTGGCGCGAGCACGTCCGGGCAGGGCTCCAGGGCGAGACCGTCGGCCGTGCCCGCACCGGTCGGGACGAGCCTCCAGGCGGTCCCCCCGGGCACCTCAGGTGTCACCGCGGTACGGGCCAGCCTCGGCACGAGGACGGTGCCCCCGCGCACCGCGAGCTGCCGCTCCCCGGTCGCGACTGCCGCGGCGAACGCGCCCACCGAAGGGGCTCGGCCGTCCAGGTCCACGAGGACGAACGTGCCGGGGTGTTCGGCCTGCACGGACCGCACCAGCCCCCACACCGCGGCCTGATCCGGCCGGTGGACCGCCTCCCCCGGCCGTGCCTGGACAGCGCCGTTGGTGACCAGGACCGCGGTGGCTCCGGCGAACCGCTCGTCGGCGAGCCACGTCTGGATCTGGCTCAGGACCTCGTGCGCGCTCCCGGTGCCGGTGCACAGCACGACCAGGCCGGGCACCGTCCCGGCGTCCGCGAGCGACGCCAGATCCGGGTGGCCGCGGACCTCACCGGCGGCCGCGCTGAGCGCGCCGGCCAGGCCGAGCGGATCCGGGCCGACCACCGCCCAGTCGGCCCGGGTGGGAGTGCCCGCCGGTACCTCGTTCCAGTTCGGCCGGTAGAGCGATCGGTGCTGACCACCTGTCGAGAGCCGGTCCGGCGAGCCCGTCCGGAAGGCCACCGAGGTGGCCGTCGCGACGGGCAGCCCGGACGGGTCGCACACCACCAGGGAGACCGCTCCGGAACCGGCAGGTGCCAGCCGCACCCGTAGGGACGACGCGCCTGCGGCGTGCAGGGCGACGTCGGCCCAGGTGAAGGGCAGCCGTACTTCCCCGGGCGGTCCGAGCATGCCCAGGTCGGCGGCGTGCAGGGCCGCGTCGAGCAACGCCGGGTGCAGGGCGTACCGGGCCGCCTCCGCTTCGGCGGGGACGGGCAGCGCCACCTCGGCGAACACCTCCGCACCGCGGCGCCACGCGGCGCGCAGCCCCTGGAAGGCGGGGCCGTAGGTGTACCCGCGCTCGGCGAGATCCCGGTAGTGGCCGGACACGTCGACCGCGACGGCCCCCGTGGGCGGCCACTGCGTCAGATCGGCGGGCAGGTCGTGCGGTCGGGCACCGGGTGCCAGCACGCCGGACGCGTGCTGGGTCCAGACCTCGTCGAGCTCACTGCCGCCCGGCCGGGAATGCAGCGCGAACGCGCGTCGGCCCGACTCGTCCGGCTCCTCCGTGGTCATCTGGAACTGGAGTGCCGCACGCTCGTCGAGGACCAGCGGCGCGTCCAGGACGAGTTCCTCGATGACGTCGCAGGCGACCTGTTCACCCACCTGGAGGGCGAGTTCCACGATCGCCGTGCCCGGCAGCAGGACGGTTCCCATGATCATGTGGTCGGCGAGCCAGGGGTGCGTACGCAGGGACAGGGAACCCGTGAAGAGCATGCCCTGACCGCCGGCCAGGCCCACCGCCGCGCCGAGCAGAGGGTGCCCGATCGCGTCCATGCCCGCGGCGGAGACGCCCGCGGTCTGCGGCCTTCGCTGCGGCCAGTAGCGACGCCTCTGGAAGGAGTAGGTCGGCAGGTCGACGGCCCGGCCGCCGCGGCCGGCGAAATACGCCCGCCAGTCGACGGACACGCCGTGCACGACGACACCCGCCAGGAGTTCGGCAAGTGTGGTCGTCTCCGGCCGGCCCTTACGCAGGACGGGTATCGCGGTGCTGCCGGGGAGCTGCTCCTGTACGAGTGCGGAGAGCACTCCGTCCGGGCCCAACTCGACGAACGTCGTCACCCCCGCGCCGAGCAAAGCCTCGACCCCATCATGAAAACGAACAGTCTCCCGCACATGCCGAACC
>NZ_JBICTZ010000027.1:0-3238 GCF_043197875.1 Micromonospora sp. NPDC048935 | reverse complement strand
TGGGTTTGGTGTGGGGCGGATCGGGTTGTGGGTTGGTCGTTTGTTGAGAATTGCACAGTGGACGCGAGCATCTTTGTGGTCAAGTTGTCAAGGGCGAACGGTGAATGCCTTGGCACCAGGAGCCGATGAAGGACGTGGGAGGCCGCGATAGGCCTGGGGGAGCTGTCAACCAAGCTGTGATCCCAGGGTGTCCGAATGGGGAAACCTGGCACCAGTCATGTGGTGTCACCCACACCTGAACACATAGGGTGTGTGGAGGGAACGCGGGGAAGTGAAACATCTCAGTACCCGCAGGAAGAGAAAACAATTTAGTGATTCCGTGAGTAGTGGCGAGCGAAAGCGGATCGAGGCTAAACCGGCTGCGTGTGATACCTGTCAGGGGTTGCGTGGTCGGGGTTGTGGGACCCTGCTGAATGTACTGACATGCATTCGAGAAGTTACAAAGTTAGTGGCTAGTCGAACAGTCTGGAATGGCTGACCGTAGACGGTGAGAGTCCGGTAGGTGAAAGTTGCTGACCTTCTGTGGGTGTTCCCGAGTAGCGGCGGACCCCTGAAATCTGCCGTGAATCTGCCAGGACCACCTGGTAAGCCTAAATACTTCCTGGTGACCGATAGCGGACAAGTACCGTGAGGGAATGGTGAAAAGTACCCCGGGAGGGGAGTGAAATAGTACCTGAAACCGTTCGCCTACAATCCGTCGGAGCCTTGCGGGGTGACGGCGTGCCTTTTGAAGAATGAGCCTGCGAGTTAGTGGCATGTGGCGAGGTTAACCCGTGTGGGGGAGCCGTAGCGAAAGCGAGTCTGAATAGGGCGATTCAGTCGCGTGTCCTAGACCCGAAGCGGAGTGATCTAGCCATGGGCAGGCTGAAGCGCGGGTAAGACCGCGTGGAGGGCCGAACCCACCAATGTTGAAAAATTGGGGGATGACCTGTGGTTAGGGGTGAAAGGCCAATCAAACTCCGTGATAGCTGGTTCTCCCCGAAATGCATTTAGGTGCAGCGTCGCGTGTTTCTTGCCGGAGGTAGAGCACTGGATGGTCTAGGGGGCCCACAAGCTTACCGAAATCAGCCAAACTCCGAATGCCGGTAAGTGAGAGCGCGGCAGTGAGACTGCGGGGGATAAGCTTCGTAGTCGAGAGGGAAACAGCCCAGATCACCAGCTAAGGCCCCTAAGCGTGTGCTAAGTGGAAAAGGATGTGGGGTCGCATAGACAACCAGGAGGTTGGCTTAGAAGCAGCCACCCTTTAAAGAGTGCGTAATAGCTCACTGGTCAAGTGGTTCCGCGCCGACAATGTAGCGGGGCTCAAGCACACCGCCGAAGCTGTGGCATTCACATTTTATCCTCGCTTGGACTTGATTCCTTGTGCAGGTGTGTGGATGGGTAGGGGAGCGTCGTGCCGCGAGTGAAGCAGCGGGGTGACCCAGTTGTGGACGCGGCACGAGTGAGAATGCAGGCATGAGTAGCGAAAGAAGGGTGAGAAACCCTTCCGCCGGATGACCAAGGGTTCCAGGGCCAGGCTAATCCGCCCTGGGTGAGTCGGGACCTAAGGCGAGGCCGAGAGGCGTAGTCGATGGACAACGGGTTGATATTCCCGTACCCGCGAAAGAGCGTCCCTGATGAACCTCGTTGTGCTAACCGCCCAAACCATCCAAGACCTTCGGGTTGAGGGTGGGGAGCGTGGGAACCTGATGGGTAGTAGTCAAGCGATGGGGTGACGCAGGAAGGTAGCTGAGCCCGGCCGGTGGTTGTGCCGGGGTAAGCGTGTAGGCCGTGTTGTAGGCAAATCCGCAACACATATAGGCTGAGACGTGATGCCGAGCCGATTCAGGTGAAGTCAGTGATCCTATGCTGCCGAGAAAAGCCTCTAGCGAGTTCTTAGCGGCCCGTACCCCAAACCGACACAGGTGGTCAGGTAGAGAATACCGAGGCGATCGGGCGAACTGTGGTTAAGGAACTCGGCAAATTGCCCCCGTAACTTAGGGAGAAGGGGGGCCGGAGACGTGAAGCCCCGCGCGGGTGGAGCGTTGTATGGCCGCAGAGAGCAGGGGGAAGCGACTGTTTACTAAAAACACAGGTCCATGCGAAGAAGTAATTCGATGTATATGGACTGACGCCTGCCCGGTGCTGGAACGTTAAGGGGACCTGTTAGCTCTTCGGGGCGAAGCGGAGAACTTAAGCGCCAGTAAACGGCGGTGGTAACTATAACCATCCTAAGGTAGCGAAATTCCTTGTCGGGTAAGTTCCGACCTGCACGAATGGCGTAACGACTTCCCCACTGTCTCAACCACAGGCCCGGCGAAATTGCAGTACGAGTAAAGATGCTCGTTACGCGCGGCAGGACGGAAAGACCCCGGGACCTTTACTATAGCTTGACATTGGTACTCGAATTAGCTTGTGTAGGATAGGTGGGAGCCGGTGAAGTCCATACGCCAGTATGGGTGGAGGCAATCTTGAAATACCACTCTGGTTGATTTGGGTATCTAACTTCGGACCGTTATCCGGTTCAGGGACAGTGTCTGGTGGGTAGTTTAACTGGGGCGGTTGCCTCCTAAAAGGTAACGGAGGCGCCCAAAGGTTCCCTCAGCCTGGTTGGCAATCAGGTGTTGAGTGCAAGTACACAAGGGAGCTTGACTGTGAGACTGACAAGTCGAGCAGGGACGAAAGTCGGGACTAGTGATCCGGCACTTGCGAGTGGAAGCGGTGTCGCTCAACGGATAAAAGGTACCCCGGGGATAACAGGCTGATCTTCCCCAAGAGTCCATATCGACGGGATGGTTTGGCACCTCGATGTCGGCTCGTCGCATCCTGGGGCTGTAGCAGGTCCCAAGGGTTGGGCTGTTCGCCCATTAAAGCGGTACGCGAGCTGGGTTTAGAACGTCGTGAGACAGTTCGGTCCCTATCCGCCGTGCGCGTAGGATACTTGAGAAGGGCTGTCCCTAGTACGAGAGGACCGGGACGGACGAACCTCTGGTGTGCCAGTTGTCCTGCCAAGGGCACGGCTGGTTAGCTACGTTCGGAAGGGATAACCGCTGAAAGCATCTAAGCGGGAAGCCTGCTTCAAGATGAGGTATCCCACCCACCTTTGGTGGGGTAAGGCCCCCAGCTAGACGACTGGGTTGATAGGCCGGAAATGTAAGCCCGGTAACGGGTTCAGTTGACCGGTACTAATAGGCCGAGGACTTGACTACTAAGCTGCTACGCGTCCACTGTGCAACTCTGAACGAACGAACACCCGTGA
>NZ_JBICTZ010000026.1:0-6697 GCF_043197875.1 Micromonospora sp. NPDC048935 | reverse complement strand
GCCCTCACCGCCCTCACCACCAACACCCCCCACCCCCACCTCACCCACCACCACACCCCACCCACCACCACCGCACACATCACCTTCCTCGTGCCAGGCCACGGCACACCGCTGCGCGGCGCCCTGGCCGAGCTCTACCAGAACGACCCACTCATCACCGCGGCGCTGGACTCGCTCGCCGACGCGGCCGGGCCGGCCGGCAAAGCGGGGATCAACGTCCTGCTCGACCCCCCGAACGGATCCGCGGAGCGCGAGGACCCACGCCACACCCAGTCCGCGCTCTACGCGCTGGCCTGGACACTGGCGGCCTGGTGGCGGGCGCACGGGATCGTCCCGCAGACCGTCCTGGGACACAGCGCGGGCGCGTACGCGGCGGCCGCACTCGCCGGAATCGTCTCGCCGCGCGACGGCGCCCGGCTCAGCGCCGTACGCGGAAACCTCATCGCGGACCTGCCGGGGGACGGCACGATGCTCGCGGTGTTCGGCGACCCGGCACGCCTGGCCAGCCTGACACCCGTCGCCAACGGCACCGTCCACGTTGCCCTGCGCAACAGCCCCCGGGAGACGGTCGTCGCCGGACCGTCCGACGCCGTCGAGGAGTTCGCGGCGCTGGCGGCGGACGAGGGCCTGCGCACGGTACGGCTGTCCGTGCCTGTCGCCTTCCACACCGCGCAGGTGGAGCCGATGCTCGGCGCGCTGGGCGAGGCATTCACCCAGACCGTCCTGCGACCGGCCACGGTGCCGTTCGTGTCGGACACCACCGGGCTGCTCGCCGGGCCCGAGGTGTCCACCCCGGAGTACTGGGTGCGGCACAGCCGCGCGCCCATCCACTTCGACGAGGCCCTGCGCACCGCCCTGGACCGGGGAACGACGATCCTCATCGAACTGGGACCGGGCGGTCTGCTCTCCTCGGCGGCGGCGGTCGCGGCCGCCAGCGGCGCCGAGTGGACCTGCGTCCCCTCGCTGCCCCGGACGACCGAACCGCGCCGGCGACTGGTCGAGGCACTCGCACGGACCTGGGTCGCCGGCGGGCCGGTCGACTGGTCGCCGCAGACGACCCGTCCGGAGGTGCTGCCGGACCTTCCCCGGTACCCCTTCGAACGCCGCGAGTACTGGCTCCCGACACAGCGTCCGGCCAGCCCGGCCACCGTCCAGGCCGACCCGGGCACTGTCCAGGCCAGCCCGGCCACCGTCCAGGCCGACCCGGGCGCTGTCCAGGTCGGCTCGGCCAACGGCACGGGAGGCTCGGCCACGCACGCGCGCCCTCCCGCGCCGCGGCCTCTCCCCGTCGCGGCGGCGGGCGCGGACCCGGCCCGGGTGGGCGACCTGGTCCACCGGTTGCAGGCCGAAGTGTCGGCGGTGCTCGGGCTGCACCGCCCGGAGCAGCTCAGCCCCGACATCGGCCTGTTCGACCTCGGGCTCACCTCGGAGATGACCCTGCGGATCCGTACGCGCCTGGAGGGTGAACTCGGGCGGAGACTGCCGGTGACCCTGGTCTTCGACCACCCCACGATCCGCCGGCTGGCCGAGTACCTGGCCCGGATCGAGCCGTCCCCGGTCGACGCCCGGGTGCCCGTACCCGCCCCCCGCCCGGCCGTCGAGCCCGCACCGCGCGCACCGCGACCCGGCACCGCCGAACCGCTCGCGATCGTCGGGATGGCGTGCCGACTGCCCGGCGGTGCGGTCGATCCCGACTCGTTCTGGCGACTGTTGAGCGACGGGCGCGATGCGACAGGCGACGTGCCCGACGACCGCTGGGACACGCCGGCCCGGTCCGACGGCGCCGCCTCGTACGGACAGCGCGGCGGCTTCCTGGAGAGCCCGGTCGACGGGTTCGACGCCGCCGCCTTCGGCATCTCGCCCCGCGAGGCGCGCAGCATGGACCCGCAACAGCGGCTGCTCCTCGAGGTCTCCTGGGAGGCGCTCGAAGACGCCGGCGTCCGGGTCGAGACGCTCGACGGCTCCGCGACCGGCGTGTACGTCGGCATCAACACCTCCGACTACCTACAGCTACTCGCGGCGCACCCGGCCGCCGCCGACGACCCGTACCTGGCCACCGGCAACACCTTCAGTGTGGCGGCCGGGCGCCTGTCGCACCTGCTGGGCACGCACGGCCCGAGTCTCGCCGTGGACACGGCGTGTTCGTCCTCGCTCGTCGCCGTGCACCTGGCCGCCCGCAGCCTGCGCTCCGGCGAGACGGACCTGGCGGTCGTCGCCGGCGTGAACCTCATGCTGTCCCCGCTGACCACGGCGAGCCTGACCCGGATGCGCGCGCTGGCCCCGGACGGGCGGTGCAAGTCCTTCAGCGCCCAGGCCGACGGGTACGGTCGCGGCGAGGGCTGCGGAGTCGTCGTCCTCAAACGGCTCGCCGACGCGCAGGCCGCCGGTGACCAGATCTGGGCGCTGGTCCGGGGTTCCGCGGTCAACCAGGACGGTCGCAGCGCCGGGCTGACGGTGCCGAACGGGCGCGCGCAGGTCGCGGTGCTGCGCGACGCGCTGCGCGACGCGGGGGTACGGCGCGAGGAGGTCGGCTACGTCGAGGCGCACGGCACCGGCACACCACTCGGCGACCCGCTGGAGATCAGCGCCCTGGTCGACGCGCTGCGGCCGGAATCCGATCGCCACGACGCGCTCTGGGTCGGCTCGGTCAAGACCAACATCGGGCACCTGGAAGCGGCAGCCGGGATCACTGGTCTGATCAAGGTGGCGCTCGCCCTGCGCCATCGACAGATCCCCGCCCACCTGCACTTCGAACAGCCGAGCCCGCACATCCCGTGGGGGGAGATCCCCGTCCGGATTCCCGCGCGGCCCGTCGAGTGGGAGCCGCGGCACGGTTCACGGATCGCCGGAGTCAGCTCGTTCGGCTTCAGTGGCACCAACGCGCACGTGCTGCTGGAGCAGGCGCCCGAGTCCGCGCAAATGCCGGAGTCCGGGCCGTCCCCGTCTCGCCCCGACCAGCCGGACGCCCAGTTGCTGCTGTTGTCCGCGCACTCACCCGAGGCGCTCGACGACACGGCCGAGGCGTACCGGCGGATGTTCGAGCAGGCGCAGGACGGCGCGTTGGTCCTCGCGGACGTGACCCGCACCGCCGCGCTGCACCGCACGCACCTGCCGTACCGGCTGTCCGTGGTCGCCGACTCCGCGAAGCGGGCGGCGGACCTGCTGGCCCGGTCGGCGGAGGCCGGGCGCGGCGTGCGCGATACGGGCGCCGGCGGGCGGGAGAACCGCAACGGCGTCCGCCGTGGCGTCGCACGCCGCGACGGCCGCGATCGGCTGATCGTCGTCTACTCCGGGCAGGGCTCGCAGTGGCCCGGCATGGGCCGCGCCCTGGCCCGCCATCCTGCCGTGGACGAGGTCATCGAGCGCTGCGACGCGGTGGTGCGCCGGCTCGCCGGCTGGTCGCTGCGCGACGAGTTGTTCGCCGGTCCGGAGCGGTCGCGGCTGGACGACACGGTCGTCGCCCAGCCCGCGATCTTCGCCGTCCAGGCGGCGATCACCCAGGTGTGGCAGTCCTGGGGTGTACGGCCCGATGCGGTGATCGGCCACAGCGTGGGAGAGATCGCCGCCGCCTACGCGGCCGGCTGCCTCACTCTGGAACAGGCCTGCGAGGTCGCGGTACGACGCGCGGCAGCGATGGGCGCGACCCGGGGCGGCGGGATGATGGCGGTCGTCGGGCTCGACCGGCGGGAGGCCGCCGAGGCGATTGCGCCCTACGGCGCGGCGGTGTCGATCGCGGCGGTGAACAGTCCACGCAACACAGTCGTCGCGGGCACCCACCCGGCCATGGTGGAGCTGGCGGGTGCGCTCCGCTCCCGGGGCGTGTTCTGGTCGATCGTCCAGGAGGAGTACGCGTTCCACACGCCCGCGATGGCGGACTCCGCACAGGCGCTGCGCGCGCAACTCGGGGATCTCGCGGCGGCACCGCCGACGTTGGCCGTGTACTCGACGGTGACCGGCGGGCCCGCGGAGCCTGGCTTCGCCGATGCCGACTACTGGGCGCGTAACGTCACCGGACCTGTGCTCTTCACCGAAGCGCTGCGCGGGGCCGCGGGGGCGGCCCACCACGTCGTGCTGGAGGTCGGCGCCCACCCGGCTCTGGCGACCCCCATCCTGCAGTGCCTGGACGGGTACGGGACCGGGGTCGTCGCGGTCGAGTCGATGCGCGCGCACCACGACGGTCGCACGTCGATGCTCGACGCCGCGGGAGCGCTGCACGTCCTCGGCCACCCGCTGGACCACGCGGCGCTGCAACCGGGCGACGGCCGACGGGTCCGGCTACCGAGCTATCCCTGGCAGCGGGAGCGGTTCTGGATTCCCGATCGGCCGGCCTGGCCCCGACCCGCGCGGGGTGCGGAGTCCTCCGCACCGGCCGCCACGTCGAATGGGCGTACCCGGCAGCAGAGCGGTGCCGAGCGGGACGTCCAGAACGACGTCGACGCGTCCCTGTACGAGGTCGCCTGGCAGCCCGACTCCCGGGATCCCGCCTCGGCGAACGGCACCGGTGGTTCCGGGGACGCCGGCCGCTGGGTGCTGACCGGTGCCGGCCCGGACGGCGTCGCGGACCGGCTGGCCGCGCACCTCGAGGCGGCGGGTCACACGTGTGTCCTGGTCCGCTCGGAGACGCTGAGCCCAGACGACGGGTTCTCCGCCGTGGCGGAGGCGATCCGCGGTGCCGGCGACGCACTGCGCGGTGTCGTCCACCTTGCCGCACTGGACGCCGACCCGGCCCTGCGCACGCCGGGGCCGGAGTGGAACGAGGCGCTGAGCACCTCGTGCGGCCCGCTCCTGACCGCGCCGCGATCGTTGTCGGCACCCGGCATCGCGGCCGGCGCGCGCCTCTGGGCGGTCACCCGCGGCGCCGTCCCGGCCGGCGACGCGCCGTGCGTGCCGGTGCTGGCACCCGCGTGGGGGCTCGGACGGGCCGTGTCGATGGAGCAGCCGGGCATCTGGGGTGGCCAGATCGATCTCGATCCGCGGTACCCGGACCCCGACGCGGAGGCCGCGACGATCGCTCGCGAGATCCTTCATCCGGACGCCGAGGACCAGGTCGCGTACCGCGCCGGACAGCGGATGGTGCCCCGGCTGGTACGAGTCGACACCGGCCGGAGTCCCGGCGACGTCGTGTCCACGCCCCGCACGCTCGACCCCGAGGCCGCGTATCTCGTCACCGGCGGTCGCGGCGCCCTGGGCGTGCTGTTCGCCGAATGGCTGTACCGACGCGGAGCGCGGCACCTGGTCCTGCTGGGACGCGGCCCGCTGGCGCGGGAGGGGACAGCAGCCGGGCAGGCCGACCCGGCGGACGCCGAACGCCACACCCTCGCCGCCATCGAACGGCTGCGCCGCGACGGTGCCACGGTGTACACCCCGGACGGCGATGTCGCCGACCCCGTGGCGATGCGCGCGGTCTTCGACCCGCACCGCGCACCGTGGCCGGCCGTCCGTGGGGTGATCCACGCCGCGGGCCTGTTCGAACTCCGGCCGCTGGCGGACATCGACTGGGCCGGGTTCCGCACGATCCTGCGACCGAAGGTCGAGGGCACGCTCGTCGTTGCCGCCGCCGCCGAGGACGCCGCGCTCGACTTCTTCGTGTCCTGCGGCTCGGCCTGGTCGGTCTTCGGGGCCGCGCTCGCCGGGCACCTCGTGGCCGCATGCCACTTCCAGGACGTCTTCGCGCACGACCGCGCGCAGCGCGGCTATCCCGCCCTGACCGTCGACTGGGGCTGGTGGGCCGACGGCTCACTCGCCCGGGAGCACGGCGAGTCCTTCCGGGCCACCGGAACCGCGCCGGTGAGCCGGGACCTCGGCTTCGCCGCGCTGGACCGACTCACCGGTGTGGCTCCCGACGAGGCCCCGATCCGGTGTCAGGTCGCGGTTGCCCCGTTGGACTGGAACAGGCTGCTTCCGGTGCTGGAGGCGAAGCGCTCGCGGCCGATGTTCGCCACGATGCGCCCGACCGGCGAGACGGGCGGCACCCACGACGAGGAGTTCGCCCGCCGACTGCGTGCGGCCGGCGACTCGACGGCCGGCGTCCGGATGCTTGAGGACGCCGTACAGGTCGAACTCGCGGTGGTCCTCGGTCGGCAGTCCGGGTCCCGGATGGACCGCGAGCTCGGCTTCTTCGACGCCGGGATGGACTCGATCACCAGCGTCGAGTTGCGCGACCGGCTCGCCCGGCGGCTGGGCACCGATGTGCCCGCCACCGCGGCCTTCGAGAACCCCACGGTCGCGGCCCTGGCCAGATTCCTGCTGTCGGAGCTGATCGGCGGGCCACCGGAGGCACCGGTCCCGTCCCCGAACGGCGCGACCGGGCCGGCGCCGCACCCGGCCGAGCCGGCGGTGGACCTGGCCGGGCTGGAAGCGGAGCTCGCCCACCTGAGCGAGGACGACCTGTTGGGGCTCCTGAGGCAGGAACTGGACACGGGAGGCACCGCATGAGGGCCGTCGACGCGACCGCAGCGCCCGAGGAGCGGGACAGTCGTTCGGAACGCGAGGACCTGCTCCGGCGGGCGCTGCTGGAGTTGCGGGTGGCGCGGGCCGAGGCCGCCGCCCTGCGGGCGGCGCGCACCCAGCCGATCGCGGTGGTGGGGATCGGGTGCCGTTTCCCCGGCGCCGACGGCCCGGAGGAATTCTGGCGACTGCTCACCGAGGCCCGCACCGCCATCACCCCCATCCCCGCCGACCGCTGGGACAACGACCG
>NZ_JBICTZ010000025.1:0-6713 GCF_043197875.1 Micromonospora sp. NPDC048935 | reverse complement strand
AACGCAGCAGCAAACACCACCGACGACCCATACAACTCACGACCCATACCCAACCGCTGCGCACCCTGACCCGTAAACAAAAACGCCACCCGGCCGCCCGGCCGTGCCGTGCCCGTCACCAGTCCGGGCGCGGTCCGGCCTTCGGCCAACGCGGCCAACCCGTCACGCAGCGCCGCGACGTCCGGGGCCAGGACCACCGCCCGGTCGTCGTGCAGCGGCCGCTCGACGGCGCTGGAGAAGGCCACATCGAGCAGCCCGGTCTCCGGGTGGGTGTCGAGGTGGTGCCGGAGCGAGGCCGCCTGCGCCCGCAACGCCTCGGTGCCACGGCCGGAGAGGATCACCGGCACCGGGCCCGGCAGCTCCGGTTCGGCCGGGCGTTCGGCCGGTGCGGACGGGGGCTCCTCGATGATGACGTGGGCGTTGGTGCCGCTGATCCCGAACGACGACACGGCGGCCCGCCGTGGCCGGCCGGTCGCCGGCCACGGCATCGCCTCGGTCAACAACCGCACCGCACCCGACGACCAGTCCACGTGGGGGGACGGCACGTCCACGTGCAGGGTCCTCGGCAGTACGCCGTGCTCCAGCGCCTTCACCATCTTGATCACACCGCCGACACCGGCCGCAGCCTGGGCATGCCCGATGTTCGACTTCAGCGTTCCGAGCCAGAGCGGCGTGGCCTGCGGGCGTTCCGTGCCGTAGGTGGCCAGCAACGCGCCCGCCTCGATCGGATCGCCCAGACTGGTTCCGGTGCCGTGCGCCTCCACCGCGTCCACGTCGGCAGGTGTCAGGCCCGCGTTCGCCAGCGCCTGGCGGATCACCCGCTCCTGCGACGGACCGTTCGGGGCGGTCAGCCCGTTGCTCGCACCGTCCTGGTTGACCGCGCTGCCGCTGAGGACGGCCAGAATCCGGTGGCCGTTGCGCTCGGCGTCCGACAGCCGCTCCAGCAGCAGCAGACCCGCGCCCTCGGCCGGCCCGAAGCCGTCCGCGGCGGCCGAGAACGCCTTGCAGCGGCCGTCGGCCGCCAGGCCTCGCTGCCTGCTGAACTCGACGAAGGTCGCGGGCGTCGCCATCACTGTCACGCCGCCCGCCAGCGCGAGATCACACTCCCCCTGCCGCAGCGACTGCGCGGCCAGGTGGAGCGCGACCAGGGACGACGAGCAGGCCGTGTCGACCGTGACGGCGGGACCTTCGAAACCGAAGGTGTAGGCGATCCGCCCCGAGGCGACGCTCATGGTGTTGCCGGTCAGCAGGTGACCCGCCAGTTCGTCCGACGAGTCCTGCGCACCCGCCTCGTAGCCCATGGCGGACGTGCCGACGAAGACGCCGGTCCGGCTGTTCCGTAGCGACGACGGGTCGATGCCGGCCCGCTCGACCGCCTCCCACGACGTCTCCAGCAGCAGCCGCTGCTGGGGGTCCATGGCGAGCGCCTCGCGCGGCGAGATCCCGAAGAACGCCGCGTCGAACAGGGCCGCGCCGTCGAGGAAACCGCCGCCGCCCGCGTGGCTGCTCCCCGGCGCGTCCGGGTCGGGATCGCGCAGCCGGTCCAGATCCCACCCGCGGTCCTCCGGGAAGTCGGAGACCGCGTCCCCGCCCCGGGCCACGAGGTCCCAGAGGTCCTGCGGCCCCGCCACACCGCCCGGGTAGCGGCAGCTCATGGAGACGATCACCACCGGCTCGTCCGTGCCGACGGCGACCGGCGGGGGCGCGGGGGCCGCGGCGGGCGTACCCAGCAGTTCGGCTTTCAGGAAGGCCGCGAGCGCGTCCGGGGTCGGGTGGTCGAAGACCAGCGTCGCGGGGAGCCTGAGGCCGGTGTCGGCACGCAGGCGGTTGCGTAGTTCCACGGCGGTCAGCGAGTCGAAGCCGAGCTCCTTGAAGGACCGTGCCCGGTCGAGGGCGTCCGAGGGGCGGTGGCCGAGGACTGCCGCGACATGCGCCTGGACCACGTCAAGGAGCAGCCGGTCCGGTTGGGCGGTGGCCGCCAGCCGGTCGGCCAGGGCGTGCACGCTCTCCGGCAGGGCCGCCGCCGTCCGGCGGGCGGGTGCTCCGACGAGCCGGCGCAGGATCGCGGGTGGCGCGGTGGCGTCCGTGGCCCGGCGTCCCAGCCCGGCGAGGTCGAGCCGGGCCGGGACGAGAACGGCCTCGTCCACCAGGCGTGCCGCGTCGAAGAGGGCAAGCCCCTCCTCCGACTCCAGCGCGACCAGCCCCGAGCGCCCCATCCTGGCCAGGTCCGCCGTGCCGAGGTGCGCGGTCATCCCGCTCCGCTCGGCCCACAGGCCCCAGGCGAGGGACGTGGCGACGAGCCCGCCGGCCCTGCGCCGGTACGCGAGCGCGTCCAGACCGGCGTTCGCGGCCGCGTAGCCGGCCTGTCCCGCCGTGCCCAGGGTCCCGGCGGCGGAGGAGAACAGCACGAACATCGACAGCCCGGCGTTCAGGGTCAGCTCGTGCAGGTTGAGCGCGGCCTGGACCTTCGGGCGGAGCACGGCGTCGATCCGCTCGGGACTCAACGCCTCGACCACACCGTCGTCCAGCACACCAGCCGCATGGACCACACCGGTCAGCGGCCGGTCCGACGGCACCGTGGCCAACACCGCCGCGAGCGCCGTACGGTCGCTGGCGTCGCAGGCGGCGAAGGTCGCGGTGGCACCGAGGGCGGTCAGCTCGGCGGCCAGGTGGGCGGCTCCCGCGGCGGCTTCACCCCGTCTGCTCAGGAGCAGCAGGTGGCGCACACCGTAGTTGGTGACCAGGTGCCGTGCGAAGAGCGCGCCGAGGTTCCCGGAGGCGCCCGTGACCAGGACCGTACCCGCGGGGTCGGGTCCTTCCGGGAGGCCGAGCACCAGCTTGCCCACATGTGCGCCCTCGCGAAGGACGCGGAATGCCTCGGGAGCCCGCCCGAGGTCCCACCGGGTCACCGGCATCGGGGTGAGCGCACCGCTACGGAACAACTGGAGGATCTCCGCGAGCAACTCCCGGATCCGGTCGGGACCAGCCTCCCGCAGGTCGAACGCCCGGTAGGCGACTCCCCCGTGGGTCGCGGCCACGGTCTGCGGGTCGCGCAGGTCGGTCTTGCCGATCTCGATGAATCGCCCGCCGGGAGGCAACAGACGCAGCGACGCGTCGACGAACGGCCCCGACAGCGAGTTGAGGACCACGTCCACGCCCCGGTCGAAGACCGTTTCGAACTCCGTCGACCGGGACGAGGCGATCCGGTCCTCGGGCAGGCCCAGCGACCGCAGCGTCTCCCACTTCGCCGGGCTGGCGGTGCCGTAGACCTCGGCACCCAGATGGCGGGCCAACTGGACGGCCGCCATGCCGACGCCGCCCGCCGCCGCGTGCACCAGGACCGACTCACCCGGACGGAGCCCGGCCAGGTCGACCAGGCCGTAGTACGCCGTCAGGTAGACCACCGGCACCGCGGCCGCGTCCTCGAACGACCAACCCTCCGGCATCCTGGCCAGCAGACGTTCGTCGGTGACGGCGAGCAGGGCGAACGCGCCGGAGAACAGGCCCATCACCCGGTCGCCGACGGCCAGGCCGGTCACGCCGGGTCCGACCTCGGCCACCACTCCGGAACCCTCGACACCCAGCCTGGGCGTGTTCTCGCCCAGATCGACGTCGAGGGCGTTGAGCACGTCCCGGAAGTTCAGACCCGCGGCCCGCATCACCACCCGGACCTCGCCCGCCGCCAGTTCAGCGACGGCGTCCGGGTTCGGCAGCAGCGCGAGGTTCTCCAGCGTGCCCCGTTCCGCGGCGTCCAGCCGCCAGGCGGACGCGGCCGACGCGGTGGGCGCGGCGGGCGGCAGCAACAGCGTGGGAGAGCTGACCCGGGCGAGAGCGGGGACGAGGACCGTGCCCGCGCGGACGGCCAGCTCCGGCTCGGCCGATCCCAGGGCGGCGGACAGGGTGCCGGGGTCCGCCACGCCGGGCTCCAGGTCGAGCAGCGCGAACCGGCCGGGGTGTTCGGCCTGGGCGGACCGCACCAACCCGTGCACCGCCGCGTGCGCCAGGTCGTGCACGTCCTCGCCGGGCCGGGTTGCCACCGCGCCCCGGGTGATCACGACCAGCCTGGCCTGGTCGAGACGGTCGTCGGCCAGCCAGGCCTGCAGAACGGCGAGCGTCCGGTGCAGCACGGAACTCACCGCGTCCGCCGATCCCGGGTCGCCACCCGGCGGGACAGACACGACCACCTGGGAGGGTACGGAATCGCCCTGGATCGGAAGCCCTGGCAGGACCGGCAGGCCCAGACCGAGGTCGTCGGTGCCCAACGCGGCCGTGCCGGCCAGACTGGACGCACGGGCGGGCACCTCGGTCCACTCCAACCGGAACAGGGAGTCGCGGAAGGGGTCGGAGGCGCGGCGGGCCGGGGCCGCGAGGTGCCCCGGCGCGACCGGACGCAGCGTGAGTGAGTCGACAGTGGCCACCGGGTCGCCCGCGCCGTCGAACAACGCCAGTGCGTACGCGCCGTCCTGCGGGGACGGCGTCAGTCGGACTCTCAGCGACGAGGCCCCCGACGCGTGCAGGCGGACCCCCGACCAGGAGAAGGGCAGCGCCAGCTCGCCGTCGGCCGGCCCGGCGAGCACCACGGCGTGCAGCGCCGCGTCGAGCAGCGCCGGGTGCAGCCCGTAGCCGGCGGGATTGTCGAGAGCGGGCTCGTCGGGCAGCCGCACCTCGGCGAAGATCTCCGCACCGAACCGCCACACCGTGCCGAGGCCCTGGAAGCAGGGGCCGTACTCGTAACCGCGTCCGACGAGATCCGCATAGCCGACCGCAAGCACCGACCCGGTGGGCGGCCACTGCGCGAGCGCCTGCGGTGTGTCGCCGGAGGACGCGGCAAGTGTGCCGACCGCGTGGCAGGTCCACGTGCCGTCCCCGTCGCCGTCGGCCTCCCGCGAGTGGATGAGGACCGGCCGCCGGCCCGAGTCGTCCGGCGGACCTACCTCGACCTGGAGGTCGACCGCGGCCGACCCCGTCAGCAGGAGAGGCGCCTGCAGCGTGAGCTCCTCGAGCTCGTCCCGGCCGACCTGGTCACCGGCGTGGACGGCCAGCTCGACGAGGACCGCGCCGGGCACCAGCACACTGCCGGAGACCACATGGTCGGCGAGCCACGGGTGCGTGCGTAGACCGAGCCTGCCGGTGAGCACGAAACCGTCGGTGCCCGGCAACGGCACCGCCGCCCCCAGCAGCGGATGGCCGGCGGCGCGCAGGCCCGCCGCGGTCACGTCACCCGGGTGCCCGACCACGTCGAGCCAGTAGCGGTCCCGTTGGAAGGAGTAGGTGGGCAGCTCGACCCGTCGCGCCCCGGAACCGGCGAACACAGCCTCCCAGGAGGGGGCCGCGCCGTGGACATGAGCCTCGGCCAGCGCCTCCAGGAAGCGGCGTTGCCCGCCCTGGCCCCGCCGCAGCGTGCCCAGCGCGAACGCGTCGGCGCCCGCATCATCGAGCGTCTCCTGGATGCCGATGGTGAGCACGGGATGGGCGCTGACTTCGACGAAGAGCGTGTGGCCCCGCGAGACGAGCTCGCTGACCGCGTCCTCGAACAGCACCGGCTGTCGCAGGTTGCGGTACCAGTACTCGGCATCGAGCATCGCGGTGTCGAGCGGTCCGTCCCGCGTCACGGTCGAGTGGAAGGGCACGGCCGAGGGTCGTGGCTCGATTCCCGCCAGCAGGTCCTGCAGTCGCTCGCGGATCGGCTCGACCTCGGCGGAATGGGAGGCGTAGTCGACCGGAATTCTCCGTGCCCGCACCCCTGCGGCCTCGCAGGTCTCCAGCAGTCCGTCGATCGCGTCCGGTGCACCGGAGACCACCGTCGAGCGGGGACCGTTGACCGCGGCGACCGACGCTCGGCCACTCCACGGGGCCAGCAGGCGTTCGACCTCCTCCGGCGGGAGCGGCAGCGAGGCCATGCCACCCGCGCCCGCCAGCTCCTCGGCGATGATCTTGCTGCGCAGCGCCACCACGCGGGCCGCGTCGGGCAGGCTCAGTGCTCCGGCAACGCAGGCCGCGGCGATCTCTCCCTGGGAGTGGCCGACGACGGCAGCGGGCTCGATTCCGTGCCTGCGCCACAGGTCGGCAAGCGCCACCATCACGGCGAACAGCACCGGCTGGACCACGTCGACGCGGTCCAGGGACGGGGCGCCTTCCTGACCGAGCAGCACGGCGGTCAGCGACCAGTCGACGAACGGATCGAGCGCGGCGGCGCACTCGTGCAGCCGCTCCGCGAAGGCCACCGAGGACTCCATCAGCTCGGCGGCCATCCCGGCCCACTGCGAGCCCTGCCCGGGGAAGACGAACACCGGCCCGGGGCGGAGAGGACGGGCGGTCCCCCGCAGCACACCCACCGCCGGGTCGTCCTCGGCGAGGCCGCGTAGCCCTTCGGTGAGTTCTTCCCGGTCCGCGGCGACGAGGGCGGCGCGGTGCGCGAACGCGGTGCGCGTCGTGGCCAGCGAGAGGCCGAGGTCCGCGGGGGACACGGAAGGCTCGGCGGCGAGCAGGTCCAGGAGGCGTCCGGCCTGCGCCCGCAACGCGGCGTCGCTCCGCGCGCTCACCACCACCGGCACCGGCACCGGCGTCTCCACCGACGCCTCCACAGACGCCTCGGCCGGCGCCTGCTCGAGAATCACATGCGCATTGGTCCCACTAATACCAAAAGACGACACCCCCGCCCGCCGAGGCCGACCCACCTCCGGCCACAACCGCGACTCCGTCAACAACCGCAC
>NZ_JBICTZ010000024.1:0-12778 GCF_043197875.1 Micromonospora sp. NPDC048935 | reverse complement strand
GCGCGGGGCGCGGGGCGCGGGGCGCGGGGCGCGGGGCGCGGGGCGCGGGGCGCGGGGCGCGGGGCGCGGGGCGCGGGGCGCGGGGCGCGGGGCGCCGACGCGAAAGAGCCGGACCCGTGTGGGTCCGGCTCTCTACTCGTACGCCTGGGGGATCAGCGGCCCCGCGACTGGCGGAAGGCGCCTGGCGGCCGCATGTTCTTCGGGATCGCGCCCTTGGGCATCTGCGGCCGGGCGGTGAGCGCCTTGAGTCGCTTGTCCAGCGAGTTGACGTCCTTGCCGGAGAGCGCGCGGGGCAGGCGCAGCAGCGTCGTGCGGAGTTTGCGGATCGGCAGCTCGCCCTCGTCCTGCCCGATCACGTAGTCGTGCAGGGGTGCGGAGCCGATCACCTTCGACAGCCGCCGCTTCTCCTGCCCGAGCAGGCCACGCACGCGCTGCGGGTTGCCCTCGGCCAGCAGGATCACGCCCGGGCGGCCGATCACCAGGTGGACCATGTCCATCTGGGTGGTCGAGCTGACCGCCGGGGTCACCCGCCAGTCGCCGCGCATGTTCTCCATGATCTGCGCCGCCGCGCCGGGCTGCCCCTCGGCGGCGTTCATCATCGCCTTGTTGGATCGCAGGTTGAGCACGATCAGCACCGCGAGCAGGACGAAGAGGATGCCGATCGGCAGCCAGATCCAGCTCCAGAGGATGACCGCGACCACGGTGAGGGCGAGCGGGATGAGCACCGCGGCGGCGACCAACGGCGCGAACCACCGGTCCTGCTTGGCGGTGAACTGGAACACCATCCCGATCTGCTTCAGCCGCTGGCCGAACGAGACCTTCTCCTGGGGCTTTGCCATGTCGCAGAGTCTAGTGGTCCCCCCCGGCCACGTTGATCCGCGTCCGGGTGCACCGCTTCCCCGACGATCGGCTCGCCGGGGTTGCTGGGTTGTGTGGTGCGCGACGCGCGGCGTCGTCCCGACCCCGCCCCCGGAACGGATGCGGGGACGGCGATGGGGTCGTCGCGCAGAGAGGCAGGCACGCGGCCGCCGTCAAGCGGGCAGGTCAGCGCTGATCGCCCGGACCGAAGGGCTGGCTGCGCGCCGCGAGCAGCATCGCCATTCGGCCGTCGAAGCGTGCACTCCGCGCCTGCGTCATGCGTTCGGCCGATCCCGCATTGGGAGGTGGTTGCTGTGGCGACCCAGCCCGCGGAGCGGGGGAACCAGGCGGCCTGTTTACCCGCAGGTGGTTACGCTATCAATTCATTGACGAGCACCCGCCCCGATCGGGTGGCTACCTCCGGTTGAGGAGGTAGTCGATGGCGCGGTGATGCGCCGGCGTGGTCGTCAATGTAATAGGCGCTGCCGAGTCTGCTGCGGGCGTTTACGAAAAGGTCACCCAAACGTGAACGGTGACCCGCCGTGCAGGTTAGCGGACCGGGACATCGGTAAACCGTTGTCCCGGCCGATTTCCCCGACAATCTTGCATCGGCGAAGGTCTCTTCGATGCTGTTACTTGCAGCTCAGAGGGCTGGTACCGCTGTCCTTGATGGTGTCGTTGACGACGACCTCGAAGGAGTTGTAATAGCAACCGCTACTCATGGGGGCGCTGGTTGCCGAGTGGTGGCCCGAGTAGCAACCGTCGTGCCGCACATTGCTGGCGAGGCCGCCGCCGCTCTTGTTGATGTAGAACGTGATGTAGCAGCTGGAGCCGAGGCTGCCCCGGGCGTTGACGTAGATGTCACCGTAGACTCGGCTGCCGTTGTCTGAGCTGCAGACGCCGACGTTCCAGCCGTTCTTGGAGTAGTCGATGCAGCCGCCACCCGAGGCCATCGCTGACGAAGGTCTGCCAATTAATCCTGCTGTGGTTACGAGACTGGTCAATGCAATAGCGGCGTTGACGCGTTTGCCCATTATTCCTCCACTCGGCCTTCGAGGATGCACCGGTCGGCTGCGGGGGAGACGTTAGCTGATCTCTTGCGGTCGCGCTGTCCTCGGGTGCGAAAAAGAGCGAAATAGATGCAATGTGGACTTAATGATTCGCTCACATGTGCCGCTGTCGATTAACCGGCCGACCGTTGGCCACTGAGTCCGACACCTTCTCTATGTGCGGGCGCGAGAACAAGCCGCCATCTAGTCGTTCCTTCTGGTGAAAGGCGTTCAGGCACCGCGGGGCCAATCGATCCGCCGGCAAAGTAGGAGGGAAGCCGGCTCGCACGGCGTGCGATATGGAGAAGCGGCGAGAGGCTCCTTTTCCGCGCCCTCGCGCCGCTTCGACCGATCGGACCCGGGGTCAGCCGGCGGGAACGACAGGCGTGGCGGCGCGGGCGTCGAGCGCCTGCTTGTAGAGCCGGCCCGCCCGGTACGACGAACGCACCAGCGGCCCGCTCATCACGCCGGCGAAGCCGATCTCCTCGGCCTCCTCGCGCAGCTCCACGAACTCCTCCGGCTTGACCCAGCGGGTCACCGGGTGGTGCCGGGGGGTGGGCCGCAGGTACTGCGTGATGGTGATCAGCTCGCAGCCGGCCTCGTGCAGGTCGCGCAGTGCCTGGGAGATCTCGGCGCGTTCCTCGCCCATGCCCAGGATGAGGTTGCTCTTGGTGACCAGGCCGTCGGCGCGGGCCTGCCGGATCACGTCCAGGGAACGGTCGTAGCGGAACGCCGGCCGGATGCGCTTGAAGATGCGCGGCACCGTCTCCACGTTGTGGGCCAGCACCTCGGGGCGGGAGCCGAAGACCTCGGCCAACTGCTCGGGCACGGCGTTGAAGTCCGGGATGAGCAGCTCGACGCCGCAGCCGGGCTGCAGGGCGTGGATCTGCCGGACGGTCTCGGCGTACAGCCAGGCACCGCCGTCGGGCAGGTCGTCACGGGCGACGCCGGTGATGGTGGCGTAGCGCAGCCCCATCGCGACCACCGACTCGGCCACGCGGCGCGGCTCGTCGGCGTCGAACTCGGCCGGCTTGCCGGTGTCGATCTGGCAGAAGTCGCAGCGCCGGGTGCACTGGTCGCCACCGATGAGGAAGGTGGCCTCCCGGTCTTCCCAACACTCGTAGATGTTGGGGCAGCCGGCCTCCTGGCAGACGGTGTGCAGCCCCTCGCGCGAGACGAGCCCGCGCAACTGGGTGTACTCCGGACCCATCTTGGCCTTGACCTTGATCCACGGCGGTTTGCGCTCGATCGGCGTCTCGGCGTTGCGCGCCTCGATGCGCAGCAGACGCCGCCCCTCGGGGGCCGCCGTTGCGGTGCGCGCTGCCTGGCCGGTCGTCGGCGCGGAGTGCTCGATCGTCACGAAAACGAGCCTACGCCGGACGGCAGGTGTCTATGTACGCCAGGCGACCGGCGTCACGCTCCAAACGTTGTGACGCCGGACACCGGGTAGTCGAAAAAGGGCGTCACACGCATCGGAATCCGGTGCTACGGTCACCGCCAACAGCGACGACGGAGCCGAGTAGCGCCCCGACCCGCCAGTGCAGAGAGCCGCCGGTGCTGAGAGGCGGTCTGGCGCCGGTGCGTGAAGACCCTCCTGAGCTGCGGGAAGAACGGCACGGTCACCCGTGTCCAGTAGAGCCCGCCCGGCTGGCCCCGGTCATCAGGCGACGAACGAGGCCCCCGCTCCGGCGGGGGTGAAGGTGTGGTGGCACCGCGAGGATCCCGCTCGCCCACACCTCCCTGGGGCTGATGCGACGCTTTCGCCGCCCCCGGAGGCGGCGACGGCGTGGCGATCGACCGAGGAGCCCGCCATGCGACGAACCCTGTCCCACCACCTGCCCGCCCAGATCGGCACGACCGTGCGGATCGCCGGCTGGGTGCACCGCCGCCGACTGCTCAAGTCGGTGGCCTTCCTGATCGTGCGGGACGCCGCCGGCCTGGCCCAGGTGGTCGTGACCGACCCGGCCGTCCGCGCCGAGCTGGAGAAACTTCCCGAGGAGACGGTCGTCGAGGTCACCGCCACGGTGACCGCGAACGACACGGCGCCCGCCGGGGTCGAGCTGACCGACCCGACGGTACGTCCGCTCGGGCCACCCGCCGTACCGCCCCCGTTCGACCTGTACCGGCCGGCGCTCACCGCGAGCCTGCCCACCCAGCTCGACAACGCGCCGACCGCCCTGCGCCACCCGACCCGGTCGGCCGCGCTGCGGATCTCGGCGGCTGCCGTCGCCGGGTTCCGGGCCGCCCTCGACTCCCACGACTTCGTGGAGATCCACACCCCGAAGGTGGTCAGCTCCGCCACCGAGAGCGGGGCGAACGTGTTCGCGCTGGACTGGTTCGGCGGGCCCGCGTACCTGGCCCAGTCGCCGCAGTTCTACAAGCAGTTGATGGTCGGCGTCTTCGAGCGCGTCTACGAGGTGGGGCCGGTCTTCCGGGCCGAGCCGCACGACACCGTCCGGCACCTCGCGCAGTACACGTCGCTCGACGCCGAGCTGGGCTTCGTCGTCGACCACCGGGACGTGATGCGCGTGCTGCGTGACACGGTGGCCGGGATGCTGGGCGCCGTGGGCGAGCGGGCCGGTGGCGCCCTGGCCACGCTCGGCGTCACGCCGCCCCGGGTGCCGGCGGAGATCCCGGCGGTGCACTTCACCGAGGCGCTGACGATCGCCGGAGCGCCCGCCGACGAGCCGGACCTCGCGCCCGCCCACGAACGGGCGCTGGGTGAGTGGGCCCGCCGCGAACACGGCTCCGACTTCCTCTTCGTCACCGGCTACCCGATGGCGAAGCGGCCGTTCTACACCCACCCGGACCCGGCGCGACCCGCGTACTCGAATGGTTTTGACCTGCTCTTTCGTGGTCTGGAACTGGTCACCGGCGGGCAGCGGCTGCATCGGCACGCCGACTACCTGGCCGCGCTGGCGGCCCGGGGCGAGCCGGTCGAGCCGTACGCCGGTTATCTCGACGCGTTCCGGCACGGCATGCCGCCGCACGGTGGCTTCGCCATCGGGCTGGAACGCTTCGTGGCCCGACTGGTCGGCGCGGCCAACATCCGGGAGGTCACCGCGTTCCCGCGCGACCTGCACCGCCTGACGCCGTGAGGGATGCGCGGGCCGGCGTCGTGCGACGCCGGCCCGCGCGCCACGGCCCCTCCGGGCAACCGCTCGGACGGCGGGAAACGCGCCACGGGAACACGCCGTCGGCATCGTCCGGGGCCTGGGAAACTCTATGTCTGCCCAGGTGGGAAGCCATTTCCGGTGGATGGTCACGTAGGGGTTGCCGTCTATTCCTGATGCGACTAACCTTTCTGTCACGATGATGTTGCTACCGGCGCGGAGCCGCGACAGCCTGGCGCACTGCCGAGTCTCGCGATTTCGCCAGCTTGACGGTTGGTGACGATGGCATCTACGACCATCCCGCACGGGTTGGTCGGGACAACGGGGGAATAGTGTGTTCGATCGTGTCTTCGACGCCGTGATGCGTGCGGATTTTGTCGGCGCTCGGCCTCAGCCGAGGGCTTCCGTCCCGAAACGATGAAATTGCCTCTGCGCTGGCTGCTGCGCAGCAGTTGACGGATGAAGGCCCACAGATCAGCGGCAGGATCGTGGGCAGTCCAACCAGATCTATTCTTTTAGCGGGCCTCGCGTGTCGGAGTCTGGTCCGATGCCCCCCGTCTTCACTCCTCTCGGTTGGGGAGGAGTGCTGCCCATATGCGCACTCATTGTGAGTGCTGCCGCGACCAATAAACTGATCTGATCCTCCTCAGAAAATCAGGGCGCTTGGCAGGCTGTGACAAAAGTCATTGCCGGCAGGTGTCCCATTGGTTATGGATGATTTCTTTATGTGCGGGCTTCCCGGGACGACGAACCGCGGGGAGGCCGTCCCTGGCTGCCATTGATTGCCCCGGCTGGCCGGACGATTCAGGGGAGAGGTCACGATGACGGGTAGGGACCAGGCCGAACGGGAGCTGTGGATCCGACGCTTCCACCCGGCGCCGGGCGCTACGCGTCTGCTCTGTCTGCCGCACGCGGGCGGGTCGTCGAGCTTCTTCTTCCCGCTGGCGACGGCAGTGGCGGGAAAGCTGAACGTGCAGGCAGTGCAGTATCCGGGCCGCCAGGACCGGCGCTCCGAGCCGCCACTCACCTCCATCGACGCGCTGGCCGACGCCCTGTTCCGCGTCCTGGATCCGGACGACGACAGCCCTCTCGCGCTCTTCGGGCACAGCATGGGCGCCGTGGTCGGCTTCGAGTTGGCCAGGCGCCTGAGCGCGGCGGGCCGTCCGCCGACCGCGCTCTTCGCCTCCGGGCGGGGGAGCCCACTGCTGTCCTCCGGAGGGACGGTGCACAAACTCGGGGACGCCGGCCTTCTCGCCGAGCTCAGGCGGCTCAACGGCTCCGAGTTGGCGCCGCTGAAGGACCAGGAGATCCTTCAAATGATCATCCCGGCGCTGCGTGCCGACTTCAGGGCGGTGGAGACCTACCGACCGGCGGCGGCACCCCCGTTGACCTGCCCCGTGATCGCGATGGTCGGCGACGCGGACCCCAGGGTGACGGTGGAGCAGGCGGGTGCCTGGTCGGGGACGACCGACGGGCGATTCGAGCTGCTCGTGCACCCCGGCGGTCATTTCTACCTCGCGGCCCGCAGGGATGCCGTCGTCGCCCAGATCCTGGAGCGACTGCGAGCCGAGGCCCTCGCGTGACGCACTCCACGGGGCGGCTGCTCGCGGTGAGCGACCTGCATGTCTCGCACGAGGACAACCGGCGGATCGTCGAGAAGCTGCGGCCGGAGACCGACCAGGACTGGCTGATCGTCGCCGGCGACGTCGGAGAGTTGACCACCGACATCGAATGGGCGCTGGCCCTGCTGCGCGACCGCTTCGCAAAGGTGGTGTGGGCGCCGGGAAACCACGAGCTGTGGACCCACCCCGCGGACCCGGTGCCGGCACGTGGGCAGGCCCGGTACGACCATCTCGTCGCGCTCTGCCGCAGCCTCGGCGTGCTCACCCCGGAAGACCCGTTCGCGGTGTGGCGAGGCGCGGGCGGGCCGGTGACGGTGGCACCGCTGTTCCTGCTCTACGACTACAGTTTCCGCCCTGCCGGGTCCAGCCGGCAGGAGGCGCTGCGCCGCGCCTATGACGAAGGGATCGTCTGCACCGACGAGTTCCTGCTGCACCCCGACCCCTACCCGAGCCGGGAAGCCTGGTGCAGGGCCCGGGTCGAGGCCACCGAGCGACGCCTGGCGGCCTGCGACCCGGACATTCCTCTCGTGCTGGTCAACCACTTCCCGTTGGTCCGGCAACCCACCGCGGCGCTGCACTTCCAGGTCTTCGCCCAGTGGTGCGGCACCACGCTGACCGCGGACTGGCACCGCCGGTTCCGCACCGCGACGGTCGTGTACGGGCACCTCCACATCCCGCGCACGACCACCTACGACGGCGTTCCGTTCCGTGAGGTATCCCTCGGCTACCCCCGCGAATGGCGACGGCGGGGCGTCCCCGACCCACTGCTGCGCTCGGTGCTGCCGGCGCCGGTGACCGCGTGAACGGGGCGCTCCCGCCGCAGGGGGTGGGGCACGTGCGGGCGTTCGGCGCGGTGCGGGCCTGCGCCCGCCGGGTCCCGGCCGACCTGGGTGGCCCGCCGGCACCGATCCTTCCGGCCGCGCGGGGCTCGCCGCCGTGCCCGGGCGGGCTTCGTCGGCAGCATGACGCAACGCGACGGCTACCGCACCGCCGCCGTGGCGCGCTCCGGCGACGTCACGACGATCGGCACGGTCGAGGCACGACGTGACGAGGGCGCCTTCGACAGCGACCTCGGTCTGGAGCAGCCACTACCTCCTGGAGTGATCGTGAGCGCCAAGGAACCATCCCCCATCAGCAGCCCGGCCTTCCAGCACGATCCGTACCCGACCTACGCGTGGCTGCGGGACAACCAGCCCGTCTGCCCGGTGATGCCGGGAGCGGGAGGGAAACAGTCGTGGTTGGTCTCACGGTACGAGGACGCCCGCTCCGCGCTCAGGAACCCCGCCCTGTCCAAGGACATCCGGCGTCTCGACGCGGCGGACAGGGCCGAGCTCTTCCCCAACGAGGAACTGCACCACCACATGCTCAACCTGGAGGCCCCCGACCACACACGGCTGCGCCGACTGGTCACCAAGGCCTTCACGCCACGGCAGTTCGAGCGGTTGCGCCCCCGCGTGCAGCAGGTGACGACGGACCTCGTCGAGCGGCTGGAGGGTAAGCGCGAGGCTGACCTCATCGACGAGCTCGCCCTCCCGCTGCCGATGACGATGATCTACGAGATCCTCGGGGTGCCCGCAGAGGACCGGGACAAGTTCCGGCGCTGGGTCAACATCGCCACGGCGGGCCCGCTGATGGGCGACGCGTTCCCGCCGGCGCTGGCCAGCCTCTCCGAGTACGTCCAGGAGCTCGTCGCCGACAAGCACAAGTCCCGTACCGACGACCTGCTCTCCGCGCTCATCATGGTCCACGAGGACGGGGACAAGCTCGCCGAGCATGAGCTGGTCGCCATGACGTTCCTGCTGCTCGCGGCGGGATACGAGACCACCGTCAACCTGATCGGCAACGGGCTCTACCACCTTCTGGCCAACCCGGACCAGATGGAGCTGCTGCGCCGGGACCGGAGCCTGCTGCCCTCGGCGGTGGAGGAGATCCTGCGGTTCGAGTCGCCGGTCCAGAACACCACGCTGCGGATGTGTACCGAGCCGACGGAGATCGGCGGGGAGTACATCGAGGAGGACGAGGTCGTCCTCATCTCCCTCGGCAGTGCCCACCGCGACGCCGAGCACTTCCCGGATCCCGACCGGTTCGACGTCACACGGGCTGACAACCCCCATCTGGCCTTCGGGTACGGCCACCACTACTGCATGGGCGCACCACTGGCACGGATGGAGGGTGAGATCGCGATCGGCGCGGTCCTCGACCGCTTTCCCGATCTCAAGCTGGCCGTCGAGCCCGACGAGGTCCGATGGCGACCCGGCCTGATCATGAGGGGCCTCCAGGGGCTGCCGGTGACCCTGTAGGCCGTCCGGGGACGGCCGAACTCATCCGAGCGAGTTGCGGCAGGCGGCCAGTGCCGCGGGTGTCCTGCGCTCTTTCCCGCCGTCGTTCAACCGCCAGTCCTTGGGGGAGCTCCTGCCATGAGTGACGATGCAATCGCGATCACCGGTCTCGCCTGCCGGCTGCCGGGTGCGGCCGATCCCGAGGCGTTCTGGCGGCTTCTCCGCGATGGCGTGGACGCCGTCACCGAACCGCCCCGGGACAGGCAGGTCGCCGCTCACCGGGCCGGCTACCTGGAGCACGTGGACCGCTTCGACGCGGGATTCTTCGGCATCTCGCCACGCGAGGCCGCGGCCATGGACCCCCAGCAACGGCTGGTCCTGGAGCTGGGCTGGGAGGCGCTGGAAGGCGCGCGGCTGCTGCCACACGAGTTGAACGGGCGCCCGGTAGGAGTGTTCGTCGGGGCGATCTGGGACGACTACTCGACGCTGGCCGCCCGCTACGACCCGGCAGTGCTCGCCCAGCACTCGATGACCGGGCTGCACCGCGGCATCATCGCCAACCGCCTGTCCTACTTCCTCGGGCTCAAGGGCGCCAGCCTCACGGTGGACACCGGCCAGTCCTCGTCGCTCGTCGCGGTCCACCTGGCCTGCGAGAGCCTCCGCAGGGGCGACTCGGTTCTCGCGCTCGCGGGAGGCGTCAACCTGATCACCGGTCCGGACAGCACGGCCCGGTCGGCGGGTTTCGGTGGGCTGTCCCCGGACGGTCGGTGCCACACCTTCGACGCGCGGGCCAACGGATACGTCCGCGGGGAGGGTGGCGGTCTCGTCGTGCTCAAACCGCTCGCGCGGGCCCTTGCGGACGGCGACCTGATCCACGCGGTGATCCGTGGCAGCGCGGTGAACAACGACGGCGGCGGACAGACGCTCACCACGCCGGTCCAGGCCGCGCAGGAGGAGGTCATCCGGCAGGCGTGGGCTCGCGCCGGGGTCGCCCGGTCCGAGGTGGGTTACGTCGAACTGCACGGCACCGGCACCCCGTTGGGCGACCCGGTCGAAGCGGCGGCGCTCGGCGCCGCGCTGGGTGCGGACCGGAGCGCGGAACACCCGCTGCCGGTCGGGTCGGCCAAGACGAACATCGGCCACCTGGAGGGTGCGGCCGGTATCGCCGGCCTGCTCAAGGCGGTGCTCGCACTGCGGCACGCGGAGCTGCCGCCGAGCCTGAACTTCACCACGCCGAACCCGCGGATCCCGCTCGACGAACTGCGCCTGCGGGTGCAGACCGAGCTGTCGGCCTGGGAGAGCGGCAGCGGCCCGAGGACCGCCGGGGTCAGCGCGTTCGGCATGGGCGGCACCAACTGCCACGTCGTCCTGAGCGAGGCCCCGGCCCCGGCCCCGGCGAGGGCCGACGAGGTGCCTCCGGTGGTCGTGCCGTGGCCGGTCTCGGGGCGTACCGCCGGGGCCCTGCGTGCGCAGGCCGCGACACTCAGGGAATTCGTCGCCGCCGCGCCGGGCCTCGGTGTGGCAGATGTCGGGCTCTCGCTGGCGACCACGCGGACCGCCTTCGCGCACCGCGCGGTCGTGGTCGCGGACGACCGCGAGCGCTTCCTGCGCGCGCTCGGCGCTCTGGCCGACGGCGACGCGGCACCCGGTCTGGTGCGGGGAAGCGCCGGTGAGCACGCGGCCAGGACCGTGCTCGTGTTTCCGGGCCAGGGCTCGCAGTGGCCCGACATGGCCGCGGCCCTCCTGGACGAGTCCCCGGTCTTCGCCGACAAGCTGCGTGAATGCGCCGACGCCCTCGAACCGTTCACCGGCTGGTCGCTGATCGACGTTCTGCGAGGGGCGCCGGGCTCGCCGCCGCTGGAGCGTGTCGACGTCGTCCAGCCCGCCCTGTTCTCCGTGATGGTCGCGTTGGCCGCGCTCTGGCGCTCCCACGGGGTCGAGCCGGCGGCGGTGGTGGGCCACTCGCAGGGTGAGATAGCAGCCGCCCACGTGGCGGGTGCGCTGTCCCTGGAGGACGCCGCGCGCATCGTGGGTCTGCGCAGCAGGGCGTTGGCGGTCCTGTCGGGGCGCGGCGGCATGATGTCGGTGTCGCTGCCCGCCGAGCAGGTGACGCGAATGGTGCAGCCCTGGGATGGCCGGCTCGCGGTCGCGGCGGTCAACGGTCCGCGCGCCACAGTCGTCTCCGGCGACACCGACGCGATCGAGGCACTGCTCGCCACCTGCGCCGCCGACGGTGTCCGGGCCCGACGGGTCGCTGTCGACTACGCCTCGCACGGAGCCCAGGTGGAGGCGATCCGCGACGTGCTGTCGCGCGATTTGGCACCTGTCGCACCGCGTGCCTCGCGCATCGCCTTCTACTCCACGGTCACCGGCGGGCGGCTGGACACCGAGGGCATGGACGGCGGCTACTGGTACCGCAACCTGCGGCAGACCGTCCGGTTCGACGAGGCGATCCGCGCGCTGCTCGCCGATGGGCACGGCACGTTCATCGAGGTGAGCCCCCATCCGGTGGTTACCGGAGCGGTCCAGGAGGTGATCGAGGACGCGGGTGCCGAGGCGGCCGCGTTGGGGACGCTGCGCCGCGGCGAAGGAGACCTCTCCCGCTTTCTGACCTCGCTCGCCGAGGCGCACGTCCACGGGGTGGAGGTCGACTGGGCGAGCGTGTTCTCCGGGTCGGCGGCCGCGACCGTGGATCTGCCCCGCTATTCGTTCCAGCGCCAGCGGCACTGGCTGGACGACCTGGGCGAGCAGCGGCAGCGCGGGCCGGTGGCCCCCGGCTCCCGTGTCGCCGCGGCGGCAGACGCCGAGGAGGCCCTGTTCGTGCGGCGCCTGGCCGCCGCGAAGGACGCTGACCGGGATCGGGTGCTGCTCGGGTCGGTCCGGTCCCAGATCGCCGCGCTGCTCGGCCACGACGGGCCCGACCAGGTCGAGCCCCGGCTCACCTTCAAGGATCTCGGCTTCGACTCCCAGACCGCTGTCGAACTACGCAACCGGCTCGGCGTCGCCACCGGGCTGAGCCTTCCGGCGACCCTGCTGTTCGACCATCCGACACCGGCGGCGGTGGCCCGGTTCCTGCGCGCCGAACTGCTGGGCGCGGCGGAGGTGCACGAACAGCCGCGTACCGCGGTGGCGCTGGACGAGCCGGTGGCGATCGTGGCCATGGGATGCCGTTACCCGGGTGGGATCTCGAGTCCCGAGGACCTGTGGCGGCTGGTGGCCTCGGGCGGGGATGCCGTTTCCGGGTTTCCCACGGATCGTGGATGGGAGACGCGGTCCGAGGACGACTTTCCGCGGCGCGGCGGCTTCCTTGAGGACGCGGCGATGTTCGACGCCGGGTTCTTCGGGATCGCGCCGCGCGAGGCGTTGGCGATGGACCCGCAGCAGCGGCTGCTGTTGGAGACGTCGTGGGAGGTGTTGGAGCGCGCGGGTATCGATCCCGACGTGCTGCGGGGCAGCCGGACCGGTGTCTTCGTCGGGGCGATGACCCAGGAGTACGGCCCGCGCCTGCACGAGGCGAACGGCGATCTCGCGGGGCACCTGCTGACCGGAAGCAGCGCGAGTGTCGCCTCCGGGCGGGTGGCGTACACGTTTGGTTTTGAGGGTCCTGCGGTGACTGTGGATACGGCGTGTTCGTCGTCGTTGGTGGCGTTGCATCTGGCGGTGCAGTCGTTGCGGCGGGGTGAGTGCGAATTGGCACTCGCCGGTGGCGTGACGGTCATGTCCTCGCCCGGGTTGTTCGTCGAGTTCAGTCGTCAGGGGGGCTTGGCGGTTGATGGTCGGTGTAAGGCGTTTTCGGCGGCTGCGGATGGGACGGGTTGGGCGGAGGGTGTGGGGGTGTTGTTGTTGGAGCGGTTGTC
>NZ_JBICTZ010000023.1:0-12875 GCF_043197875.1 Micromonospora sp. NPDC048935 | reverse complement strand
CCCCGCCGGCGCCCGCGGCCCCGCCGGGGGGGGGGGGCCCGGGGGGGGGGGGCGGCCGGGGGGGGGGGGGGGGGCGCCGGCGCCGCCCCCCCCCCCCCCCACGGCCGGTTCAGGCCGTCGGGCGCTCCCGCTTCGGGAGCTTGGCCACCACCATGTCGTACGACGCGTCGACCGCCTCGGTCAGCTCCTCGTCGTCGATGCCGCCGTCGAGGCGCAGCGTGTTCCACCCGGACCGACCGATGTAGGCCATCACCCGGGCGTCGTCGGGGTGCCGGTGCAGCCACTCGTCGGCCACCTCGCGGGTCGGCCCGCACTTGATGCCGACGGTCGGCTTGCCCTCGTCGCTGCCGAGGAACGCGAAGATCCGGCTGCCGACCTTCACCACCTCGTCACCCTCCCACGGCCGGTCCAGCCACGTTCCCGGCTTGGCCAGGCAGTACGCCAGCATCTCCGCGCGCTCCATGGGTGCCTCCTCGTCGTGCGCACAGTGTGCCCGCCGAATCGCCGTCGCACGCGCGCCGTGCCGATCCCGGTCGGCCCGCCCGGCTCTGGCCCCGCCCCGATCTGAGTCCGCCCCGCCGTGCCCGCCCCGCCGTGGCGCCGATCTTGCACTTTCTGTCGCCTATTTGTGCTGTGATGTCCCCTGATGTCGGGGCAGAAAGTGCAAGAGCGCGATGCAGGCGCGGCGATCATGGCCTGGGGTGCCTGGTGTGGTGTTCTCCGGGCGCTTTGCCGTCCGGCACAACTCCATGATCGACGAGGCAGTGCCCGTTGACGAACAGTCATTCCGCCTAACGCAACGGCGTTGACATCCTGGATCGAGCGCGATCCAGCGCGGCCGTCAGGCGCTCTGTTCGGCCGAGCGGGCGGCGACCCGCTCGTAGCGCTGCCGGGCTGCCTGCGCGCTGCCCAGCCCCAGCCCGTACGCGATGGCCTGCCAGGTCAGCCCCCGGTCGCGGGCCAGCGTCAACAGCCCGGCCTCCAGGGCGTCCAACTCGGCGCGCACGTGCGGCAGCAGGGTCAGCGCGGCGGTGAGGTCGGCGGCGTCGATCGGCTCCTCGGCCGGCTCCCGCTCGGCCCCACCGGCGGCCAGCGCGGTGACCAGGGCGACCGCCTCCCACGGGTCCAGCACGTACGGGTGGGCCCAGCGCCCCCGCTGGGTGCCGGTGCCGGCGTGCCGATCGCTGATGCGCTGGAGCGCCTCGTGGGTGCGGTGGGCGCGGGCGTGGGCCGGGTGTGGCGCGGTGAACGGGTCGTTCGTCGTCATGGCCCGAGCACACACTCTCAACGCAGCATTGTCAACACAATGTTCAAATACCGCGGTGCCCGACGGGTGCCGGGGCGACGAGATGGGTACCGTCGGGGACATGGCCCTGCCCTCCGGTGACCGCACCACCGACACCGACCCGGCCGCGCTGGCGGACCTGCTGGCCGGCCCGCTCCTGCCGGCCGCGCGTGGGCTCCTGGGCTGCGAGCTGCACGCGGGCGACGTGACCGTCCGGATCACCGAGGTCGAGGCGTACGCGGGAAGTGGCGGCGATCCCGCCTCGCACGCCCACCGGGGCCCCACCCCGCGCAACGCGGTGATGTTCGGGCCGGCCGGGCACGCGTACGTCTACTTCACATACGGGATGCACTGGTGCATGAACGTGGTCACCGGCGTCGAGGGGGCGGCCTCCGCCGTCCTGTTGCGGGCCGGGGAGGTCGTCGACGGCCTGGCCGCGGCGCGGGACCGCCGCCCGGCCGTGCGCCGGGACGTGGACCTGGCCCGTGGGCCGGCCCGACTCTGCGCCACGCTCGGCATCGACCGCGAGGCGTACGGGGCGTACCTGCTCGGTGATGGGCCGGTCCGATTGCGCCCGCCGACGCGGCCGGTGCCGCCGGAGACGGTAGTCGCCGGACCGCGGGTCGGCGTGACCGGCGCGCATGACCTGCCGTGGCGGTTCTGGCTCGACGGCGACCCGACGGTGAGCGCGTACCGCCGACACGTGCCCCGCACCCGGCGCTGATCCTCCGGGCGAGCGTCCCGCGAACGTGTCGGGGGGTGTGGCCATAATCACCCTGACCTGCTCACCGACGGTTCGGAGGACGTGATGGCGACACTGCTCGCGATCGGCACGGCCAAGGGTTTGTTTCTTGCCACCAGCGCCGACGACCGGCGAAGTTGGGAGATCACCGGCCCGCACTTCCCGATGACCGGCGTCTACGCGGTCGCGGTCGACACCCGCCCTGCCACCCCCCGGCTGCTCGCCGGGATGACCAGCTCACACTTCGGGCCCAGCGTCGCCACAAGCGACGACCTCGGCGCCTCCTGGGACGAGCCCGACCAGGCGCCTGTCGCGTTCCCGGCCGACACCGAGGTCTCCCTTGAGCGGGTCTGGCAGTTGATGCCGGCCGGCCCCGACCAGCCGGACGTCGTCTGGGCCGGCACCGAGCCGTCCGCGCTGTTCACGTCCACCGACGGTGGCCGCAGCTTCGAGCTGGTCCGCTCCCTCTGGGACCACCCGCACCGCCCGCGGTGGGAGGCCGGCTTCGGCGGCCAGGCCGTGCACACCGTGCTGCCGCACCCGCGTGACCCGGCCCGGCTGCTCGTCGCCATGTCCACCGGCGGCGTCTACCGTTCGGAGGACGCCGGCGCGAGCTGGACGCCGGGCAACACCGGCATCCGCGCCACCCACATGCCCGACGAGTGGCCGGAGTTCGGCCAGTGCGTGCACAAGGTCGCCCGGGACGGCGCCAACCCCGAGCGGCTGTACGCGCAGAACCACCACGGCGTCTACCGTTCCGACGACGACGGCCGCACCTGGTCCTCGATCGCCGACGGGCTGCCCAGCGACTTCGGCTTCCCGATGGTGACCCACCCGGGGCGGGGCGGCACGGTGTGGACCTTCCCGCTGGTGGCCGACGGCGAGCGGTTCCCGACCGACCACCGCTGCCGGGTGTTCCGCTCCGTCGACGCCGGTGGCAAGTGGGAGCCGGTGTCGGTGGGGCTGCCCGAGGGGCCGTTCTATCCGGCGGTGTTGCGCGACGCGATGTGCACCGACGACTTGACCCCCGCCGGTGTCTACTTCGGCACCCGCTCCGGCTCGGTCTTCGCCAGCCGCGACGAGGGCGACTCCTGGTCCCTGGTCGCGGCACACCTGCCGGACGTGCTCTGCGTTCGGGCCGCGGCGGTCTGAGCGTGGTCACCGTGCTGTTGCCCGGCCCGCTGCGCGGCGAGGCCGGCGGTGCCAGTCGGCTCAGCGTCACCGCCGCCGGGACGCTGCGGGCGGTCCTCGACGAGGTGGCCGTCGCGCATCCGCGACTGGCCCGGCGCATCCGCGACGAACGCGGCGAGTTGCGCCGCTACGTCAACGTCTACGTCGATGGTGCGGACTGCCGCCATTCCGGCGGGCTGGCCACACCTGTCGACGAGGGCGCCGAGGTGCGGGTGCTCCCCTCGGTGGCCGGCGGCTGAGCCGGCGGCAGGGCCCGTCAATGGCACCCATGTCCGTTATCGGGCGTGACCCGTGCCACCCCGAGCCGTGCCGCCGACGGAATAGTTGCGTCGTCAAATAAGTTGAGAGCTGCGTCCGGGTACCACGGCGGCACCCGGTTGACACGCGAGGAGCTGGTCATGCAGTTCGGGATCTTCACCGTCGGCGACGTCACCGTCGATCCGACCACCGGTCGGGAGCCGACCGAGCATGAGCGGATCAAGGCGATGGTCGCGATCGCGTTGAAGGCCGAGGAGGTCGGCCTGGACGTCTTCGCCACCGGTGAGCACCACAACCCGCCGTTCGTGCCGTCGTCACCGACCACCATGCTCGGCCACATCGCGGCCCGCACCGAGCGGCTGCTGCTGTCCACCGCGACCACGCTGATCACCACGAACGACCCGGTGAAGATCGCCGAGGACTACGCGATGCTCCAGCACCTGTCCGACGGCCGGGTGGACCTGATGATGGGCCGCGGCAACACCGGCCCGGTCTACCCGTGGTTCGGCAAGGACATCCGCGCCGGCATCCCCCTCGCGATCGAGAACTACGACCTGCTGCACCGGCTGTGGCGCGAGGACGTGGTCGACTGGAAGGGCAAGCACCGCACCCCGTTGCAGTCGTTCACCTCGACGCCGCGCCCGCTCGACGGGGTGCCGCCGTTCGTCTGGCACGGCTCGATCCGCAGCCCGGAGATCGCCGAGCAGGCCGCCTACTACGGCGACGGCTTCTTCGCCAACCACATCTTCTGGCCCAAGGAGCACACCCAGCGGATGGTCGGGCTCTACCGCCAGCGGTACGCGCACTACGGCCACGGCACCGCCGACCAGGCCATCGTCGGCCTCGGCGGGCAGGTGTTCATGCGGCGCAACTCGCAGGACGCGGTCCGGGAGTTCCGGCCGTACTTCGACAACGCCCCGGTCTACGGGCACGGGCCGTCGCTGGAGGAGTTCACCCGGGAGACGCCGCTCACCGTGGGCAGCCCACAGCAGGTCATCGACCGCACGCTGGGCTTCCGCGAGTACGTCGGCGACTACCAGCGGCAGTTGTTCCTGATGGACCACGCGGGTCTGCCGCTGAAGACCGTGCTGGAGCAGCTGGACCTGCTCGGCGAGGAGGTCGTGCCGGTGCTGCGCAAGGAGTTCGAGTCGCTGCGGCCCGCGCACGTGCCGGCCGCGCCGACCCATGCCTCCCTGGTCGCCGCCGCGGGCGGCGGCAAGGACAGCACCGTGCACGCCGTCGACGACGTGACGGGCAAGGCTCCGGAGGGGGCGACCCGATGACCCGCCGCTCCCTGGCCGTGGTCTCGGCGGGGCTGAGTCAGCCCTCGTCGACCCGGCTGCTCGCCGACCAGCTCGCCGCGGCCACCCGCGACGAGTTGGTCCGGCGCGGTTCCGAGGTGGAGCTGCACGTCGTCGACCTGCGGGAGTACGCCCACGACGTGGTGAACAACATGCTCACCGGGTTCCCGCCTGCGGCGCTGCGCGAGGTCGTCGACACGGTGACCGGAGCGGACGGGCTCATCGCCGTCACCCCGATCTTCAGTGCCTCGTACAACGGGCTGTTCAAGTCGTTCTTCGACGTGTTGGATTCCGCGTCGCTCGTCGACCGGCCGGTGCTGATCGGGGCCACCGGCGGCACCGCGCGGCACTCGTTGGCACTGGAGCACGCCGTCCGCCCGATGTTCGCGTACCTCCGGGCGGTGGTCGTCCCGACCGCGCTCTTCGCCGCCCCGGAGGACTGGTCGGACGGCACGGCCGACGGCGCGTTGCGCGGCCGGATCCGACGCGCGGCCGGTGAGCTGGCCGACCAGGTGGAGCGCCGGCCGCCGGCCAGCGGCCCCGCCGACCCGTTCGCCCTCACCACCGACTTCCTGCACCTGCTCGACCGAGGCGACGGCACGCCGGTCAGCTGACCGGGTGGGCGACCAGCACCGGGCAACGCGCGTGCTGGATCGCCGCCTGGCTGACCGAGCCGAGCAGCAGACCCGCGAACCCGGCCCGGCCCCGGGTGCCCACGACCAGCAGTGACCCCGTGCCGCTGGCCTCGATGAGCCCCTGGGCCGCGCCGGCCGCCCGCACCGGATGCTCCCGCACCACCAGGTCGGGGTGCCCGGCGCGCACGCCGGCGGACGCGTCGGCCAGCAGCCGTACCGCCTCGGCCCGGTACGCGGCCTGCGACTCCCCAATCTCCTCCAGCGCCGCCCGGTCCGCCGCCGGCGGGTCGACGTGCACCAGCACCAGCGGCACGTCCCGTCGCGCCGCCTCGTCCGCGCCGTACTCCGTGGCCAGCCGGGCCGACTCGGAGCCGTCGACCCCGACCAGCACCGGGGCGTCCACCGGGATCGGCTCCTCGTCCGGGCGGACCACCAGCACCGGGCAGTGCGCGTGCGCGGCGACCTGCGTGCCGACCGAGCCGAGCAGCAGCCCGGCGAACCCGCCCAGCCCTCGACTGCCCACCACGACCAACTCGGCCTGGCGGGACTCCTCGACAAGCGTGATCCCGGGGCCGCCGGCAACCTGGCGCACGTCGACGACCAGGCCGGGCCACCGGTCGGTCAGGTCGGCCGCCGTGGTCTCCAACATCCGCTGCGCCTCCTCGGGGGGCGCCGGCACCCCGATGTCGTACGGATTGAGCGACACGCCGTAGCCGAGCGGGTGCAGGTAGCCGTGCAGCAGCAGGAGCGGCCGGGACCGCAGCAGTGCGGCGCGGGCCGCGTGCTCCGCGGCGACGAGACTGGACGGTGAACCGTCCACGCCCACCACGACCTGTCGGTTCATCGGCACTCCCCGGGTCGGTCCGTTGCCTCAGAGTCATCTTGCTGCAATCGCCGCCTGTTCGATCAGTTGCGATTACGCGCTGGTTGGCACGCGCTGGATGGGCGGTTCGCTGAAACGGGTAACTGTCGCGTACGGAATCTGGTGACGTGCCAGCGCCGAAGCGACCCGTTGCCCTCAGCGGGGTTCTCGCGCACACCGGATCAGGCAACGAGCAGGCGGAGGCCGAGCTCTGCCGTGTCGAGGGCGACGAGATCGCGGTTGCGCTCGGCCCACCGGCCCGAGGAGAGGTCTTCGCGAAGTGTGCTGACCGCCCGTTGCTCAGCCTGCGGTCCGACTCTGGTCCATACCGAAACCGCGCGGCGGACATGTTCGTCCAGGTACGCCTCAGGCCGGCGCCAGTGTGCCTCGAAGAAGCCGTCGTCGCAGTCCCACGGAACGAGCACCGGTTCCGCGCGTCCTCCGATCGCGCGGGTCAGGTCGGCCAGGGACGGCCAGCCGACGAGGAGGTCTGCGAACTCGGGCAGATAGTCGCGGGTGAGCCAAAACCGCTGACGCCAGCCGGTGTCGTCGGCGTCGTACGTGAACACCACCACGCGACGGGCCACACGCTTCATCTCACGCAGTCCGGCGACGGGGTCCGGCCAGTGATGGACGGTGCTGACCGCCATCGCGGCGTCGAAGGACTGGTCCTCGAACGGCAGACTCTCCGCAGCGGCGGCCACGCACGGCGCCGCACCAGGGGGACGCAGCGCCCGCATGACCGCCGACGGTTCCACCGCCGTGACGTCACGGTCGGGGGGTTCGTAGGAGCCGGTGCCGGCCCCGACGTTCAGTACCGTCCGTGCGTCCCCCAGCGCATCCCAGATGCGCGCGGCGATCCGTGGCTCGGTGCGCCGCGTCGCTGGGTAGGCGGATCCGATGGCGTCGTACAACTGCGGGCCGAACACCTCCAGTTGCTCCTCTGGCGTCGTCCTGATCCCCATCGCTCGTGCCTCCAGTTCCCTGTCTATGGCCGTCACCATGGCAGCAGCGCGGTCGCGCTGGTCCATCAGCAGGCCGCGCAGCCGACACAGGTGCGCGACCGCGTCGGTGGCGGGATCGTCAACCAGATCCGCGATCTCCCGCAATCCAAAGCCGAGCCGCCGGTAGGCGAGCACCTCCCGGAGTCGCTTCACGTCGTCCGCGGAGTAGGCCCGGTGCCCAGCCGCGGTCCGCGTGGACGGCTCCAGGAGGCCGACCTCGTCATAGTGATGCAGTGTGCGGACACTGACGCCGGCCAACTCCGCCACACGCCCCACGGTCAGGTGCTCCTCCACGCCGCCAACTATGTGACCTGACGCCGCGTGAGGAGCAAGCGCTTCAGTGCGGCATGATCGATTTCCGCTCGCGTCGCGGTGGCGGCCGTGGGCAACCGCGCCGCCCGGTCGGCCAGCCCGGCTCGGTGCTGTCCCACCCGCCGCGTACCCTCGGCCGATGACTGCTGACCTGCGGCTGCGCCCGGTCCTGGAGGACGACCTCGTCGAGTTCTTCCTGCACCAGCAGGATCCGGAGGCCAACCGGATGGCCGCCTTCGGCCCCAGGGACCCGTCCGACCGTCGGGAGTTCGCCCAGCACTGGGCCCGGGTGCTCACCAACCCGGCCAACCGGGTCCGCACCGTCGAGGTCGACGGCGAGGTGGTCGGCTACGTGAGCGCCTTCCCCGTCGAGGGCCAGACCGAGGTCAGCTACTGGATCGACCCGCAACGCTGGGGCCGGGGGCACGCCACCGCGGCCCTGGCCGCCCTGCTGCGCGAGGTGCCCCGGCCGGTGCACGCCCGCGCCGCCAAGGACAACGCCGCGTCCCTCGCGGTGCTGCGCAAGTGCGGGTTCGTGGTGGTCGGTGAGGACTCGGGGTACGCCAACGGTCGCGGCGAGGACGTCGAGGAGTGGCTGCTGGAGCTGCCCGCCGATGCCCCTGACCTGGGCGGGCACTAGTCTCGCGGGGTGAACTGGTTGGATCTCGTCGGCTGGGCCGGCTCCGCGGTGTTGGTCTGGTCGCTGCTGCAGTCGCGCGTCCTGCGGCTGCGCGCGCTCAACCTCGTCGGCAGCGTCGTGCTGATCGGCTACAACGCCGCCATCGAGGTCTGGCCCATGGTCGGGCTCAACGTCGTGCTCGCGGCGATCAACATCTGGTACCTGCGGGGGATGCTCGCCACCCGGCACGACGAGCAGACCTACCAGGTGGTGGAGGTCGGCGTCGGCGATGAGTTCCTCGCGCACACGCTGCGGGTGCACGCCGCCGACATCGCCCGGTTCAACCCCGGCTTCCGGTGGGACCCGGACGCCTCCGGGCGATCCGCCTTCCTCGTGGTCACCGCCGACGAGGTGGTGGGTGTGGTGCTGTCGCACGCCGAGGCGAGCGGCGTCGCCCAGATCGACCTGGACTACGTGACCCCCAGGTTCCGTGACTTCACCCCGGGCGAGTTCGTCTACCGACGCAGCCACCTGTTCACCGAACGGGGCTTCCGCCGGGTGGTCAGCCCACCCCGGATGGTCGCCCCGTACTACCACCGGCTCGGCTTCCGCCCGGAGGGCGACTCGTACGTCCTGGATCTGCCGGCGACCCCGGCCGCCGATCCGGCGTAGCGTCACCGACGCCCGATCCGGCGCTACGTCACCGACGCCCGAGCCGGCGTAGCGTCGCCTTCGCCCGAGCCGGCGTAGCGTCGGCCGGGCAGGATTCGGCGGGCACCGGACGGGGCAATCACACGCCTACGCCGGGCGGGCTCGCCGACCGGCGGGCGCCGCGCGTACTGGCCGGTGCCACCACCGCAGAGGGAGCGAACCGGGCGTGCAGAGCTACGGGAGCCAACTGGCCCTGGTCGGGATCCTGGTCGTGATCAACGCGCTCTTCGCCGGCAGCGAGATGGCGTTGGTGTCACTGCGGGACAGCCAGATCCAGCGGTTGGAGCGCACCAGCAGGGCCGGCCGGGTGCTGGCCCGCCTCGCCAAGGACCCGAACCGCTTCCTGGCCACCATCCAGATCGGCATCACCCTCGCCGGCTTCCTGGCCTCCGCCGCCGCGGCGGTGTCGCTGGCCAAGCCCCTCGTGCCGCTGCTCGGGGTGTTCGGGAACGCCGCCGAGACGGTGGCCATCGTGGTGGTCACCCTCGCGCTGACCTTCGTCACCCTGGTCTTCGGCGAGCTGGCCCCCAAGCGGATCGCCATGCAGTCCGCCGAGCGGTGGGCGCTGCTGGTGGCCCGCCCACTCGACCTGCTCGCCACGTTCACCCGCCCGGCCGTCTGGGCGCTCGGCGCCACCAGCGACGTGGTCGTCCGACTGGTCGGCCTCAACCCGAAACACCAGCCGGAGGAGATCGGCCCGGACGAGCTGCGCGACATCGTCGCCGGCAACCACGGCTTCACCAAGGAACAGCGCACCATCATCGCCGGGGCGGTGGAGATCGCCGACCGGCGGTTGCGGGCCGTCCTCGTACCCCGGTTGCAGGTCTTCACGCTCGACAGCGGGACCACCGCGGAGGCCGCGCGGCTCGTGCTGGCCGCCACCGGGCACTCCCGGGCGCCGGTCGTGCGCCACGGCGGCCTGGACGACACCGCCGGGGTGATCCACCTGCGCGACCTGGTGGGGGTGCCCGACGACCGCCCGGTCGACGAGATCGCCCGCCCCCCGATGCTGCTGCCCGACTCGCTGCCGGTGGTGGACGCGCTGCGCCAGTTCAAGGCCGAACGCCAGCACATCGCGCTCGTCGTGGACGAGCGCGGCGCCGTCGACGGCATCGTGACCCTGGAGGACATCCTGGAGGAGATCGTCGGTGAGATCTACGACGAGACCGACCGGGACGTCCGCTCGGTGCGCCGCGACCCCGACGGCGCGCTGCTGCTGCCCGGCACCTTCCCGGTGCACGACCTTCCGGACATCGGCGTCGAGCTGCCCTCACGCCCGGACGGCGACTACACCACAGTCGCCGGGTTGGTGCTGGCCCGACTCGGGCACATCCCCACCGTGGCGGGGGAGGACGTCACCCTGGACGGCTGGGTCCTGGTGGTCGCCGGCATCGACCACCGGGCGATCACCGAGGTACGCGTCAGCCGCGTACCCGATGACACCGACCCGGACGCCGAGCCGACCGCGGAGCCGGTGCTGGACGAGGCCCGGAGCTGAACGGCCCGGGTGCCGCCGCTCAGTCGCGCGAGAGGTTCTGCAGTCGGACCTGACCACGCGCGACCAGCCGCTCGTCGGCATCGGTGATCTCCACCTGCCAGAGCTGCTGGCTGCGGCCCCGGTGCACCGGCGTGCCGACCGCGGTCAACTCGCCCTCCCGCACGGCCCGCAGGAAATCGGTCTGGTTCGACACCCCGACCACCGTGCCCCGGTCGGCCAGCCAGAGGGAGCCGCCGACGCTGGCGGCGGTCTCCACCACCGAGCAGTACACCCCGCCGTGCTGGATGCCGAACGGCTGGTGCAGCTCCGGTCGGACCTGCCAGCTGATGACCACCCGGTCGGCGGTCGCCTCCTCGAACTTCAGGCCGAGCAGGGCGACGAAACCACCCGTCGGATCCGGCATCTCCACGGTGAAACCCCTCCTCGATCAACGGGGGGCAAGCCTAACCGGGGGGCGTTGCGGCAAACCCGGTACGGGTCGGTGCCGGCGATGGGGGAGAATCGGTGACCGTGACCGACAGCAGCCCCCCGCCGTCCGGGCGGGACTCCCTGACCGACGACCTGCTCTGGCGTGGCCTCATCCAGGACTCGACAGGCCTCGACGAGCTGCGTGAGCTGCTCGACGGTGGGAGCGCCGCCACCTATTACGTGGGCTTCGACCCCACCGCCCCGAGCCTGCACGTCGGCAACCTCATGCAGGTCCTCATGGCCCGCCGGCTGCAACTCGCCGGCCATCGCCCGCTGCTGCTGGTGGGTGGGGCGACCGGGCAGATCGGTGACCCGAAGGAGAGCGCCGAACGCACGCTCAACCCGCCCGAGGTGATCGCCGGCTGGGTCGAGCGCATCCGCGACCAGCTCGCGCCCTTCGTGTCGTACACGGGGGACAACGCGGCGCAGCTGGTCAACAACCTGGACTGGACCGGCGAGATGTCGATCGTCGAGTTCCTGCGCGACGTGGGCAAGCACTTCCCGGTCAACAAGATGCTCGCGCGGGAGGTGGTGCGGGCCCGGCTGGAGACCGGCATCAGCTTCACCGAGTTCAGCTACCAACTGCTCCAGGGCAACGACTTCTTCGAGCTGCACCGCCGGCACGGCTGTCAGCTCCAGTTCGGTGGCTCCGACCAGTGGGGCAACATCACCGCCGGCGTCGACTACGTCCGTCGACGTGGCGCGGGGCCGGTGCAGGCGTTCACCACGCCGCTGGTCACCAAGTCCGACGGCACGAAGTTCGGCAAGAGCGAGGGCGGTGCCGTCTGGCTCGACCCCGCGATGACCAGCCCGTACGCGTTCTACCAGTTCTGGCTCAACGTCGAGGACCAGGAGGTCGACCGCTACCTGCGCTACTTCAGCTTCCGTACCCGCGACGAGTTGGAGGAGCTGGCGAAGGCGACGGCCGAGCGGCCGGCTGCCCGCCTGGCGCAACGGGCGCTCGCCGAGGAGCTGACCACCCTGGTGCACGGCGCCGAGGAGACCCGACAGGCGATCGCCGCCAGTCAGGCCCTCTTCGGCCGCGGGTCGCTGGAGGAGTTGGCCCCGGAGACACTGCGCGCGGCGTTGACCGAGGCCGGCCTGGTGCGTCTCACCGGCGAGTTGCCGGATGTGGCGGGGCTGTTGCGGGATTCCGGGCTCGTCAGTGGCCTCAAGGAGGCGCGTCGGGTGATCGCCGAGGGCGGCGCCTACGTCAACAACAACCGGGTGACCGAGGTGGACGCCGGGGTGTCGGCGACCGACCTGCTGCACGGGCGATACCTGGTGCTGCGTCGCGGCAAGCGCTCGTTCGCGGGCGTTGAGCTGGGCGAATAGCTCGGCGTCGACGATGTGACGGGGGACGCGTCCGGCCGATTTGACGATCATCCCGCCGGACGCGTAACTTTCTCTCTGTCAGCGCGGAACGGACGAAACAGGCGAAAGCCTGAAACGGCCGGAGCGCAGGCCAATGGCCTCGGGGTCGGGCGGGCATGCCCACCGGATCCCGGACCGGGCGGTGCCACCAGAAACGCCGCGAGGCGGATTTGGTGCGGCGAAACCGACCGGGTATGGTTACCAACCGGCAGGGCACCGGGCGGGTCGCGGGAAATCGCGACGGCCGGCCTGCCGAAATCCGTGACGAGGGCGGCGCAAGCCGGTCGAGACATGGTGCCCGCATTACCGGATGAAGCATGACGAACCGCGAAACACCGGTTTGACACGGCGGAAACGAGCGGGTAACGTAGTAAAAGTGCCTGGCGCTGAAAGCGCCGGGAGCGCAGAACGGAAAAGCCCCGGGTTGGGGTTCCATTGAGGTGGGGCTTTGAGTCGGTGTGTGGTTGTTCTTTGAGAACTCAACAGGGTGCTTGTAAAGCCAGTGCCAATTATGATTTACACCCCGGACTGGCCAGGCTTTGTGTCTGGTTGGTTGGGATTCCTTTGGCAACATTTGTTTGTTGTCGGGATAGCTGTTCAACTAATTTTTTGTTG
>NZ_JBICTZ010000022.1:0-20372 GCF_043197875.1 Micromonospora sp. NPDC048935 | reverse complement strand
ACTCCCCCCCCCCCGCCCGCGGGGGGTGGTCCCCTCCCCCCCCCCCCCCCCCCCCCCGCAACCCCCCCCCCCCCCCGGGGGGGGGGGGGGGGGGGCCCCCCCCCCCCCCCCCCGGCTCGTGTTGGCGCGGCGATCAGCCCGCGCTCACCGGATCGGCGTGCCGGTGACGCAGGTCAGCACCTGGCGCTGACCACGCGTGGCGCTCGATGTGGTGGTGGCGAAACCGTGGGACTCGAGCAGCAGTTGGGTCGCGGTGAGGTTCGCGGTGGCGTGTGCGGCGGTGGGTCGCTCGCCGAACACGTGGAGCCGGCCTCCCGGTGCCAGCAGGCCACGCATCCGAGCGATCTGCTGCGTCGCGTCGCCCAGCCAGAAGAGGCTGACGTTCACCGCGAAGATCGTGGTGAAGCGGCCGACCGGGAGGTCGGCCGACTCGAACCCGGCACAGCGGATCTCGGCCCTGCCGGCGCTGATGTGGCTCAGGTTGCGTTGGGTCGCGAGCCGCACCATCGTCGCGGCCCGGTCGATGGCGACGATCCGACCGGTCGTGAGTCGGCTGGCGACCATGAAGACGGCCGCGCCCCGACCGCAGCCGATCTCCAGCACCTGATCGTCGGGTGCGACAGCCATGGTGTCCACCGCCCAGCGCTGCCGATGGGCGGCCGTCACCCGGGTCGGCTCACCAGTCGCGGGGGTGGTGCCCGCGCCGGAGGAGCCCGGATCGCGGCTCGAGAGAGTGGACCTCACAACGTCACTCGCCGGTGCCTGTTCTGCTCACACATCTGATTCCACTATCTCAGCGGATTCGGTGCATCGTGTCCTCGGTCACCGCGTCCACCGGCAGGCGTGAAAGCTCCCGCACCGGTGTGCGGTCGAAGCTGGGGTGTTGTGGAACGATCGTCCCAGATTGTTTGCCCCGTGACCGCCATGAACGATGCGGGTTGGGAGCATTGCGGGCTCATGCCCAGCTCAGCTTGGGTGTCATCCTGGTCGCTGTGAACACCATTACTTTGTCGATCGTTCCAGAAAAGGCTAGCGTTCAGCCTCGCGAAGCCCTGCGGACCGTCCGGCGAGACTCCACGCTCCCGGCGCTCCCTGTGGATCTTCGGCCCCGCCGCGCAGCGGCTTGCCAGTCGAGTGAATGTGAGACGAGATGTCTGGACGGTTGGATTCGAAGGTGCTTGTCGTCACCGGCGGCACGCAGGGCATGGGCCTGGCGTTCGCGCAGCGGGCGGCCACGGAGGGGGCGCGTGTCGTCATCGGCGCCCGGGACAGGGACCGGGGCGAGGAGGTGGCCGCGCAGATCCGCGACACGGGCGGTAGCGCCCTGTTCGTGCGGACCGACGTGACGGTCGAGGAGGAGATGGCACGGCTCGTCGAGACCGCGGTGTCCGAGTTCGGCCGGCTGGACGGCGCGTTCAACAACGCCGGCGGCGGCCCAATGGCCAGTGTCCGCGAAACCGACAGTGACGCCTGGCATCGGTCCGTCGCACTCAACCTGACAAGTGTCTTCTACGGCCTCAAGCACGAGATTCCGGCGATCATCGCCTCCGGCGGTGGCGCGATCGTCAACAACGCCTCCGTCTCCGGCGTCAAGGGCGACGCGACGCAGGTCGCCTACAACGCGTCCAAGCACGGGGTCATCGGCCTGACCCGTTCGGCGGCACTCGACGTGGCCCGTTCCGGTGTGCGGGTCAACGCCCTGGTCACCGGCCTGATCGACACCCCGCTCTGGCAGGGCGTCGTCAGCCAGGCCCCGGCAGCGGCGGAGCGCTACCTGGCGATGCAGCCGACCGGACGGGCCGGCACCTCCGACGAGGTCGCCGCGCTCACCACGTTCCTGCTCAGCGACGAGGCCACCTTCATCAGCGGCGCGTCCATCGCCATCGACGGTGCCTTCACCGCCTGAGGCACTGAGCGTTGCCGAGGCACGCGGGGCGGCGCCGACAGCAGCTCCTCCCGCGCGCCTCGACGATCAACCTGATCAGCTGGCTGGCTGGCGCGGATCCGACCACGGCGAGCCCGGGCGGCCGATCGGCGGGCGCGGCGGGGGTCGCTCCTCGCTGCCCCGGACGACCGCCGTCGTGGCGGCCGAGACGGCGGAGGCATCGGCGTAGCCGTCCCGGCTGGCCGTCACCGCCACGGTGAGCCGCTTCCAGAGCAGCGCCTCGGAGATCTGGAACGTCGCACCTGTCGCACCTCCGATCGGGACGCCGTCGGCCGACCACTGGTACCGGAAGGTGGTCGTCGAGGGCGTCCACGAGCCCGGTGCCGCAGTGACTGTCCCGCCGACCACTGCCGCTCCGCTGATCGTCGGCGGGTCGACCGCCCGGATCGCCAGGGGCGGGTTGATGGTGAAGGCGTCGGCCAGGACCACCTGCCTGCCGGAGTCGTACGCGTACAGCGTCAGGGTGGCCGCGCCGGCTGGCGCGGTGCCGAGATTTACCTCGACGGTCATGGACGTGCCGTCCGCCGAGACGGTCTTCACCGTGGCGGCCAGCGGCTCCCCGCCAGCGGGGGTCACCTGGACCCGGTCCTTCGGGTGCAGCCCGGTGCCGCTGACGGTGATCGTCCGAACGGCGCCCGGCGGCACGACGGCCGGCGCCACCGACGTGACAGTCGCCGACTCGATCTGGAAGCTGTACTGCGTTAACCCGGAGCGGGCGCCGCTGGCCGTGACACTGCGGACGGTCAGGTAATACCAACCGACGTCCTGCGGGGTCCAGGTCAGTGTCGCGGTGCCGTCGGCCCGGGCGGCGAGCGGGGCGTACGGCCCGAAGTTGATCGAGTACTCGTAGGCGGTCGTGCCCGGCAGGCGCGGTGCGAAGGCGAAGGTCCCCGGGGCCAGCCGGCCCGCGCCGGTCGTCGGGAAATCGGTCGACGTGACCCGAGGTCCGTCGAGCACGGACCAGGACGTGCCGCCCTCGTCGGTCTGCACCCCGTCGGCGTTGCGGGCGAAGACCTTGACGTAGGTGTAGCCGCCCTTGGTCGGCGTGTAGGTGAAGGTGGCGCTGCCGTCGGCGGCCGGCCGGACGACCTGCTTGGTGGCCTCGTCGGCGTTCAGCGTCGCCACGTACTCGGTGACGTTGGCCATCGCGGTGCGGGCCGTGAAGGTGGCGGTCGTTCCCACGTCGGTGCCGCCGGTGCGGGTCACCGTCGGCGACGCTCCGTCGACCGAGATGTGGTTCCAGCGGGGTACCGACAGGGTGCCGTCGGCGCTTCGGCTCTGGATGCGCAGGCCGTTGACGCTTGTGTCCTTGGCGATCCAGGTGAGGTCGGCGGTGCCGTCCGCCCGCGCCGGAATGGTGATCTTCTCGATCGGCGGTGGGAACAGCCCGCCATGTTCGACCCAGTAGACGTAGGCCCGCACCTGCGGCGACCGGGGTGCGAGGTGGAAGTTGAGCGCCGAGCCGATGGTGACACCCCGGTCGACGTCGCCGGTGAGCCGCGGGCCGTCGTCCACGGTGAACTGGTAGGCGCGTGGGGCGTGCGCCGTGCCGTCCCGGGTGACGCTGTGCACGTAGAGGGTCTGCTGTCCGGCACGGGTTGGCGCGATCATGGCCGTCGCCGTTCCGTCGGCCGCCGCCGGCACCGTCCCCGACGGGCCACCCTCGTCGATCCGCCACGCCAGCGACGCCGTGTCGGCGACGTTGGAGCGCAACTCGAACGCGCCGGCCACCCCGATGTTGTAGTCCAGGTTCGGCGTTCCCTCCGGGTATGCGGAGGAGAAGATCGACGGACGGGTCTCCTTGACGTAGTACGCGTAGTACGCATGCTCGGAATAGTTGCCGGCCCGGTCGATCGCATAGACCGAGACGGAGTGGTAGCCCGCCGCGCGAGGCGTCCACTCGACAGTCGCCGGGCCGCCGAGCCCGTCGGCGTCCACCGTGCCCGCGGGGAGCTGCTCGCTCAGTTCGCTCGTGTAGAACTCGTAGCGGTAGCTGACGGTGTCGGCGCTGGCCGAGGTCAGCGTGAAGGTGCCGGGGACGCCGATCGCACCGCTGGCGTTGTCCCACCAACCCGCCGGGTACACGGCGGAGGCGACGGTCGGCGCGGGGCCGCCGGTGCGGTCGACCGTGAAGTAGCACGTGCCGCTCCACGACGTCGCCGTGGCACCGTCGAGGACGCGAACCCGCCAGGCGTACGTGACGCCGTCGAGCTGCCGCGAGGCGTCCTCGAGTTGGATGGCGACCTCGCCGTTACTCGGGGCCAGACCGGTGAGCCACTGTTGCGGCTGCTCCGGGTGGGTGATGTCCCAGACCTGGAAGTCGGCCTGCAACTCGGCACCCTCGTCCGCGCCGGAGAGGGTGCCCTTGAGCACCACGGCGTTGGCGTCGTTGAGTCTGACCGGGCTCAGGTACGGCCCCGGCGCGGCGGTGGCGCAGGGCTGATCCGCGGTCTGGAGGTTGGTCGGCGCCGACAGGGCCGCGGCGGCCGGACTGGCCGCGAGGCCCACCACCGCCGCGCTGACGAGCGCCGATGCCGCGATCACCGCCGTGATCCGGCGACGAGCAGGTGAAGGTGTACGCATTGGTCTCCCCGTGCTGAATCGGGCGGTGGTCATCCGGTGCGTCAGGCCGCCGGTCGGCGCGGGTCTGGCCAGGGCGCGCCGGGGCGCCCGATCGGCGGCCGGGGAGGCGGCCTCTCCCCCCTGACGACCACTGTGGCGGCCGACGTTACCGAGGTTGTGGTGTAGCCCTCCTGGCCGGCTCTGACCTCGACGGTGAGCTCATCGCCGACCAGCGTCGTGGGAATCCGGAACGTCGGGCCGTCCGCGCCGCTGATCGCGACGCCGTTCGCCGACCACTGGTATGAGTAATCGCTCGGGGTTGGTGCCCACTCACCCGGGTTCACGGAGACGACGGACCCGACCACCGCGGTTCCGCTGATCGTGGGCGGCCTGACCGATTGCAGCGGCGGGGGTGGGCCGATCTCGAACGCGTTCGCCAGGACCAACGGCTGGAGCGTCCCGTACGGGTGCAGGGTCACGCGAGCCGGACCGAGTCGCACCCGGCTGAGGTCCACGTCGGCGGTCAGCGTGGTGCGGTCCGCCGACACCGTCCGCACCCAGGCCCTGATCGGCAGCTTGTCCACCGGGGTGACCTCGACCTTGTCGTCCGGATGCAGCCAGGTGCCGTGGATGGTGATCGTCCGGACGCCACCCGTCGGTACCAGGCCCGGAGCAGCCGAGGTGATAGTGGTGACACCGCTGGCGACAGCGAAGCGGTACATCAGCATTTCCGAGCTTTTACCCCCGGCCAGCACGCGTTGGACGTCCAGTCGGTAGGCGCCATCCGATGGCGGCGTCCAGGTCAGCGTCGCCGTGCCGTCAGGTTGGGCGGGGATCTTCACGGCTGGCTCGCCGTCCACCTTGTACCGGTAGCCGAAGGTGCCGGGCAGGTAGGAGCTGAAGGTGAACGTGCCGGTGGCGAGCCGGCCGCTGCCGTTCTCCGGAAAGTCGGTCGAGCTGACCTGCGGCGCGTCAGTCGTCGTCCAGACGGCGGAGCCCTTCTCCGTCTGTATCCCGGCGGCGTTGCGGGCGACGACGCTCATGTAGTTGTGGCCGACCGTCATCGTCGTGTAGCTGAAGGTGACCTTGCCGTTGGCGGCCGGTTTGAGGATCTGTCTGGTGCTCTCGTCGTCGTTCAGCGTCGCCACGTAGTCGACGATGTTCGCCATCCGACTCTGCGCGGTGAAGGTCGACGAGGTGCCGGCCTCGGTGGTGCCGGTGCGGGTCACCGTCGGTGCCGCCCCGTCGACTTTGATGCCTCGTGAGCGTGGCGTGGACAGGGTGCCGTCCGCGCTTCGGCTCTGGATCAGCAGCTTGTCGATGCCGGTCTCGGTGGCGGTCCAGACCAGATCGGCGGTGCCGTCGGGGCGAGCCGGCACTGTCGTCTTCACCACCGGCGGCTGCTCGACGCTCGAATACTCCGGCCAGTACAGGTAAGCGTCGACCTGCGGCGCGCGTGGAGCGAGGTGCAGGGTGACCGAGCTGCCTATCGTCACCTTCTCCGGCATGTCGACGGTGATGACCGGGGCGTCGTCGACGGAGAACCGGTACGCGCGGGGGGCGTGCGCGGTGCCGTCGCGGGTGATGCCGTGGACGTACAGGGTCTGCGCGCCTCCGCGGGTCGGGGCGATCATGACCGTCGCCTTCCCGCTGGCGTCCGCCGCCACGGTGCCCGAGGGCCCGCCCTCGTCGATCCGCCAGACGAAGGACGCCGTGTCGGGGACCCTGGTGGCGAACTCGAACGCGCCGGGTACGCCGACGTTGTAGTCCGGGTTCGTCGTCCAATCGGGGTACGCGCTCGAAAAGACCGTCGGTCGGGTCTCCTTGACGACGAACGCGTGACTGGCCCGCTCAGATCTGTTTCCGGCCCGGTCGATGGCCCAGACGATGAGTTCGTGGCTGAGGGACGCTTGGGGCGTGAACTCGAGGGTGACCGGGCCGCCGAGTTCGGGCGCGTCCACAGTCGCCTCTTTGTACTCGCCGGGATCGCCCGAGTAGAAGCTGTAGAGGTAGCTGACGGTGTCGTCGGAGGCCGAGGTCAGCGTGAACGACCCAGGGACACCGACCCCGCCGGTGCCTGCGCAACAGGTGGTCACGGGATATTGGGCAGAGGTGACCGACGGTGCCGGACCGCCGTCGCGGTCGATGGTGTAGTGGCAGGTGCTGCTCCACGGCGACGCGTCGGCACCGTCGAGGACGCGCACCCGCCAGGCGTACGTCACGCCGTCGAGTTGCTTCGTCGCGTCGGCGACCTGGGTGTAGAGCTCGTTGCTCTCCTCGCCCATCTCGACCAGCCACTGCTGCCGGTGCTCCGGGTCGGCGACATCCCACACCTGGAAGTCGGCCCGCAGTCCGCCCTGGCCAGTACGGTGGAAGGTGCCCTGCAGCGTGGCGCCCGTGGGCGTACCGAGACTCGTCGGATTCAGGTACGGCCCCGGGGCGGCGGCGGCACAGGGCCTGCCGGAGCTGGTGAGATCGGTCGGGGCGACATCCGCGGCGGTGGCAGTGGAGGCGGTGAGCCCCAGCGCCGAGCCGGATGCGAGGGCCACGGCGACGCCCAGCGCCGCGATTCGACGGTGAATTCGCGAAGCGGTACGCAAACCCTGCCTCCACTGTGGGCCCGACCATGATCAGCCGGCACAGGATCGCACGTCGTTTCAATTCGCGGTGACCCGTGCCGTGCGCGCAGGTCCGCCGAGCCCGGTGCGGAGGTCAGTGCCCCCGCACCGGGCCCGCCGACTCCGCGACGGACAGCCCCGATCCCGTCGTCAGAGCCAGACCACGATCCCGGTCAGGTTGTTGAGGACCGCCGCCACGCCCGCCCGGATGGCCGCCGCGCAGCGCTCGGCGGTGAACGACGTCGGGTCGTACGTCGAGGACATGCCGAGTCCTTCCCCGCGGAACGACGCGCCTTCCCAGTCGACAGACGTGACGTTGTGGGTGGGCTCGGCGAGCTCGGCGCCCACCACGAGGAATTTCTCGTCCAGGTGGTTCGGGGTGACCAGGGCGAGGGGGTCGATGAGGCCGTCGCCGGCGCTGACGATGAGGTCCGGGTTCATCTCCATGGCCTTGGCGATGCTGGGAACGGCCTCGTGGGCGTTGCCGACGGTGATGGTCCGGAGATCCGCGTGCTCGTCGTCGGCCCATTCCCGCACCGCCGTCACGAGAGCCCTGGTCGGGTCGTCGGCACCGGCGGTGAGCAGGACGACCCGGTAGTCCCTTGGCGGGTGGACCCCGGCCCACGAACCGGGGCGCGGCGTGATCGTCGCCTCCGGGGCGGGTGTGGTGGAGGGGTCGACGAATCCGGGGCCGAGCGTCCCCACGGCGCTGGGCGCGGGGCGCGGCTGTGACCAGTCGTCGCCGGAGTCGCAGGCGGTGACCAGCAAGGCGGTCGCGGCCAGCATGGCGACGGCCCGAAGCGGGGGGCGCACAGGTGGTCGTCCTTTCGAGTGGTGGCGGCAGCCTCGTATTCCTATCTCAATTCCCTGTGCCGTTTATCCGCGGCCGGTCGTCCGGGGTCGTTGTTATCCGGCGGTTCGTTCGCGGTCGGGCTGGTGTTCACCCGCGCCATGCAACGTGCACTGGCCAACCGAGGGAGTCGCATGCTGGGGCGTGTCCGCCGTACCGTTATCGTCACCGCTGTCGGGATTGCCGCGGCGGCGATCCCGTTTTTGGGCGCCGGATCGGCGTCCGCGCACGGTTTTTCCTCGACCGTGTACGCGGAAATAACTGCCGGAGACGAGGGTCACATTCGCACGGCGGTGGACCTCGAATACGACCTGCTCGTCGTGTCCGCCGCGGATTCGGGCGACGATGACCCGCTCTTTCGGGCGGGCACGGCCGCATTCGACGCGGGCGACCGCGACGCCCAGGCCGCGGCACTGAGGAGCCACTCGTCGACGGTCCTCAGGTATGTCTCCGACCGGTTCTCGGTGACCGCGCGGGACACGGCCTGCCGACCGACCCAGGTGGGCGACGCGACGATCGGCGAGCGTGCGGGCGTGCCGTACGCGAATCTGCTGCTCGACTGGACCTGCCCCGGGCGGGTCGACGAGCACGAGGTGCGCAGCGCGCTGTTCGCGGACGACGAGGGTTACGTCAAGGGCACCAAGACCATCGTCACCTACGGGATCGACGGCCGTTCCGGCAGCGCGGCGCTGGACGCCGCCAACCCCACCTTCTCGACCGGCCAGTCCTGGTACCAGCGGTTCGGGGAGTTCTTCCTGCTGGGCGCCGAGCATCTGCTGTCCGGCATCGACCACATCCTGTTCCTGCTGGCGCTGATCGCCGGATCGCGGCGCCTGCGGGAGATCGTGCTCGCGGCCACCAGCTTCACCCTGGCGCACTCGGTGACGTTCATGCTCGCGGCCCTCGGCCTGGTCGAGGTGCCGGGGTCGATCGTGGAGCCGGTCATCGCGTTGTCCATCGCCGTTGTCGCGGGCTGGCACCTGTGGGGCATCTGGCGGCGCGGCGAGCACGCGACAGACCTGGAGACGACGGCGGGGCAGGGTCACCTCAGCCTGGATCGGGCCGGCTGGATCCGGCTCGGGGTGGTGTTCTGCTTCGGCCTCGTGCACGGCCTGGGCTTCGCGGGCGCGCTGGGCATCGACGAGGCGTGGTCGTGGACCCTGCTGTGGTCGCTGTTGGTGTTCAACATCGGCATCGAGGTCGTTCAGTTGACGATTATCGCTCTGGTCTTCCCGCTCCTGATCGTCCTTCGCCGCCGCGCGCCGAAAGTCGGTATCTGGGCGACCGGCGTTGTTTCCGCAGCCGTGTCCGTCATGGGGCTGATCTGGTTTGTCCAGCGCGTTTCCGGGTCCTGAGTAGGGCTAAGTAGTTCGCGAAGTGCAGGCTTTCGCAAGATCACGTTCATGGTCGGTTCACCAGGCGACGAAAGCGTGGATCTGCTTCCCCGCGTCGGGTGAAGTCACCATCCATTTCTCTATTTGAAAAGGGAACAATGTCGATGACATTGAGCACCTCGACACGGGCCCCCGGGCCTGTGCGGCGGCGCGTGGTCGCCGGGGTCGCCGCCGGCTTCCTGGGAATGGGCGCGGCCCTCGGCAGCGGCCTGACGGCCACCGCCAACGCGGCCGAGTCCACCACGATCACCGGTGTGATCCTCGGCGTCGGCGCCAACGAGACCCAGCGGATCGTGAGCTGGTACTCCTCCGCCGACACCGCGCAGAAGATCCAGCTCGCCCCGACCGCCGAGATCGTCAACGGCGAGTTCCCGGCAAGCGCCGTCAGCTTCGACGCCGTCGGCGCGGCGAACACCTCCACCACCGGTTTCAACCGGCACGCCACGATCGGCAACCTGCGGGAGAACACCGCCTACTCGTACCGGGTCGGCGCCGAGGGCAGCTGGTCCCCGGCGTACGCCTTCAAGACGCAGGACTTCGAGGGCGACTACGACTTCCTGTTCTTCGGTGACCCGCAGATCGGCTCGTCCGGTGACCGGCTGAAGGACCAGGCCGGCTGGGAGGAGACGCTGAAGGTCGCCACCGGGGCCAACCCGAACGCCGAGCTGCTGGTCTCTGCCGGTGACCACGTGGAGAGCGCCAACGACGAGGGTCAGTGGACCTCGTTCCTGGCCCCCGAGCAGCTTCGTCAGTACCCGCTCGTGGCCACCATCGGTAACCACGACGTCGGCGGCAAGTCCTACGAGCAGCACCACTTCACCCCGAACACCGACCGCTCGGCGCAGTACTACAACGGCGACCAGGCGACCCGGTCCGGCGGCGACTACTGGTTCATCCACAAGGACGTGCTGTTCATCGACCTGAACAGCAACAGCTACGCCAACCCGGCGGACGGCTCCGCCGGTGGCGACGCGGCGCACGTCGCGTACGTCACCGACGTGATCAACAAGCACGGCTCCGAGGCCAAGTGGAAGGTGCTGGTCTACCACCACTCCATCTACTCGCCGGCCAGCCACGCGACCGACACCGACAACAAGCAGCGGCGGGAGGACTTCACCACGGCGTTCTCCAAGCTCGGCGTGGACATGGTGCTCCAGGGCCACGACCACAGCTACTCCCGCAGCTACTCGATCAAGAACGGCCAGAAGGAGAACCCGGCGGAGAAGCCGGGCGCGCCCGAGGTCTACCCCGGTCCGGGCGGCGTCATCTACGTGACGGCCAACTCGGCCTCCGGCTCGAAGTACTACGACATCAAGAAGCCGGACGACAGCGGTACCGGCATCCGCGGCAACGGTCCGGACCCGCTGGACCCGGCCAAGTACTGGTACAACTCGACGCAGAACCAGGAGCACGTTCGCAGCTACGTCAAGGTGCAGGTGCGCGGCGACAGGCTGGTCCTGGCCAACGTGCGCAGCGGCACCTGTGCGGCCCCGAACGCGGCAGTCGAGAAGGGCCTCTCCTGCGTCAACACCCCCGACGGTCAGCCGATCGGCTCGGTGACCGACAAGGTCACCGTGCACCCGTACCACGGTGACGGTCAGGCCATCCAGGTCAATGTGCCGAACGCGGCCCCGGGCGAGTTCGGCTGGACGATCGACGGCTACAACGGCCTCGTCGACCTGGGCACCGCCCAGGAGCGCGACGGCACCTTCTTCGAGGCGGCCGGCAAGATCAACCCGATCCTCGTGTCGGACAGCCGCCGCTCGCTCGCCCCGTGGTCGATCTCGGCCAACGTCGGCGACTTCTCCGACGCCGACAAGAAGTTCTCCGGCTCCTACCTGGGCTGGAACCCGTACGTGCTCGACGCCGGCGCGGGTGCCGAGGCCGGTGCCCCGGTCCTGTCGTCCCTCGACGACCAGGGCAAGGGCCTCTCGGTCTCCAGCGCCCTCGCCGCGGCCGCGCAGGGCCACCCGCGGGGCGGTGCCCGCCTCGGTGCCGACCTGGATCTGAAGATCCCGGACAGCATCGCGAAGGGCAACTACCGCACCACGCTCACGATCACCGCGCTGAGCAGCTGACCGAACCGTTCCATCGGGCGGGGTGGGCACCTTCGGGGGCCTGCCCCGCCACCCATGTGCCACCCTCCCAAGATCACCTCAAGGATCCGACATGTACCCGTCCGTAACGGGCTGGAAGAAGCTTGCTCGTACCACCGCGTTGTCCCTGCTCGCCGCCGTCGCGGCCGTCGGTGTCGGTGCCGGCCCCGCCCTGGCGGCGGACGGCAACGTCGCCTGGACGGTCCGCACGGCCTCCAACGGCTACGGCGAGGCCCGGTCCAGTTACAGCTACAACGTCAATCCCGGTGGTTCCGTCGAGGACGCCATGGTCGTCGCCAACCGTGGCAAGGCGCCGCTGACCCTGTCCGTGTACGCCGCCGACGGCTTCACGACCGACGCCGGGCAGCTCGACCTGCTCACCAGGGACGCCAGGTCCGTCGCGATCGGCGCCTGGGCGAAGCCGAAGGCCGGCAGTGTCGTGATCCAGCCCGGGAGGACCGCGCAGGTCCCCTTCACGGTGAGTGTCCCGGACAACGCCACCCCCGGTGACTACGTCGGCGGGATCCTCACCACGCTCACCCAGGCCGACCAGGCCGAGGGCGTCAACGTCGACAGGCGTCTCGGCATCCGGATCAAGCTGCGGGTCGGCGGCGAGCTGAAGCCGAACCTCGCGATCGAGGACGTGCACGTGACGTACGCGGGCCCGTCCAACCCGTTCGGCAAGGGTGACGCCACCGTCACCTACAAGATCCACAACGTCGGCAACGCCGCGCTCTCCGGGCAGCAGGCGGTCTCGGTCTCCGGGCCGTTCGGTGTGCTGCGGGTCCGGGCGAAGGACGTCGCCGCGCCGCCGGAGCTGCTCCCGGGGGAGAGCTGGGACGTGACAGTGCCCATCGCCGGGGTCGCCCCCGCCGTCGCGCTGGCCGCGACCGTGACCCTCACGCCGCTGCTCACCGACGCCTCCGGCTCGACCACCTCGCTCAAGCCGATCCAGGTCACCGCGCACGGCTGGGCGCTGCCGTGGCCGCTGGTGCTGGTGCTCGTCGTACTGATCGCCGTGCTCGTCGGGGCGTACCTGTACCGGCGTCGCACCCGGACGCGGCGCAATGCGCGCGAGGACGCCCGCGTACGCGACGCCGTAGAGCAGGCGCTGCGTGACCCAAAACCACAGACCCCCTGATCGCCCACCCGCGATCGTGCACTTGCTGCCCCGGCATAACTGGGCGTCCACGCGTACCGGCGACCGAAACCGCAAGATCGCGGTGGTCGTCCCAGGGCCGGTGTCCCGGCGAGACCGCGCCCGGCCGGATTGCCGGCGGACTCTGCCTCGGCTCGACCGGCCCCGGGGAAACAGGCCCTTGTGGGTGAACGGGGCCTGGCTCTGGACCACGCCCGTCCCCGAGCCGGCATGCTGCGACGGTGACGCCGGCACGGAGGGGGAATCCACATGGTTGACGGGGATGTGCCAGAGCGGATGCAGGCCGCGGCCCTGGACGAGTTCGGTGGGCCGGAGGTGATCACCCTGCGGAAGCTGCCGATCCCGCAGATCGCCGACGACGAGGTGCTGATCAAGGTCTTGAGCGCCGGCGTGGGGGTGTGGGACGTGTACGAGCGGCAGGGTGTGCTCGTACCGGAGGGCTCGGCTCTCCCGATCGTGCCCGGGTCCGACGGCGCCGGCACCGTCATCGCCGCCGGCAGCAAGGTGTCCAACGTCGGGGTCGGCGACCTGGTCTACGTCTCTGCCAAGACCCGCCCGAAGGGCGGCTTCTACGCCGAGTACGCGGCGGTCAAGGCGGAGTACGCGGCAAAGGTGCCCGACGGGGTGCCGGCCGAGCACGCCGGGGCCATGCCCACCGACGCGCTGACCGCGCTCGCCGGGCTCGACACCGTCAGCCTGTCGGCCGGCGCCTGGTTGATGATCTTCGGTGCGAGCGGTGGCCAGGGCCACCTGGCCGTGCAGTTGGCCAAGCGGCAGGGCCTGAACGTGATCGCGGTGGCCTCCGGGGCGGACGGCGTCGCGCTCGTCACTCGACTCGGCGCCGACGTGTCCCTCGACGGCCACGCCGACCTGACCGACGTGCTCGCCCGGATCCGGGACGCGGCACCGGCCGGGGTGGACGCCATCCTGGCGATGGCCGGCGGCAAGACGCTGGACCGGCTCACCGAGGCACTCACCGACGGCGGTGTGGTCGCGTTCGCCCACGGGGTGCAGCCGGAGCCACGGGAACGGCCGGGTGTGGTGGTCCGCGCGTACGACGGCGAATCGAACCCGCGACAGTTGCAACGCCTCAACGAACTCATCGAGGCCGGCCCGTTCGTGGTGCACGTCGCGCAGACGTACCCGCTGGGCAAGGTGCGGGACGCACACCAGCGCCTGGAAACGTCCTACCCGGGCAAGCTGCTGCTGACGGTGGCCTGAGACCTCAGCGCGGCGCGCGCTGTTGCGGCACGCGTACCGATGCCATGCCGGCCGCGGTCGCGGCCTGGATGCCCAGGTCGGTGTCCTCGAAGACCAGGCACGACCCCGGCGGTACGCCGAGGTGCTGCGCCGCGAGCAGGAACGCCTCCGGGTCCGGCTTGGCCCGCGTGTAGTCCTCGGCGCAGACCAGCACGTCGAACCGGTCCAGTAGGCCGAGCGCGTCGAGGGAGGCGGTGACCGAGGCGCGGGTGCTGCCGGAGACGACGGCGAACGGCACCCGCCGGTGGGCGTCGTGGATGTGCGCCACCACCTCGGGTACGGCGGCGAGCTGCGGCAGCAACTCCTCGTAGTAGCTCTCCCGGCGCTCGACCACTGCCGCCACGGGCATGGCCAGCCCCTGCTGCTCGTTCAGGGCGACGACGATGTCGGCGGTCGGCCGTCCACCCCACGCGTAGAAGAGATCCTCCGGGAACTCGCAACCCCACTCGTGCAGTGCCCGCTGCCAGGCCAGGTAGTGCAGCGGCATCGAGTCGACGATGGTGCCGTCGCAGTCGAACAGGTACGCCGCGAACTCACCGGGCGGCAGAGGCAGACTCATCGGGGAAGGGTACAGCGGCGGATCCGGTCAGTCGTCGGTGACGGACGCCAGCCGGCGCAGCAGGTGGTCCCGCTCCGGGTCGGTCCCGACCAGCGCCAACGCGCTGCGGTACGCCGCCGCGGCCTCGCCGTTGCGACCGAGTCGGCGCAGCAGGTCCGCCCGCGTGGCCGGGTAGAGGTGGTAGCCGCGCAGCCGCGGGTCGTCGGCCAACTCGTCCAGCAGGGCGAGCCCGGCTTCCGGCCCGTCGCGCATGGCCACGGCGGCGGCCCTGTTCAACGCCACGACAGGCGAGGGGACCATGCCGAGCAGCACGTCGTAGAGCGCCACCACCTGGGGCCAGTCGGTGCTGGCCACGTCGGCGGCCTCGTCGTGCAGCGCGGCGATGGCGGCCTGCACCCCGTACGGCCCGGGTGCCGGGCCGGTCAACGCGACGACCACCAGCGCACGCCCCTCGTCGATCATCGAGTGGTCCCACCGTCCGCGGTCCTGGTCGTCCAGGAGAACCACCGCGCCGTCCGGCCCGGTGCGCGCGGCCCGCCGAGCGTGCACCAGCAGCAGCAACCCGAGCAGACCGGCGACCTCCCGTTCGGCGGGCAGCAGCCGGCGCAGGATCCGGGCCAGCCGGATGGCCTCCTCGGCGAGGTCGACCCGTTGCAGAGCGGGACCGGAACTGGCGGCGTACCCCTCGGTGAAGACGGAGTAGACGGCCTGGAGCACCGTGGGCAGCCGATCGGGCAACTCGTCGGCGCCCGGCACCCGGAACGGGATACGCGCGTCGCGGATCTTCCGCTTGGCCCGGACGAGTCGCTGGGCCATGGTGGCGGGCGGCACCAGGAAGGCCCGCGCGACCTCGGTCGTGGTCAGGCCGGCGAGGAACCGCAGGGTGAGGGCTCCACGGTCCTGCGCGGCCAGGGCCGGGTGCGCGCAGGTGAAGAAGAGCGCCAGCCGGTCGTCCGGCAGGTCGCGGTCGGCGTCGGCGGGCGGGGCAGGGTCGGCCCGCTCCGCCTCCGCCCGGAGGACGGCGAGCCGCGTGGCCAGCACCCGGTCACGGCGCAACCTGTCGACGGCACGGCGGCGCGCGGTGGTGAGCAGCCAGGCACCGGGCCGACTCGGCACGCCGTCGACCGGCCAGTGCACAAGGGCCGCCTCGATCGCCTCGGACGCGACCTCCTCGGCCAGGTCGAGGTCGCCGAAGCGGTGCACGAGCGAGGCGAGCAGCCGACCGTGTTCCTCCCGGAACACCGCCTCCACCGAATCGGCTGCCGCCTCTCCGCTCACCACGGTCAGACCTCGACCTCGATCTCGGCGACCGGGCGCACCTGCACCGACCCGTTGCCGGTGGCGCCAGGGCTGCGGGCCGCCCACTCCAACGCGACGTCGAGGTTTGGCACGTCGATGATGTCGTACCCGCCGAGCACCTCACGGGTCTCGGCGAACGGCCCGTCGGTGATCGTGCGGTCGCCGTCCGGGCCGACCCGCACGGTCGTGCAGGTGGTCAGATCCTGCAAGGGGTGCCCGGAAACCCAGATCCCGGCATCCTTCATCTCCCGGTCGTAGCGGATCCAGTCCTCGAAGGTGCACCCGTTGCCTGCCTCGTCGTCCGCGGGGCTCATGAACAGCAGCATGTACTTCACGTCTCGGCTCCTCTCGGTGCGGCGGGTTGCCGCACAGCATGACGACGGTCGGGGCCCGCGGATATCGACACGGCGCGTCAGGTTTTTCCGGCGGGTGTTCACGCGGGGTGCGTCCGCGCCGAGTCGCGCCGGTCGTACCAGGTCACCACGATCAGGCAGACGGTCAGCACGGCGAGCGCCGCCAACGGGGCCAGGGAACGGCCGACCGGAAGCAGGACCAGCGGTAGCAGCGCGGCGACGACCTGCGTGGGACGCACGGCACGAACTGTCAGTCGGCGGAAGACCAGCCTGCTGAGCAGGTAGAGGGCCGCACCCCCGTACAGCGCGGTGGCGGCTTCCCAGCCCAGCGGGTCGGCGTGGGGCGAGTCCCCAGTGAGCCGGTCGATCACCTCCTCGATACCGAGCGCCACGTAGATGGCACCGATGATCAGCGGAGAGTGCCCGATGCCGTACGCGTCGCCGGCCACGTCGGCCCGACGCTCACTCGGCACGTTACTGACGGCCGTCCGCGCGGCGAGTGCCAGCCGGTCGAAGTACAGCCACCACAGGCAGACCGTGCTGATGAGGCCGAGCAGTGCGGCCGCCACCGCCGCGCCGGCCGGAGCCATCGTCCGTGGCCCCGCCCCAGCGGAGATCAACGACTCACCCAACGCGATGATCAACACCAGCCCGAACCGGTCGGTGAAGTGGTCCACGCTGCGCAGTTGCCACGGCCGGTAGGCGGCTGCGAGCCGCGCACCGCCGATGTCGACGAGCAACGCGGCAGTCCAGAGCGCGGTCTGGGCCGCGCCGCCGAGCAGCGCGCCGCCGAGCAGTGGGAGCCACGCCAGGACGACCGGCACGCTGAAGAAGCGCAGCGTCGAGCGCAGCGGCGGGTTCGTCGCGCTCACCCAGAACAGGATCACGAGCTGCACCGCCCGGACGACCACGTAGGCCAGGGCGAGGGTGAGCGGCGCGTCGAGGAACTCCGGACACTGCCGCCACGCGTCCGGCAGCACCAGCGCGGCCACGAAGATCGCCGCCATCGCGACAAGGGTCGCCGCGCGGACCAGGCCGACGTCCGCGCGGACCAGGTTTCCCACCCAGGTGTACGGCCCCCAGGAGTAGAGCAGCAACAGGAGCAGGAGCAGCCCCTGGGCCAGGGTGAGCGCGCTCGGCGACCCCGCCATGAACGTGATGACCCGGGTGAGCGCGAAGACGAAGACCAGGTCGAAGAAGATCTCGAACATCGTGGTCCGGTGCGTCTCCGCGGCCGGCACCGGACGAACGCCGGAAACCCCCCTCATCCCCGCATTCTGCGCCAGATTGGGCGAACGCTCACCCGGTCTGGTGGCAGCCGGCCGGGCACACCAGCCTCAGGCTGAGGCGTCCGTCCGCCGCCGGCTCCGCTCAGCCCGCCGCCGCACCTGCTGGTACGCGCCGGTCAGCCCCATCGCCCGGCGTACCTCGACCAGGGTCTGGCGGACCTCCTCACGGGTCCGCTCCGTACCCTCGACGATCAGCCGGTCGACCAGGCCCCGGTCCGCCTCGATCTCGGCCCGGCGTTCCCGGATCGGCGCCAGGAACCCCTCCAACGCGGCGACCAGTCTTTCCTTGACCTCCACGTCGCCCACGCGCCCGGCCCGGTAACGCCGGGCCAGGTCGGCGACCTCGTCGCGGTCCGGATTGAAAACCTCGTGGTACGCGAACACCGGGTTGCCCTCCACCGTGCCCGGCACGTCGGCCCGCACCCGGTTCGGATCGGTGTACATGCCCAGCACCTTCCGACGCACCGTGGCGGCGTCGTCGGAGAGCGCGATCGAGTTGCCCCGGCTCTTGCTCATCTTGGCCGCGCCGTCGGTGCCCACCAGGCTCGGCGTGTCCGCCGCGATCAGCTCGGGCACCGGGAACACCGGGCCGTACAGGTGGTTGAACCGCCGCGCGATCTCCCGGGTCACCTCGACGTGCGCGGCGTTGTCCCGACCGACCGGCACCACCTCGCCCTTGACGCAGAGGATGTCCGCGGCCTGGAGCACCGGGTAACCAAGCAGCCCGTACGGCATCTCCTCCTTGCCGGCGTCGCGGGCCATGTCCTTGAGCGACGGCACCCGCTCCAGCCGGGGAACTGTCACCAGGTTCTGTAGGAGGGTGTTGAGGTCGCCGACCTCGGGGATCGCCGACTGGAGGTAGAACGTGGCCTGCCCCGGGTCGACGCCGGCGGCCAGGATGTCGGTCACCATCTCCCGGGCGTTGCCGGAGACCTGGTCGATGTCCTCCCGGCGGTTGCGCGTGGTGAGCATGTGCAGGTCGGCGATGATGAAGAAGCTCTCGTAGCGCCGGTGCAGCCGCACCCGGTTGGCGATGCTGCCGACGTAGTGGCCGAGGTGCAGGCGGCCGGTGGGCCGGTCGCCGGTGAGCATTCGTGCGACGGACATGGTGGTGCCTCTCGTTCCGTTGGTGGGTCACGCGTGGGCGCGCGCCGAGCGGGGCGGGTCAGCCCCCTCGGTCAGCGGGATCGGTTCAGCGAACCGTCCGCCATCGCGCGCCGGCGCGAAACCGCAGACCACCGGCACGGAGGACACTCAGAAGTTGCTCACGGCCGTCGCCGGAGTTGGTCGGGACCACGGGCACCGCACCCAGCGGGAGGCCGTCGACCATGTCGACCGCCTCCGTCGCGTAGTTGCTCGTCCGGACCACGGCCTCAGATTACCCGCGGCATGCCCCCGGGAGGGGGAAGGTACCGGTCGGCGTAGTACCTGCCGACGCGATCCCGGTATTCCGGATCGAGGGCAGCCGGATCGAACGGGGGGGATCCTTGATCTCCTGCCGAGACCGGTCGACGTGCACGACGCGTTCCTGGTGGTCCACCTGAGCCACCGTGCCAGCCGGCAGCAGCACCTTCTGGCCGAAGATCCACGGCCCGGTGTCGACGACCAGGTATCCGGCGTCCGCCTCGTTGCTCGCCTCGTCGATGCTGCCGATCCGCCCGTCGCTCGCCTGCACCTGATAGCCCACCAGGTCGACGGGTGTGCCGGGGCCCGGGGCGTCCGGGCCGTCGTGGCCACCGTCCGGAGCATCCGGCGGGGTGACCGAGGGCGTGGCCTGCGTATATCCGCCGGCGAGGGCGGACGGGTCACGCCAGGCCCAGGGATTGAAGATCGAGGGTTGCATGGGCACCTCCGGGGGACGGTCCTCGGCTGTCCTGTCTTCAGGTGCCCACCCGGCAGCCGCCGGAAACAGATCGACGACTGTCGCACCCCGTGCTGCCGCCCGGTCCGTGCGTCGTCCACCGGCTCGCATCCGCACCCGACCTGGTCGGCGGGTGCGCTGGCATACTCGGCTGCCATGGTGCTGTCGCGAGGGTGGTCGGTCTTCCTGGTGGGAGTCGGGATCTGGGCCTGGGTGATCTGGCCGAGATTCGCCGTCGCGATCTGGCAGGACCCGCGGTCCTGGGCGTCCGGCACGGTGGCCGAGGGCGCGGCCACCAGCTTCCTGTGGGTGCACGCGCTGCTGATCGCCGCGTCCCTGGCCATCGGCACCACAGTCGGGGTGCTCGGCATCCGCTCCTGGCGAGCCGCCCGCCGCCAACAAGAGTCCTGACCACCCCCCGGATACGGCTTGCTGCTGCATGCCGCCCAGCTCTCGTGCTGCCTGGCGCTCTCGTTCCGGCCCGGCGGGCGGCGAGCAGGAGGTTTGGGCAGATGGCGGTTCTCAGATGACGCAAACCTCGTGAGAGCCGGGGTGAGAAGCGGGTGGGCGGGGTAGGAGTGTGACGCGGGACGCTCCCCGCGGATTTGACGATCAAACCCACGGACGCGTAACTTTCTCTCTGCCAGCGCGGAACGGGGCAAACGGGACGAAAGTCCTGAGGCTCCGAAACAAGCTGGCAGCCGGGTCAAGCAGGGGTTCGCTCCTGCCGGACGCGGTCCGGGCGGGGCTCGCCGGATCGGCCGTGAGGCGGATTTGGTGCGGCGAAGCCGACCGGGTAAGGTTCACGACCGGCAGGGCACCGGGCGAGACTGCGGGAAACCGCAGCGGCCGGCCTGCCAAATCCGACGACCTGACGCAGCGGCCTGCTGCTGCGTGAGTGCGCCGGCGCTAAGCCGTACGAAGCATGACAGACCGGGACACACGGTTTGACACGGCGAAGACGGTGAGGTAACGTAGTAAAAGTGCCCGGCGCGAGAGCGACGGGGACACGGAGCGAAAAGCCCCGGGTTGGGGTTCCACTGAGGTGGGGCTTTGAGTCGGTGTGTGGTTGTTCTTTGAGAACTCAACAGGGTGCTTGTAAAGCCAGTGCCAATTATGATTTATAC
>NZ_JBICTZ010000021.1:0-40953 GCF_043197875.1 Micromonospora sp. NPDC048935 | reverse complement strand
GGATGCTCGGAAACGGGCACGTCCGGTTCGGGAGGCGGCATGGGGAAACGGGCCGGCCGGAAGACCGACACCGCGCCCCATGCCGACCTCACCAGTTGAGCGCGGCGGGCGACGCGGTGGCGCGACGGGAGTTGTACGTCATGCGTGCGGGCGTGCGGTTGCAGACCCTGCCGGCCGCACCGACCAGGCCCGCCGAACGCCGGCGGGGACGGGTGCGGGTCGGATGACCACCCGCCCTCGCCCGCACCTGCCGATGCGCCCGGCGTGGCTGTGCCGCAACTGCGCCGCGCCGTGGCCGTGTGGCCCGGCCCGGCTCGACCTCGCGGCCGAGTTCTACGGCCATTCGATCGCCCTGGCGTTCTACCTGGCCGCGTCGATGCACGAGGCGATCGACGACGCGTACGGCCTGGGTCTGTGCCCTGACCTGCCCGCGATGCACGCCCGGTTCCTCGGGTGGTTGTCCCGGGCCCGGCGACCGGAGCGGCACACGACTCAGGCCCGACCGGAGCGGTGAGGCCGCCGGGCGGGCGACAGCCCGTTGCGGCAGCGCACGGACCCGTTGCGGCGGCGCACCGGCTCGTTGCGGCGCCGCACCGGCTCGTTGCGACGGCGCACCGACCCCGGCGTGGCGGCGCACCGACCCGTGGCGGCGGCTCACCTGGCCGGCACGGCGGACGCCTTGACCTCGTGCCGGACGATGAGGTGGTGAAGGTACGGCAACCGTACTTCGACCGGGTTGTCCTTCTGTTCTTCGGGTTGCTGCTGTTCACCGGAGCTGTCGGGATCGCGTACCCGCTGTTGGATGTCGCCTGGGTTGGCCTGTTCCTCAGCGCGGCGGCGGTGGCGCTCGGCCTGGCGACGGGTGGCCGGCTGGTCCGGGACGCGGTGTTGCCGTTCCGCGTCGACGTCGATTCACGGGGCTGGTCGGTGCGGACCCCGAAACTGACATGCGACCTGCGGTGGGACGAGGTTGCCGCGGTCGTGCTCGTCGACGATCCGGCGGCCGTCGGCCGACGCACCCTGAGGGGGCCGCGTCTGCTGCTGGTGCCCGCTGCCGGGGTGCGTCTGGGCGTGGCGTTGCCGGAGAAGAGCCCGGTGGACGGCCGGGCGGCCGTCGAACTGTTCGAACTCCGCGAGGTGGACTACGAGGAGGGTCGGTTCGCGCGGGATCTGGCGGTGCTGGCGGGTGAACGGTTGCACAACCTGTGTCGAGCACCGGTCCGGCCGTCCGACGCGGTTCCCCTGCGGCGCTTCCCGGACGAGCCCGACCGTGTCCGGCTGGTGCGGTGGTTGGACCGGCGCAGGGCCCTGCTGTTCGCCGGCTGGTACCTGTTCGTCCTCGTTCCTCCGCTGCTGCTCGTCGACGTGGCGGCACTGCGCCACGAACTGCTCGGCGTCGTCGTGCTGGTCGTCTCCCTGGTGGTCGTCGGCGTCGTCGCCAGGGTGGTGCGGCACCTCACCGAGAGCTGCCGGGACCTGGTCGGCGGGGAGGCGATGATCGACGGCTCCGGCCTCGTGCTCGGTCCTGACCCGACGGCGCCCCGGGTCAGCCTGCTGTCGGGGATCGTCCGGGTGTTGCGACCGGGGCAGCTCAGCGGCTTCGGTAGGGCGTGGGTGCTCGCCCGCTCGGCGGACGGGGAACCTCCGGTGCCTCTGCTGCTCCTCGCTGATCCACGCACCGGGCTGCTGCGCGATCGGGACGACCTGCGGGCACTTAAGGCGGTCCTGCGTCGCTCCGCCGACGAACGGGACCGCGCCGCGGGTCGGCAACTCGACGAATTGGCGGCGCGGGCACCGGCATCCGCCGCGTCGCCCATCCTGCCCCTGTCGGGAGCCCCGCCGGCCCGCGCCCACGCTACCGCCCTGTGGGAGGCGGCGAAGGGGGTGGGACGTGCGGTCGTGCTGCTCGGTGTCGTGGTCACCGTCGTGATCGCGGGCGGCTGGGTGGTCGAGCGGACGACAGTCGTGGGACCCGTCCTGCTCGCCACCGCCGCCGCCCTGTTCTTCGCGTGGCTCGCCTACGCGGTGTACCGCGTGGTGGTGCTGCTCCGAACGCTGTTCGCGATCGTCGCGCGCCCGTTGCGCTGAGCCGGGATGGGGCGGCGTCGTCCTCAGAGACCGGTGCTGGGGTCCGGCACGGTGACCCGCGCCGGGGTTCGCACCCCGAAGACGGTGGCGACCAGATCACTGACCGTGTGCACCCCCGCGTCGATCGTCTTGCCGGGTGGGAGTTGGTACATGATCGCGACGACATAACGCTGGTCGTCGCCGGCGAATCCCACGGTGTTGGTGACCCAGTGCTTGCCGCCCGGGTCTGGTTCGATCGACCAGCCGTTCTTGGTGCCGGGTTGCTGTGCGGTGCCGGCCGCCCAGACGCCCCAGTGCTGGATCGAGCCGACCGAGCGCATCGCGTCGAGGAGGTAGGCCCGGTCGGTCGGGTCGAGGCGGTCCAGCACGTACGACATCAACCGCTGTAGATCGTCCGCCGTGCACTTGAGGTGTCCCCAGAAGCGCGAGTAGCCGGGGACGGTGGTCAGCCCCGTCATCCCGTAACGCTGCTGGAAGCGTTTGAGTTGGCTGTCGCGGCCGTAGCGGTTCCACAGGGCGGTCGCCGCGTCGTCGGAGGAGACGTTGAGCATGTCGGCGATCTGCCCGCGTGCGGTGGCGTCGAGTGTGATCTCGCCGGCACGGGCACGTTCCAGCAGGCCCACGGCCATCGCGAGCTTGATGGTGGAGGCCGTCCAGATCGGATGGTCGGTGGTCCCCGCCTGCCAGAGTTCGCCGGTCCGGCGGTCCCGCACCAGGATGCCGAGGACCCCCGGTCTGGTCGTGACCAGGGTGGCCGCCGCGGTGAAGCGCCGGCGCTGCGCCTCGTCGACGCCGACCGAGCCTGACGTGCTGGGCTGCACGTCCGGCGCCTGACCCAGTCCGCTCGTCGAGTGCGGCGGGGAGGCCCCGGTGGTCGGCGGGCTGGCCGGGCCGCTCGAACAGCCGGCGAGCACGAGCACCGCGCCCAGCGCCGCGAGAACCACTGAACGCCAGGCGAGGCGTCGACCTGGCCGCGCGGCCGCCAGGTCGCCCCCACGGGCCTCGTCGCCCTCGAACCGTCTGACTGTCACGGCGGGTGATCATAGTCCGGCCTGGGGCCGCGCCCGGTGCAGCCCGCGATGCCGGTCAGGCCCACGCTGCCGCTGACCGGGCGGGTCAGCAGTGCGGGCGGTCGAGCGGGGCGGCACCGGCGAGCGCTTCGACTGTCGCCGTCGGTGCGGCCGCCGCCGGAGGTGGCGAGGGCGCGACGGTGGGGCTCGGCGGGGCCGAGGGGGAAGCGCTGGGCGGGGCGGCACTTGCGAGGGCAACGGTGCTGCGTTGGATCCGCTGAGGGGTCATCCGGATACCGGTGGCGGTCGCCTGGCGTCCGTACACGTCGGTGACCCTGATGCGGTAGGGCCCGGGGCCGAGGCCGCCCTCGACGGTCCAGTAGTTGTCGCTCTGCCGGGCCGCCTTGCGGAAGCCGCCGCCCGGTCCCGCCGCCTCGACCGAGCGCAGCGGGTTGCCGTGGTTGCCGACCTGCACCGCGAACCAGTACCGCGAGGCGCCGCTCTTCATCCGGAAGGTGAGGCCACCGTCGAGCGGGGGGTTCACCACCGCGCGGTACGTCACCGACACGATGCCCTGCGCCCGGTCGGCGATCTTGGCGAACGCCTCGTCGGAGAGGTCGATCTTGCCGGCTCCGCATCCGCCGCACTGATCCATGACCATGACCCGGACCTTGCCCTTCGGGCCGCTCACGTCCAGGTAGCTGCCGCAGGCCGCCGCCCCGGCGTACGCGGACGCGCCGAGGGCCACGTAGAGCCGGTCCGCCGGCGGGCCCGGAAAGGAGCAGGTGCCGCCCGAGCGGCCCGCGTCGTAGAAGCTTGCCTTTCCCTTGTGGACGGCATTGCCGGTCGGTGGGGCGGCGCAGGCGGGGGCCGCGCCGCCGCGGACGGCGAGGGTGATCCCGAGTACGGCCGCCAGCGCGGTGACCCCGCCGCCGGCCAGCCAGTGTCGGACCCGCCGACTCGACCGGGGTGTGCCGTTGTCGCCGCCCGGGGTGTCGTCGTCGGGGGCCGTGCCTGGTGCCGTCACGGCGCCTGATGTTGCCGCATGGCTCGGGGGCAGCGCAAAGCCGTCCCAGCTGTCGTCACTCGGCGGATCGGCGGGGGCGCAGTCCGTTCAGGGCGGTGGTGACGACGAGGTCGGCGTACTCAGCGGTGAGTGGCCCACCGCGTTGTAGCCAGCGGCTGAACACCGGTCCCCAGATCAGGTCCACCGCCACGTCGAGGTCGATGTCCTCGGCGAGTTGGCCGGCCTGCTGGGCGCTGCGCAGGCGCTGCCGTTTGGCCTCCTTCAACGGCCCGTCCAGGCGTTCGGCGTAGACCGCCGCCAGGTCCGGGTCGTGTGCGATCTCGGTGGCCAGGGCGCGCATCGGTTGCTCGTACCGGGGATCGTTCATCTCCTCGACCGTGGCGCGCAGCACCAGGGTCAGGTCCGCCGCCAGGTCGCCGGTGTCCGGCAGCGTCGGCGGCCCACCGTCGGCGGCCTCGCTGAGCAGGAGGAAGGCGTCGAAGATGACCGCGCCCTTGGACGGCCACCAGCGGTAGATGGTCTGTTTGCCGACGCCGGCACGGGAGGCGATGCCCTCGATGCTGACCTTCGCGTACCCGACCTCCTGGAGCAGGTCGAAGGCCGCGCTGAGGATGGCGCGTCGGGAGGTCTCTCGCCGCCGTGCCGTGTTGGGCGTCATGAGGCGGCACGATACCAGCAGCGAGACGGACCGTCTCGTCTTGACGGGCGCCTCGTGTGGGGCCTACCCTTCTGGCATCACGAGACGGACCGTCTCGTCTCGTTTCGAGAATGGAGACCGACATGCGTACCTGGTTCATCACCGGCGCCAGCCGCGGCCTGGGTCGCGCGTTCGCCGACGCAGCGCTCGACCGCGGTGACCGGGTGGTCGCCGCCGCCCGGACCATCGCGAGCGACGACTTCGACGAGCGGCACGCCGACCGGCTGCTGGCCCTGACCCTCGACGTGACCGACCGGGCGGCGGTCATCGCCGCCGTGCACACCGCCGTCGAGCACTTCGGACACCTCGACATCGTCGTCAACAACGCCGGCACCCTGTCCCTGGGCATGATCGAAGAGTTCACCGAGGCGCAGGCGCGCGCCCAGTTCGAGGTCAACCTCTTCGGCGCGCTGTGGGTCAGTCAGGCCGTGCTGCCACACCTACGGGCCCAGCGGTCCGGCCACCTCGTGCAGATCTCCAGCATCGCCGCACTTGGCGGCTTTCCGAGCACCGGCCTGTACAGCGCGAGCAAGTTCGCCCTGGAGGGCATGAGTGAGGCGCTGGCGATGGAGGCGGCGGCCTTCGGCGTCAGGCTCAGCATCGTGCAGCCGGGCGGATACTGGACCGACCTCTACACCAGCCTGAGCGCCACGACGCCCCTGCCGGCCTACGCGCCGCTGCGGGCCGAGTTGGAGCGGCAGTGGGCGGAAGGCTCGATCGACAGCCCACCCCGGCTGGCCGCCGAGGCGTTGCTGCGCCTGGTCGACAGCGACGACCCGCCGCTACGGCTCCTGCTCGGCAGCATGGTGTACGACCTGGCGTTCGACATCTCCCGCCGGCGGATGGACACCTGGGCCGGCTGGGAGCAGGTCAGCCGCGCCGCCGAGCACGCCGTCGCGGCACCCGGACCTGAGCAGTGAGAGGGCTCCTCGTATCGCCACGAGCGACAGGTGCGGCGTTCTAGGCTCCGAGATATGGCGGCGGCGTGCCCATCTCGAACTGGCACACAAGTCCGGGCAGTGCCTTCACCCCATGTTTTCTCCTCACGAGGCGCAAACCTAGACGGAGAGGAACACGCATGGCTGTCAAGACCAAGACCCGTCCCGGTACCACGGAGATTCGGCCGTTCAGCGTCGACATTGCGCAAGCAGACCTCGACGACCTGAAGAGGCGCATCAAGGCCACCCGCTGGCCGGACAAGGAGACGGTGGACGACCAGTCGCAGGGCGTGCCACTCGCAACCATCCAGGCCGTCGCCCGCTACTGGGAGAACGAGTACGACTGGCGCAAGATCGAGGCGCGACTGAACTCGGTGCCGCAGTTCATGACCACCATCGACGGGGTGGACATCCACTTCATCCACGTGCGCTCGAAGCACGAGGACGCGCTGCCGCTCATCGTCACCCACGGGTGGCCCGGATCGGTGATCGAGCAGATGAAGATCATCGAGCCGCTCACCGACCCGACCGCGCACGGCGGCAGCGCGTCGGACGCCTTCCACCTGGTGATCCCGTCGCTACCGGGCCACGGCTTCTCCGGCAAGCCGACCGGGTCGGGATGGAACCCGCAGAAGATCGCGACCGCCTGGACCGAGCTGATGACGCGTCTGGGCTACACCCGGTTCGTCGCGCAGGGCGGCGACTGGGGTGCGGTCATCGTGGACCAGATGGGCCTCCAGGCGCCCCCGGAACTGCTGGGCATCCACACCAACATGCCCGGTGCGATCCCGCCCGAGATCGACCTGCTGTTCCAGGGCGACACCACCGGCGCGAACAACGCCATGGGCTCGCTGCCATCCGGGCTCTCCGCCGACGAGATGCGTGCCGCCGAGGAGGCCAACTACGTCTGGAAACACGTCGCCTACGCCCTGATGATGGCGACACGTCCGCAGACACTCACCGGGCTGGCGGACTCTCCGGTCGGTCTGGCGTCGTTCCTGCTCGACCACGACGCGAAGAGTCTGGCCCTGATCGCGCAGGTCTTCGACGGCGCCAAAGCCGGCCTCACCCGCGACGACATCCTGGACAACATATCGCTCTACTGGTTGACGAACACCGCGATCTCCGCGTCCCGCCTGTACGCGGAGAACAAGCTGTCGTTCTTCGCCGCCAAGGGCGTGACCATCCCGGTCGCCGTGAGCGTCTTTCCCGACGAGCTGTACGAGGCGCCGCAGAGTTGGGCCGAGCAGGCGTACCCGAACCTCATCTACTACAACAAGCTCGACGTGGGTGGGCACTTCGCGGCCTGGGAACAGCCGAAGATCTTCTCCGAGGAGCTTCGCACCGCCTTCCGGTCGCTGCGCTAGATGGCCGTGCACCTGCCCGCGCTGAACGGGGCGGCCGAGTGGCTCAACTCCGAGCCACTCGGCCCCGCCGACCTGGGCGGGCGCGTCGTCCTGGTCAACTTCTGGACGCTGACCTGCATCAACTGGCTGCGCCAGGAGCCGTACGTGCGGGCCTGGTCGCAGGCGTACCGCGACGACGGGCTCGTCGTCGTCGGGGTGCACACGCCGGAGTTCGGGTTCGAGCACGAGGTCGACTGGGTGCGGCGGGCGGTCGCGGCGCGATCGATCGACTACCCGGTGGCTGTCGACAACGACTACGCGATCTGGAACGCGTTCGACAACCACTACTGGCCGGCGCTCTACTTCGTCGACACCTTCGGGGTCATCCGCGACGAGCACTTCGGTGAGGGGCGCTACGAGCAGTCCGAGCGGGTGCTCCAGCAACTGCTCGGCATCGAGCGCGACCCCGTACCCGTCAAGGGGGTCGGCCCGGAGGCCGAGGCCGACTGGACCAACCTGCGCACGCCCGAGACGTACCTCGGTTTCCGTCGTGGCGAACACTTCGCGTCGCCGAACGGCCCGGCGCTCGACGAACGCCGCGCCTACCAGGTGCCGGCGAGCCTGGGCGTCAACACGTGGGCCCTGGCGGGGGAGTGGACGTTCGGATCGGAGAACGTCACGCTCGACCGGGCCGGCGGCGGCATCAGCTTCCGGTTCCACGCGCGCGACGCGCATCTCGTGCTGGCCCCCGGGGCGGGCGCGTCGATCCCGTTCCGGGTGCTGCTCGACGGCGCGGCGCCCGGCCCGTCGCACGGCGTCGACGTCGACGAGGCGGGCAACGGTGTGCTGGAGGACGGCCGCCTCTACCAGCTCGTCCGCCAGGACGGCGCGGTCGGTGAGCGGACCCTGGAGATCACGTTCGGTGAGCCCGGCGCCGAGGCGTACGCCTTCACCTTCGGCTGACGCGCGCCCACCCCCGGATAGTATCGACTGCTGTGACAACGCCTGAGATCACCATCGCCACCCCAGCGGACCGCTCTGCGGTGGTCGCCACGCTGGTCGCCGCGTTCGTCAGGGATCCCATCCTGCGGCACCTGTTCCCGGACGAGGAGACCTACCCGCGCTACGCCGCCACCTTCTTCGGGAACCTCTTCGACAAGCGGGTGCACCGCTCGTCGATCTGGACGATCGGTGGGGGCGCGTCGGTCGCCATCTGGGAGCCACCGGCCGAGGACCACCAGGCGGCCCCGGTCGACGGGTCCACGGCTCACTACCCCGCCGACGTGCTGGCCCGCGTCCAGGGCTACGACGACGCCGTGCACGCCGCGCTGCCGACGTACCCGTTCTGGTATCTCGGCGTCCTGGGCACCCACCCGGACAGCGCCGGACGCGGTTGGGGTCGTGCCGTCATGCGGGCCGGGCTGGATCGTGCCGCCGCCGAGGGCCTGCCGGCGATCCTGGAGACCAGCAAGCCGGGCAACGTCGACCTGTACCGCCGGGCCGGGTGGGAGGTGGTGGGCTTGCTGGCCGAGCCCGTGCCCACCTGGATCATGCAGCAACAGCGCGAGGGCGCACGCCTCGCCGAGGCCCTCCCCGGGAGGTAGCACGGCGTCGACGGTGGCGATCGTGCGGCCGCACCCGACCGATGCGGGCATCGGATGTCGGGTGGGCCACCGGCTCCGCGACCTAGCGTCGGTGCTCGAAAGGGAAGGGAGTGCCGGGTGCTGGATCGGCTCAACGACGCCATGGCGTACATCGAGCGACACCTCGACCGCAGGATCGAGGTGGCCGAGCTGGCGCGGATCGCGCTGACGTCGGAATACCACTTTCGTCGGCTGTTCTCCGCGCTGGCCGGGATGCCGCTGTCGGAGTACATCCGGCGGCGTCGGCTCACCGTCGCCGGTGCGGACGTGCTGGCGGGGGAGCGGACGTTGCTCGACGTCGCGGTGCAGCACGGCTACGGCTCGGCCGAGGCGTTCGCCCGGGCGTTCCACGCCGTGCACGGCGTGGGGCCCGGAGAGGCCCGGCGTACGGGGGCAGCGTTGCGCGCCCAGCCCCGGATGTCCTTCCGACTCACCGTCGAAGGGAGCGGCAGCATGGAGTACCGGATCGTCGACAAGGACGCGTTCGCGCTGGTGGGACGCAAGGCTCGGGTCCCACTGGTGCACGAGGGGATGAACCCGGCGATCGTCGCGTTCGTCCGGAGCATCGACACGGAGACGGCCGAGCGGATCGAGGCGCTCTCCGATCAGGAACCGAGGGGGATCGTCAACGTCAGCGACAACCTCGCCGACGGCCGGCAGGAGGGCGCCGAGCTGGACTACTGGCACGGCGTGGTGACCGGTGCCGTGCCACCGGAGGACCTGGACGCGCTGCCGGTGCCGGCCGGCACGTGGGCGGTGTTCACCACCTCCGGTGCGTTTCCGCAGGCCGTGCAGCACCTGTGGCGCGACGTGTTCACCACGTGGTTTCCGTCCAACCCGTACCGCAGCCGACCCGGACCGGAGATCTCCCGGGTCCGGGTGAACGCGGACGGCACCGAGGCCGACGCCGAGCTGTGGATCCCGGTCGAGAGGACCCCCACCCCTATGTAGAGTTCCGATACAGTGGTCGGATGCGGATCACCATTCCGGTCGCCAAGGTCCTCGGGGCGCTGCTCGCCGAGCCCGACGAGCAGCGCTACGGGCTGGACCTGATGCGACTGACCGGCCTGCCCAGCGGCACCCTCTATCCGGTGCTGCACCGGCTGCGAGGGGCCGGCTGGCTGGCCGCCGACTGGGAGCCGATCGACCCGGTCCAGGCGGGCCGGCCGGCCCGTCGCTACTACCGCCTGACCGCCGACGGCGTGGCGCAGGCCCGGCAGGCGCTCGCCGACCTGCGTGCCGCGATCCCCGACGGTCGTCCCTCGTGGGGTGGCACCGAGCCGACCGGCGCGCCGGCGTGGTGACCCGTCGCGCCGCCGAGTTGCTGTTGGAGATGGCCGCGCGTCGGTGGCCGGTCGACGTCCGCGAGGATCTGCGCCGCGAGTGGGCCGCCGAGGTGCACGTGCTCGCCGAGAGTGGTCGCTGGACGACGGTGCTGGGCTTCGCGGTGAGCCTCGCCGTCAGCCGGGCCGGTGCGCCGGTCGTCGACCGCCGCCTGCTGCGCGGTCGAGTCGGCCGTACCGCGGCGGCTCTGCTGCTGTCCCCGATCGCCTGCGTCGCGATCGTGATCGGCGGCGCCTACCTGCTGGATCCGCTTCAGCCCTGGCTGGCGGGAGTGGACTGGCCGGCGCGGGCACAGAAGCCGATCTGGGCGGCGGTCACCGTCGTGTCGGCGGTGTTGCTGGCGATGGTTGCCGCGCGCGGGGCCCGGCACGGCGCACTCGACGGCCCGTTGCGCATCGCGCTCGGCGTGGTGCTGCCCATCGGCGTGACAGTGGTCGCGTGCCTGTCCGTCCTCGTCCCGGAGGACCTGGCCACCTCGATACCCGGGTTGCTGCTCTGGTTGGCCGGTCTGACGCTGGCCCTCTGGGGCGCGGCGAGCCTCGCCGCCCGCAACCGCCTCCGCGCGGCCTGGTGGGTGGGCGTCCTCGGCGCACTCGCCGCGGCCGACCTCGCGGTGGTTCTCGCCGTTGTCGACGCCATCTCGGCGGGCAGTCGCGCCGGCCCGGTCATCGGTCCGACGCCAGTGGAGGACATCGACCGGATCTCCGCGCCGCTGTGGCTCCTCGCCGCCTGGACGGACTGGAACATCGGCCTGCCCCGGCCCGCCATCCCCTGGGAGATCTTCGGAATCATCACCGACCACGTGCTGGCGGAACCGATGCTCTACCTGGCCTGCACGCCGTACGCCCTCGCGTACACCATCCGGGCGGCGCGGTCCGCGCCCACCGCGCCGGTCGTCCGCACGCCGACCCCGGTGTGAACCTCAGTCGGGCACGTCGTCCCACGTCGTGCCCGGCTCCAGGTAACCGGCCACCTGGTTCGCGCGCAGCGCGTACGCGATGACCAGCAGGGCGTGCTTGTCCACCTCGGGCAGCCGATCCAACGGAAACCACCCCACGGCCAGCGACTCGTCGTCGTTGACCCGGGCGGTGCCGCCCACCAACCGGCACAGGAAGCCCAGATTCAGGTACTCACATCTGTCGCCGTTGGGGTAGGTGTGCGGATGCGAGACGGCGCTGGACAGCCGCACCGGCGCCACGTCCAGGCCCGTCTCCTCCCACACCTCGCGCACCAGCGCGGTGGCCGGCTGCTCGCCCGGCTCGACGAAACCGCTGATCACCGACCAGCGCCCGTCGTCGGCACGTTGACCGAGCAGCAGCTCACCGGCGTCGTTGCGAACGACGGCGCTGACACTCGGCAGCCAGAGCAGGTCGTGACCGACGTGCTTGCGCAACCCCACGATGTAGTCCGGTGTCGCCATCGGGTGATCATAGGCCGCGACCCCGCTGGCCAGCCGTCGCACGGGTCGGCCCGCCCAGGCGACGGATGCGGGTGGCCCCGTGTCCCGGGCACGCCCCCGGTGTCGATTCTCGTATTGATCACGACCGCGGGTCAGGCTCGGGTGATCGCGCCGCAACGAGCTGGTCGTCCTGACCTATTTCGGGTGTTCTGCCCCGCAAGAGTCGATGCCTATCTACTGTGGAGAGGGTCGGCGACTTGCGCGATCCGGTGGCGGCCGGTCGGTTCGCGGTGCACAGTGATTCCCATGAGCGACAGCGAACGTGGTGGGCATTTCTACTGGTGCACCCGGCATCACCGGGTCGAGACGGACGCCGACGTGTGTCCGGCGAAGCATGTCCTCGGCCCGTACGACTCGGCGGCCGACGCGGAGAACGCCCTGCAACGGGTGCAGGAGCGCAACGAGGCGTGGGATGCCGAGGACGCTCGTTGGGCCGGGGAGGACAGGTAGACGGCGCGGGACGGCCCGTGCCGAGGTATTTCGTGCTCCGCGAGGACGCACGCGAGAGCACGTCCCCGAGGAGGGAACCACGATGGCCGAAGCACAGCAGGCCACCACCCGTCCGACCGCCCGACGCACCACCGCGAAGAAGACCGCCGCGGCCGAACGGAACACGGCGGCGAGCCGGACCACCCCCGTGCGCAAGTCCACCGCGAGCGCCGCCGCGGCGAAGGCCCCGGCCCGGAAGGCCGCCGGCGGCGCGGGGCGTGCCCCGGCGAAGAAGACCACCACGGCGGCGAAGAAGGCCCCGGCGAAGAAGGCCCCGGCGAAGAAGGCCGCGACCAAGACCGTCGCGAGCAGGACCACCGCCGCGTCGAAGACCACCGCCGCCAGGGCCGGCGCGACGAAGAGGGCCGCGACCAAGACCAGTGTGGCGGCCAGGAAGGCCCCGGCGAAGACCTCGACCGCCACCCGCAAGACGACCACCGCCGCGAAGCGTGCTCCCGCGTCCACGGCACGCAAGAGCACCACCGCCGCGACCAGGACAACGGGCGCGGCGAAGAAGACGACGAGCGTCGCGAAGAAGACCACGAGCGCCGCGAAGAAGACCACGGCGTCGGCGGCGAAGAGGACCACCGCCGCGGCGAAGGCACCGGCTCGCAAGGCCGCGACCAAGGCGTCCCCGGTGCGGAAGACAACCGCGAAGAAGGCCCCGGCGAAGAAGGCCCCGGCCAAGAAGACCACCGCGAAGAAGGCCGCTGCCACCCGCCCGAGCGGCGGCGTCCGCAAGGCCGCCGCGAAGAAGGCGCCGGCCGCGAAGGCGACCGGCACGTCGTCGAGCACCGCCCGCAAGGCGGCGGCGAAGAAGGCCCCGGCGAAGAAGACCACCGCGGCCAGGGCGCCGGCCCGCAAGGTGACCGCCCGCAAGTCGCCGGCCCGCCCGGTGGCCGCCCGAGCCACCACCCCCCGCAGTACGCGCAGCGCCGCCCGGAAGGCGACCGGCTGAGGACACGTGTGTCTCGGTCCGGCTTGTCCCGTGGACCCGTCGCGACGCCACCGCTGAGGTGACGGGTGCGCACGCCGCTCCGAGCGCAGCGGTCAGTGCCGCTGCTCGGCGGAGATCTCGGCCGGTCACCGGAAGCGGATCACCGCCGGCGCTGTCAGGATTGACCCGTGGTCATTCGACGCGTACTCGCGCCCCGCATCGACTTCGGCGCGCTGCGCCGCGAGTTCGGCCTGCCCGAGGGCTTCCCGGCGGCCGCCCAACGGGAGGCCGACGCGGCGGCCGCCGCGCCGCCGCGGCCCTCCGTCGACCGCACCGACGTGCCGTTCGTCACGCTCGACCCGGCCAGCTCGCGTGACCTGGACCAGGCGATGCACCTCACCCGCCGTCCGGGTGGCGGCTACCGGGTGCGGTACGCGATCGCGGACGTCGCCGCGCACGTCGAGCCGGGTGGCGCGCTTGAGGAGGAGACCTGGCGTCGCGGGCAGACGGTCTACCTGCCCGACGGTCACGTGCCGCTGCATCCGCTGACCCTCAGCGAGGGCGCGGCCAGTCTGCTGCCGGACGACGACCGGGCGGCCGTGGTGTGGACCATCGACCTGGACGCCGACGGCGGCACGGTAGCCGTCGAGTTGGAACGCGCCCGGGTGCGCAGCCGCGCCAAACTCGACTACGCCGGGGTGCAGGCCGCGGCCGACGCCGGGCGACTGCCCGAGCCGATCGCGTTGCTGCCCGAGATCGGCGAACGACTGACCGCCCGCGGGCTGCGCCGGGGCGCCATCAACCTGCCGCTGCCCGAGCAGGACGTGGAGCCCGACGGCGACGGCTGGCGGCTGGTGCTGCGCGGGCCGGTGCCGATGGAGGAACACAACGCGCAGATCTCCCTGTTGACCGGCATGGCCGCCGCCGACATCATGCTGGCCGGTGGGATCGGCCTGCTGCGGACGATGCCCGCCCCGAAACCGGAGGCGGTGCAGCGGCTGCGGGCGGCCGCCGCCCCGCTCGGCGTGCACTGGCCGGACGGCGCGGGCCCCGGCGAGGTGATCGCCAGCCTGGACGCCGCGCAGCCGCGCTCCGCGGCCTTCATCGACCAGGCGGCCGAGCTGATGCGCGGCGCGGCGTACACCGCCTTCGACGGCACGCGGCCCGAGCAGCCGGAGCACGGCGGCGTGGCCGCGGCGTACGCCCACGTCACGGCACCGCTGCGACGCCTGGCCGACCGGTACGCCACCGAGGTCTGCCTGGCCCTGCACGCGGGCCGGGACGTGCCCGACTGGGCGCGCGCGGCGTTGCCCCGGCTGCCCGAGGTGATGGCCAGCACCGACCGGGTCGCCTCGGCGGCCGCCCGGGGCGCCGTGGAGTTGGCCGAGGCGGTGCTGCTGGCCGACCGGGTGGGGGAGACCTTCGAGGCGGCCGTGCTCGACGTCGACGCCCCACCCAACGGCAAGTCCCGGCCCCGCCCGCCCGGCGGCACGGTGGCCCTGGACACCCCACCGGTCCGTGCCCGCTGCCACGGCGACCTGCCGCTCGGCGAGCGGGTCCGGGTCCGCCTGGTCACCGCCGACCCGGCAGCCCGCACGGTGCTGTTCGAGCTGCCCTGAGCCCACTCGCGCCGGGCTCGCCCGTCTCCGGGGTGGCATCGCGGGCGGCCGGCGTCGCCGGCAGCGGGGATTGTCACAGCGCCTGCCGCTGCTGACCGACCGGACGGTTTGCGAGGATGAGCCCATGGCATACGACGCGAGCACGCTGCCCGACGTGTCCGGGCTGACGGTCGGCATCATCGGTGGCACCGGCGATCAGGGTCGTGGTCTCGCCTACCGGCTCGCCCGAGCGGGTCAGACGGTGCTGATCGGCTCCCGGTCGGCGCAGCGGGCCGCCGAGTCCGCCGCCGAGATCGCCGCGCTGCCCCGGATGCCGGCCGACGTGCGGATCACCGGCGCGGCCAACGACGAGGTGGCCCGCCGCAGCGACGTGGTGATCATCGCGGTGCCGTGGGACGGGCACGCCGCGACTGTCGCCGCCCTCGCCGAGCCGCTCGCCGGGACGATCGTCGTCGACTGTGTCAACCCGTTGGGCTTCGACAAGCAGGGCCCGTACGCGCTCACCGTCGCCGAGGGCAGCGCCGTGCAGCAGGCCGCCGCGCTGCTGCCCGACTCCCGCGTCTGCGCGGCGTTCAATCACGTCAGCGCCCCGCTGCTGGCCGACCCCGAGGTCGACCGGATCGACCTCGACGTGCTGATCTGCACCGAAGACCGTGAGCTCGTCGACATCGTCGGGGCGCTCGCGGCCCGGATCCCCGGGATGCGCGGCATCTACGCGGGCCGGTTGCGTAACGCCCACCAGATCGAGGCGTTCACCGCGAATCTGATCGCCATCAACAAGCGCTACAAGGCGCACGCCGGCATCCGCGTCACCGACCTCTGACCCGGGCGGCGTGCTCCACTCCGGTTTCCTGAAAACGCGGTGTCCCGGCGCTCGGGACACCGCGTTTTCGGCAAAGCCGAGTCGATCAGGCCCTAGAAGGTGTGCTCGGCGGCCGGGAACTCGCCGCCACGGACCTCGTCGGCGAAGCGGCGGGTCGCGTCGGTGAGGGCGCCGGCCAGGTCCGCGTACCGCTTGACGAAACGTGGCGCCCTGCCCGTCCGCAGGCCGGCCATGTCCTGCCAGACCAGCACCTGGGCGTCGGTGTCCGGGCCGGCGCCGATGCCGACCGTGGGGATCGGCAGCTCGTGGGTGATCCGCTTGGCCACCTCACCGGGCACCATCTCCAGCACCACCGCGAACGCGCCCGCCTCCGCCACCGCCCGCGCGTCGGCGAGCACCTCGTCGGCGGTGTCGCCCCGGCCCTGCACGCGGTAGCCACCGAGGGTGTGCTCGCTCTGCGGGGTGAAGCCGATGTGCGCCATCACCGGGATGCCGGCACCGACGATCGCGGCGATCTGCGCGGCGCAGCGGCGGCCACCCTCCAGCTTCACCGCGTGGCAGCCACCCTCCTTCATGAACCGGACGGCGGTGCGCAGCGCCTGGGCCGGGCCCTCCTCGTAGGAGCCGAACGGCAGGTCACCCACCACGAGTGCCTGCCGGGTCGAGCGCACCACGGCCCGTACCAGCGGAAGCAGGTCGTCGGCGGTGATCGGCAGGGTCGTCTCGTAGCCGAAGACGTTGTTCGCGGCCGAGTCGCCGACCAGCAGCACCGGGACGCCGGCCTGGTCGAAGATCCCCGCGGTGTACTGGTCGTACGAGGTCAGCATCGGCCACCGTTCGCCGCGCTCCTTGGCGGCGATCAGGTCGCGGGTGCGGACCCGACGGGTGACCGGTCCGCCGTACAGGGCGGTCACCTCGCTCGGAGTGGACTCCACCATCTCTGTCTCCCTTCCTCGAGGCCGCCTGCGCGGTCCCCGGGTTCCGTCGCGATCGTCGCACCGCGAGACGGGGTGACGGCAGGGCCCAGTGCGAGATGTCACTCCACCAGGCCGCGGGGCGGTGCCGGGCCGCGCCACCGACCCGGCACCCCCAGGTGTACGCCTCAGCCGTGCTCGCGCCACCGGTTGGTGATCGGCAGGCGGCGGTCCCGGCCGAACGCCTTCATGGAGATCTTCGTGCCCGGGGCGGACTGGCGTCGCTTGTACTCGGCGGTATCCACCAGCCGCAGCACCTTGTCCACCACCGCCGGGTCGTGGCCCGACTCGACAAGCCCGTCGCGGCCGAGGTCACCGTCGACGTAGCCGATCAGGATCGGGTCCAGGACGTCGTAGTCGGGCAGGCTGTCGCTGTCGAGCTGGCCCGGGCTCAGCTCGGCGCTCGGCGGCTTGCCGATCGAGTTCTCCGGGATCGGGGCGGTCTCACCGCGCCGCTCCGCGTCCCGGTTGCGCCACTTCGCGAGCCGCCAGATCAGCGTCTTCCAGACGTCCTTGACCGGGTTGAAACCGCCCACCGAGTCGCCGTACAGCGTGGAGTAACCCACCGCCAGCTCGCTCTTGTTGCCGGTGGTCAGCACCAGGTGGCCCTCCTGGTTCGACAGGGCCATCAGGATCACGCCCCGGACCCGGGCCTGGAGGTTCTCCACGGCCACCCCGGACAGCGACAGGTTGGCCAGGAAGCCGTCCACCATCGGCTGGATCGGCTCGACGCGGTAGTCCAGGCCGGTGCGCTTGGCCAGGTCGGCGGCGTCCTCCCGGGAGTGCTCGGAGGAGTGCTGACTGGGCAGCGACACACCGACCACCCGGTCCGGACCCAAAGCGTCGACGGCCAGCGCGGCCACCACCGCCGAGTCGATGCCGCCGGAGAGCCCGAGCACCACCGACGGGAACCGGTTCTTGTTGACGTAGTCGCGCAGGCCCAGCACGAGCGCCTGCCACACCTCGGCCTCGTCGGCCACCGGCTCGATCAGCCCGCCGGTCGCGGCCGGGCCGGACGGCGTGGGCGGAATCCCGTCCAGCGTGTGGTGCGCGACCCGCATGCCGTCCGCGATGGTCTCGGTGGTCGGCGTCGTGGTGGCGGCCGGCAGCTCGACGTCGTGTACGAGCAGGTGCTCGACGAACTGCGGGGCCCGGGTGAGCAGCTCACCGCCGGCGGTGACGATCATCGAGTCGCCCTCGAAGACCAGCTCGTCCTGCCCGCCGATCATGTTGACGTACGCGATGGCGGCCCCCGCCTCGGCGGCCCGGCGGCGGACCAGCGGCAGCCGGATGTCGTCCTTGTTCAGCTCGTACGGCGAGCCGTTGATGTTGACCACCAGGCCGACGCCGGCCTGCCGGGCCGCGGCGAACGGACCACCGGCCTGCCAGAGGTCCTCGCAGATGGTCAACGCGACGTCCACGCCGCCGATCCGCACCACGGTCAGGCTGTCGCCGGAGACGAAGTAGCGGTCCTCGTCGAAGACCCCGTAGTTGGGCAGGTGGTGCTTGAAGTAGCGGGCGGCCACGGTGCCCCGGTGCAGCAGCGCGGCGGCGTTGCGGGCACCCCGGCCCGGCTCGGCGTCGCCGCTGACCTGCGGCGGCCCGTCGGCGTCCAGGTAGCCGACCACGACCGGCAACTCCCCGAGGCCGTCCGCGGCCAGGTCGGCGGCGAGCCGCTCGACGGCGGCCTGGGACGCGGCGACGAAGGAGCGCCGGAAGACCAGGTCCTCGACCGGGTACCCGGTCAGCATCATCTCCGGGAAGAGCACCAGCTGGGCACCGGCATCGGCGGCCTGGCGAGTCCAGCTGCGGACCAGGGCCGCGTTGCCGGCGAGGTCACCGACGCTCGGGTTGACCTGGGACAGGGCGAGACGCAGGGTGGGCATGCCTTCATCTTGCCCCAGCCTCCGCGCGACAATCCGTACCCTCGGACGAGATTGCCGCCACCTGCCGCGACAGGCGCCCGCGAGGCCGCGACGGCAGGGGCCCGGCCGTCCCTGACGGCGGACGCGGACGGCACAGCCGGGCCGCACGCGTTCGCCGGGCGGGACACGAGGGGACGGCCGGCGGCGGTTCGCGTAACGTCTGCGTAACCAGGCCCGGTAAGACTGGGCGATCAGGTCGGGGCAGCCCGGCCAAGGCGGACAAAAAGAGTGTCGCGAGGGGTTGGGGAAGTGGACCGTCAGCAGGAGTTCGTCCTCCGCACGCTGGAAGAGCGGGACATCCGGTTCGTCCGGCTGTGGTTCACGGACGTGCTGGGCACGCTCAAGAGCGTCTCGGTGGCGCCGGCCGAGTTGGAGGCGGCCTTCGAGGAGGGCATCGGCTTCGACGGCTCGGCGATCGAGGGCTTCGCCCGCGTCTTCGAATCGGACATGGTGGCCATGCCCGACCCGACCACCTTCCAGGTGTTCCCCTTCGAGGGTGGGGTCAGCGGCGAGAGCGCCCGGATGTTCTGCGACATCCTGCTGCCCGACGGCGGCCCGTCCTGGGCCGACCCCCGGCACGTGCTGCGCCGCGCGCTGTCCAAGGCCGCCGAGAAGGGCTTCACCTTCTACACCCACCCGGAGATCGAGTTCTTCCTGCTGGAGAACGGCCCCCAGGACGGCTCGGTGCCCACCCCGGTGGACACCGGCGGCTACTTCGAGCACACCACGCACGCCGTGGCGCGCGACTTCCGCCGCCAGGGCGTGCTGGCGCTGGAACGCATCGGCATCTCGGTGGAGTTCAGCCACCACGAGGTCGCCCCCGGCCAGCAGGAGATCGACCTGCGCTACGCCGACGCGCTCACCACCGCCGACAACATCATGACCTTCCGGCACGTGGTCAAGGAGGTGGCGCTCTCCACAGGTGTGCAGGCCAGCTTCATGCCGAAGCCGTTCACCGACCAGCCCGGCAGTGGGATGCACACCCACCTGTCGCTGTTCGAGGGCGAGCGCAACGCGTTCCACGACGGTGGCGACCCGATGAAGCTCTCCAAGGTGGCGAAGTCGTTCATCGCCGGCCTGCTGGTGCACGCCCGGGAATACACGGCGGTCACCAACCAGTGGGTCAACTCGTACAAGCGGCTGTTCCCGCAGGCCCTGCCGGACCGGATCACCGAGAGCCCGGCGTACGTCTGCTGGGGTCACCTCAACCGTTCCGCGCTGGTCCGGGTTCCCGCGTACGGCAAGCCCAACTCGGCCCGGGTCGAGGTCCGCTCGTTGGACTCGGCGACCAACCCGTACCTGGCCTTCGCGGTGCTGCTCGGCGCCGGCCTGAAGGGCATCGAGGAGGGGTACGAGCTGCCGCCGGGCGCCGAGGACGACGTCTGGTCGCTGACCAGCGCCGAGCGGCGTGCCATGGGATACGAGGCACTGCCGGAGAACCTCGCCGAGGCGATCGACGTGATGGCCGAGTCGGAGCTGGTCGCCGAGGTGCTCGGCGAGCACGTCTTCGACTTCTTCCTGCGCAACAAGCGGGCCGAGTGGGAGCAGTACCGTCGCGAGGTCACCCCGTACGAGCGGCAGCGTTACCTGGCGCTGTAGTCGCGGGGCTGACGCGGTTGCGCACTGCCGCTATCGTCTCGATCACCGCGCCGGTACCCCTCCGGGCGGAGAGTCGGGAGGCAGTCGGTGCTGGAGGATCTGCTCAGCGGTGCCTGGCAGAGCGTCGTGTTCGGGATCGTCGGCGTGGGGCTGATGGCGGCCGGCTTCGGCCTGGTCGACCTGCTCACCCCGGGGCGGTTGCGGGACCTGATCTGGGTCGACCGCAACGTCAACGCGGGGCTGCTGCTGGCCGCCAACCAGCTCGGCATCGCCGGGATCGTCTTCACCGCGATCCTGACCAGCTACAGCGACTTCGGCAGGGGGCTCGCCTCCACGGTGCTCTTCGGGCTGGTCGGGCTGGCCATCATGGCGCTGGCCTTCGTGGTGCTGGACCTGCTCACCCCGGGCAAGCTCGGCGAGGTCATCTGCTCGCCCGAGCCGCACCCGGCGGCCCGGGTCAGCGCCGCCACCCACTTCGGCGCCGCGCTGATCGTCTGCGCCTGCATCGCCTGAGGCGGTCGCGTCCCGGTCCGATCGCTGAGCCGGTCGCGTGCCGGTCCGGCGTCGTACCCCGGCCGTAGCGTGCGGGGCATGAACCGTACGGACCGGCTCTACGCGTTGGTCGAGGAGCTGCGGGCGGTGTCGCCACGGCCACGCAGCGCCCGCTGGCTGGCCGTCCGCTTCGAGGTGAGCGGCCGGACCATCGAGCGGGACATCGGCGCCCTCCAGGAGGCCGGGGTGCCGATCTGGGCCGAGCCCGGCCGCACCGGTGGTTACGTCCTGGACCGCAGCCGCACCCTGCCCCCGGTCAACCTGACCGCCGCCGAGGCGGTGGCGATGGCCGTCGCGCTGCACCGGCTCGACGGCACGCCGTTCGCCGGGCCGGGTGCCACCGCGCTGCGCAAACTGGTGGCGGTGCTGCCGGCCGCCGACGCCGCCGAAGCGCATCGCCTCGCCGGCCGGGTGCACCTGGTCGGTGACGGGCCGGCCACGCCCGTCCCGGCCATCGTCGCCGACGCGGTCGCCGCGCGGCGGGTGCTGCGCATCCGGTACGCCGACCGCGCCGGCGCGGACTCGGTGCGCGACGTCGAGCCGCTGGGCTACCTCGGCAACCCCCGACACTGGTATCTGCTGGCCTGGTGCCGGCTGCGCGACGAGCTGCGGTGCTTCCGCACCGACCGGATCCGGAGCGTCCAGGCGTTGCCCGACGTGGTGGTCCGGGAGTTCCGCCCGACCGATCTGGACATCCCGCGCGAACGGGTCCGTCCGTTGAGTCTGGTCTGATACCTGACAGCATGCCGAGCAGGCTTGCGGGAGGCTGGCGGGTCTGCCGTCGCGGGGGAGGACCAGGTGCCCGACACGCTCAGCTACGCCGACGCCGTCCGGCTGCTCGGCGGGGAGAACAGCCGGTTCGTCACCTGGTTCGACAAGCTGACGGGCTGGTCGCTCCTGGGTGCCTCGGCCGCCGGCGTGCCGGGAGCGCTGGGCATCTTCGACGCCAAGGCGGAGTTCGTCCGGCTCGGCCACGAGTTGGTGCGCAACGTCTCCGAACAACGCTCCGGGTTGTCCCGGTACGACCGGACGCAGCGTCTGGAGGCGGCGCACGCCGTGATCGCGGTGACCGCCTTCTTCGAGGCGCTGCACGACGTCGATCTGCCCTTCGACGCGGCCGACCTGGCGGTGGACAAGCGGGAGCAACTGGCACTCGCCGGTTCCGGGTCGGTCAACGACGGCATCATGGACTCGTTCTTCGGCACGGCGGCACCGCTGCCGGGGCCACACCTGCCGTACCCGGCGCTGCGGGCGGCCCTCGTCACGTACTTTGACGGTCTCGCCGGCCGGGTCCTGCACTTCGTCGAGGGATTGGCCGTCTGGGAGCAGGCAGCCCACCAGCAGCGGCGCGGCACCGCCACGGCCCTGTCCCGACTTCCGGACGTGGCCGTCGGACGGCACCGGGACCTGTTGACCCGGTTGGCGGAGGACTTCTTCGAGGTCAACTTCTGGCTGGGGTTGCAGGAACACGAGGCCACCCGCCACCAGCTCCGGGCGATCTCGGTCGGGTTGGAGGAGATGCGCCAGGCCCTGGCCGCCATGTCCACGGGCCGCGCTCCCAACGACAGACGTGTCGGTCTCGCCGCCGCCTATGCCTCCGATCTGCGGCGACCGATCGTCTCGTCGGGGGACGTGCCGGCGGGTCTGCGGATGCCGACGCTCGGTGAGGCGTACGTGCCGCCATTGTGCCGGATCGCCGAGTTGGGGGCCGGGGCGCGCGCCAGCGACGAGAACTGGTGGCGCGACCGCCCACTCCGCGAGGATCTGTGGCAGTCGCTCGTGGTGCACCTGACCTCGGCGGGTGCGACGACGGCGCCGTTGCTCGTGCTCGGTCAGCCAGGTTCGGGCAAGTCCGTGCTCACCCGGATCCTCGCCGCCCAGCTCCCCGCCGCCGACTTCCTGGTGATCCGTGTCGTGCTGCGGGAGGTGTACGCCGCCGGTGACCTACAGGACCAAATCGAACAGGCACTACGCGCGGCGACCGGCGAGCGGCTCACCTGGCCCGACCTGGTCCGGTCGGCCGGCGACGCCATGCCTGTCGTGTTGCTCGACGGGTTCGACGAGTTGCTCCAGGCCACCGGCGCCAGCCAGACCGACTACCTGCGCAGGGTGGCGGCGTTCCAACGTCGTGAGGCGGATCAGGGGCGGGCGGTCGCGGTGCTCGTCACCACCCGGACGAGCGTCGCCGATCGCGCCCAGCCGCCGCCCGGCACGGTCGCGGTGCTGCTGGAGCCGTTCGACGCGACCCGGATCGATACCTGGGTGGCCACGTGGAACCGGGTCAACGCCGGCTGCTTCCGGGCGTCGGGCACCGGTCCCCTGGACCCCGAGGTGGTGCGGGCACACCGGGAGCTCGCGGAGCAGCCGCTGCTCCTGCTGATGCTCGCGCTCTACGACGCCGACGGACACGACCTGCGCTCGGCCGGCGCGTTGGGGCGTGGTGAGCTGTACGAACGGTTGCTGAAGCGGTTCGCCCACCGGGAGGTCCTGAAGCAGTCCTCCGGGTTGTCGGAACGGGACCTGGCCCGGGCGACAGAGGAGGAACTGCGTCGGCTCTCGGTCGTCGCCTTCAGCATGTTCAACCGGGGCGTGCAGTGGGTGAGCGAGGACGATCTCGATGCTGACCTGGCCGCGTTGCCCTTCCTCGGGCGGCGGGCCCCGACGGTCCGGCAGGACGAGCGGGGGTCGCTGAGCACCGCCGAGATCGTGCTGGGGAGGTTCTTCTTCGTGCACCGTTCCACGGCGGTGCGGGAGCACGGGCCGTCGCACACCTACGAGTTCCTGCACGCGACCTTCGGCGAGTTCCTCATCGCCCGTACGGTCACGCTCGTCCTGCGTGACCTCGTGGTGCGGGAGGCCGCGACCCTGCTCGACGACGCTCCGGTCGACGACGACCGGCTGTACGCGTTGCTCTCGTTCGCCGTGCTGTCCAACCGTGCGCCGGTGGTCACCTTCGTCGTCGAGGCGCTGGCGGCGTGGCCGGAGCAGCACCGCGCCGAAGCTCTGGACCTGCTGCTGCGACTGTTCCGTGTGACGTCGGAACCGCGCCCGGTGGGCCGCCACGAGTCCTACCAGCCCCGGCGGTTGCACCTGCCGGAGCGCTGCGCGGTGTATGCCGCGAACCTGCTGCTGCTCGCCTTGTGCGTCGCCGACCTGCCGTGCGGCGACGTGTTCCCGTCCAGTACGCATCCCGTGCGGAGTTGGCGGAGGCAGGCGTTGCAGTGGCGGGCCCACCTGGACGACGCCGCCTACCTCGGTCTGCTGACCCTGGTCCATCCGATCCGGAGTTGGCAGGACGGTTACCCGGGGCTCATCCTGTCGCTGAGCCCCGAAGCCGATTCGACGGAACCGGACCCCCGCTGGCACTTCCCCGCCCCCCTTGACATCACGACCTCTGATGAAGACGGGGCGCACAGGTACGTCCCCGATGTTGATCTCTCCCTGTGGCGCCGAAGCGTCCATTTCGAGTGCGATCCGCACGCCGAGGCGATGCTGCACGCCGTGGAGCCGGCGAGACTCTCCTTGCCGGAGAGGCGCGTCGACACCCTCACTTACTTCTTGAGCTTTCCGGACGGAGACCGCTCGGAGGCTCGACTGTTGCTCGATGTCGCTCTCCTGCCGCTGCATCCCACGCCGCTCCCGCAGCGGGAGCGGGTGTACCGGCGACTGCTGGCAAGCCTTGAGCCGCAGCGGCCGACGTCGCAGCACCTGCCGGTTGCCGCCTTCCTGCTGGACCGGCTGGCCCTCGACACCGAGCTGTCATCCGCGTTCGCCGCCAGTGTCCTCCAGCGCCTGGACGAACTGGACCTGACTGTGGGCCAAGCCGCCCCGGCGGTCAGGTGCGTGCTCGCCTTCGTGGGCCGTGACGACCAGGTCGACGCCAGGTGGGTCGCGCTCGTCGGCGGCCTGCTCGCCGGGGCTCGGGGTGGGGCGGCCGGTAGGGGACATCCGCTCGACTGGTTGGACGAGACGACCTGCGAGCTGGTGGTGCGGATGTACGAGCTCGAACTTCATCGCGAGCCGATTTCGGCGGCGGAGGCGCAGCACTTCGCGTTCTGGCACGGCTCCCGTCGGCCCGACCTGGTGCAACGGCTGCGGCGGTTCGCGGACGGGCCGTAGGCCGGCCAGTTCTGTTGAAACAGAAACACCGACAGGACGTTGTCGCGGACGCCGCCGAGTCTGTTCCAGACAACGGCCGTACGGCCGGCACGGGAAACTCTGGAGGCAGTAGATGTCCGCGACACCCATCACGTGGTTCGAGATCGGCACCGACCGGCCGGAGGAGGCGGAACGCTTCTACGGCGGGCTGTTCGGCTGGACCTTCGAGGAGCAGGGCTCGGCCAACGGCGGGTCCTACCGGGTGACCGGGGCCGGCGGCGACACCGGGATCGGCGGGGCGATCCGGGCCACCGACGGGACGTCACCGAACTACGCGGTGTTCTACGCCGAGGTCGCCGACGTGGCGGAGACCTGTCGGCGGGCCGAGGAGTCCGGCGGCCGGGTGCTGGTGCCGGCGCGAACGGCCCCGAGCGGGCTCACGTTGGCCCACCTGCTCGACCCGGCCGGCAATCACCTGGGGGTCTTCACGCCCCCGCCGGCCTGACGCTCGGGTCGGCCTTGCTGGTGCGCGGGGATGATCGACTCGGTTTTCAGGATTCGGGGGTGTTGGGCTGGCGTGGACACCGCCGGTTCACGGAAGTCGAGTGGATCAAGTCGGGGCAGGCCCGGTCTGGCCAGGGCCTGCCCCGGTGGGTCACCTGCCGGGCGTACCCGCTGGGCCGCCGTGGTTGCCCGGTCCGCCGTGACCGCCCGGCCCACGGAAGACGCCGGCCTCGATGGCCTTGGTGATGGCGTCGGCCTGCTCCTGGGTGAGCTTGCCGTCCTTGACCGCCTGGTCCAGGCGTGCCTTGAGTGCGGCCTGCCGTTCCTTGAGCGCGGCCTGCCGGTCCTCGGCGGACGGGCGCTGCGGCCGATCGGCCGGCCGGTGCTGCTCGCGGACCTTCTCCAGCGCGGCGGTCACCTTGTCGGTGGGCACGCCCAGCTCCTTGGCGAGCGCTTCGGCGAACTCGTTCTGCCGGTCGGCCTTCGCACCGGGGGCGGCGTCGGCCTTCGCACCGGGGGCGGCGTCGGCCTTCGCGCCGGGGGCGGCGTCGGCCTTCGCGCCGGGAGCCGGAGCGGTGCTGGCGTTCGGTGTCGGAGTCGGGGTGTCCGCGGCGAACGCGATCGTCGGGGCGGCGATCCCCACGCCGAGGACACCGGCGGTGGCCAGACCGGCCAGCAGGTGCTTCCTACGGATGGTGCGGGACATGCTGTCCTCCAGAAGGTCGGTGACGTGCGCTGTCAGCACCGACAGTGACCAGGCTGGCTGGGCGTGACCCGTGGCGAACCTGTCAGCGGGCTGACAATCTTGGCTCGCCGGCGGTCAAATCGATTGCGCCACCACCCGATGAACCAGCAGGGTTGGCGATTCACCGACGAAAGGACGCACGTCGAGATGACCGTCGAGATCCGGGAGATACCGCTCGTCGAGCCGGGCGTCGGCCCGTACGGCATCACGGCCGGCCCCGACGGCGCGTTGTGGCTGACGTTGGTCCACGCCGGCGCGATCGCCCGCCTGGGGGCCGACGGCGGGGTCCGGACGTACCCGCTGGATCCGCCCGGCGGCCGCCCACTGGTCATCACGGCGGGGCCGGACGACGCCCTCTGGTTCACCCGCTCGGCGGACGACCGGATCGGTCGGATCAGCACCGACGGCGAGCAGCGCACGATCGCCCTGCCGACCGGTGCCGGGCCGGGCGGTATCGCCGTCGGAGGAGATGGCGCGCTCTGGTACGCGGGGATGAGCTCCGACACGATCGGCCGGGTGGACGTCGACGGCACGGTCACGGTGTTCCCGTTGCCGGTGACCGGCGGGTTCGCCTCGATGATCACCGCCGGGGCGGACCAGGCTCTCTGGTTCACCCTCAACCAGGCGAACGCGATCGGCCGGATCGACCTCGACGGCCGGGTGACACTGCATCCGTTGCCCACCCCGGACGCCGGCCCGGTCGGCATCACGCTCGGCAGCGACGGTGCGATCTGGTTCGTGGAGATCACCGCCGGCCAGCTCGGCCGGATCGCCGCCGATGGCGAGACCGTCGAGTTCCCGCTGCCCGATCGTGCGGCCCGTCCGCACGCCATCGTGGCCGATCCGGCCGGTGGCGTCTGGTTCACCGAGTGGGGCGCCAACCGGATCGGTCACCTCGATCCCACCGGCCGGATCGACAGCTACGCCCTACCCACCCCCGACGCCGAACCGCACGGCATCACCCGCACCGCCGACGGCATCTGGGCCGCGCTGGAGATCGGCGCGGTAGCCCACCTGCCCCTCGCCTAGCTGATCAGGAGCCTTGCGTCACCGCGGGGGCTGCGGTCAGGGTGCCGGTGTCGGCGTCGAGGGTGGCCTGGGTGCCGAACGGGACAGTCAGCTGGCCGTGGCCGTGGCCGATCGGCAGGCCGCCGAGCACCGGTACGCCCAGGTCGCCGAGGCGTTCGGTGAGCACGTCGACGATCGTGGTGTCCCAACCGTCGCCACAGTCGGTGAACTGCCCGACCGCCACCCCGGCCAGCCCGTCCAGCGCGCCGGCCCGGCGCAGGTGGGTGAGCATCCGGTCGACCTTGTACGGGGGCTCCTGCACGTCCTCGATCAACAGCACCGCACCGGTCAGGTCGGGCAGGTCCGGGGTGCCGATCGACGCGGCGATCAGGCACAGGTTGCCGCCGAGCAGGGTGCCGGTGGCGCGACCCGGAACGCGTACGCCGAAGGTCTCCTCGGTGGGCAGCGCGCTCATCGACACCGGCTCGGTCGTCATCAGCGCCGCGTGCAGGGACTCGGCGGAGCGCAGCGGGGTCCGCTCGTCCCGCCAGGCCGCCCCCGGGCCGTGCACCCCGGCCAGCCGGGCACCCCGCCACAGGGCGAGTTGCAACGCGGTGATGTCCGAGAATCCGGCCACCACCTTCGGGTCACGGCGTACGGCGGCCATGTCGATGGCGTCCACGATCCGTTGGACGCCGTAGCCGCCACGGGTGCAGATCACCCCGCGTACCCGCGGGTCGGCGAACGCGGCGTTCAGGTCTGCGGCACGCAGGTCGTCGGTGCCGGCGAGGTAGCCGTGGCGGGCGTACGCGTTCGGTGCCGGGACGGGCCGCAGGCCCCAGCCGAGAAGCAGTTCCATCCCCCGGGCCACCCGCTCCGGCGAGGTCGGCCCGGACGGTGACACCAGCAGCACCGTGTCACCCGGTCGCAGCACGGGCGGGCGGACGACGGCGGTGTCCTCGTTGATCACAACCGCAGAGCCTAGCGACCCCGCCGGATCCAGGCTCGACGGCCGGCGCGCGCATCCCGGTGGCGGGGGGCATGGCGGCACACCGCGCACCGGCTAGCCTCGACGGGTGGCAACCGCGCTGGTGATCGAGAACGACCCGACGGACGACGCGCGCCGGCTGGGTGAATGGCTGACCGAGGCTGGGCTGGAGCTGCGGGTGGTCCGCCCGCACGCCGGCGACGAGCTCCCCGCCGACCTGGAGGGGTACGCGGCGTTCGTGGTGCTGGGTGGCGACCAACAGGCGTACCCGCTGCCGGACGGCTCGCCCGGCGCTCCCTGGTTCCCGGCGGTGGAGGGCCTGCTGCGCAAGGCCGTCCGCTACCGGGTGCCCACCCTGGCGGTCTGCCTGGGCGCGCAACTGCTCGCCACCGCGCATGCCGGTCTGGTCGAGCGGAGCGCGTCCGGGCCGGAGATCGGCCCCGGCGTGGTCGGCCGGCGCGACGCCGCCGAGCACGATCCGTTGTTCCGGTACGTGCCGCTGATCCCGGACGTGCTCCAGTGGCACGCCGACGAGATCACCGAGCTGCCCCGGGGCGCCACCCTGCTGGCCGCGTCCACCCGCTACCCGCACCAGGCGTTCCGCCTCGGTGACCGGGCGTGGGGGTTGCAGTTCCACATCGAGTGCGACGCCGCGATGATCGCCGACTGGGCGACCGACTCGACCCAACTCGCCGAGCTGGGCTACGACCCGGAGCTGGTGGTGGCGGCCTGCGCCTCGGTGCTGGCCGATGTCGAGGAGGTCTGGCAGCCGTTCGCCGCCCGGTTCGCCGCGCTGGCCCTCGGCGAGCTGGACGACAGCACGACGCGGCGCGGCCTGCCGCTGCTCGGGCACTGATGAGCCGGCCGACCAGGGCACCGGGCCGGCTCGCCCGCTACGGCTTCGGCACCGCCGAGGGCGACGGCGGCGCACGCGCCGCGGATCTGCTCGGTCCGGACGGGCTGCGGCTGTGGCGGCCGGAGGAGCAGGAGCCGGCCGACGAGGCCGCGGCGGAACTGCTCGCCGCACTGTCCCGGGCCGCCGACCCGGACCTGGCGCTGCGGCAGCTCCATCGCATCGTGGAGACCGAACGCCGCACGAGCGCAGGCAGCGCCGGGGGTCGCACGAGCGCCGCAGGCAGCCCGAGCGCAGGCCGCGCCGGGGTCAGCCCGAGCGGCGGCAGCGGCGGGGTCAGCCCGAGCGCAGGCAGCCCGAGCGGCGGCAGCGCCGAATCGTCGCTGCTCGCGGACCTGCACACCGACCCCGGCCTGCGGCGGCGACTGGTCGCGGTGCTCGGCGCGTCGGCGGCGCTCGGTGATCACCTGGTGGCCAACCCCGAGCACTGCCTGGCGCTGCGCACCGCCGCGGACGGGCTCGCGCCGATCGCCGAAGGGCGGCTGGAGCCGACCGGCGATGGTAACCCGGTGGCGGTGCTGCGGACCGCGTACCGGCTGGCACTGTTGCGGATCGCGGCGGCCGACCTGACCGGCGGGCGCGGCCTGGAGCAGACCATGGCCGCGCTGTCCGCGCTTGCCGACGCGACGCTTGCCGCGGCGTACGAGATCGCCGTCACGGAGCTGGCGGAGGGCACCGGGCGGCCCCGACTCGCGGTCGTGGCGATGGGCAAGTGCGGCGGTCGCGAGCTGAACTACGTCTCCGACGTGGACGTCATCTTCGTGGCGGCCGAGGACGCCGACCTGTCGGCCGCGACACTGGTGGCGACCCGGCTGATCCAGATCTGCGGGCTCGTCGCCTGGCCGGTGGACGCCGCGCTGCGCCCGGAGGGCAACCGGGGCCCGCTGGTGCGTACCCTGGCCAGCCACCTGGCCTACTACCGCAGGTGGGCGCGCACCTGGGAGTTCCAGGCACTGCTCAAGGCCCGCCCGGCCGCCGGTGACGTGCCGCTGGCACAGGAGTGGATCGACCAGCTCGCGCCACTGGTGTGGCGGGCGGCCGAACGGCCCGAGGCGGTCGAGGACGTCCGCGCCATGCGACGGCGGATCATCGACCACATCCCGCCGAAGGAGTTGGAACGCGAGATCAAGCGCGGCCCCGGCGGGCTGCGCGACATCGAGTTCGCAGTCCAGTTGCTGCAACTCGTGCACGGCCGCGTCGACGAGACGCTGCGCGGCCCCGGGACCATCCCGGCGCTGCGCGCGCTCGTCGCCGGCGGCTACGTCGGTCGGGCCGACGGTGAGGCGCTGCTGCGCGGCTACCGCTTCCTGCGCGGCGTCGAGCACCGACTCCAGCTCCAGGGCCTGCGTCGTACGCACACCGTGCCCAGCGAGCCGGGCGCGTTGCGCTGGCTCGCCGCCGCGCTGGGTTTCACGGCCACGCCGGGGCACAGCGCCGTGGAGAGCTTCCGGGCCGAGTGGGTCACCCACGCCACCGAGGTACGCCGACTGCACGCCAAACTGCTCTACCGGCCGCTGCTGGAGTCGGTGGCCCGGGTGCCGGCCGACGGGTTGCGACTCACCCCGGAGGCGGCCAGTCACCGGCTGGAGATCCTCGGCTTCGCCGACCCGGCCGGGGCGCTGCGGCACCTCCAGGCGCTCACCGGCGGGGTGAGTCGCACGGCCGCCATCCAGCGGACGCTGCTGCCGGTGCTGCTCAGCGAGTTCGCCGACGCGCCGGAGCCGGACCGGGGGCTGCTCAACTACCGCAAGGTCTCCGACGAACTGGGCAGCACCCCCTGGTATCTGCGGCTGTTGCGCGACGGTGGCCCGGTGGCCCGGCGGTTGGCCCGGGTCCTCGCCCTGTCCCGGTACGTGGCGGACCTACTCGCCCGGGACCCGGAGGCGCTGCGGCTGTTGGCCGAGGAGAACGAGCTGGCTCCGCGTCCGCCCGAGGTGCTGCGGGAGGGGTTCCTGGCGGCGGCGGCCCGGCACACCGACCCGGTCGAGGCCACCCGCGCGGTGCGCGCGCTGCGACGTCGGGAACTGGTCCGGGTGGCCTGCGCGGACGTGCTCAGCCGGGCCGGCGCGCTCGCACCCACGCCGAACCGGCCCGACGGCACGAACCGACCCGTACCCGGGCTGCTCGACATCACCGAGGTCGGTACGGCACTCGCCGACGTCACCGACGCCACGCTGGCCGCCGCGCTGCGCGCCGCCCGGGCCAGCCAGCCGGCGCCAGCAGGGTTGCGGTTCGCGGTGATCGGCATGGGACGGCTCGGCGGGTACGAGTCGAACTACCTCTCCGACGCCGACGTGCTCTTCGTCTACGACCCGCCCGCCGGTGCCGGCGAGAGCGAGGCCAGCGCGGCGGCGCACGCGATCGCCGAGGAGCTGCGCCGACTACTCGGCGTACCCGCCCCCGACCCGCCGCTCGGCGTCGACGCCGACCTGCGCCCGGAGGGCCGGCAGGGTCCGCTGGTGCGAAGTCTCGCCGCGTACGCGGCGTACTACGCCCGCTGGTCGCGGGTGTGGGAGGCGCAGGCGTTGCTGCGCGCCCGGTTCGTCTGCGGCGACGCCGACCTGGGTGCCGAGTTCGCGACGATGATCGACCCGGTGCGGTACCCGGCCGACGGGCTGACCCGCGAGCAGGTCGTCGAGATCCGCCGGATCAAGGCCCGGGTGGAGACCGAGCGGCTGCCCCGGGGTGCCGACCCCGCCACCCACACCAAGCTGGGTCGGGGCGGGCTCGCCGACGTGGAGTGGGCGGTGCAGCTCGTCCAGCTCCGGCATGCGGGCCGGATCCCGGAGCTGCGCGGCACGCGTACCCTCGATGCCCTCACGGCGGCCAAGCGGGCCGGCCTGGTCGACCCGGCGGACGCCGCGGAGATGGCCGCCGGGTGGTCCCTGGCCGCGCAGGTCCGCAACGCGTTGATGCTGGTCCGGGGTCGGGCCGGCGACCAACTGCCCCGGCACGGGGTGGAGTTGGCCGGCGTGGCGCGGCTGCTCGGGCGCGACGACCCGGGGGAGTTCCTGGACGAGTACCTGCGCACCGGCCGCCGCTCCCGTGCCGCCGCCCAGCGGGTGCTGGAGGGGTAGCGGGCGCGTCAGCTACCGAGGGTGTATTCGCCGGGGCGGGGCACCGTGACGGTGGTCCAGGCCCCGTCGGCGGAGACCGTGGCGCCGCCGGACGCGACAAGCCACCGGCTGTGCCGGACCCGGACCGCCACCGGACCGGCGGTCGGGGCCCGGAAGGTCACCGTCGCGCCGTCGGCGCGGATCAGCTCGGCGGGCGCGGCGACCAGCGGCGTCGGGTCGGCCACCGCCCAGACCCGCCAGTGCGGGCCGGACCAGACCGGCGTCAGGTACGGCAACCCGCCCTCGACCAGCTCCGCCTCGGCCCGCCCCACCCAGGACAGCGGGGCGTCCGGCAGCGCCACGAACTGCACGGCGTTCTCCGCCAGCCAGGCCCGGTAGCTGCTCGGCGTCAGCGGCGTGCCGGTGCCGGCCGCGCCGGGCACGGTGGTGAAGAACAGCGGGTTGCGGTCGATGTCGGCCTGCCGCAGCCAACCCCGGGCCAGCGGCACCTCACCGAGGCGGGCCGCCTCCCAGTAGTTGCGGGTCGGCGGCACCTCGACCCGGCCGGTGAGCCGTTGCCCGGCCAGGAAGGCGCGCAGCGGCGCGTGGTAGCCCGGCGCACTCGTCGGGTCGCCGATGCCGAGCAGGTCGGCGGGGACCACCGGCGGCTGCCACACACAGACCGCCACCAGCAACGCGGTCAGACCCACCCCGCCGCGCAGTCGCGCCGGCCGCGACCGCCTCGCCGCGGACCCGGCTGCGGCGGCGCTGGTCCGGGCGGCGCTGGTCGGGGTGGTGCTGGTCGGGGTGGTGCTGGTCGGGGTGGCGTCGGTCGGGGCGGTACGCCTCGCCGAGCGGAGGGCCAGGCGCGCGGAGAGCCAGGCGGGCGGGCGGGCCGCGGCGGCCAGCACCGGCAGCGCGAACATCGTCACCAGCCGGGTCGCGTTCAACCCCACCGGCGTGTGCACCGCGGCGGCGGCGAGCACCCCGGCGGCGGAGAGTAGCGCGCCGAACCGCACCGGCCGGCACGTCACCAGTGCCGCCACCAGCAGGCTGGTCAGCACCGCGCGGATCGTGTCGGTGCGGCTGATGTTCATCCAGCCGCCGTCGCCGAACAGCAGCGCCGTCGCGGCCAGCGGCACCGCCGCCGCGACACCGAGCGCCAGGCCGTCGGCGTACCGGCGGGTGAGCAGCAACGCGACGCCGACCAGGCCGACGAACAGGCCGGCCACCGGGCTGGTCGCCGAGGCCAGCAGCGCGGCGAACGCGGCGAGCGCGAGCCGCCCTCGCCCTCTGTCGCCTCGGGGTGCGCCCGGACTCAGCGCGAGCAGCGCGGCCAGCCCGAACGCCACGCCCAGGGCGTAGGTGACCCGGCCGGAGACCAGGTTGCCGACAAGCGTGACCACCCCGACCAGGCTGCCGAGCAGCGGTCGGGGCACCTCACCGCGGACCAGCAGCGCGGCCAGCGCGGCGGCCGACGCCACGAGAGCCAGCGCGCCCGTCACCCGCACGCCGAACAGTGCCATCAGGGGCTGGGAGAGCAGGCTGTAGCCGAACTGCTGCACCCCCGCGTACCACCGCAGATCGACCGGGGTGGGCCCGTGGGCCGCGAAGAAGTCCGCCCGGGCCACCTGCGCGGCGAGGTCCGACCCCATCAGCGGCAGGGCCAGCCAGAGCGCACCGAGCACGACTGCGGAACCGGTGGCCACCGCCACCACCCGACTGCGTCGCATGCCCACCTCCGTACCGCGACCACCGTACTGGCAGCATGTCCGGCGTGCCTCACCACCTCGCGCGTTGGATCGGCCTGGCGGGATCGGCGTTGCTCGCCGTCGCCGCGTTCCTCGGCGGCGCCCTGCCCGGCTCCCCCCTGCGTTCCAGCCCGGTCAGCATCTGGCAGGGCCCGAACGGCCCGCTGGTCCTCGCCGCCTGGCTGGTCGGCACCGCGTTGCTTGCCTACGCCTGGTGGGCGCTGCGGGACTCGGTGCCATCGACCCGCTGGGCGTTGACCACCGTCGGGCTCTGGCTGCTGCCGGTGCTGATCGCGCCGCCGCTGGCCAGCCGGGACGTGTACGCGTACGCCTGCCAGGGCGCCAGCTACGCCGCCGGGATCAACCCGTACGAGCAGGGCGTCTCCGCGCTGCCCTGCCCCTGGCTGGACACCATCTCGTACATCTGGCGGGACACGCCCGCGCCGTACGGGCCGCTGTTCGTGGTGCTCTCCGCTGCGGTGGTCAAGGCCACCGGCTCGCTGACCGGCGCGATCGTGGTGTTCCGGCTGATCGCGGTGGCCGGGGTGGCGCTGACCGCGATCAGCCTGCCGGTGCTGGCGCGCCGCGCGGGCGTACCCGCCGATCGGGCGATCTGGCTGGCGCTGGCCTGCCCGCTGGTCGCCGTGCACCTGGTCTCCGGCGCGCACAACGACGCCCTGATGGTCGGTCTGCTCGTCGCCGGACTGGCCGTGATCGTCTCGCGGCCGGGCCGCCCCGGCCCGCTGCTCGCCGGTGGCGCGCTGCTCGGACTGGCCGCCGCGATCAAGGTGACCGCGGCGGTCGTGGTGCCGTTCGCGGCGTTGGTCGCGATCGTCGGCGGGTACTCGATCCGGGCTCTGTTCCGGCACGGCGGGTGGGTGGTCGGCGGCGCGGTCGCCGCCGTGGTCGGGGTGACCGTCGCGGCGGGGCTGGACTTCGGCTGGGTCAGCGGGCTGGCCAGCGGCGGTGACGCGATCGCCTGGACGTCGCCGTCCACCGCGGTCGGCCAGACCGTCGGCTACCTGGCGCTGCCGTTCGGCGGGCACGTCGACGCGCTGCCGGTCACCCGGGGGATCGGCGTGGCGGTGCTCGCGCTGCTGCTGGTCTGGCTCTGGTGGCGGGCCCGCACCCGGGAGCCGCTGTGGCACGCCGCGGTGGCGTTGACCGCCACTGTCGCCCTCGCGCCGATCTTCCACCCCTGGTACTGGATCTGGCCGTTGGCCGTGCTCGCGGCCACCGCCCGACGGACCGGATGGTTCACCGTCGTCGCGCTCGTCGCGTCGTTCCTGGTGCTGCCCGACGGCACCGGCCTGCCCCGGTTCACCAAGACGGTCGGGGCGCCGCTGATGACGCTGTTGGTGATCGCCCTGGTCGTCTGGTTGGTACGGTCGGCTCGGGTGGCCCGTCAGCCGGTCGCCGCCGATTGAGGGAAGGTGCGCCGGTGACCGCTCCCGGCGCGTCGCCCCCGCCGGCTGGTCCCGGGGTCGCGCGTTCTGCCCGGTACGCGGGGCTGGTCGGCGCGGTCCTGCTCGCCGTCGCCGGTTACCTCGGCGGGGCACTGCCCGACGCCCCGCTCGGCGCGACACCGGAGTCGATCTGGCGAGCCCCGGGCGGCCCGGCGACACTGGCCTGCTGGCTGGTCGGCACCGGGCTGCTGGTCGGGGCGTGGTGGTCACTGCGCGAGACGGTGCCGTCGACCCGGTGGGCGTACGGCACCGCCGGGCTGTGGGCGCTACCGCTGCTCGTCGCGCCGCCGCTGGGCAGCCGGGACGTCTACTCGTACGCCTGCCAGGGCTGGACGTACGCGCACGGCGTCGACCCGTACGCCGTTCCGGTGGCGGCGGCGGGCTGCCCCTGGGCGGACGCGGTGGCACCGATCTGGCGGGACACCCCGGCACCGTACGGGCCGGTGTTCGTGCTGCTCGCGGCGCTCGCGGTGGTGCTCGGCGGCGGCCTCACCGGCACGATCGTGGCGCTTCGGGGCATCGCCGTGGCGGGGCTGCTGCTGGGCGCTCTCTGCCTGCCCGGACTGGCACGTGCGGCCGGGGTGCCCACCCGGCGGGCGGTCTGGCTGGCGCTGGCCGGCCCGCTGGTCGGGGTGCACCTGGTGGCCGGGGCGCACAACGACGCGGTGATGCTGGGCCTGCTGCTGTCCGGGCTCCTGATCGTGGTCCGCCGACCGGGTCGGCCGTCGGCGCTGCTGCTCGCCGGGGTGCTGCTCGGATTGGCGGTGACGGTGAAGGCCAGCGCGGTGGTGGTGGTGCCGTTCGCCGCGCTGGCCGCGGTGCGGGGCCGCCACACCGTACGGTCGTTGGTTCGTGACGGCGGCTGGCTGACCGGGGGGTTGCTCGCCGCGCTGCTGGTCAGCTCGGCGGTGTCCGGGCTCGGGTTCGGTTGGGTGGGCGGGTTGACCCACAGCGGTGACTCGGAGCAGTGGACGTCGCCGCCCACCGCCGTCGGCCTGGTCGTGGACTATGCCGGCGCGCTGGCCGGGCGGGGCCCGCAGGCGGTGCCGGTGCTCCGGGCGGTGGCCCTGCTGCTGCTCGCGGTCGTGCTGGTGGTGCTGTGGTGGCGGGCCTGGCGGGCCCTGCGGGCCCCGGATGATCCGCCCCTGGCCCGCCCCTGGGTCACGCTGCACGGCGCCGGCCTGGCCCTGGCCGCCACGGTGGTCCTGTCCCCGGTCTTCCACCCCTGGTACGCGACCTGGCCACTGGTGCTGCTCGCGCTCACCGCCCGGCGGACGACGTGGTTCGTGCTGCCGGCCGCGGCGGCGGCCTTCCTCGCACTGCCCGACGGCACCAACCTGGCCCGCTTCACCAAGGCCCCCGGCGCCCTGGCGATGACCACCCTGCTCCTCGCGGCCCTCCTCCTGCACACCCTGCGCAGGATCTCCCAACCGCGCTGATCACGAGGTTGGTGGCGGTGTCGATCTCCGAACGCCCCGCCAACCTCATGATCAACGAAGGGTGTGGTCAGGATTGCCTGCCGCAGGTCGGGCAGGCTTCGTGGCCGCGCCTGGTGCTGGGGGTCAGGCGGGTGCGGGACCGGAGGGTCAGGAGCAATACGGCGGGACCGACGAGCGCGACGACGACGGTGGTCATGGCCAGCGCCGTGAAGCTGACGCCGCCACGTGTCGGGACGATGGCATCGCTAAGGGCGGGCACCGCCAGGAAGCCGGCGGGGGTGAGCAGCGTGACGAACGCCCAGCCGCCGCGGGTATCGCGGCTCATCGCCAGACCCGCCGCCAGCAGCGCCCCGGCGACCAGCAACAACCCACCGACAGCGGGCAGGAAGTGCAGGACGGTGAAGCCGTAGTAGCTGTAGCCCGCTTCCAATCCCACCAGGAATTCCGTCGCCGCCACCGCCACCAACGCGGACACCAGCGGCGCGAGGCGGATCGCCCTCGATTGTCGGTCCGGCAGGGCGAGCCCCAGCAAACCCAGGGCCACCTGCGGTATCAGCACGTACAGCGGCGGTCGGGGCGCGTCGAGCAGCACGGCCACCGGTGGCAGCGCCAGCGTGAGCAGAAGCGCGAGGGCGATGGTCAACCGGGCCACCCGGCTCGGCGCGACGGCCGTCGCGACCGCCGCCAGCAGCCAGCCCGCCCACGCGACGACACCGAGCGAGACGAAGGGGCCGACGCGGGGTACGCCCCATTCCACCGGCGCCGGATGCAACTCCGTCACGCCCCAGACACCGGCGAGGACGCTCGCGGTGACCATGGACAGCAGCGCCGCGAGGCGTACCCCGGGAACCAAGCTTGCGACGCCGCCGGCCCGCAGTCGCTGGCGGAGCCCGCCGCGGAGGAGGTCCGCGGCGTCCGCGGGCGAGGGCCAGCGGCGACCCGGGTCAGCCAGATCGAGGTACGTCCCGACGATCTCGGCGCCCCGGGATCGCCGGTAGTCGACGGGGTAGGCGCGCAGCAGCCGCAGGTAGCGACGCTCAAGCTCGGTCATGCCAGCCCTCCGGCCACGCGCGGGGTGATCGGTCGGGCGGTGCGGGCCCGCTCGGCGAGCCGGGCGGTGGCGGCCTCGACGTTGCGACGCAGCCGCTCGGTCTCGGCGGTCAGCGTGGCGTCGCCGGTGGGGGAGAGCCGGTAGTAGCGGCGCAGCCGGCCATCCACCACCTCCTCCCGGTCGACCTCGACGAGGCCGGCGTCGACAAGCCGGTCCAGTGCCCCGTAGAGCGTCCCGGGGCGCAGCGACACGCGGTTGTCGGAGAGGGCGGCGACCTCGCCGATCAGGCCGTAGCCGTGCATCGGCTCGGCGGCGAGCGCGGTGAGGATCAGGAAGGTGGGTTCCCGCAGCGGTGTATCCATCGCTGCAATGTATCGGACGCGAAGGTATATCGGAAGACGTTATAAAGCCGCCGGGGGGGGGGGCGGGGGCGGCGGGGGGGGGGCGGGGGCGGGGGGGGGGGGGGGGGGGCGGGCGGGGGGGGGGGGGGCGCCCGGGGGGGGGGGGGGCGGGGGGCCCCGGGCGGTTTTTAGCGTTCTTTTATTTTCTGCCGCGGCTTTTCGGGGGCCCCCCCCCCCCCCCCGCGGCGGGGCCCCCCCCCCCCGGGGGCCCCCCCCCCGGCCGGTGGTGAGGTGACTGCTCAGCAGTCGTAGTACATGGCGAACTCGTGCGGGGTCGGGCGCAGGCGCACCGGGTCGACCTCGTTGGCGCGCTTCCAGTCCACCCAGGTGGAGATCAGGTCCGGGGTGAAGACGCCGCCGTCGAGCAGGTAGTCGTGGTCGGCCTCCAGCGAGTCGAGCACGGCCGGCAGCGAGCCCGGCACCTGCTTGACGTCGCCCCACTCCTCCGGCGGGAGGTCGTAGAGGTCCTTGTCGATCGGCGTCGGCGGCTCGATCTTGCTCTTGATGCCGTCCAGGCCGGCCATCATCATGGCCGAGAACGCCAGGTAGACGTTGGCCGACGGGTCCGGAACGCGGAACTCGACGCGCTTGGCCTTCGGGTTGCTGCCGGTCACCGGGATGCGCGTGCAGGCCGACCGGTTGCGCTGCGAGTAGACCAGGTTGACCGGCGCCTCGAAGCCCGGCACCAGGCGACGGTACGAGTTGACCGTCGGGTTGGTGAAGGCCAGCAGCGACGGCGCGTGGTGCAGCAGACCACCGATGTACCAGCGGGCCATGTCGGACAGACCCGCGTAGCCGGTCTCGTCGTAGAAGAGCGGCTCACCGTTGAGCCACAGGCTCTGGTGGGTGTGCATGCCGGAGCCGTTGTCACCGAAGAGCGGCTTGGGCATGAACGTCGCGGTCTTGCCGTTGGCCCACGCCTCGTTCTTCACGATGTACTTGAAGAGCTGAAGCTGGTCACCCGCGTGCAGCAGGGTGGAGAACCGGTAGTTGATCTCGGACTGGCCGGCGGTGCCCACCTCGTGGTGCGAGCGCTCCACGTTGAAACCGGTGTCGACCAGCCGGCGCACGATCGAGTCACGCAGGTCGGCGTAGTGGTCGACCGGCGGCACCGGGAAGTAGCCACCCTTGTACGCGGTCTTGTAACCACGGTTGCCGCCCGGCTCTTCGCGGCCGGTGTTCCAGGCGCCCTCGACCGAGTCGATGTAGTAGAACGACTGGTGCGCCGAGGTCTCGTGGCGGATCGAGTCGAAGATGTAGAACTCCGCCTCGGCACCGAAGTAGGCGGTGTCGGCGATGCCGCTCGCCGCCAGGTACGCCTCGGCCTTTTTCGCGACGTTGCGCGGGTCGCGGCTGTATGCCTCGCGGGTGAACGGGTCGTGGATGAAGAAGTTCAGCGCGAGCGTCTTCTGCGCGCGGAACGGGTCGATGAACGCGGTGGCGACGTCCGGGAGCAGGAGCATGTCCGACTCGTGGATCGCCTGGAAACCGCGGATCGACGAACCGTCGAACGCGAGGCCGTCGGTGAAGAGGTCGTCGTTGACGGACTCGACCGGCAGGTTGAAGTGCTGCATCACGCCGGGCAGGTCACAGAAACGAACGTCGACGAACTTCACGTCCTCGTTCTTGAGGTATCGCAGCAGTTCCTCGGGATTGGCGAACACACATCCTCCTGGCACGTCCACGGGGTGGCTAGGCTTCTGGCGACGCTAGGGCCGGGCGGTTGCCCGGCCGTGTCTCCGTTGTTTCTGCCGTGTTACGTCCCTCGTGGGACGTGGGTGACGCTCCCGTTCACGCCTCCGGCCCGCCACGAACGCCGTACCGACTGTGCCAGTGTAGTGACATCTGATGCCTTTGGCCCGAATCAGCACACCGTGGCGGCGGTCCCGGCAAGCCCTCGTGCCGACGCGGATACCCTTGACCGCTGTGACCAACCCGCACGCCCCGGCAGCGCCGGCCACCGACCCCAGCTTCACCCCGCCGAGCCTCGGCAAGCGGTTCGGGGCGCTGATCATCGACTGGGTGCTCTGCCTGCTGGTGTCCAACTTCTTCGCCGACCCGGTACGCGACGGCTGGGCGCCGGTGCTGGTGTTGGTCCTGGTGTACGGCATCTTCCTCGGCCTGTTCGCCCAGACGCCGGGCATGTACATCACGAAGATCCGCTGCGTGAGCTGGCGCGACGGCGGCCGGATCGGAGTGCTCCGCGGGCTGATCCGTGGCCTGCTACTGGCGCTCGTCGTCCCCGCGCTGATCATGGACGAGCACCGCCGTGGCCTGCACGACCGGCTCGCCGACTCGGTCGTCGTCGACGCCCCCCGAGGCTGAGCCCCCCGGGGCCCGTCCGACGTCCCGGGCCCGCCCGGCGTCCCGGGCCCGCCCGGCGTCCCGGGCCCGTCCGACGTCCCGGGCCCGCCCGGCGTCCCGGGCCCCTCCCGCGCCCTCGGTCCCTCCGTCCCCGGTCGCAGCCCCGTGCCAACCTGCCGCCCCGCGATCTTGCACTTACTGTCGCGACATAAGGGGTCATCCCGCGCATCTCGGCGACCGAAAGTGCAAGAGCGGCGGGGCATGCGGCCTTGCCCCCTGCCGCCCGGCCCGCCCGAGATCGTGCTCGATCCTGGGTGGCAACGCCGTTGCGGTAGGGCTGTGGCCGACGGGTCAACCCGCTGCTGACTGACGGGGCTTGTAGATCACGACACGTCGAGCAGGGGAATCGCGCCGATCTTGCACTTTCTGTCGCTGATTTCAGCGGGAATGTTCACTAATGTCGGGGCAGAAAGTGCAAGATCGCGATGCAGGCTCGGCGATCATGGCGTGGAGCGCCTGGTGTGGTGTTCTGCGGGCTCCTTGCGTCCGTTAATTCCCGCCTCTTGAGGCCAACTGGAACCAGGATCGAGCACGATCTTGACCGGCGACGGGGCCCGGGCCGCCCTCCGGCGGCCCACGCGTCCGCATCCGGGCAAGATCCTCACAACTTCAGGGATGTTGCTGCCTCCGGCGCGTCTGAGGCAGCAACATCCCTGAAGTTGCGACGATCTTGGCGCGGGGCGCGGGGCGCGGGGCGCG
>NZ_JBICTZ010000020.1:0-58610 GCF_043197875.1 Micromonospora sp. NPDC048935 | reverse complement strand
GTGTACGGGCTGCCACCGGACCCGGTGGTGACCACCCGCGACCTGCCGGCCATGTGGAAACGCGCCGGCCTCGCCGCCCTCGCCATGGCGGCGGCGACCGTCGCCGCGTTCGTCGGAGGTTCCTCATGACCCCACCACGCCCCGTGGGCGACCGGTTCCGTCGCTTCCGGGAGCGGCTCGCCGCCGAGGGCGGCGGCGACCGACCACAGGCGGGCGACGAGCGGCAGAGCGCCAGCGGTGCCGGGGCCGCGAGCGGTGGCGACCACCCGGGCGACCGGGACACCGCCAGCGGTGACGGTGCCGCCGGCAGCCGCCGGGGCGACCTGACGGTGCGCCGAAGCGCCGGAGCCTCCGGTCGGCGGGGCGGGCGGCGCACCGGCGGCGGCGAGGAACTGCGGGTGCCGGCGGCCGAGTTCACGTCGTACTACGGTCGGCCCATCCTCAAGGCGCCGGTCTGGAAGTGGGACATCGCGGCGTACCTGTTCACCGGTGGGTTGGCCGCCGGTTCGTCGCTGCTCGCCGCGGGTGGGCAGCTCACCGGGCGGCCGGCGTTGCGACGTGCCGGTCGGGTCACCGCGTTGGTCGCCGTCAGCGCCAGCGCCGTCTTCCTGATCAGGGACCTGGGCCGGCCGGCGCGGTTCCACCACATGCTGCGGGTGGCCAAGCCGACCTCGCCGATGTCGATGGGCACCTGGATCCTCACCGCGTACGGGCCGGCGGCGGGTGTCGCCGCGATCGCCGAGGCGGCCGGTGTGCTGCCCCGCCACGGCCCGCTCGGGCTGGCCGCCCGGGTGTTGCCGCCGCTCGGGCACGCCGCCGGGCTGCTCGCCGCCGGCACCGCGCCGGCGCTTGCCACGTACACCGGGGTGTTGCTGGCCGACACGGCGGTGCCGTCGTGGCATGAGGCGTACCCCGAGTTGCCTGTCATCTTCGCGGGCAGCGCCCTGGCCAGCGGCGCGGGCGTGGGTCTGCTCGCCGCGCCACCGGCGCAGGCGGGGCCGGCCCGGCGGATGGCGGTGGCCGGCGCGGCCCTGGAGTTGTACGGCACGCATCGTGTGGAGACCCGCCTCGGTCTGCTCAGCGAGCCCTACCGGCAGGGTCGGCCGGGGCGGATGCTGCGCGCCGCGCGGCTGCTGACCGTCGGCGGGGTGGCGGGCGCTCTGCTGGGCCGGCGCAGCCGGTTGGTCGGGGCGCTCTCCGGGACCGCGCTGCTGGCCGCGTCGGTGCTGACCCGGTTCGGCATCTTCTCCGGCGGCGTCGCCTCCGCCCGCGACCCGCGGTACACGGTGGTGCCGCAGCGTGCGCGGGTCGACGCCCGGCGGGCCGGCATGGATCTTCCATCTGGTTGGGCGGACCCGCCGGCGGTGTGATCGAATGTCCGGTGGAGGCGTTCAGGAGGCTGGTGCCCCTCCCGGTCTTCAAAACCGGAGTGGTCCGGGACCCGGGCCAGGCGGGTTCGATTCCCGTCCGTCTCCGCCAAACCGCTCGCAGGAGATGACGCGATGGGCGACGGGCCGGTGGACCCGCGACGTCGGGTGCCGCGCACCGACACGCTGCTCGCCGACCCGCTGTTGGCCGCGGCCACCGCGAGGTTGGGCCGCGACCAGGTCAAGGCGGTCGTCGTCCGCGCGCAGGACCGGGCCCGCCGTGGTGAGATCAACCCCGACGAGGTACGAGACGCCGCGGTCGCCGCGTTGCCCGCGTCCGGCCCCCGGGTGGTGCTCAACGCCACAGGCGTCGTGCTGCACACCAACCTGGGTCGGGCGGCACTGTCACCGGCCGCTGTCGCCGCGGTGGTGGCCGCCGCCGGGCACACCGACGTCGAGTTGGACCTGGGCACCGGCCGGCGGGCCCGCCGGGGTCGTGACGCGCTCGACGCCCTGGCCGCCGCCGTGCCCGACGCGGGTGCCGTGCACGTGGTCAACAACGGCGCCGCCGCGCTGGTGTTGGCCGCGACCGCGTTGGCCGCCGGCCGGGAGATCGTGGTCAGCCGGGGTGAGCTGGTCGAGATCGGCGATGGCTTCCGCCTGCCCGAGCTGTTGGAGAGCACCGGTGCGCGTCTGCGGGAGGTGGGCACCACCAACCGCACCACCCTCGCGGACTACGCCGCCGCGCTCGGCCCGCAGACCGGCTTCGTGCTCAAGGTGCACCCGTCGAACTTCCAGATCACCGGCTTCACGTCCGCCACCGGTGTGCGTGACCTGGCCACCCTCGGCGTGCCCGTGGTCGCCGACATCGGCTCCGGTCTGCTCACCGCGGATGCGTTGTTGCCCGACGAGCCGGACGCGACGAGCACGCTGCGCGCGGGTGCCGCGCTGGTCACCGCCAGTGGCGACAAGCTGCTCGGCGGCCCGCAGGCGGGGCTGCTGCTCGGTGACGTCGCGCTGATCGACCGGCTGCGCCGCCACCCGTTGGCCCGGGCGTTGCGGGTGGACAAGCTCACCCTGGCCGCCCTGGCGGCCACCCTGCACCAACCGGCCACCCCCACCCGGGCGGCCCTGCACGCTGACCCGGGTGCGCTGCGCCGACGGGTGGAGCGGCTGCGTGACCGGCTCGGCGCGGACGGCCGCAAGGCGGAGGTGGTGCCGGCCGTCGCGGTGGTCGGCGGGGGCGGCGCCCCCGGTGTCGAGTTGGACTCGTGGGCACTGAGCCTGCCCGAGCGGTACGCGGCGCCGCTGCGCACCGGAGACCAGCCGGTCCTCGGCCGGGTGGTGCGCGGCCGGCTCCTGCTCGACCTGCGCTGTGTGCCGGCCGACGCCGACGAGGCGGTCCGGGCGGCTGTGCTGCGCGTACCCGGGGACGACTGAGCGTGTTCGTCGTCGCCACCGCCGGGCACGTCGACCACGGCAAGTCGACACTGGTCCGGGCGTTGACCGGGATGGAACCCGACAGGTGGGCCGAGGAACGCCGCCGGGGCATGACCATCGACCTGGGCTTCGCCTGGACGACGCTGCCGTCCGGCGGCACCGTCGCCTTCGTCGACGTACCCGGGCACGAACGGTTCGTGCCGAACATGCTCGCCGGGGTCGGCCCGGTGCCGGCGGCGCTGATCGTGGTGGCCGCCGACGAGGGGTGGATGCCGCAGTCGGCCGAGCACCTGGCCGCGCTCGACGCGCTCGGTGTCGCGTACGGCCTGCTGGCGGTGACCCGCGCGGACCTGGCCGATCCGGGGCCGGCGACGGCCCGCGCCCGCGCCGAGATCGGCGCGACACATCTCGGCGCGGTGGAGGCGGTCGCGGTCAGCGGTCGGACCGGCGCGGGTCTGCCGGAGCTGCGGGCCGCCCTGGACCGGCTCGCCGCCCGCCTGCCGTCGCCCCGGTTGGACGACCCGGTCCGGCTCTGGGTCGACCGCAGCTTCACCGTGCGGGGCAGCGGCACCGTCGTCACCGGCACCCTCGGCGCCGGTCGGCTGCGGGTGGGCGACACGCTGGAGGTGGCCGGTGCCGACGAACCGGTCCGGGTCCGTGGCCTGCACTCGCTCGGCGAGGCCCGCCCGGAGGCCGCCGCGGTGGCCCGGGTGGCGGTCAACCTGCGCGGTACGCCCCGCGACCAGCTCGGCCGAGGTGACGCGCTGCTCACCCCGGGCCGGTTCCAGCACACCGACCTCGTCGACGTCCGCCTCACCGGCGACCCGGCCGCCGACCTGCCGGCCACCCTCACCCTGCACGTCGGGTCGGCGGCGGTGCCGGTGCGGGTCCGACCGCTCGGTGCGGACACCGTACGGCTGCGCCTGTCCCGCCCGCTGCCGCTGCTGGTGGGCGACCGGGCGCTGCTGCGGGACCCGGGCCGGCACCACGTGGCCGGCGGGGTGCGGGTGCTGGACGTGGCGCCGCCGCCGCTGGCCCGTCGAGGGGCCGCGGTGGCCCGCGCGCAGGTCCTCGCCGAGGTGGACGGTCGACCCGACCTGGTCGGTGAGCTGCGCCGCCGCCGCCTGGTCCGGGCCGGCGCGCTGCTGCGGATGGGCGTGCCGGTGCACGTCGCGCCGGTGGCCGGTGACTGGCTGGCCGACCCCGAGCACTGGCGGCGACTCGGCGACCAGGTCACCGAGGAGGTCACCCGCTACGTGCGGGAGCACCCGTTGGAGCCGGGGATGCCGGTGGACGCGTTGCGCCAGCGCCTCGCCCTGCCCGACCGGGTGCTGGTCGAGGCGCTGATCCGGCCGCCGCTGCGCGTGCACGCCGGTCGGGTCGGGGCGGCCGGCGCCGCCGACGGGTTGCCCGAGCCGGTGGCGCGGGCCGTGCGGCGGGTCCGCGAAGAGTACGGTGACCGCCCGTTCCGGGCTCCGGAGGCGGACCGTCTCGTCGACCTGGGTCTGGGCCCCCGGGAGATCGGCGCCGCGGTGCGGGCCGGTGCCCTGCTGCGGTTGGCCGACAACGTGGTGCTGCTGCCCGACGCGCTCGACGACGCGGTCCGGGTGCTGGCCGGCCTGCCGCAGCCGTTCACCCTCTCCGCGGCCCGGCAGGCGTTGGACACCACCCGGCGGGTCGCGGTGCCGCTGCTGGAGTTGCTGGACCGGCGCGGCGCGACCCGCCGACTGCCCGACGACGCCCGGATCGTCGTCACCTGAGTGCTCGCCCTGCGGGGCTGACAGGGGCGCGCCCGGATGCGATGGTGGGCTGATGGTCGAGCTGTCCCCGCTCCGGTCGCGACCCGCCGGTGGCAGGTGGCGTGTCGTCGTCCCGGGGGCGCTGCGGTGGGGGCTGGTGCCAGGCTAACCGGCCCCCGGGGCGGTGGTGGTCACCTACGGTGACGCCATGGACCCTTCGGCGGTCTGGCGGGACCGGCAGCACCGGTGGCGGATCGAGGCGTACCGTGCGCCGGACCTGCGGTTCGCCATCTACGCCACCAACGGCCCCACCGAATCCGTGCCGCTCTGGCTGTTCGGTATGTCGGCGCTGGCCCGCTGGTTGATGTCGCACGCCATCTCGCTGGACGACCTGGAGGTCGACTGAGCGGTGGCGCGGGCGTAAACCGGACCCGGAGCCGGCCCCGCTGCGGTTGAGTGACCTGAGGTGGCGGACGGGGGTACGCGATGGGCGGTCAGCTCGTGCAGTTGGCGCTGGTGGCGGTGCTGGTGCTTGTCAACGCCGCGCTCTCCGGCAGCGAGATGGCGTTGGTGACGTTGCGCGAGGGGCAGTTGCGGCGGCTGGGTCGGCGTGGTGGTGCCGGTGACCGGTTGGTGCGGCTGTCCCGCGATCCCAACCGCTACCTGGCGACCATTCAGCTCGGCATCACCCTGGCCGGTTTCCTCGCCTCGGCGGCGGCCGCGGTGTCGCTGGCCGGGCCGTTGGTCGGGCCGTTGGGCTTCCTCGGCGGCGCGGCCCGTCCCGCCGCGGTACTGCTGGTGACCGTGCTGCTGACGTTCGTCACGCTGGTGCTCGGCGAGTTGGCCCCGAAACGACTGGCGATGCAGCGGGCGGAGCGCTGGGCGCTGCTCGTCGCCGGACCGCTGGACCTGCTCGCCCGGGTGTCCCGGCCGGCGGTGTGGCTGCTCAGCCGGGCCACCGACGCGGTGGTACGGCTGGCCGGCGGCGACCCGGGGGCCAACCGCGCGGAGATGACGGAGGACGAGCTGCGGGAGATGCTGGCCAGCCAGCGTGGCCTGTCGGCGCAGCAGCGGGAGATCCTGACCGGCGCGTTCGACATCGCCGGCCGGACGTTGCGGGAGATCCTGGTGGCCCGCCGGGCGGTGACGACGCTGCCGGCCACCCTGACCGCCGACGAGGGGGTGCGCCGCCTCGCCGCCGCCGGGCGGTCCCGCGCCCCGGTCACCGGTCCCGGTGGCCTGGACGAGGTGCTCGGGGTGGTGCACATCCGCGACCTGGTGCGGGCCGGCACGGCGTCGGTGGGGGAGCGGGTGCGCTCGCCGGTGCTGCTGCCGGTGACCCTGCCGGTCGCCGACGCGATGCGGCAGCTCCGTCAGGAGCATCAGCAACTGGCCCTGGTGGTCGACGAGCACGGGGGGATCGACGGCCTGGTCACCATGGAGGATCTGCTGGCCGAGGTGGTCGGCGAGTTGTACGACGAGACCGACCGGGACGTGCGCGGGGTGCTCTGGGAGGAGGACGGGTCCCTGCTGGTGCCCGGTGACTTCCCGCTGCACGACCTGCCCGACCTGGGGGTGCGGTTGAGCTTCCCGTTGTCCCGGGAATACACCACGGTGGCCGGGTTGGTGCTGGCCCGGCTGCGGCACCTGCCCGGCAGGCCGGGGGAGACGGTCCGACTACCCGGGCTGACCCTGGAGGTGGTGGAGGTCGCCGACCGGGCGGTGCGGCGTGTGCGGCTGCGCGGGTTCACCCCCGAGCGTTGACCGGGTCGCCCGGACGGGGGACACCGGCGCCGAACACCCCCGCGGCGGATGCGGCCCGCCTACGGTGCGATTCGTGAAGGACCGAGGTTTACGGACGTTCGTCACGGTGCTGGCCGGCCTCGCGGTGATCTACTTCGGCAGCGCCGGGCGCAGCCCCGAGGAGGGGCGTGGGATCTCCGGCGGGGTGGTGGTCCTGGCGTTGCTCGCCGCGTTGCTGGTGTGGCACCTGACCCGGCCGGGGGACAAGACGGTGAAGTGAGCCACCTCAGCGGGCGGCGACCCGGCTGACCTCGCCGGCGGACTCCTCGCCGAGCGCCACCCGCACCAGCGCCGAGGCGAGCCGGCCGAAGTCCGGTTCGTCGACCAGGCCGGCCAACCCGTCCGGGGAGCCCGGCAGACCCAGCCGCTTCGCCCCGGCGAGGGCCCGACGGTCGGCGTACGGGCGCACGTCCGACCAGACCGCCTGGGCTTCGCGCAGGTAGATGTCGGCGCCGGTGGGGCCGATTCCGGGAAACTCGGTGAGGCGGCGACGCAGCCCGGCGGGGTCGCCCTGCGCCTCCCGGTGCAGTCGGCGCAGGTCACCGTGCCAACGGTCCAGGCACAGTCGGGCACCGGTGCCGAGCATGGTGGCCGTCCGCTCGTCGTAGCGGCGGTAGTGGCCCCGGCCCAGCGCGTCGACGCGGTCCTGCCAACTGGCCGCCTCCATCGCCTGCGGCGTGCGGTAGCCCGCGGCGAACAGCTCCCGCGCGGCGTCCACCGCCAGGCACGCCCGGATCCGGGTGCTCAGCAGGGTGGCCAGCACCAGTAGCTGGTAGAGCGGGCGGGGGCGGTCGGCGAGCTGGATGCCGGCCTCCTCGGCGTACGTGCGGCCACGCCGGTCCAGCAGGACCCGCGCCACGGTTCGATCGTCGCCCACACCGCGGGGGTACCCACTGCGTGGCGGCCTAGCCGTCGCACCGTCGGAATGCCGCCGGGGCGGGCGGGTATGCCGGCGGTGGAGGCGGTCGATGCCGCCTGCGTACCGGAGGGAGACACACCGTGGTCAACCCGCAGCAGGAGGAGTTCCGGCGTAACGCCAAGGGAGCCACCAGCCAGGACAGCAAGGGGCCCACGCCGACCGGGCATCCACTCAACCGCGGTTCGTCACGCGGCGACGAGGGTCGGCCGGTGCCCAAGGGGCAGGTGTCGCCGTACGGCCCGGCCGGTGAGCCGGTGGCCGACGACGACAGCGATACCCGCTAGCTAACGAGTGCGCCCGGACGGCCGCCGCAACCTGTTCCAGGTGGCGGCGGCCGTCAGCCCGTACGCGAGGTGCGGAATGATGTCCGAGATCCAGTCGGAGCGCCGCCACGTGCGGGGGTCGCTGATCCCGAGCGCGGTGATCGACCCGTCGGTCATGGTCATCACACCGGCGCCGAGCAGGCCGGTGGCCAGTGGCAGTGGCTGGCGACGCCCACCGGCGTAGAGCGCGAACGCGACGCCCGCGGCGATGCCCAGCCCGTAGCCGACAAGCGGCCCGAGGCCCGAGCGGCGGTTCGCCGCCCGGCCGTCGGACCCCAGGCTGACGTGCGCGATCCCGGCGAGCCGGTCGACGGTCTCCTGGGGGACGTCGCTCTCCGGCCGCCCCCGTAGGGCCATGTCGAGGTAGCTGACCACGTTCAGCGCGGTGCTGCCGACGGCGCCCGCGATGGCGCCGTCGGCAAGGTCGACCCTGCTCACTTCGGGTCGCCCGGTTCGCGCTCGCTCTTGGGGCCGTACGTGCGGTCACCGCGCACCACGCCCCGCTGGCCGCGATCCTCCTGGAGGATCCGGTTGGCGACCTGGTTGGCCTTACCGTCGGGCACCCGGCGTCCGGAGTCGTCGATCGCGTTGCGCAACCGCGCCCGCTGCTTGTCGTAGGCGTTACTGCCCGGCCGTGGTCCTGGCATCTGGTGCCTCCTTCGTCGGGTCTGGGCTCCTGTGCCGCCTTCGGCGGTCGGGACAACCGTCGCCGTCGGCGTACCGCGGCCGTCTACCCGTCTGGTGGCCGGCCAACCTCGGGGCCCGGTACTCCATCCGCAGATCGTGATCAGGTGTCGTGAGACGCTGCCCTTCATGATCGCCAAGCTGCAGTGCGTGGTGTTGGACTGTGCCGATGTCGTTGGGCTGTCCCGGTTCTACCAGTCGCTTCTCGGCGGCGTGGTGAACCAGCCGGATCCGCGGTGGTCGCTGGGGGAGAGTTGGGCGACACTCCACACCGATGGTGGGTTCGTGCTGGCCTTCCAGCGCGTGGACAACTATCAGCCGCCGCGGTGGCCGGACTCGGCTCACCCTCAGCAGTTCCACCTCGACTTGGAGGTCAAGGACCTGGAACAAGCTCAGGACGACGTCCTCACGCGGGGCGCCACGCTGCTCGACGCGGGTGATGGCCAGCGGAGTTGGCGCATCTTCGCGGACCCGGCAGGACACCCGTTCTGTCTCGTCCGGCACTGACAGGGGGCCGTAGGGGTGCGACCACGGGCCACAGCACAGATCCTGGAGTACTAGCCGGGAGCGTGGACCACGGCGACCGGGCAGCGCGCGTGGTGCAGCATCGACTGGCTCACCGACCCCAGCAGCAACCCGGTCACCTCGCCGCGCCCCTGCCCGCCCACCACCGCCAGTTGCGCGGAGTCGGACGCCTCGGCCAGCACGTTGCCGGGCCGGCCGTGGACCGCACGACAGGTCAACCGCAGCTCCTGGTGCCGCTCGGTCAGCCCGGTCAACCACTCGGCGAGCATGCGCTCCTGCTCGCCGTGCAGCGTCGCCTCGTCGTACACCAGGGGTTGCATGTCGCCGGGGCCGCTGCTGCCCGGATGCCGGTAGGCGTGCACGGCCACCAGCGGCACGCCGCGCGCCACGGCCGTCTCGGCCGCGAAGTCGGCCGCCAGCCGGGAGGCCGGCGAGCCGTCCACCGCGACCAACACCGGCTCGTCGGGCCGTTGCGCGCCGCGGGCCACCAGCACCGGGCAGTCGGCGTACGCGGCGACCTGCACCGCGACCGAGCCGACCACAAGCGCCGAGAAGCCACCCAGCCCTCGGTCGCCGAGCACGATGAGCGCGGCGGTCGGTGACTCGCCCACCAGCACCGCGGCGGCCTCACCGTCGATGATCTCACCGGAGATCGACAATCCCGGTACGGTCGCCTCGGCCTCGGCCACCGCGGCCTGGACGAGTGCCTCGGCCCGGTGGCGCAGCCCACCGCCGGGCGGCGCGTCCGGGGCGGGGGAGTCCGGTACGTGCAGCAGCGGCCAGATGAACCCGTGTACGACCCGCAGTGGCCGATGCCGGCGTGCCGCCTCCGTGGCGGCGAGGCGCACGGCGCGCAGCGCCGGCTCGGAGCCGTCCACGCCGACCACCACCGCCGCGCTGTTCGCCGAGTTCACCGCCCACCTCCCGCCCAGGGGCCAGTATCGCGGGCGGCGGCGTGTTCGCGTCGCGATACCGCTGAGCGCGTCGGGATCGGTACGCTGGCGACCACCGGTCCGCAAGGGAGGGCTGTCGATGGGTGAACCGGACCAACCGAGCACCGGCCGCATGATCGACTTCTGGCTCGGTGGGGAGCACCACTTCCCGGTCGACGTGGCCGCCGCGAGCGCGTTCGAGCAGGCATACGGGCCGTGCGCGCCGGTGTTCCGGGAGCTGCGGGCGTTCCTGGGGCGGGCGGTGCGGGTCATGGTCGCCCACGGCGTGGACGGTTTCCTGGTGTTCGGCGCCGGGGTGCCCACGATGGGCAACGTGCACGAGGTCGCCACCGACGCGACGGTGCTCTACACCGACGTCGACCCGGTGACCATCCGGCTGGGGCAGAGCATCCTCGCCGGCAGCGACCGGGCCGGCTACGGCTTCGGTGACGCGACCGACATCGGCACGATCGACCCGGCGCAGCTACACCGTTTCGTGCCAGGCTGGGGCCGTCGGCCGGTCGGGGTGGTCTTCCTCGGGCTGGCCGCGTTCCTCGACGACGCGACGCTGACGCACACCCTCGACGAGCTGTACGCCGGCGCGGCGCCGGGCAGCCTGCTCGTCGTGGACTTCGACACCGAGGAGCTGGCGGGTCACCCGCAGGCGCTGGCGATGATGGGGCCACAGTTTCGGATGCGCCCGCCGTCGGCGTTCGCGCCGCTGCTGGGCCGCTGGGCGCCGACGGCGGACGGGATCGTGCCGGTCGCCCGGTGGCGGCCGACGGGCCCGCCGGCGCAGGTGCCCGACGCGTTCCACGGTGTGCTCGCGACCCGTAACGCCGACTGACCGCGGGGATTCGCCGCCTCGGGGTGTCCGTATGATGCTTGCCCTACAGCAAGCTTCTGGAGAGGACGACCATGGTGGACCCGCCGGAGGTGGTGTCACGCGCGCTGCGCGAGGCCCCGCCCGACCAGTTGGCCGAGGCGGCGGACCAAGCCATCCGGTCGACGCTGGGCGCGCTGCGCACCGACGTGTTCGTGGCCGACTATCGGATCAGCGGCCTGTGGCCGCTGCTGGATCCGGATCTGCCGGCGGCCGGGTTCCTGGCCTGCCACACCGTGGCGCAGCGGTGCTTCAGCAGCCAGCAACCGGTCCGCGACGCCGCCGGCGAGGGCCCCTGCCGGCTCTACCTGCCGTTGACGGTGTGGGGGGAGCGGTTGGGCGTGCTGTTGGTCGAGCTTCCCGCCGTACCGAATCCGACGATCACCGGGCAGGCGACCGACATCGCCGCCGCGCTCGCGGTCGCGATGCGTGCCGCGGACCGGGGGACCGACCGGTACCGGCGGGCCCGCCGACGGGAGCGACTGACGATGGCCGCCGAGATGCAGTGGGATCTGCTGCCCGGCCGCAGTGTCGCCAACCAGGCGTTCCAGCTGGCCGGCCAGTTGGAACCGGCGTACACCGTGGGTGGGGACCACTTCGACTGGTCGCTCGACGGCGACCGTCTCACCGTGACGGCGCTCAACGGCGAGGGCAGTGGTCTGGCCGCGTCGATGCTGACCGCCGTGGCGGTCAACGCGATGCGCAACGCGCGTCGCTCCGGTGGTGGCCTGGTGGAGCAGGCCGAGCTGGCCTCGGACACGGTCTTCTACCAGCACCGGGGCCGCCGGTACGTGGCCACCCTGCTGCTTGAGGTGGACACGCGCACCGGCCGGGTGCGGGCGGTCGACGCGGGCTCCCCGCACCTGCTGCGGATGCGCGGGGCCACGGTGGAGTCGATCAAGCTGGACCAGCAGTTGCCGCTGGGGATGTTCGCCGAGACCCGGTACGAGGTGCAGGAGTTGCAACTCGTGCCGGGTGACCGCCTCGTCGTGGTCAGCGACGGGGTGTGGGCCGCCGAACCGCCGGGCCAGGAGCCGTACGGGGAACGGATGATGGCCCGTTCCCTGCGTGCCACACGGTTGCAGCCGGCGGCCGAGGCGGTTGGTACGGTGATGCGCGAGCTGCACGCCTACCACGCGGACTCCGACCTGCGCGACGACGCCGTCGTGGTGTGTCTGGACTGGCACGGTCCGCGTGGGCGGGGCACCGGGTGAGGGTCCCTGTCAACCCGTCTGGCGGGCACCAGCGCGACAACGGCAGGGGACATCACGTGGAGCGACCTGCGGATCTCGCCTCAGCTATCGACGCGGCTGCCGGCACGCTGATCGCCGTGCTCGACTCGGCCGCGGCGCGGCACCAGGTGCCGCCCACCCAGTTGCGGGTGCTGACGCTGCTCAGCAGCCGACCGGAGACCAACGTCAACGCGTTGGCGGAGCTGCTGGACGTGGTGCCGTCGTCGGCGAGTCGCCTCTGCGACCGGCTGGAGGCGACCGGGCTGCTGCGTCGGATGGCCGATCCCCGCGACCGGCGCGAGGTGCGGTTGGTGCCGACCCCCGCGGCGCTGACGCTGCTGCGGGAGCTGGCCGAGCGCCGGCAGCGGGCGGTGCAGGCGGTGCTGGATCGGATGCCGGCGAGGGCGCAGCACGATCTTTTGCTGTCGTTGGTCGCGTTCGGCCGCGCGGCGACGCAGTCGGTGCCCGAGCAGCCGACCGACTCGGCGGTGCAGACGGCCTGAGCGCCACCTCGCGCCAGGCCGCACGGGCGCTTCCACTATTATCCTAGGACGCTCTACGCGTGGTGATCCACCCCACAGTGCGACAACGGCCGCACCCAGCGCGGGCGGCGGCGCCGGGAAAGCCGAAACGAGCCCGATATAGTGACAACGCACCTACCCGGCCCGTGATCTCCGAGATCGCGGGCCGGATCAGGGAAGAGACCCCACCCGGGGCGGAGCCGGCGCAGGCCGGCCCGACAACGCGTACGACGTCGGCCGGGGGCCCGTGCCGTGGAGGAGGATCGGTGTCGCGTCCGGCTCGGGCAGAGCAACCGCGGGACACCGGTGACGAGGCTCCCGGCAATCAGGTGCTGACCCTGCCCAACCTGATCAGCTTCGTGCGGCTGCTGGGCGTCCCCCTGTTCCTCTATCTGTTCCTGGTCGAGCGGGCCGACGTGGCGGCGATCGTCGTCCTGGCCATCGGCGGCACCACGGACTGGGTCGACGGCTGGATCGCGCGTCGTCTGCACCAGGTCAGTCGACTCGGGGAGTTGCTCGACCCGTTCGCCGACCGGCTCTACATCCTCGCCACCCTTGTCGCGTTCACCGCCCGGGAGGTGGTGCCGTGGCAGTTCACCGCGGCCCTGCTGGCCCGCGAGCTGCTGCTGCTCGGCTCGCTGGCGGTGCTGCGCCGCTACGGGTACGGGCCGCCGCCGGTGCACTACGTGGGTAAGACCGCCACGTTCCTGCTGCTGGCGGCGTTCCCGGTGTTGTTGTTGGCCAGCGAGTGGGCCGCGGCGGCGACGGCGACGGCTGCGATCGGCTGGGCGTTGGCGTGGTGGGGGCTGGTGCTCTACTGGGTGGCCGGCGGAATGTACGTGGTGCAGGCTGCGCGGCTGGTGCGCGCGGTGCGCGGCCCGGGAGCGGTGGCATGAGCGCGCCGCAGTCGGGCAAACCCCGCCCGGATCGGGTGTACGCGCCGGACTTTCTCACCGAGTTGTTTCGCAATCCACTGGATCCGGGCTATGCGGATGCGGCTGCTGCCCGCCGGCGTTCGGCGTCCACCGAGCCGGTCCGGGGGTGGCGTGCCTGGCCGGCGCGGTCGGTAAGCGTGGTCGTGGTGGTGCTGCTCGGTTTCCTGTTCGCGGTGGCGTACCGGCAGACGGTGGCGGACGAGCCGGGGCGCAGTCAGGCTCGCTCCGGCCTGGTGGCGCAGATCAAGGAACGGGAGGGTCAGACCGACAGGTTGTCCACGCGGGCGGACCAGCTGCGCGAGGAGGTCGGTCGGCAGCGGGACGCGGCGTTGAGTGGGTCGACCGCTGCGCGGCTGCGGGATCTGGAGGCGAGCACCGGGTTGGGTCGGGTGCGCGGCGACGGTGTGGTGGTGCGGTTGGCGGACGGGCCGGGTAAGGCGGACGCGGTGACGGGTGCGGGCGCGGGGCCGTCGCGGGTGCTCTACAGCGATCTGCAGGGGGTGGCGAACGCGCTGTGGAGTGCTGGTGCGGAGGCGATCGCCATCAACGGGCAGCGGTTGACCTCGACGTCGACGATCCGTACGGCGGGTGATGCGATCCTTGTGGATTTCCGGCCGGTGATGGGGCCGTACGAGGTGTCGGCGATCGGTCCGGGTTCGATGCGGCGCAAGTTCGAGAACAGCCGGAACGCGGATCTGATGCGGGAGGTCGCGCAGAAGACCGGGTTGTCGTTTGGTGTGCGGGAGGCGGATGGCCTCACCCTGCCGGCGGCTCCGGAGCCGCAGCTACGCTACGCGAAGCCGTCGGTCAGTCCGAGCCCTTCCGCGTCGGGTGTCCGGTCCGGCAGTCCTGGGTCGTCGGGTTCGACGACGACCGCTAGCCCCTCCGGAGGTGGCCGATGATCGCGGTGCTGGCGTTGCTTGCCGGTGTGGTGCTGGGTGTGTGGCTTGATCCCACGGTGCCGGCGGCGTTGCAGCCGTACCTGCCGATCGCGGTGGTGGCGGCGTTGGACGCGGTGTTCGGTGGGGTGCGGGCCAGGTTGGACCGCATCTTCGACGACAAGCAGTTCGTGGTGTCGTTCATCTCGAACGTGTTGGTCGCTGGTCTGATCGTGTATCTGGGTGACCAGCTCGGGGTGGGCGGGCAGTTGTCCACCGGTGTGGTGGTCGTGCTGGGTGTGCGCATCTTCGGCAATGTGGCGGCGATCCGTCGGCACCTGTTCCGGGCGTAGGTTTGACGGCGATGAGTGACGAGCAGAGTGACACGGGGACCGGGTGGCCGCAGCCGGGTGGGCCGACGCGCCCGGGTGGGCCGGCTGGTGAGCCGGATCCGCGTCCGGATGCGCCGGATCCGGACGAGTTGAGTCCGTTGGCCCCGCAGGAGCCCGTGGAGCCGCGGGAGCGGCCGGACGAGGAGCCGGCGGGGGAGTCGGTCGACGGTGCGACGGTGGATCTGAGCGCGATGTCGCGGTCGGGGGAGCCGGTGGCGGGTTCGGACGGGTTGGCCGAGCCGGCCGGGGTGGCGGCGGCGCCGGTGGCGGCGGGTCGGTTCCGGTGGAGTACGGCCGGTGTGATGATCGTGGCGTTGTTGGTGTTGCTGGGTTTCACGTTGGTCGTGCAGTTGAAGACGACGTCGACGGATCCGACGTTGGGGGCGACGCGTCAGGAGGACCTGGTGCGGATCCTGTCGGATCTGGATGCCCGGGAGAGTCGTCTGCAGCAGGATATCCGTGCTCTGGAGGACAGTCAGCGGCAGTTGCAGTCGGGTGAGCAGGGTCGTCAGGCGGCGTTGGACGAGGCGACGCGGCGGGCTAACGAGTTGGGCATCCTGGCGGGGACGTTGCCGGCGGTCGGGCCGGGGTTGACGGTGCAGTTCGAGGCTGGTGTCAAGCCGATCACGGCGACCCGGGTGTTGGACGCGGTGCAGGAGCTGCGGGGTGCGGGTGCGGAGGCGATGCAGATTTCCGGTGGTGACCGGGCGACGGTGCGGATCATCGCGTCGACGTACTTCCTCGATGGGGACAATGGGTCGTTGGTGGTGGAGGGGCGTCGGTTGACGGGGCCTTTCACGATCACGGTGATCGGTGATCCGGCGACGATGCGTACGGCGTTGAACATTCCTGGTGGGGTGGTGGCGTCGGTCCGGGGTGTCGGCGGTAACGTGACGTTTGGGGAGCGTGAGGTTGCCGAGGTTTCGGCGCTGCACGCGCCGATCAAGTTGGAACACGCCCGTCCGGTCTCCTGACCGGCGCGGCCGCGCCGGACCCGGGTGGTCCGGGGCACCGATGGATGAAGGACGCGTCTGGTGATTCCTGAGGATCTGCGATACACCGCCGAGCATGAGTGGGTGGCGGGTGACGGCACGGCTTCGATCCGGGTCGGTATCACGCACTTCGCGCAGGACGCGCTGGGTGACATCGTGTACGTGCAGTTGCCCGAGGCGGGTGCGGTGGTCGCGGCCGGTGACTCGTTGGGTGAGATCGAGTCGACCAAGAGTGTGTCGGAGCTCTACGCGCCGGTCGCCGGTACGGTGGCGGCGCGCAACGAGGCGTTGGGTGACACACCTGAGTTGATCAACACTGATCCGTACGGTGAGGGTTGGTTGGTGGAGATCACGCCGAACGATCCGACGGCGACGGACGGGTTGCTGACGGCGGCTGCTTATCAGAAGATCACCGAAGGCTGAGTGTGCGTGATCCGGTGCGTGGGCTGTGTGCGCGCGTCCGGTTGCCCTGCATTTCGGCGCTGGCTAGGCTCGCCCAGTCGACCGAGAACCCAAATAGTTGAGCGTTGCGGAATTGCCTTCCCGGGCACGGGGAGCCAGCCGCCGGGTGGACAAGCGCCCGGCGGCCAGACCCGCCATTACCCGACGCCGACCGAACAGATCCGTGAGGTGGTCCCATGACGCGGCCAGACGACGAGTTCCCCCCGCTCGACGTCACTTCGACGCTCAATCTCGGTTCGCTCGACGAAGTGCTGGAAGGGCCCGATACCGATGTGGTGCCGAGCCGGATGTCCGGTTCGTTGCCGCCGGGTATGGCGCTTCTGGTGGTTCGTCGAGGTCCGAATGCGGGTGCCCGGTTCCTGTTGGACCACGATGTGACGACCAGTGGCCGGCATCCGGACAGTGACATCTTCCTTGATGACGTGACGGTGTCGCGTCGGCACGCGGAGTTCCACCGTGATGGTGGGACGTTCACGGTGCGGGACGTGGGTAGCCTGAATGGCACGTACGTGAATCGTGAGCGGGTTGAGGCGGCCACGTTGAGCAATGGTGATGAGGTTCAGATCGGTAAGTTCCGGGTGGTGTTCATCGCCGGTCCGCGCCCGGAGGAGGAGGCCGGCCGGGGGTGAACGAGCCTGCGGCCTCCACGTCACCCGGGGCGGCTCGGTCTCAGCCGCTGATGAGCATCGGTGAGGTGCTTGGGCAGTTGCGGGTGGATTTTCCGGACACCACGATTTCGAAGCTGCGGTTTCTTGAGGCTGAGGGTTTGGTCGAGCCGCAGCGGACGGCGGCGGGTTACCGGAAGTACAGCTGGGACGATGTGGCGCGGTTGCGGTTCGTGTTGACCGCGCAGCGGGACAAGTACCTGCCGTTGCGGGTGATCCGTGAGCAGTTGGCCCAGTGGGATTCGTCTGGTGAGCAGCCGGGGCGGTCGCGGCCGGCGTTGGTGGCGGTTGGTCCTGATGGTGCGGTGCCGGGTCGTGAGTCGGTGGAGCCGGTCGAGTCGTCGCAGGTGCGGCTCGGCCGGTCGGATCTGGTGGCGCGTAGTGGGATCGACGAGTCGACGTTGGTGGAGTTGGAGCGGCTCGGTGTGGTGGTGTCGGATCCGCCGGGGTGGTATGACGGGGATGCGTTGATCATCGCGTCCGCGGTGGCGGGTTTGGCGTCGTACGGGTTGGAGCCGCGGCACCTGCGGGGTTATCGGACGGCGGCGGACCGTGAGGTTGGTTTGTTCGCGCAGTTGGTGGCGCCGTTGGCGCGGCAGAGTGATCCGGCGGCGCGGGCTCGTGCGGCGGAGACGGCGCGTGAGTTGGTGGCGTTGTCGGAGCAGTTGCACGCGGCGTTGGTGCGGGTGGGTCTGCGTTCGACGTTGGGTCGGTGAGGGTGCCCGGTGAGTGGTGGCTGAGCGGAAAGATCTCTTCCGGGAAGCGTGCCGTAGGCTTGCCGGGGTAACCCCTTTCTGGCGCGGGCGTGGTGCTGTAGCGGACGGGACGGCCGTGTCGCGGTCCGTGTACCGTGCAGGGATAGGGCGCGGTGCGTAGGTGACGACGACACGGAGGCGGCGGTGCGCGAGCTGAGCGTGGTCGGAGTTCGGGTGGAGCTGCCTAGCAACCAGCCGATCGTCCTGCTCAGGGAGGTCGAGGGGGACCGCTATCTGCCGATCTGGATCGGCGCGGTCGAGGCCACGGCTATCGCTTATGAGCAGCAGGGGGTCAAGCCGGCCCGGCCGTTGACGCATGATCTTTTGCGTGACGTGTTGGCGGCGTTGAAGGCGCCCCTGCAGGCGGTGGAGATCACTGAGCTCAAGGAGAACGTGTTCTACGCGGATCTGTTGATCGGCGATGGGGTGCGGGTGTCGGCGCGGCCGAGCGATTCGATCGCGTTGGCGTTGCGTGTCGGTGCGCCGATTCGTTGTGCTGAGCAGGTCCTGAGTGAGGCGGGGATCGTCATTCCTGATGAGCAGGAGGACGAGGTGGAGAAGTTCCGCGAGTTCCTGGAGCAGGTGCGCCCGGAGGATTTCGCGGGCTGAGTGGGCCGTGGGCTCTGCTCCCGGGTGTCACTGTGGGTGATGCCCCGGTGTGGTTGGTGATCTTTCTCGGTGGCTGCGCGGCGTGTCGTGTCGGTTCCTCCGTGGTAACCCCTGAAGGTGGCTATAGGGTTGCCGTGTCGAGGGGTGCGCGTCGGAGGAAACGACGCGTCGCCGCACTGACGGGGGAGGTTGTCCGGATGCACGAGCCGCGGGATCCCGAGCCAGGCAGAGAGTTCGACGAGCCGTCTGCGTCGTCGCCAGGTGTGGCGGTCGACGGTGACGGTTCGGTCGGCTATCGAGGTGTGACGGCCTGCCACGCGGTGGGCATCAGTTACCGGCAGTTGGATTACTGGGCGCGGACGGCGCTTGTGGTGCCGAGCGTGCGGGACGCCTCTGGTTCGGGGACGCAGCGGTTGTATTCGTTCCGGGACCTGGTGGTGTTGAAGGTCGTGAAGCGGTTGTTGGATGCGGGGGTGTCCCTGCAGAACATCCGTAAGGCGATCGAGGCGTTGCGGTCGCGTGGTGTGGAGGATCTGGCCGGGATCACGCTGATCTCTGATGGGACGACGGTGTACGAGTGTCGGTCTCCGGAGGAGGTGGTCGACCTGTTGCAGGGTGGCCAGGGTGTCTTCGGGATTGCCATCGGTGGGGCGTTCAAGGAGATCCAGGGGTCGTTGTCGCATCTGCCGGCGGAGCCGGCGACGAGCGCGCCGGTGGAGCCGGTGGTGGCGTCGGGGTCGGATCCGGTGGGTGACGAGTTGGCGGCGCGGCGGGCGCGACGGCGCGCTGGCTGAGCGTAGGGGCGTTCGCCTTTTTTCGGGTTGGTTTTCTCGCGACCGTCGGTGACGGTGGGTGGCGTCGGTGGGTGCTGTCGTTCCACTGTGGACACGGTGGGTGGCGTTGCGGTGGCCGACTGTGGAGATACCCACCGGTAGTGGTGACGCTGTGTTTCGTCCTGTTGTCGGGAACGCGATAGGGCGGCAATGACCCGGGGCGTTTGACACGCTATGGTCCGACACGGTTATCGACCCTTCACCCCCGGAGGAACGACCGTGACGGTTACCGAAGAGGCTGCCCCCCAGTCGCACTACGACCGAATTGGCGGTGCCAGCTCGGTCAAGGCGGCTGTTGAGCTGTTCTATGAGAAGGTGTTGGCCGACCCGGCTTTGGCGGGCTATTTCGCCGAGGTGGAGATGGTGGGTCAGCGGCGGCACCTGACGTTGATGTTGACCACGGTGTTGGGTGGCCCGAACGAGTACACCGGTCGTGGGTTGGCCGAGGCGCACCAGCCGTTGAACATTCCGGTGGAGCACTACGCGAAGGTGGGCGAGCACCTGCTGGCGACGCTGACCGAGTTGGGTGTGCCGGGTGACGTCCTGGCCCACGTGCGGGCGGTGCTGGGGCAGGTGCAGGACCAGGTGGTGGCCTCCGGAGACCGGTCGGGCGCCTGAGCGTGGACGCGGCCCAACTCAAGCAGAGCTGGTCGGTGGTCGCCGGGCACGGTGATCAGGTGCCGCTCTATTTCTATTCGACGTTGTTCCTCGCTCATCCCGAGACGAGGCAGATGTTCCCGACGAACATGGCCGGGCAGCGGGACCGTCTCGTGACCGCGTTGGGGCACATCGTGTCCAACGTGGACCAGGTGGACCGGCTGGTGGGGTTCCTGCAGGATCTCGGGGCGGACCACCGTAAGTTCGCGGTCCGTGCGGAGCACTATCCGGCGGTCGGTGAGGCGCTGTTGGCGACGTTGCAGCATTTCCTCGCCGAGCAGTGGACCGACGAGTTGGCGTCGGACTGGGCGGCTGCGTACGGGTTGGTGGCCCAGGTGATGACGGAGGCGGCGCAGGCCGCCGAGGCGGTGAATCCGCCGTGGTGGGTGGCGGAGATCGTGGCGCACGAGCGGCGGGCGTTCGACGTGGCGGTGCTGACGGTGCGTCCGCAGTATCTGTTGCCGTTCACCCCGGGTCAGTCGATCGGGGTGTCGCATCCGTCGGTGCGTTCGTGGCGGTACTACTCGCCGGCGAACGCGCCGCGGGCGGACGGCACGTTGGAGTTGCATGTGCGGGCCGCACCGGGTGGTGCGGTGTCGTCGCGGCTGGTGTATGGGTCGGCGGTCGGGGATCGGATCCACCTGGCGGCGCCGGTCGGTGAGCGGCTGGGGCTGTGGGCGGCGGGTTCCAGTGATCTGTTGTTGTTGGTCGCGGGGACCGGCTGGGCGCCGGTGAAGGCGCTGGTGGAGCAGGTCGCGGCGGAGGGTTCGCGGCGGCGGGTGGACCTGTACGTGGGGGCCCGCTCCCGCAGTGAGCTCTACGACAGCGAGGCGATCGACAAGTTGGCGTCGTCGTACCCGTGGTTGACGGTGACCTATGTGGTGGGTGCCGATGTGCATCGGCCGGGGGAGTTCCTGCACGCGGTGGACCGGGCGTTGGCCGACGGTGACTGGCGTTCCCGGCACGTGTTCGTGTGCGGGTCGGACGAGATGGTGTCGTACGCGGTGCGGGCGTTGCTGCAGGCGGGTTTCCACTCGGGTCAGGTGCATCACGAGGGCCTGGGTGAGCAGTGGTATGGCCCGGCGTGGCGTACGGCGGTGCAGCAGTCGACCGTCGGTGACGTTTCGGGAGGTGGGCACAGGTGACGAGGTGTGAGCTGGCGGGCCCCGCTGTGGTGAACGGAGGCGGCCGCAGGTGAGTGCGACTCCGATCAGTCGGTACGACGGGATGCAGGTGTCCGGCGCTGTGCAGGTGCGGATGACCGCCGATCGGGTACGGCGGTGGCAGTTCGGGGCGGCGTCGTTCGCGCGTCGTGGCTACGACAACGCCGACGTGGACCGGTTCCGGATGCAGATCGCCGACGAGTTGGATGTGTTGGCGACGCAGCTCGCGACGTTGCGGGCGGAGAACGAGCGGTTGACCGACCGGGTGGAGCTGCACCGGCACGGGGTGATTCCGAGCACGGGGGCGGTGGGGAAGACGCCGGCGGCGCGGGAGGTGAATCTGCTGTCCGCGGCGCAGCGGGAGGCGGAGCAGATCATCGCGCAGGCGCATGACTATGCGCGGCGGGTCGCCGAGTACGCCCGGGTGCAGTACGAGAGTTATCTGCACGCGGCGGAGGCGGAGGCGAAGCAGGAGGCGGAGCGGGCGGTGGCGGAGTACCGCAGCACGGCGGGGTCGAGCTTCGACGACACGGTGGCCACCCGGGAGGCGTTGCGGATCTTCGGGGAGATGATGGTGTCGCACATGCAGGCGGCGGCGCGGCATCTCGATGATGGCAGTGAGCAGTTGGCCCGGACGATGGATCGGATCTCGGCGGAGACGCCGGGGGCGCCGTTCGTCGGTGGTGTGGTGGGTCAGTCGGCGTTGCCGCGGCACCAGCAGCGTTGATCCCCGCGGGGAAAGGGTTCGTGTCGACGAACCCTTTCCCCGCGGGGGGTCCATTGTTCTCCTCGGTCGGTGGGTGCTCAGGTGGTGGCGGCGCGGATGGCGTCGGCGATCGGGGTGGGCCCGCTGACGAGTTCCAGGGTCGCGCCGGCGGTGGCCGGCTCGTCGAGCAGCGCGACGAGGACGTGGGCGACGTCGGCGCGGCTGATCGCGCCCGGTCCGGCGTGTCGGGTGAGGGTGACCCGGGCGGTGGGCGGGTCGTCGGTGAGCCGGCCGGGCCGCAGCACCGTCGCGGCCAGGTCGCGGCCGCGCAGGTCGTCCTCGGCGGCGCGTTTGGCGCGCAGGTACGCCGCCCACACGTCGTCGGTGCCGGCGGCCGGTGGGTCGTCCACACCCATCGAGGAGACGAGCAGGTAGCGGCGGACACCGGCGCGGGTGGCGGCGTCGGCGAGCAGCGCGGCGCCGGCCCGGTCGACGGTGTCCTTGCGGGCGGCGCCGCTGCCGGGGCCGGCACCCGCGGCGAAGATCACCGCGTCGGCGGTGTCGAGGTGCGCGGCGAGGTCGGCGACGCCGGTGTGTTCCAGGTCGCAGATGACGGGGGTGGCGCCGGCGGCGCGCAGCGTCGCGGCCTGCTGGGGGTTGCGGATCAGGCCGACGGCGGTGTCACCGCGCCCGGTGAGGTGACGTTGGACGAGTAGGGCGATCTTGCCGTGGCCTCCGGCGATGACGACACGCATGCGCCGAACCTACCGGCGGTGGGCTCGGGCGGGGCCGTGGCCCGCCGTGACGGCGATCGTCAGGCGATCGAGCCGGCCCGGTTCGCCGATGACGTCGATCGTCTGGATGAGTCCGGCGACGATGCCCAGGCGCAGGGCGGCTTGCAGGCGACCGCGTGGGGCTATCACGATGCCGGGTGCCCCGTCGACCCAGGCCACGGCGCTGGCGCGGGAGCGTACGGTGAACAGTTTGGTCTCCTCGGCCACCAGGCGCGCGCCGCGGATCTCGGTCGCGACGTCGTCGGGGACCAGGATTCGGTCGACCCGGCGGACCACGTCGGGGGCCAGCAGGTCGAGCAGCACCGGTAGGTCACCACCACGGGACGCGGCGAGGAAGGCGTCCACGAGGAGCAGGTGCTCGGCCGTCTGCCGCTGGTGGACCGGCTGTTCGCCGGCGGTCGGGTAGACCCGGTCGCGGGCCCGGCTGGCCAGCTTCTTCGCCGCTGCCGGTGAGCGGTCCATCACCTGGCCGATCTCCTCGAAGGGGACGGAGAACAGGTCGTGCAACACGAAGGCGACCCTCTGCGCCGGGGAGAGCCGGTCCAGCACCACCAGCAGCGCCAGACCTACCGACTCGGCGAGGAGCACCTCCTCCTCGCCGGTGCGGGTCACGGCGGTGGGGCGCGACGTCATCCCGGCCGTCTCGATGCCGTCGTCGAGGAGGACCTCACCGCGACGGCGCCTCGCCCGCAGCAGGTCCAGACACTGCCGGGCCGTCACCGTGGTGAGCCACCCGCGCAGATTCGCGACGTCGCTCAGATCCGCCTGACTGGCCTTGATCCAGGTCTGCTGCACCACATCATCGGCGTCGTGCACGGAACCGACCAGGCGGTGGGCCACCGCCCGCAGATGTTGCCGGTCCTGCTCGAACCGTGCGGCCAGAACCTCGTCCGAATCCACAGGGGTCACCTTTCCGCAACGGGCGACGTCATAGGGATGACCAACCCGCGACGACCGTAGCGACCCTGAGGAGTCCGACACCGTGAACCTACCGCTCTCGAAGATCCTCCGCGACCACCGTACTTGGGAGGGCTGACACCTGTGGAGGCCATCTACCTGATCGCGACCATCACGACGATGAGCGCGAACACCGCCATCGCGATCGCGGATTTCCGCCGCGCCGCCTTCGTGCTCGCGAACTCCGCGGAGGTCGGCGTGCCGTCCTCCTGGCTTCCGCTGCTGGGCAGCCTCAAGGCCGCCGGAGCGGTCGGTCTGCTTCTCGGTCTCGTCGGTGTTCCGCTCGTCGGGTCTGCCGCCGCTGCCGGCCTCACCCTGTTCTTCGTCGGCGCGGTCGCCGCGCACCTGCGCGCCGGAGTTCACCACAATCTGATCTTCCCCGGCGTGTACCTGGCCCTGTCCGTCACGACCTTCGCCCTCAGTGTCACCACCGCGAGGTAGGCGTGCGGGAACTCCTGACGGCCGGCTGGACGTCGGGGGTGGGAGGGGCGTGGTTGCTCGGATCCGACCGCCGGCCTTGACCTTGCCCTTCGGGCAACCCCCAGCCTGGGGTGTGCCGGTCGTCGTGACCGGCACGAGGAGGATGGCGACGTGGGGCTGTGGACCATCGGGGTGTTCGCCCGGGCGGCGAGGCTGACGCCGAAGGCACTGCGCCTGTACGAGCAGGTGGGGCTTCTGCTGCCGGCCGCTGTCGATCCCGAGTCCGGGTATCGGCTCTACGACCCGGAGCAGTTGCCGGTGGCGCGGCTGGTCGCCCAGCTGCGGCGCATCGGTATGCCGCTGGCGACGATCCGCGTCGTGTGTGCCCTTGAGCCCGCGGCGGCCGCGGAGGTGGTCGCCGCGTACTGGCGGGAGGTCAGCGCCGACACCGCGGCCCGTGCCCGGCTCGCCACCGTCCTCGTGGAGCATCTTCTGGAAGGGGACGTCACCGTGTCTCGATCGAATCCCGACCTTGCCGTTCGCTGTGCCGCCGGGTGTGCCACCGGGGCGGCGCGCGACAGCAACGAGGACGCCGCGTACGCCAGTGAGCGGCTGTTCGCCGTCGCCGACGGTATGCGGGGGCCTGGTGGGGCTGCCGCCAGTGCCGCCGCCATCGACGCTCTCCTGCCGTTGGCGCTCGCCGACACCCCGGCGGTGGACCTGCTGACGATGCTGGCCGGTGCGGTCACCGACGTCGACCGCACCGTGCGGGCGTTGGCCACCGACGAGTACCAGCCGGTCACCACGGTGACCGCGTTGCTGCGCAGCGGCTCCCAGTTGGCTCTGGTGCACATCGGTGACACCCGGGCTTACCTGCTGCGCGGCGGGGAGTTGTCGCTGCTGACGCAGGACCACACCTGGGTGCGGAGCCAGGTGGATCAGGGTCGTCTCGCCTCCGACGAGGCCGCCGCGCATCCGCAGCGGGCGATGCTGGTGCGCGCGCTGGGTGGGGGCCGGCAGGTCGAGGCTGATCTGGCGCTGCGCACCGCGTTGCCCGGTGACCGGTACCTGCTGTGCTCCGACGGGCTGTGGGCGGTCGTGGAGCGTGCCGATCTGCACGCGACGCTGAGTGCCGGCGGCGGTCCCGAGGACACCGTGGCCGCGCTGATCGACCTGGCGCAGGCGCGCGGTGGGCCGGACAACATCGCCTGCGTCGTCGCCGACGTCACCGCGGTGTAGTCCGGGGGTCGGTTGGACAGGGTTCGGCGGCGACGGGTGGGTTGAGGCAGCATGGAGGGGTGACGGACAGCTTCGAGGCGTTGCGCGCGCTGGTGGCCGCGGGTGGGGTGGTGGTGCTCAGTGGCGCCGGCCTGTCCACCGAGTCGGGCATCCCGGACTACCGGGGCCCCAGCGGGGTGGCGCGGCGGCACACCCCGATGACCTTCCAGGCGTTCACCCGGGATCCCCTCGCCCGGCGGCGTTACTGGGCGCGAAGTCACCTGGGGTGGCGGTTGATCGCGGGTGCGGCACCCAACGCCGGGCACCGGGCGGTGGCCGGGCTGCAACACGCCGGCCTGGTCGATGAGGTGATCACCCAGAACGTCGACGGTCTGCACGGTGTGGCCGGCAGCACGTCGGTGATCGAGTTGCACGGGCGCCTGGACGAGGTGATCTGCCTGGACTGCGGCAACCTGACCTCCCGGGAGGAGTTGGACCGGCGGCTGCGCGAGGCCAACCCGGACTTCGTGGCCCAGGTCGCCGCGGTGAACCCGGACGGTGACGTGGATCTCCCCGATGAGCAGGTGGCCGCGTTCCGGCCGGTGGACTGCGGCTTCTGCGGCACCGGGATGTTGAAGCCGGATGTGGTGTTCTTCGGCGAGACGGTTCCGCCGCAGCGGGTGGCACGGTGTTTCGCCGCCGTGGAGCGGGCCCGGTCGTTGCTGGTGCTGGGGTCGTCGTTGACGGTGATGTCGGGGCGTCGTTTCGTGATCCGCGCCGCGAAACGGGGCATTCCGGTGGCGATTGTCAACCAGGGGCCGACCCGTGGTGACGGCCACGCCACCATCTGCGTCGACGCGCCCCTGGGCGTGCTGCTGCCGGAGTTGGCCGGCCGGGTGGGTGGTGCCGCCCCGGTCGGGGTGTGACAGCCCGGCCGGGGGTCGGACATCTGCCGGAAACACCGGCGCTGGTAGCGTTGACCATGCCGGTAACACCCACGTGGGAGAGACCGCCCGAGGGCACTCAGGGCGGCGCCGAAGGGGCAAATCCTCCCCGGAACCTCTCAGGCAAAAGGACCTCGTGGGCAGGCACTGTGGAGCACCCCCCGGTGGGGTGCGACAGAGGGGGAGGCCGACACGTCGACCTCGCCCCGGGAGTGCCCCTGATGACCGTAGAGCAGTTCGCCACCCGTCACATCGGTCCCGGCCCCGACGACGAGCGTCGGATGTTGGAGGTCGTCGGCCACGACTCGATCGACGAGCTGATGGACGCCGCGATCCCCGAGGTGATCCGCTGGCACGGCACCCTCGACCTGCCGGACCCGGCCACCGAGGCCGAGACGATCGCCGAGCTGCGGGCCCTCGCGGCCCGTAACACCGTCGCCGTGTCCATGATCGGGTTGGGGTACCACGGCACGCACACCCCGGCGGTGATCCGCCGCAACGTCCTCGAAGACCCGGCCTGGTACACGGCGTACACCCCGTACCAGCCGGAGATCAGCCAGGGCCGCCTGGAGGCGCTGCTGAACTTCCAGACGATGGTCACCGACCTGACCGGGTTGGCCACCGCGAACGCCTCCATGCTCGACGAGGGCACCGCCGCGGCGGAGGCGATGACCCTGGCGCGGCGCGCGTCCAAGAGCAAGAGCCGGGTGTACGTCGTCGACGCCGACGCGTTGCCGCAGACCATCGCGGTGATCACCAGTCGGGCCGAGCCGCTCGGCATCGACGTGCGGGTCGTCGACCTGCGGCGCGACGAACTGCCGGGGGAGTTCTTCGGCCTGCATGTGCAGTACCCGGGCGCGTCCGGGGCGGTGCGCGACCACACGACGCTTGTCGAGGCCGCGCACGCCGTCGGGGCGTTGGTCACGGTGGCGGCGGACCTGTTGGCGTTGACGCTGCTGCGGGCGCCGGGGCAGATCGGTGCGGACATCGCCGCCGGCACCACCCAGCGTTTCGGCGTACCCATGGGCTTCGGGGGGCCGCACGCCGGTTACCTGGCGGTGCGCGCGGGCCTGGAGCGGATGCTGCCCGGCCGGCTGGTCGGGGTGTCGCGCGACGCGGACGGCAACCCGGCCTACCGGTTGGCGTTGCAGACCCGTGAGCAGCACATCCGGCGGGAGAAGGCGACGAGCAACATCTGCACCGCGCAGGTGCTCCTCGCGGTGATGGCCGGCATGTACGCCGTCTACCACGGCCCGGACGGGCTGCGCGACATCGCGACGCGTACCCATCAGATGGCGGCGCGGCTCGCGGCCGGGCTGCGCGCCGGTGGCGTGGACGTCGCGGACGTCGCGTTCTTCGACACCGTCACCGCGACCGTGCCGGGTCGGGCCGCGCAGGTCGTCGCGGCGGCCGCCGCCGACGGGGTGAACCTGCGCCTGGTCGACGCCGACCGGGTGGGGGTGTCCTGCGACGAGACGACCACCGACGCGCACCTGGCGCGGGTGTGGGCGGCGTTCGGGGTGCCCGAGTTCGACGGGGCCGTGGACGCGGCCCTGCCGGCCGACCTGGCCCGCGACAGTGACTTCCTGACCCACCCGGTGTTCCGCAGCCACCACTCGGAGACGGCGATGCTGCGCTACCTGCGGCGGTTGTCGGACTTCGACTACGCCCTGGACCGGGGCATGATTCCGCTCGGGTCGTGCACGATGAAGCTGAACGCGACCACCGAGATGGAGCCGGTGAGCTGGGCGGAGTTCGCGAACATCCACCCGTTCGCGCCGGACGCGCAGACCGTCGGGTACCGGGAGATGATCGGTCAGCTGGAGTCGTGGCTGGCCGAGGTGACCGGCTACGACGCGGTCAGCGTGCAGCCCAACGCCGGGTCGCAGGGTGAGCTGGCCGGGTTGCTGGCGATCCGCTCCTACCACGCGTCGCGGGGGGAGTCACACCGCGACGTGTGCCTGATCCCGTCGTCGGCGCACGGCACGAACGCGGCGTCGGCGGTGATGGCCGGCATGCGGGTCGTCGTGGTGGCCTGCGACGACAACGGCAACGTCGACCTGGTCGACCTGGACGCGAAGATCGACAATCATCGGGACGCGCTCGCCGGGATCATGGTGACATACCCGTCGACGCACGGCGTGTACGAGACAGGCATCGCGTCGCTGTGCGCGAAGGTCCACGACGCCGGCGGCCAGGTGTACGTCGACGGTGCGAACCTCAACGCCCTCGTCGGGTTCGCCAAGCCGGGCAGGTTCGGCGCGGACGTGTCGCACCTGAACCTGCACAAGACGTTCTGCATCCCACACGGCGGCGGTGGCCCGGGGGTGGGCCCGGTGGCGGTCCGCGCGCACCTGGCACCGTTCCTGCCCGGTGACCCGCTCGGGGCGCACGCGGACGCCACCCCGGCGATCTCGGCGGCGAAGTACGGGTCCGCGGGGATCCTGCCGATCCCGTGGGCGTACCTGCGGATGATGGGCGCGCAGGGCCTGACCCGGGCCACCGGTGTGGCGGTGCTGGCGGCGAACTACGTGGCGGCACGGCTGCGCGGGCACTTCCCGGTGCTCTACGCCGGCAACAAGGGCCTGGTGGCCCACGAGTGCATCCTCGACCTGCGGCCGTTGACGAAGTCGACCGGGGTGAGCGTCGACGACGTGGCGAAGCGGCTGATCGACTACGGGTTCCACGCGCCGACGATGTCGTTCCCGGTGGCGGGCACGCTGATGGTGGAGCCTACCGAGAGTGAGGATCTCGCCGAGCTGGACCGGTTCTGCGACGCGATGATCGCCATCCGGGCGGAGATCGAGCAGGTCGCGTCGGGGCAGTGGCCGGCGGGGGACAACCCCCTGGCGAACGCGCCGCACACCGCGGCGATGGTCAGCGGTGACGAGTGGTCGCACGCGTACCCGCGGTCAGTGGGCGCCTACCCGGCCGGGGTGGACCGGGCCGGGAAGTACTGGCCGCCGGTGCGGCGCATCGACGGCGCGTACGGCGACCGGAACCTGGTCTGCTCGTGCCCGTCGCCGGAGGCGTTCGAGGACTGACAACGCCGCAGCCGGTCGAGGTCGACAACGCCGGAGGCGTTCGAGGACTGACGGCGGCGCGCCGGGGCGGGCGGTTACGGCCTGCCCCGGCAGCCGCTGCGACCTGGGCGGAGACGTCCCTTACCGGGGGACTAGCCTGGGTCGACGGCGGCTATTTCGGTGACGCTGGGTGGTCAATCAGGCCACGAGGGCGTGGCGGGCGGGCCCGCGGTGCGGTGCGATGCTGCTGCCGTCGGGAAGCAACTCGCCGGTGTCCTCGAAGACGATCACACCGTTGCAGAGCAGGCTCCAGCCCTGCTCACGGAAGCAGGCGAGGACCCGCGCGGCTTCCCGGTCGGTGGCTTCAGCGGAGGGGCAGGTCGGTTGGTGCTGGCACATCGGGTTCTCCGGACTGTGGGGGCACTGTGTCATGGTTCACATGACCAGTGACGCACAGTACCAAGCGAAGGTGGCCAGCATCGAGCAGGTGTCGGCCTGGCGCACGGGAAATCCACTGAACGGATGAGGAAGGTTGGACCATACGGCGTGGAAACGCTCCCACAGGTGTTCACCGCGGGCAGCGGCTTGGCCGCGTACCGCGACGCGGCGGCGTCGGTCGATGTGCCGGCGGCACCCGCCGCGTGTCGGGACTCGCTCACCGAACGCGCCCGCCTGCACTGGCACCGCCACGACGGCGGCGACCCCGCCGCGCTCGCCGAGGAGTTCCTCGCCGCACACGGGCTGCCCCTGCACGACCTGACCCACCCCGCCCGCCCCCACTCCGACAGCGGAGTGTGCGGCGCCGCGCTCTACCTGTCCGCCGCGGCCGGCGCGCACCTGGCCGGCGCACCCACCACCGCACCCGAACCCGCGCCGACCCTGCCCGACCTCACCGTCGTCGTCTACCACCACGGCCCCACCCGGCCCACCCCACCGGCCACACCCACCCCCTGGTCGCTCGGCCCGTGGACCGACAGCTGGACCCCCCGCCAGCACGCCGACGCCGTCGACGCGGTCCGCGCCGCCATCGGCCGCGGCGACGTCTACCAGACCAACCTCGTCGGGCACGCCGCCGCCCGCTACACCGGCGACCCCCTACCCGCCCTGAGTCGCCTCGGTGCGCTTCCCGGCGCCCGCTACGGCGGTGTCCTCACCGGCGACGGCTGGGCGATCGGCTGCGCCTCCCCGGAAACCCTCGTCGAGGTCACCGACGGGCACCTGATCACCCGACCCATCAAGGGCACCCGCCCGGCCACCGCCGCCGGCCGCGCCGAACTACTCGCCAGCGCCAAGGAACGCGCCGAACACATCATGATCGTCGACTTGGAACGCAACGACCTCGCCCGCATCGCCCGCACCGGCACCGTCACCGTCGACGACCTGTTCGCCGTGCGCCGCTGGTGCGACCTGTGGCAGGCCGAGTCGACGGTCCGCGCCGTGGCCGCCGACGGCCTCGGCCTCGCCGACCTGCTGCGGGCCACCTGCCCCGGCGGCTCCGTGACCGGCGCACCCAAACACGCCGCCCTCACCCAGATCAACGCCCTCGAACCCGTCGGCCGGGGCGCCAGCATGGGCGCACTCGGCTGGGTCACCCCCGGGCACGTCGACCTGGGTCTGACCATCCGCACCGCCGCCGCCGACACCGACCTGCTGCACACCTGGGCCGGCGGCGGCATCACCTGGGACAGCGACGCCCACGCCGAGGTCGCCGAGGCCGCCGCGAAGACCGCCCCGATCCGCGCCACCCTGGCCGGCCACCGACGCACCCACGACCGGCGATAAACTGACCCCCATGACCATGCGGCCCATCCGGATCATCGGCGACCCCGTCCTGCGCACCGGATGCGAGCCGGTCACCACCTTCGACGCCGAGCTGCGCGCCCTCGTCACCGACCTGATGGACACCCTGCTCGGCGCACCCGGCCGCGCCGGCGTCGCCGCACCACAGATCGGCGTCAGCGCCCAGGTGTTCGTCTACGACGCCGACGGGCACCGCGGCCACCTCATCAACCCCACCCTCGAACTCTCCGACGAGCTCCAGGACGACGAGGAAGGCTGCCTGTCCATCCCCGGCCTCTACTTCCCGACCGTCCGGGCGCTGCACGCCACCGCCCACGGCGTCGACCAACACGGTGAGCCGCTCACCATCGCCGGCAGCGGCTTCCTCGCCCGCGCCCTGCAACACGAGACCGACCACCTGCACGGCACCCTGTACGTCGACACCCTGCGCGGTGACACCCGCCGCCGCGCCCTGCGCGAGATCCGCGCCGGGCGCTTCGACTCACCCAGCCGCAGGCCCTAACGTCGTCAAGGTCCACTCGTCGTAGTCGGCGACCCGGGTGAACCCCACCCGCTCGTACAGACGCACCGCGGCCGCGTTGTCCGCCTTCACGTTCAACGTCACGTGCCGCACACTCTCCCGCAGCCGCGTACACAACGCCGCCACCACCGACGCGCCCAAACCCCGACCCCGCCAGCGCGGATGCGTCGTGACGTTACCCAACGCCGCCACCCGGTACGTCGGCGAGAACACGTGCACCCCGGCCACCGCCACCAACGCACCCCCGTCGCGGATCCCCAGGTACTGCCCCGTCTGCATCATCCGCTCGTCGAACCAGTTACCCGGGTACGCCTGCGCGTACAACTCCCGCACCTGCGGCAGGTCCGCCGCCCCCAACACCACCCCCGCCGGGGCCACCGTGCCCAGCCGACCCGGATCGGTCAACGCCATCCGGTGGTGCCGGCCACCGTCATCCATCCGGAACGACCCGGCCAGCACCCCGCTCAGGCCGGGGGACAGGTGCGCGTACAACCGGGCCGGCAACACCGGCGCCACCTGCGCCAGCAACACCGACAGCGCCGCGGTGTCCGCCGGCGCGGCGAACGCCAACAACGTCGGCAGGTCGGCACCGTGGTACAGCAACACGACCTGGTCATCGCGGCGGAACCACGACGTGTACGGCCAGAAGAAGTCGTCCAGGTCACCCAACTGGTAGGCGTGCAGCACCGGGTCCCGCCCCAGCAACCGCGCCAGCACCGCCCGGTCGTGCTCGGCCCGCACCGGCATCAGCGGGCCACCCACTGGTCGTGGCCCAGCTTCGCGACCAACGCCACCACCACCACCAGCAGCACCACCCGCACGAACCCCGAACCACGGCGCAACGCCATCCGCGCCCCCAGCACCGCCCCGGCGATGTTGCACACCGCCATGCCCGCACCGAGCAACCACCACACGTGCCCGGTCATCCCGAACACCACCAACGCACCCAGATTCGTCCCCGCGTTGACGACCTTCGCCATCGCCGAACCGTGCACGAAATCCGCGCCGACGAGCGCGGTGAACGCCAACACCAGAAACGTGCCGGTGCCCGGACCGATCAACCCGTCGTACAGGGCGATGCCCACCCCCGCCACCGCGATCACCGCCACCACCCGCACCGGGGTACGCCGCCGCGGCACCGCCACCACCCCCAACCGGGGGCGCAGCAGCACGAACACCGCCACCGCCACCAACACGACAAGCACCACCGGCCGGTACGCCGACGCCGGCACCGCCCCGGCCAGCGCCGCACCGACGCCCGCACTCACCACCGCCAGCCCCGCCGCCGGCGCCACCACCCGCCAGTCCACCTTCGTACGCCGCGCGTACGTCGCCGCCGCCGTGGTCGTCCCGAAGATCGCGGCCAGCTTGTTCGTGCCCAGCGCGGTGGCCACCGGCAACCCCGGCGCCGCCACCAGCAACGCCGGCAGCAGCAACAACCCGCCACCACCGACCACGGCGTCAACCCACCCCGCCATCGCGGCAGCGGCCAACAGGGTACTCAGCGATACGGCGTCCACGGGCGGCAATTCTCCCCACCGGGGCACCCCCGACCGGCACCGGAGTGGCCAGCCTCACCCGGTCAACGACCCCGGGAACGCCGCAACCACACCCCCAACGCGCCGACCGCCACGAACACCAGCACGGAACACAGCAACACCTTCGCCACCCGGTAACCCTGCCACGGGGACGTAGGGTGCAGAAGTGCGCCTGGCCACCTTCAACGTGCTGCACGGACGATCCCTGAGCGACGGGCTCGTCAACGCCGACCGCCTCACCACCGCCGTCCGCGCCCTCGACGCCGACGTCCTCGCCCTACAGGAGGTCGACCGCGACCAACACCGCAGCGGCAACCTCGACCTCACCACCATCGCCGCCCACGCCCTCGACGCACCACAGCACCGCTTCGCCGCCGCCCTCGTCGGCACCCCCGGCGAACAGTTCCGCCCACTACGCCACGACGACGACGGGCACGGCGAACCCTGCTACGGCATCGGCCTGATCAGCCGCCACCCCGTCCGCAGCTGGCACATCACCCGCCTCAAACCCGCACCCGTACGATCCCCGGTCTACGTGCCCGGCCTCCGCGGCGGCCTCATCCTGCTGCACGACGAACCCCGCGTCGTCCTCGCCGCCGTCCTGGACACCCCACACGGCCCCCTCACCGTCGCCGCGACCCACCTGTCCTTCGTCCCCGGCTGGAACGCCCGCCAACTGCGCCAAACCGTCCGCGCCCTACGCGCCCTGCCCGGCCCCCGCGTCCTGCTCGGCGACCTCAACCTGCCCGCCGGCGCCGCCCGACTCATCTCCGGCTGGCGCCCCCTGGGCCGCCGCCCCACCTACCCCTCCGGGCAACCCCGCGTGCAACTCGACCACATCCTCGCCGACCGGCACGCCCTCGCCCAGCTCCCACCCGTACGGGCCGTCACCGCACCACCGTCCACCGTCTCCGACCACCGCCCCCTGCTGGTCGACCTCGGCTGAACCCGCCGGCCACCAGCCCGACAGTGCGTAGGTTGGAAACCACCACCGCCACGGAGCTGACCATGAGCGACACACCGGACACCATCGTGCTCATCCACGGGTTCTGGGTCACCCCCCGCAGTTGGGAACACTGGGCCACCCACTACCGGGCCAAAGGCATGCGGGTGCTCACCCCCACGTACCCCGGACTGGAAGCCGAGGTCGAAGCGATCAACGCCGACCCCAGCCCTCTGGAGACGCTCACCGCGCCGCAGATCATCGCGCACCTGTGCGCGGTGCTCGACACCCTGCCCACACCCCCGGTCATCATGGGCCACTCCGCCGGCGGGGCATTCACGCAGGTGCTGCTCGACCGCGGCTACGGCACCTCGGCGGTCGTGCTCAACTCGGCACCCACCGAAGGCGTCACGGTGACCCCCTTCTCGCAGCTGCGCTCCACCTTCCCGGTCCTGAAAAACCCCGCCAACCGGCACCGGGCCGTCGGCTTCACCTTCGACCAGTGGAACTACGCGTTCACCAACACCTTCGACGAGGACGAGGCCCGCGCCCTGTACGAGCGCTACGCCATCCCCGCCGCCGGCGGCATCCTCTGGAACGGCGTCCTGGCCAACCTGCTGCCCGGCCCGCAGGACATCGCCGTCGACTACCACAACGACAAACGCGCCCCGCTGCTGTTCATCTCCGGCTCCGAAGACCACATCATGCCGCCCAGCGTGCAACGCGCCAACGCCGCGCACTACCAGGGCGACACCATCACCGAGGTCGAGCTCTACGACGGCTACGCCCACCTGCTGCCCGCACAGCAGGGCTGGCAACGGATCGCCGACCACGCCCTCGACTGGGCGCTGCGGCACGCCCGCTGACCGACGCGGGCGCTCCCTGTCCCCGGTCCGGGACGAAGGATCACTCCGCCCCCGCCTACCTGATCAGCCCTGTGCCGCCGGTCGGGTGAGCTTGGCGGCCACCGCGTCGAGAACCCAGTCCAGACCGGTCGCGAAGGACACCTCGGCGTCCACCTCCGCACCGTCGTGCACCGCCCTGCTCAGCGCCGGAAAGCGGCCCGTGGCCAACATCCTCGTCAGGTGCGGGCCGGAGGCGCGCTGCCAGTCACGCTTGGACAGACCCGTGGCGCGCTCGGCCCGCACGTTCGCGATCTCGCGCCTGATCGCACCGGTGACGTAGGCGCCGACGGTCTCCACCGCCCGCAGCGCGGTGTCGATGTCGGCGAGGCCGTCGAGGGCGGCAAGCTTGGCCTCGGTCACGGCGAAACCGTTCGGGCCCAGGGTGGGGCGGCCACCGAGCAGGTCGGCCAGCCATTCGTGCCGCAGAACGGCCTGCCTGGTGGCGTGGGCGAGGACGCGCAACGCCTCCCGCCAGTCAGCGGCCCGCTCCCGGGGGAGCATCTCGGCGTACACCTCGTCCACCATGAGGTCGAATAGCTCGTCCTTGGTGGAGATGTACCCGTACAGCCGCATCGGGCCGGCGTTCAGCCGAGCCGCGACCTTGCGCAACGACACCGCCTCCAGCCCACCCTCGTCGGCCAGCGCGACGGCCGCCGCGATGATCTGCTCCCGGTCGAGCGGCACCGGGCGATTCGGCGGCTCCGGCCGGTCCCACACCGTCATGGCCACTCCCCACTGTTGCGATGCATTGTACCGGCGCGATACGGTGTATCGCTATGAGACACCGTATCGCAGTGGCCGGGGGTGGCCCCGCCGGCCTCACCTTCGCCCGCGTCCTACACCGCCACGGCCACCCCGTCACCATCCTCGAACGCGATCCCGCACCCGACTCCCGCCCCCCGGGCGGCACGCTCGACCTACACAAGGGGCTGGGCCAACTCGCACTGGACAAAGCCGGCCTGCTGACCGAGTTCCAGGCGCTCTCCCGCCCCGAGGGACAGGCCATGCGCATCCTGGACACCACCGGCGCCGTCCTGCGGGACTGGCAACCCCGCCCCGGCGAACAAACCAACCCCGAGATCGACCGCGGACAACTCCGCGACCTACTGCGCGACTCCCTCGACGTACGGTGGGGGCGAGAGGTGACACAGGTCCTGCCCGGGACCGCCGACGGCACACTCGTCCACTACGCGGACGGGCAACAGGAGACGTTCGATCTCGTGGTGGGCGCCGACGGCGCCTGGTCCCGCGTCCGCCCGGCAGTCTCGCCGGTGACACCGCACTACACAGGCGTCACCTCCGTCGAGACCTCCCTCGACGACATCGACACCCGCCACCCCGACCTCGCCCACCTGATCGGCGACGGCTCGATGGCCGTCTACGGCGCGAACCGGTCCCTCGTCGCCCAACGCAACAGCGGCGGCCACGTCAAGGTGTACGTCAAGCTCCGCGCCCCACGGAACTGGCACGCGGACCTGGACCCCACCGACGTCGAGGCCACCCGAACACGCCTGCTGGCCCTGTTCGACGGCTGGGCCGCACCCGTCCTCGACCTGCTCGGCCACGGCACCACCTTCGTCCACCGCCCCTTCTACGTCCTGCCCGAATCCCACACCTGGGCCCACGTCCGCGGGGTGACGCTGCTGGGCGACGCCGCCCACCTGATGCCACCACTGGGGGCAGGCGCGAACCTCGCGATGCTCGACGGCGCCGAACTCGCCGAGGCCATCGCCGCCAACCCCGAAGACCCGGACCAGGCCGTACGCGCCTTCGAGGAACAGATGTGGGTACGAGCCGCCACGTGGGCGAAGATCACGACAGCCGGCCTGCAACGCCTCGTGAGCCCGGACCCCACCGAAGCCCTCGCCCTCTTCGACGACGTCCAGCCATCCTGACCACAGCAACCGCACACTCAATCCCGGTCCACACCCACCAGCGACGCCAACACCCGATTGGTGCGGTTGGCCCGTACCGCCTCACGCTGCTGCCCGGCCGTCACCTCGATGTACGTCTGCGACGACGCCAACGACGCGTGCCCCAACAACCGCATGATCTCCGCCGCACTCGCCCCGTCCTCGGCCAACCGGGTCGCGAACGTGTGCCGCAACGCGTGCAGCCGCGCCCCACGCGGCACCCGGTCCCCGATGCCCGCCCGCCGGTAACACGACTCCACCAGATACTGCAGACCACCACGGCGTAGCGGCTCGCCCTGCCGATCCACCAGCAACGCCGAATCGGGGCGCACCGACCGCGCACCGAAGCGTCGACGCCGACTGTCCAGGTAGTCTGCCACCACCCGATCCAGATCGGACTCGATCGGCACCACCCGGGGCCGCCCGCCCTTGCCGGCCACCTCGATGCGCCGCTCACCCGGCCGACCCACAAGCGAGCCGACCCGTAGCGCCAGCAGCTCCGACAGGCGCAGCCCCGCGCACAACGCCACCGCCAACACCGCCACGTCCCGCTCCGGCCACGGGTCACGCTGCCGGCCGTCGTCGCGCGCCACCGACGCGAGCAGCACCTCGGGGGTGTCCGTGCCGCGCAGCGGCTTCGGCTGGGGGAGTAGCGCCCGAGGTCGCCCGACGGCCGGCATCGGGTTGCCCGCCATCAGCCCCTCGGCCACCAGGAACGAGCAGAAACTGTTCCAGGTGGACCAGGCCCGGTGCACCGACGCGGCCGCCCGGGGAGCGGCGAACCGGGCGAAGGCCGCCCGCATCACCCGGGGGGAGAGGGTGGTGATCGACAGCTGATCCGGGGGTAGGGGAGCGGCAACATCCTCCGCGATCAGGGTGGCCACCGTGTGCAGATCCCTGCGGTACGCGTCCAGGGTGTGCGGGGAAGGCTTGCGGGTGGCACGCGCGGTCAGGAACTCCTCGATCAGCACCCCGAGCGATTCGTCCTTTTTGTCATGCATAAGGGATATTATGCATGATTTTCGGGTTCCCGGGAAGGGCGGGTGAGGGGAGAGGTGGGACCTCACCCAGGGGGCCGCCGCCTGCTGTTGAGTGCCTGTCGAGCTGCCCCACAAGTGGAGCGGCTCGGTGCGGACTCATCGGTGCGGACTGACGGGGCAGTGCGTTTGCGGCACCGGGCAGCTGCGACGCGACCCGTTCATGGGGGCAGCGCGACAGGCCCGCAATGTCACACCTGGACCGGCACACGCCGCAGCCGGACCGTCGCGGCAACGCCCGGCACGACGGATCAGGCGGCCACCTGGCGGGCGGCTCACATCCACGGCGACCGACCCGTTCTCTCCGGCGGATCACTGCCGGCTCGTCTCCGCCCTGCGAGGCGGCACCTGGACCGACGTCGGCGGCATCGCGCTGGTGCTCGGCGGACTGCCCGCCGGGCCTCACACGCGACTGAAGGCCGCGAGGGGACCAGCCACCACGGTCGACTTTACATAATGTGCATTATCGAATCGGACTTCGGTTGTCATTTCTCATCTGACCTGAGCCATTCTCAATAACCTGAGCCATTCCCCGAGCGTTCTCACAGAGTTGAGCCAGCGTGGGCCTAAGTGATCTGGTGTAGCTCCAGTCCCCGTCGCAGTTCGTCGACGCGGTGTTCGCTTGGGCTGTCTGCTTGCGTAGGGCCACGTTCTCATCGCTGCGGCCGTGGTCGTGCGGGTGGGCTATCGGCTTCGATTGATGCTTTGTAAGAGGCTGGGCCTCTCCCCTGGGCTGCGCTGCAGCCCGGGCCAGGGTGTGGCTGGGGCGGCGCGGCAGGCACCGTCTGTCGGCACATATGTGCGAAGATCGCCCGCATGCGCTATCGATATGAGGACCTGGGAGATCGGGAGTTCCAGCAACTCATCCAGGCTCTGCTGGCGCACTCGTTGGGACCGGGCCTGCGTGCCATGCCGCTGGGCAAGGCAGACGGCGGCCGTGACGCGGTGCACGCCTCGACCGTGTATCAGGTGAAGTTCACGATTTCACCGGAGGCGATCACCAAGCCGGTCAAGTGGCTGCTTGACGCCGTCGATGGCGAGGCGGAGAAGATCCGTGCGTTGGCGCGGCGTGGCGCGAGGGAGTACTACCTGGTCACCAACGTCGGTGGCACGGGGAACCTGGACAAAGGCACCATCGATCAACTCGATGCGGCGCTTGAGGCCCGCGCGAAGGCGTGGTCGATTCGCATCACAGCCTGGTGGCGGGAGACCGTCGACGCGCAGGTGAGCGCCGCCCCTGCTGACCTGGTGCGGAAGTTCGTTCGGATGCTGCCAGCGGATCAGATCTTGGCCCTGATAGGTCGGGACGACTCGGAGGCTGCTCGCCGGCGGGATCGCGCGCTGCGCGCGTACCTGCTCGATCAGTACGAGGTTGATGATCAGGTGAGGTTCGGCGAGGTTGATCTCCTCGGACCATCGGTGTACCGGCTGTTCGTCGACGTCAAGGTGGCAAGTCGGGAAAGCTTCAGCGTCCCCTTTCGGCTGATGGCGCAGTTCAGCGGAGTCGATGCCGACCGAGTCGACGAGCTTGAACTTCCGCCGACCGGCCAGTGGGAGACCGGCGCAGCGCGGCTGCTGCTGCATCCGGCGTGGCGCGGCAACGCCGTGATCATCGGAGGTCCTGGGCAGGGGAAGACCACCCTGCTGCAATACGTGTCTCAGGTGTACCGGTCCATGCTGCTGGACCGGCACGAGTACCGCAACGAGCGCTACGACCCGCACGTAGCCCGAACACCTTTTCGCGTCGACCTGCGGGCCTACGGGGAGTGGCTGGCGCGTGGCAACAAGAGGCGCAAGAAGGAGCCAGATCTCGCCGCGCCCTTGGAGGAGTACCTCGCCGCCCACGTCAGCGCGCACAGTGGCGGTCAGACGTTCACCATTGACGACCTGAGCGCCGTGTTTGCCGCCGGACCGGTTCTGCTGGCCCTGGACGGGCTCGACGAGGTCGCTGACCTGCGGCTGCGAGAACGGGTCGCGGAGCAGATCGCCACGACGGCGCGGCGGTGGGACGGTCCGGACATCGACATAGTCATTCTGGTCACCACTCGCCCCGGAGCCACCGCCGCTCCACTCAAGCTCGGCTCCGCCTTTCCTGAGCTGGTGGTCCAGCGGCTGACGAAGCGGCTGCAGGTGGCCTACCTCAAACGCTGGGCCGAGCAGACTGGCCTGACCGTTGAAGCCACGAGCGCGCTGCTCAAACAGTTCATCGGCAATCTAGAGCTGCCTCATGTTCGGGAGCTGGCGGCCAGCCCCATGCAGATGGCGATCCTGCTGCATTTGCTGCAGCGGCGCAGCATTCTGCCCGAGCAACGCACAGAGCTGTACAAGGACTACGTGGAGGTGTTCTTCGACCGGGAGAGACCCAAGGAGCCGATGGTCGCTCAGCACCGCCGGCTGGTGCTGGCGCTGCACCGGTTCCTGGCCTGGCACCTGCAGACACAGGCGGAGCAGGGCAGCAGCAGCGGTAGACTCGAGTTGGACGATCTGCAGAGACTGATCGCTGAGTTCCTCAGTAACTACGACGAGACTAGTCCGAACCTTGGGGCGCTGTTCACCTCGGTTACCTCGCGGGTCGTCTGCCTCGTGCAGCGCAGCAGGGGTTTCGAGTTTGAGGTGCAGCCTCTGCGGGAGTACTTCGCAGCCTGCCACCTGGCTGAAGGAGCGCAGCCGCGAGGCCTGGGGACGAAGGACGCGCGGCTGGCGGAGATGATGAAGCGTCCTTATTGGTCGAACGTGCTGCGCTTCTTCGTCGGTCTGCTGTCCGAGGCCGAGATCAAGAGCCTGCCGACGACCATTCGAGAGGTCCGGGCGAACGCGCCGTTCGACGTCCTTCCGCTGACCCGCGCCGTCCTGGTGCAGCTACTGCGCGACCGGGTCTACCAGGATTTCACTGCTGTGGCGGTGCGCGGCGCGGTCGAAGCAGCTCTCGAAGGGCCCGGCTGCGTGCTCGCCGAAGACGGGTTGCTGGATGACACCGGGAAGCCACTGGTGCTCGCCCCGGGTGTGGGAGCCGCCCAGATCGCCGTGTACGCGCGCTCGCGGTTGGAAACCGAACCTGACCAGGCGCACCGCGACGCGCTGGGTCGGCTGCTATCCCGTCACGAACCGGCGGAGCGCACCCACAGCTGGTGCTGGGGCGATGGCATGCGTCAGCCGACCATGAGCTGGTTGCGCACCGCCGCGCACGTGCGCGCCCTGTCGGGGATGAGCACCTGGCAGGCTGCACACGTGCTGTCCTGCGCCAGCGGCGCAGCCCTCCTTGCCGCCCGAGAGCCTGTCCTGCCGCTCTTGCTCGACGCCGGCAGCGACGTCAAGAGCGGCCCCCTCGCGCAGGCGTGCGTTGCCGACCTCGGCGACGGGTACTGCCACGACCGCCGCCCTGGCGACGGTCCAACCTTCCTTGAGCAGCTCCACGCCAGCTCCCACCCGGACGGCTTCTACGCCAAGCGACTCGCAGCTCTCCGCGCCGCCCACAGCGGCGAAGCGGCCGTGCGCCGCCGCCGGCGCCGCAGCACCCCGCACATCGGTGACCCCACGGTGCTCCTGTCCGAGTTGAAGGCCGCAGAATCGACCGAGGACTGGGCAACCGAGGAGGCTTGGGCGCACCTGCTGAATGTGCTCGCCGGCGGGTTCGGCGACAGCTGGCTGCTGCGGGAAGCGGTGCTAGCCGCCCCAGACGGCCTTACCGTCACGATGCCGGCCGAGCCTCAGCTCGCCGCTGGCGCTACTCCAGCCGCCATCGCGGCGTGGCTGCGCCAAGCGCACCACCACAACGACGACACCGCATGGTGGCTGGACAGGGAGCCCGAGATCAGTGACCGCCTTGCGGTCCGTACGTGGATCCTGGCTGTCGCTCTCTTCGCCCGAGCGCAGGTGGTGCAGGCGTGCATCCCACAGATGGATGCCATCCTGGGCCGACTCACAAACCATGAAATCGCCACCGTGATGGCCACCGCTCGGCGTTTCACCGTTCACACCTCGCCCCGTCGCCTCGACCTCTATGCGCCGCTGCACAACCGGCTGATCACACCCTCGGCGCTCACCGCGCTTCTGCTGCACCTCACCGCGTTCGACTCAACCCAACCCGAGCTGCTACGGATCATCGCCAACAACGTCAGCGACGTGCTCACGGTGCGCAGCGACGTGACCGTCCTTGCCCTGTCCGTCGTGGCTGACCACACCAAGCCGCTACGACCAGCGCTGCTGGCCGGCACCCGGCCGCACCTCGCCGCAGGCATGCTCAGCGAAGCCCGCGTCGGAGCCGTCACCACCGTCACGGCAAGTCGCATCCTCAAGCAACCCCAGCAATGGCCACCAGACGTGGTCATCACCGCTCAGGTGATCCTGTCCAGCGCCCTGTCCACTCTGCCCGCCCTCGCCGACATCGCCAGCGAGAACAACTGGTTCAGCGACTAGTGCCGCACCGGTCAGGAACCTGACGCACCGCGACGCTGGGTGGTTACGGTGAGATCGGACGGCCGCCGAGCGGTGAGTTTGAAGGCCGCCGTCCGACTGGTTGCCGCCCGCTGGCGCGACACTCGCCCCTGGCGCTCTCAGAGAACCACATCGGGACCGGCGCAGCTGGTGCCAACTAATCGACGCGCACGTTCGTAATCAACGCCCCGGGCCCGCGTGGGTCGCTGACCAGCCACCGCGAGAGGATCTACACCATGCCCATCCCCGCCGAATGGCTCGAGGCCCAGTCAGCGCCCGGCTACATCGTCTGCGCGCACCGCATCTGTACCAAGAAGGCGAGGCCCTACGTCACCGACCACGTCTGCTGCGGCAACGCCAAGCACGATGCCGCCCACGAGGCCAACCGCGCCGTCGAGCAGCCTTCTGCCGAGGTCTACGGGCTCGGCGACCTGCGCGCTGACGTGGCCGCCGGAATCCGGCGTCGGCTCGGACGTCGCTGAGACGTCCTCAGCCGCACACAGATGAGCCACGCGCTCCTCCGACGTAGGCACCGCTGGTCCTTGGGGTACACCCGTCGCAGCTGTGAGGCGGATGCGTCCGACGTTGGTCAAGGCGCTTAACCAGGGCGGCGCCGAGATCGGCTACGCCACGCGCTCGCCACCAACGCCTGCAAACTCAGAAGTCCTTTTAAGAATGGAAGGACGCCATGGGTCTGGCCGCCTGCGTGGAGCCTGCCAAGACCCGCGAGGAGATACACGGTCAGCTCAGAGCTCGGTGTTCATCACCGCCGCCCGCTTCGTCCTTTACTCGGCTGGACGTACGCCACGATGGCGGCAACCATCAGGAGGACAAGGACGGCACCCACGATGCCGCTCGCCCGCGATGATGCACGGAGCGCACACAACGGCAACCGCGATCCGGCCGGCCTTCGTGCCGGGGCTTCGCTTCGCTGTCGGCTGCTCCGGCCATGGCTCAACTGGCCCCGGTCGGTAGCGTGGCCTGGCGCGCGGCGGTAGCTCCTCTGCGCCCATTCGGCTCACTCCAGTTCGGATATCCGGAATCGTCAGGAACCGCTTTCGGCTCCATCAGAGACCGACGTCAGTAAGGGCGTTATCCTCCCACTGGTCGGCATCCTCGATGTACCCGGCCAGCGTCGCGGAGCCGTCCTTCCACCCGCCGTGCCGGGCGATCCACAGCGGGTTCTTGCCCCGCCGATGGGTTTCGGTGGCGAACCCGCGGCGCAGGGAGTGACCGGAGAACGCGGAGGCGGCGTCCAAACCGGCGCGCAGCGCGGTGCGGCGGACGATGATGGCTACGGCCTGGCCGGTGATGCGACCATTCGCTTCGCCGCGCCCGTGCGGCACCCGGCCGAGGTTGCCGTGCCGGTCGATGCGACGGAACACCGGTCCCGACGTCTCCCTGCGGGCGGCCAGGGCGTCCAGCCATGCCTGCATCGTGCGCACGGGGCAGGTGGCCGGTCGCGAGGTGTAGGGCAGGGCGGTGCTGCGGCCCACGGATTCCTTGTCGGTCTTGGAGCGTCGGATGGCGATCTGCAGGCCGTGGTCGGTGAAAGCGAGGTCGGCGATGTTGAGCGCCGCGAGTTCGCTGCGCCGGGCACCCAACGCGAAACCGACCACGATGAGGGCCCGGTCGCGCACCCCTGCCAGGGTGGAGACGTCGAGGGTGTCGACCATCGCCCGCAGCGCTGTAATGGTCAGCGCCTTGGCCTTGCGTACTCCTCGGCCACCTTCCGCGAGCTCGGCGCGGTGCCGGCGCACCACCGCGCGCGCCGGCCGGGTGTGGGGCGGCGGGAGGTCGGCGGCGGCGTGGGCGACGGTGATGGCCGCCATGGCGCGCTCGATCGTGGACGCTGCCTTGCCTTCGTCGGCGAGGTGCGAGACGTACTCGGCCAGGGTCGCCGCGGTGGCCGGCAGGTGTGATCGTTGTTGGTCGTCGCACCAGTGGGTGAAGCGGCGCCAGTCCCCGGCGTAGGCCCGCCGCGTCGACGCGGGCACCGACTCGCGGATGCGCCGCCGCGCCGCTTCCGACAGCTGCTCGTTTGGATCGATGAAAGTGGTTGGGTCGGCGCTCTCCCGGGCCTCAATCTCATTCACGAGAAGGAACGTTATCGTGAATGGGCGACAGGGGGCGGGCGACGCGCCGCCGTTGGTCGCTCAACCGCGCTACCGTCCACTACGGTCGTCTCCCTCCCCCGATATTGAGAGGACGGTTTCGCATGGACAACTTCGAGGGCATCCGCGTCTACGCCGCTGGGAAGATCACCAAGAACGGGTGGCGGCACACCCTGTTTTCCATCGTCGATGGCGCCGAGTACGAGAACCCGGACCGGACGCCCTAGCCGGAGGAGGTTCGCATCGCCAGCCTCCCCGGCGCCGTGTACGTCGGCCCGCACTTCATGAGCGACGACCATGGCTGCTACCACGGCGAGAACAGCCACGGCGTCGCCGCCGGCGACATCGCCTGCGGCGGCGCCTACCCGGGGATGTCCCGGCCCGAGGTCACCCAGCGGTGCCTGACCGCGATTCGCTCGGCCACCCACATCTTCGTCTGGATTGACGACCCGACCTGCCACGGCAGCCTCGTGGAGATCGGCTACGCGCGGGCGCTGGGCAAGAAGGTGCACGTGTACACCCAGGCCGGGCGCAAGGAGCTCGAGGATCTGTGGTTCGCCGCGCAGATCGCCACGGCCCACGGTGAGGCGGCCACCGCCGAGCGGGCCTGGGCCGACTTCCGCCTGCGGCTGAGCTGACTCGGAGCCATGCGGAGCAACGCCCCCGACCGTTCGGTCGGGGGCGTGCGCGCGTCCGTGCTACGGCCGAACTGGGCCTGACCGGTTCACCGCAGATTTGGCGCCGCGCCTACCCTGCGAGCATGAGCCATGACGACGCCCCGGCTACGGAGATCTCCCAGGAGCGGGAGATGGACGCCGGCCCCAACTCCGGCCACCTTCGCCACGAGTTCTCGGGTTGGGCGCAGACGACTGCCCTCTTCATCGGACAGGCCATGGCCGCCGGCGTGATCGGCAACCTCACGCACGAGGCGCTCAAGGCCGCGCTCGGCAAGCTGCGGCGCCGCGAGCGGGCTCGCGAACTTCTATACCACGACCCCGACTTCGAGCTCGTTGCCCGAACAGCGGTCAACTGGCAGTGCGCGCAGCATGGCGTCGCCGACCAAGCCGGCGCCGAGGTCGAGGCCATCTGCTCGCCGACGTCGGACGGGTCGAACGGGTTGGATGTGTACTTCCGCGACCGCCCTCGCGGAGTCACAGCCACCGTGCACCTGTCGTTCGACAAGCAGAGGGCGGACGTCAAGGCGGAGGTTCGTCTGCCGGAGAAGTTGGTCGGCCAGCGCCCCAAGGTGACGGACGGGCTGCCCGTCGGCGTGCTCAGGGCGGCCGACGGGTGGGAACAGCTACCTGGGTAGCCCCGACCCCTGCACGATCCGCACCGCCACCCGGATCTCGGCGAGCTGCGGCCGCCGTTGTAGCGCAGCTGCGCTATAACGGCCGCGCTGTGGACACCTCGAACACCACAAAGCTGGGTGGTCCGGCGCATCCGCCGACGGCTCGTCATCGTTCGGCATTAAGCCGCCTTTGGTTCCTCGCCCCGCTCCTGCTCCAGCTTCACCACCTCGAGGTCAGCTGCCTTCGCGCGCGACGCCATGCCGGTGTCGTAGGTGATCATGGTGACCTGCCGGCCAGCGACACGAGGAGCTGGTGTCGGTCGGGCGGGACGAGCGCGTTGAGGCTCGCGGCGCTGATCTGGGTGCGGAGCTGGCATCGAACCTCGTTTGCCCAGTCAAGGTAGGAGAAGACTCGATGCATCGCTGGGTGGGTGGCACCGCCCCGGATGTTGGCGACGGCCTGGTGCAGGTTAGGAGCGACTGGCGGAGGCTGTTCCCGCGGACGCCGGGCAACGGAGTGATCAGCACGTCCGCGATCCTTTCTCGCTGGCTAGTGCTTTGACCGGGAAGGTTCGCCGGGTTGGCCACTGTCGCGATTGGATATAGCCCGACATCCGAGCCGACACCTGGAGGCTAGGTGGCCGAGCCTGTCCGTGTGCGTAGGTTGACCGACCAGGAAGGGCAGAAGCTGCAGCAGATCGTGCACCGGGGCAGCGCCAGCTCGGTGCGATACCGGCGGGCGATGATGCTGCTGGCCTCCGCCGGCGGGAATCGAGTCCCGGTGATCGCCCAGCTCGTCCAGGCCGACGAGGACACCGTCCGTGACGTGATCCACCGCTTCAATCAGATCGGCCTGGCCTGCGTGGACCCTCAGTGGGCCGGAGGCCGTCCCCGCCTGCTCAGCCCTGACGACGAACAGTTCGTCGTCGCGACGGCCACCACCCGACCGGTCAAGCTCGGCCAGCCTTTCACCTCCTGGTCGCTGCGCAAACTCGCCGCCTATCTGCGCAGGTTGGACGGCAGAGTCATCCGCATCGGCCGCGAAGCCCTGCGTCGTCTGCTCGGCCGCCGCGGTGTCACGTTCCAGCGGACCAGGACGTGGAAGCAGTCCCCAGACCCCGACCGCGACGTCAAGCTTGACCGGATCGAAGAGGTTCTGGACCGGTTCCCGCAACGGGTGTTCGCGTTCGACGAGTTCGGGCCGCTCGGGATCCGACCCACCGCTGGGACGGCGTGGGCCGAGCGGGGACACCCGCAACGGTGGCCGGCGACCTATCAGCGCACCCACGGCATCCGCTACTTCCACGGCTGCTACTCCGTCGGCGACGACACCCTATGGGGCGTCAACCGCCGCCGCAAAGGCGCCACGAACACCCTGGCCGCGCTGAAGTCGATCCGCGCCGCCCGTCCCGACGGCGCCCCGATCTACGTGATCATCGACAACTTGTCCGCGCACAAGGGTGCCCAGATCCGGACCTGGGCCGCCAGACACCGGGTCGAGTTGTGCTTCACACCGACCTACGCCTCCTGGGCCAACCCGATCGAGGCCCACTTCGGCCCGCTGCGGCGGTTCACCATCGCCAACTCCCACCACCGCAACCACACCGCCCAGACCCGGGCACTGCACGCCTACCTGCGCTGGCGCAACACCAATGCCCGCCACCCCGACGTCCTCGCAACCCAACGCCGCGAACGAGCCCGCGTTCACAGCGAGAAAGGCCTCCGCTGGGGCGGCGGACCGGCGTATGCCGTGTGACGGGTTCGCCTTTCACCGCCTCACTGGCCGCTCTCAGATGCCCAGTCACGGAACAGGGTGAGGGCCTCGGTCAGGTTGCGAGGCCCGCATGCGAGGTAAAAGGCATTTTCGGATGTCCAGGCCATCACCCAGTCATGTTCACCCCGTGTGACCTGCTGCCGGAGGTGCTCCCGATCCGCCAACTCCGTCTCCTCTAGATCGATCGTGATCGACCAGCCGGGGTTGTCGAGCGTTTCGATCTTCAACCCCCACTCGTGTTCCCAGTCGCCGTCGCACTGTGAGGCATACCAGCTCTGCAGCCAGCTAAGAACCTGCTCGGATTCGGACATGGACGTGGACGTTAACCGACCTGCGACGCTGGGCTGACAACCCGGTGAACCTTCGCGGTCACCGCACTAGTTGAACGCCAGGGTTACGTTGTTGCGGATCTTTCCCCTGCTGGGTGCTGTCTCCCCCACGATGACGTGGGCGGTGCTTGAAGCCGTCACCGCTAACCTTGACCGTGCCGGAGCCCCTCGACCGGCTGCTGAGTCTGCGGCAGCGGAGCGGCATCTGCCGCTGCGGCATTCGGAAGGTGTCGTACTCGGTTGCGATGATGCGGGCGTGGCCGCCAAGACCCGGGAGACACTAGCGAGCGTCCATCCAGATCTCCTGCCGGAACTGCTCGAGGTTAAGGGTTGGATGGGGGCATTGGGCGACCTCCCCCGAGGCTCGAACCGCGAGGCCCGATGGAGGTGCGCGACCTGCGGGCTTGAGTGGTGGCAGGCCGCTGCGGTGCGGATGCGAGCGGCACCCGGTTGCAAGGGTTGCCGGAGCCGTCTGCGGCGCGAGGCCGACACGCCGGAGCCGGGCCGCAGCCTGGCCGAAGTCATGCCTGAACTGGCCACGGAGTGGCTGGAGTGCATCACCTATCCCACCGCCACACCCGAGACGATCAGCGCCCAGTCCTCGGCTGAGGCGCGCTGGCGCTGCTCGGCCTGCGGCCACTCCTGGGTAGCCCCGATCTCGCGGCGGTCCGGGTCTGGGGGCGGCGGTTGCAAGCCGTGCGCGGGCAAGCGCCGATCCGACGCCAACTCCCGGCGGGTGGCCAACCGGGTCGGCGACGCGTGCCCGGAGATCGTCGAGTTTTTCCTGCGCTGGGAGGACCCGGCCGAGCAGGCGCCGGTGGCAGAGGTGAGCGTCCGCTCCGACAAGGTGGCCTGGTGGCGCTGCGCCTGCGGCAACACCTGGCACACGAGAGTCCGGCTCCGGGTCGCCGGGAGCGTCTGCCCACGATGCCGGGCCGCGAACCGTCGGCCGCCGACCACCGCACCGCTGCGCACTACCCACCCCACGGTCGCCGAGATGTTCGTCCGCAACCTCACCCATCCGCACCGCACCCCCGACTCCCTGCCGAAATCCGCGACTGACCGGTGCCAATGGCGGTGCAACGCCTGCGATCACGAGTGGGAGCAGACGGTGTTGTACGTGGTCGGTGCCGGCCGGCCCTGCCCTCGATGCGCCGCGTTGATGGGCGGAGCAGCGCAGCCCGGCCGATCGCTCGCTGACCTGTACCCAGAGATCGCGGCACAGTTCGTCGCCAATCAGCGGCGTCCCGAGCGCGGCCCCGCCCTCCTCCGTCCGAACTCGGTCGACCGATGCTTATGGCGCTGCGGCCACTGTGGGCACGAGTGGGTGTCCACCGTGACGAATCGGACCGCTGGCCGAGGTTGCCCGCCCTGCGGGCGCCGTCGGGCGGGCGAGATGCTGCGGGACCCCGGCGAAGCCGCTTCGTTCAGCAACACGCATCCGGAGCAGGCCGTCACGTTCGTCGCCAACAAGTCTCACCCTGGTCGGGACCCGCAGAGCTTCACCGCAGGGACCAACGACATCTGCGTCTGGCGCTGCCCAGAGTGTTCCCGGCACTTCGAACGCTCGGTCGTCACTCACGCGACCCGGCTGCTCTGTGCTGCATGCGCGTACCTGGCTCGGGGCGTCGCCAGTCGGGTCGCCCCCGACAAGAAGTCGCTCGCCACGCTCATGCCGGAGGTCGCCTCGTCCTTCGTGGCGAACCTCTCCTGGCCCGGGCACGGACCGGCGACGCTGTACCCGCGCGCCGGCGCCCTCTGCTCTTGGCGCTGCCGGTGCGGTGCGCTATTCCAGGCGCACGTGCGCGATCGCGCGAAATCACCGGACTACGGCTGCGGCCGGTGTCGCCGCCGCGGCCGGAGCCTCCTCGAACTAGAGCTCGCCCACCTGCTGGCGGCCGCGACGGGCGACGAGGTGGAAGTCGACGTCCGCCTCGACGGCGGCCGGCGCTCGGCGGAGCGGCTGGACCTCTTCCTGCCCTCGGCCGAAATCTACATCGACCTGGACCCGGCCCAGTGGCACGCCGGCACTGCTGCTCAAGCCCGGGACCTGCGCAAATCTGAGGTCATGGCCAAGCTGGGCGTGCGCTATGTACGGGTTCGGCAGCCCGGCACGCCGCCGGTTCCGGGGGAGACCGTGGTTGCGGGCAGCAAGGACGCGACAGAGTGGTTTCTGGTCCTCGCGGAGTGGCTGCGGTCGCAGTCCGTGGCGTGCCCGCCCCTGTCTGTCGACCGGATCGCCGCAGGCCTCGCCGCAGCACGCGAGGAGTGGAAGACGTTCCAGACCACACCACCCGGCGAAAGCCTGGCCATCTTGTTTCCCGAACTGGCGAGCGAACTGGTCCAGAACTTGACGCGCCCGGAGATGGGCGCACAGTGGCTGCTTCCCGGTTCCGCGGACCGGTGCGTCTGGCAGTGCGGGACCTGCCGGCACGTCTGGCGTACCCGAGTGGCCGACCGGGCCCAGCGCAAAACCGGCTGCCCAGCGTGCTCTCGGCAGGAACGCTCCTACCAGACTCGTCTGAGCCGGGCCGAACTCCGGGTCCGCGACGTCGCTCCCGAGTTGCTCACCCAGGCCGTCCGCATCCTCGACGTCGACAAGGCCCGCGACATTGAGCTGCTCGACCTGGCTCGCGGGTCGACCATCCGGGTGCTCTGGCGATGCCCAGACTGTGCGCACGAGTGGGTGGCACCCGTCGTCACCCGCACCTCCGGGCACGGCTGCCAGCCGTGCGGCATCCGCCGGCGCACCGCGTCCCGCCAGGAGCCTTCGCCCGGTGGATCGCTGGGCGACCTGCATCCCGAGATCGCGAGCACCTTTCTGGCGAACCTGGACCACCCTGACCGGGGGCCTGATCGGCTCCGCCCAGGGTCCGGCGACCGCTGCCGGTGGCATTGCCCCTGCTGCGGGTCGAAGCAGTGGGAGACGACTGTCTCAGCCCGAATCCAGCGGCAGGGCTGCAGAGGATGCCGCCGCCTGAGGAGCGGCAGGCGAGATGTCATCGCCAGCAAGGCCGAAGGGCCGCAGTTCGACGCGCTTCTACTGTTCTGACGGCAACCGGTCGCGCAGTATCGACGTACCGTGCGATGCCGACCGGTTACAGGCACTGGTTGACGAACTGGGCCCCACCCTGTCCGCTCTACCTCGATCTAAATAACAGCCACGATCGAGCGTTACCGGCGGCATTTGCGTGTGTACGCCGCTGATCGACTCGTGTGCCTGAGTAACGATTACGTCAATCGGATCCAGCCGGCGGTCGAGGGCTGCATCGGGATCGGCAACCACATCACGATGCGGCTACTTGCTGCCGGCGAGCAGATCGTCGATGTGCCGCCGAAGCTGTCGGCCGGCGCCCGGATCTTCACGACTGGTCAGGACAAGACCGACGCCACCTACCCCCATTTTGTGGCCTGGTCGGCATCCGATGGCCGCGCTGCGGCCGGTGGTCGACGACGAGCAGCGGCGAGCGTCTCCTTCAGCCAGTCCGCCTACCGCGAGGCTCGGGGTCGAGCGGGCTACTCTACTCCAGTTAGATGCGCGATCGGCTTCTCTTGCCGCGCACCCAAAGCAGGGATTCTTTGCATCAAGGCGCAGAATGCCAATACGAAGGCCTTTCTGGCCTCCTCAAGTGGGAACGTCGGAACAACTCCGCTGTGCACAGTGGCACTGCGACTGTAGTAGAGTTCCTCTACTGCTTTCTGGTAGCCTACGGTGCCACGCGCACCCTTAAGGAGCGCACGCGTTCGGCGCCGCAAGCGCTGAGCAACGCCCCGTTCGAAAGAATCCGTCAAAAGCATCTCGAACGCCGTTGCAAGGCTAACCGTAGCTGCCCAATCCTCCCCGCTTCCGCTGTAGGAGCGCCGGAAGTAGGTGACTGCCTCGAAAAGCTTACGGTAGGTGCGCCCTCGGCTATCTTCCTTTGGGACGCCGAGACTGTAGTTCATATAGCCCGCATACAGGTCACCGACTGCCCTATAGACGTTATTTGCCCGAGCCTGGTATCGCCCCCAGTACCGGGGGCCAATCTCGACCGCTAAATCGCTAAGCTCCGTCACGGCCCGTCTTTGATGAATGGGGATCGCGTGACCACCTAAATTCTTCCCGACGCCCGACGTAAGGACAATATAGTGGTGGATATCCAGCGTTTCCCAGTTATTAATGCGGGATGAACTGAAAAGTGCCGCCTTCCGGCTTTGAGTACGTGGCTGCAGGGCGGCCAGCATAACGAGCGAAGCTGTAATCGCCCTGATGCGGCCCAGTAGCAGGAACTCATTCTCGTAATACATCCCGGACACGGATCTAACGGCAGCGATCAGTAGGGGGTTGTACTCGAGCCACTTGGCATTGCGGCTCGTGTGTAGATGTCTAATCAGCTCCCCGTCGACCGGCTTGGAGGTTCCGAGTTGTGCGCCGATCTCGTTCAGACGATTTAGCGTGTGGTCCAACTTGTTCGTTTGCGGGATTACCGCGAAATTTTGTGCTGAATTCACAAGTGAGACACTTGTTCCCCGAAATGGACGCAACAGGCCCGCAGCATAAACCCCGAACGAGTGCAGCGGGAAAACCAGCATACCCGGCTTCTTGAGTTCGCCAGCGCGAAGGGTCTGCAGAGTAGCCAAGAGCGGGTCACTTGCGCCGGCAGCGACATGCTGAAACAGCAACTCGTCGATCACACTAACTCCGACGAAGAGATCGCGGCGCCAAAGCTGACGAGCAACCTCCGCTCGGATCGTTAATATGTGATGAGCGGCGGCCTTCGCCGTCGAGTCAGGTGGATCGATGCCGTAGGCGGCTTCAGCCAAACTTTCGAGATCTGAGAAGCCGCGGAGATCTTGAGCATTGCTGACTAAGTGCGAGATGGAGTCCGAAACTCTTTGACGTTTCGCGATGCGAGCAGTGGATATTTCTTTTGCAAGTCCTGGCAGAGCTGGAAGACGCTGGTTCATTTCTCTCCCATCCTTGCTTACAGGATTACGGACACTGATCGGCTCAGAATTTGTATATTCGGGTAGTTGCGTCGGGGCTGGCTATCGTGCCGTCGGGGTTAAGGCCGAAGCGTAGGAGCTGGTTCGCCTGTTCGACTTGCCCGTGGTTGGTCAGCAGGTTGGCTAACCACTTGCCGGCACAGGGGTTGCCCGCGCGAAGCTCTGCCTTGAGTTCATCGAGGAGGCCGTGTGTGGCCAGTAGTTCGGCGAGTTGCTCGGCAGGATCGATGTCTCCGCCGTTGTCGTAGTTTTCCTCAATGTGTCGCCGCAGCTCGGCTACTGCGTCGTCAACGCGGCCGAGGTCGAGCAGCGCGGTAAGGATAATTCCCTCGTATGCCTCGCCGGCGGCAACGCGCGCGCGAAGCTCATCTAGGTGGCCGCGCCGGGCCAGCAGTCGAAGCTCGGCGTACTCATCCCCGGCGTCCGATCGTGTTTGGAGTTCGTCTAGACGGTCGAGCAGTGCGAGGCATTCGACCATCCAGGCAGCGGCCCATTCGTTGGGCGGGGTGGCATCAGCCTGGGGGCGTACCAGGGCAAGAGCTTCCTCGGGGCGTCCACGTCTTGCAAGCTGGAAGGCGAGTCTTCGGGCCGCGTACTCGTCGCCTGCCTCTGCCAGCGCCTTCAGCTCGTCAAGTCTGTCGTTGTTCGATAGCAGGGCAACGATCTCGACTCTGGAGGCCCAGTGGTTTCGGGTCCGCAGCTCGGAGGCTGCGGCGTCGATATATCCCCGGTTTGTTAAAGCCCAGATCAGGAAATCAGAGGCGTCCGCGCCTTCGAGGTCCCATCCCCGCGCCTCGGCGATCGCGCCTTCGAGATCGCCTTGATCAATTCGTATCTGGATCTCGGCACCACGGTTGCCGGCCTCCGCCAGCCGCTGAAGGATGGGCCGGCTGTAGCGGTACAGCATCCGGGCGTCAGCGTTGGCCTCTAGCTGTTCCAGCGCATCGTGGTCATCGATGTGGTCCACCAAGGCCTGCCACGCAGAGGCGGGTGGGCAATGGGTGCGGCGGGTGCGGCGACTGTGCTGGACCAGGTAGTCGGCCGCGATGTATCCGCTGATCCCTCCCATGGTGCCGTCGTCGACCGGCCTGAGAGCGGACGCGGCACCACGCAGCAGCGTGGTGGCGTAGTCCAAGGCGTGATCAAGCCAATCATTCGCGGCGGCGGCCCGCTGGGCGGAGGTCAGATACCCCGGGACAGCATCAGCGAGAAGCTCACGCGTCAGCGGGGCGCCCACGCCAAGGCACCGCGCATCGACTGCGGCTGTGATAACAGCCTGGCCGTAGGGATTAACGGCTTGTTCCCACCAGCGAAGCAGCTCTGGTCCCGCAGCCAACACCTGGGTCACCCCGGCGTCAACGTTGTCGAGAGCTTCCAAGATACGCCCATCCACGCCAGCCAACTCCTGTGCCCGCCGGCGCTCCATATCGCTCAACGCAGGTGCGACGTCAATGACATGAGCAAGATCAAGAAGTTCCCGGCCGGAAGCGTGGTGGTCGTCATCCCCAGGCCGGCGCGGGTCGATGCGGGTGGCGTACTCATCGGGCCACATAGTGCCGACAAGCACCATTCCGGCCCGAAGCAGGGCGCGTGCCGTACCGGCGGTTAGGCCAGTGTCGCGGGCAAGGTACGTCTGCAGCTCATCCAGCCAGACCACCGTACGGGCGGTGGGTGCCGCAGCAAGGGTCCGGATCTCCTCGGAGTCGGCTGGGTGGACGAGCCACCACTCTGGAAAGGTATTCCGGACGGCTTCATAGAGGGTTCGCGTCTTTCCCACCAGTGATCCACCCACCAGCAGAACGAAACACCCCTGTTGGACGCCCGCAGTCAACGCCGCTCTTAGCTGGGAGTCGACATCGCGAGGGATATACATGGGTAGCTCGCCGGGAGCGCCCTCGGCCCGGATCGCGGCGTGGACACCGAGCCGCCGGGGCAACACTTCCCGTACCCGTATCGCGCCGGCGGGTAGGGCGAGATCGGCGGTGCGCGCACGCTCCCACGCCGCGAGCCACTGGGCAAGGTCAGCCGACGCGACTCGGCAGACTGCCAGGTAGGTCAGCAGCTTGTCCTTGCTGGGTAGTCGTTTGCCGTTGACAATCTCCCCCACGGTGCTTTTGCCCAGGACCTCCCGAGGCGATTCACCGGGGCGCGACCGCAGTTTCCTCGACTCCCGCTCCATGGCCTCGTACGACAGGTCCCGGCGGCGGCGTAGCCCATCCAGGCAAGCGGCCAACTCGACCAGATTGTTCACGCGGGATGGATCAACTCCTGGTACGGAGCTTGATCGATCCACTCTAGTTCCCGCCCATCGCGCTTACCGTCCGGCAACTGGTACCGGCCTCCGACGGACAGAGTAGTAGCCGGTCGCTCACCGCTATGGCCCCGGATCATCCGTTCGTGGCCGGCGGTCCCACCGCCGGGATCCTCCGACGCCGTCGCCGGAGGGCTCGCACCACCGCTGCACTGGGACTCGTCCGCCAGGGCCGGCTGGCCCCTACCACGCAAGGAGTTCCCCATGCAGCAGTGGCTCAACGTCATCCAAGCCACCAGTGATCTTTTTGCCTTCGCTGCCGCCCTCACGAACCTCACCGTCGCGATCACTAGCCACCGCAGGCCTCCCGATCGACGGTCTCGGAGCAGCATCGAGAACTAGCTCACCATCGGCGGTGGTCCTGGCGCCGCCTCGGGCGCCAGGACCAGTTCCTTCGCCGACTTGGTCGTCTTGAAGGATCGACGCGATGGTCGGCTCTCATCTGCGCAACATGCCCATCACGGGCAAGTAGTACATCACTTCCGTGGACGCGACCTTGTGGTGACAGGGCGCGTGGATCTAACGGCACCTCTGTGTCAAGGCGTTGGCAACAGAGAGGTCTCCAACTTCGCGCTGCTCCAGCGGAAAGTCACCGCCGGCCGCGGGCAGCTCAGCCTGGTCCCTCAGTGTCCTGGCCACTATGTGCTGTTCGATCTGCTGGCCGACGTTGGCGGCGAGGTGATCGTCGACCTGCCGCTATCGGCGCGGCGAGACCCCGGCTGAAGCGGCTGCTCGTCGATGCGCCGGCGCAGCTGGCCGTCGCCCCGCAGACCACCGACATGCGGGAGGTGGTGGACTGGCTACTGGACTGGACAGTTGCGGCCGGCATCGAGGGAGTAGTGACCAACCGGTTGGTCGGCCGCTACGAATCCGGCAGGAGAGGCTGGTGGAAGCACCGGACCAGGCTCGTCACCGAGGCCTTCATCGGCAAGTCAACCCGCAGCATTAGCAGCCCCGTCACCGTGCTGCTCCGGCGGGTAGATCGGAGGGGGCGGCTGCGGCACAGCAGCCGCCCCCTCCCGCTGACCGTCGTCTTAGCAGGAGCAGCTCGGCGAGATGCTGTCTCCTCTGGACCCCTGCAGCGAACTCGCGCCGCCGTGGTGCACGGTGGACGGGCAGCTGGAGCGGCCGGAGTTGCTGCGGTACGTACAGGCGGAGCTGACATTGGTGGCAGAGATCGACGCCGACGTCGCGTTGCCGACCGGGTCGGGTCGCCGAACCGGCACCAAGCGCATTAGTACGCGCGTACTAAATCCGTTGTATTGTCCGTGGATGACAACCTCCGAGGGGACCGAGGCTGAGCCGCCCCACATCAGCGCCAAGCAGCAGCGCATCCTGGCTGTGATACACGATTGGATCCAGCAGCACGGCTACCCACCCACGGTGCGCGAAATCGGCGCAGCAGTCGGGCTCGGCTCCCCCTCGTCCGTGGCGCACCACCTGAACATGCTGGAACGGCGTGGCCTCCTGCGTCGCGAGGCAAACGCGTCCAGGGCGGTCGACATACGCAGGGCGCAGGTCGGTCCCGCGTCGAACGAAGCAGACGCGCCAGGTGTCAAAGTTCCGGTGCTGGGCACTATCGCTGCCGGTGCCCCGATTCTTGCTGAGGAACACGTGGAGGACGAGCTGGCGCTGCCTCGCGCCCTGGTAGGGCACGGCATGTTGTTTGCTCTGATAGTTAAGGGCGATTCCATGATCGAGGCGGCAATCTGCGCCGGAGACGTCGTCGTCGTGCGCCAGCAGGCGGTCGCCGAGAATGGCGATATCGTCGCCGCCATGATCGAGGGCGAGGCGACGGTCAAGGCTTATCGAACCCGCGACGGTCGCGTCGAGCTAGTCCCGCGAAATCCACTCTACGATGTGATCTTCGCCGAACACGCGGTCATCCTGGGCAAGGTCGTCTGCGTGCTTCGGCGCGTCTAGCGTCCGATCGACGTCTGCTTACCTGCTCGGCGCCGTCCTTTGTTTGCTGCGATGCCCACTCGCTGGGGCTGTCTTGCGGGCCCTTTGGGCTATGTCGCGCAATGACACGCCGACAGCGTGCGCGATGCCGTTTGGCCTTCGCGATCGCATGGCCGGGCGCCGCAGGGTCCACGGGCGGCGGCGGCTCGATGACAAGCGTCTACATCGCGTGACGTGCTACGCAATCGTCTCGTTCCTTCGCTTCGTCAGCCTTTTCAGCTGGCTTCACGCATCTGAACCCTGAAGCCAGGCCGGCGCCCGTTCTATCGAGCGTGCTCCCGGCGTGCCTCCCGCAACGGGTACCGAGCGACCGGTTCGATGCCTTGAAGACGGTCGGTTCAGCGTCCACCCGTGAGATGCGGACAGGTGCCGCGCTGCTGGTAGCCACCGGACACATCAACGCCTACGGCTTCCCAGAATGGCTGCGAGCTACGGAAGTGACCGCCGAGTGTGTGCCACGACAGGCCGGGGTGCTCGGCCCGGAGCGCGGCGAGGCCGGCGCTGGCCATGCCGTGGCGCTGGTAATGGGGGTGGGTGTAGGGCTGTTCTACCCAGCCGATTCGGCAGCGGCGGCAGATTCGGTAGTCGACGGCGAACGCGAAGTCGCCGTGAAGGTTGGCGGCGCGGGTGCGCCATCCGCGCCGTTCGGCGGAGATAGTGTCCTGCCAGGGTCTTGTCAGTACCGGGACAACGGGCCAGCCGGTTCGGCGGCCCCACTGTCCCCAGGTAACCCAAACGATCAGTTCGCACCAGGGCTCGCGTCCGGAAACTCGGCCCACCGTGCCAGCCTGCGCCACGAGCTGACGCACCGCCTCGTTAAGCGCGGCGTTGTCCTCCCTCATTGCTCGCCGCCCGGCTCGGGCCAGTCCCAGTGGGTCCGGCGTACGCCAGCGTCGAGCATCGCTTGGCTGCGGTGCCGACCGTTGACGTAGAAGCGCCTGCCGTGATCGTCGCGGCTGGGTTGGATCGGATCTAGGACCAGGCTGGTGGCGGCGTCGCGCGTCCATGGGTCTGGCGCAGCCTGACCGATGAAGGTAGACACGGCAGGTAGTTGCTCGTCGGCCTCCAGGTAGCCCTGCCGCAGCGGGGTAGCGGCGGTGCGAGCGATGGCTTGGATCGCGATGGCGGAGGCTGCGTTCCAGTCGCCGCGGTGGTACCAGCAGCATGTACGGCCCTGGCGTCGTGGTGCCACCTGGCGTGCCAGCCGCTGGCCCCACGACGTGCTGGCGGGCATGCATTGTGGCTCGCCGTGCAGATCGGGCCTGGGTAGCGTGATCACCAGGGCGACGGCGAAGCGCTGGCGCCCCTCGACGGCCGGCGGAGGTGGCGTGTACTTGCCGCGGCTCGGGTCGACGGGCCCGCCAACCAAATGCTCCAGCTCGGTCGGGCTCAGCCTTGGCCCCCACCGCACCGGCCGCTGCACGGTGTGCCGGCCGGCGGCGACGAAGCGGAACTGCTGGAAGCCGAGGTCACGCTCATTGAGGAGTTGGTGGGCAATGAACAGCGGTGGCTCCGCCTCGTCGGGGCAGAGTCGCCGCCAAACTTCCTCGGCGTAGTGCTCGGCGGCGTTCGTCAGGCTGGTGCCCTCGCGGTCGCCCTGGGTCACCACGGTCACAGGTCGACGTTCCGGCGCGGTGTACACCTGAACTCTCATCCCGCCGCGAGGGGTGCGAAACTGGTGCTCGTCCACCGTCCGCAGACGAGGCGCTGCATGCTCGGCCAGCAGGCGAGCGCTTCGTTGCGACGCGGTCGGGCCCAGCGCTTCATCCACGTCAGTCACATTACGTCGCCATGACCGTGTGACGCATCGAGGACGTCCACCCCCACCTGGATCTATCCCGAGGACGTCATCACCCACCATCGGGTCTTCATCGCCCGCAGGCGAGCCCTAGTACTCCAGCCGCAGTTGCCTGGTCTGGAGTTTTGGCAGGTAACCGGCATGATCGACGTCGTAGTTGAGTCTGCCGCGCAGCTGTGAATGT
>NZ_JBICTZ010000019.1:0-101786 GCF_043197875.1 Micromonospora sp. NPDC048935 | reverse complement strand
ACCGTCCAGGTCTCCGCCTACCCCGACGCCTACGCCCAGTGGGAGCAGCAGGCCACCGACCTCGTCGCCCAGCACTGGAACAGCTGACCCACCACAGCACCACCGGCACCACCGGCACCACCGCAGCACCGCAGCACTGCACCACCGCAGCACTGCACCACCGCAGCACTGCACCACCGCAGCACCAGCACCAGCACCCACCGCACGACACCGACCGCTGGCCGGCACCCCGCAACTCGGGGGTGCCGGCCAGCGGCGTACCCCTGGTGTGGTCGGAACGACGGGTTGCGACGACCCGCTGCCCAGTGCGCGCGCCCACTACGCCCACGCAGCGGTCGACCCGCCCCCGACGCCCCGCTCATGGATCCGCCGACGACCTCAGCGAGTGACCCCCGGCCGCCGGGATTGGTGACTCTGCGGCATGCGACGGGCGGCGTTGGTGGCGAGCGCCCCGGCGACCAGCGCGGTCAGCACCCCGATCAGTTGGATCAACTGGCCGGTCGCCACGTCGGCGCCGTGCCGCCCGAGCAGGTTGTCCACCCCGGTCGGGCTGATCGCGAACCCGACGGCCACGAACAGGCCCAGCAGCGCGCCCACCGCAGGCGACCAGCGCCATGGTGCGAACGCGACGAAGAGGGCGCCAGTCAACAGAATGATCATCCCGGGTGGTACGACGACGGGAAACTCGACCCCGGCGGCCCACAGCACGCCGATGCCCGCAGCGCCGACGACGAGGCCGGCGATGGTGAAGGTCCGTGCGGTAACAGTCATGGTGTCACCCTGTCCCGGTACGCTCCGGTCCGCGTCCGCCCGGCGACGTCATCGGAGGTACGGCAGTCTGCGTACTCCGGTCGTCCTTGGCGCAGCACGCCCACGCGCGAGGAGCGACCCTGGCGGCTCAGCGGACGGTGACGGTTACCGTGTGCCAGCCGGTGGCGCCGTCCGGGGCGACGTCCTGCGTCCGCTCGGTCTGGGTTTCGCCTGTCGCGTCCGTCGCGCGCACCTGGAGTCGATGCTCGCCCGGCGTGGCGTCCCAGCTCCAGGACCACTGCACCCAGGTGTCCACTGACACCGTCGGGGCCAGCTCCGCCTGCTGCCAGGGGCCGCCGTCTACGCGTACCTCGACCCGGCTGATGCCCCGGTGCTGCGCCCAGGCCACACCGGCGACCGTGACCGGGCCGGTGGTCAGCCGGTTACGCCCCCGGGGTGTGTCGATCCGCGACTGAGTCTTGATCGGGCCCTGGGCGGACCAGCCGCGTGGCACCCAGTACGCGTCGAAGTCGGCGAAACGGGTCAGCTCCAGCTCGGTCACCCACTTGCAGGCCGAGACGTAACCGTAGAGGCCGGGCACGACCATCCGGACCGGGAAACCGTGCTCGACCGGCAGTGGCTCGCCGTTCATGCCGACCGCCAACAGCGCGTCCCGCCCGTCGCGCAACGCGGCGGTGGGGGTGCCGCAGGTCCAGCCGTCGACCGACCGGCCGACGACCTGGTCGGCATCGTCGTCCGGCTCGACCTCGTCCAGCAACTCCCGAAGGGGTACGCCGAGCCAGCGGGCATTGCCGATCAGGTCCCCACCCACCTCGTTGGAGACGCAGGCCAGCGTGACGTACCGCTCGACAAGCGGCCGGGCCAGCAGATCCGCGTAGCTGTAGGTGCGCTCGGTGCCGACCCGTCCGTGGATCCGCAGCCGCCAGGTGTCCGGGTCGACCTGGGGCACCACAAGCGCGGTGTCGATCCGGTAGAAACCGAAGTTCGGGGTGACGTACGGCGCGAGCTGCGCCAACGAGCGGTCCGCGCCCGCCGGCACGGCCGGTGCCGGGGCGACCGGTGCGGGCAGGCGGATCGCGTCGCGGGCGGCGGACACCCCGCGCCGGCCGGCCAGCCAGCGTCCACCGAGACCGGCCACGACGGCGGTGCCGAGCAGCACTCCACTGCCGGTGAGGAACCGTCGCCGCGACTCGGGGTCGACTCCCGTAGCCCTCTCCGGCTCGTTCGCCGCTGCGGACTGCCCGCCCGAAGCCACCGGCACCGGCACAGCGGGCGACACCGGGCCGGCGGGCGACACCGGCGCAGCAGGCGACACCGGCACAGCAGGCGACACCGGAACGGCAGGCGACACCGCGCCGGCAGGCGACACCGGCGCAGCGGGCGGCACCATCGGTGCGGGTGGTGACCAGGACCAGGGGTCCAACTCGAACGGGCCGGCGATGAACAGCCAGAGCACCAGGGCGCCGAGGCCGGCACCGACGAGTGACGGCAGCGCGTCGGCCGCGTCGGCACCGGAGCGGGTCAGGGCGGCGGCCACGCCGACGACACCGAACGCGGCGATGCCGGCAAGGCCGAGTGCCAGCCGGCGGACGGCCAGCACACCGAAGAGTGCGGCGAACGCTCCGAGCAGCAGGCCCGTGCCGACCAGCAGTGCGATCTTGTCGGCGGTGCCGAAGAGGTCGATGGCGAACTGCTTCAGCGACTCGGGGACGGCGTCGACGACCACCCCGCCGACCGCGACCAGGGGCGCCGACCGAGGGCCGGTCAGCACGGCCACCGGTTCGGCGATTCCGATCGCGACGGCGGCGGCGGTGACCCCGGCCAGCGCGGCGTACCGCCGCGACGTGGTGCTCATCGGCCCAGTGTGCGCGATCATCTTGCCCGTTCGCCAACAACGTCAGCGATCGGTAATGACCTACCGGCTCAAAGAGCGAACCGGGGCACACTGCCGTCCGGCAGTGTGCCCCGGTTCAGCTACCGGGTCAGAAACCCGGGCCGTGCTGGTGGCCGTGACCGTGGCCGCCGCCGGCGGCGGCGGGCTCGGCCTGCTCCGGCTTCTCCACCACGAGGCTCTCCGTGGTGAGCAGCAGGCCGGCGATCGAGGCGGCGTTGGTGACCGCGTTGCGGGTCACCTTCACCGGGTCGATGATGCCGGCCTTGACCAGGTCGACGTACTCGCCCTTGGCGGCGTCGAGACCGTTGCCCCAGTCGAGGTCGGCGACCTTCTGCGTCACGACGTAACCGTCGTGACCGGCGTTCTGGGCGATCCAGCGCAGCGGCTCGACGAGCGCCTTGCGCACGACCGAGACACCGACCTTCTCGTCACCGGTGAAGCCCAGGTCGTCGTCGAGCACCGAGAGGATCTGCACCAGGGCGGCGCCGCCGCCGGGGACAGTGCCCTCCTCGACCGCGGCCTTGGTCGCCGCGATGGCGTCCTCGATGCGGTGCTTGCGCTCCTTCATCTCGACCTCGGTGGCCGCGCCAGCCTTGATGACGGCGATGCCACCGGAGAGCTTCGCCAGCCGCTCGGCCAGCTTCTCCCGGTCCCAGTCGGAGTCGGAGGCCTCGATCTCCTTGCGGATCTGGGCCACCCGGTCGGCGACGTCGGCCTTCTGGCCGCCACCATCGACGATCGTGGTGTTCTCCTTGTCGACCACGATGCGCCGAGCGGTGCCGAGCACCTCCAGGCCAACCTGGTCGATCTTGTAGCCCAGCTCCGGGGCGACAAGCTCGGCGCCCGTGGAGATCGCGATGTCCTGGAGCATCGCCTTGCGCCGGTCACCGAAGCCCGGGGCCTTGACCGCGCAGACCTTGAGGGTCTTGCGCAGCGAGTTGACCACCAGGGTGGAGAGCGCCTGGCCGTCCACGTCCTCGGCGATGATCAGCAGGGGCTTGCTGTTCTGCAGGACCTTCTCCAGCAGCGGCAGCAGCTCCTCGATCGCCGAGATCTTCTGGGTGGTGACCAGGATGTACGCGTCCTCGAGGACGGACTCCTGGCTCTCCAGGTCGGTGACGAAGTTCGGCGAGATGAAGCCCTTGTCGAACTGGAGACCCTCGGTCACGTCCAGCTCGGTGGTGAGCATCGAGCCCTCCTCGACGGTGATGACACCGTCGCGGCCGACCCGCTCCATCGCCTCGGCGATGAGATCACCGATCGTGGCGTCCTGCGCGGAGATCGTCGCCACGTTCGCGATCGACTCCTTGCTGGTGACCTCCGCGGCACGGCCGAGCAGCGCCTCGGAGACCTTGGTGGCCGCCGCGTCGATGCCCCGCTTGAGGCCGGCCGGGTTGGTCCCGGCGGTCACGTTGCGCAGACCCTCGCGGACCATGGCCTGGGCCAGCACGGTCGCGGTGGTGGTGCCGTCACCGGCGACGTCGTTGGTCTTCGTCGCCACCTCCTTGACCAGCTGCGCGCCAAGGTTCTCGTACGGGTTGGTGAGCTCGATCTCCTTGGCGATGGTCACACCATCGTTGGTGATCGTCGGCGCACCGAATTTCTTGTCCAGGACGACGTTGCGCCCGCGCGGGCCGAGGGTGACCTTGACCGCGTCCGCGAGGGCGTTGACACCGTGCTCCAGCAGGTGCCGGGCGTCGTCCGAGAAGCTCAGGATCTTCGCCATTAATGTCCCTTCGAAGCGCCACTGCCCCGGCCCGGCGAGCCGGACCGGGGCAATGGAACTGATCGGTTGCTTACTTCTCGATGACCGCGAGGACGTCGCGGGCGGAGAGCACCAGGTACTCCTCGCCGGCGTACTTGACCTCGGTGCCGCCGTACTTCGAGTAAAGGACGGTGTCGCCGACCTGCACGTCAACCGGAACCCGGTTGCCGTTGTCGTCGACGCGCCCCGGGCCCACAGCGAGGACGGTGCCCTCCTGCGGCTTCTCCTTGGCGGTGTCGGGGATCACGATGCCCGACGCCGTGGTGGTCTCAGCCTCGTTCGCCTGGACCACGATGCGGTCCTCGAGCGGCTTGATCGCAACCTTGGTCGCGGTAGTCACGGGCATACCCTCCTGGGGTACTGGTTTCGTTGCTGGCCGGCGGGGCCAACCAGCGTCAATCTGCCTCATGCCACCGGGCGGGACCGTCGTCGCGGGTGCCGGTCCGCCTGGCGTGCGCACCCGGGTCGCGAGACCCGGAAGCTGGCACCCTCAGGGTGAGAGTGCTAATCGCAGGTTATTCCGTGGCTAGCACTCCGTCAAGGAGAGTGCCAGCGCGCCGCAGTCTGTGTCGCCACATTTCCGCCAGTCGTTACCGCGACACGCCTGGATACCCGGGGGTCTCCTCGTCGGCATGCTGGAGCCGATCCCGCTTCCACACCGCGCCCGGCCCGCCGGCCAAGCCCCGACACCGGCTGGCGACACCACCCTCTGGGCGAACAGGCCGGGCCGGGACAATGGCCGGGTGGACCTCGATCAGCTGGCGGCGCTGCGTACCCCCGAGGGGTCGGCCGCGCTCGCGACGGCGGCCGGTCTGGCCGGCGGTGATCCGCTGGTCGCGGCGTCGGCGCTGCGCGCGGCCGGGGTGCCGCCGACGTTGGCCGCGGCGGCGCTCACCCAGGCCGAGCTGCGGCACCGGGCGGTCGGCAAGTTCGGTCCGGTGGCCGCCGGGATGTTCCTCACCCGTCCCGGCCTGGAGCAGGCCACCCGCCGGGTGGTCGCCGACCGTCGGGCCGCCCGGCTGTCCGCGGCCGGTGTGCGCACCCTGGCCGACCTCGGGTGCGGCCTCGGAGCGGACGCGCTGGCCGCCGCTCGTGCCGGCATCCGGGTGTACGGGGTGGAGGCCGACCCGGTGACCGCGGCGATGGCCGCCGCCAACGCCGCCGCGGCCGGGCTGGCCGAGCTGTTCACTGTCGAGTGCGGGGATGCCACCGTGTTCGACGTCTCCCGGGTCGACGGGGTCTTCTGCGATCCGGCCCGCCGCAGCAGCGGCACCGGTCGACGGATCTTCGACCCACGCGCCTACTCGCCTCCGTGGGATTTCGTCACCGGGCTGGCCGAGCGGGTGCCGCGCACGGTGGTGAAGGTGGCGCCGGGCCTGGACCACGCGCTCATTCCGGTCGGTGCGGAGGCGGAGTGGGTCGGCGTGGACGGCGACCTGGTCGAGGCCGCGCTCTGGTGCGGGGAGTTGGCGGAGGTGCCCCGCCGCGCCACGCTCTACCGCCAGGAGGGCACCGAGACCCGCCGCCACCAGCTCACCGGCTCGGGTGCCGACGAGGCGCCGGTCGGGCCGCCCCGGCGCTACCTGTACGACCCGGACCCGGCCGTGGTCCGCGCGCACCTCGTCGCCGAGTTGGCCGCCGAGCTGGACGCCAACCTGGGCGACCCGAGCATCGCCTACCTCTACGCCGACCAGCCGACCCACACCCCGTACGCGCGCTGCCTGGAGATCACCGATGTGCTGCCGTTCTCGCTCAAGCGACTGCGGGCGCTGCTGCGCGAGCGCCGGGTGGGCCGGGTGGAGATCCTCAAGCGGGGTTCCGCGCTCACCCCGGAGCAGCTTCGGCGGGATCTGCGGCTGGCCGGCGACGCGGCGGCGAGCCTGGTGCTCACCCGGGTCGCCGGCGCACCGACAGTGCTGATCGGTCGGCCGGTCGACCAGGGCGGGCGTCAAGCCCCGTCGGGCCGAGGGCTTTGACACATGCCCTAGCGTCGCTGGTGTGGCAGGACAGGGCACCCCGGCGACGGCACTGTTGGTCAAGCGGGGAGTCGCGCACCGCACGCATCCCTACCGGGTGTCGCCGGATTCCCCGAACTACGGCGCGCTGGTGGCGGTGGCGCTCGGCGTGGCACCGGAGCGTGTCTTCAAGTCGTTGGTGACCGAGGTCGACGGCGCGCTCACCGTGGCGGTCGTGCCGGTCACCGGCGAGCTGGATCTCAAGGCACTCGCGGCGGCGGTCGGTGGCAAGCGTGCGGCGCTGGCCGACCGGGCGGTCGCCGAGCGGGCCACCGGTTACGTACGCGGTGGGATCAGCCCGCTCGGGCAGCGCAGGCGACTGCCGACGGTGCTTGACGAATCCGCGTTGGATCTTCCGACGATCTACGTCTCGGCTGGTCGGCGCGGCCTGCAACTCGAACTGGCCGCGGCGGATCTGGTGGCGCTGACCGACGCCCGTACCGCGCCGTTGCAGACCCGCTGACACCCTTCGTTACGTCGACTACGCCGTGGGATACCCACGGAGTAACAGTCGCGTTGCTGAATTGTTATCGCCGCCAACAAACTAGGCACCTGAGCGGTCTTGTGGAGGCGGTGTGACGCGCAATACGTTGCCGGACACAACAAAAACAACACCTCCCCCACCCCCGAAAGGACCCTGCACATGCGTAAGGGGATCCTCACCATCGCCGCCGTGGGCCTGCTCACGACCGGCGGATTGACCGCCTGCAGCGACGACTCCGGCGGCGACAAGGCCGGCTCGGCCAAGACTCCCAAGATCGGCGTGATCCTTCCGGACAGCAAGTCCTCCCCCCGCTGGGAGACGGCGGACCGCCGCTTCCTGGAAGAGGCGTTCAAGACTGCCGGCGTCCAATACGACATCCAGAACGCCCAGAACGACAAGGCCGCATTCCAGACGATCGCCGACCAGATGATCACCAGCGGCGTCACCGCCCTGATGATCGTCAACCTGGACTCCGGCACCGGCAAGGCCGTGCTCGACAAGGCCAAGTCGCAGGGCGTCGCCACCATCGACTACGACCGGCTCACCCTCGGCGGCTCCGCCCAGTACTACGTCAGCTTCGACAACGAGACCGTCGGCAAGCTCCAGGGCGAGGGTCTGGCGAAGTGCCTGACCGAGAAGGGCGCCAAGAACCCCGTCGTGGCGTACCTCAACGGCTCCCCCACCGACAACAACGCCACCCTGTTCAAGGCCGGCTACGACTCGGTGCTCAAGCCGAAGTTCGACTCCAAGGAATACACCAAGGGCCCGGACGACGCCGTGCCGGGCTGGGACGGCCCCACCGCCGCGACCATCTTCGAGCAGCAGCTCACCGCGACCAAGGGCAAGATCGACGGCGTGCTGGCCGCCAACGACACTCTCGGCAACGCCGCCATCTCGATCCTGAAGAAGAACAAGCTCAACGGCAAGGTGCCGGTGACCGGGCAGGACGCCAGCGTCGAGGGTCTGCAGAACATCCTCGCCGGTGACCAGTGCATGACCGTCTACAAGGCCGTCCGGGAAGAGGCCAAGGCGGCCTCCGACCTGGCCATCACCCTGGCCAAGGGCGAGAAGAAGGACACCGGCCAGACGGTGAAGGACCCGGAGGGTGGCCGGGACGTCCCCTCGGTGCTGCTCACCCCGAAGGCCATCTACAAGGACAACGTCAAGGACGTCGTCGCCGACGGCTACGCGACCAAGGAGCAGGTCTGCACCGGGGCCTACGCCAAGTTCTGCGCCGAAGCCGGCATCAGCTGACCGACGCCGCAGTACCCGCCGGAACGACAATCGCCGCCCGGCACGGGAGCACCCTCCCGTGCCGGGCGGCGCCCGCCGGACGGCCCCCGACCCTCCCTTAAGAAGGAGACCCCCGTGTCCGCGACTCCCCTGCTGGAACTCCGCGGGATCGACAAGAGCTTCGGTCCCGTCCAGGTGCTCCGCGACGTCGCCCTGAGCGTCCACCCGGGCGAAGTGACCGCACTGGTCGGCGACAACGGCGCCGGCAAGTCGACCCTGGTGAAGTGCATCAGCGGCATCTACCCCACCGACGCCGGTGAGGTCCTGTTCAACGGCGAACAGGTGCACATCGGCAGTCCCCGCGACGCCGCCACGCTCGGCATCGAGGTCGTCTACCAGGACCTCGCGCTCTGCGACAACCTGGACATCGTGCAGAACATGTTCCTCGGCCGGGAGAAGCACAGCGGCATCGTCCTGGACGAGCCGACCATGGAACAGCTCGCCGCCGAGACCCTGGCGGGGCTCTCCATCCGCACCGTCACCTCACTGCGTCAACACGTGTCCAGCCTCTCCGGCGGTCAGCGTCAGACCGTGGCCATCGCCAAGGCGGTGCTGTGGAACAGCAAGCTCGTCATCCTGGACGAGCCGACCGCGGCGCTCGGCGTGGCACAGACCGCCCAGGTTCTCGAACTGGTCCGGCGCCTCGCCGACAACGGCCTGGCCGTGGTGCTCATCTCGCACAACATGAACGACGTATTCGCCGTCTCCGACCGGATCGCCGCGCTGTACCTCGGCCAGATGGTCGCCCAGGTGAAGACCACCGACATCACGCATGCCCAGGTGGTCGAGCTGATCACCGCCGGGCGCTCGGGCGGGCTCGGCCTCGCCACCGACCCGGGCAGCAACGGCGACGGCCCGCAGCCGGCCGACTCGATCTCAGGAGGCGCCCGATGACCACCACCGCCGTGCGGAAGGACGGCCCCGCGGCCGTCACACCGGCGCCGACCGTCGGGGGCCACGTCCGCAACTACTTCAGCCGGGTACGCGGCGGCGACGTCGGCGCGCTCCCGGCCGTACTCGGGCTGATCGTGCTGTGCACGGTCTTCGCGATCATGCGGCCGTCGTCGTTCCTGTCGGCCGGTAACTTCGCCAACCTCTTCACCCAGGGTGCGGCGGTCACGCTGATCGCGATGGGCCTGGTCTTCGTGCTGCTGCTCGGCGAGATCGACCTCTCCGCCGGTTTCGCCAGCGGCGTCTGCGCGGCGGTGCTGGCCAATGTGGTCACCGTGCTCGGCTACCCCTGGTGGGTCGCCGTGCTCGCCGCGATCGCCACCGGTGTGGTCATCGGCACCACGCTCGGGATGCTGGTCGCGAAGATCGGCATTCCGTCCTTCGTGGTCACTCTCGCCGGCTTCCTCGCCTTCCAGGGCGTCGTGTTGCTGCTCGTGCAGGAGGGCACCAACATCTCCGTCCGCGACGAGGTGCTGGTCGCCATCGCCAACCGCAACCTCGCCCCCGCCCTGGGCTGGGCGCTGACCGCTGTCGCCGTCGTCGGCTACGCGGCGGTGCAGTTGCTGCGCCACCGCAACCGGTCGGCCCGCGGCCTGATCACCGACCCGATCGCGGTGGTGGCGCTGCGGATCGGCGGGCTCGCCCTCATCCTCGGCACCGCGGTGTACGTGCTCAACCTGGAGCGCAGCCGCAACGTCCTCATCGTCTCGCTCAAGGGCGTGCCGATCGTGGTACCGATCATCGCGGTGCTGTTGGTCATCTGGACCTTCGTGCTCCAACGCACCAGCTACGGCCGGCACATCTACGCCGTGGGCGGCAACCGGGAAGCGGCCCGCCGGGCCGGCATCGGCGTCGACCGGATCCGGATCTCCGTCTTCGTGATCTGCTCGTCCATGGCCGCCATCGGTGGCATCGTGGCGGCCAGCCGAGCCAACTCGGTCGACCCGAACACCGGGGGCAGTAACGTACTGCTCTACGCGGTCGGCGCGGCGGTGATCGGCGGCACCAGCCTCTTTGGAGGCAAGGGCCGCGTCCTCGACGCCGTCCTCGGCGGCGCGGTGGTCGCGGTCATCGAAAACGGAATGGGCCTGATGGGTTACAGCGCGGGAGTCAAGTACGTGGTCACTGGCATTGTGCTGCTGCTCGCCGCCAGCGTCGACGCACTCTCCCGCCGCCGCGCGGCAGCCACCGGCACCCGCTAGCCGCGGGAGGTAGCACCAGGATGCGCCCAGGACCGAGCCAGGATCACGTCCGACGGCAGAACCTCGGGGCCCTGCTGAGGCACGTACACGTCCACGGGGCGACGACACGCGCCGAACTGACCACCACGCTGGGCCTCAACCGCAGCACCATCGGCGCGCTCACCGCCGACCTGTCCGCGGTGGGTCTGGTCAGCGAGGGTGCACCAAAGGAGACCGGCCGGGCCGGCCGACCGTCACTGGTCGTCCGGCCCGAGTCGGCCCGGGTCTACGCGTACGCGTACTCCGTCGAGGTGGACCGGTTGCGCGCGGCCCGGGTCGGGCTGGGTGGCGCGGTCCTGGACCGCCGCGACCTGGACCGACCGCGCGGCCTACAGGCCGCCGAGGCCGCGCCGCTGCTGGCCGGCGCGCTCAAGGAGATGCAGCAGACGGTGCCGCACGACGCGATCTGCGTCGGCGCCGGCGTCGCGGTCTGCGGCATCGTCCGCCGGGACGACGGCCTGGTGCGGCTCGGCCCCACCACCGGGTGGGTGGACGAGCCGATCGGCGCGGCCCTCGCCGCCGAACTGGGCATCGAGGTGCCGGTCACGGTGGGCAACGTGGCGGACGTCGCCGCGTTCGCCGAACACGCCCGGGGCGTGGCGGCCGGCTGCGACAACGTCATCTATCTGTACGGCGACGTCGGCGTGGGTGCCGGCATCATCGCCGGCGGGCGTCGGCTGACCGGGCACGGTGGGTACGGCGGCGAGGTCGGCCACATGAAGGTGGTCGTCGACGGGCGACCCTGTCAGTGTGGTTCCCGGGGCTGCTGGGAGACCGAGATCGGCGAGCATGGCCTGCTGCGCGCCGCCGGACGCTCCGACGCCCGAGGTCCCGACGCGCTGCTGGCCCTCTTCGACGCAGCCGACCGGGGCGACGCCCGCGCCCAGACCGCGGTCCGCCAGGCCGGTGACTGGCTCGGCTTCGGGTTGGCCAACCTGGTGAACGTCTTCAACCCGGAAATGGTCATCTTCGGCGGCACCATGCGCCACCTCTACCTTGCCTCGGCGGCCCAGGTCCGCAGCCGGCTCAACTCCAACGCGCTCGCCGCCTGCCTGGAGCACGTCCGGCTGCGTACGCCGAAGTTGGGCGAGGACGCACCCCTGCTCGGGGCCGCCGAGTTGGCCTTCGAACGGCTCCTCGCCGACCCCCTCGACGTGGGCTGATCCGCGTACGCTGTCCAGCGTGGATGTCGAGCTGCGCGCTTCCGACGACGACCGCAACCGGGTGGTCGCCGAGCTGCACCGGCACACCGCGGCGGGCCGGCTGACCCTCGACGAGTTCTCCGATCGGGCCGGTGCGGTGTGGACCGCCCGCACCCTCGGTGACCTGGCCGCGCTGACCCGCGACCTGCCACCCCTGTCCGCCCCGGCAGTCGGTGCCCACCCCGTCGAGCACGGGCGTCGGGAGCTGCTGATGCTCTTCGCCGCCGCCGCGCTCGCTCTGCTGCTGCTCGGCGGCTTCCTCGCCGTCACCCGCTGATCGGCCTGACCCGCTGCCCGCTGATCCGCGTCGCCCTGAGATGAACTGATCGCGCGATCGGTCCGTACCAGTGGGCGGACGGGCAGCCGGCAGGGTGTGGCTGCCCGGTCCAGACGCGTTTCGGTCCGGACCGAGGAGGCCCCACAGACATGGCACCGCTCAGATCCGCCCACCGCCGACTGGGCAACCGGACCCATCGAGCGGCGCTGCTGCTCATCGCGATCATCGCGGCGGTCGGTGTCCTGCCCGGCGTGGCCGTCGCCGCACCGGCCGGCGGTCAGCAGCTCAACGCCGCCGACATGACGCTGCTCAACGGGGTCCGGTTGGCCGGGCTGTGGGAGATGCCAGCCGGCCAGATGGCCGCCGAGAAGGGGCAGTCGGCCAAGGTCCGGGAGATCGGCGCGGGCATCGCCGGCGAGCACCAGCGGCTCGACCAGTTGGTCGTCGACGCGGCGAACAAGCTGGGCGCGGCCATCCCCAGCGAGCCGACCGCCGAGCAGAAGGGCTGGCTGACGGAGATGCAGAACGCCTCCGGCGCCCGGTTCGACCAGATCTTCGTCACCCGGCTCCGGGTCGCCCACGGCAAGATCTTCCCGGTGATCGGGGCGGTGCGGGCCAGCACCCGGGACGCCACCGTCCGCAAGCTCTGCGAGGACGCCAACGCCTTCGTGCAGCACCACATGCAGATGCTGGAGAGCACCGGGCTGGTCCGCTGGCCGGAGCTGCCGCCGGCCGCGCTGCCCGCCCCCGGCAAGGACGGCCTGCTGGCCGCCGCCGGGGCGAACGCCGGCCCGCAGGCCGGCGTCAGCAGCACAGTCGTCTGGCTGGTCTTCCTCGCCGCGCTGGGCACCGGCGGAATCGCTACGTACCGGATGCTGCGCCGCGGCTGATCGTCCCTCGTTGGTGGCCTCGCGTCAGCGGTCGACCTGGGTGAAGTCCCAGGAGTGCGGGGCGCGGGCCACCAGCAGGGCGGGCGGATCGGGCAGCGGGCGCGGGTTGCTGCGCCACTTGGAGATGACCACCACGCGATGATCCGTGGAGGAGAAGACCTCGCTGGAGACGTACAGCGGGTCGTGCTCCAACTCGGGCAGGGCGGTGTCGCACACCCAGGTGATCAGGTCGGCGACCCCGTACGCCTCGGCGCGTGCCTCCCACATCCGCACGATCATCTCCGCCGCTCCCGTCACACGCTGACCGTCGTCAGCGGCAGTGCCGAATCGGCCGGCAGATCCAACCGGCTGGGCGCGACCCCGGCGGCAACCAGGTGCGACCCGAGCGCCGCCACCATCGCCCCGTTGTCGGTGCACAGCTTCGGCCGGGGCACCCGCACCTGGATGCCGTACTTCTCGGCCCGCTGCTCGGCCATCGCCCGTAGCCGCGAGTTCGCCGCCACTCCCCCGCCGATCACCAGGGTCTCGATGCCCTGCGCACGGCAGGCGGCGAGCGCCTTGCTGGTCAGCACGTCACAGACCGCCTCCTGGAAGGACGCGGCCACGTCGGCCACCGGCACCGGCTCGCCGGCCCGCTGACGCGCCTCGACCCACCGGGCCACCGCCGTCTTCAGCCCGGAGAACGAGAAGTCGTACCGGTGGGCGGCGAGATCCTTCGCGGCGGTCAGCCCGCGCGGGAAGGCGATCGAGGCGGCGTCGCCGGCACGGGCCTCCCGGTCGATCGGCGGCCCGCCCGGGAACGGCAGCCCCAGCAGTCGGGCGACCTTGTCGAACGCCTCACCGGCCGCGTCGTCGATGGTGGCGCCCAGCGGGGTCACCCCCCGGGCCAGGTCGTCGACGAGCAGAAGCGACGAGTGCCCGCCGGACACCAGCAGCGCGATGGCGGGTTCGGGCAGCGGGCCGTGTTCGAGGGTGTCCACCGCGACGTGGGCGGCAAGGTGGTTCACGCCGTACACGGGCTTCTCGGCCGCGAGCGCGTACCCCTTCGCGGCGGCGACGCCGACCAGCAGCGCGCCGGCCAGCCCGGGCCCGGAGGTGACCGCGATGGCGTCGATGTCGGCCAGGGTGACGCCGGCCTCGGTCAGGGCCCGGTCCATGGTCGGCACGATGGCCTCCAGGTGTGCCCGACTGGCCACCTCGGGCACCACGCCTCCGAAGCGGGCGTGCTCCTCGACGCTGGACGCGAGCGCGTCGGCAAGCAGGGTGTGCCCCCGCACGATGCCGACGCCGGTCTCGTCGCAGGAGGTCTCGATACCCAGGATCAGCGGTTCGTCAGCCATTGTGGTGTGGTCCGTCCCCGGTCGGCTCGGCGTCGCGCCGCATGACCAGCGCGTCGGTGTTGCTCGGTTGGTAGTAGCCGCGCCGCACCCCGATCGGCTCGAACCCGTACGTCGCGTAGAGCCGCTGGGCCGCGGCGTTGTCCACGGCGACCTCCAACAGGGTGCTGCGGGCGTCGCGCCGGACCGCCTCGGCGAGCAGTTCCTCCAGCAGGACACGGCCCACACCGCGCCGCTGGACGTCCCGGCGGACGGCGATGTTCTGTACCCACACCTCGCCCGGCGGCACACCGGCGAGGCCGGCGTAACCGAGCACCGCACCGTCCGCGTCGACGGCGACCCGGTAGTGGTGCCCGTTGGCCAGCTCGTTCCAGAACATCGCCGGCGACCACTGCTCGGCGCCGAAGAGGTCAGCCTCGATCGGCAGCACCTCGTCGATGTGCCACCAGCGGAACGGTTCGAGTCGTACCCCGGTCACGGCAGGACCGGTTTGCGGCCGGTCGCCGCCACGGCGTCCGGACGGCGCAGGTAGAGGGGGGTGAGTCGCTCGCCGGGCGCGCCGGCCCGAATCCGCTCGGCGGCCAGCAGCGCCAGCACCGTGGCGTCCGGGTAGCGCGGCTCGACCCGGACGGGCAGGTCCAGCGTCTCGGCGTACCGGTGCGCGCCGTCGCCGACCGCGATCGTCGCGCCCAACTCCCGGGCGCGCGCGGCGGCCACCGCCGGGGTCGACACCTCAGGGCCGACGATCCGCTGGCCGGCACCGTCGTAGACGGCCCAGTAGAGCTCCTTGCGCCGGGCGTCGCTGGCGGCCAACACCGGCTCACCGGACGCCGCCGGGTAGCCGATCCCGTCCAGCGAGCAGACCCCGTACGTGGGGATGCCGAGCACCTGACCCATCGTCGCGGCCGTGACCAGGCCGACCCGTAGCCCGGTGAACGGACCCGGGCCCAGCCCGGCGACGATGGCGCTCAGGTCACGAGGGCGCGCGTCGGCGTCGGCGAGGACCGCGTCCACCTGAGGGGCGAGCAGTTCGCCGTGCGCGCGGGCATCGACCGTGCACCGGTGCGCCCGGGACACGACACCGTCCGCCGAGACCTCCACCAACGCCGCGGTCACCGCAGGGGTCGAGCTGTCCACCACGAGTACGAGCACGGTAAGCCAGCCTAGCCGCCCCCACCCGGCACCCCGGCCACGCCCCGCCCTCGTCCTTTACGCCCCGGCCGCTGTCGGGGGCGTTCCGGCCTGGGCGGCGCGACGGGCGGCGAGCCGCGAGCCGTCGACGGCAGAGGTCAGCCGGCGGTGCGCTCCCAGTCGATGGTGGGTCGGCCGGCGTCGGCGAGTGCCTTGTTGGCGGCGCTGAACGGGCGGCTGCCGAGGAAGCCGCGCGGGTTCATCGGGCTGGGGTGACCGGCCTCCAGCACCACGTGCTGCGGGTTGGTGACCAGGGCCGCCTTCTTACGGGCGTAGCCACCCCAGAGCAGGAAGACCACCCGGTCCGCGGACGCGTCCAGCGCCCTGATGGTCGCGTCGGTGAACTCCTCCCAGCCGGCGTTGGCGTGCGAGCCCGGGGTGGCCTGGCGCACGGTCAGCACCGCGTTGAGCAGCAGCACGCCCTGGGCGGCCCACCCGTCGAGGTTGCCGCTGCGCGGCTTGGGAACGCCGACGTCCTCGCCCAACTCCTTGAAGACGTTGCGCAACGACGGAGGCACCGGCACACCGTCACGAACGCTGAAGCTCAACCCGTGTGCCTGCCCGGCCCGGTGGTAAGGGTCCTGCCCGAGGATCAGCACCCGGGTGCTCTGCGGCGAGCACAGCCGGTAGGCCGAGAACAGGTCCTCCAGGGGTGGGAAGACGGTCTGCGTCGCGTACTCCCGGGCGACGAACTCGCCAAGCGCGGTGGTGCGGGCGGTGTCCAGGTGGGGGGCGAGCACGGCACGCCACTGCTCCGGCAGCAGGGCCAACAGGTCAAGGGTGGGGGCGTCGTCGGGCATCAGGAACCTCTCACAGCGCGGGTCGGTCCCCCGCACTCTAGGCATCGGGTACGACAGCCGCCGGGCTAGCCCAGGTCGGCCAGCCGCCGGGCCCAGTCGCCACCGATCGGGTCCAGCTCGACGATCCGGGTGTCGTCGTCGCGGCGGTCGATGCGGACCCGTAGGTGCGCGTCGACCAACTGCTCCACCAGGCCCTCGCCCCACTCCACCACGGTCACCGAATCGTCCACCGAGGCGTCGAGGTCCAGATCGTCGATCTCGGCACGCGGGTCGGTGGCGGCACCCAACCGGTACGCGTCGGCGTGCACCAGAGCGACCCGGCCACCCCGGGCCGGATCGGGGCGGTGCACGCGGGCGATCACGAAGGTCGGCGAGGTGATGTCGCCGACGACACCGAGCCCGGCGCCGACGCCCTGGGTGAGCGCGGTCTTACCAGCGCCCAACGGACCGGTCAACAACACCAGGTCACCGGCCCGCAGCAACCCGGCCAGGCGTCGGCCGAACTCCCGAGTGTCCTCGACGGTCGGCAGCTTGACGACGTGACTCACAGTTCCTCCGACTTCCCAAGTGCACCGAGGAACCGCGCGAGCGCGGCATTGACCTCGTCGGCGTGCTCCAGCATCACCACGTGACCACTGTCCTTGATCTTGACGAACTCGGCGTGCGGCAGCCGCCGGACGATCTCCTCGGAGTGGACCACGGGAGTGATCATGTCCTTGTCACCGACCACGACCAGCACCGGCGTCGCCGCCAACGCCGCCAGCGCCGGGAAGCGCGAGTGGGTGGCCAGGGTCCGCAGGTAGCGGGTCACCGTGTCGGCCGACGTCCGAGAATTCATCGTCTCCACGTAGGACACCAGCGCCGGGCTGGGCTTGCGGGTGCCGAAGCCGTACCTGCGGGTCAGCAACCAGGCCACGTTCGACGTCGACTTGCGGGCCTTGTCAATCACCGGCCCGCCGTAGCGGGTGGCGTTGCTGACCATGTAGAGCACCGGACCTCCGACCCGGCCGAGCAGCGCGGGCGCGACCAACTTGGTCTCCGCGACGAGCCCGCCCGAGGTGGCCATCAGGACGGTGCCCACCACCCGGTCACCGAACAGCTCGGGAAACAGCTCGGCGAACGCCATGATGGTCATGCCGCCCATCGAGTGACCGACAAGCACCAACGGCCCGTCCGGGGCGGTACGGTCGATCACCTGACGCAGCGTCCGGCCGAGGACCGCGAGGTCGTACTCCCCGGTCTCCAGCCGGCCGGACCGACCGTGACCGGGCTGGTCGTACGCCACGACCCGGTAGTCACCACGGGCGGCGAGCATCTGGCGCTGGAAGTGGAACGTGCCCATGTCCAGGCAGAAGCCGTGCACCAACACCACCGTCGGGTGCCCCGGCACCGGCCGGGTCGGCTCGACCACCTCGACGTGGATGTCCGTACCGTCCGGCAACGCCAGGCGGAACGCCTCGTCGTACCGCTGCTCACCGAACGCCTCGTGCGCGTAGCGGTCGGCCGGATCGGCCTTGAGCCGGCGGACCAGCGTGCGCTCGGTCGCCACCCCGGCCGCCAGGCCCGCCGCGGCCACCCCCACCGCGGCGCCGACGATCCCCGCGACCCGGCCCACCGCGGTCCGCGGACGCGGGATGCGATAGCTCACGGCGTCACCTCGGCTCGCGACTGCGGGGCTCGCAACCCCGGCTCACTCCTCGCGCTCACGGCGTCACCTCGGCTCGCGACTGCGGGGCTCGCAACCCCGGCTCACTCCTCGCGCTCACGGCCGCTCGCCGTCATACACCCGGGGCACCCGCGTGCTGCCGAACCGGGTCACGATCTCGTAGTTGATCGTGCCGACCGCCTCGGCCCAGTCGTCGGCTGTCGGCTCACCGTCGGCGCCGCTGCCGAAGAGGGTCGCCACGTCGCCGTCCGCCACCGGGTCGTCGCCGCAGTCGAGCACGAACTGGTCCATGCAGACCCGCCCCGAGATCGTCCGCCGTACGCCGCCGAGCTGCACCGGCCCGGTGTTGGAGGCGTGCCGGGGAACCCCGTCGGCGTATCCCAGCGGGACCACGGCCAGGTTCGCGTCGGATGGCGTGGTGTACGTGTGCCCGTAGGAGACCCCGGTGCCGGCGGGCACCCGCTTGGTGAGCATGACCCGGGCGCGGGCGGTCATCGCCGGCCGCAGCCCGTACGTCTCACCGGCCACCGGGGAGAGCCCGTAGACGGCCAGACCGGGGCGGACCAGGTCGAAGTGGGTGTCCGGGCGGGTCAGGGTGGCCGCCGAGTTGGCGAGGTGTCGCCAACGCGGTCGCAGCCCGGCCCGCTCGACCATGGCCAGCCCCTCGTGGAAGACGGCCAGTTGACGGTCGATGGTGGGGTGGCCGGGCAGATCCGCGTACACGAAGTGGCTCCATACGCCGACCACCTCGACCAGGCCGTCGGCCTGCGCCTTCGCGGCGGCGTCCAGCAGCGCCGGCCAGTCGGCGACTGTCGCCCCGCCCCGGGACAGCCCGGTGTCGATCTTCAGGTGCAGGCGGACGGGCCGCCCCGCGAGCCGGCTCGCCTCGATCATCTCGTGCAGTTGCGACAGGCTGGCCGCGCTCAGGTCCACCCCGGCGCTGACCCCCTCGTGCAGCGGCAGGCCGGGCGCGAGCAGCCAGGCCAGCACCGGCTGGGTCACGCCGGCCCGGCGCAGGGTGAGCGCCTCGTCGAGGGTGCAGACACCGAGCCAGTCCGCGCCGGCGTCGAGGGCCGCGCGAGCGGCCGGGAGCATGCCATGGCCGTACCCGTCGCCCTTTACCACCGCCATCAGCTCGGCGGTGGTGCCGGAGCGGAGTCTGCCCACGTTCTCGCGGATCGCGTCAAGATCGACGCGTACCTCGGCCTGCCACATACGCCCAGCCTACTTTCCGCCGTGATCACCGGGGCGGCGACGCACGCCCCCGGACGCCGATCCGGCCGCAACGGCCCGATCAGCCCAGCCGGGCGACAACCGGGCGAAGGGCGGTCACCACGTCGGGCGCGGTCACCGGCCCACCCCGGGCCGCCTCCCGACCGGCGAGCCCGTGCAGGTACGCGGCCGCGGCCGCGGCCCGGTCGGCGGGCACCCTGGCCGCCAGCAGCGAACCGAGCAGCCCGGCCAGCACGTCGCCGGTGCCCCCGGTGGCCAGTGCCGGGGAGCCGGTCGGATTGACGTACGCCCGACCGTCCGGTGTGCCGATCACCGTGCGGTCACCCTTGAGCAGCACCACCGCGTTCATCCAGGCGGCCAGCCGCAGTGCGGCGCCGACCCGGTCGGCGCCGGGCTCCTCACCGCAGAGCCGGGTGAATTCACGGTCGTGCGGGGTGACCACGATCGGCGCGTCCCGACCGCGCAGCCGGTCGGCGAGCGAACCGTCCACCAGCAGGGTCAACGCGTCCGCGTCGAGCACCACCGGCACCGGGGCGGCCAGCACCGCGCGCAGCTCGGCCGCCGCCTCCGCGCCGGTGCCCAGCCCGGAGCCGCAGACCCAGGCCTGCACCCGACCCGCGTCGGCGACCCGCGCGCTCGCGATCACCGAGGGGTGCTGGTGCAGCACCTCGGCGCGGGCACCGCCGGCGTAGCGGACCAGGCCGGTCGGCCCGGCCAGGGCACCGCCCACGGAGAGCACCGCCGCACCCGGGTAGGTCGCCGAGCCGGTCGCGACCCCCACCACGCCCCGCGTGTACTTCTCCGACGCCGGGCCCAGCTTCGGCCACCACTCGACCAGGTCGGACCACTCGGTGACCTGCAGCGCCGGGGTGCCCCGCAGCCACTGCCGCAACCCGATGTCGACAAGCTCCACCTGCCCGGCCAGGGCGGCGGCCGGCCCGACGACCAGGGCGGGCTTCAGCGCGCCGAACGCCACAGTCACGTCGGCGTGGACCGCCTCCGGCCGGCCGGACGCGGCCAGCGGCACGTGGCCGGTGTCCACCGCGACACCGCTCGGCACGTCCACCGCCAGCACCGTGGCCCGGTTGCCGTCGCGCCCGCGCAGCTCACCGAGCCGCTGGACCACCCCGCCCGCACCCGCCCGCAGCCCGCCCGCGCCCCCGATGCCGACGATGCCATCGAGAACCAGGTCGACCGGGCCGCCGGGCTGGTCCACACGTCGACCGCCGGCGGCCAGCAGCGCGGCCAGCCCCGCCGCGTGCGCACGCCCGGGAGTGAGGAGCAGCGCGGACACGTCGACTCCGCGGCGGGCCAGTCGCTCCCCGGCGTACAACGCGTCGCCGCCGTTGTCGCCCGAGCCGACCAGCAGCAGCACCCGGCCGCCGTAGACCCCGCCGCGCTCGGTGAGCAGCAGCGCGGCCCGGCGGGCCAGCCCGGCGGCGGCCCGCTGCATCAGCGTCCCCTCCGGCAGTGTGCCCATCAGCCCCGCCTCGGCCGCCCGTACGTCGGCCACCCGCCACACCGATCTCATGCCACCGTGTCCCCATCCGCTCGCGGGTGGACCCGACTGGCCCGCCCGGTCGACGTCACCGTTCCGCGACCACCATCGCCGACGCGATCCCCCCGTCGTGCGACAACGAGAGGTGCCAGTGGTTGACCCCGCGCGCCTCGGCCGCCGCCGCCACGGTGCCGGTGACGGCCAGCCAGGGACGGCCGTCCGGGTCGGCCACGATCTCGCAGTCGTGCCAACTCAGCCCGGCCGGAGCGCCGAGCGCCTTGGCCACGGCCTCCTTGGCGGCGAACCGGGCGGCGAGCGACTCCGGCGGGCGCGGGCTGCCGGAGCGGGTGTGCCGCTCGGCGGTGGTGAAGAGTCGGTCGGCGAGCAGCGGCGTCCGGGCCAGGGCCCCGGCGAACCGGTCGACCAGGACGACGTCGATGCCGACAGCGACGATCACCACACCACCCTACCGGCGGCCGGGGCCGCAGATTAGCCGTCGGGTTCGCGGTGGGCAACGCCTGTGGACAAGCCGGGGTACGACCCACCGCCCGCCGTCCACAGGGCACCGCCGGGGCCACCGGGCCCGCCTAGCGTCAGCGCGTCGATGCCGATCGGGCACGGGGGTGTGGTCATGACCGAAGAGTTGTTCGCCGTCCGGCCGGAGGAGTTGCGGGCGGTCGCCGGCACGCTCGACGACGAGGCACACCGGCTGGCGTTGGGCCTCGCGCGGGTGCCCGGGCTGCTGGTGGCCGCGCCGCAGTGGCGAGCCGGCGTGGCCCTGGCCGGGCTGGAGGCGGCCGGGCACGCCTGGTTCTGCCGCCTGGGTGCCCGGGTCGCGATGACCTCCGGTGGGGTCCGGGCGGCGGCCGAGGCGTACGAGACGGCGGACGACCGGGCCGCCGACCGGTTCGCCGCGCTGCCCCGGTGAGCGGCGTCGACTACCGGCAACTGTGGGCGGCCGATCCGGGTGGCTGGCGGTCCGCCGGGGCCGCGTGGGCCGGCTTGACCGGGCCGGTCGACCGACAGGCCGGCGAGCTGGGTGGGGCCGCCATCCGGCTGCGGGACGGGTGGTCCGGTGCGGCGGCCACGGCGGCGGGCACCCGGCTCGCCGGTCTGCGTGACGAGCTGACGTCGATCGTGCCCGCACTGATCGAGGTCGACCAGGTGCTTGCCGAGTTGGCCGGCCGACTGACGGTCGCGAAGGCGCGCCTCGCCGAGGCGGTCGCCCTGGCGGAGGCGGGCGGGCTGGTGGTGGACCGCTCGGGCGGGGTGCACGTCGATCCCGCCCGGGTCCGACCCACCGATCGGGCCGGTGTGGCGGCGGCTCGGGTGGCGGCTGCTCTGCGCGACGCGCTCGACAGGGCCGGGGCGGCGGACCGGGTCGCCGCCGACCGACTGGACGAGCTGGCCCAGGCCGCCGCCTCCGGCTTCGCGTCCCCACCACCGCCGGGTCGACCGGTGGCCGGTGCCGCACCGGCGCTGGTCCGCGCCTGGTGGTCGGGGTTGACGCCGGCACAGCGCCGGTGGCTGATCGGGCACGAGAGTGCACTTGTCGGCCGGTTGGACGGCGTGCCGGTGGCCGCCCGGGACCAGGCCAACCGGTTACGGCTCGGGGTCTGGCGCGCGGAGTTGCTGGCTGAGCGGCGACGGTTGCTGAATCGGGTGCCGCCCGGGCCGCTCGCGGCGGTCCGCCTGCACGGGGTGGCCGGGCGGTTGGCCGGCCTGGACACGTTGGTCGGGCGGTTGACGGCGGGAGGCGAGCCACGGGCGTACCTGCTCGGGTTGGATCCGGCCGGCGAGGGCCGGGCGGTGCTGGCGCTCGGCGACCCGGACCACGCCGACCGGGTGCTGACCTACGTGCCGGGGACGACCGCCGGTCTCGACGACGCTCCCGGTCAGTTGGGCAGGGCGGCGCGCGTGCTGGACCGGTGCGTCGCGCTCGCGCCCGGTGAGCGCAGCGCGGCGGTGCTCTGGGTGGACTACGACGCCCCGGATTTTCTGACCGAGGCCGCCTCGGCACGCCAGGCCCGCGACGCCGGCCCGGCGCTGCACCGCTTCCAGGAGGGGCTGCGGGTCAGCCACGAGGGGCCGCCGGCCCGGCAGACCGTGCTCGGGCACAGCTACGGGTCACTCGTGGTCGGGACGACCGCCCGGGAGCACGGGCTGGCCGCCGACGCGCTGGTCTTCGTCGGCTCGCCCGGGGTCGGCGCGTCGCACGCCGCCGAGCTGGGCGTGCCACCCGGGGAGGTCTGGGCGAGCAAGGCCCCCGACGACGTGATCCGCAAGGCCCGCCCGGTGGACGGGCTGGGCCTGCGCACCCCGCTGAGCGCGGCCCAACTGGCCGCCGTGCTGGGCTGGCCCGACCGGGTCGCGCACGAGCTGTGGTTCGGTCACGACCCGTCGGATCCGGGGTTCGGCGGTCGGGTCTTCGCCAGCGGGCGAGGCGGGCACAGCGGTTACTGGGACCCGGGCAATCCCGCGCTGGACGGGATGGCCCGGGTCGTGTTGGGCCAGGGGGTGTCGGGTGGCTGAGGGCCTACTCGACGGTGACCGACTTGGCCAGGTTGCGGGGTTGGTCCACGTCGTGCCCCCGGGCGGCGGCGATCTCGGCGGCGAGCACCTGCAACGGCACCGTGGTGACGAGCGGGGCCAACAGGGTCGGCGTACGCGGCACGTAGATCAGGTGGTCGGCGTACCGGACGACGGCCTCGTCACCCTCCTCCGCGATCACGATGGTCCGCGCGCCGCGCGCGCGGACCTCCTGGATGTTGGAGACGACCTTGTCGTGCAGCATGCCCCGGCCCACCGGCGAGGGCACCACGCAGATCACCGGTGTGCCCTTGTCGATCAGGGCGATCGGGCCATGCTTCAGCTCGCCGGCCGCGAAGCCCTCGGCGTGCATGTACGCCAGTTCCTTGAGCTTCAGCGCGCCTTCCAGAGCCACCGGGTAGCCGACGTGCCGGCCGATGAACAGCACGGTGGGCTCGGCCTTCAGCTCCCGGGCCAGCTCACGGACGGGCTCGATCCGGTCGAGCAGCTCACGCAGCTTGCCCGGGATCTCCTGCAACTGCGCGACGACCGCGCCCACCTCGTCGGCGAACTTGATCCCGCGCACCTGGGCCAGGTGCAGACCGATCAGATAGCAGGCGACGACCTGGGTGAGGAACGCCTTGGTCGACGCGACGGCGATCTCCGGCCCGCCGTGGGTGTAGAGCACGGCGTCCGACTCACGGGGGATGGTCGAGCCGTTGGTGTTGCAGATCGCCAGCACCCGGGCCTTCTGCTCCTTGGCGTGACGCAGCGCCATCAGGGTGTCCATCGTCTCGCCGGACTGCGAGATCACCACGATCAGCGTGGACCGGTCGAGCACCGGGTCGCGATAGCGGAACTCGCTGGCCAGCTCCACCTCGCAGGGGATCCGCGTCCAGTGCTCGATGGCGTACTTGGCGACCATGCCGGCGTGGTACGCCGTGCCGCAGGCCACGATGAAGATCTTGTCGACGTCGCGCAGATCCTGGTCGCTGAGGCGGACCTCGTCCAGGGCGATCTCACCGGTCTCGGTGAGCCGGCCGAGCAGTGTGTCGGCGATGGCCTGCGGCTGCTCCTCGATCTCCTTGAGCATGAACCAGTCGTAGCCGCCCTTCTCGGCCGACGAGGAGTCCCAGTCGATGTGGAAGTCCTTGCCGGCGGCGGGCTGACCGTCGAAGTCCGTGATCTCGATGCTGTCGCCGGTGATCAGGACGATCTGGTCCTGGCCCAGCTCCACCGCTTCCCGGGTGTGCTCGATGAACGCGGCGACGTCGCTGGCCAGGTAGTTTTCCCCCTCGCCCCGGCCGACCACGAGTGGAGAGTTGCGCCGGGCGCCGACGACCGCGCCGGGCACCGAGGCGTCGACGGCGAGCAGGGTGAAGGCGCCTTCCAGCCGCTGGCAGACCACGCGCATGCCGGCGGCGAGCAACTGCGGGCCGTCCGGCTGGCCGGCGGCGCGCAGGTCGGCCAGCGCGGCGGCGAGCAGGTGCGCGGCGCACTCGGTGTCGGTGTCGCTTGTGAACTGGACGCCCTCGGCCTCCAGCTCGCCACGGAGCTTGGCGAAGTTTTCGATGATGCCGTTGTGGATGACCGCGACCCGTCCGTCGCCGGCGACGTGCGGGTGGGCGTTGCGGTCGGTTGGCCCGCCGTGGGTGGCCCACCGGGTGTGCCCGATGCCGGTGGTGCCGTCACCGATGCCGATCGGGCTGGCCGCGCAGGAGGTCGGGTCGTCGGCGGCGCGCTCGGACAGCAGCTTCTCCAAGTTGGCCAGCTTGCCGGCCTTCTTCTCGGTCAGCAGCTGGTCGTCGCAGACGATGGCGACGCCCGCCGAGTCGTAGCCGCGGTATTCCAGCCGCCGCAGCCCGTCGAGCACGATCCCCAGTGCGGGGCGCGCGCCCGCGTATCCCACGATTCCACACATGGCCCGCAGCCTAACCCAGTTTCACTCATCATGGGTGCTCGAAAGTCGGGTTATCAATCACGGAATCTGAGCGATCGGCGAGTCAGGGCCCATAACCGGACGAGCTTCCCGCCCCGAGCAGCCATGCCCGACGCGCCTCCGCCCCGAGCCACCGATCCCGCTCGATCGACACGGTTTCCTTGATATGGCGGTGTCGGCGTACCCCGGACACCCCCGGTTTCACGGATGCCGAGTCGATCAAGCACGGCGGCGGGGCTGTGCCTCGCGCGGGTGGTGGCCGTAGGCTGGCGCAGGTGACGAGCACCGATCTCGACCCGCTGGTGGCCCGGATGCGGCCGTTCGGTACGACCATCTTCGCCGAGATGTCCGCGCTCGCCACGCGGACCGGCGCGGTCAACCTCGGCCAGGGCTTCCCCGACACCGACGGCCCACCGGAGATGCTCGCCGCCGCCGTCGAGGCGCTGCGCGGCGGACAGAACCAGTACCCGCCCGGCCCGGGGATCCCCGCCCTGCGTGCGGCCGTCGCGGCCCACCAACTGCGGTTCCACGACCTGTCGTACGACCCGGACGGCGAGATCGTCATCACCGCCGGCGCGACGGAGGCGGTCGCGGCGAGCATCCTCGCCCTCTGCGAACCGGGCGACGAGGTGGTCTGCTTCGAGCCGTACTACGACTCGTACGCCGCCTCGATCGCACTGGCCGGCGCGGTCCGGCGGCCGGTGACCCTGCGCCCCACGGCCGACGGCCGGTACGCCTTCGACCCGGCGGCGCTCCGCGCGGCGTTCGGCCCACGGACCCGGCTGGTGCTGCTCAACTCACCGCACAACCCGACCGGCAAGGTCTTCACCCCGGCGGAGCTGGCGCTGGTCGCCGAGCTGTGCCAGGAGCACGACACCTACGCGGTCACCGACGAGGTGTACGAGCACCTGGTCTTCACCGACGCGGCGAGCCCGCACGTGCCGCTGGCCACCCTGCCCGGGATGCGGGAGCGGACACTGCGCATCTCGTCGGCGGGCAAGACGTTCTCCTGCACGGGCTGGAAGATCGGCTGGGCGAGCGGCCCGGCGGCGCTGGTCTCGGCGGCGCTGCGGGTCAAGCAGTTCCTCACCTACGTCAACGCGGCCCCGCTGCAACCGGCGGTCGCCGTGGCGCTGGCCCTGCCGGACGACTACTACACCGGCTTCCGGGACAGCCTCCAACAGCGGCGTGACCAGCTCGTCGGCGGTCTCACCGACGCCGGGTTCGAGGTGCTCGACTCGGAGGGGACGTATTTCGTCACCGCCGACATCACCGCTCTCGGCGGCCGGGACGGGGTGGAGTTCTGCCGCTCGCTGCCGGAGCGCTGCGGCGTGGTGGCCGTGCCGACGCAGGTCTTCTACGACGACGTCGAGGCGGGTCGGCGGCTGGTCCGGTTCGCCTTCTGCAAGCGCCCCGAGGTGCTGACCGAGGCGGTCACCCGGCTGCGCGGGCTGCGCGAGCGCCACTGACCGGCGCGATGCCGGCCGGCGCGGTCAGCCGGCCGCACGGGCCGCACAGAGGCCACGGACCAGCGCGGTGCCGACCCGCGCGGTCAGCCGGCCGCACGGGCCGCACAGGCGCCACGGACCGGCGCGGTGCCGACCCGCGCGGTCAGCCGGCCGCACGGGACCCACGGACCGGCGCGGTCAGCCGGCCGGCCGGGTGATCGAAGATCTCGACCTCAGCGACGGCGAGGACGTGGCCGACACGGACGAGCGGGTGGCCGGCTCGGGGTGTCAGGCGACGGGGCTGGCGGTGCGGACCAGCTCGGCGATGCGCTCGGCGACCTCGCGGGCGGTCTGCTCGGTGGCGGCCTCGACCATCACCCGGACCAGCGGCTCGGTGCCCGACGGGCGCAGCAGCACCCGACCGGTCTCGCCCAGCTCCGCCTCGGCCCGCTCGACCGCGGCCCGGACAGCGGGTGCGGCGGCGCCGACGGTCCGGTCGCCGACCGGCACGTTGATCAGCACCTGGGGCAGCTTGGTGACCACCGAGGCCAACTCGGCGAGCGACTGACCGGTAGCGGCCATCCGGGCCATCAGGTGCAGGCCGGTGAGCACGCCGTCGCCGGTGGTGGCGTGCGCGGGCATGACGATGTGGCCGCTCTGCTCGCCGCCGAGCGCCAGCCCGGAGGCGCGCAGGGCCTCCAGGACGTACCGGTCGCCGACCTTGGTCTCGATCAGCCGGATGCCCTGCGCGGACATGGCCAGTCGCAGGCCGAGGTTGCTCATCACTGTCGCGACCAGGGTGTCCTGGGTGAGCGTGCCGGCATCCCGCATGGCCAGCGCGAGAATCGCCATCACCTGGTCGCCGTCGACCTCGTCACCGTCGGCGCTGACCGCCACGATCCGGTCGGCGTCGCCGTCGTGGGCGATGCCCAGGTGGGCGCCGTGCTGGACCACGGCCTCGCGCAACGCCTCGATGTGATTGGAGCCGCACTCGTCGTTGATGTTCAGCCCGTTCGGCTCGGCGTGGATCGCCACGACCTCCGCGCCGGCCTCCCGGTAGGCGACCGGAGCGACCTCGGCGGCGGCGCCGTTGGCGCAGTCGACCACGACCTTGATCCCGTCCAGCCGGTGCGGCACGGCCCCGACCAGGTGCTGGACGTAGTGGTCGGCACCGTCGAGCAGGTCGTGCACCCGGCCGATGCCGGCGCCGGTCGGCCGGTCCCAGGCGGTGGTGGCGTTGGCCTCCACGGCGGCCTCGATCTTCATCTCGATCTCGTCGGGCAACTTGTGTCCGCCGGCGGCGAAGAGCTTGATGCCGTTGTCCGGCATCGGGTTGTGTGACGCGGAGAGCACCACGCCGAGGTCGGCCTTGGCCTCGGCGGTGAGGAACGCCACCGCGGGGGTGGGCAGCACGCCGACCCGCACCACGTTGGCACCGGCGCTGGTCAGGCCGGCGACCACGGCGGCCTCCAGCATCTCGCCACTGGCCCGGGTGTCGCGGCCCACGACGGCCAGCGGCGGATGGCTGCGGTCCGTCTCGGCGAGCGTGTGCGCGGCGGCCACCGCGAGCGCCAGCGCCAACTCCGGGGTGAGATCCGCGTTTGCCCGCCCGCGTACGCCGTCCGTGCCGAACAACCGACCCATACCCGCCAACCTCCGTGGTGCGCTGCCGAAGTGGAGAAAGCGAAACGGCCGGCTGCCTCCCCCGAATCGGGGGGAGGCGAACCGGCCGTCCGTCAGAAGTACAACGCGCTGGAAAAGATCAGCGCTTCGAGTACTGGGGAGCCTTACGGGCCTTCTTGAGGCCGTACTTCTTGCTCTCCTTGACCCGGGCGTCCCGGGTGAGGAAGCCGGCCTTCTTCAGGGCCGGACGGTCATCGGGCTCGTTGACGATCAGCGCGCGGGCGATGCCGAGCCGCAGCGCACCGGCCTGGCCGGTGGTGCCGCCGCCACGCAGGTTGGCGATGACGTCGAACGCCTCAAGCTTCTCGGCGGTGACCAGCGGGTCCTTGATGAGCTGCTGGTGCACCTTGCTCGGGAAGTACGCCTCGAGGTCCTGGCCGTTGCAGGTGATCTTGCCGGTGCCCGGGACGAGACGGACCCGGACGATGGCCTCCTTGCGGCGGCCCACGGTCTGGATCGGCCGGTCACCACGAGGCGCGCGGGCGACTGGCGCGGGCGCCTCGGTGGCCTCAGGGGCTTCCGGGGCAACCTCGGTCTCGGTGGTGATGTCGGTCATGCTGCTTCCTTCGCCCGCGCTCACTGCGCGATCTGCTTGATCTCGAACGGCACCGGCTGCTGCGCGAGGTGCGGGTGCTCGGCACCGGCGTACACCTTCAGCTTCTTGATCAGCTGACGGCCGAGCTTGTTGTGCGGGAGCATCCCCTTCACAGCCAGCTCGATGGCCCGCTCGGGGCGCTTGGTCAGCAGCTCGTCGTAGCCGATCTGCTTCAGACCACCCGGGTAACCGGAGTGGCGGTAAGCAACCTTGGTCTGGCGCTTGTTGCCGGTCAACGCAACCTTGCCCGCGTTCACGATGACGACAAAGTCGCCCGTGTCGACGTGCGGCGCGAAAGTCGGCTTGTGCTTACCACGCAGCAACGTGGCGGCGTGGGTGGCCAGGCGGCCCAGCACGACATCAGAGGCGTCGATGACGTGCCACTGACGCTCGATCTCACCCGGCTTCGGGCTGTACGTACGCACAGGTCTACCTTGTCTCGTCGTCGGTCTGGGGTCGCGCGCCGAGGTGACCAGATCTTGCAGGCCGGACCAGCGCGCACGAACGACCAAGCGTACCTGATAGGGCACGCCTCTGGATGTCGTACAACAGCAGGCAACGATACCCGGCGCGGTGTCCGCAGGTCAAAACGGGGGTGCGGTGCCGCCCGGCGGCCCGCCGACCGTGGCCCAGCTCACACTCCGGCGAGCCGGTCGGCACCCGGACGACGGTAGACGACCCAGGTGACCGCGAAGCACAGCGCGTACCAGCCGATGAAGGCCACGTAGGCGGCGTCGGCGTTGCCGGAGCCGAGGAACGACTGGCGGAACGCGATGTTGACGAGCACCCCACCGGAGGCGCCGATCGCACCCGCGATGCCGATCAACGCGCCGGTCATCCGCCGCGCCCAACGAGCGGCTTCCTCCGGATCGCGCCGGCCGTCGGCCACCGACTCCGCCGCCCGGGCCCGGAAGATCGCCGGGATCATCTTGTAGGTGGAGCCGTTGCCGATGCCGGAGAAGACGAAGAGGGAGAGGAACCCGGCCAGGTAGAGCCCGAACGACTGCTCCCGGGCCGCGTACAGGACGGTGCCCGCGCCGGCGGCCATCGCCACGAAGTTCCAGAAGGTCACCCGGGAGCCGCCCAGCCGGTCGGCGAGGTGCCCGCCCAGCGGCCGGATCAGCGAGCCGATCAGCGGGCCGAGGAAGGTCAGCCAGGCGGCGTCGACCGGGGTGGGGAACCGCTCGGCGAACTGGAGCTGGAGCACCTGGCCGAAGGCGAACCCGAACCCGATGAACGAGCCGAAGGTGCCGATGTAGAGCAGCGACATGACCCAGGTGTGCGGGTTGCGGGCCGCCTCGCGCAGCGCGCCCGGCTCGTTGCGCGCCCCGGGCACGGTGTCCAACCAGCGGGTCGCGGCCAGCGCGGCCAGCACGATCAGCGGCAGGTAGACCGCCGGGACCAACCGGGGGTACGCGGCACCGGCGGTGGCGAGGACCGCCAGCCCGACCAACTGCACCGCGGGTACGCCGAGATTGCCACCCCCGGCGTTGAGCCCGAGGGCCCGACCCTTGAGCCGCTGCGGGTAGAACAGGTTGATGTTCGCCATCGAGGAGGCGAAGTTGCCGCCACCGACGCCGGTGAGGCAGGCGAGCACCATCAGGGTGGTGTAGGACACCCCGGGCTCCAGCAACACCGTCATCGGCACCGTGGGCACCAGCAACAGCAGGGCGCTGATGGTCGTCCAACGCCGCCCGCCGAAGCGGGCCACCGCCAGCGTGTAGGGCAGCCGCAACACCGCCCCCAGCGCCGCCGGGATGGCGGTGAGCAGGAACTTCCCGGCCGGGTCGATGCCGTACGCGGGGCCGAGGAAGAGCACGGTCACCGACCAGAGGCTCCACACCGAGAAGCCGACGTGCTCGGCGAAGATCGAGACCCAGAGGTTGCGCCGGGCGATCGGCGCGCCCGTCGTCTGCCAGAACTCGGGGTCCTCGGGACGCCAGTCGTCGAGCCGCCGCCCGCGCGCGGTGGCGGCCGGCGGCGCGGCGGTGACTGCGGTGCTGGTGAGCGTGCTCACGGCGGCTCCTTCTCGTCGATGTGACGAGGAGAAACGCTAGGAACGCCTGGTTACCTGGCAGTGCCCGTCCTGGGTCGGCCCGGAAACGGGGACCGCACCACGGGCCGGCGGCGATCGTGAGCGCGTGCCGCCCGGGCCCGCTCAGAGCTGTTGGAGGATGCGCAGCGCGCGGCCGACCCGGAGCATGGTGTCGGTGTCGGCGACGTCCACGCAGTCGGTGAACCACTTCTTCATCGGCGAGGAGATGCGGTCGGGCATCACCACGTACCGGCCCATCGACACGGCGAGCGGCGAGTCGCGTAGCAGCGACTCCTCGACCACCTCGACGACGATCACGATGGGCACGTCGGTGGAGTTGTAGACGTCCGAGCTGATCACGAGGCCGAGGCGTTCCCGGGCGCCCTCGATGCGCCAGACCTCTCCCCTACGCAGCACGCGGTCGTCCGCCGGAGAGCAGGTCGTTGACCATGCCCACCTCGCGGGCGTCGGCGAGAGCGGCGGACTCCAGGTCCAGACCGGCGCGGCCCACGGCGGCGGCGTGCGCGGTGAAGACCTCGCGCAGCGCCTTCTCGCGGGCGGCCTGGTCCATCCAGGCGGAGAGCGACAGCCCCTCGCGCTTGGCGAACCGCCGCGCCTCCTCGATCGTCTCGTCGGTAAACGACAGAGTCACCTTGGCAGTCATGCCGCTGAGACTACCCAGCGGTATGACCACCAGTCATCCCGCGCAGGCCGACTCGACCACGGGTGTCCAAACGCCCATTCCGGCAGCTCTCACCGGGCCCGGCCGCCGAACACCGCGAACCGCCACTCCTTGAAGTAACAGTCGACGTCGACCAGACCGGCCTCGGCCAACCACCGGCACTGGTCGGTGACGGTCGCCGGCAGGTCGTGCCGCATCCGCCCCCGGGAACCGGCGATCTCCTCGGGGGACGCGCCCAGCTCGGCGATCCGTTCCATCCACACCTCGTCGTAGCGCCGCTCCAGCTCCGGGGTCGGCCCGGCGACCTGCTCGGCGTTGACGAACACCCCGCCCGGTGCCAGCGCGGCGGCGGCCCGCCGGTAGAGCGCCTGCTTGCCGGCGTCGTCCAGGTGGTGGATCGCCAGCGCGCTGACCACCGCGTCGTACCGGCCCGGCGGCAGCTCGCCGGACAGGTCGGCCAGCACGGACCGGTGCGGCACGTCCCGGTCACGCAGTTGCCCGGTGGCGCGCGCGAGCATCGCCGGCGCTCCGTCCACCAGGGTCAGCCGGACTCCGGGCACCGCCGCGGCGAGCAGCAGCGAGAGCAGCCCGGTGCCGGCGCCCAGATCCAACACCTCCGGGGTACGCCCGGCGGCGAGCGCGGCGCGCAGCGGTGGGGCGGCCACCTGGACGGCGGTGCCGTAGAAGGCGTCGAAGCAGGGAATCAGTCGCCGTCGTGCCTCGTCATACGTGCCGGCCACCGCGTCGAAGACGTCCACCACGCTCATCGCGTACTCCCATTTAATGAGACGATTTTCCCACATAGTAAGCGAGAGGAGCGGGACAGGCACCCCACCGCCCGCTGCGTGGGACGTGGCGGCTCGGGCCACGGACGGCGAACGGCAGGTCGGCCGACACCACCCACCCGCCACGCCCGCTGCCCCCGTGCGGTGTGAGGCGCACTTGACAGGACCGAAACAGAAGGGACCCGGACCGGAAACCGCCTGGCGGCACGCTTTGCCGACATGACAGACGGTGCACGGTCGGCAACTCGATCGGGGGGCATACCCCGACAGGTGGCGACGCACTGTCCGTACTGCGCGCTTCAGTGCGGGATGGTGCTACGCGAGGACGACACCGGGGTGACGGTCCACCCCCGCCAGTTCCCCACCAACCGGGGTGGGCTCTGCCAGAAGGGCTGGACCTCCGCCGAACTACTCGACCACCCGGAGCGGCTGACCACACCCCTGGTGCGCGACCCCGCCACCGGTGCGCTGCACCCGGCAAGCTGGGACGTCGCCCTCGACCGGGTCGTGGCGGGCATCCGCGCCGTCCAGAACGAGGCCGGCCGGGACGCGGTCGCCGTCTTCGGCGGCGGCGGCCTGACCAACGAGAAGGCGTACGCGTTGGGGAAGTTCGCCCGGATCGGGCTCCGCACCCGGCACATCGACTACAACGGACGGTTCTGCATGTCCTCGGCGGCAGCCGCCGGGATGCGCGCCTTCGGCATCGACCGAGGGCTGCCGTTCCCGCTCTCCGACCTGGGCCGGGCCGACACGTTGCTGCTGGTCGGCGCGAACCCGGCGGAGACCATGCCGCCGCTGGTGCGCTGGCTCACCGAGCAGCGCGGCAACGGGGGTCAGTTGATCGTCGTCGACCCCCGGGTCACCGCCACCGCCCGCCAGGCCGACCTGCACCTGCAACCACTGCCCGGCACCGATCTCGCGGTGGCCAACGCGCTGCTGCACATCGCACTCACCGAGGGTTGGGTCGACCGGGAGTACGTGGCCGAACGCACCTCCGGGTTCGAGGCGGTCCGTCGCAGCGTCGCCGCCTGGTGGCCGGCCCGCGCGGAACAACTCTCCGGAGTGCCGGTGGCCGACCTGGAGGCGACCGCCCGCGCGCTGGGCACCGGCGGTCGAGTGATCATCCTGACCGCTCGGGGCGCCGAGCAGCACGCCAAGGGCGTGGACACGGTCAGCGCGTACGTCAATCTCGCCCTCGCCCTCGGCCTGCCCGGCCGCGACGGTTCGGGGTATGGCTGTCTCACCGGCCAGGGCAACGGCCAGGGCGGGCGGGAGCACGGGCAGAAGGCCGACCAGCTCCCCGGCTACCGGAAGATCGACGACCCGGTGGCCCGTGAGCATGTGGCGGGCGTCTGGGGAGTGTCGGCCGACGAGTTGCCCGGTCCCGGTGTGCCGGCCTACCAACTGCTCGACTCGCTCGGCACACCGGCCGGCCCGCGGGCGTTGCTGGTGTTCGGCTCGAACCCGGTGATCTCCGCCCCCCGGGCGGCACGGATCGAGGGCCGGCTGCGCGACCTCGACCTGCTGGTCGTCGCGGACCTGCTGCTCTCCGAGACGGCCGCGCTCGCGGACGTGGTGCTGCCCACCGCGCAGTGGGCCGAGGAGGACGGCACCATGACCAACCTGGAGGGTCGGGTACTGCGTCGGCGCGCGCTCCGCCCACCCCCGCCGGACGTCCGGACCGACCTGGCCATCATCTCCGACCTCGCGGCGCGACTGGCGACCGCCGAAGCAACGGACGCCGACGTCGCGGCGGCGCGGTTCCCGGCCGACCCGGCCGCCGTCTTCGCCGAGTTGCGCCGCGCCTCGGGCGGCGGGGCCGCCGACTACGCCGGCATCAGCTGGGCCCGGATCGACGCCGACGACGGCGTCTACTGGCCCTGCCCGAGCGAGGACGGGCCGGACACGCCACGGCTCTTCGCCGACCGGTTCGCCACCCCGGACGGCCGAGCCCGGTTCCACCCCGTCGACCACCGGCCCGCCGCCGAGGAGGTCAGCGCCGCGTACCCGCTGCACTTCACCACCGGCCGCGTGCTGGCGCAGTACCAGTCCGGCACCCAGACCCGCCGGGTGGCCGCGCTACGCCGCGCTGCCGGTGAGGCATTCGTCGAGCTGCACCCCGACCTGGCCGCCCGGCTGGGCGTCGACGACGGTGACCCGGTGCGGGTCACCTCGCGGCGCGGTGAGTTGTGCGCCCCGGCCCGACTCAGCGCCGGGATCCGACCGGACACGGTGTTCGCCCCGTTCCACTACGCGGGGGCCGGGCGGGCCAACTCGGTGACCAACGACGCGGTCGACCCGATCTCCGGGATGCCCGAATTCAAGATCTGCGCGGTCCGGGTGGAGAAGGCATGACCGCCCGGGTGGTGATCGTCGGCAACGGGATGGCGGGTGCCCGCCTCGCCGGAGAGCTGCACGCCCGGGAGGGCGACCGGAAGGTCACCGTGCTCGGGGCGGAGCCGCACCGGGCGTACAACCGGATCATGCTCTCCACCCTGCTGGCCGGCCGGGTCGACGAGCCGGACGTGGAGCTGACCGAGGCCGCCGGGCACGGCATCGACCTGCGCACCGGCGTCCCGGTGACCGGGGTCGACCGGTCCGCCCGGGAGGTCCACACCGCCGACGGCGAACGCATCGGCTACGACCACCTGGTGCTGGCCACCGGGGCGCGGGCGGTGGTGCCGCCACTGCCCGGCCTCGACCCGGCCGACCTGCCGGAGCGGGTGGTCCCCTTCCGGACCCTGGACGACTGCCGACGGATCCTCGCCGCGGCGGACGGCGCGCGCAGCGCGCTGGTGCTCGGCGGCGGCCTGCTCGGGTTGGAGGCCGCCCGCGGCCTGGCCACCCGCGGGTTGACCACGACCGTGGTGCACCCCCGGGGGCACCTGATGGAACGGCAGCTCGACCCGGCGGCCGGTGCGGTGCTCGCCGGCACGCTCGCCGGTCTCGGCGTCACCATCCAACTGGCGGTGCCGGCGATCGGCGTGGCCGCGGACGCCACCGGCGTACGCCTCGACCTGGCCGACGGTCAGACGCTGCACGCCGACCTGCTGGTGCTCTCCTGCGGCGTCCGCCCGGACACCGCCCTGGCGCAGGAGGCCGGGCTGAGCGTCGGCCGTGGCGTGATCGTGGACGACCGGCTCCGCACCAGCGACCGGTTCATCTCGGCGATCGGCGACTGCGCCGAGCACGACGGAGTGCTCACCGGGCTTGTCGCACCCGCCTGGGCCCAGGCCCGGGTGCTCGCCGACGTGCTCAGCGGGACGGACCCGCTGGCCCGCTACCGACCCCGGCCGGTGGTGACCCGACTCAAGGCCGCCGGGATCGATCTGGCCTCGATGGGTGACGCGGTGGGCGGTGGGCCGGGTGAGGAGCTGACCTTCGCCGACCCGAGCCGGGGCACGTACGCCCGGTTGCGGATCCAGGACGAGCGGCTGGTCGGCGCGATCCTGCTCGGCGACAACCCGGCCGTCGGCACGGTGATCCAGCTCTTCGACCGCGGCCACCCCGTGCCGACCGACCGGCGGGCACTCCTGCTGGGCCGGGCACTCGGCACGGTTGGCGCGACACCTGCCGCGTCACCGGCACTGATGCCGGACGGGGCCACGATCTGTCAGTGCAACTCGGTGAGCAAGGGCGCTCTGGTACGCAGTTGGCGCTCCGGCGCCCGCACGGTCGACGCGGTGTCGGCCGCGACCCGGGCCGGCACCGGATGCGGCGGTTGCCGCGACGCGGTGGGCGGCATCGTCGACTGGCTCAGCCAAGCGGAATCGGTGGAGGTGACGCGATGAACGGCGGCGAACTGGTCGTCATCGGTAACGGCATGGTCGGTCAGCGTTTCGTCGACGCGCTGCGCGCCCGGGACCCGCAGGGGCACTGGCGTGTGACCGTGCTGGCCGAGGAGGGGCGTCCGGCGTACGACCGGGTGCGGCTCTCGGCGTACTTCGACGGGGTGAGCGAGGACGAGCTCAACGTGCACACCCCGCACGAGGGGGTGCGGCTGCGCCTCGGTGAGCCGGTCACCGCCCTCGACCGGGAGCGGCAGGTGGTGACCACCGCCGTGGGCGAGTACCGCTACGACGCGCTGGTGTTGGCCACCGGGTCGTACCCGTTCGTGCCGCCGGTGCCCGGGGCCGACCTGCCCGGCGTGTTCGTCTACCGGACCCTGGACGACCTGGCGGCCATCCGGGAGTACGCGCAGGGCCGGCGGGTCGGCGCGGTGATCGGCGGTGGGCTGCTCGGTCTGGAGGCGGCGAACGCACTGCGGCTGCTCGGCCTGAGCACCGACGTGGTCGAGTTCGCGCCCCGGTTGATGCCCGTGCAGGTGGACCAGGCCGGCGGTGCGATGCTCCGCCGCTACGTCGACGACCTGGGCGTACGAACCCATCTCGGAGTGGCCACCACGGCGATCCGGCCCGGCCCGGACGGCGCGGTCGCCGCCCTGGAACTCTCCGACGGCAGCGCGGTCGACGCCGAGCTGGTGGTGGTGGCCGCCGGCATCCGGCCACGCGACGAGCTGGCCCGGACGTCCGGTCTGCCGGTGGGTCCGCGCGGTGGGGTGCTCGTCGACGAGACGTGCCGCAGCGCCGACGAGCGGATCTGGGCGGTCGGTGAGTGCGCGGCTGTCGACGGCACCTGCCACGGCCTGGTCGCGCCGGGGTACGCGACGGCCGAGGTGGTGGCCGACCGGCTGGTCGGTGGCGCGGCGACCTTCCCGGGCGCGGACACCGCCACCAAGCTCAAGCTGCTCGGCGTCGACGTGGCCTCGTTCGGTGACGCCCACGGCACGACCCCGGGCTGCCTGGACGTCACGTTCACCGACCCGGCCACCCGGGTCTACGCGAAGCTGGTCCTCTCCGACGACGCGCACACCCTGCTCGGTGGGGTGCTGGTCGGCGACGCCAGCGCGTACCCGACGCTGCGGGCCAGCGTGGGCGGTCCGCTGCCGGCCGCGCCGCTGGCGTTGCTCGCCCCGGAGGGCGGTGGCGCGGACGCCGGCGCGTTGCCCGCCGCCGCCCAGGTCTGCTCCTGCAACGCGGTGACCCGTGGCGACGTGGACGCCGCCATCGCCGACGGCTGTGCCGACGTGCCGGCGTTGAAGGCGTGCACCAGGGCCGGCACCAGTTGCGGCTCCTGTGTGCCGATGCTCAAGCAGCTCCTGGACGCGGCCGGGGTGGAGCAGTCCCGCGCGCTCTGCGAGCACTTCGACGTCAGCCGGCGGGAGCTGTTCGAGATCGTCCGCGTGCGCGGCATCCGCACCTTCTCCCAGCTCATCGCCGAGCACGGTCGGGGGCGCGGCTGCGACATCTGCAAGCCGGTGGTGGCGTCGATCCTCGCGTCGCTGGGCAGCGGGCACGTGCTCGACGGTGAGCAGGCGTCGTTGCAGGACACCAACGACCACTTCCTGGCCAACCTGCAACGCGACGGCAGCTACTCGGTGGTGCCCCGGATACCGGGCGGCGAGATCACCCCGGAGAAGCTGATCGTGATCGGCGAGGTCGCCCGGGACTTCCAGCTCTACACGAAGATCACCGGCGGGCAGCGGATCGACCTGTTCGGTGCCCGGGTGGAGCAGTTGCCGCAGATCTGGCGGCGCCTGGTGGACGCCGGTTTCGAGTCCGGCCACGCGTACGGCAAGGCGCTGCGCACCGTGAAGTCCTGCGTGGGCGAGACCTGGTGCCGTTACGGCGTACAGGACTCGGTGGGGCTGGCCATCGCGTTGGAGCTGCGCTATCGGGGGCTGCGCGCCCCGCACAAGCTCAAGTCCGCGGTCTCCGGTTGCGCCCGCGAGTGCGCCGAGGCACGCAGCAAGGACTTCGGCATCATCGCCACCGAGACCGGCTGGAATCTCTACGTCGGTGGCAACGGCGGATTCCGACCCCGGCACGCCGACCTGTTCGCCACCGACCTGTCCACCGAGGCGCTGATCACGCTGATCGACAGGTTCCTGATCTACTACATCCGCACCGCCGACCGGCTGCAACGCACCGCCGGCTGGGTCGAGGCGATGGACGGCGGTCTGGACCACCTGCGCGCGGTGATCGTGGACGACTCGCTGGGGCTCTGCGCCGAGCTGGACGCGGCGATGGCCCGACACGTGGCGACGTACTCCGACGAGTGGCGCGACGTGCTCGACGACCCGGATCGGCTGCGCCGCTACACCTCCTTCGTCAACGCTCCCGACGTGCCCGACCCGTCGATCACCTTCGGCCGGGAACGCGGCCAGCCGGTGCCCGTACGCGACCACCCCCCGACCGGATCCGAGCCGACGAACGGGCACCGTCGGCAACCGGTCACCCTCGGCCTACCGGAGGTACGGCGATGACCCAGACCCTCACGCTGACCTGGACCACCGTGTGTCTCCTCGACCGGTTGGAGCCGGACCGGGGCGTCGCCGCCTTGGTCGACGGGGTGCAGGTCGCCCTCTTCCGGACCGCGGACGAGCTGTTCGCGATCGACAACCGCGACCCGGTCTCCGGGGCGTACGTGCTGTCCCGGGGCATCGTCGGCAGCCGTGGCGGGGTGCCGACGGTCGCCTCACCGCTGCACAAGCAGGTGTACGACCTGCGCAGCGGGGACTGCCTCGACCTGCCGGGGGTGACCGTCCGGCGGCACGACGTGCGCTGCCGCGACGGGCTGGTCGAGGTGCGGCTGCGACAGGAGGGTTGATGCGGGAGGAATTGGCGGGCTTCACCATCGGGGTGACCGCCGACCGGCGGCGCGACGAGTTGGCGGCGCTGCTCGAAAGGCGTGGTGCGCGGGTGGTGCTCGCCCCGGCGTTGCGGATCGTGCCGCTGTCCGACGACACCGAGCTGCGCGAGGCGACCCGCGCCTGCCTCGACCAACCACCGGACATCCTGATGGCCAACACCGGCATCGGCATGCGCGGCTGGCTGGAGGCGGCCGAGGGCTGGGGGCTGGCGGAACCGCTGCGTTCGGTGCTGACCAACTCGTACGTGGTGGCCCGCGGCCCGAAGGCGCGCGGTGCGATTCGTGCGGCCGGGCTGCACGACCAGTGGTCACCGTCCTCGGAGAGCTGCGACGAGGTCGTCGACCACCTGCGCCGGCGCGGCGTGGCCGGGCAGGTGATCGCCATGCAGCTGCACGGTGAGCGGCAGCCCGACTGCACTCTCGCGCTGGAGGCGGCCGGCGCCACGGTGATCGAGGTGCCGGTCTACCGGTGGGCCCCGCCGACCGACCCGGCGCCGCTGCACCGGTTGATCGACCTGATCACCGGCCGGTTGGTCGACGCGGTGACCTTCACCTCGGCGCCCGCGGTGGAGGCCCTCCTGCGCGCGGCCGGGGACCGTACCGACACGGTGCTGTCCGCGTTCCGCACTGACGTCCTGGCCAGCTGCGTCGGCGCGGTGACCGCCGAGCCGCTGCTGCGGCGCGGGGTGCCGGTGAGTGCGCCGGGCCGGGCCCGACTGGGCGCTCTGGTGCGGACCATCGTCGACGAGTTGCCCCGCCGGACCGTGACGTTCAAGGCCGGCGGGCATCTGCTCACGCTGCGCGGGCACGCGGCGGTGATCGACGGCGAGTTGCGGCCGCTCGCCCCCGCCCCGATGGCGGTGCTGCGGGCGTTGGCCCAGTCCCCCGGCCGGGTGCTGTCCCGCACGGCGCTGCTGCGGACACTGCCCCGGGGCGCGGACGAGCATGCCGTGGAGATGGCGGTGGCGCGCCTGCGGGCTGGCCTGCGCGCGCCGCGCGTGGTGCAGACGATCGTGAAGCGCGGCTACCGGCTGCGCGTCGACTGACGCGTCACGGCCGGCCGGTGGGCGCCGGCCGTGACGGCACGTATCAGCCGACCGGCGTGGGGAAGCCCCGCCCGTGCTCCGCCTGGAGGCGCAGCATGGCGTGCTCGACGACAGTCACCAACACCTGCTTGACCGAGTCCCGGTGTCGGGCGTCGGTCATCACCAGCGGCACCTGCGGCGAGATGGCCAGCGCCTCGCGGACCTCCTCCAGCTCGTACTGGGGAGCACCGTCGAACCGGTTCAGCGCCACCACGTACGGCAGGTTGCGGTTCTCGAAGTAGTCCAGCGGGGCGAACGCGTCGGTGATCCGGCGCGTGTCCACCAGCACGGCGGCACCCACCGCACCTCGGATGATCTCGTCCCACATGAACCAGAACCGGGTCTGACCGGGTGTACCGAAGAGGTACAGGATCAGGTCCTGGGCCATCGTGATCCGGCCGAAGTCCATGGCGACCGTGGTGGTCTCCTTGCCCGGCACCTTGGACGGGTCGTCGATGCCGACACCCGCCGCGGTCATCAACGCCTCGGTGGTCAGCGGTGTGATCTCGGAGATCGCCCCGACCAGTGTTGTCTTGCCGACGCCGAAACCGCCCGCGACGACGATCTTCGCGGAGACGATTCCCCGGCCTGGCCGCCCCCCAGCGGGGTCATAGCCTGCGAAGTCCACTTAGCACCCTTCCAAGCAGTTCCATCCGCTCCTCGAACCCCTCGGCGGGAGCAGCAGTGTGTAACGTCAGCAGGCTCTCGGCCACCATGTCGGCGACCAACACCCGGGCGACGCCCAGCGGCATCCGGGTGTACGCGGCGATCTCCGCCAGCGACTGTGCTCGGCCCTCACAGACCGTGGCGATGCGGTGCTTGTCATGCCCGGCGAAGCGGGACTCGGCAACCTGGGTGGGGGACGCGGTGAGGACTGCCTCCAGGGCGATGTCCTGCCGAGGCTCGGTACGACCCCGGGTGACCGCGTACGGACGCACCAGCGCGCCACGCGGGTCAGCGCGCCGTTGGTCCATCCCCGATCACCTCCTCGTCCCCTGCGGAGCCGGTGTGTGCCGCCTCCCCTTCCTGACTCGGCGCGTGGCCGAGCGCCGTTCTCTCCGTGCTACGAGCGCACCGCGTCGCGCGGCAGCGGCACCAGCGCGGCACCCACCCGCTCGACCAGCAGCGCCATCTCGTAACCCACCTGGCCCACGTCGCAGCTGCGCGCGGCCAGTACGGCCATCGACGACCCGTCGCTGATCGACATCAGGAAGAGGTATCCGCTGTCCATCTCGATGACTGTCTGCAACACCCCGCCCGCGCTGAACATCCGGGCAGCGCCCTCGGTCAGGCTCACCACGCCGGAGGTGATCGCGGCGAGCTGGTCGGCCCGGTCCGCCGGCAGATCCCGGGAGGACGCGAGCAGCAGCCCGTCGGCGGACACCGCCACCACGTGGGCGATGCCCGCCACGCTGTCGGCGAAGTTGGTGAGCAGCCAACCCATGTCCTGCATGGCAGCTGGCCTGTTCATCGGCTCTCCTTGGTCGAGGTGCTGTTCAGGTCCGTTCCGGCCGTCCGACCACGTTGTACACCGCGGTGGTAGGCCGACAACAGACCGCGTACTTCATCGGGGGTCCGCCGGCTGCGGTCCCGGCCGCTCTTCGGTTCGATGCCACCCGGCACGAGCTGCGCCTGCGGCACCCGCTTGGGCAGTCCGGAGCGGGTGGTTCCGGCGGGAGCCGGCTCGGCTGCCCGGCTGGCCCGGGACCAGCCCTCGTCCGCTGCCGTGCGCCAGGCATCCGGGTCGACGGGGGGCGCGGCGGGAGCGGCGGGCGCGGCCGGTGTCGGCCGGGCGGCCGGCGGCGGCGCGTACGACGGTGGTGTGCCGAGCCCGCCGGTGGTCGCGCTGCCACGGCCCCCGATGCCCGGCGTGGTGGTGCCGTCGGTGTTGGAGCTGCCCGGCGTGCGGGTCGGCAGGGGCGGTCGGGCCGGTGCCGTGGGCGGCGCGGACGCGGCACTCGGCTGGCCGCTGCTGCCCGTGCGCATGCCGGCGTCGGCCCCAGCGGCGGGCGCTGGCGGCTCGTCGAACGTCGGCCGGGTGAAGATCGCGGTGGCGTCGTCGCCGTGCGACCGGAACCAGACCGCCTCCATCTCCCGGAAGATCGGCGCCTCGGCCGGGAAGTCGGGCCGGTTGGTGACCGGTGTGGCGGGCACCGACGGCGCGGGCGGCGGTGCCACCGTGCCGGCGCCGGCGACCGGGCCGACCGGCAGACCGGAAGCGCCGCGGCCGTCCGCGGCCTCCGCGGTCGAGCCGCGCCGGGGCAGCGGATCGATGGTCGGGTAGGCCACTGTCGGGCCGCCCGCCGGGCCACCCGCGCTGGTGCCGTACGCGGGACGCGTCGGCGGGAGCGGGGCGACGGGTGTCGGGGCGGCCGGTGCCGGCGAACGGGTAGCGGCGAAGCCACCCGCCTGGACGGCGGGGGTGGTGTCCCGCGAGTCCAGCGGGGACTGCCACTGGGCGGGAGCCGGCGTGTTGGTGCGCCACTGGTCGGGCAGGGTCGCCGCCGCGGTCGCGGCACCGGCGAACTGCTCGCTGTGACCCGACGGGGTGAGCGGCGTCTGCTCCACGGCCATCGGCTGACGCGGTCGGGTGAGCACCTGGTCACGGCCCCGGCTGCTGGGCAGCACCACGGTGGTGGCGGGCAACGTCACCTGGGCGACGGTGCCGCCCTCGACGTTGCGCCGCAGCTCCACCCGGATGCCGTAGCGGGAGGCGAGCCGACTGACCACGGCCAGACCCATCAGCCGGAACGCGGCGACGTCGACGCTCGGCGGGGCCGCCAGCCGGCGGTTGAGCGAGTCGAGTTGCTCGTCGGTGAGGCCGAGCCCACGGTCCTCGATCTGGATCAGCACGTAGTCGCGGATCCGGCGGCCGTCGGCGACCACAGTGGTGTTCGGCGGGGAGAAGCGGGTGGCGTTGTCGAGCAGTTCGGCGACGAGGCGTACGACGTCGTTGACGGCGTGCGCGGCCACCGAGATGTCGGTGTCCACCGTGCCGAACTCGATGCGGTTGTAGAGCTCGACCTCGGACTGGGCGGCGCGCAGCACGTCCACGACAAGCGCGTCGTCGCGGCGCGGTACGGCGGAGTCGGCGCCGGCCAGGACCAGCAGGTTCTCGTCGTTGCGGCGCATTCGAGTGGCCAGGTGGTCAAGCTCGAAGAGCTGCGCGAGCCGCTTCGGGTCCTCCTCGCCGCGCTCGATCGCGTCCAGCTCGCCGATCATCCGGTCGACCAGGGTCTGACTACGACGTGCCAGGTTGAGGAACATCGCCGAGACGCTGGTCCGCAACGCGGCCTGCTCGGCGGCGACCCGCACCGCCTCGCGGTGGACGACGTTGAAGGCCAACGCCACCTGGCCGACCTCGTCGCGGGTGTTGAGCTGGATCGGGTCGCGCACCTGGCGGACGATCTCCTCCACTCCGCCGTCGCCCACGCTGCCCATGGTCTGCAGCCGCCGCACCGCGTCGGGCAGATCGTGGTTGGCCACCGAGAGGGCACCCTCACGAAGCCGGCGCAGCGAGTGGTTGAGCGAGCGGGCCAGCACCACGGCCAGCGACACGGCGATGATCAGGGTCAGCAGCACCAGGATCGACTCGATCGCGGCCTGCCGGATGACGTCCGAGCGGGCCTGGTCGGCCTGCTGGAGCAGCCGGTCCTGCAGTTGGATCTCGGCCCAGCGCATCAGGTCGTTGACGGCGCCGATGGCGGCGGTGGCGTCCTGCGCGGTGACCAGTGGGCGCTGCCCGACCGATCGGGTGATGTCGTTGGCGACCCGGTCGGCCAGGCCGACCGCGTCACCGGAGACGGTGCTGTCGACAAGGGCGCGCTGCACCGGGTCGGCGGCCAGGGAGAAGGCGACCAGGGCCTCCTGCTGGCTGGTAAGCGTGGCCACGAAGGAGGAGAACTGCTCCGAGTCGAGTTGGCCCGCCGTCAGCGCGGTGAAGGCGACCGCCTCCTCCTCGGCGACGGACGCCTTGGCGCGCGCGAACGCGGAGACCGCGCGGCGGCTGTCCGACAGGCTCTCGTCGCCGGGGAGCTGGGCCAGGCCGTCCCCGTAGGCGACCAGGTCGGTGAGGATGACCCCGTAGCGGAGCACCGCCTCGGCGACCGCCATCTGCCGGCGATCGAGCACCTTCTGCCGGGTGCCGTCCAGCGTGGCGAGGTGGTCGTCGATGGTGGCCAGGCGGTCCCGCAGGGCCGCCGGCACCTCGCCGATCCGGCCCCGCTCGGCGCGGTACTCGTCCACCTTCTGCTGCGTCTGGCGGACCCGCAGGTTGTACGCGTCGGCCGGCTGCTGCGGGGTGGCCAGGTAGGCCGCGGCGGCCATCCGCTCGGCCTGTAGGTCCTGGGTGAGAGCGCTGACGTCGATGGAGAGGGCCGTCAGCGACCGGGCTCGGGTGGCGTCGAAGGCACCCTCACCAACGGAGATCAGCCGGACCGTGGCCAGGGCGATCACCGCCGCCACCGGGACGACCAGGATCAACGCCAGCTTGGACCGGATCCGGGCGTCCCGCAGTCTCGGCATCCGCCGGCGGGTGGGCTGGGCGCTGTCGCCGAGCGCGGGCAGGGTCGTCGGTCCGGTGCTCACGACATCGCCTCCGTCGTTTCTTCCCCACCTGACCCGCCGAGCCATGCCGTAAGCGGAGGGGACCACGCGCGGCACGGCCGCGATTTCATCAGAGAAGATCCTGTTTGGGAAGCCGCAGTGAGGTAGGAAACGGTCGGACGGAGCGCATCCCGTGATCCGGGCAACTGATACCTTCATTTCCGCAAGCCCCTGAACAGGGCATGTAACTCCTGAGTGGTCACGCGTGTATGCAAAGTGAGCTTTTGCAAACATTGCGTTACCCCAGCATGTGGGATGGCCGTCCCGAAAGTGCTGCCGGGGTCCGCGCTTGACCACAGCGCCGGCCATTGGCAAGGTTTTGCAGGCTTCGCGCACACCGTACGGCAGAGGAGATCCCGTCTTCCACTGAGGACGGATTAGCGGCGGTGACCGGGCAGCGCCCGCGCCCGCACCTGGAGGACTGAGTTGAGCCCCATCCGCTCCGCGACCATCGCGGCGCTCGCATCGGCCGTAGTGGCCACCACGCTCACCGGCTGCCAGTTCGGCGGGGCGGAGCAGGACACGAGTCCGATCGTGATCGCTGCCGACCTCGAACTCTCCGGCGCCGCCGCCCCCATCGGGCGGGCATACCAGCGCGCGCTGGAACTCAAGAGGGACCAGTTGAACTCCTCCGGGGCACTGAACAACCGGAAGATCGAGCTGAAGGTGAAGGACAACCGTTCCGACTCGGCCGAGTCACTTCGCAACATCGTCGACTTCAGCGGCGATTCTCGGGTCAGTGCCATCATCATGGGTGGCTGCAACGAATGCGCGGTCGGTGCGGTTGGGACCATCAACGAGAAGCGGATTCCCACCATTGCGCTCGCCGCTTCCGGTGCCATCGCCAGCCCGGCCGCCGAACGACGCTTCGTGTTCAAGCTCGGCCCCAACGCCCCGGACAGCGCCGCCGCACTGACCACGGAACTGCGTCGCAACAACATCCGCAAGGTCGGTGCGCTCTTCAGTGACGACGACTATGGCCGGGAGGGCGCGGCCGCACTCCGCAGTGAGTTGGTCAAGGCCAACATCACGCTCCGCGAGCAGCGGGCCAAGACCACCGACACGGACGTCAGCCAGCAGATCCAACAGCTCACGGCGACCAAGCTCGACGCGCTGGTCTTCTGGACCCCGCCGGAGCAGGCGACACTGGCCGCCACCAGCGCTCAGCAGACCACCTTCCGCGGGTCCCTGTTCTTCGACGCGGGTGCGGCCGGCGACCTCTTCCTCGGCGCGGCGGCCAGGGCGACCGAGCGGGCCACGCTGATCTTCACCCAGACGATGGTGATCGACGACGTGATCGCGACGACCCCGGCCAAGGCTGCGCGGCGGCAGTGGTTCCAGGACTACACCGCACGCTACGGCGGATACAACGGGTCCTCGTCCTTCGCGGCGGACGCCATGCAGCTGATCGCCGACGCGGAACTTCGTGCCGGTGGTGAGGTCGGAAAGGTGAACCGTACCGGCATTCGGGATGTGCTTGAAACGTCCCAGATGGACGGCCTGTCGGGCCCGATCCGAATGACGCCGGACAACCACAGCGGTCTGATGCCGCAGGCGCTCACCACGCTGGTGGCCCGCAACGGCCGTTGGCGCCTGGCGGGTTGACGCAATCACCGATCACCCCGTTATCCGCATGATCGACATAACGTCGTCGATGGTGCGGTGACCGGGACGGTCCGACGAGAAAAGGGCCGGCCTCCCGCGGGGAGGCCGGCCCTTCGCGTTTCCGGTGTGGTCAGCGACTGCTGGTGGTCTCGCGGACCCAGGGCAGGGCGATCCGTTCGGTTAGCACGAGCGCCGAGTAGAGCAGGATGCTCACCAACGCCACCAACATGATCGCCGCCCACGCGGTGGCGGTGTCACCGACGCCCGCGTACTGCGTGATGACGTAGCCGAGGCCACTCTCGCCGGCCTGGAACTCACCGATCACCGCGCCGATCGCGGCCAGTGGCATGGCCACCTTGAGCCCGACGAAGATCTGCGGCAACGCGGCCGGGAAGCGCACCTTGCGGAACGCCTGCCAACGGGAGGCGTTCCAGGAACGCACCAGCTCGGCCAGGTCGGCCGGCGTGGTGGTGAGCCCGGTCGCGGTGGAGAGCACGATCGGAAAGAAGCAGAGCAGGAACACCATGGTCAGGATCGGTTTCTGACCCCAGCCGAGCGCCACCACCAGCAGCGGGCCCAGCGTGATCTTCGGCACCGCGTTCACCGCGACCAACAGGGGCGTGAACATCCGCTCCACCGTTCGGGAGCTGGCCAGCGAAAGTCCGATCAGGATGCCGGCCGCCGCCGACAGCGCGAAGCCGACAAGGATCTCCAGCAGGGTGTCCCAGGTGTGTTCCAGCATCTGGGCGGGCTTGTCGACGAACGCGGTGAGCACGTCGCCAGGCGGTGGCAGGGCCGCGGGATGGACCAGTTCCAGCCGGGCGATCAGCCACCACGCCGCCAGGGCGACCAGGAGGCCCGCCGCGGGCAGCAGCGTCGCACCGGCACCGGCGCGGAGACCGGCGCCTCGACCTGCCCGCCCCGCCTGGGGTCCGACACCCACGGGTGGGGATGCCACCACCGCCGCGTCCACCGACCGGACGTCGGTCATCTTGTCCTCCTCGAAATCCCACGGCCCCGAGAGGCCGACGAGCGACGGGGGTACGCCCCACCGGAATTCGGCGAGACGTACCCCCGGGTGACGACCGGACGATCAGGCCTTCGGCGCGAGGCTGAAGTCGATGATCTGCTCGGGGGTGATGTTCTGCTTGAGCGCGCCGGCGCCCTGCAGGATCGCGATGCTCTTGGCGACCCGGCCGCTGTCCAGGGTGCCGATCGCGGTGCCGGTGTTGCCGGACCGGACGTACGCGGCCATCAGCTCCAGCTCGGCGGCGGCGGCGACCGGGTTGGCGGCGTCGACGTTCTTCTTCAGGATCTCGCCGGCCTCCTTGGAGTTGGCCAGGCTGTACTCCAGGCCCTTGAGCAGCGCCGTGGTGAATCGCTTCACCATCTCGGGCTTCTCCTTGGCGATCTTCGAGGACGTGATCAGCACGTTGCCGTAGAGGTCCTGCATCACGTTGCTGTACGGCAGCATGACGGCCTTCTTCTTGGCTACCGCCTCGATGGTCGGCTGACCAACGACGAACTGGCCGATGCCGTCCACCGCGCCGGAGGCGAGCGTGCCGATCAGAGCCTGCGCCTCACCGTTGACCCAGGTCACCTTGCTCGCGTCCACGCCGGCGAGCCGGGCGTACGTCGGGAAGAGGTTGCGGACCACCGAGCCGGGGGTGTCGGCGAGCTTCTTGCCCTCCAGGTCCTTCGGCGAGGCGATGTTCTTGCCCTCGACCGAGGCGATGCCGGCCATGGTGCGCTGCTGGATCGCGGCCACCACGGTGAAGTCCTTCGCCTGGCCGTTGCCGACCTGGAGCAGACTGCCGGTGAGGTCGACCGGGCCGAAGGTGGCCTGACCACCGACGATGGTCTGGATCACGCCACCGGTGCCCTGACCAGGCTTGATCTCGACGTCGAAGCCGGCGTCCTTGAAGAAGCCCTTCTCCTTCGCCACCCAGGCGTAGGAGTCACGGCCGAAGTTGCCGAAGGAGGTGAGGTAGATCACCTTCTCCATTGCCCCGTCCTTGCCGCCCTTGGCGTCAGACGAGTCCGACCCGCTGCTGCAGGCGGAAACGAGAGCGAGGGCGGTGGCCAGCGCGGCCGTAGCGACCGTACGGGTCAGCCTTCTCATCAGTAGCACCATGTCCTTTCCAGCCGGGGCCGAAGGGCCGCCGGAGGGGGTTGTCATGACGGGCCGGCTGGAGGGGTGGAAGCCGGGCGCCGCCGTCGTGGGGGGACTCTTCGCGGGCACAGCGTACGAGAAAGGCACAGTTGTGACGCCAGGCGTATCGGGTTGCGGATCGGGAACAACCTCATGACCACCCCGGACGGTTCGATAGGCGGACACGCCGCTAGCCTTTGTCGGATTCCTGACCGACCACTCAGCGGAGGTGCGCCGGAGATGATCCGACTGACCGGGGTGTCCCGTACCTTCGAGGGCCGTTCCGGCCGGGTGGAGGCGCTGCGGGGCATCGACCTCGACGTCGCCGAGGGTGAGTTCGTCGCCGTGCTCGGTCGCTCCGGCTGCGGCAAGTCCACACTGCTGCGGTTGATCGCCGGGCTACTCCCGCTGACCGCCGGTGAGATCACCGTGGCCGGTACGCCGATCTCCCGTCCCCGCCAGGACATCGCCATGCTGTTCCAGAAGCCGGCGCTGCTGCCCTGGCGCACCGTGCTGGACAACGTCCTGCTGCCGGTGGAGATCTTCGGCTGGAGCCGCGCCAAGCACCGCGAGCGGGCCCGGCAACTGCTCGACGTGGCCGGGCTGGCCGGGTTCGAGAAGCGGCTTCCGCACGAGCTTTCCGGCGGCATGCAGCAGCGGGTGTCGCTGTGCCGGTCGTTGATCGGTGAGCCCAGGGTGATGCTGATGGACGAGCCGTTCTCCGCGTTGGACGCGCTCACCCGTGAGGAACTCTCCGGCGAACTCCAGCGGGTGCACATGGAGAACAAACCGACGATCGTCTTCGTCACCCACTCGATCGACGAGGCGGTGCTGCTCGCCGACCGGGTGGTCGTGCTGAGCCCCCGCCCCGGCCGGATCCGCAAGGTGGTGGACGTCGCCATCCCCCGACCCCGCACCCTGGGCCGCAACGCCCACCTGGCCGACGTCGCCCGCGTCAGCGCCGACCTCCACGAACTGCTGATGGAACGCGACCAGCCGGCCGCGGCCGGCGCGGAAGGACGATGAGCATGCGGGTGTCGGTCTTCACCGAGCCGAACCGTGGCGCCACCTACGACACGCAACTCCGGTTCGCCCGACTGGTCGAGGCCTGCGGCTACGAGGGCTTCCTCCGCGCCGACCACTACCAGTCGATGGGCGCCGACCCGGGCCTGCCCGGCCCCACGGACGCCTGGCTGACCCTCGCCGCGCTGGCCCGGGAGACCGAGCGGATCAGGCTCGGCACCCTGGTGACGTCGGCCACCTTCCGCCTGCCCGGCCCCCTCGCGGTGATGGTCGCCCAGGTCGACCAGATGAGCGGCGGCCGGGTCGACCTGGGCATCGGCGCCGGCTGGTACGAGCGCGAGCACACCTCGTACGGCATTCCGTTCCCGCCGGTCGGCGAACGCTTCGACCGGCTGGCCGAGCAGCTTGAGGTGATCACCGGGCTGTGGCGGACCCCGTCCGGCGAGACCTACAGCTTCACCGGCGACCACTACCGACTGGTCGACGCCCCGGCCCTGCCCAAGCCGGTGCAGGTGCCGGGACCGCCGATCATCGTGGGCGGGCGCGGCCCCAAGCGCACCCCCGAGCTGGCCGCCCGGTACGCCGACGAGTTCAACATGCCGTTCAAGTCCGTGGCGGACACCGCCAGGGCGTTCGACCGGGTGCGTGAGGCGTGCGAGCGCACCGGTCGGACGGAGTCCGGTCGAGCGCCGCTGGTGCTCTCCGCCGGGCTCGTCGTGGCCATCGGCCGGACCGACGCCGAGGCCCAGCGGCGGGCCGCGCCCCTGCACGAGAAGAGCGCGTTGCCGCCGGAGGACCCCGTGGTCGGCTCGCCCGCACAGCTCGCGCAGCGGATCGGCGAGTTCGCCGCGATCGGCGCCACCCGCGTCCACCTGCGCCTGATCGACTTCGCAGACCTCGACCACCTTGAGCTGATCGCCGCCGAGGTGCTCCCGCAACTGGACGGAGAACGATGACAGACGTGATCGACGGCACCGAACTCGGGCCGGTGGGCCAGGAGATCGTGTACGAGAACGACCGGGTCCGGGTCTGGCACATCCGGCTTGAGCCGGGTGAGCGGCAGCCGCTGCACCGGCATGATCACCCGTACCTGGTGGTGGCGATCGAGGGCGCGAAGAACGTCGTGCAGACCATCGACGGCACCCGGATCGACGCCGACGAGCCCACCGGCGGAGTGGTCTACCGGGACCCGGGAGCCGTACACATGCTCACCAATGTCGGAGACACGACATACCTGGCTCGACTGGTCGAACTCAAGTAGACCCGCCGAGCGGCGAGCCGGCGCGCCGCGCGGCGCGCCGGTGGCGGTCCGGTGTACAGGGTGCGTAACGTGCCCGACATGGCCTTTCGGACCTGGGGCAGACTGCTGCTCACGGCGCTCGGGGTGAGCGTGCTGGCCGGGGCCGGCCAGCTCGGCGTCGCGTACGGTTTCGGCATCGTCCGGTTGACCGGCGCCTTCACCGGCACGACCGTCAACCAGTGGCCCGCCCAGCTCGTCTGGGTGGGCTGGTTCGCCGCGAACGCCGCAGTCGTCGGCGCTGTCCTGACCGGACGCCTCGCCCGCAGCGACGCTCCGGCAGCCAGCACCCGCCGGCAGTTGGCCATCGGCGGCGCGGCGGCACTCGGCGCGACAGTCATCGCGCCGCTCTGCATGCAGCCCGCCCGCGCCGCGGAGTTGATCTCCGTTGACCCGGTCTGGGCGGTGGGCATCTGCGCCGTACTCGGCGCGGTGATCGGAGCGGGCGCGGCAATCGCCGTCCTGCTCCGGCCCGAGCTGGGCTGGAACATGGCGGCCGTGGCCGGCGCGATCTGGCTACTGGCGTTGATCTCCGTCCTGCCGTCGCTCGGCACGGCCGGGCCGCTGCCGACCGTCCGCCTCGGCGTGCTGGAGCCGAGCTGGCTGGACGATGCCGCCGCGCAACGACTGGCACTGCTGCTGCTGCCCATCGTGGCGCTGCTGGCCGGGGCCGCGACCGCCGGGTTGGCTCGCTGGCGGGGGCAGGAGCCCCTGATCAGCGGGGCGACCGGGGTGGCCGGTCCGGTGCTCGTAGCATTCGCCTACCTGACCGCCGGCCCGGGCGACTCCGTGGACCGCTACCAGGTGAATCCGTACTACGGCGCACTGATCGCGGTCCTCGCCGGCGCGCTCGGCGCGGCCGCCGCCGCGTTGCTGCGCTGGCCGTCGCGCGCCCGCGCCACGCAATCCACGGCGATCGAACCCAGCGACATCCTGGGCGCGCTGCCCACCGGCCCGGCCCTGCCCAACGCCGCGTCGACGCGCCCGGGGAACGACACGGTCACCACCGACCGGACCGACGCAGCGGAGCCCGCCGGGTCGTCGGCCGTCGTGCCGCTGGCAGGCGGATCGCCGGCGGTCGGATCGCCGGCCGGCGAGATGGCCGGCGCTGAGCTGGCCGGCGCCACGCCAGGTCCGCGCACGGCCGGCGGCTCCGATGGTGTACGCACCGTCCCGGCGCACTGGGACTGGCCGGAGGCCACCGCGAGCGGCCAGCACGGTGCGACTCCCGCCGCTGCGGCGGAGCCCGCGAGTTGGCTGACCGATCCGACAGGTGAATTCACCGCCAGACGGCAGACGCCCTCGTTGGGCCGGGATGATGTCATCTCCCCGGCCGAGACCACGCACTCGGCCAAACCCGCCGCCACCAGCGCGACCGCCATCAGTTCGACCGGCACCAGCTCGACCGCCATCAGTTCGACCGGCACCAGCTCGACCGGCACCACGGCCGGGCGCGCCGACGCCGCCGTTCCGCCGGATGGTCCGGCGGCCGACGAACCGACCGCCAGCAGCGCGGCAAGCAGCAGCGAAAGCCCGACCGGCGAGCGCACCGCCGCCCCGACCGGCGCGGAGGCACCCAGCGACGACACGAGCAGCACGGGCGGCACGGGCACGAGCGGCACGTTCACGAGCGGCACGAGCACGAGCACGAGCAGCACGAGCGGCACGGCAGCAACCGGCGCGGGCGTAACGAGTACGGCAGGAGCCAGCGCAGGCGCAATCAGCCCGGGAAACGTCGGCACGACCGCCGCCAGCACGGGGACAGCCGCTGCGGACGAGGTCAGCACGGGAACAGCCGGCGCGGCCGCCGCCAGCACGGGAACTACCGGTGCGGATGAGGTCAACACGGGGGCAGCCGGCGCGACCGCCGCCAGCACGAACCCCGCCAGCGCGACCGGTGCCAGCACGGGAACAGCCGGTGTGGACAAGATCAGCGCGGATCCCGCCGGCACGGTTGCCTCCAGCACGAGGACAGCCGGTGCGGCCAAGATCAGCGCGGACCGAGCCAGCACGGACGGGACCAGCACGGACGGGGCGGATGTACCGCTGACGGTCAAGCCCCGCCGAGCCCGTAAGCCGAAGGCCAGCCCGCTCGCCACCACCGACAGGGCCGACGGTACGTCGGCATCGGGGTCGGCGAGCACCGACGAGACGGCCGCCGGCACCGATGTGTCCGACACCGAGGGCCGGAGCTCCGAGGCCGGCCCGGCCTCCGAGGCGACCCCGACCACCGCGAGCGCGGCGACCCCGACCACCAGAACCGGTCCGACGAGAACTCCCGTCGCCCCGACCCCCACGACAGGTCCGATGAGAACGCCCACGCCGACCACCAGCGCCGGTCCCACCAGAACACCCACGCCGACCACCACCGCCGGCCCAACGAGGACACCAACCCCCACCACCACCGCCGGTCCGGCCAGAACACCCACTCCCACCACGACCGCGGGCCCACCGAGAACACCCACACCGACCAGCACCGCCGGCCCGGCCAGAACACCTACCCCCACCACAGCCGGCCCGGCCAGAACACCCACTCCCACCACCGGTTTGGCAGGAGCAGCGGCCCCGGCCGGCATACAGGCGGCGGACGATTCGTCGCGTACCCCGGACGCCCCCGGCGCTGCCTCCACGGTGCGGCCTGCCGACCCGGCCAGCGAATCGGCCGCCGCCGGAGCTGGCGAGACGAGCAGCGCGCGGCCGGTCACCGAGGACGATCAGACCGGTGGTTTTTTCGGGGTCGCGGCCGCCAGCGACCCGGACGCGGTCCGGTGGACGCCCGCACCGTCGGCTTGGCCGGTCACCCCGGCTTGGACGGTGCCACCGCAGGCATCCGAGCCGGGGTCGACGGCAGCGGACCCGTCGAGCGGACCGGACGAGTCGATCGGGCAGACGCCGAGGGCCAGGCACCGGGTGCCGCTGCCGGATTTGAGCCGGGTTGCCACCTGGAACGCCTTCGACACCTCTCGCCGCACCGAGCCGACGGAGTCGCCGGACGATCTGGCGGCACCGACCGGCCCGGCCACGGCAGGCGAGCTGGCCGCTGCGGCCAGACACCCGGGCTCGACGGAGCCTCCGGCCGTGCCGGACCGGGCTGGCGCGCCCACCGGCACGGGCACCGGCACGGGCACCGGCACGGGCACCGGCATCGGCATCGGCATCGGCATCGGCAACGGCAACGGCAACGGCACGGGCAACGCCACCAGCAGAGGCAGCGCTACCAGCACCGGCAGCGCCACCGACAGCGCCACCAACAGCGACACCGCCGCTGAGAGCGACACCGGCGACAAAGCAGGCACCGGAGACAGGGCAGGCACCGACGACCCGGCGAGCACCGACGCAACAGGCGCCGCGACCGTCGTCGAGCAGCCCACCCGACGTGGGCGGCTCGGCGGTCTGTTCCGCCGCAACCGGTCCCGGGCCGACGAGAAGAGCCCGGACGGGTCGGACGCGACGGAGGCCCTGCCGACGCAGGACGAGGAGTTCGTCGACTGGGTCGCCGGTCTGAGCAAGCCGGTGTCGGACAACGAGCCGCAGCAGGAGAGCGGCCGACGTTCGCTGCGCTCCACCGGCCGACACCACCGCGACTGACCCGCCGGCCGGTGGGTCAGTCGCTGCTCGGGTGCGACTGATCCACTCGGGTTCATTGAAGTCGGGCTGTCCCGCCCGCCTGGATACCGCGATATCAGTGAACCCGAGTGGATCATCCCGGGGCGCGCGCGGCGGGACGGTCAGGCCACCCGGGGCGCGCGCGGCGGGACGGTCAGGCCACCCGGGGCGCGCGCCCGCGAGACTGGTCAGGCCAGCGGCAGGTAGACCCGGCCGCCGCCGGAGACGAACTCCTCCGACTTGTCCTTCATGCCGCGTGCCGCGTACTCCTTGAGCTCTTGGGTGATCTTCATGGAGCAGAACTTCGGGCCGCACATCGAGCAGAAGTGTGCCGTCTTCGCCGGCTCGGCCGGCAGCGTCGCGTCGTGGTACGAGCGGGCCGTCTCCGGATCCAACGAGAGGTTGAACTGGTCCTCCCAGCGGAACTCGAACCGCGCCTTCGACAGCGCGTCGTCCCAGGCCTGCGCGCCGGGGTGCCCCTTGGCCAGGTCCGCCGCGTGGGCCGCGATCTTGTACGCGATCACGCCCGCCTTCACGTCGTCCCGGTCCGGCAGGCCGAGGTGCTCCTTCGGGGTGACGTAGCAGAGCATCGCGGTGCCGAACATGCCGATCATCGCGGCCCCGATCGCCGAGGTGATGTGGTCGTACGCGGGCGCGATGTCGGTGGTCAGTGGACCGAGCGTGTAGAAGGGCGCCTCGTGGCACCACTCCTGCTGGAGGTCCACGTTCTCCTTGATCTTGTGCATCGGCACGTGACCGGGGCCTTCGATCATCACCTGCACGTCGTACGCCCAGGCGACCTTGGTCAGCTCACCGAGCGTGCGCAGCTCGGCGAACTGCGCCTCGTCGTTGGCGTCCGCGATCGAGCCGGGGCGCAGCCCGTCGCCGAGGGAGAACGTCACGTCGTAGCGCGCGAGCAGTGCACACAACTCCTCGAAGTTGGTGTAGAGGAAGTTCTCCTCGTGGTGCGCCAGGCACCACGCCGCCATGATCGAACCGCCCCGGGAGACGATCCCGGTCACCCGGTCCACGGCCAGCGGCACGTACGGCAGGAGGACCCCGGCGTGCACCGTCATGTAGTCCACGCCCTGCTCGGCCTGCTCGATGACGGTCTCCCGGAACACCTCCCAGCTCAACTTCACCGGGTCCCCGCCGACCTTTTCGAGGGCCTGGTAGATCGGCACCGTCCCGATCGGCACTGGCGAGTTCCGCACGATCGACTCGCGGGTCTCGTGGATCCGTTTCCCGGTGGACAGGTCCATCACGGTGTCCGCGCCCCAGCGGGTGGCCCAGGTCAGCTTCTCCACCTCCTCGGCGACAGACGAGCTGACCGCCGAGGTGCCGATGTTGGCGTTCACCTTGACCAGGAACGCCTTTCCGATGATCGCCGGCTCACACTCCGGGTGGTTGACGTTGAGCGGCAACACCGCCCGACCGGCGGCGATCTCGGCCCGGACCAGCTCCGGGTCGACGTTCTCCCGGATCGCCACGAACTCCATCTCCGGCGTCACCACACCCGCCCGCGCGTACGCGAGCTGGGTGGGCCGACGGCCGTCCATCCCGGCCAGCGGCGTGCCCGCGCCCCGCACCGGGGCCACGTCACCCCGCTCGGCGATCCACGGTCCGCGCAGCGGCGGCAGCCCCACCTCCGGGTCCGAACCAGGTCCGGACGTGTCGTAGAGCCGCACCGGCGGCAGGTCCCCGGTCAGCCCCACCTCTGCGAACGGCACCCGGACATCGGGCCTCGAACCCTCGACGTACACCTTGCCTCGTGCCTGCATGACAACTCCCTTGGTGATCAGGCGGACCAGCCGAAGTGATCCAGCGGTCCACGTCCCGCGCCCAGCTCCCAACTCCGTGCGCCGGTCAGCGCACGGAGCACGTACTCCTTCGCGGCCCCCACCGCGGCCGGCACCGGGTCGCCCAGGGCGAGCCGCACGGCGATCGCCGCCGAGAACGAGCAGCCGGTGCCGTGGGTGTGCCGGGTGTCGACCCGGGGGGCGCGCAGCAGGGTGGTGACGCCGCCGCCGTGCAGCACGTCGACCGCCTCGCCGCCGCCCAGGTCACCGCCGGTGACCACGACGTACTCCGGGCCGCCGGCCGCGAGGGCCTCGGCGGCCACGACCATCGCGGCCACGTCGTCCACCGGGCGTCCGGTGATCGCCGCGGCCTCCGCGCAGTTCGGCGTCGCCACCCTGGCGTACGGCAGCAGCCGCTCCACCGCACTTACCACGCCGAGGCGGTGTCCACTCGTGGCGACGAGCACCGGATCGACGACGAGCTGCGGCAGCCGGCAGTCCCGGGCTGCCTCGGCGACCACGTCCGCGACCGCCGGGGTGCCGAGCATCCCCGTCTTGACCGCGCGCACGGTGAAATCCATGAGTACGCTGTCCAGCTGCTCGGTCACCGTGCGCGGCGGCATCGGCAGCACGGCGTCGACGCCCCGGGTGTTCTGCGCGGTGACCGCGGTGAGAACGCTCGTGCCGTACGCGCCGAGCGCCGCGAAGACCTTGAGGTCGGCCTGGATGCCCGCGCCGCCCCCGGAGTCGGAGCCGGCGATGGTGAGGATGGTGCTCGGGGTCACTTCTCCTCCTTGGTTGCGGTTGGCCGTTTCTGGTTGCGGTTTGGGGCTGCGGCCGACAGTGCCCACTCCGGGCGGTCAGGCTTGATCCCTGCGTGGGCACTGTCGGCCGCAGCCCCGCGCGTGGGGGCCTGGCTGACCCCGCGCCGGGTTTTGAGAGCCTGGGTGAACGCCTCTTGGTAAGCGCTGGTCAGGGTGGTGGCTGTTTCGGCGGGGTCTTCCGCTCGCATGATCGCGCCCAGCACTGCCACTCCTGTGGCTCCTGCCTCTACGCAGGCGGTTACCTGTTCCGGGGTTTCGATGCCGCCCAGGGCCAGTACCGGTACGTGGCTGATCCTGATCAGCTTGCGCAGCCCTTTGGTGGTCAGGGGTGGGCCGTAGCCCGGTTTCGTCCTGGTGAGGTGGACCGGGGAGACGGTGGCGTAGTGCTCGGTGGTCAGGCGGTTCAGTTCGCTGTCGTCGTGGCAGGAGCGGCCGACCAGGCGGTGGGTCGGCGGCGGGTACGGGCCGGCGGCGGGCAGGTGCACGGCGTCGCCGCCCAGTGGGTCGGGACCGGCCACGACGAGGGTTCCGCCGACGTCGGCGAGGATCGCGCGCAGGTCGGTGGCGAGAGCGGCGCGCTCGGCGCGGGGCAGGTCCTTCTCCCGCAGCACCACCCAGCGCACTCCCCCGGCCACCGCTCCCGCGACAACCTGCTCCAGCCCACCGCGAGCGAGCAACCGATCGGTCAGAACGACAACCCCCGACGGCACGGTCCCCGACGAGATCTTGGAAGCAATGCGCCCCTCCAGGGGCAGTTTCCTTCCAAGATCTACCGCCGCTGCCGCTGCCGGCGGCGACGGCGGCGACGGCGGCACCGGCGGCGGCGGGGCTGCTGGTCTTGGTGGGTCGGTCACAGGTTGGGTCTTCCCTCGTCGGGGGTGGACGCCAGCGCGTGGAAGCGGCGGGCGATCCGGCCGGCACCGGCCGCGAGATGCCCGGCCTCGACCGCGTAGCGCATCGCGGTGGCCATCGCCACCGGGTCCGCGGCCCGGGTCACCGCGCTGGCCAGGAGCACCCCGTCGCAGCCCAGCTCCATGGCCAGGGCCGCGTCGGAGGCGGTGCCGATGCCGGCGTCGAGGATCACCGGCACGTCGACACCCTGGCGGATGAGCCGGATGTGGTGCGGGTTGCCGATGCCCAACCCCGAGCCGATCGGCGAGCCGGCCGGCATCACCGCGGCACAGCCCACGTCGGCGAGTCGGCGGGCGAGCACCGGGTCGTCGCTCGTGTACGGCAGGACGGTGAAACCGTCGGCGACCAACTCCTCGGCGGCGCGGAGCAACTCCACCCCGTCGGGCAGCAGCGTCCGCTCGTCGCCGATCACCTCCAGCTTGACCCAGTCGGTGTCGAACGCGTCCCGGGCCAGTCGGGCCACCTTCACCGCCTCGGTCGCGGTGTGGCAGCCGGCCGTGTTCGGCAGCAGGCGTACCCCGCACCGGTCCAGCAGGTCCAGCAACCCGCCGGCCGTGCCCGGGGCGGTGTCCACACGGCGCAGTGCCAGGGTGACCAGCTCGGTGCCGGACGCCCGGATAGCCTGCTCCAGCACGTGCAGATTCGCGGCACCACCGGTGCCGAGGATCAGCCGTGAGGTGAACGTCTCCCCACCCAGCTCGAACGACATCGCGCTCACCCGCCCTGCGCCGCGGTGAGCACCTCGACCCGATCACCGTCGTGCAGCGCCGTCGTCGCCCAACCGGCCCGGGGCACCACCTCGCCGTTGACCGCGACCGCCACCCCGCGCGGTTGCGGGGCGACGTCACGGACCAGGTCGGCCACCGACACCTCACCCGGGACGCTTCGCCCGGCCCCGTTCACCGTCAACTCCACAGGTCCCCCTTCATCGTCGTTTCGGGCTCGCCGTCCGCCGCCGCGCCGACGAACCGGTCCGCCACAAAGGGCTCGCCGTCCCTCGCCGCGCCGACGGATCGGCCCGCCACAAAGGGCTCGCCGTCCGCCGCCGCGCCGACGAACCGGTCCGGCCAGAAGGGCGCGAGCAGCGGATCGGGTACGCCGGTGCACACCAGGTCGGTGATCAGGTCGGCGGTGACCGGGGTGAGCACGATGCCGTGCCGGTGGTGGCCGGTGGCGACCAGGACATCCGGTCGGCCAGGCAGCGGCCCGAGGATCGGTGCGTTGTCCGGGGTGCCCGGCCGCAGCCCGGCGACCGCCTCCACCAGGTCGTACTCGGCCAGCTCGGGCAGCAGGTCGACTCCGGCGCGGAGCAGGCGTTGCACCGCACCGGCGGTGACAGTGGTGTCCGATCGTTCCTCGACCGTCGCGCCGAGCACGACCTCGCCGTCGGGGCGGGGCACCAGGTAGACGGGTTCGCCGTCGGCGTACCCCCGGATCACGTGCCGGAAGCCCGGCGCGACGCCGTCGGGCGCGCGCAGCCGGAGGATCTGGCCCTTCACCGGCCGCACGGGCAGCCCGGTGAGTGCGGCGGCCCCGCAGCCGGCGGCGACCACGGTGACCGCGGCGTCCACATCGGACAGTTGTGTGACCGCCTGCGGCACCAGCACCGCACCGGCCCGCTGCGCGGCCGTGCGCAGCGCCGGCACCAGCAGCCGGGGGTCGACCTGGTGGTCGGTGGGCGCGAGCGCGCCGCCGCGCACCCGGGGGGCGAGCGCCGGTTCGAGGTCGCGCAGCTCGCTGGGGCGCAGCGGGGTCACCGGCAGACCCAACCCCTGTTGGTACGCCCACAGCCGGCGCGCCTCGGCCAGGTCGTCGCGGGTCAACCCGACAAGCAGGGTGCCCTCGGTCCGGTAGCCGATGTCGGTGCCCGCCACCTCGGCAAGCTCGGCGGCGAACGTGGGCCAGCGGGCGGCGGACGCCAGCAGCAGCTCGGTCAACTGCCGCTCACCGAAGTACGCCTCGGCTACCGGGGCGAGCATGCCGGCGGCTACCGCCGACGCCCCCGAGCCGGGTGCCGGATCGTGCACCACCACCCGCAGCCCCCGCGCGGCGCAGCGCCAGGCGATCGCCAGCCCGATCGGCCCGGCCCCGATCACCGCCACGTCCGGCCGGGCCCGGTCGTTGGACGGTGCCGACGGGGACCGGCCGGTCAGCACGTCAGGGCCTCGATCAGCGTGGCGGTCGCCTGCGCCGGGTCGGCGGCGGCGGACAGCGCGCCGACCACCGCCACCCCGTACGCCCCGGCGGCCCGCAGCTCCCGGACGCGGACGGCGGTCACGCCACCGATCGCGATGACCGGCACGTCGACGGCGTCGGCGACGGCGCGTACCCCGGTGGGCCCGATCGGGTCCGGTAGGCCGGACTTGGTGCTGGTCTGGTGACACGGGCCGACGCCCAGGTAGGTGGCTCCCGCCGCGACTGCCGCGGTCGCCGTTTCCGGCGCGCGGGCGGTGGCCCCCAGCACGCCGTCCGGGCCGAGCACCCGACGGGCGGCGGTGACCGGCAGGTCGTCCGCTCCGACGTGGCCGCCGGCGGCACCCACCGCCAACGCCACGTGCAGTCGGTCGTTGACCAGGCAGGTCGCCCCGTACGGCACGCAGAGCGCCAGCACCCGTTCGGCCAGGTCGTACGCCTCGCGGTCGGTGGCGGAGTCCTCGACCCGGACCTGCACGACCAGGTCGGCGCGGGCCACCGTGAGGGCGGCCCGGACCACGGTGAGCGGGTCCCGGCCGGGTCGGGTGTCGGTGATCAGATGCAGTCGCCCCAGGGACGGCACGGCAACTCTCCTCCCTGCGCCGGCATTACCCGGATCAGGTTCGACGGTCGGGGGCTGTCAGCCCCCCTCTCAGCCCGGTACACCGGGCTCCCGTGGGTTACTTGCGTGTCACCGTACGACAGATCCGCCGGTCTGCCAAGGCGGGGCTCGGCGGCGATCCGTGGGCCGGAACGCGCCGAATCGAGCTAGATCTGTGGGGCGGTTCATACGGTCCTGTTCGGAATGTCGCCTGCCGTTGCAGAACCGTTACCCGCCGGCATCTTGCCGGACATTGAACCAGTCGAATTAATTTGTTCAGCGATTCGACAAAATGCCGGTGGGGGCACCCTGGCAGGGTGTGACCACCGGCTCCATCAGGGACGGCCTTCGGCGAGCCGACTCCCGCGATCTCCGTCACTACGACACAGGAGGCGGCGTGTCCCGTTCTCGTCGTGCCCGCGTACCCATCACCGCAACCCTCATCTCCCTGGCCCTCGCCTCGACCACCCTGTTCGGCACGCCCGCGCAGGCCGCGCCGGCCGCCGCACAGGTCCCCCCACGGGAGGCAGCGGCCGGAACCCCGGTCACCCAGGTGGCGCCCAAGGCGCCCAGGAAGGCCGCCGACGATCCCTTCTCGGTCCTGGTCTTCTCCAAGACGGCCGGCTTCCGCCACGACTCCATCCCCACCGGTGTCGCCGCCATCAAGCAGCTCGGCGCCGAAAACGGATTCACCGTGGACGCTTCCGAGGACGGTGCCGCGTTCAGCGACGCCAACCTGGCGAAGTACAAGGCCGTGATCTGGCTCTCCACCACCGGTGACGTCCTCAACGCCGAGCAGCAGGCGGCGTTCGAGCGTTACGTGAAGGCCGGCGGCGGTTACGTCGGCATCCACGCCGCGTCGGACACCGAGTACAGCTGGGCCTGGTACGGCGACCTGGTCGGCGCGTACTTCGCCAACCACCCGCAGAACCAGCAGGCCACGGTCAAGGTGGAGGACCACGCCCACCCGTCCACGGCCGAGCTGCCGGACCGCTGGTCCCGGTTCGACGAGTGGTACAACTTCCAGACCAACCCGCGGCCGGACGTGCACGTGCTGGCCAGCCTGGACGAGAAGAGCTACACCCCGGGGGCGGGCGCGATGGGCGCCGACCACCCGACCTCCTGGTGTCAGGACTTCGACGGCGGTCGTTCCTGGTACACCGGTGGCGGGCACACCCGGGAGTCGTACGCCGAGCCCGAGTTCCTGTCCCACCTGCTCGGCGGCATCCGGACCGCGGCCGGTGTCGCGGACGCCGACTGCGGTGCCACGAAGACCTCGAACTTCGAGAAGGTCGCCCTGGACAGCAACACCAGCAACCCGATGGAGCTGGACATCGCCCCCGACGGGCGGGTCTTCTACATCGAGCGCGACGGCCGGGTGCAGATCATCAAGCCGGACACCGGCAGCACCGTCACCGCCGTCGACCTGGATGTCTTCACCGGCAACGAGGACGGTCTGATCGGCATCCGGCTCGACCCGGACTTCGCCACCAACAAGTGGGTGTATCTCTACTACGCCCCGAACGACGGCGTCACCCGCAACCTGCTGTCCCGGTTCACCGTGACCGGCGACACCATCGACCCGGCGAGCGAGAAGCAGGTGCTGCGGGTCGACACGCAGCGCAACACCTGCTGCCACGCGGGCGGCAGCATGACCTTCGACAGCGCCGGCAACCTCTACCTGGCCACCGGTGACAACACCAACCCGTTCGAGTCCAACGCGTACTCGCCGCTCGACGAGCGCCCGGGCCGCCAGGACTACGACTCGCAGCGCACGTCGGCGAACACCAACGACCTGCGCGGCAAGGTGATCCGGATCCACCCGGAGGACGACGGGACGTACACCGTTCCGACGGGCAACCTCTTCGCGCCGGGCACCGAGAAGACCCGTCCCGAGATCTACGCGATGGGCTTCCGCAACCCGTTCCGGATCGGCACCGACCCGAAGACCGACACGCTGTACGTCGGCGACTACGGGCCGGACGCCAACGCGAACAACCCGACCCGGGGCCCCCGCGGTCTGGTCGAGTGGAACATCGTCACTCCCGGCAACTACGGCTGGCCGTACTGCACGGGCACGAACGAGGCGTACAACGACTACACGTTCCCGTCCGGCCCGAGCGGCGCGAAGTTCGACTGCGCCGCGCCGGTGAACAACTCGCCGAACAACACCGGCCTGACCAACCTCCCCCCGGTCGTCCCGGCCACCGTCGACTACGGCTACGCCGGCGACGCGCGGTACCCGGAGATCGGTGGCGGTGGCGCGCCGATGGGCGGCCCGGCCTACCGGTACGACCCCAACCTCAACTCCACCCGCAAGTGGCCGGCCTACTACGACGGCAAGGCGCTGCTCGGCGAGTGGAACCAGAACAAGATGTACACGATGCAGGTGTCCGCCGACGGCAAGTCGTTGGTGGACATCAACCAGCTGCTCACCGGGATGAGCATGATCCGGCCGATGGACTTCGAGTTCGGCCCGGACGGCGCGCTGTACCTGATCGAGTGGGGCAGCGGCTTCGGCGGCAACAACGACAACTCCGGCATCTACCGGATCGACTACACCGCCGGTGACCGCGCGCCGATCGCGGCGGCGTCCGCCAACCCGACCTCGGGTCCGGCGCCGTTGACCGTCACCTTCTCCAGCGCCGGTTCCCGGGACCCGGACGGTGGCGCGCTCACCTACGCGTGGGCCTTCGGCGACGGGCAGACCTCCACCGAGGCGAACCCGACGCACACCTACGCGACGGCGGGCAACTACACCGCCCAGCTCACCGTGACCAACCCGAAGGGCCGTACCGCGGTGGCCAACGTGCCGGTCACCGTGGGCAACACCGCACCGACGGTGACCATCGAGTTCCCGCCGGACGGTGGTTTCTTCAACTGGGGTGACCAGGTCAAGTACACGGTCAAGGTGACCGACCCGGAGGACGGGGAGATCGACTGCACCAAGGTGAACCTCCAGGTGCTGCTCGGTCACGACGAGCACGCCCACCCGCTGGAGCAGCACACCGGCTGCACCGGCACCGTCCAGACCTCGCTCGCCTCCGGGCACGGCGCCGAGGCGAACGTGTTCGCGGTCTTCGAGGCCACCTACACCGACGAGGGTGGTGCCGGCGGCGCGGGTGCGCTCACCGGCCGCGCGATCGAGGTCCTCCAGCCCAAGCAGATGCAGGCCGAGTACTTCACCGCAACCGGCCGGACGCCGGTGAGCACCGGCGGCGGAGACGCCGGTGTGCAGCGGGAGGCCGGGGCCGACACCGCCGGTGGCGGCCAGAGCATCGCGTTCATCGAGGATGGTGACTGGTGGTCGGTCGCTCCGGCGAACCTGACCAACATCACCGAGATCCGGTTCCGGGCCGCCTCGGCCGCCGCTGGCGGTCGGATCGAGGTCCACGCGGGTGCCGTCGACGGACCGGTGGTCGCCACGGCCGTCGTGCCGACGACCGGCGCGTGGCAGACGTACACGGACGTGAGCGCGCCGGTCACCGGTGCCGCGAGCGGTTCGCTGTTCTTCGTGGCCCGCGATCCGAACGGCGGAACGGGTTCGCTGTTCAACGTCAACTGGATGGACTTCGTCGGCCGCGGTGTCACCGAGAACGCGCCTCCGGCGGTCAGTGCCACGGCCACCCCGGCCACCGGCACCGCGCCGGTCACCGTCGCCTTCGACGGCACGGCGACCGACGCCGAGGGCAACACCCCGCTGACGTACGCCTGGGATTTCGGTGACGGAGGTACGGCGACCACCCTGGACGCCAGCCACACGTACACCAACGCGGGCACCTTCACGGCCACCCTCACGGTGACCGACAGCAAGGGCGCCAAGGCGTACGCCACGGTGCCGGTGCGGGTGGACGCTCCGGACACGTCCTGCCTCGGGGCGCGCTCGGACGACTTCAACGGCAACACCCTCGACAAGGGCCGGTGGACCAGCGTGGTCCGGGAGAACCAGCTCTACTCGCTCAGTGGCGGCGCGCTGCGGCTGCCCACCGGGGTGGGTGACCTCTACGGGGCTCGCAACGACGCCACCAACCTGGTGCTCCAGGCGGCTCCGACCGGCGCCTGGGAGATGACCACCAAGGTCACCCTCCCGGTGACGGCCAACTACCAGCAGGCCGGCCTGCTGGTGTACGGCGACGACGACAACTACGCAAAGGTGGACCTGCTCTACAACGGCAGCCGTCGGGTGGAGTTCATCCGGGAGACCGCGGCCACGCCTCGCAACGATGCCGCCGACGCCGCCAACGCACCGGCGGGTGACACCGTGTACCTGCGGATCACCAGCGACGGGACGAACCTGACCGCGTCCGCCTCGGGCGACGGGCAGACCTTCACCCCGGTCGGCCGTTCGGCCGCGCTCGCCGGCATCACCAACCCGCGGATCGGGGTCTTCGCCCTCAACGGTGGCACCGAGGCACCTGTTGTCGACGCGGCCTTCGACTCGTTCGTGGTCACGCCGGACGCTCCGGCCGGCCCGGTCGACCCGTCGGACGAGTTCACCGGCAGCTCGCTGGACAAGTGCCGGTGGGACGCCGTCACGCGGGAGGACCCGGCCGGTTACCGGGTCGCCGATGGCGCGTTGCGGATCGACGTGCCCAACGGTGACATCTACGGCACCGACAACACCGGGCCGAAGAACTTCATCCTCCAGACCGCGCCGTCGGGCGACTGGACCCTGGAGACGAAGGTCGACGGCAGCCTGCTGAACGAGCAGTACCAGCAGGCCGGTCTGCTCGTGCAGGCGGATGACGACAACTACCTGAAGTTCGACTTCATCGCGGACAACCAGGCCGGCCAGGCGGTGACGCGGCGGATCGAGTTCCGCAGCGAGATCGCCGGGGTGGTGCAGAGCCCGCAGCCGGAGGCGACAAGCCTCACCTCGGCGGTGTGGCACCTGCGGCTGGCCCGCACGGGCAACACGTTCACCGCGTCGTACTCGGCGGACGGCACGACCTGGACCGCCTTGGAGGCACTGACCAACAGCGCGGTCGGGGCCACCCCGAAGGTCGGTCTGTTCACCCTCGGTGCCAACCAGACGGCGTCGAAGACCGCCTCGTTCGACTACTTCCGGCTGAGCACGAAGGTGGCCGACGAGACCGCGCCGGTCACCACCGCGGCGGTCTCCGGCACCCCGACCGAGGGGTGGTACACCGGGCCGGTGACTGTCACGCTCACCGCTGCCGACGAGGCCGGCGGTAGCGGCCTCGCCGGTACGGAGTACCAGCTGGACGGTGCCACCACCTGGACGGCGTACACCGCTCCGGTGGCGGTGAGCGGCGGCGGCGAGCACGAGCTGCGGTACCGCTCGACCGACAAGGCGGGCAACGTGGAGTCGACGAAGACCGTCTCGGTCAAGATCGACGCCACCGCGCCGGTGACCACGGCGACGTTCGCTCCGGCGAACGACGCCGGCTGGCACAACGGGACGATCCCCGTCGTGCTGGCCTCGACCGACGCCGGTTCCGGCGTCAAGACGGTGGAGTGGTCGCTGGACGGCGGCGCGTGGACGCCGTACGCGACGCCGGTCGAGGTGACCGGCGACGGGCAGCACGAGCTGCTGTACCGCGCCACCGACAAGGCGGGCAACGTCGAGACGCTCAAGTCGGCGATCCTGAAGATCGACGGCACCAAGCCGACGCTGCTGGTGTCCGGCATCGCCGACGGCCAGCTCTACGGAGACAGCCAGGACGTCCGGGTGTCCTGGCAGGCCGTCGACCCGACCTCGGGCATCGCGACAGTGGTCGGCAAGCTGGACGGCCAGGCGTACACCAGCGGCACTCTGCAGGCCATGTACGAGCTGCCGCTCGGCCTGCACGAGCTGACCGTGACCGCGACCGACAAGGCGGGCAACGAGACCACCTCGGCTGTCCGGTTCTTCGTCACCACCTCGTTCCGGGACATGCAGAACCTGCTGGACCGGTTCAAGGCGACGGGTCGGCTCTCGGCCAAGGCGCACAAGCAGTTGACGGCGAAGCTCGACGCGGCCCGTCAGGCCGAGGCTGCCGGCAACGACAGCAAGGCGATCAAGCAGTTGACCGCGTTCCGCACGCTCGCCGCCGACGCCACCCTGGTGGCTGAGGCGGAGGTCCGGGATGTCCTGGTGCGGGACACCGACGCGATGATCGTTCGACTCGGCGGCGCGGCCAGCAAGGCCGGCGTCAAGGCGAACGACGGCGAACCGGTCAAGGGCACCGGGCGGCTCGGTGGCGATGCCACCCGGCTCGCACCCGGTCGCCAGCTCTGATCCGACGAGGCCCCTCCCCGACGCCACGGCGGCGGGGAGGGGCCTCCCTCTTTCGTAGCGAGGAGATGTCCGTGACGGGTATCCGCAAGGTGTTGGCCGCCGTGTTCGCCGGACTGGCCCTGACCCTGCTCTCCGCTGCCCCGGCGGCCGCCCGGGCCGACAAACTCAAGCTGGCGGTGGCCGGCGACGGGGCTCAGGGGGTCACCATCCAGGCCACCTACGCCGATGGCCGGCAATTGGACCGGGTGGTGCGCCTGGTGCTCACCGCCACCGGCCCGGACGGGCAGAAGATCGGGCCGGTGCAGTTGGAGCCGCAGCCCGAGGGTCAGGGCTTCTACAGCAGCGGCCCGGTGCTCTCCGCCGGCACGTGGAAGGTGACTGTGGACTCCCCTGCTCCCCTGCCGGCCAAGGCCACCGCCACGGTGCAGGCCCGCCCGGCGCAGTCACCCCCACCGCCCAAGCCGGTAGCGGTGAACAAGCCGGCCGACGGCGGAAGCGGGGCGGGTGCCGGCTGGTGGCCGTTCGCCGCGGCCGGCCTCGTGCTGGTCGCCGCGGCGATGGGGGTGGCCATGCTGTTCGGCCGCCGCCGCACCACCTGACCGACAGGCGTTTCACGACATGGGCCGGGCCGCCACAAGCGGCCCGGCCCATCGCCGTCGCGCGATCGACTCGGTATCCCTGAAAATCGTGGCATCCCGGGCCTCGGGTCACCCCGCTTTCACGAAACGCGAGTGGATCACCAGGTGACGCGCGGATCAGGCCACCGCATGCGCCGCACCTCGCTCAGAGGATGGCGCGCAGTGCCGCCAGGTCCTCGTCGCTGGGCTCCCAGGTGCCGGCGGCGGCGTTGGCGCGCACCTGCTCCGGCGTGGTGGCACCGGCGATCACCGAGGTCACCGCCGGCTGGGCGGCCAGCCCACCGATCGCCACCTGGAGCATGGTCAGACCCCGCTCGGCCGCGTACGCCTCGATCGCCTCGATGGTGTCCCAGTCGGCCGCGGCGAGCCGCTCCGCGTACCGGCCGCCGCCGGAGAGCCGGCTGCCGGCCGGCGGCTGCGCCTCGCGCTTGTACTTGCCGGTGAGCAGCCCGTTGGCGAGTGGGAAGAACGGCAGCATGCCGAGGCCGAACCGCTCGCACGCCGGGATGATCTCGGTCTCCACCGAGCGCTCCAACAGGCTGTAGTGGTTCTGCGCGCTGACGAAGCGGGACCGGCCGTTGGACGAGGCCACCCAGTCCGCGTCGGCGATCTGCCAGCCGGCGAAGTTGGAGTTGCCCAGGTAGCGCACCTTGCCGTCGCGGACCAGGTCGTCCAGGGCGGCGAGGGTCTCGTCGATCGGGGTGCCCGGGTCGGGCTCGTGCATCTGGTAGAGGTCGATGTGGTCGGTGCCGAGCCGACGCAGCGACGCCTCGACGGCCCGGGCGATGTAGCGCCGCGCCCCCCGGGCACCGAAGTCGGGCCCGTTGAGGCCGTTCATGTCCATGCCGAACTTGGTGGCCACCACCACGTCGTCCCGGCGGCCCTTGAGCGCCTGCCCGAGCAGTTCCTCGGAACCGCCCTGCGGCTCACCGTAGATGTCGGCGGTGTCGAAAAGGGTGATCCCGGCGTCCAGGGCCGCGTCCACCACGGCACGGGTGCCGTCGAGGTCGAGCTTGCGGCCGAAGTTGTTGCAGCCGATGCCGACGACGGACACCACGAGCCCGGAGTCGCCCAGCCGGCGATAGGTCATCTCAGTCACGAGATCCACCCTATGCCGGCCGGACGCACCGCTGCCCGGTGACCGCTCAGCCCACGTCCCAGACCGGTTCCGGGGTCTCCACCACCTCGCTGTCGCCGCGGAACAGCACGAACCTGTCGAAGGAGCGGGTGAACCACCGGTCGTGGGTGACCGCCACCACCGTCCCCGCGAACGCGTTCAGGCCCGCTTCGAGCGCTTCCGCGCTGGCCAGGTCGAGGTTGTCGGTGGGCTCGTCGAGCAGCAGCAGGGTCGCCCCGGACAGCTCCAGCAGCAGCACCAGGAACCGGGCCTGCTGCCCGCCGGAGAGCGTGCCGAAGCGCTGGTCGCCCTGTGCGGCCAGCTCGTAGCGACTGAGCACCCCCATCGCCGCGTGCCGGTCCATCCCGGTGCGGTGCTCGTCGCCGCGCCACAGGATCTCGACGAGCGTCTTGCCCGTCAGCTCCGGCCGGTCGTGGGTCTGGGAGAAGTGCCCGGGACGGACCCGGGCGCCCAGCCGGGCCGTGCCGTCGTGCGCCACCGGCGCGAGCGCGCCCGCCCCGTCGACCGGCCCGTTGGCCGGGTCGGGGTCGGTGCCACCCCGGGCCAGCAGCCGCAGGAAGTGCGACTTGCCGGTGCCGTTGGCACCGAGCACCGCCACCCGGTCGCCGTACCAGATCTCCAGGTCGAAGGGGAAGGTCAGGCCGTCCAGCTCAAGCTGCTCGCAGACGACCGCGCGCTTGCCGGTCCGCCCGCCGCTCAGCCGCATCCGGATGTCCTGGTCCTTCGGGGGTACGGGCGGCGGCCCGGCCTCCTCGAACTTGCGCAACCGGGTCTGCGCGGCCTGGTAGCGCGAGGCCAACCCGTCGTTGTACGCGGCCTTCTGCTTGTACATCAGCATCAGCTCGCGCAGCTTCTGGTGCTCCTCGTCCCAGCGCCGGCGCAGCTCGTCGAGACGGGCGTGCCGAGCCACCCGCGCCTCGTGCCAGCTCGCGAAGCCGCCCGGGTGCACCCAGGCGCTGCCACCCTCCACGGCCACCACCCGGTCGGCGCTCTGGGCCAGCAGCTCGCGGTCGTGCGAAACGTACAGCACCGACTTCGTCGACTCGCGCAGCCGCGCCTCCAGCCAGCGTTTGCCGGGCACGTCGAGGAAGTTGTCCGGCTCGTCGAGCAGCAGCACCTCGTCCGGGCCGCGCAACAGCAACTCCAACGCGAAGCGCTTCTGCTGGCCGCCGGAGAGGGTACGCACCGGCCGGTCCCGGACGGCGTCCCACGGCTGGCCGAGCACGATTGTCGCGACGGTGTCGAACAGCACCTCGGCGTCGTACCCGCCGGCCTCGCCCCAGGCCCCCAGCGCGTCGGCGTACGCCAACTGGGCCTTGCCGGCGGCGTTGCTGAACTTGCCGTGGGCCTCGGCGGCCCGCATGGCCGCCTCGGTCTCGGCAAGTCGGCGGCCGGCGTCGCGCAGCGCGGGCGGGGCCAGCGACAACGCCAGGTCGGCGAGCGTCGACTCGTCACCGATCATGCCGATGAACTGCCGCATCACGCCTAGACCGCCGGCCCGTGCGATGGCGCCGGTGCGCACCGGCAGGTCCCCGGCGACCATCCTCAGCAGCGTCGTCTTACCCGCGCCGTTCGGCCCGACCAGGGCTACCTTGCTGCCCTCACCCACCCGGAACGACACGTCGGCGAAGAGTTCCCGACCGTCGGGCAGGATGTGCCCGACCGCTGCCACATCCACGTATCCCACGCCGGGATCCTGCCCCAGTGCGGGCGGGAGGGACATCCAATTACCGGGTGACCCGCAGCACCCGGAAGCCCTTCTGGCTGGCGTACCGCTCGACCTGCCAGCCCTGCTCGGTGAGCCAGCGTTGCAGCGAGTCGCCGCCGAGGTGCCGGGCGACGACCAGCCAGCCGACACCGTCCGGTGCGAGTCGCGGCAGCCAGCGCAGCAGCAGCTCGTGCAGCTCGTCCTTGCCGATCCGGATGGGCGGGTTGGACCAGATCTGGGCGAACCGGATATCCGTCGGCACGTCGTCCGGCGCGTGGACCCGGACCCGGTCGGCCGCGTCGACCCGGGCCGCGTTGGCGACGGTCAGCTCGCGGGCGCGGGCGTTGACGTCGACCGCCCAGACGGTGCTCGCCGGTGCCAGGTCGGCCAGCACGCAGGCGATCGGGCCGAATCCGCAGCCGAGGTCGAGCAGGTCACTGGCGGTGTCGGCGGCGGGCAACTCGGCCTTGCGCAGGAGTACGGCCGTGCCGGGGTCGAGGCGGCTGGCGGAGAAGACGCCGCCGGCCGAGACGAGTCGGTAGTCGCGGTCGGCGACGGAGAACTCGACCTCGCGCGGCGGAGCGTCGCTGGCGGGTTGAGCGGTGAAGTAGTGGTCGCCGGTCACGCCGGCAATTCTCGCACCGACCCGGGGCGACCAGGACACGGCCCACGCGCACATTTCCCCGATATTACCCCCTAAAGGGACAATCACTCTTACTCTGGGCGACATGGTGTATCGGTACGAGTCCGATGAGGACGCTTTCGAGGAGTACCCGGAGCCCGGGTCCGACCTGTCGGTGTTCGGCGCCGGTCCGCCCCCGCCGGCCGGACCCTCTCCGTCCCGCTTCCCCACGCCGTCGCTGCCCCGGCCGAACCAACTCTCCCTGCCGTCGACGCAGCCGCCGCCGACCCGTACCGAGATTCCGCCGCCGACCCGTGTCGACGTTCCGCCGCCGACCCGTGCCGACGTTCCGTCTGCCGCGTCCCGCAGCCAGGTCTACACCTCGGCCACGGCGTTGGAGCCCAGCTCCCGACGCGGCGGTGGCCGGCTGTGGCAGGTGCTGGTCGGCGGCGCGGCCGTCCTGGTGCTGCTCGCACTCTGCGGCCTCGGCGCCGCCGCGCTGATCGACCGCAACGAGCAACCCGCGGCCAGCCCGACGTCCCAGCCGACCACCGCGCCGACCTCCGCCGCGCCGGAACGGCTGGCCCTCGACTCCCGAGAATCCGACAGGGCCCCGCTCACCGCCAAGGAACTCTTCCCCGGCAAGGATCTGACGCTCACCGCCGGCCGGCCGAGCTACCAGGTGCTCAAGACCCAGTCCAGCGGCAGTTGCGCCGTCGCCGCCACCGGCGAGGTCGCCGACCTGCTGACCCTCCTCGGCTGCAACCAGGTCGTCCGGGCCACGCTGCGTACGCCGAACGGCGATCACCTGGTCACCGCCGGGTTGTTCAACCTCACCGACAGGGCCAGCGCGGAACGGGCCCGGGACCGGATCCGCCCACTGCTCGACGAGCGGAAGGGCCGCTTCCGTGGCCTCGCCGCCGGTGACGGCACCGACGTGCTGAGCAGCGCCCCCGCCCGGGTCGGCTGGCAGGTCCGCGGTCACTACGTGGCGTACGCGCTTGTGGTCCGCGAGGACGGGGCCACGATCAAGGCGGGCGACGCCACGGTCCGCGAGATCCTGTTCGACATGATCGAGCTGCACCTCAGCCGGGGCGTCCTGCAACAGCGGGCCGAGGGTGGCACCGCGGCGCAGCCGACGCCGGAATCCTCCGCCAGCGGCGACGGCGACCTGCCCGGCGAGTGAGCCTCCGGCACAACGCCGGCGGTCAACCCTCGATCGGGACCCGCAGTCGACGGGTGAGGTCGGCGCGGCGCGCGTAGTCGGCCGGATCGGCGGGGTAGCCGACGGCGACCAGGGTCAGCCCACGCGCGGGAGCCACAGTCACCTCGCTGGAGCGGTCCTGTCGGGTGAGCAGGCTGCCCGGCCACTCGACCGGGCGGCGGCCGTCCCCGGCCACCAGCATCGCCCCCACCAGGCTGCGCACCATCGCCTGGCAGAACGCGTCGGCCTGCACGGTGGCGACCAGGATGCCGTCCGGGTCGCGACGCCAGTCCAACCGGGTCACCTCGCGCAACGTGGTCGCGTTCTCCTTGCGCCGGCAGTACGCGGCGAAGTCGTGCTCGCCGACCAGGCCGGTCGCGGCGGCGTTGAGCGCGGCCAGGTCGAGCGGCTTCGGCCAGGCCAGCACCTCGTGCCGGCGCAGTGGCTCCGCACCGAAGGGCGCATCGGTGACCCGGTACTCGTAACGGCGGAAGGTGGCCGAGAACCGGGCGTCGAAGTCGGCCGACACCTCGGTCATCGCGCGGACGCGGACGTCGGTGGGGAGCAGGCGGGCCAGGCGGCGCAGCAGCCGCCCCTCGTGCTCCTGCCACACGTCGACCGGCAGGTCCAGGTGGCACACCTGCCCGGTGGCGTGCACTCCCGCGTCGGTGCGACCGGCGACCGTCAGACCGGTGGCCGTGCCCGCGCCGAGGACGAGGTCCAGGGTCTCGACGAGCACCCCCGCGACGGTGCGCCGGGTCGGCTGGGCGGCCCAGCCGGAGAAGCCCGTGCCGTCGTACGAGACGTCCAGCCGCAGCCGGATCCGCTCGTCCACCTCGTACCTCCTGTCATGGGTCGGGCCCGACACCCCGATGGGGGTGCCGGGCCCGACGTTGCCCTTGATCAGGCCTTGTTCTCGGTGGCCTCGTCGCTGTCCTCGCGGGCGGCGTCGGTGTCACCGGACGCCGACACCGGCGCCTCGGAGTCCTGGTCGGCCTGAGCCGACTGCGGGGCCTCGTCGGCCGGGGCGAGCGCCTCGACCTTGTCCTGCTGCGCGGCCTTGCGGGCGGCGGTCTTCTTGTTCACCTTCGGCTCGGCGACCTGAAGCTCCTCCACCAGCTCGATGATGGCCATCGGCGCGTTGTCACCCTTGCGCGGACCGGTCTTCACGATCCGGGTGTAACCGCCGGGGCGGTTCGAGTACCGAGGCGCGATCTGGTCGAACAGGGCGTAGACCACGTCCTTGTCCTTGACGACACCCAGCACCCGCCGCCGCGAGGCGAGGTCACCGCGCTTGGCCTTGGTGATGAGCTGCTCGGCCAACGGACGCAACCGCCGGGCCTTCGTCTCGGTGGTCTGGATCTTGCCGTGCTGGAACAGCGCGGTCGCCAGGTTGGCGAGCATCAGCCGCTCGTGCGAGGGGCTGCCGCCGAGGCGGGGGCCCTTGGTGGGCGTGGGCATTTTGGTGCTCCTCAGTTGTGGCGGCAGCGCGGACTAGAGCTGCTCGGTCTCGCGGTAGTCGTCGGTGTCGTAGTCGGCCTCGCCGAAGGTGTCCACGACGTGCGCCGGGTCGAAGTTCGGAGCCGAGTCCTTCAGCCCGAGACCCATCCCGGCGAGCTTCATCTTGACCTCGTCGATCGACTTCTGACCGAAGTTGCGGATGTCGAGGAGGTCGGCCTCGGTACGCCCGATGAGCTCACCAACGGAGTTGATGCCCTCGCGCTTGAGGCAGTTGTAGGAGCGGACGGTGAGGTCCAGCTCCTCGATCGGCAGAGCGAGGTCCGCCGCCAGCTGGGCGTCCTGCGGGGACGGCCCGATGTCGATGCCCTCGGCGGTCTCGTCCAGCTCCCGGGCCAGCCCGAACAGCTCCACGAGCGTCGAACCGGCGGAGGCCAGCGCGGTGCGCGGACCCATCGACGGCTTGGTCTCGACGTCGATGATCAGCCGGTCGAAGTCGGTGCGCTGCTCGACACGGGTCGCCTCGACGCGGTAGGTCACCTTCAGCACCGGCGAGTAGATCGAGTCGACCGGGATCCGGCCGATCTCCGCGCCGGACTGCTTGTTCTGTGCCGCCGTCACGTAGCCCCGGCCCCGCTCGACGGTCAGCTCCATGTCGAGCCGGCCCTTGCCGTTGAGGGTCGCGAGCTTGAGATCCGGGTTGTGCACCGAGACGCCGGCCGGCGGCTGGATGTCGCCCGCGGTCACGTCGCCCGGGCCCTGCTTGCGCAGGTACATGCTGACCGGCTCGTCGTGCTCGGAGCTGACGCACAGCTCCTTGATGTTCATGACGAGCTCGACCACGTCCTCCTTGACACCGGGGATCGTGGTGAACTCGTGCAGCACACCGTCGATCTTGATCGAGGTGACGGCCGCGCCCGGGATCGACGACAGCAGCGTACGCCGCAGCGAATTACCCAGGGTGTAGCCGAAGCCCGGCTCCAGCGGCTCGATGGCGAACCGCGACCGGGTCTCGTTGATCGACTCCTCGGAGAGGGAGGGTCGCTGGCTGATGAGCATCTTTTCTCTTCTCTTCCGGGGCGCCCGCTATTTGACGCCCACGACACAAACTGTTCCGGTGGCCCGCCCCGAGGGGCGGGCCACCGAACGAGCTCGGACTACTTGGAGTAGAGCTCGACGATCAACTGCTCCTGGACCTGCGTGTCGATGACCTGCCGGGCCGGGAGGGAGTGCACGAGCACCTTCATCTGGCTCGGGATGGCCTCAAGCCACGCCGGAACCGTCTTCGAGCCGGCCTGAGCCTGCGCGACGATGAACGGGGTGAGCTCCTTGCTCTTGCCCCGAACCTCGATGATGTCGTGCTCCTTGACGCGGTACGACGGGATGTCGACCTTCTTGCCGTTCACCGTGAAGTGACCGTGCTTGACCAGCTGGCGGGCCATGTCCCGCGAGTGGGCGTAGCCGGCCCGGTAAACGACGTTGTCCAGCCGCGACTCGAGGATCTGCAGGAGGACCTCACCGGTCTTGGCCTGCTTGCCAACGGCTTCCTCGTAGTAACCGCGGAACTGCTTCTCCAGCACGCCGTAAACCCGGCGGGCCTTCTGCTTCTCACGGAGCTGGAGCAGGTACTCCGTCTCCTTGGTGCGGCCGCGGCCGTGCTGCCCGGGCGGGAACGGCCGGGACTCGAACGGGCACTTCGGACCATCGCACTTGCTGCCCTTGAGGAACAGCTTCATCTTCTCCCGCCGGCAACGGCGGCAGTCTGCACCGGTGTAACGAGCCATCTCTCTCTACCTCTCAGACCCGGCGACGCTTCGGCGGACGGCACCCGTTGTGCGGCTGCGGGGTGACGTCGGCGATCTGCCCGACCTCGAGGCCCACTGCCTGCAGCGAACGGATGGCGGTTTCCCGGCCGGAGCCGGGGCCCTTGACGAACACGTCGACCTTGCGCATGCCGTGCTCCATGGCGCGACGCGCGGCAGCCTCGGCGGCCAGCTGCGCAGCGAACGGAGTCGACTTGCGGGAGCCCTTGAAGCCGACCTGGCCGGCGGAGGCCCAGGAGATGACCGCACCGGTCGGGTCCGTGATGGACACGATGGTGTTGTTGAACGTGCTCTTGATGTGCGCCTGCCCGTGGGCGACGTTCTTGCGTTCCTTGCGCCGGACCTTCTTTACAGCGGCTCCGGCACGAGCCTTCGGTGGCATAAGTCTGTGCGCTCCTAGTTGACTTTCCGGATCGGGTTGCGGCCTGGCCCACCTCGGCGGCGGCCGACCCCGTCATCCGGTCAAGAACTACTTCTTGCCGGGCTTCTTCTTGCCGGCGACGGTCCGCTTCGGGCCCTTGCGGGTCCGGGCGTTGGTCTTGGTCCGCTGGCCACGCACGGGCAGGCCCCGGCGGTGCCGGATGCCGGCGTAGCAGCCGATCTCGACCTTGCGGCGGATGTCAGCGGCGACCTCGCGGCGCAGGTCGCCTTCAACCTTGTAGTTGCCCTCGATGTGGTCGCGGAGCTGCACGAGCTCCTCGTCCGTGAGGTCCCGAGCGCGCTTGTCCGGCGAGATGCCGGTGGCGGCGAGTGTCTCCAGGGCGCGGGTGCGACCGACCCCGAAGATGTAGGTGAGCGCGATCTCCAACCGCTTTTCGCGGGGGAGATCCACGCCGACTAGACGTGCCATGTGCGGGCGTACTCCTCGTGATGTGTGGCGGAGGTGTGGACCCGTCCCACCCCGCTACCGGCCGTCCCGTCTTTCCGACGCGGTGAGCGCCGGCGACCGGGATCGGTCGCTGCCCGAGCGGGCCCCGGCCTCCGACCGGGGGTCAGCCACGCAGGAGTACGACTCGCGTACCACTCGCGGCTGGGACGAGCATGTGTGATGTGTGTGTCGCTGGGGATCTGCCCGGACCAACGCCACCCGGCCGGTTACGGCCGGACGGGCTGAGTCAGCCCTGGCGCTGCTTGTGGCGCGGGTCGCTGCAGATAACCATGACCCGGCCGTGCCGGCGGATAACCCGGCACTTCTGGCAGATCCTCTTGACGCTCGGCTTGACCTTCACGGTTGCCTTACTTCCCATCTGGCCCGGTTACGCGCTCTGCGCGACACCGGACGTCGAAGACGGACACGGGACTTCCCGGCCGTCGTCAGGACTACTTGTAGCGGTAGACGATGCGCCCGCGGGTCAGGTCGTACGGCGAGAGTTCGACGACGACCCGGTCCTCCGGAAGGATGCGGATGTAGTGCTGCCGCATCTTGCCGCTGATGTGAGCCAACACCTTGTGGCCGTTCGCGAGCTCCACCCGGAACATGGCGTTCGGCAGGGGCTCGATGACCCGACCCTCGATCTCAATGGCTCCGTCTTTTTTCGGCATGTCCTCCGCTGTCCTGACGTCGATTGCTCCGGGCGGCCCACAACGTCTTACACGGAAATCTGATCAGAATCAGAAGACCGCGCCAGCCGCGGCTCCAGGTCCCACCGAAGCGCAGGGTGGGCATGCCGGAGTGGACGCTGTGCGCCGATCTGAAAGTGTACGCCGACCTGCGGGCGCTCGCCAAACCGGCCACCCAACACGCTGCCGGGGCGGGTACCGAGCCCCGCCCGAGGGCCAGATGATCTCCGCGAGACCACCTGTCGATCTCCTGGCTCCGGTCGCTTCCGACCCGAGGCGACGCCGTCGGTGGTCAGCCAGCCGGCTGCGGATCGTCCCGTTCGTCCGACTCAGCGGCCCGCAGCTCCCGCCGACGTTCCCGCTTCGCCCGCTTGCGCTCGCGCCGACGCGCCCGCTCGATCGCCTGCCGCCGGGGCTCGCCCCCGGTCAACCCCGTGACCGTACGCACCACCAGCACCGCACCCCACGGCCCCGCCACCCAGGCCGGCCAGAAGTAGAGCAACTGCCGGCTGAACAGCGACGTCACCGCCCAGATGGTCACGACGATGGCGATCACCCTCAGGTACGGCAGCCACACCCCACCCAACCAGCGCGCGGTGGCACCATCGGTCGGCACCTGGTCGGGCTGGTCGGGCTGGCCGGCCAGCGGGCCGACCGCCGGCCCACCGGCCGAGGCCGGTGCCAGGACCGACGACTGCGACGGCGTCACCGGCGGCAGGTCGGTGAGCAGAGCCTCCAACTCGGCGTACGTGCGGGCCGCATAGGCCCGCTGCAACCGCTCGTCGTACTCGTACAGGTCCAGTCGACCCTCGTTGAGGGCGACCAGCAGCCGGTCCGCCACCGCCGCACGGTCCGCGTCCGCGGCTCGCATTCCGTCGCGCCCGTCCATGCCGGCAAGCATGCCACTCCCACGCCAGTCCAACGCCCCCACCAAAACCGCCCCCACCGGGCCAACGGCGGCCCGGCCACCGGCCACCGGGCCACCCACCGCCGCCTCGCCGGTCGCCGCTCGCCGCTCGCCGCTCGCCGGTCGATCATGAGGTTGCCGTTCGGGACAGCGTGTCGCGCCGCCAACCCCATGATCAACGGGACGGGCGCCGGGACGGGGTGCGGCAGGGAGGGTGGGGTTAGGGGGTGGTTGAGGCTGCCGGTTGGCGGGCGGTCACCAGGTCGCCCAGGCGGGCGCGGCCGCCGTCGAAGGCCGTGAGCACCCAGACGCCGTCGGGCAGCAGGGCCATCGAGTGCTCGACGTGCGCCGCCACCGAGCCGTCCCGGGTGACGACCGTCCAACCGTCGGCCAACTCGACGGTACGCGGCGACGCCATCGTGATCATCGGCTCGATGGCCAACGCCATGCCGGCGACCAGTCGTGGGCCCTTGCCCGGCCGGCCGTGATTGAGCACGTGCGGGTCCTGGTGCATCTCGGTGCCGATGCCGTGCCCGCCGTAGCCGTCGACGATGCCGTACCGGCCGCCCTGACGAACGGCGGTCTCCACCGCGTGCGAGATGTCCGTGAGTCGGCCCTTGCCGCTTGCCGCACCGCGGGCGGCGGCGGCGATGCCGGCCCACATCGCGTCCTCGGCGACCTCGGCCATCTTCAGCAGTGCCGGGTCGACGTCGCCGACCCCGACGGTGATGGCGGAGTCGCCGTGCCACCCGTCCAGCACGGCGCCGCAGTCGATGGAGATCAGATCGCCGGCCTGGAGCACCTGCTTCGGCGACGGGATGGCGTGCACGATCTGCTCGTTGACCGAGGAGCAGATCGACGCCGGAAAACCGTGGTAGCCCTTGAACGACGGGACACCACCCGCCTCGCGGATTGTCGACTCGGCGATGGCGTCCAGATCGGCGGTGCTCACACCGGGGGCGACGGCCTCCCGCATGCGGCGAAGCGCCTCGGCCACCACCAGCCCGGCGGCCCGCATCTTCTCGATCTGGTCCGGGGTCTTCAGCTGGATGTCCAGCTGGGGACGACGCATGGAGCGATTACCTTTCGTTGCCGAGCCGAACAGCGGGGCACGTCACGCGTACCCCGCTGTCCGCACTCTATCCGCCGTGGTCCGGCGGGACCTCAGCCGCCGTACGACCGCAGTGCGTCGATGGCCCGGGTGGTGACGTCCTCCACCGGGCCGGTGGCGTCGATCCCGACCAGCTTGCCCTGGGCGCCGTAGTAGTCGACGAGGGGCGCGGTCTTCTCGCTGTACTCACGAAGCCGGGTGGCGATCGTCTCCGGCTTGTCGTCGTCGCGCTGGAACAGCTCGGCGCCACACCTGTCACAGATGCCCGGTCGGGTGGTGGCGTCGAACTCGACGTGCCAGATCTTGCCGCAACCCCGGCAGGTACGCCGACCGGAGAGCCGCCGGATCACCTCGTCGTCGTCGACCACCAACTCCAGGACCAGATCCAGCGCGGTGCCCAGATCGGCGAGGAGCTTGTCCAGGGCGGCCGCCTGCGGAGTGGTCCGCGGGAAGCCGTCGAGCAGGAATCCCTCGCTGGCGTCGGGCTCGGCCAGCCGGTCCCGGACCATGTTGATGGTGACCTCGTCCGGAACCAGCTCGCCTGCGTCCATGTAGCGCTTGGCCTCGACGCCGAGCGGCGTGCCCTGGGTGACGTTCGAGCGGAAGATGTCTCCGGTCGAGATCTTGGGTACCGACAGGTGCGCGGCGACGAACTCTGCCTGCGTGCCCTTACCCGCACCCGGCGGGCCAACCAGAACGAGTCTCATCTACCGCAGGAACCCTTCGTAGTTCCGCTGCATGAGTTGGCTCTCGATCTGCTTCACGGTCTCCAGACCGACGCCAACCATGATGAGCACAGCGGTGCCACCGAACGGGAAGTTCTGGTACTGCTGGCTGTCCAGCCAGATGAAGAAGAAGTTCGGCAGGATCGAGATGATGCCGAGGTAGAGCGCGCCCGGCAGGGTGATCCGGCTGAGGATGAAGTCCAGGTAGTCGGCCGTCGGCTTGCCCGGGCGGATGCCCGGCACGAACCCGCCGTACTTCTTCATGTTGTCCGCGACCTCGGTCGGGTTGAACGTGATCGAGACGTAGAAGTACGTGAAGAAGATGATCAGCAGGAAGTAGACCGAGATGTAGATCGGGCTGTTCGGCGCGACCAGGTTGTTCTGGATCCACGCCTGGACCTTGCCCGGGTCGTTCTGGTCGAAGAACTGCAGGGCCAACTGCGGCAGGTAGAGCAGCGACGAGCCGAAGATGACCGGGATCACACCCGCCTGGTTGACCTTGAGCGGGATGTAGGTCGAGGTGCCGCCGTACATCCGCCGGCCGATCATCCGCTTGGCGTACTGCACGGGGATCCGGCGCTGCGCCTGCTCGATGAACGTGACCGCGGTGATGACCACCAGGACCAGCGCGATGACGAGGGCGAACTTGCCCCAGCCCTGGCTGGTCTTGATCTGCCAGCCCTCGCCGGGCAGCCGGGCCGCGATCGAGGTGAAGATCAGGACGGACATGCCGTTGCCGACGCCCCGGTCGGTGATCAGCTCACCGAGCCACATGACCATGCCGGTGCCGGCGGTCATGGTGATCACCAGGACGGTCAGGGTCAGCCAGTCCGGGATGCCGGTGTTCTCGGGGATGATCGGGAACTGGTCGCAGCGGTTCTGGAAGAGCTGGCCCGAGCGGGCCAGCGCCACGAACGCCGAGGCCTGCAGCACACCGAGACCGAGGGTCAGGTAGCGGGTGTACTGCGTGATCTTCGCCTGGCCGGCCTGGCCCTCCTTGCGGAGCTGCTCCAGGCGCGGGATCACGACGGTCAGCAGCTGCAGGATGATCGACGCGGTGATGTAGGGCATGATGCCCAGCGCGAAGACCGAGAGCTGGAGCAGCGCCCCGCCGGAGAAGAGGTTGAGCAGATTCAGCGGGCCCGTCGTGTCACCCGAGATGGAGTCGAGGCACTTCTGCACGTTGCCGTACGAGACGCCCGGGCTGGGGAGCGTCGCACCCAGCCGGTAGACCGCGATGATGCCTACTGTGAACAGCAGCTTCTTGCGCAGGTCAGGCGTACGGAACGCACTGAGAAAGGCGGACAGCAACTTCTTCCTCCTGCGCGAGGCGGGCCGCCGGTGAACCCTGGCGGGTGGGGGTGGATCACGAGCGAGTGCCCGCAATCCATGGCTGGGATGGGACTCTAACAGCCCCACCCCGGTCCGGGCAGATGTGCCCGACTACATAAATCGATTCCGATATTACCGGGCGAACGAAGCCCAGGCACACCATGGCGCCCGCCAGTTGCTCACAACTGGACGGGCGCCATGGTGGGGTACGCCTTACAGCTCGGTGGTGGAGCCACCGGCAGCGGCGATCTTCTCCTTGGCCGACGCACTGAACGCGTGCGCGGACACCTGGAGCGACACACCGCCGAGGTCCCCGGTGCCGAGGACCTTGACCGGGTGACCCTTGCGGACCGCGCCGGACTCGACGAGCTCCAGCGGGCCGACCTGACCACCGTTCGGGAACAGCTCAGCGAGTCGGTCCAGGTTGACCACCTGGAAGACCACCTTGAACCTGTTCTTGAAGCCCTTCATCTTCGGCAGGCGCATGTGGATGGGCATCTGCCCACCCTCGAACGCCGCCGAGATGTTCTTACGGGCCTTGGAGCCCTTGGTACCGCGACCAGCGGTCTTGCCCTTGGAACCCTCACCGCGACCCACACGGGTCTTCGCGGTCTTGGAACCGGGCGCCGGGCGCAGGTGATGCACCTTGATCGTCATTACTCGACCTCCTCGACCTTCACGAGGTGGCTCACAGTGAAGATCATGCCGCGGATCTCGGGCCGGTCCTCCTTGACCACCACGTCGTTGATCCGCTTGAGACCAAGCGAACGCAGCGACTCACGCTGGTTGTGCTTGGTCCCGATACCGGACCGGAGCTGGGTGACCTTCAGACGTGCCATCAGCGCGCCACCCCCGCACGTGACGCCAGCATGGCGGCCGGCGCGACGTCCTCCACCGGCAGGCCACGACGCGCCGCGACCTGCTCGGGGGACTCAAGCCCCTTCAGGGCCGCCACGGTGGCGTGCACGATGTTGATCGGGTTCGAGGAGCCGAGGCTCTTCGAGAGCACGTCGTGGATCCCGGCGCACTCCAGCACGGCGCGCACCGGACCACCGGCGATGACACCCGTACCGGCCGAGGCCGGCTTGAGCAGCACGACGCCAGCGGCGTCCTCACCCGTCACCGGGTGCGGGATCGACTGACCGATCCGCGGAACCTTGAAGAAGTGCTTCTTGGCCTCCTCGACACCCTTGGCGATGGCCGCGGGCACCTCCTTGGCCTTTCCGTAGCCCACGCCGACCGTGCCGTCGCCGTCGCCCACGATCACCAGGGCGGTGAAGCTGAAGCGACGACCACCCTTCACGACCTTGGCGACGCGGTTGATCGCGACGACCCGCTCAAGGTGCGGGGTCTTCTCGACGGGCGCGTTTCCGCGGCCGCCCTCACGGCGGTTGTCGCGGCGACCACCCTCGTTGCCACCGGACCCGCCGCCACGGCGCTGTTGACCTGGCATCAGCAGCCTTCCTTATCTCTCGTGACGGGGTTGTTAGAACTCGAGCCCGGCTTCGCGGGCGGCGTCGGCAAGCGCGGCGACTCGCCCCGCGTACCGGTTGCCGCCGCGGTCGAAGACGACCTTGGAGACGCCGGCGGCCTTGGCCCGCTCGGCGAGCAGCGCGCCCACCTTGCCGGCGAGGGCACTCTTGTCGCCCTCCGCACCGCGGAGCGAGGCGTCCAGGGTCGACGCCGACGCCAGGGTGTGGCCCTTGGTGTCGTCGACGATCTGGGCGACCATGTGCCGCAGCGAACGGGTGACGACCAGGCGCGGACGCTCGGACGTACCGCTGACGTTCTTGCGGACGCGGAAGTGCCGACGCGCACGCCCAACGGCGCGCTTGGCGGCGACGCCGCGGCGGCGCTTGAGCAGCGTGGCGCTCACTTCTTACCTGCCTTTCCGGCCTTGCGGCGGATGACCTCGCCCTGGTACTTCACGCCCTTGCCCTTGTAGGGCTCCGGCGGGCGGATCTTCCGGATGTTGGCGGCGACCTCACCGACCTGCTGCTTGTCGATGCCAGCAACGTGGAACAGGGTCGGTCGCTCCACCGTGAAGGTGATGCCCGCCGGGGCGGGGACGACCACCGGGTGCGAGAACCCGAGCGCGAACTCGAGGTCCGAACCCTTGGCGGTGACCCGGTAACCGGTGCCGGCGATCTCCAGGCTCTTGCGGTAGCCCTCGGTGACCCCGACGATCATGTTGGCAACCAGCGTACGGCTCAGGCCGTGGAGTTCCTTGGCCTTGCGCTCGTCGTTCGGCCGGTTGACGTTGAGCTGCCCATCCTCGGCCCGCTCGACCGTGATCGGCTCGGCGAGGGTGTGCTCAAGCTGGCCCTTGGGGCCCTTGACCTTGACGGTCTGCCCGTCGATCGTGATGTCGACGCCGGCTGGTACCGGGATCGACTTACGTCCAATTCGCGACATTTCTACCAGTCTCCCGTTACCAGACGAAGGCGAGGACTTCCCCGCCAACACTCCGCTTGCGGGCCTGCCGGTCGGTCAGCAGCCCCTGGGACGTCGAAATGATCGCCACGCCCAGCCCACCGAGCACCCGCGGGAGCCCGTCCGACTTGGCGTACACCCGGAGACCGGGCTTGGACACGCGCTTGATGCCGGCCAGGCTCCGCTCGCGGTTCTGGCCGTACTTCAGCTCGACGACCAGTCGCTTGCCGACGGCACCCTCCTCGGGCTCCTCGACCGACCAGGTGGCGATGTAACCCTCGGCCTTCAGGACCTCGGCGATGTTCGCCTTGATCTTGGAGTAGGGCATCTTCACCTGATCGTGGTACGCCTGGTTGGCGTTACGCAGACGCGTGAGCATGTCTGCGATCGGGTCGGTCATCGTCATGGATTTCGTCAGCCTTTCTCGCCGGGGTTCCCGGGGCATCAGCCCCGGGCCTACGGCGAAGAGCAATACCTAATCGGTGCAGGAGTTCCCGGCCGACGGCCGGGACGCGGTCGCCCTTACCAGGAAGCCTTGGACACGCCCGGCAGCTCACCGCGGTGAGCCATCTCCCGGATGCAGACCCGGCAGAGCCCGAACTTGCGGTAGACCGCCTTCGGACGCCCGCACCGCTGGCAGCGGGTGTACGCGCGAACCGAGAACTTCGGCTTCGCGGCCGCCTTGATGATCAGCGCCTTCTTGGCCATCTCAGTTCTCCTTGAACGGGAAGCCCAGGAGCTTGAGCAGCGCCCGGCCCTCGTCGTCGGTCGTGGCGGTCGTGACCACCGTGATGTCCATGCCCCGCTGGCGATCGATCCGGTCCTGGTCGATCTCGTGGAACACCGACTGCTCGGTCAGACCGAACGTGTAGTTGCCGTGCCCGTCCAGCTTGCGCCCGTCCAGGCCGCGGAAGTCGCGGATACGCGGCAGCGAGATGGACAGCAGCCGGTCCAGGAACTCCCACATCCGGTCGCCGCGAAGGGTCACCTTCGCACCGATCGGCATGCCCTCGCGGAGCTTGAACTGCGCGATGGACTTGGTCGCCCGCCGCACCTGCGGCTTCTGGCCGGTGATCGTGGCGAGGTCGCGGACCGCGCCGTCGATCAGCTTGGCGTCGCGAGCAGCCTCGCCGACACCCATGTTGACGACGATCTTGACCAGCCGCGGCACCTGCATGGGGTTGCCGTAGCTGCGCTGCTCGCGCAGCTGGGCCACGATCTCGTTGCGGTACCGCTCCTTGAGGCGCGGCAGGGTCTTTTCGGTAGCCGTGGTCATCACAGGTCCTTACCGGTGCTACGCGCGATGCGGACCTTCTGGCCGTTGTCGTCGATCCGGTAACCGACGCGGGTCGGCTTGCCGTCGGAGTCCAGGACCTGCACGTTCGAGACGTGGATCGGGGCCTCCTGAGTGACGATGCCGCCGGTCTTGGCGCCACGCTGGGTGGTGCTGATGCGGGTGTGCTTCTTGACCCGGTTCACGCCCTCGACCAGGACCTTGTCCTGCCGCGGGTAGGCCGCGATGACCTTACCCTTGGCACCCTTGTCCTTGCCGGCGATGATGACGACCGTGTCGCCCTTCTTGACCTTCACGGTCACAACACCTCCGGCGCGAGGGAGATAATCTTCATGAACCGCTTGTCCCGCAGCTCCCGGCCCACCGGGCCGAAGATGCGGGTACCACGCGGGTCCCCACCGTCCTTGATGATGACGGCGGCGTTCTCGTCGAAGCGGATGTACGAGCCGTCCGGCCGACGCTTCTCCTTGGCCGTGCGAACGACGACCGCCTTGACGACGTCGCCCTTCTTCACACCGGCACCCGGGATCGCGTCCTTGACCGTGGCCACGATGACGTCGCCGATGCTCGCGTAGCGCCGACCCGAGCCACCGAGAACCCGGATGCACAGGATCTCCCGAGCACCCGTGTTGTCGGCGACGCGCAGTCGCGACTCCTGCTGAATCACGTCTATCTCCTATGTCTGCCGGTTCTCCGGCCGCCGTAGCGGCCGGAGCCTGGCGGAACCTACGCCCGACGCAACGCCGGGCGAGCTCGAGCCTTCGCTACTTGGCCTTTTCCAGGATCTCCACGATCCGCCAACGCTTGGTGGCGCTCAGCGGCCGGGTCTCCATGATGAGAACCCGGTCACCGGTGCCAGCGGCGTTCTGCTCGTCGTGCACCTTCAGCTTGGCCGTACGGCGCATGATCTTGCCGTACAGCGCGTGCCGAACCCGGTCCTCGACCTCGACGACGACGGTCTTGTCCATCTTGTCGCTGATCACCAGGCCCTCGCGGACCTTGCGGCGCGACCGCGCGGCGGCGGTGGCGGTCTCTTCGGTCATGATGCAGTCACCTCAGTCGGCGCGGCCGAGAGCCCCAGCTCGCGCTCACGCATGATCGTGTAGATCCGGGCGATCTCCCGACGGATGACCTGCAACCGCCGGTTGTTGTCCAGCTGCCCGGTTGCGGCCTGCACGCGGAGGTTGAACAGCTCCGCCTTGGCCTCCCGCAGCTTCGTGACCAGCTCCTCTTCGGAGAGCTCACGCAGCTCGGTCGCCTTAACGCCCGCTGCCATCAGGATTCACCCACTTCGCGCGTAACAATGCGGCACTTCATCGGGAGCTTGTGGATCGCGCGACGCATGGCCTCTCGCGCGGTCTGCTCGTTGGGGAAGGACATCTCGAAGAGAACCCGCCCCGGCTTGACGTTGGCGACCCACCACTCGGGTGAACCCTTACCGGAACCCATCCGGGTCTCGGCAGGCTTCTTGGTGAGGGCCTGGTCCGGGAAGATCGTGATCCAGACCTTGCCACCACGCTTGATGTGGCGAGTCATCGCGATACGTGCCGACTCGATCTGCCGGTTCGTCACGTACGCCGGCTCGAGAGCCTGGATCCCGAACTCGCCGAACACCACCCGGTTACCACCCTTGGACGCGCCACTGCGGTCCGGGTGGTGCGGCTTGCGGAAGCCCTTCGGGGGCTTGCGCGGCATCAGCATCTGTCAGCCCTCCTGCTGCGTTTCTGCCGGAGCAGCCGCGGCCGCGACAGCTGCGCTGTCGACCGGCTCGCCACTCGGCGTCTCGGCCTGCTGCGCGATGGTGGTCGCAGCAGCCCGCCCGGCCTCGGTGCCACCGGCCGTGGTGCCGGACGAACCCGACCGGCCACGACGCGGACGCTCGGGACGGTCGCCACGCTCACCACGACGCGGGCGGGACGGACCGGCCTCGGCCGGAGCCTCCCGGCCCGGGACGGCGTCGCCCTTGTAGATCCAGACCTTCACACCGATCCGGCCGAACGTGGTACGGGCCTCGAAGAAGCCGTACTCGATGTTGGCCCGCAGCGTGTGCAGCGGAACCCGGCCCTCACGGTAGAACTCGGTCCGGCTCATCTCGGCGCCGCCGAGGCGACCCGAGACCTGAACCCGGATGCCCTTGCAGACCGGGTTCTTCATCGCCGACTGCATGGCCTTGCGCATCGCCCGACGGAAGCTGACCCGGCTGGACAGCTGCTCGGCCACGCCCTGCGCGACAAGCTGAGCGTCCGACTCGGGGTTCTTCACCTCGATGATGTTCAGCTGAACCTGCTTGCCGGTGAGCTTCTCGAGCTCGCCGCGGATCCGGTCGGCCTCCGCACCCTTACGGCCGATGACGATGCCCGGCCGGGCGGTGTGGATGTCGACCCGGACCCGGTCGCGGGTGCGCTCGATGTCGACCTTGGAGATCCCGGCGCGCTCGAGGCCCTTGGACATCATGCGGCGGATCTTGACATCCTCGCCGATGTAGTCCTTGTAGAGCTTGTCTGCGAACCAGCGGGACTTCCAGTCGGTCGAGATGCCGAGCCGGAACCCAGTGGGGTGAACCTTCTGACCCATTACTCGGCGTCCTCCGTCTTGCTCTGCGCTTCGGCCGGTGCGGCCTCCGTGGCCGGGGCGGCCTTCTTCGCCGCGGCCTTCCTCGGCGCTGCCGGCGCGACCGCTTCGACCGCCACGGTGATGTGGCAGGTGCGCTTGCGGATTCGGTACGCCCGACCCTGCGCCCGCGGCTGGAACCGCTTCATCGTCGGGCCCTCGTCCACGAAGGCCTCGCTGACGAGCAGCGCGTCGGGGTCCAGCCGCTCGTTGTTCTCCGCGTTGGCGATCGCGCTAGCGAGCACCTTGTACACCTGCTCGCTCGCAGCCTGCGGCGCGAACTGCAGCACCGTTAGCGCCTCCTTCGCGGGCAGGCCGCGGACGAGGTTGACCACCCGGCGCGCCTTCATCGGCGAGATGCGCACGTGCCGCGCAACCGCCCGCGCGCCCGGAAGCACCGGAGCGTCGCCCTTTCCTGGCATCGCTGTAACCCCTTGTTCCCTCTATCCGTATGCCCGCGGCGTCAGCGCCGACGGCTCTTCCGGTCGTCCTTCTCGTGACCCTTGAAAGTGCGGGTCAGCGCGAACTCGCCGAGCTTGTGCCCGACCATCGCCTCGGTCACGAACACCGGGACGTGCTTGCGTCCGTCGTGCACGGCGATCGTGTGCCCCAGCATCTCGGGGATGATCGTCGAGCGCCGCGACCAGGTCTTGATCACGTTCTTGGAGCCCTTGTCGTTCTGTACTTCCACCTTCTTGAGCAGGTGGTCGTCTACGAACGGGCCCTTCTTCAGGCTGCGAGGCATGTCTTATCTCCCTCAGCCGCGCTTACGCGTGGCGTAGCGACGGCGGACGATCAGCCGGTCACTCGGCTGGCCCTTACGGCGGGTGCGGCCCTCGGGCTTACCCTGCGGGTTGACCGGGTGGCGACCACCGGAGGTCTTACCCTCACCACCACCGTGCGGGTGGTCGACCGGGTTCATGGCGACACCACGGACGGTCGGGCGCTTGCCCTTCCACCGCATACGGCCGGCCTTGCCCCAGTTGATGTTCGACTGGTCGGCGTTGCCGATCTCGCCGATGCTGGCGCGGCAGCGCACGTCCACCCGCCGGATCTCGCCGGACGGCATACGCAGGGTCGCGTACGCGCCCTCGCGGCCGAGCAGCTGGATGCCGACACCGGCGGAACGGGCCAGCTTGGCCCCGCCACCCGGACGCAGCTCCACGTTGTGGATCGTGGTACCGACCGGGATGTTGCGCAGCGGCAGGTTGTTACCCGGCTTGATGTCGGCGCCCGGACCGGACTCGACGCGGTCGCCCTGCTTCAGGTCCTTCGGCGCGATGATGTACCGCTTCTCGCCGTCGGCGTAGTGCAGCAGCGCGATGCGCGCCGTGCGGTTGGGGTCGTACTCGATGTGAGCGACCTTCGCCGGCACGCCGTCCTTGTCGACCCGCTTGAAGTCGATCAGACGGTACTGGCGCTTGTGACCGCCGCCGTGGTGCCGCGTGGTGATCCGGCCGTGGGCGTTACGCCCGCCCTTCTTCGGCAGCGGAACCAGCAGCGACTTCTCCGGCGTGGACCGGGTGATCTCGGCGAAGTCAGCGACACTCGAGCCACGTCGGCCCGGCGTCGTCGGCTTGTACTTACGGATAGCCATTGTCTACACCCCTCAGCTGACCGGGCCGCCGAAGGCCTCGATGCGGTCACCGTCAGCCAGCTTCACGATCGCCCGCTTGGTCGCTTTGCGCTGACCGAAGCCGGTCTTGGTGCGCTTGCGCTTACCCTGGCGGTTGAGCGTGTTGACCGTCAGGACGCGGACGTTGAAGATCTGCTGGATAGCGATCTTGATCTCGGTCTTGTTCGCGTCCGGGTGCACCAGGAAGGTGTACCAGTTCCGGTTCAGCTCGCTGTAGCTCTTCTCCGAGACGACCGGCGCCACGATGATGTCGCGCGGGTCGGCGATCGTGCTCACTTGCCACCCTCCTCGGTGGTCTCGGCGGGCACGCCCAGGAACTCGTCCAGGGCGTCCTTGGTGAAGACCACGTCGTCGGCCACCAGCACGTCGTACGTGTTCAGCTGGCCGGACTCGATCAGGTGCACGCGCGGCTCGTTGCGCAGCGACACCCAGTTCAGCTCGTCGGTGCTGCTCAGCACGACCAGGACCCGACGGGCCTCGGTGAGCGTGGTCAGCGTGGCCAGGGCCGCCTTGGTCGACGGCTTCTCGCCCGAGACGAACGCCTCGACGACGTGCACCTGCCCGGCGCGGGCCCGGTCGGAGAGGGCACCCCGCAGAGCGGCGGCCTTCATCTTCTTCGGGGTCCGCTGGCTGTAGTCGCGCGGCACGGGACCGTGCACGACGCCACCGCCGGCGAACTGCGGCGCGCGGATCGAGCCCTGCCGGGCGCGACCGGTGCCCTTCTGCTTGTACGGCTTCTTGCCGCCACCAGCGACTTCGGCGCGGGTCTTGGTCTTGTGCGTGCCCTGTCGGGCCGCCGCGAGCTGGGCCACCACGACCTGGTGCATCAGCGCGACGTTGGCCTGCACGTCGAAGATGTCCGCCGGCAGCTCCACGGAGCCGCTGGTGGTGCCTTCGACGGTGCGCACGTCAACGGTGGTCACTTGGCCGCACCGCCCTTCTTCACCTTGATCTTGGCCGCGGTACGGACCAGAACCAGCGCGCCCTTGGGGCCAGGAATGGCGCCCCGGACGAGCAGGAGGTTGTTCTCCGTGTCGATCGCCTGGACGGTCAGGTTCTGCACGGTGTAGCGAACGCCACCCATCCGGCCGGCCATCCGGGTGCCCTTGAAGACACGACCCGGGGTGGCGCAGGCGCCGATGGAACCGGGCGAGCGGTGCTTGCGCTCGACACCGTGGCTGCTGCCCAGACCGTGGAAGCCGTGCCGCTTCATCGCGCCGGCGAAGCCCTTGCCCTTGGTCTTGCCGGTGACGTCGATGGTGACGCCGGCCGGGAACTCCTCGACAGTGACTTCCTGGCCGAGCGAGTATTCCCCCGCGTCCGTGGTGCGCAGCTCGACGATGTGCCGGCGCGGTGCCACGTCCGCCTTGGCGTAGTGCCCGCTGATCGGCTTCTTGACCTTGCGCGGGTCGATGGTGCCGTAGGCCAGCTGGACCGCGGAGTAACCGTCCTTCTCGGCGCTACGAACCTGGCTGATGACGCACGGGCCGGCCTCGACCACGGTCACGGGGACAACCTTGTTGTTGTCCCAGACCTGGGTCATGCCGAGCTTGGCGCCCAGGATCCCCTTGACTTGCCTGTCCATTTGTCCGGTCCCTACAGCTTGATCTCGATGTCGACGCCAGCCGGCAGGTCGAGGCGCATGAGCGAGTCGACCGTCTTCGGGGTCGGGTCGATGATGTCGATCAGCCGCTTGTGCGTGCGCATCTCGAAGTGCTCGCGCGAGTCCTTGTACTTGTGCGGCGAGCGGATAACGCAGAAACGGTTGATCTCCGTGGGCAGCGGCACCGGGCCCGCGACCTGCGCCCCGGTGCGCGTCACCGTCTCGACGATCTTCCGAGCCGAGGAGTCGACGACCTCGTGGTCATAGGCCTTGAGCCGGATGCGGATCTTCTGTCCCGCCATGGTGGCTTCTGTTCCTTCTCTCGATGCCGCTGTGTTGCGGGCGCCTGTACCGGCTGGCACAGGCCCACTTCGCCGACCCCCGCGGTCGGGCGTGTCGCGCCCTCGGGCCGGGCTCCGCCCCGTGGTTCCGGAGTGGTGCTGACCGCGCGGTGGGTCAAGGCGCCGATCGCATTACCGCGACCTGAACGCCGTGCGAGGGTGGTTGGCGACTGGGCCGCCAACCACCCCACGCTCGACTGCCTCGCCACCCGGAGGTTCAGCGAAAGCCGAACACAGGCGACGAACTGTCGTTACGCAACCTGACTAGTATGCCGCACGACCGGCGGCGGGTCTAATCGGGGTTACCTAGTTCACTTGATGATCTTGGTGACGAACCCGGCGCCGACGGTGCGGCCACCCTCGCGGATCGCGAACTTGAGGTTCTCCTCCATGGCGATGGGCTGGATCAGCTTCACCGACATGGTGGTGTTGTCACCCGGCATGACCATCTCGGTGCCCTCGGGGAGGGTGACGACACCGGTGACGTCCGTGGTCCGGAAGTAGAACTGCGGGCGGTAGTTCTGGAAGAACGGGGTGTGCCGGCCGCCCTCCTCCTTGGAGAGGATGTAGACCGTCGCCTCGAACTCCGTGTGCGGGGTGTTCGAGCCCGGCTTCACGACGACCATGCCGCGCTCGACCTCGTCGCGCTTGGTGCCACGCAGCAGCAGGCCGACGTTCTCGCCTGCGCGAGCGTCGTCCAGGGTCTTCCGGAACATCTCGATCGCGGTGACCTTGGTCTTGAAGCTCTTCTCCTTGATACCGACGAGCTCGACATCCTCGTTCGGCAGGAGAACGCCGCGCTCCACGCGACCGGTGACGACGGTGCCACGACCGGTGATCGTGAAGACGTCCTCGACCGGCATCAGGAACGGCATGTCGACCTCGCGCTCCGGCTGCGGGATCGAGGTGTCGACAGCGGTCATCAGGTCCAGCAGCTTGCCGGTCCACTCGGGGTCACCCTCGAGGGCCTTCAGCGCCGAAACCCGAACGACCGGCAGGTCGTCACCCGGGTACTCCTGCGAGGAGAGCAGCTCGCGGACCTCGAGCTCGACGAGCTCCAGGAGCTCCTCGTCGTCGACCATGTCGCTCTTGTTGAGCGCCACGACGATGTACGGCACACCAACCTGACGGGCCAGCAGCACGTGCTCGCGGGTCTGCGGCATCGGGCCGTCGGTCGCCGCGACCACCAGGATCGCGCCGTCCATCTGCGCGGCACCGGTGATCATGTTCTTGATGTAGTCCGCGTGGCCGGGGCAGTCGACGTGCGCGTAGTGCCGCGCCTCGGTCTGGTACTCGACGTGCGCGATCGAGATCGTGATGCCGCGGGCCTTCTCCTCCGGCGCCTTGTCGATCTCGTCGAACGGCGTGTAGGGGTTCAGGTCCGGGAACTGGTCGTGCAGGACCTTGGTGATGGCCGCCGTCAGCGTCGTCTTACCGTGGTCGATGTGACCAATGGTGCCGATGTTGACGTGCGGCTTAGTCCGCTCGAACTTAGCCTTCGCCACTGGTGTCCTCCTGTGGACTTCTTGGTTCGTACGCCCGGCGCGCCGGTCGGCGCTTAGGACTCTGTCGACAGCCTTTCCGGCCTGACGGCCGGGAAGCCATTGTGGGTTCTGCGGCGATGAAGCCTACAGGCCCGGTCTCACGCGATCCGATCGTGGTGGCCGCGGGCGGGTTGAACCTCCCGCGACCAACCACGAATCACCTGCTCAGGGCGTTACTCGCCCGTTGCCTTCGCGATGATCTCCTTCGCGACGCTCTGCGGAACCTCGGCGTAGGAGTCGAACTGCATGCTGTAGCTAGCCCGGCCCTGGGTCTTCGACCGCAGGTCGCCGACGTAGCCGAACATCTCCGACAACGGCACCAGCGCCTTCACGATGCGGGCGCCGCTGCGCTCCTCCATCGCCTGGATGATGCCGCGGCGGGAGTTGAGGTCGCCGATGACGTCACCCATGTTCTCCTCAGGAGTGGTGACCTCAACGGCCATCATCGGCTCGAGCAACGCCGGGTCGGCCTTGCGGGCCGCGTCCTTCATCACCATCGAGCCGGCGATCTTGAATGCCATTTCCGACGAGTCGACCTCGTGGTACTGGCCGTCCAGCAGGGTCAGCTTCACACCGACCAGCGGGAAGCCCGCGAGGATGCCGTACTGCAGCGCGTCCTGCGCACCGGCGTCCACCGACGGGATGAACTCCCGGGGGATCCGGCCGCCGCTGACGGCGTTGGCGAACTCGTAGGTCGGCGATTCGTTGTCCAGCGGCAGCGGCTCCACGCTCACGATCACGCGGGCGTACTGGCCGGAACCACCGGTCTGCTTCTTGTGGGTGTACTCGACCTTCTCCACCTTGCGGCGGATGGTCTCGCGGTACGCCACCTGCGGCTTACCGACGTTCGCCTCGACGTTGAACTCGCGGCGCATCCGGTCGACCAGGATGTCCAGGTGCAGCTCACCCATGCCGGAGATGACCGTCTGACCGGTCTCCTCGTCCAGCTGGACGCGGAAGGTCGGGTCCTCCTCGGCCAGGCGCTGGATCGCGGTGCCCAGCTTCTCCTGGTCGGACTTGGTCTTCGGCTCGATCGCCACCGAGATGACCGGCTCCGGGAACGTCATCGACTCCAGGATGACCGGGTTCGCCGGGTCGGAGAGAGTGTCGCCGGTGGTGGTCTGCTTGAGACCCTGCACGGCGATGATGTCGCCGGCCTGCGCCGACGGACGCTCTTCCCGCTTGTTGGCGTGCATCTGGTAGATCTTGCCGATCCGCTCCTTGCGGTCCTTGGTGGAGTTGACCACCTGGGAGCCGGAATCGAGCGTGCCGGAGTAGACCCGGACGTAGGTGAGCTTGCCCAGGTGCTTGTCGGTCTGGATCTTGAACGCCAGGCCGGAGAAGGGCTCCGAGTTGGACGGCTTACGCAGCAGCGGGGTCTCGCCGTCGGGGGCCGTACCCTCGATGGCCGGGACGTCCAGCGGCGACGGCAGGAAGTCGACAACGGCGTCGAGCATGGGCTGGACGCCCTTGTTCTTGAACGCCGAGCCACAGAGCACCGGGTTGGCCTTGCCGGCGATGGTGGCACGCCGGATGGCGGCCTTGATCTCCTCGACGGAGACCTCCTCGCCTTCCAGGTACTTCTCCATCACCGAGTCGTCGACGTCGGCGAGGGTCTCCATCAGCTTCTCGCGCCACTCGGCCGCGGAGTCGGCCAGCTCGGCCGGGATCTCCTCGATCGCGTAGTCATCACCCTTCTGGGTCTCCCCACGCCAGGTGAGAGCGCGCATGCCGATCAGGTCGACGACACCGATGTGGTCGCCCTCGAGCCCGATCGGGATCTGGAGCACCAGCGGGGTGGCGTTCAGCCGGTCGATCATCATCTGCACGCAGCGGAAGAAGTCGGCGCCGGTCCGGTCGAGCTTGTTGACGAAGCACATCCGCGGGACGTTGTACTTGTCGGCCTGCCGCCAGACGTTCTCCGTCTGCGGCTCCACGCCGGCGACACCGTCGTAGACCGCGACCGCACCATCCAGAACACGCAGCGACCGCTCGACCTCGACCGTGAAGTCGACGTGACCGGGCGTGTCGATGATCTGGATCGTGTGGCCCTTCCACTCACACTTGGTAGCAGCAGAGGTGATGGTGATACCACGCTCCTGCTCCTGCTCCATCCAGTCCATGACGGCAGCGCCCTCGTGGACCTCACCGATCTTGTACGTGATGCCGGTGTAGAACAGGATTCGCTCGGTGGTCGTGGTCTTACCGGCATCGATGTGCGCCATGATGCCGATGTTGCGTACGTTGGCGAGCGCGTCTGCGGCGGCCACTTCAATCCCTACTTATCGTCGTCTCGACTCAACTGGTGGCGGTTCCGGCGCCCGGAGGCGCCGGAACCAGGGTGTTACCAGCGGTAGTGCGCGAAGGCCTTGTTGGACTCGGCCATCTTGTGCGTGTCCTCGCGCCGCTTGACGGCGGCACCGAGGCCGTTGCTCGCGTCCAGCAGCTCGTTCATCAGCCGCTCGACCATGGTCTTCTCGCGACGGGCGCGGGAGTAGGTGACCAGCCAGCGCAGGCCCAGGGTGGTGGCCCGGGTCGGGCGGACCTCGACCGGCACCTGGTAGGTGGCGCCACCGACACGACGGCTGCGCACCTCGAGGGTCGGCTTGACGTTGTCCATCGCCCGCTTGAGGGTGACGACCGGGTCGGTGCCGGACTTCTCGCGGCAGCCCTCAAGGGCCGCGTACACGATCGACTCGGCGAGCTGACGCTTGCCGCGCAGCAGGATCTTGTTCACCAGCTGGGTGACCAGCGGCGAGTTGTACACCGGGTCAGCGACCAGTGGCCGCCGCGGAGCGGGTCCCTTACGCGGCATGTCAGCTCTTCTCCTTCTTCGCGCCGTAACGGCTGCGCGCCTGCTTGCGGTTGCGGACACCCTGGGTGTCCAGCGAGCCGCGAACGATCTTGTAACGCACGCCGGGGAGGTCCTTCACCCGGCCGCCGCGAACGAGCACGATCGAGTGCTCCTGCAGGTTGTGACCGACGCCCGGGATGTAGGCCGTCACCTCGATCTGGCTGCTGAGCTTCACACGAGCGACCTTGCGCAGCGCCGAGTTCGGCTTCTTCGGGGTAGTGGTGTACACGCGGGTGCACACGCCGCGCCGCTGGGGAGACCCCTTGAGCGCCGGGGTCTTGGTCTTGGTCGTCTTGGCCTGACGGCCCTTTCGGACCAGCTGCTGAATGGTGGGCACCGGGTTTCTCCGCTCCCTTCGGCCGCATTCGCGGCCGCGCCGTCTGCTCGTTAACCGGCCTGCTGACCGGCTCTCCTACATTCCGACCAGGGCCACCTCACGGAGACCCCGGCACCCGCGGTCGGGCGTGTCGCCCTGCCCACGGTCCCGTTGCGGACGCTTGCGCGTGCGATCGGGTTTGTGTCACCGGCACGCGGGTCGCCCCGCCCCGGATCCTTGACTTGCCGTGCCGCCGCCCGGAATCCGGAAACAGCGCACGCACGAGTTGCCCGGGCATGCCCGGGCACAAGGGGAAAGAGTACCTACCACAACCGCCCAGGTCAAAACGGAAGGGCCCGGCGGCTGTCGCACACCCGCCGGCCGAATCTCGTTTTGCCCCGTCGCCCGCGATGGGCACCTACGAACACAAGTGTACCGGCTTCCCCATGGAACCACCCGTCGCCCCCGACCGGGGCAGCGGCCGGGGGCGAGAGCCCGGGCTCGCACGGCGACCTACCTCAGGTCAGGGCGAGAAGCAGCGCCAGACCCAGACCCAGGAGACTGAGCAGTGCTCCCGCCGCACCACAGCTGATCCCGGCCAGCGCGAGCCCTCGGCCGGTGAACCGGACCGCGGGGGGCGCGGCCGGACGGCGGATCTGCCGCCGACCGAGCAGGCCGGTGACGACCGCCGCCACGCCGGCCAGCAACCCGAGTGCGGCGAACGCTCCGGAGGCCCACGCCCCGCCGTCGTTCGCGAAGGCCACTCCGAAGCAGATCACCAACAGCGACACCAGGACCGACGCGATCCCGGCCACCAGCGACCCGATGGCCAGCCCGGACGTGACCGGCGCCACGTCCAGGTGCACGACGCCGAACGGCGTACCGGGCACCGCCTCCACCCGTTTCGGCGGCCGGCGCTGCTCGTCGGTGGGCGGCGGCACCGGACGCCCCGGCATTCCCGCCCCAGCGGGTGCGGGTCCGGACGGCGGCCCCCAGCCGGGCGGCACACCAGCCCCAGACTGCGGCGGACCCCACCCCGGCGGCACAGGTCCAGAGTGCGGCGCACCCCACCCCGGCGGCACAGCCCCAGAGTGCGGCGGACCCCACCCGGGCGGCACACCAGGCCCAGACGGCGCAGCCCACCCCGGCGGCACACCAGCCCCAGGGTGCGGCGGGCCCCACCCGGGCGCCACACCAGCGCCGGACGACGGCGGCACCCCAGGCCCGGACGACGTCGGGTCCCCGCCCGGCGGTGTCGGGGTGGGCACGCCGGGGACCGGGTCGGGCTGGCCGGAGCCGGACGGACTCGTCGTACCCCACCCGGGGTGCGGCCTCCCCCACTCCGGCGTGGACGCGGGGGGATGCGGTTCGCTGCTCGGGCCCGATTGCGCCCGGTCACTCGGCTCGGACGGAGCCGGCGCAGCCGGCTGGTCGGCCGGTTCGTCCGCAGGGGGCCGCGCCGGATCCGTCACGAGGTCCTCCTGTCGAAAGGCCGCCACCCCCGCGCGACGGACACCGGCCAGGCTACCGCCGAGAGCGCCGAGGCCCGCGCCGGGCGCGGTGGCTCAGTCCATGTTCGTCGGGTAGTCGTGGCCGAACGGCGAGCCGGCCAACCGCACCACGCCGATCACCACCATGGCCACCACGCTGACCGCGGCCAGGACCAGGCCGGCCCAGGCCATCCGCTCCCCCCGCCGCAGCCAGGCGCCGCCGGTCAGGAAACCCCCCGAGGAGTACGCCTCACGGCGCGCCTGCCGGGCCAGTTGCAGTGCCACCGTCGCCGGCACCACGCCGCCGATGAACAGCCCGGTCAGCAGGCCGAGCAGCCCGAGAGCGAAAACCGCCCGAGCCTTCGTGGCACGGGCCGGATCCGGGTCCAACGGGTGGCGCAGCCCCTGCTGCGCGACGGACACCTGCCCGGGTGCGGTCGTCATCCCCCCATCATGCCGAACTCGGACCAGGCTGGGTGGGTCCGGACACGACGAGGCCCCCGGCATCCGCCGGGGGCCTCGTCGTGCGCCTGGTGCCTAGCGGTACGACCCGAAGTCGAAGTCGTCGAGCGGCACAGCCTGCCCGCTGGCCGGCCCGAAACCGTAGTCGGTCTCCGGGTACCCGGTCATCGAGTAGACCTTGGCCTTGGCCTCCTCGGTCGGCTCGACCCGGACGTTGCGGTACTTGCTGATGCCCGTACCGGCCGGGATGAGCTTTCCGATGATCACGTTCTCCTTGAGGCCGACCAGCGAGTCGCTGCGCGAGTTGATCGCCGCGTCGGTCAGCACCCGGGTGGTCTCCTGGAAGGAGGCCGCCGAGAGCCAGGAGTCGGTGGCCAGCGAGGCCTTGGTGATACCCATCAGCACCGGACGACCGGCGGCGGGCTCGCCGCCCTCCGACACGAGCCGGCGGTTCTCCGACTCGAACAGCGCCCGGTCGACGAGCACACCCGGCAGGAACTCGGTCGAGCCGGAGTCGATGACCGTCACCCGCTTGAGCATCTGGCGGATGATGATCTCGATGTGCTTGTCGTGGATGAGCACACCCTGCGAGCGGTAGACCTCCTGGACCTCACTGGTCAGGTGGACCTGGACCGCCCGCGGACCCATGATCCGCAGCAGCTCGTGCGGGTCGATGGTGCCCTCGGTCAGCTTCTCGCCGACCGCGACGTGACCGCCGTCGTGGGTACGGAGCTTGACCCGCTTCGAGATCTTGTCGTAGACGATCTCTTCGCTGCCGTCGTCCGGCACCACGATGATCTTGCGCGAGCGCTCGCCGTCCTCGATCCGGATCCGACCCGGGGTGTCGGCGATGGGCGCCTTACCCTTCGGGACCCGAGCCTCGAAGATCTCCTGCACACGCGGCAGACCCTGGGTGATGTCCTCACCCGCGACACCACCGGTGTGGAAGGTACGCATCGTCAGCTGCGTACCGGGCTCACCGATGGACTGGGCGGCGATGATGCCGACCGCCTCGCCGATGTCGACCGACTTACCGGTCGGCAGCGACCGGCCGTAGCAGGCCGCGCAGACACCCAGCTTGGACTCACAGGTGAGCACGCTGCGTACGCGGACCGTCTCCACTCCGGCGGCGACGATCTTGTCGACCCCGATGGAGTTGATGTCCTGACCACGCTCGGCCACCACGGTGCCGTCCGGCCCCTTGATGTCGTCGGCCAGGGTCCGGGCGTGCACGCTGGTCTCGGCGTGGGTGTGGACGACGAGCTTGCCGTCGAGCTTCTCGCCGATCTGCATCGGGATCGCCCGGTCGGTGCCGCAGTCCTCTTCGCGGATGATGACGTCCTGCGAGACGTCCACCAGACGACGGGTCAGGTAACCCGAGTCGGCGGTCCGCAGCGCGGTGTCGGCAAGACCCTTACGGGCACCGTGCGTGGAGATGAAGTACTCCAGTACGGACAGACCCTCCCGGTAGCTGGCCTTGATCGGCCGCGGGATGATCTCGCCCTTCGGGTTGGCCACCAGACCACGGATCGCGGCGATCTGGCGGAGCTGGAGCAGGTTACCGCGGGCACCCGAGTTGATCATCTTCCACAGTGGGTTCTCCTGCGGCAGCGCGGTGTCCATCTCCTTGGCGACCTCGTTGGTCGCCCTGGTCCAGATCGTGATGAGCTCGCCGCGACGCTCCTCGGCGGTCATCAGACCACGCTGGTACTGCTTGTCGATCTGGTCGGCTTCCTTCTCGTACCGCGCCAGGATCTCCGCCTTGCGCGGCGGAGCGATGACGTCCTCCATGCCGATCGTCACGCCGGACCAGGTGGCCCAGTGGAAACCGGCCTCCTTGAGCCCGTCCAGGGTGGCGGCCAGCGCCACCTTGGGGAAGCGCTCGGCGAGGTCGTTGACGATCGCGGAGAGCTGACCCTTGCGGATCTCGTAGTTCACGAAGCGGTAGCCCTGCGGCAGCGTCTCGTTGAACAGCACCCGACCCAGGGTGGTCTCCACGGTCAGCGGGTCACCCTCGACCCAGCCCTCCGGGGCGGTCCACGCCTCGGCGCCGGCGCCGTTGTCGACACCGACCACGGCCCGCAGGCGGATCTTCACCGGGGCCTGCAGGTGCAGCTCACCGTTGTCGAAGGCCATCCGCGCCTCGGCGTCCGAGCTGAACGCCCGGCCCTCGCCCTTCTCACCGGCGGTGAGGTGGGTGAGGTGGTAGAGACCGATGACCATGTCCTGGGTGGGCATGGTGACCGGCTTGCCGTCGGCCGGCTTGAGGATGTTGTTCGACGACAGCATCAGGATCCGTGCCTCGGCCTGCGCCTCGGCGGACAGCGGCACGTGCACCGCCATCTGGTCACCGTCGAAGTCGGCGTTGAACGCGGTGCAGACCAGCGGGTGGATCTGGATCGCCTTGCCCTCGACCAGCTGCGGCTCGAAGGCCTGGATGCCCAGGCGGTGCAGGGTCGGCGCGCGGTTCAGCAGCACCGGGTGCTCGCCGATGACCTCTTCCAGCACGTCCCACACGACCGGGCGCTGACGCTCGACCATCCGCTTGGCGGACTTGATGTTCTGGGCGTGGTTGAGGTCGACAAGCCGCTTCATCACGAACGGCTTGAACAGCTCCAGCGCCATCTGCTTGGGCAGACCACACTGGTGCAGCTTGAGCTTCGGGCCGACCACGATGACCGAACGGCCGGAGTAGTCGACGCGCTTGCCCAGCAGGTTCTGGCGGAACCGGCCCTGCTTGCCCTTGAGCATGTCGGACAGCGACTTGAGCGGGCGGTTACCCGGGCCGGTGACCGGCCGACCGCGACGGCCGTTGTCGAACAGCGCGTCGACGGCCTCCTGGAGCATCCGCTTCTCGTTGTTGACGATGATCTCGGGCGCGCCGAGGTCGATCAGCCGCTTGAGGCGGTTGTTCCGGTTGATCACGCGGCGGTACAGGTCGTTCAGGTCCGAGGTCGCGAAGCGGCCACCGTCGAGCTGCACCATCGGGCGCAGGTCCGGCGGGATGACCGGGACGCAGTCCAGCACCATGCCGAGCGGCGAGTTGCGGGTGTTCAGGAACGCCGCCACGACCTTGAGTCGCTTGAGCGCCCGGATCTTCCGCTGGCCCTTGCCGGACCGGATGGTCTCCCGCAGGCTCTCGGCCTCGGCGTCGAGGTCCATGTTCTGGACCAGCGCCTTGATCGCCTCCGCGCCCATGGAACCGGTGAAGTACTCACCGAACCGGTCGCGCAGCTCGCGGTAGAGCAGCTCGTCGGTGACCAGCTGCTTCGGCTCCAGCTTGCGGAAGGTGTCCAGCACCTCGTCCAGGCGGTCGATCTCGCGCTGGGCCCGGTCGCGGATCTGGCGCATCTCGCGCTCTCCGCCCTCCTTGACCTTGCGCCGGACGTCCGCCTTGGCACCCTCGGCCTCCAGCTCGGCCAGGTCGGCCTCGAGCTTGGCGGCCCGCTTCTCGATCTCCGAGTCGCGGCTGTTCTCGGACTGCCGCTTCTCGGCCAGGATCTCGTTCTCGATCGTCGAGAGGTCACGGTGACGCGACTCCGCGTCCACGCTCGTCACGACGTACGAGGCGAAGTAGATGATCTTCTCGAGGTCCTTGGGGGCGAGGTCCAGCAGGTAGCCCAGCCGGCTCGGCACGCCCTTGAAATACCAGATGTGGGTCACCGGAGCGGCGAGCTCGATGTGCCCCATCCGCTCACGACGGACCTTGGAGCGAGTCACCTCGACGCCGCAGCGCTCACAGATGATGCCCTTGAACCGGACGCGCTTGTACTTACCGCAGTAGCACTCCCAGTCCCGCTGCGGACCGAAGATCTTCTCGCAGAAGAGCCCGTCCTTTTCCGGCTTCAGGGTGCGGTAGTTGATCGTCTCAGGCTTCTTGACCTCGCCGTGCGACCACTGACGGATGTCGTCGGCGGTGGCGAGACCAATGCGCAGCTCGTCGAAGAAGTTGACGTCGAGCACTATGTCCCCTATGTCGTCGTCTGTACTGCTAATTCTCGGGTGGGGTCGGGGGGGGGGGGGGGGGCCCCCCCGCCGGGCCGCCCCCCCCCCCCGCCCGCGCGGGGGGGGGGCCGCGGCGGGGGGATTGGCCCCCCCGCCCCGGGCCCGGAACACCAC
>NZ_JBICTZ010000018.1:0-110280 GCF_043197875.1 Micromonospora sp. NPDC048935 | reverse complement strand
GCCGGATGCTCGGAAACGGGCACGTCCGGTTCGGGAGGCGGCATGGGGAAACGGGCCGGCCGGAAGACCGACACCGCGCCCCATGCCGACCTCACGAGCTGAATGCCGCAGGTGACGCGGTGGCTCGGCGGGAGCTGTTCGTGATGCGCGGTGGGGTGCAGGTCCTGGCGCAGGCAGCACGCACCGCCAGCGAGCCCCGCCGTCCGATTCGCCGCGCCCCATTGAGGGTCGGCTGATGGTGAGACTTGAGGACCACCTCCCGATCAGGCCCTCCTGGCGCTGCCCGGCCTGCGGCATCCTCTGGCCCTGTTCGGCAGCGAAGCTGCGCCTCCTCGGCGAGTACCGCAACGATCGGCCGGGGCTGTTGGTGCACCTGACGAAGGTCCAGGAGGAGGCGGTTGCCGACCTGGTCAAACTTAACCCGGGCACCGTGCTTCCCGACCTGACGCCCCGCTTCGTCGGGTGGGCCGAGGCCCGTTAGCCCCGCCCCCGGCAGGCCCAGCACGCGTTGTTCGAGAGGCTTGCGTCGCCGAAAGCCGTCCTGATGACGCACATTTGTCCTAGCGCCGACCCGGCCCCGCCCGCCAGTCGTCCCGTCCAGCGTTCGGACGTTGCCGGTCGTCGCCTGTGTCGGCAACCCGCCGAGGACGCCCGATCCGGTGGCAGCACCGCCCACGAAGGCCGACGCGACGCCGTCAGGCGGCACGCCCGAAGGAACTCATGCCCGCCTGACCCGGCTGCCGGGGTCGATCGGACACCAGCCGGTCGGAAGCCTCAGCGCTGTACGTGGCGTCGGCCAGGCAACGGGCAGCGCCAGTCCCCGTACTGGGGCGGGCGCTGTCGCCTCTTCGGTCGGTTAGCTCCGAATGCGGAACAGATCGGCCAGCGCCCGCAGAACAGCCGGCAACTTATCCGGCGGGACCTTGAACATCGCGACCAAGGCGACGATCAGGCGAGGCACGGCGTAGGCGACCAGGACAGCAATCAGGGTCCACGGTCCAGCGTGAGCGAGCAACTCTAGCGTGGGCACAGCGAAGCAACCCCTTAGGGTCAACCTCGCGGCGGCCAAGGCACGCGAGTCAGGTTCGCCGATCCCGGTCAGGCATGAAGTTCTGCTGGCAGCCTACCCCGGCGGCAGCTACTCGGCGACACGCGCCCAGGTCGGCGCGCCAAGAGGAATCTGTTGGATAACGCCAACACCGGGCAGTAGCAATACTCCAGTCCGGCAGCGCCCGCAGATCGCCGTCGCTGGATAGGCAACGTCTCCAGGGCGACGCGGGAGCGGAACCGCGCGTGGCGGGCGCCTCTCCGGTGCGATGGGGCCGTTTACAGGCTGATCGGGTCGGTTTGTGGGCCCTCGGCCGCTGGGTGTCCACAACCAAACCTGACCGCCCTTACCGGCATACAGGATGGCAATCGTGGTGTGTGGCTTCGAGCAGTCACACGTCAGTCGATCAAGCTCCCGGTACTGACCCGGATCAGCCTTGATCGTCGCGGCCTGCTCCTCGAAGACGTCCATAGCTCAATCCCTCTCGTCCCGCTTGATCAACGACTGCGCCGCCCTGACGGGATAGATGGACATCCGGTGAATGGCGGAAACCGGGGGCGGCGATGCTGCCGCCCCCGGTCCTTGTCAGCCAGCCGGCGGGAAAATCTCCGTCACGGCGACTGACATATCTCGCTCCCGGTGTAGGTCTAGGCCTACACTCGTTACATCGTCCGCCTCGTTACAACTCGTTACAACGAGGCGAGGCGACACGAGGGCCGACGCCTGGGCGTGGAAACTTCGGCGACGGCTTGACGCTGGTGGTGTGGGTCTGCCGGCCTGTTGGTTCAGGTGGGCCCACCCCCGGATGAGTCGGTCAGGATGACGACCAACGTCACCACGTAGTAGACGATCTTCAGTGCAGTTGCTGCTACTTCGCCCGCTCTCCGGCACCAGTCGGTGTTGAATCGCGAGCCGTGGCCCGATGGACGGGCCGAGTGTTTTCCCACTACCACCTCCCAAGGTCCGGGGGCCCACTACGGACCTTCCGTCGCCCCCGCGCGCTGGGGACGTGCTGTGAGACGTGGTGAGCGTTCCCATTTCAGGCTGGCCGATAGGGTCCCACCGCAGCCCTGGCCGCCCTCTCGACTCCTCCCTTCCTCCTTGATGGAGACGCTACAGCGCGCCAACAGCAGGCTGAACCCAACGTGTAGTCGCCTTGCAGCAAAGCAACTACTACATACAGTCGGTCCCACAGGAAGCCGGGTCAAGTTGACCGGCATGGCTGGCGCGTCATGGAACGTTCAGGTCCTCCTGGGATCACCGTGCAACAGCAAGCAGCATTGAGCGATGTGGAGAAATGCGGAAGCGAGCGGTCTAGACCGCTGTTCGCGATTTGCGATATCCGGCAATCGGGATGTGCAACGCAAAGACCCATTCGCGATCAACCCCAGGCTCGTCGGTCTGCGGCTGGACCTGGACAGGTCTTGAGGACCAGGACCGAGCCCAGCTTTGAGGACGCCTTCCGGCGTGGTCCGACAGGTCCGCCAGACCTACTAGCGACACGGACATGAGGGCCCTCGGGGATCTTGCACCCCGGGGGCCCTTGCGCGTCCTCGGTGCCGTGCCCGTGACTGTCCAGCTTCCCCTACCACGCCCCGGTGCCGGCCCACCCCGGCCACTCCGGTGGCCCGACTCCTGATTCGGCCGCACGGCACGCCGCGTCCTCGCCGTGAGCGTCGCGTGGTCGCGACTTGCTCAGCGTGAGGGTTTCTGTCGCGACCCTGGGAGTGATCCCCCTTAGCGCCGCCCCCACCGAAGTGGCATAGCGCCTCCCGGTCTGTACGGGCGTAGAGGTTGCGGTCAGCGGTTATGCGGCTGGCTCAAACAGCTCTCGGAACTGGTCGTCACTAACGACCGTCAACGATTTGCCGATCTTGACGAGCCACTGTCCCCGCTCAACCACGAAGTTCGCGCCGTCGTTGTACGCGTTGAAGTAACCCCGCGCGTTGTCGACGCTTGCTTGCGGGTGGACACCCTTCACGAGAGCCGCGAGGGCTTGAAAGCTGTCCTCGCCGTATTGCACAGCTTGAACCGGCTTACGCAACGTATACATGCCTTCTCCCAACCTTCCACTACTCAAAGCAGCGCCTATTGATCAACTATGACTCGGCAACAATAGCGGTCAGGTAGGACAATTCATCCCCAGTGGATGGTTCATGACCTTCAGCAGCCATCGAGCGCCTGCGGTCGCACACCTGACCTAGCCTGTGGTTGTGGTTAGACGAATCGCAGACCTTCGCCATGTGCCGGACGATGAACTTATAGCCGAGCACGACAATTTGGCCCAGCACACCATGTCCGGAACTGCCTACTATATGGACGAATTGGAGCGCCGCGAGCGCCGCAGAGCCATCGAAGCCTCAGACCGCCTCGCGCGTCGCGCCTACCGCCTCGCCTGGTCTAACACCCTCCTCGCGCTGGTCGCCGCCGCTGCCGCGATCGTGGCCCTCTTCAAGTAGTCCTGGCATGAGACAGTGTCCCGCCCGGCTCGATTCCGGTGCGGGGCCTCTCGGCTTTAGGCGGCGAGGGCTCCCGTCGGACGTTGAAGCCTCCGTCACGGGCAGAGGCAGGTCGTCAGTCCCCTCGGTAGTTGCCTACCCGTGTCGCCGGATGGTCCGACCGTACGCGTAATGGCCCTCGGAGGTCGCCGACTACCTCGGCGTCTCCCGCAGGGCGCCACGATCCTGGTTGGCCGCCCAGATTCCCCGGCCCCGACCGAGACGTTGACCGTCGGCCGAATCTGGGACGCGGTCGAGGGCCGCGAGTACGCCGCAAAGCGGCGGGAGCGCAACGAAGGCGGCGCGGGCTAGAAAGCCCTCGGCCGTTTGTCATCCGGGTCACGACGGCCTGCCCGATGCGGCGTGGCAGGCTGGCAGGTATGGGAACGACAGCGCGCGTACGTGCGCCCGAACTGCGGGGCCGCCAGTGGCTCAACACGGGCGGACGGAATCTGACCTTGCAGGACCTTCGCGGCAAGATCGTGATCGCGGACTTTTGGACGTTCTGCTGTATCAACTGCCTGCACGTGCTCGACGAGCTGCGCCCGCTGGAGGAGAAGTACGGCGACGTGCTCGTCGTGATCGGGGTGCACTCGCCGAAGTTCGAGCACGAGAAGGACGCTGACGCGCTCGTCGCCGCCGTCGAGCGGTACGGGGTGCACCACCCCGTGCTCGACGATCCCGAGATGGACATGTGGCAGCAGTACGCGGCCCGGGCCTGGCCGACCCTGTCGGTGATCGACCCCGAGGGTTACGTGGTGGCCACCATGGCGGGCGAGGGTCACGCCGAGGGGTTGGCCCGGCTGATCGACGAGCTGATCGCCACCCACGAGGCCAGGGGCACCCTGCACCGGGGCGACGGCCCGTACGTCTCGCCGCCGGCCCCGGAGACGGCGCTGCGCTTCCCGGGTAAGGCGGCGCTGCTGCCGACCGGCAACCTGCTGGTCTCGGACTCGGCCCGGCACTCCCTGGTCGAGGTGGCCCCCGACGGCGAGACGCCGGTACGCCGGATCGGCTCGGGCGAGCGGGGCCGGGCCGACGGGTCGGGTGCCGAGGCGACGTTCTCCGAGCCGCAGGGGGTGTGCCTGCTGCCCACGCATGTCGCCGAGGTGGCCGGCTACGACCTGGTGGTGGCCGACACCGTCAACCACCTGCTGCGCGGCGTACGGCTAGAGTCCGGCGAGGTGGTCACCGTGGCCGGCAGCGGCCGGCAGTGGCGCGCCGAGGTCGACGACCACGCCCACGACGCCCTCGCGGTGGATCTCTCGTCCCCGTGGGATCTGGCCTGGTACGACGACAAGCTGATCATCGCGATGGCCGGCATCCACCAGCTCTGGTGGTTCGACCCGATCAAGCGGACGGCCGGCATGTACGCCGGCACCACAGTCGAGGCGCTGCGGGACGGCCCGCTGGCCGAGGCGTGGATGGCGCAGCCGTCGGGGCTGTCCGTCTCCACCGACGGCACCCGGCTCTGGATCGCCGACAGCGAGACCAGCTCCCTCCGGTACGTCGAGAACGGCGTGTTGGGCACCGCCGTCGGGCAGGGCCTGTTCGACTTCGGGCACGTGGACGGTCCGGCGGAGTCGGCACTCCTGCAACACCCGTTGGGTGTGTGCGCGCTGCCGGACGGCTCGGTGCTGATCGCGGACACGTACAACGGTGCGGTTCGGCGCTTCGACCCGGCCACCAACCAGGTCTCCACCGTCGCCGACGGGTTGGCCGAGCCGAGCGACCTGGTGCTCACCCCGTCCGGTGAGGTGCTGGTGGTGGAGTCCGCCGCGCACCGGCTGACGCGGCTCGCCCCGGGTGCCCTGTCGGCGGCGGGTGCCAGCACGGTGGACGGCCCCCGGCACCGCACCGAGCGCAAGCCGACAGATGTCGCGGCCGGCGAGGTCACGCTGGACATCGTCTTCACCCCGGCGCCGGGGCAGAAGCTGGACGAGACGTTCGGGCCGTCGACCCGGTTGGTGGTCTCCGCGTCCCCGCCGGAACTGCTGGTCGACGGTGCCGGCACCGGCACCGAGCTGTCCCGCCGGCTGGTGCTCAACGCCGAGGTCACCGCCGGGGTGCTACAGGTGACCGCCCAGGCTGCGACCTGCGACGCGGACGTCGAACACGCGGCCTGCCACCTGACCCGGCAGGACTGGGGCGTACCGGTGCGGGTCGTCGACGGCGCCGTGACCCGACTGCCGCTGGTGCTGCGCGGCCTGGACGCCTGAGGTGATCGGAGGGGCCCGGGTGGGGCCCCTCCGATCACGCGAACGGGGCCAGGGTGATGTCGGCGTCGATCAGGCTGGCGCGGACGAGTTCGGCCGCGGAGACCGCGCCCGGGGTGTCGCCGTGTACGCAGATCGAGTCGACCGAGCAGGGGATGACGGTGCCGTCGATCGCCACCACGCTGCGTTCGGTGGCCATCCGCGCCGCCCGTTCGGCCACCTGCTCCGGGTCGGTGATCACCGCGCCGGGGGTGCCGCGCGGCACCAGTGCCCCGTTGGGCAGGTAGGCACGGTCGGCGAAGGCCTCCGCGACGACCGGCAGACCCGCGCCGACGGCGAGTTGGGCGAGCGTCGAGCCGGGTAGGCAGAGGATGGGCAGCTCGGGGTCGTAGCCACTGACCGCGGCGACCACCGCCGCCGCCTGGGATTCGTCTGTGCTGGCCGCGTGGTAGAGCGCGCCGTGCGGCTTGAGGTAGCGCACCCGGGTGCCGAACAGCCGGCAGAACGCGTCAAGCGCCCCCACCTGGTAGGTCACCTCGTCGCGTAGTTCGGCGAAGTCGTACGCGATGTGCCGCCGGCCGAAGCCGGCCAGGTCCCGGTAGCCGACCTGCGCGCCCACCGCGACCCCACGCCGCGCGGCGCCCTCGCAGACCCGCCGCATGGTGGACGGGTCGCCGCCGTGGAAACCGCAGGCGACGTTGGCGGAGGTGACGAGGCTCAGCAGCGCCTCGTCGTCGCCGAGTCGCCAGATGCCGAATCCCTCGCCCAGGTCAGCGTTGAGGTCCATGGAATCTGACGGTAGTCCCTGGCCGGGCCTGCGCGAGCAGGGTCACGTCGGTGACCACCCCGATGACGGGGTATCCGCCCGTGGTCGGATGATCGGCGAGGAAGATCAGGGGTTGTCCGTCCGCCGGCACCTGCACCGCGCCGAGCACGATGCCCTCGCTTGGCAGTTCGCCGGCCACCGCGCGGGGCAGCGGCGCTCCGGCGAGCCGCGCGCCGACCCGGTTGCTCACCGGGCTGACGGTGTACGCGGTGCCGAACAGCCTGTCGAAAGCGGTCGGCGTGAACCAGTCCTCGCGCGGGCCGAGGCGCAGCATCAGGTGCAGCTCCGGTGGGGGCGAGGAGCAGACGGTCAGGTCCACCGGCGCGGGTGCGCCGCACGGCTCACCGAGCGGCAGCAGATCGCCGTCGCGCAGCGCGGGCGGGCCGAGCCCGGACAGGGTGTCGGTGGCCCGACTGCCGAGCACCGGCGACACGTCGACACCGCCCGCCACCGCCAACCAACTCCGTACGCCCCGTCGGGCGGGACCGATCCGCAGCACCGTCCCCGCCGGCACGCTGAGCGGACGCCCAACGTCACCGGGCCGGTCGCCCGCGCGGACCGTCACCTCGGCACCGGTGACCGCCACCGTGGTGGCCCTGGTCAGCCGCAGTGTGCAGCCGGACAGGGTGATCTCCAGGCCGGCGGCGTGCTCCGGATTGCCGACCAGCCGGTTGGCCAACCGCAGAGCTGCCGGGTCGAGGGCACCGGACCGGGGTACGCCCAGATGCGCCCAGCCGGGCCGCCCCAGATCCTGCACGGTGGTCAACGCGCCGGCGTGGAGCACCTCGACAGCGGCCGAGCGGGTCATGCGGCCGCCATCCGGACCGCGGTGCCCGGGCCAAGCCGGGCCGGTGGGTCGGCGTACTCGTCGAAGAGGACCAGCTCGGTCCGGCCGACCAGCAACCAGCCGCCGGGAGACGCACTCGGATAGATGCCGGCGTACGGCCCGGCCAGGGCGACCGACCCGACCGGCACCCGGGGGCGAGGAGTGGCCAGCCGGGGCAGCGCCAACTCGCCGGGCAGCCCGGTCAGATAGGGGAACCCGGGGGCGAATCCGCAGAACGCGACCCGGAACCGGGTGCCTGTCAACCGACGCAACACGGCCGACACGGTCACGCCCCAGTGCTCGGCCACCGTCGGCAGGTCCGGCCCGTCGAACTCGACCGGAACGACCACCTCCGTACCGCCCCCGTGCTCGTCGGCGGCGTGCTCGTCGGCGGCGTTGGCGCGGTTCGTCTGGGGGACATTGGTCGCCCATTGGGTGAGCTGCTCGATCGTGACGGCCGGGTCGGGCAGGCCGTCGAGCAGGACGGTGCTGGCCGCTGGCACGATCTCGGCGGCGAGCAGTTCCCCGTGCTCGCGACGCCGCCACAGTTCGGCCCGCCAGGCTTCGACAAGCGTGGCTTCGGGAACGTCGGCGGGGGCGGTGCAGTCGAGGAGCAGGGCGTGCGCCCCGACGGGTCGGATCCGCATCCGTTCATCCTCGCCGATGTCGTGCCGATACGGAGTCCACGATGACGGGTGCCGGGTGTCACCAACGCCACTACTTGCAAGTAACCTACGGTGCCGTAGCCTGACTGCGTGAGCACCTCCGCCCCGCTGCGCCTGAAGCCGGTCGACATCGGTAAGCCCCGGATGCGCGGCTGGCTCCACACGTACGCCTTCTTCGTCGCCCTGCTCTGCGGCATCGTGCTCTGCTCGATCGCCGCCACCCGTCCGGGGTGGGCACCCCTGGTCAGCTGCCTGATCTACAGCCTCACGGTGTGCGGGCTCTTCGGCACGAGCGCGCTCTACCACCGTCGCGTGTGGTCAGAGCGCGGGTACCAGGTGATGCGCCGGATGGACCACTCGATGATCTTCGTGTTCATCGCCGGGACGTACACGCCGCTCTGCGTGCTGCTGCTCGCGCCCCGGCCGGCCACCGTGATGCTGGCCCTGGTCTGGGGTGGCGCACTTGCCGGCGTGGCCCTCAAGGTGATCTGGCCGCACGTGCCGCGCTGGGTGTCCGCGCCGCTCTACCTGGCGCTGGGCTGGGTGGCGGTGGCCATGCTGCCGGAGATTCTGCATGGTGGCGGTGTCGCGGCACTGGTGCTGCTGATCGCCGGTGGCGCCATCTACAGCGCGGGAGCGGTCTTCTACGCGTTGCGCCGGCCCAACCCGTGGCCGACCGTCTTCGGTCACCACGAGTTCTTCCACGCCTGCACACTGCTGGCGGCGCTCTGCCACCACATCGCGATCTACTTCGCACTGCTCGCCTGAGCGCCCACCCGACGACGAACGCAATCCAGCGCGGGTCAACCACTGCCTGATTGAGCCGGGGCCCCGCGACGCTGCGGGGCCCCGGAGTTCGCGGGCGAGGGTCAGACCGGGCGGCCCGGTCGACGCACCTCGCGGTACTCCTGGACGACCTGGTCGTCCTGGACCGGAACGACCCGGTCCGCTACGACGCGCTGCTCGCGGACCGGCGCGGCGACCACCGTGCGGCGGCGGCTGCTCCAGAAGTAGAGGGTCGTGATCAGGCCGGCGACACCGGCCAACATCAGCACCCAGCCGACCACGGACAGGTCCAGCCAGCCCAGGTCGGCATCCACGGCGAATGCGAGGATCGCGCCCAACGCGATCAAGAAGATGCTGCCACCAATGCCCATGTCTCGCTCCTCGGCTCTAACCTGGCGTACGACGCGCCGCGGCCGTCGGTAGGGGTGCGGCATCCATTGACTTACCCCGGCACGGAGATCGCCAATCGGGCAAGCTGAGGGCATGACGGACGCCGACCCCGAGACCCGGACACTGGTGTTGCTGCGGCACGCGAAGGCCGAGCAGGGCAACGACGCGGCAGACGATGCCCAGCGCCCACTCAGCGCACGTGGGGGCGCGGATGCGGCAGCGGCCGGCGCCTGGCTGGCGCACCACGGGTTGCTGCCCGACGTGGTGATCTGCTCGACGGCCAGACGCACCCGGCAGACCTGGCACGGGGTGGCGATGGGAATGACCGGTACGCCGCCGGAGGGCGGCCCGACCGGTCCTCGCCCGACGGTCCGTTACGAGCCCGGCGCGTACGACGCGCATCCCGAGGAGTTGTTGGCGCTGGTCCGCACGGTCGACCCGGCGGCCCGCACGGCGCTGCTGATTGCCCACAATCCGGGCATATCGCTACTCTCGGCTCTTCTCGACCCGGAGCGTGCGTCAGATGACGGTCTGCGAACCGCCGAAGTGGCGGTGCATCGTGGCCGGTTCGCCTGGGCGGAGTTGGCTCGCGCGGGAGCGCCGACCACGGCACGGCACACCGCACGCGACTGAGCCACCCGCCGATCACGACGGGTGGCTCAGGGGCGCGTGCCGGCTCAGGACGGCGGCGCGGTTGGTGGCGGTGGGTCCGGCGGTGGCGGCATCATCGCCGTCGGATGGGAGAGCCGGTTCTCCTCCACGATGAGGGTCCGGGCCCGCTTGCGTCGGTCCTGCCAGAACCAGACAGTGGTCAGCAGTACGGCCAGCCCGGCCAGGATGAACACCCAGCCGACCGCCCGCACGTCGATCCACCAGACGTTGGCCCTCAGTGCGAAGGTCAGGATCGCGCCGATCGCGATGAGAAAAATGCCGCTTCCTACACCCATGTGCGCTGCACTCCCCCGTGCGGTGGCTCTGGGCGTTCCCTTTCGAGGTCACGCGACGGTTACCCGCCACGCCGCCGGCATACCCGGCCAGCCTTGCCGAATACCTGCCCGCCCTCGCCGCGTCGGGGCTGACCACCTCTCCGCCATCCTTTGCTCTGCACCCGCGGAGGCACCAGCTACGGACCGTGAGCGTCGCCTCCGCGGGTGCAGAGCAAAGGAGCTGCGAGGGGGTGTGGTGGGTGGGAGCCCGGCGGCCCCCGGGGGAGGGAGGGAGGGGAGCACCCGCCCGCCCACCCACTCACCCACGGACGCGGCGACGGCCGGCGGGGCGGGTGCCCTACCGGCCGTCGATGTCGGTGCCGGGTGCTGCGATGCGACCCGGGATCGTCGGGAGTGCCGCTAGAAGGCCTCCTCCGGTAGGTCCATGATGTCGAGGTCGGCACCCTCGATGATCCGCCGATCGGCGCCGATGCGGGGCAGCACCTCGCGGGCGAAGAAGCGGGCGGCGGCCACCTTGCCGGTGTAGAACGCCTTGTCGCTGGCCGAGACCTCGCCGGCAAGCGCCTTCAGCGCCACGTCGGCCTGCTTCTGGAGCAGCCAGCCGACGATCAGGTCGCCGGTCGCCAGCAGGAACCGACGGCTGCTCAGCCCGACCTTGTAGAGCGCCCGGGTGTCACCGCCCTGCGCCTCGCCCAGCCAGCCGGTCAGCACACCGAGGATGTTCTGGATCTCGGCCAGTGCCTTGCCGAGCGCCTGCCGCTCCTCCTTGAGCTGACCGTTGCCGGCCTCGGAGGAGATGAACTCCTGGATCTCACCGGCGACCGCCATCAGCGCCTTGCCGTTGTCCCGGACGATCTTGCGGAAGATCAGGTCCAGGCTCTGGATGGCGGTGGTGCCCTCGTACAGGGTGTCGATCTTCGCGTCGCGGACGTACTGCTCCAGCGGGTAGTCCTGAAGGAACCCGGAGCCGCCGAAGGTCTGCAGGGCCTCGTGCCCGAGCATCTCGTACGCCCGCTCCGAACCGACGCCCTTGACCAGCGGCAACAGCAGGTCGTTGACCCGCTTGGCCAGCTTGGTGGCCTTCTCGTCGCCGGCGGCCTCGGCGATCGCGACCCTGTCCTGCCAGGTGGCGGTGTAGAGGACCAGGGCACGAAGACCCTCGGCGTACGACTTCTGCAGCAGCAGCGAGCGGCGCACGTCCGGGTGGTGGGTGATGGTGACCCGTGGGGCGGTCTTGTCCGCCTGCTGGATCAGGTCGGCGCCCTGCACCCGGCTCTTCGCGTACTCCAGGGCGTTGAGGTAGCCGGTGGAGAGGGTGGCGATGGCCTTGGTGCCGACCAGCATCCGGGCGTACTCGATGATCATGAACATCTGCCGGATGCCGTCGTGCTTGTCGCCGAGCAGCCAGCCCTTGGCCGGTACGCCGTGCTCGCCGAAGGTCAGCTCGCAGGTGTTGGAGACCTTCAGGCCCATCTTGTGCTCGACGTTCGTGGTGTAGACGCCGTTGCGCTCGCCCAGCTCGCCGGTGGTCTCGTCGAAGTGGAACTTCGGCACCACGAAGAGCGACAGGCCCTTGGTGCCCGGGCCGCCGACGCCCTCCACGCCCACCGGGCGGGCCAGCACGTAGTGCACGATGTTGTCGCTCAGATCGTGCTCGCCCGAGGTGATGAAGCGCTTGACGCCCTCGATGTGCCACGAGCCGTCCGGCTGCTGGGTGGCACGGGCGCGGCCGGCACCGACATCCGAGCCGGCGTCCGGCTCGGTGAGCACCATGGTGGAGCCCCACTGCTTGTCGATGAAGAGCTTGGCCCACGCCTTCTGCCGCTCGGTGCCCTCGACGTGCAGCACGTGCGCGAAGGACGGGCCGGAAGCGTACATCCAGATGGGGGCGTTCGAGCCGAGCACCAGCTCGGCGAGGGCCCACCAGAGGGCGCGCGGCGCGTTGGTGCCGCCCAGCGCCGGCGGGAGGTCGAGCCGCCAGAACTCGGAGTCCATGAATGCCTGGTAGGACTTCTTGAACGACGCCGGCAGCGGCGCGGTGTGCGTGGCCGGGTCGAACACCGGCGGATTGCGGTCACTGTCGGTGTAGCTGGCGGCCAGATCCTCGCGCGCGAGGCGGTCCAACTCGGCGAGGAAACTGCGGGCGGTGTCGGCGTCGAGGTCCGAGTACGGCTCCTGACCGAACGACCGGTCGGCGCCGAAGACCTCGAACAGGTTGAACTCGAGGTCCCGCAGGTTGCTCTTGTAGTGGGTCATGCTCACTGGCCCCGCTTCCGGACAGGTGTTACCGATCAGTAACCCCGACTGTATTACTCGCGGGTAGGCAGCGACAAGCGGATCACCCAAGTGACGGCGATTACACACAAGCCCGTAACAGAGCCCGATCAGCTCTCGGCGGCACCGACCTCCCAGCTCGGGACGGCCGCCGCAGCGCCGGTACGGGCACCGACGTACTCCATCAGGACCAGGGCGATGTCGTCGTCGAGCCGGCCGTGCACCCACTCGATCAGGGCGGTCTCCAGCGAGGCCAGCCCGTCGGCGACCGTGCCGTGACCGAGCAGTCGCCAGGCGCGGTCGGCGGTGGGGAAGAACTCGCCGTCCCGCCGCGCCTCGCCGAGGCCATCGGTGAACAGCAGCAGCCGGTCGCCCGGCTCCAGCCGCTCGACCCGGGGGCGGACCACCGGCATGAAGCCGAGCGGTGGCGCCGGTGCCGGCGGCTCCAGTGGGATCACCGCGCCCCGGCGCAGCAGCAGCGGCGACGGGTGACCGCAGTTGACGATGGTGAGCGTGCCGCCGCGCTCCTCGACAAGTGCCGCGGTCACGAAGTCCTCGTCGCCGACGTTACGTGCCACCGCGCGGTCCAGGTCGGCGACGACGGCACGCAGGTCGGCCCGCTCGTACGCGACGTGTCGGTAGGAGCCGAGAACGATGCTGGCCAGCCGAACGGCGTCCAGGCCCTTGCCGCGCACGTCACCGATGATCATGCGTACGCCGTAGGGCGTGTCGATCGCCTCGTACAGGTCGCCACCGATCTCGGCCGTGGCGGTGGAGGAGATGTAGCGTCCCGCGACCGAGAGCGTCCCGACCTGCGGCCCGAGCGGGCGCAGCACCGCCTGCTGGGCCACCGAGGCCAGCTTGGTCAGCTCGACGATCTGCTCCGTCTGTCGTTGCCGGAGCGACGCCATCGCCACCGCGAGTCCGGTGGCGACCGCGACCGTGACGACGTTGACCGGGGTGATCAGTGACGCCTCCGGCTCGGCCAGGGCGAAGCCGGCCCCGGTCAGGGTCGCCACGACCCCCACCCCCAGCACCACGGGCCAGGACGCAAGGGCTGCGGCCAGCAACGGTACGGCCGACAACAGCGCGACGTAGTGCGCGAAACGGCCGTCCGCCGCCTCCGCCGCCGACACGATCGCGAGCAGGACAAGGGCCGCGCCGAGGCCGGCGCGGGATCCGGGGCTCAGCGGGCGACGGCCCGGCTGGAGGAGTCGCGTGGATACGACTGACAGTTTGCCTGATCGGAGTGAACCAGTGAATGAACCTGACCCGTCGTCCAGGAAGGTTCTGTCCGGCCGGCCTGGTCGAGCGTCCGAATCGGCGCGACCCGACCCGGTCAGCCGAGCACCTCGTAGCGGACGGTGAGCGCGCCCACGTCGACCGAGGCGATGCTGGCGAACGCGGCCCGGGAGAGGTCGAGGCAGCGGCCGTCGATGAACGGGCCGCGGTCGTTGATCCGCACCACGATCGACTTGCCGTTGGCCGGGTTGGTCACCCGGACCTTGGTGTTGAACGGCAGCGTCTTGTGAGCGGCGGTCAGCGCGTCCGGGTTGAACGACTCACCGTTGGCGGTGAGCTGCCCGTCGGAGTAGAACGAGGCGCCACACGAGCCGCTCTCCAGCACCTTCGCCGCCGCCGTGGTCTTCTTCGCGGTCGGCTTCGGCTTCGGCGGCGCGGTGCGGGTCTTGCCCCGGGAGGCGGCCTGCGGCGACCGGATGGCCGACGGACTCGCGGACGCGCTGGCGGACGGGGAGACGGCCGGGGAGCTGGGGGTGAGGCTGCTCGCGGCCGTGGTCGGGGTGAGGTCGAGGGTCGTCTGCCCCGACTGCGCGGAGCCGGAGGTCAGCTGAACGGCACCGACGGTGCCCCCGACCGCGAGGGCGACGCCGACCGCCGCGGTGGCCACGATGCCCGCCGGGGAGGAGAAGATGCGGGTACGCGAGTGCTTGGCTGCCACCGGCCCGGTCCTTTCGTCGTCTGAACAAACCAGGTCGGACCGTAACGAGAGAAGCACTTCCGACGTCAACGTGATCATTGTGGTATGCCCGTATTTGCACTGGTACGTGTAGCCGATCATCCGACCCGGGGTGGGCCGGCCGGGCCGGGTCTCGGCACGCCGGCCACGGGTGCCGCAGGATGAGCGGATGACCGCCGAGCTGACCGAACGCCTGGCCACCCTGTTTCGGTGGGTCGACCCCGGACCGGACACCAGTCATCTGGTCAGCGACATCTCCGGCTGGTGGCGGGACCCGGCGGTGCTGGCCGAACTGGGACCGGCCCTGGTCGCGCCGTACCGGGCCGCCCGGCCGACCGTGGTGCTCGCCCCGGCGGTCACCGGGCTGCTGCTCGGGCCGTTGGCCGCGACCGCGCTCGGGGTCGGCTTCGTGGCCGCCCACAAAGCCGGCGACGGGCGGTTGCCGGCCGGCCCGCTCACCTGGGCGCAGAGTCCACCGGACTATCGGGGGCGGCGGGTCGACCTGGCCGTACGCAACCGGCACCTCGGCCCCGGCGACCGGGTCCTGGTGGTGGACGACTGGGTGCGTACCGGCGCTCAACTCCACGCTCTGTACGACATCTGCGCGGCCCGCGGCGCCGAGGTGCTGGGCACCGCCGTGGTGGCGGTCGACTGCCCACCCGAGGTCGCGGCCGACCTGCGGATCACCGGCCTGATCGACGGCGCGGACCTGCCGGTGTGACGGCGTATTGCGGCGACGGCACGCGCCATCCTGGCCTAGCCTCGGCAGGATGTGGCCTCGGATCGGTGAACTGCGCACCCTCGCCCTCGGCACTCCGGGCGAGCTGCGGGCGACCCTCAACACCCTCGTGCTGGCCGGCGTGAAGACCGCGACGGCCGGGCGGCTCGCGTACTACGCGGAGGAGGGCGAGGAGTTGGAGGAGGTCGGGGAACGGCTGGCCCTGGTCGACGACGACGACGCGCTGGCCGGTGTCGTGGAGATCACCGGAGTCGAGGTGGTCCCCTTCGCGGACGTGCCGTGGGACTTCGCCCGCGCCGAGGGCGAGGGGGATCGCTCGATCGAGGAGTGGCGGGCCGGGCACTCGGCCTACTGGGCGCGGCTCGGCACCCCGGTCGACGGCGACACCCCGATCGTCTGCCTCCGCCTACGCCTGGTCTCCGGCGGCGAGGGCGGCGTGGCCAGCGGCGACCTCGGCACCTGACGCCGTCACCTCAGCCCCGCAACTCCGGCAGCAACCGCGTCGCCACGTCCACCAGGACGGCCTCGTCGCCGGCGTACCAACTGCTGGCACGCGGCCAGTGCGTCACCATGTCGGTGAAGCCCAGGTCGGCGGCCCGGCCGACCTGGTCGGCGAAGAACTGCGCGCTGCTGAGAGAGAAGACCGGTGCGGCGTCCAGCGAGAGATAGCGGTCCAGAGTGGCGGGATCACGGCCGGCCTCGTCCAACGTCCGGTCCATCCGCGCGGACAGTGCCGCCACGCTGTCCCACCAGCCGGCCAGGTCGTTGTCGTCACCGGTGCCGGTGGTCACCCAGCCCTGGCCGAAGCGGGCCACCAGCCGCATCGACCGTGGCCCGTTGGCGGCCACCACGAACGGCACCCGGGGTTGCTGCACGCAGCCTGGGTTGTTGCGGGCGTCCACCGCGGCGAACCAGTCACCACGCCAGGTGGTGCCGTCCTCGCGGAGGATCAGATCCAGCAGCTCGACGAACTCGGCGAACCGGTCCACCCGCTGGCGCGGCGGCAGTGTCTCGCCGCCGAGCACCGCCGAGTCGAAACCGATGCCGCCCGCGCCCAGGCCGAGCAGCAGCCGACCGGCGGAGACGTCGTCCACCGTGGTGATCTGCCGGGCGAACGCGGCCGGGTGCCGGAAGTTCGGCGACGCGACGAGGGTGCCCAGCCGGATGCGGGAGGTCACCGTGGCGGCGGCGGTCAGCGTGCCCATCGAGTCGAACCACGGGCCGTCGACGAGGTCCCGCCAGCCCAGGTGGTCGTACGTCCAGGCGTGGTCGAAGCCCCACTCGTCGGCCTGCCGCCAGCGCTGCTGCGACTCGGCCCAACGCTGGTCCGGCAAGATCACGATGCCAATCCGCATGATCTTCAGCCTAGTCGCGTCGGAGGGGCCCCCGGCACCTCGCCACAGCAGGCAGCCCGGGGCTGGATCCGACACAGATCGTGATGCGCGTCACACGGTGGTCCGGTAGGGGGATCCCGGGCGGCTCCGACCTCTCCGGGAGCGGCACCCACGGTGAGGTGTCCGCCGAGGAGAGGACCAGACGCGATGACGAAGGTGACCGCACAACTGTCGGTGTCGGTGGACGGCTTCTACGCCGGCCCACGGTTCGAGGGCGACGGCAACTGGATGGACTCGGCGGAGAGCGCCGGGTTCTTCCGGGTCACCCGCTGGGTGACCGAGGCGTCGGCGTGGCGCGAACGGCAGGGCTTCGCCGGGGGCGAGCAGGACACCAACTCCGACGTGGTCGCCGAGTCGTTCGGGGCCGCTGGCGCGTACGTGATGGGACGCCGGATGGCCGACGGCGGTGAGGTGCCGTGGGGCGACGAGCCGCCGTTTCGCGCGCCGGTCTTCGTCGTCACCCACCGCCCCCGCCAGCCGTTGCTGCGGGGAGGAGGCACCAGCTTCACCTACGTCACCGATGGCGTGGCCAGCGCCGTCGAGCAGGCGCGCGCCGCGGCCGGCGGTAAGGACGTCGCTGTCGCCGGGGGAGGCAGCCTGGTGCGGCAGGTGCTCAAGGCCGGTCTGCTCGACGAGTTGGAGCTGCACGTCGTACCCGTCGTGCTCGGCACCGGTCTCCGGTTGCTCGACGCGGACCTCGACCTCGGCGAGAAGGAGGCGATCGAGCTGACGCCGATCCGGGTCATCCACACACCGCAGGTCACCCACGTCCGGTACGCGGTGCGCGGTCGCGCCCCGCTCGTGCTCGACGACCGGGGCAGCGGCGGTGGCCCGACGGTGACCACGAACTGAATCCACCCGGCAACCTGAGGAGAGAAAGCCATGCCACAACTACTGCGGGTGCAGTGCTTCAACGTGTCGCGGGACGGTTTCGGCACCGGTGTGGGGCAGAGCCTGGAACGGCCCTTCGGCCATGCGGACCCCACCCCGCTGTTCTCCTGGCGGGCCGCCACCGCCAGTTTCGTGTATCGCACCGAGCCGGGCGGCACTCGCGGCCTGGACGACTACCTGACCCGCGACGCCGAGTGCAACATCGGCGCGGAGATCATGGGTCGCAACAAGTTCGGCCCCCAGCGTGGCCCCTGGGAGAACCACGACTGGCAGGGCTGGTGGGGCGACAACCCGCCGTTCCACACGCCGGTCTTCGTGCTCACCCACCACGTGCGCCCGTCGTTCAGCCTGTCCGACACCACGTTCCACTTCCGCGACGTCAGCCCGGCCGAGGCCCTGGCCGAGGCGAAGCAGGCGACCGACGGTCGGGACGTACGCCTCGGTGGTGGGGTGGCCACCATCCGCGAGTTCATCGAGGCCGACCTGGTCGACACGATGCACATCGCCGTCGCGCCCGTCGACCTCGAACGGGGCGAGCGGTTGTGGGACAGCCCGGACGAACTGCTCGACCGTTTCCACCTTGAGTCGGTGCCCAGCCCCAGCGGAGTCACCCACCTGCTGTTCTGGCGACGCTGACGGCACGCCGACCGCTCTCCCCGGGCTGGTCGACCGACTCCTCGGCGACCGTCGTCATTCGCCTACCCTCTTGCGCAGAATGATTTGCGATGCAAACCTATTGGCAGCGCAGGGAAGCCGAGCAGCCTGGAGGCCACCGTGTCGGAACAACGGAGCACCGCGCCGGACGACAGAGACACACCCGGAGAACTCCTGGCATCGGTGGCCGCGCTTCGGCGGCGTACCCGGACCGACCGGCACGCCTACTGGTTGCCGCTCCTGCTGTTCGGGCTCCTGGTGGTGGCGGCGGCACCCCTGTACGTGGAGTCGGCCGACCCCCTCGCCATGCGCGCCACGCAGGGCAACCCCGCCCTGACCGGCCTCGGTGGTGACTTCCTCGAACGCTCGGCGGCCCTCGGGTGGTACTGGCTGGTGGCACTCATCGGCGGCTACCTGCTGACCCTCGGGTGGTACCGGTGGCGTGGCGCGCGGGCGGGCGTGCAGACCCCGACCCGGACGTACGTCATCGCCGGCATCGTCGGCACGCTGGTCGGGCTCGTGCTGCCGATCGTGCTGCGGTTCCTGCTGCTCAACTCGGCGACGGCGGTGTCGAGCGCGACAAGCTGGGTGACCACACCGCTGTTGGGCGTCTCCAATCGCGGCATGTTTCCGCACCTGGTCATCGCGGTGGGTCTGCTGGTCCTCGCCCGGCTGGAACGCAGTCGCGGCCTGACGGCCGTCAGCGTGGGCTACGCCGCCGCGGTCGTCCTCGTGAACGTCTACTTCCAGACCGCGAACTTCGAGCCGGGCGACCTGAGCCGACACAGTTTCCTGCTGGCGGCCCTACTGCCGGCGCCGATCCTGCTCGTCGGTGGCATCATCGCTCTTTTCACCACGGGTAAGAGGTCGACATGAGCACCGACACCGGCCCCGGCGGGCACCCGACGAACGGGCTCAGCGACACCGTCCACCAGCGCAACCGGCTCGGCATCCTCACCATCGCCGCCGAGGCCGAGCGGGTGGAGGTCGCCTACCTGCGCGACGCACTCGAACTCACCGCCGGCAACCTCTCCCGACACCTCGCCGTGCTGGAGGAGGCCGAGCTGATCCAGATCGACCGGGGCTACCACGGCCGCAGACCCAAGACCTGGATCAGGATCACCGAGCAGGGGCAGGCCGCACTGGCTGCCGAGATCAACGCCCTACGGGAACTGCTCCGCCGCCACCAGGAGTTGGGCAGCGCTCCGCCGGCCCGCTGACGTCGACCTACTGAGCGCGGTGAACGCCGGACAGGATGCGGGCGTTCACCGGGCTCGCCTATCGCCCCCAGGGCTCGGCGGGTCGGCAGTCAACTCCCGGCTCGCCGTAGACGAGGGTGCCGGCGGAGTCCACGTAGCAGTAGTCGAACTGCATCGACGGGCGAAACAGCAGGCGGCGGTCGATCTCGGATCCGGTGGCGTCATAGCTGATCAACTCGGCGTCCCTGGTGACGTTGGCACCCTCGGTGAGCAGGCCGAACACCCCGTTTACCAACCGCGCCGTGGTGGTGTGACCGTCGCCGTGTTCCAGCACCAGCCGGTGCACCCGAGCGCTGACCCGGCCGGTCACCGCGACGTCGCCTCCGTCGACTTTGCTCGACATGAGCAGGAGCTGCTGGATCGAGCCAGGCAACCAGTCCCGTTGCGGCCAGACACGTTCACCGCTGGTGCCCCCGGTGACCTCCTCGTGTGGCGGTCTTGCGACGTTACAGGTGAAGTACCCAGTTTTCGTCATGAACAGCGCCACGGCACGGTGGTCCTGCTCGGCGGCCACCGCCAAATCGTCAATCGACACCGGAAGCCGTTCGTGCTGCGCGTTCCACTTCAGGCACTGCTCCATCGCCCGGTGCAGCGTCGGTGACAGTTCACTCGAACCCATCGCCAGGTGCCGCACCTGCTCGTCGTTCGGCACCATCGCCACGCCGGCCACCACCGCCGCAGCCGTCGCCACGGTGGCGATGCCGAGTCGTACGCCCGTGCGGCGCCGGCGCCGAGGTCGGCGGATCGACGTCATCAGGTCCGCTCGCATTCGCGCCGCCTCGCCGGGCGGCAGATCACGCTCGGCAGGCGTGTCGAGAATGTCCTTCATCGCTCATCCTCCTGCTTGTTGCCGTCGGTAACCATCCGTGCCAGCCGAGCCCGTGCGCGACTCACGCGCGAACGGAGCGCGCCTTCGCTGATGCCGAGCACCGTCGCCGCCTCGCCGTACGGCACGCCGGACCACAGACACAGGGCCACCGCCTCCCGCTCCGCGCGAGGCAGCCGGCGGACCACCGCCAAGATCTTCTTCATCTGCCGTTCGTCATCGAGCCGCGCGACGATGTCGCCGGCCGGGTCCGCGCCCGCCTCCCGCTCCGGTGGCAACCTCCGCAGGGCTGTCCACCACCGCCGGGCCGAACGCCACTCGGTGCGTGTCGTATTGGTGGCGACCACCAGCAGCCACGGCAACACCAACCCGTCCACCAGGACCGCCGCTTCGCCGCGCCTACGCCACGCGACCAGGAAGGTCGCCTGCGTCACGTCCTCGGCGAGCGTCCAGGAGCCGGTGAGCCGGAACACGTGGTTGTAGACCGCCTTGGCGTACCTGTCGAAAAGCCGGGCGAAGGCGACCTCGTCACCGGCTGCGATTGTCGACCACAGATCCTGGTCGGACGGTTGAATCTGGCTCGTCACACCTGACTATTGCCGGTCGGGGCGAATCTGTTGCAGTCCTGCCCGAGGTCGGGGCGGGGACGAGGTAGGACACCGTGTCAGTGGCCGTGTCACGGTCGTGGCAGGGCGGTGACAGACCGCCCGCCGATGGTAGCTGCATGACGAGTTCAGCGATTGCGGTCTCCGGGCTGTGAAAGACCTACAAGGACAGGGTCCGGCGCGACCGGCCAGAGCGCCTCGCCGGTGCTGCCGAGCGGTTCAGCAACCCGCGCGGCCGCGCGCCCGGCACGTCGATGACGGTGCCGACGTCCGTGCGAACCTCGACTGGACCAAGCATCCTGACCTGCACCTGGCAGATCCTGCCACGAACGTGAGAAGCATCCGTGTCGCCGTGGTGCTCCGCCAACGGCTCTCCGGGCCGAGGTCGACCACGCTTTCCTGGCCCTGCGCGCGCCGGTGGCACGCGGGGTCACCCAGCGCGGTTGCGCCGGGTGGCGTTGTCGTACGACTCGCGGGCGTCGAGCAACTGGTCCCAATGCTGCTCGGTCCAGGCGCAGGCAACCGCGATCGGTTCGAGCATGCTGCGGCCCACCGGCGTCAGCTCGTACTCCACGTGCGGGGTGACCTCGGTGAAGACGGTGCGCTTGACCAGCCCGTCCCGTTCGAGGGAGCGCAGCGACTGGGTGAGCACCTTGGCAGTGACGCGGTGCAGCGGCACGCGCAGCTCCGAGAACCGGCGAGGCCCCTGCTCCAGACAGCGGATGATGAGCGCCGCCCACTTGTCGCCGAATCGGATCGGGTTGAGCGAGGACGGGCACAGCTCGTCGAACATGTCGGCGGGCAGGGGTTGCCTCATCACCAAACGATAGCTGGTATCCCGGCGGTAACCACGACCCTCGATAGCGTCGGCACATCGGCCGGGTGCACGGGCTCCGGCCTCTGGCGAGAGGCGCGACTCATGAGGATCGTGGTCTTTGGCGCGGGCGGTCGGGCCGGACGGCAGGCCGTCGCCGAGGCGCGACGGCGCGGCCACCAGGTCACCGCCCTGGTGCGCAACCCCGCTGACCACGGCGACCTGCCCGACGTACGGGTGGTGGCAGGCGACGTGACCGACGCCGGGAGCATCGCGCAGGCAGCCGCCGGGCACGACGCCGCCATCAGCGCCGCCGTCGACCTGTCCGTACCGCCGCACGACTTCTTCACCGCATCGTCGCGCGCCCTGGCCGCCGGCCTGACCAAGACGGGGGTACGTCGCCTGGTGGTGGTCGGTCTCGCCTCGATCATGCCCGGGGCATCCGGTGCCGCCCTGATGGACCAGCCCGGCTACCCGGACGAGTACCGGCCCTTCTACCTCGGTCACGCAGCGGGCCTCGACGAGATTCGGGCCTCCGACCTCGACTGGGCCTACCTGGCCCCCGCCGGTGACTTCGACCACGGCGGCACACGCACCGGCCACTACCGGATCGCCGAACATGGCGACCCAGCCAGTCGGATCAGCTATGCGGACTTCGCGATCGCACTTGTCGACGAGATCGAGGCCCCCCGCCACCACCGCGCCGCCGCGAGTGTCCGGGAGGTCTGATGCCCGAGGTCCACGACAGCCCGAACGCCTGGGTCGCGGAGCACATCCGCCGGTTCGAGGAGACCGGCGGCCGGCCCCGGCCCGGCGTGAACGACCTGCTCCTGACGACCCGAGGCCGACAGACCGGCAAACTGCGCCGCACCGCGCTCGTCTTCGCACGCGATGGCGACCACTATGTGCTGGCCGCCTCCAACCGCGGTGCAGACCGCCACCCCGCGTGGTACCTCAACCTGCTCGCCGACCCGTATGTCACGGTGCAGGTCGGTACGGAGACCTTCGGCGCGTACGCGCGCCCCGCCACGGCCGGGGAGCGTCCGCATCTGTGGCGCTTGATGGTTTCGGCCAGGTCGGAGTACGCCGCCTACCAACAACGCAGCACGCGGGAGATCCCCGTGGTTCTCCTGGAACCTGTAACGAAATGAGATGCGGACGGACTGGCGTACCTGTTGGATCTCGTCATGACGCATGAGCTTGTTCGCCCTCGGAAGGCTCGACCCGGGGACAAGATCGCGGTTCTCTCGCCGTCCTTCGCCGCGGCCGGCGCCTTTCCCGAGATCCACGAACAGGCCATGCGACGGCTCGCCGACCTGACCGGCCTCGTGCCGGTCGAATACCCGACCACCCGCACGGTGGGCGCGTCCGCGGCGGCGCGGGCGGCGGACATCAACGCCGCCTTCGCAGATCCCCAGGTACGCGGCCTTCTCGCCGTTGTCGGAGGCGACGACCAGATCACCGTCATCCCGCATCTCGACGCCGACCTCGCCCGAGCCGATCCGAAGCCGTTCCTCGGCACCAGCGACAACACCAACCTGCACCAGTGGCTCTGGGGCCTCGGCATCGCCAGCTTCTACGGTGGGTCCTCCCAGGTGCACCTCGGCCCCGGGCCGGCCGTGGACGACATCCACGCCCGGTCGCTGCGAGCGGCGTTACTCACCGGCGAGCGGTTGGAGATCACCGACCCGGGCGAGTCCGAGGACATCGGGATCGACTGGGCCGACCCGCGGGCGTTGACGTCCTTCGGAGAACGCGAACCGACGGAATCATGGAGCTGGCACGGGCCGCGTCGCGCAGTTACCGGCCCCACCTGGGGTGGGTGCCTGGAAGTCATCCAGTGGATCCTGACGGCGGGGCGCTTCCCGTCCACTCCGGAGGCTCTGCGGGGCGGGGTGCTGGTCATCGAGACGTCGGAGGAGCTTCTCCCGGCCGGCGAGGTCGGCTGGATCGTCCGATCGCTCGGTGAACGCGGTCTCCTCAGCGCCGTCGACGCGGTGCTGGTCGCCCGCCCCCCGGTCTCCGACCAGACGCGCCGACCCCCCGTCGCGGAGCGGGCACGGCTACGCGAGCAGCAGCGCGACACAGTCGTCGACATGGTGACCCGCTACAACCCGGAGGCAGTCGTCTGCGTCGGCATCCCCTTCGGCCACACCCGACCACAGTGGATCCTTCCCCACGGCGGCCCGGTCACCGTCGACGGTGTGGAACGCCGGGTGTTCGCCGACTACCGATAGAGCCCGTGCACTCGACGTCCAATCAATTGACAGGCGTTGATTGATGCGGTCAACTGGCGACGCCCGTATCCCCCGGCTCACCCAGGAGGACCCTCTTGCGTACGCTCCTGACGCTCGCCGCAGCCGCCGTCTGCGCCGCCGGTGCACTGGCCGTCCCCGCAGCGGCGGCGCAGGCCGATCCGGCCGGCACCGCCCCGGCCGGCGCGACCGTCCCGGCCGACGCCTGCGCCGGTACCGTCCAGATCCAGTCGCTCACCTTCAACCCGCCGCGGGTGGTTCCGGGCCAGGCCGTCACCGCCACGGCCGTCGGGCAGAACTGCACCGCCCAACAGCAACAGTTCGGCACGGCGATCTACGCCCGGTTCGTCGGCTCCACCCCCGGCATCCCCACCGGCTGCCCGGCCCTTCCCCCGCTGCCGGGCTGGGCGGTCACTGTCGATCCGGGCGCGACCTTCAGCTGGCGCGACGGTTACCTGGTCTCCTCCGGCTGTACGGCCACCGGTCTGGAGGTCACGGTCCGGGTAGAGGACACCGCCACCGGCACCGTGCTCACCCGGACCGCCACGGTGCCGATCGGCCCGCCGCCGGCGGCGCCCTGCACCGTGAGCTACCGCACCGGGAGCGAGTGGCCGGGAGGCTTCACCGCCCAGATCACCATCAAGAACACCAGCACCGTGCCGGTCAACGGTTGGGCGCTCAGCTTCACCTTCCCCGGTGACCAGCACATCGTCCAGTCCTGGTCCGCCACCGCCCAGCAGAGCGGTGCCACCGTCACGGCCCGGAACGCCAGCTACAACCCCCTGGTGGCGCCGGGCGCCTCGGTGGTCTTCGGCGTCCTGGGCACCTGGCAGGCCAGCGACGCGGTACCAATTGCGTTCACGCTCAACAACGTCAGCTGCGCCGCCGGGTAGCCCGCGCACCGGACCCGGCAACACGCTCGCGTCGCGGGCGCCCGGCGCCAGCCTGCGAGACATCGTGGCCCGGATGGGCCACGACAGTCCCCGCGCGACGCTGATCTATCAGCACGCCAATCGGGAGGCCGACCAGGTCATCGCCGACGCGATCGACAAGGCCGTCAGGGCGGCCCGACGCAAGCCGAGCAAGCGCAAGGTCAAGCGGGTTGCCGAGGGCAACGGACCGGCCGCCGAGGCGAGCTAATGGCCCACTAATGGCCCATCCCTGTTTCAGCATGACCTAGAACCACGGAAGCCCTGGCGGGACATCCGTCCTGACCAAGGCTTCCGTACGTGGAGCGGGTGACGGGAATCGAACCCGCACTGTCAGCTTGGGAAGCTGATGTTCTGCCATTGAACTACACCCGCAAGCGGCACCACTGTACCCGAGTCGCCGTGCCCGTGCACCCAGGCACCCCGGCCCGCCGCTTGCCCGCGTGCCGCTCTGCCCGCTCTGCCTGGTTCGGCCCGGGTTCGGCCCGGCTTGATCCACTCGGGTTCCTGAAAGTCGGGGTGTCCGAGCGGCCGGGACACCGCGATTTCATGATAATCGAGTCGATCATGCGGGGCGGCGCCCGCAGGCCGGTGCCGGGCAGCGCCGGACGGGGCGGGGCAGGGCAGGGCAGGGCAGCGCGCGGCGGCGCGGCGCGGGGGGCAGCGCCGGGCGTACGGCCGAATGCCGGCTCCGTCAGCACGGAGCCGGCACCGACTGTCTCTGGGCCGTGGTCAGGCGGCCGTGCACTGGACGTCGCGACTGCGGCGGGCCGGGCGGGTCGACGGCACGGTGAGTGGCGCGGCAGCCGCCGTCGGGGCGTGCGGGTCGAGCCAGACCCGAACGGCCGGACGGCCCGGCGTAAGGCCCGGGACGCCCGCGAGGTGCTGCTCGCGGCGGGTGAGCATCGCCACGTCGATGGTGAACTCGAAGAGCCTCCAGTCGACCTGCGGCTCGGCGCGGGCGCTCTGCGCCAGTTGCGCCACCCGGGCCGGATCGGTCACCGGACGGGCATGCCCCGCCACGTACGCCTCGTCGTCGCTCTCCTCCGGGGGGAACGAGTGCAGCGCGTAGCGGCCGTCGCGTTCGAGGTCACGGCGCTTCGGAGAGTCGATGATGAAGCAGAACAGACCCTCGTCGGTGATGACCGGGGAGACCGGATGGACCCGGGGCCCGCCGTCGGCGCGGACCGTGGCCAGGTAGCCGAAGCCCGGCCCGTACTGCTGGAGGAGAACGCGGATCCCGTCGGCGAGTCGGGGCTCGTCGGCGGCGAATTCGGACCAGGAAGCCATGCGAGCATTCTATCGAACAAATGTACGAGCAGCGACCTCGACACGCTGGTCACCCCCCGCCTCGCTATGGTGGTCCGATGCTGCTCTCCGACCGCGACCTGGTCTCCGAGATCAAGGCCGGCACGCTGGGCCTGGAGCCGTTCGAGCCCACCCTGGTCCAACCTTCCAGCATCGACGTGCGACTGGACCGGCTGTTCCGCGTCTTCAACAACCATCTCTACACCCACATCGATCCGGCGATGCAGCAGGACGACCTGACCTCGGCGATCGAGGTGCCCGACGGGGAGCCGTTCGTGCTGCACCCCGGTGAGTTCGTGCTCGCCTCGACGCTGGAGGTCATCTCGCTCGGTGACCAGCTCGCCGGCCGGCTGGAGGGCAAGAGTTCGCTGGGGCGGCTCGGGCTGCTCACGCACTCCACGGCCGGCTTCATCGACCCCGGCTTCTCCGGTCACGTCACGCTGGAACTCTCGAACGTGGCCAACCTGCCGATCACCCTCTGGCCGGGAATGAAGATCGGGCAGCTCTGCATCTTCCGGCTCTCCTCGCCGGCCGAGCACCCGTACGGTTCGGCGGTCTACGGCTCGCGCTACCAGGGGCAGCGGGGGCCGACGCCGAGCCGTGCCTGGCAGCACTGGCGCACCTGGCCCACCCGCTGAACCCGTGACGACGAGGGCCCGCCGCGGCGGATCGCGACGGGCCCTCGGTCAGCGCACTGATCAGCCTGGACGGCCGTAGCTGTGGACCTGACCGTCGTCGGCCCGCTTCATCTTGACCGGTTCGCCGGCCTGCGAGGCGTGCACCACCCAGCCGTCACCGACGTACATGCCGACGTGGTGGATGTCGCTGTAGTAGAAGACCAGGTCACCGGGGCGCAGGTCGCCCTTGCTGACCTTCCTGGTGGCGCGGCTCTGCGCGGCGGCGTTGTGCGGCAGGGACACCCCGGCCTTCGCCCAGGCGGCCAGCATCAGCCCGGAGCAGTCGTACGAGTTCGGGCCCTCGGCACCCCAGACGTAGGGCTTGCCGATCTGCGCGCAGGCGAACTTGACCGCCGTGCCGGCGGCGCCACCGGGATAGCTGGCAGGGCAGGGCGCCGGGCGCAGCGGACCGCCGCCACCGCTGCCGTACACCTTGAGGCGCAGCTTCTGTAGCTTGTCGATCTCCTCGTTGATCTGCTTCTTCTTCGCCGCCAGCTGAGCCTCGGTGCGGGTCAGTTGGGCCACCATCGCATCGAGCGGCGCCTTCTGCCCGGCCAACGTGTCGCGCAGGTCGGCCACCTCGCGGACGTCCTGTTGCTGGTTGTGCGCGAAGCGGTCGAGCATTTCGAGCTGCCCGACCACCTCGCTGGGCGACCGGCTGCCCAGCACGGCGTTGACGGTCAGCACGTTCTCGCCCTTGTACGCGCGCACCGCCAGGGCGCTGACCTTGTCCATCGCGGCGTCGACCTGGCGCTCCAGCGGGACGATCCGGGCGGCAAGCGCGTCGGCCTGCCTGCGCTTGGCGGCGAGGTCGATCCGGGTGGCGTTGTGCTGTTCGATGATCGGTTCGAGTTTGTTCCAGTCGGCGTCGATCTGGCGCTCGATCTCGGCGACGGACGGGTCGGCGTGGGCCGCGGTGACGCTGCCGGTCAGGACGACGGCGACGCCGGCCAGTGCGGCGAGCGCGGTGGTGAAGCGGGACCAGCGTGGGCGCGGCGCGATCGACATGGGGTCGGCTGTTGCCGACCGCTCGGACGACGGCCGCGGGGCATGGAGTGCCACCGGGGTTCCGTACTCCTTCTTCCTGACCGCCTACCGGGTTAGCTGACGGGTTCGGGCGGGAAGTCGGCGCCCTACCGCAGTGGCTGCGGATTCACCCCGAGGGACGTGGGTCCCCGGTTCGTTCGGAAACGACTCGGCGGTGTCGGTCCGTTACCGCCCGGGCTGGGCGGAGCTGCTATCGGGCCGACGAAAGACCAGAGTAGAGACGCTCGTTACCACTTCGCAACCCGCACGGCCGTGACACTCCGTATCGATCGGAGAGGAGCATCGACCAGATGCGAAGATTTCTTTCTGGGCGGGTCGACACATAGAAAGGTATTGACGCGGACTCCCGGGCGGCGCGAAGGTGACCTGACCTGCACCCGTGGAATCTAGGGGGTTCGATGCACCCTCCAACCCTGTCCCCCGGCCGGCGCGCACTGCTCGCCGCCGCCGTGGTCGCCGCCGCGACCGCGGTGCCGCTACCCGCCAACGCCGCCGCCGCGCCCAGCGGCGACCGCCAGCAGCAGTACGCCGCCGCGGCGGCCGAGTTCGGCGTACCGACCGACGTGCTGCTCGGCGTCTCCTACCTGGAGTCCCGCTGGGACAGCAACGCCGGCACACCCAGCACCAGCGGCGGTTACGGCCCGATGCACCTGACCGACGCCAGACACGTGGCCGCGCTGCCCGTGGCCGGCCACCACGACACCGGCACAGGCACCGGCACCGGCACCGGCACCGGCACCGAGGATCCGCGCGGCGACGACTCCCGTACCCCGCTGGCACCCGCGCCTCGGCCGGCGGACCCGGCACCACCGGCCGCCGCGTTGCAGACCGTGGACGCCGCCGCCGCGCTGACCGGCGCGGCCCCCGACGCGCTGCGTACCGACGTCGGCGTCAACATCCGCGGCGGCGCGGCGCTGCTGGCCTCGTACCAGCGGGAGTTGGGTGCGCCCGTCGGTGCCGGCACCGACCCGGCCACCTGGTACGGCGCGGTGGCCCGCTACTCCGGCGCGGACACCGTCGACGCCGCGGCGGCCTTCGCCGACGAGGTCTTCACCACCATCGGCACCGGTGAGTCGCGGATGACCGACGACGGAGCGCGGATCACGCTGCCGGCCCGGGCGATCCGTCCGGAGCGCTCCTGGCTGGACCGACTGGGTCTGCGCCGGCTCGCCCGCCCGGACGGGCTGGAGTGCCCCCGCACCATCTCCTGCGAGTGGATCCCGGCGCCCTACGCGGCGTTCGGCGACGGGGACTACGGCAACCACGACCTGTCCGACCGGCCCGCCCGGCAGAAGGTCGAGTACATCGTCATCCACGACACCGAGGGCAGTTGGGCGACCACCCTGCAACTCGTGCGGGACCCGACCTACGTGAGCTGGCACTACACGCTGCGCTCGGTGGACGGGCACGTCGCCCAGCACGTGAAGACCAAGGATGTCGCCTGGCACGCCGGCAACTGGTACGTCAACGCCAAGGCGATCGGGCTGGAGCACGAGGGCTTCGCGGCGCAGGGCACCTGGTACACCGAGGCCATGTACCGGGCCTCGGCGAAGCTGGTCCGGCACCTCGCGCTGCGGCTGGGCGTCCCGCTGGACCGTCAGCACATCATCGGCCACGACAACGTGCCCGGCACCATCGCCGCGAACGTCCGGGGGATGCACTGGGACACCGGCCCGTACTGGGACTGGACGCACTACTTCATGCTGCTGCACGCGCCCCGGCTGGACACCGGCACCCCGGCCACCGGTCTGGTCCGGATCGACCCGGACTTCGCCACCAACCAGCCGGCGTTCATCGGCTGCGTCACCGCCGGTGTGCCGTGCGCGCCACGCGGCTCCTCGGCGGTGGTGCTGCGCTCCGCACCGGCCGCGGACGCGCCGCTCGTCAACGACATCGCGCTCCGCCCCGACGGCACCCCCAACACGATGGAGGTGTCGGACCACGGTGCCCGCGCCTCCGCCGGTCAGACGTACGCGCTTGCCGGCCGGCAGGGCGACTGGACGGCGATCTGGTACCTCGGGCAGCGGGCGTGGTTCCACAACCCGGCGTCCGCGCCCACCGCCAGCTGGACCGTCGGCGTGGTGGCCACCCCGAAGCCCGGTCGGGCCACCATCCCGGTCTACGGACGCGCCTACCCGGAGCAGGCCGCCTACCCGGCAGGTGTGCCCTACCAGGCGATCTCGCCGCTGCAGTACACCCTGGCCGCCGGACAGCGGTACGCCGTCGGCGCGGTGCTGCCGGGCGAGTACTACCGGGCCAGCACGTTCGACGGTTCCTCGCCCGGCGACTGGACGGTGATCCGCGGCAGGAACCGGTACGCGCAGATCCAGTTCGGCCACCGCATCATGTACGTCGACCTGGCCGACGTGCAGCTTCTGCCGTCCCCGGTGGGTGCGCCCCGCTGAGAAACCACGACGGCCCCCGGTCGGTGACCGGGGGCCGTCGTGTCGCGCGAGGTGGATCAGCCAGGTCTGCGGAACCCGGCGACGGGCATGGTGTTGATGCTGGACACCGACACCGGTTTACCGGCTCGTGGCGCGTGCACCATCTGGTTGTTACCCAGATACAGCCCGACATGACTCAGACCGGAGTAGAAGAAGACCAGGTCACCGGCACGGGCCTCGGATCGCGAGACGGCCTTGCCCTCGTTCCACTGGTCTCCGGTGTGGTGGGTGAGGTAGATCCCGGCCGACTTGTAGGCGTACTGGGTCAGCCCCGAGCAGTCGAACGAGTTCGGGCCGACGGCGCCCCAGACGTACGGATCGCCGACCTGCTGGCAGGCGGTCTTGATCGCCTTCTGGGCGGCCACGGAAACCACACCGTTGATGGTCGGGCACCCGGCGGTCTTGACCGTGGTCTTCGGCATCGACGCCTCGAGCTGCTTGATCTCGGCGTCGATCTGCTTCTTCTTGGCCGCCAGCTCGTTCTGCTGCTTGGTCTGGGTCGCGATCAGCGTGTCCAGCTTCTGCTTCTCGCCGTCGTACTTGGCCCGTACGGCAAGGACGCCCTCGACCTCCTTGCGCTCTTGCGCGGCCAGCCGGTCGAGGATGGTGAGCTGCTCGGTGAGCGTGTCCGGCTTGGCGCTGACCAGCAGCGCGCCAATGTCGTGCGACGGGCCCGAGATGTAGTAGCGGGAGGCGAGATCGCCGACCCGGTTGAGCGCCAACTCGCTCTGTAGCGCCAGCGGCTCGATCTTCTTCTGCAGGTCGACCGACTTCTGCCGATTGACCTTCAGCTGCGCCCTGACCTTGTTGTACTGCTCGATAGTGGGCTCCAACTGCTCCCACTTCTTGTCGATCTGCGCTTCGATCTCGTCGACCGTGGGCGCGGCGTGCACCGGCGCGGCGAGCAGGCCCGCGCCGACCGTCGCAGCGGCCACCAGGACGAGCAGACGGCGAGTAGCACGGCGCAGAACACCCGGCCGAGCAGACGCAAACAGGTCGTGACGATGAGGGGGCATGGTTGCCACCGGCACCGACTCCTTTGCCACCGACCGCCGGGCGCCTCGCGTGAGGGAAGGGCCGAGGCAGACGACCCACAGCGGTCGGTGCCCCACATTAGGGAAGCGCGGGGCGGTAATCAAGGCGAGCGGGGTAACCGTCACTGTCGGACAACCGCTCGCACACCAAGGGTATGCGCGAATCATCCAACGATTGCCGTCAATACATCATCGAGGGTGACCACACCGAGAGGGCGCCGACCGTCGCTGACCAGCACCATGTGCCGCCGTTCCCGGCGCATGGCCAGCAGCAGATCCGCAAGCGTACGCTCCGGCGGCACCACCGCCAGCGGCCGATAGACCTGGGCCGGCACCGGCGACCGGCGACCCTGTCCCGCGTACCCGAGCACGTCCTTGACGTGCACGAAGCCGAGCACCCGACGGGTCGAGCGCTGCACCACCGGGAACCGGGACCGACCGGTCCGGGTCGCCAACACCTCCAACGACGCCGGCGAGACGTCCTCGGCCACCGTCACCACCGTCGACCACGGCTGTAGGGCGTCCGCCGCCGTGCGGCTGTGCAGGGCCAGCGCGCCGGTGATCCGCACGTGCTGCTCCTCGTCGAGCAATCCCTCGGTGCGGGCCTGCGAGACGAGCCCGGCCAACTCCTCGGCGGTGAACACCGTCTTCACCGCCTCGGACGCCTCGATCCGCCAGATCGCGAGCACCCGGCGGGCCGCCCACTTCATCGCCAGCAGCAGCGGCTTGGTGGCCACGCAGAACGCCAGCATCGCCGGACCCAGCCAGAGTGCGGACACCTCCGGGCCGGCCAGCGTGATGTTCTTCGGCACCATCTCACCGACGACCGTGTGCAGGAAGACCACCACGCCCAGGGCCAGCACGAACGCCACCGGGTGCACCGCCCGTTCGGGCAGGCCGGCCGCGTGGAACGGTGGCTCCAGCAGGTGCGCCAGCGCCGGCTCGGCGATCGCCCCCAGGCCCAGCGAGCAGACCGTGATGCCGAGCTGCGCGCCGGCGATCATCAGCGGGATCTGGTTCATCGCCGACAACGCCCACCGGGCCCGCTTCGACCCGGCCGCCAGCGGCTCGATCACCGTCCGGCGGGACGCGATGAGCGCGAACTCACTGCCCACGAAGAACCCGTTGCCGAGCAGCAGCAGGACGGTCACCAGCAGCTCAGTCATCGTCGTCCGGCTCCGCCGGGCGCAACACCCGGACCTGCTCGATCCGGTGCCGTTCCACCTCCACCACAGTGAACTCCCAGCCGCCCGCCTCGACCGTCTCGCCGGCCAGCGGGATGTGCCCGAGCTGGGCCATCAGGAAGCCGGCCAACGTCTCGTACGGCCCCTCGGGGAGCCGGAAGCCGGTCTGCTCGGCCACCTCGTCGGAGCGGAGCACCCCGTCGACGAGCACGGTGCGCTCGCCACCCGGCACCGTCAACTCGTCAAGGTCGGCGTCGTCGACACTCGCCGGGTCGAACTCGTCGGCGATCTCCCCGACCAACTCCTCGACGAGGTCCTCGACCGTCACCACGCCGTCCGTGCCGCCGTACTCGTCGACCACAATGGCCAGGTCGGCCCCGGCCGCCTTCAGGGCCGCCAGCACGCCGTCCAGGTTGAGGCTCTCCGGCACGTAGACGGGCTCACGGGCCACCGACCCGACACGTGTCGAGGCCCGGTCGGCCAGGGGCACACCGAGCGCGTCGGGCACCCCGGCCACACCGGTCACCAGGTCCAGGGTCTCCTCGTACACCGGGAACCGGGTCCGCCCGGTCTGCCGGGACTGCTCAAGCAGCTCGGCCACGGTGGCCGTGGCGCGCAGCGCGACCACGTCCACCCGGGGGGTCATCGCCTCGGCGGCCCGCTTGTCGCCGAACCGGATGGTGCGGCGAAGCAGCATCGCGGTGTCCGTCGGCAGCGCGCCGGCCCGAGCCGAGATGGCCGCCAGCAGGCCCAACTCCTCCGGTGAGCGGGCGCTGGCCAGCTCCTCCTGCGGTTCGACGCCGAGCGCCCGGACCAGCCGGTTCGCCGAGCCGTTCAAGCCCCGGATCAGCCAGCCGAACGTCCGGGAGAAGGTGTGCATCGGACCGGCCGTGGCCAGCGCCGCCGGCATGGGCCGGGCCAGCGCCGCGTTCTTCGGCACCAGCTCACCGAAGAGCATGGAGAGCAGCGTGGCCAGGGCCAACGCCAGGAACGGGGTGTAGCGCTCGGTGTTCTCCCCGGCCAGCGGACGCAGCAGCGGGGTGAAGAGCCGCGCCAGGGCCGGTTCGGCCAGGTAGCCGGTGAGCAGCGCGGTGATGGTGATGCCGAGCTGTGCGCCGGAGAGCTGGAAGGAGAGTTCGCGCAGCGCGGTGCGTACCGTCAGGGCGGCCTGGTCGCCTGCGGCGGCCCGCCTGTCGATCTCCGCGCGGTCGACCGTGACCAGGGCGAACTCGGCCGCGACGAAGAACGCGTTGCCCGCGGTCAGCGCAACGAAGCCGACCAGGGGCAACAACGTCATCAAGAGCAGGCCGTCGATGTCGCCTCACCTCGGCGAGATTCTTGCACGGCGACGGCGGCCCGCATGGGGCCGCCGTCACCGCCGATGAACAGATCCCAGGTGTACGAGTCTCAGCCGGCGACCGGCGTCGTCTCCCTGCCGCCCTGCGGCTGCTCCGGCTTGACCGAACGGAGCAGCACGCTCGCCACGTCGATCACCTCGACCTGCTCGCCTGCGCCCTTGCCGTTGACCCCGTCGTTGAGCATCGTCGAGCAGAACGGGCAGCCGACGGCGACCGTCCGGGCCCCGGTGGCCATGGCCTCCTCGACCCGGTCCACGTTGATCCGCTTGCCGATCTTCTCTTCCATCCACATCCGGGCGCCGCCGGCACCGCAGCAGAAGGAGCGTTCGCTGTTGCGCGGCATCTCGGTCAGCTCGCCCGCGATGGCGTCACCGAGGACCTCACGGGGTGCCGCGAAGACCCGGTTGTGCCGGCCCAGGTAGCAGGGGTCGTGGTAGGTGACGCCGCCGTCGACCGGCTGCACCGGCGTGAGCTTGCCGGTGGCGACCAGGTGGGCCAGCAGTTGGGTGTGGTGGACCACCTCGAACTCGCCGCCGAGCTGGCCGTACTCGTTGCCCAGGGTGTTGAAGCAGTGCGGGCAGGTCGCGACGATCTTGCGCTTGGTCCTGTCCCGGCCCTCGAACGCCTCGTTCAGGGTCTCCACGTTCTGCTGGGCGAGCATCTGGAAGACGAACTCGTTGCCGATCCGCCGTGCCGGGTCGCCGGAGCAGGTCTCGCCCTCGCCCAGGATCGCGAACGACACGCCCGCCTCGTTGAGCAGCGTGGCCACCGCGCGGGTGGTCTTCTTGGCCCGGTCCTCGAAGGCACCCGCACAGCCGACCCAGAACAGGTACTCGAAGTCGTCCACCTCGCCGACCCGGGGCACCTCGAAGTCCAGGCCCCTGGTCCAGTCCTCGCGGGTGTTCTGCGGTGCACCCCACGGGTTGCCCTTGTTCTCCAGGTTGCGCAGCATCACGCCGGCCTCGGAGGGGAAGCTCGACTCGATCAGCACCTGGTAGCGGCGCATGTCGACGATGTGGTCCACGTGCTCGATGTCGACCGGGCACTGCTCGACGCAGGCGCCGCAGGTGGTGCAGGACCAGAGCACGTCCGGGTCGATGACACCGCCCTCCTCGGCGGTGCCGATCAGCGGCTTGTCGGCCTCGGCCAGGGCCAGCACGTCCAGGTGGGCGAGCTGCGCCTGGGTGGCCTTCTCCTCGCCGGTCAGGTCCTTGCCGCCGCCGGCCAGCAGGTAGGGCGCCTTGGCGTACGCGTGGTCGCGCAGGCTCAGGATGAGCAGCTTGGGCGACAGGGGCTTGCCGGTGTTCCACGCCGGGCACTGCGACTGGCAGCGACCGCACTCGGTGCAGGTGCTGAAGTCCAGCAGACCCTTCCAGGTGAACTGCTCGACGTGGGCGACGCCGAACTGGTCGGACTCCGGGTCGGCCTCCTCGAAGTCGAGCGGCTTGCCCTGGCTGGTCATTGGTCGCAGCGCGCCGAGGCCGGAGCCGGCCGGCCGGGCCGGCTCACGCTTGAAGAAGATGTTGGGGAACGCCAGGAAGCGGTGCCAGGCGACACCCATCGTGACGTTCAGGGAGATGACGATCAGCCAGGTCATCGAGATGATGATCTTGATGGCGGCGGCGACGCTGACCCCGTCCGCCCAGGCCGGCAGCACCGCGCCGACCGCGTGGCTGACCGGGGTGGCCCAGACCGGGAACTCGAAGTGGTCGGTGGCGACCTTGAAGCCCCGGATCACGAACCCGAAGATCAGGACCAGCAGCACGATCCACTCGACGAAGTAGCCCTGCCACATGGTCGAGCCGGTGAACCGGGACCGCCCGCCCGGCCGGGTCGGCCGGTTGCGGAGCCGGATCGCCATCAGCACCAGGATGCCGACCAGGCCCAGCACCCCGATGATCTCGGTGACCAGGCCGAAGATCGTCCAGTGCCCGATGATCGGCAGGCCACCGTCGGTGGTGACCACCTCGAAGTACGCCTCAAGCACCAGCAGCGACAGCACGACGAAGCCGACCATCACGAACCAGTGCGCGGCACCCACCACGCCCCACTTGAGCATCCGGGTGTGGCCGGCCGTCTCGACGAGCATGGTCCGGGCGCGGGTGATCTTGTCGCTGAACCGTTCCGGCGCCGGCTGCCCGAGCCGGATGACTGCCACCATCTTCAGGACCGCACGCACCGCAAGCCACACCGCCACGGCGGTGATGGCGGCCGCGAGGATCGTGGTGACGATCTGGACGCTGCCCATCGAGTTGGCCTCCCCGGTCTGCTGCCTGATGACCTCGCTCCGCTCGGTCATGCAGTGCAGCCTACGCGAAGGTTACCCAGCAGTAACGTGAGTCATCTCGCAGTAGGCCACGCTGCCTGCGGACACCATAGGGGGCCCCACCCGATCCTGCCGGGCAGGGGCACGGTGGGTCGACGTGGGACCGCCGACGCGACGGCCCCCGAGCCGGCTCAGCGCCAGCGGGAGAGCAGCCCCAGCGAGGCGACCATCGCGCCGAAACCGACCGCGAGGTTCCAGTAACCCCACGCGGCGACCGGGTACTCCTGCTCGGACAGGTAATAGAGCACCAGCCAGCCGATGCCCACGACGATCAGGGCGACCGCGGCGACCGGCAACCACACCGGGCTAGGCTTGCGCGTCGACGCCGCCGTCGTCGGACGGACGTCCGTCGGCGGGGTGTACACCTTCTTCTTGCGGACCTGAGACTTGGGCACGACGCTCTCCAGAGGGGTGACGACCTCGTCCGGCCTGACAACCGGGCGCGGGGGCGACGGTCCATGGCCAATAATGTTCGACAGCTAGCGTAGTCCCGATTGCCCGTCCGGACCATGAATGGGGTCAGGCCGGTGCACGGAGTGACCGAAAAAGGCGGGACTGTTCGCATCACCGGCCCAGCCGGGACGGACCGATCCCCGACACGCGGAAGGAACGCTCGGTGGAGTACACATCCGGCGCAACCTCCTGGCAGAAGGTCCTCCGACGGGCCGCCGCCGGGCTGCTGCCCCGGCGCCCGCGTCAACGGCGTCCGGGCTGGTCGGTCGGGGTGCCCCTGATCGCCGCCGCGGCGGGCCTGCTCTTCACCACCACCGCGACCACCGCCGGCGGCACCGCGCTGCGGGAGGACCGACGCCCCCAACTCAACCAGTTCATCGAGGACCGGCGTGAGCAGGTGGCCGCGAGCGAACGCCGGGCCGCCACGCTGCGCGGCGAGGTCGAGCAACGGACCGACACCCTGGCCGGCTCGGACGCCCCGATCAAGGAGCAGCAGAACCGCGCCCAGGGCAGCCTCCAGGCCGCCGGGTTCACCGCCCTCGGCGGGCCCGGGGTCACGGTCGAGCTGAACGACGCACCGCAGCTCGAACAGACCCAGTCGGACGCCAGCAACGACGACCTGGTGGTGCACCAGGCCGACGTGCAGGCGGTGGTCAACGCGCTCTGGGCCGGCGGAGCGGAGGCCATGTCCATCATGAACGTCCGCGTGCTCGCGACCAGCGCGGTACGCTGCGTCGGTAACACCCTGCTGCTGCACGGCCGGGTGTACTCCCCACCGTTCAAGATCGTGGCGATCGGCGACCCCGCTGCCCTCCAGCAGGCCCTCGCCAGCTCACAGGGGGTCCAGTGGTTCAAGGACGCGGTCGACGACTACCAGCTCGGCTACAAGGAGACGGTCTCCACGGTGCGGGTCCCCGCATTCGAGGACTCGACCTCCCTGCGCTCGGCTACGGTGCCTAAATGAGCGGGCCGGACGACCGTCGCGACGGGCGACATCGGGACCAGACCGACGATCCGACCGCCTTCCTGCCCAAGGTCGACCGACCCGAGCCGACGCCTGCCCGACCGACCCCGACCGGCAACTGGCCTGAGCCGGTGTTGCCCGCCCGTCCCGGTGCGGCGCGCCCGTCGACCCCACCTGAGCCTCCCCGCCCGGCCGAGCCGACTCCCACCACCGGCCGCCCGGGTGTCGACGCACCCCCGCCGTGGCCGGGTGCCGCCACCCGGCACCCCGCCTCCGACGTACCGTCCGCTCCCGGCCGACCGGCCGCGACCAGCCCGAGCCCGGCGCGGCCGGCGGTCCCGAGCGACGCCCCGAATCGTCCCGCCACGCCACCTGGCCCGTCCAGCGCCGCGACGCCCGGGGCAGCACCCACCCATCCGTCGGCACCAGCCCGGCCGGCGGCACCCACTCGGCCGTCGGCACCCACCCATCCGGCAGGGCCCACCCATCCGGCAGCACCCGCCCGGCCGTCGGCCACCGGTGGCGCGCCGGGTGCCACCCCGACCGTCCCGGGCCCGCCCGGTGGGACGCCGACCTCCGGCGCGCCGAGTCAACCTGCCCCGTCCGGCCCTCCGCCGCCGCCGGTCGCCGACGCGCCGACCGCGCTCATCCCGCAGATCGCCGCCCGGCCCTCCCGACCGACCGGCTCCCCGGTCGGCCAGGAGGCCCTCTCCGTGGCCGGGCCGGGCCAGGTCCCGCCCGGCGGGCCGGATCGCGTCGCCGACCCGGCCGCCACCGCGTTGATCCCCGTCGTGCCCGCCAGACCCGCCACCCGGCCGCCAACCATGGACTCGACCACGCTGATGGGTGCCGTCCCGCGTACGTCAGGCCCGCAGGAGCCGACCGGCGGCGACAACCCCGCCGAGCCGCCCCGGCCCCGGCGCGGCGAGCGGGTGATCCAGCTCCGGCCGCACCAGACCGGCGAGGGATACAAGAGCGTCTACTCCGAGCTCACCCGCCCGTCGCTCGGCTCACGAATCCGCACCGGTGTCCGCGTCACCGGCGAAATCCTGATCACCTTCGGTCTGGTGGTGCTGCTCTTCGCCGGCTACGAGGTGTGGGGCAAGTCGGCGATCGTCGACGCCCACCAGAACGACCTCACCAACGAGCTGGAGCAGGCGTGGGGAGGCCCGGCCGACGACCCGACGGTCGTCCCGTCGGCTCGCCCGACTGGCAAGCCTTCGCCGCCGGTACGCGGCAAGCCGCTCGCCGGCCTCTACATCCCGAAGATCGACAAGACCCTGGTGGTGGTCGAGGGCGTCACCCAGGAGGACATCCGCTACGCCCCGGGCCACTACCCGACCAGCGCGATGCCCGGCCAGGTGGGCAACTTCTCCGTCGCCGGGCACCGCAACCGGGCCACCTTCTGGAGACTGGACGAGCTGGGCGAGGGCGACTCCATCGTGGTCGAGAGCAAGACCGACTGGTACGTCTACCGGGTGTCGCAGTCGCGGATCGTCCGACCCACCCAGGTGGAGGTGGTGGCACCGGTGCCCGGCGAGCCCAACAAGAAGCCGACCAAGCGGATGCTCACCCTGACCACCTGCAACCCCAAGTGGGACAACTACCAGCGGCTGATCATCCACGCCGAGCTGGACCGCACCCAACCCAAGTCGGCGGGCCGCCCGGCTGAGCTGGGAGGCTGACCCGATGTACGCGTTCATCTGGCGCAAGCTGCCGTTCGGCGTGGTCGGAAAGCTGGTCGGCTCGGTGCTGCTGGTGGCCGCCACGGTGGCGCTGCTCTGGTATGTCGCCTTCCCGTGGGCCGAGCCCCTGCTGCCCTTCGACGACGTTCAGGTCGAGTCGGGTGTTCCCGCCGAATCGGGCGACGGCGGCCCGGTGACCGGCGACACCCCGGCCGGCGACGAGCACGATCTGCCGTACGACACCAACCAGAACAACCCAGCGCCGACCTCCCCGAGCAGGTGACCATGCGCATCCTGGTGATCGACAACTACGACTCGTTCGTCTTCAACCTCGTGCAATATCTCGGCCAGCTCGGCGTGGACTGCGAGGTCCGCCGCAACGACGAGATCGACGTCGAGGCGGTGGGCAGGGTGGGCGCGGCCGGCATCCTGCTCTCCCCGGGGCCGGGCAGCCCCGACCGCGCCGGCATCTGCCTGGACGTCATCCGACGGTACGCGGGCGAGCTGCCGATCTTCGGCGTCTGCCTCGGCCACCAGGCGATCGGTGAGGCGTTCGGTGCGACAGTGACGCGCGCACCCGAGTTGCTGCACGGCAAGACCTCCGAGGTACGCCACGACTCGGTCGGCGTACTCGCCGGCCTGCCCGACCCGTTCACCGCCACCCGCTACCACTCACTCGCCGTGCTGCCCGACACGCTCCCCGAGGAGCTGGAGGTCACCGGCTGGACCGGCTCCGGTGTGGTGATGGCGATGCGGCACCGGACGCTTCCCATCGAGGGCGTCCAGTTCCACCCGGAGTCGGTGCTCACCGAGGGCGGCCACCTGATGCTGGCCAACTGGCTGGCCGGTTGCGGTCACCCGGAGGCGTTGGAGCGCGCCCCCGCGCTGGCCGCCGAGGTCGACGCCCGCCGCCGGGCGGCCTTCGCCACCACCTGAGGCAGCTCGGCCGGTGGGTCGTCCCGCTGGCCGGGTCAGCCGCGCAGCGCGTCCTGCACTGCCGGATCCGCAGGTGAGCGGATCGCCGGAGCACGATCCCGGGCCGCGTCCCACGCCGCCTTGCCGCTTGCGAAATAGTCCCGGATCGACTTCTCGGCGAGCAGGACCGGACCGCAGCCGTCGCACCCTGCGGTGACACCGTCGACGTCGAGGCCGAGGTGCCGGCACAGCGTCACCGCCCGGGACAGGTGGTAGGACTGGGTCACGACCAGGGCCCGCTGGACGCCGTACACCTCGCGAGCTCGGGCACAACTGTCGTACGTGTCCAGGCCGAACGGGTCGGCCACCACGCGACGCGCGTCGACGCCGAGTTCGGTGAGGTACGACGTCATCACCGCCGGCTCGTCACCCGACGCGCCGCCCCCGTCGCCGGACACGAGCACGACCTTGGCCCGCCCGCTGGTCACCAACTCGGCGGCGGTCTCCAGCCGCCCGGCGAGCCGGTCGCCCGGCCGTTGCCGATCAGCCGCCACGGCGGTACCGAGGACGATCACCACCTCGGCGGCCGGGGCGTCGGCCTCGGCGTACAGGTGACCGCGGGCGGCAACCGTCGTCCACAGCCACGGAAGACTGGCGAGCAGCAGCACGGCGGCCGCCAGGATGGCCGCGCGTCTGAGGCGTCGAGGGCGTCGGCGTACCGCGCCGACACCTGACGCGTCGGTGTCACTCATACCGAAACGCGCGCTAGTCCTCGGGAAGCCGGCTCGGCGGGGGCGGGAACGGCAGACCGACGCCGCCCCCGCCGCCGGGCGTGGTTGGCGTGGCCGACGGCGTGCCGCTGGGCGTCCCGCTGGGCGGCGGGTCGACCACCTTCAACGGAATGCCGATCTCGATGGTCACGGTCCTGTCCTTGGCCAGTGCGGTGCCCGCGTTCGGACTCTGCCGCTGGACCCGACCGGCCTGGTCCGCCGGAACCTCGTCACCATCGCGGAACTCGACCTTGTAACCCGCCTCGCGGAGCTCCTGGGCGGCCTCGTCGCGCGGCGAGTTGACCACGTTGGGCACCTTGCTGACGTTGCCCCTGGAGACCTCGACGACCACCGTGCTGTCCTGCGCGACGGTGGTCCCCGACGGCGGGGTCAGCTTGAGCACGGTGCCCTTCGCCGCCGGGTTGTCCACCTGCTTGTCCTCGACCTTCAGCCCCTGGCCCTCAAGCTGAGACTTGACAAGCTCGTACTGCGAGTTGATCAGGCCAGGGGGGATCTTCACGTCCGGCTTGCCGTCGCAGAGCTGAATGGTCACCGAGCTGCCCTGCTCCAACCGGGTGTTCGGCGGCGGATCCTGCTTGGCGACGGTGTTCTTCGTGCAGTCGTTGGCCCGGACCGGGTCACCCAGCTTCGGCTGGAGGTTGGCGCCCTGGATCTCGGTGAAAGCGGCGGTCTGGCTCTTGCCGGCGAGGTTGGGCACCAGCTTGTTGGCCTTGTCCTGTTGCATGTTCCAGAGCAGGGCGGCGACCAGGGCGATCACCGCCAGCACGCCGACCGCGCTGAATGTCGCGATCACCCAGGAGGACGCCTTACGCTGGCGCGGATCACCCACCCGGGCGGGGATCTGCCCGGTCTGGGGCCCACCGGCGGGCGCCGGGTAACCACCCCGGCCGCCGGCCGGAGCCATTGCCACCGTCTCCGCCTCGCGCAACACCGGAGTGGCCAGCACGGGCCGTCCGGCGGCGGCGCGGAGCAGGTCGGCGCGCATCTCGCCGGCGCTCTGGTAGCGGTTGAGCGGGTTCTTCGACAACGCCTTCAGCACGATCGCGTCGACGGCCGGGGTGACATCCGGGTTGATGTCACTCGGCGTCGGCGGCGTCTCCCGGACGTGCTGGTACGCCACGCTGACCGGGCTGTCCCCGACGAACGGCGGGTGCCCACAGACCAGCTCGAAGAGCACACAGCCGGCCGCGTACACATCGGAGCGGGCGTCGACGGCCTCGCCGCGCGCCTGCTCCGGGGACAGATACTGAGCCGTGCCGATCACCGCGCTGGTCTGCGTCATGGTGGTCGCGCCACTGGCCAGCGCACGGGCGATGCCGAAGTCCATCACCTTGACCTGGCCGGTCTGGGTGAGCATCACGTTGCCGGGCTTGATGTCCCGGTGGATGATGCCGTGCCGGTGGCTGAACTCCAGCGCGGCGCACATGTCGGCGCAGATCTCCAGCGCCCGGCGCGGCTGTAGCCGCCCCTCGGCGCCGAGGACCTCCTTCAAGGTCCGTCCGTTGACGAACTCCATCACGATGAACGGCAGTGTCTCGCCGGTCGGCGCGGTCTCCTCACCGGTGTCGTAGACCGCCACGATCGCCGGGTGGTTGAGCGAGGCGGCGTTCTGCGCCTCCCGACGGAACCGCATCTGGAACGTCGCGTCCCGAGCCAGGTCGGTGCGGAGCATCTTGATCGCGACGTCCCGACCGAGCCGGAGATCGCGACCGCGGTGCACCTCGGCCATGCCGCCGTAGCCGAGCAGCTCGCCGACCTGGTACCTGCCACCGAGCAGGCGGGCCTGCGCTGTCATCGCGTCTGTCGTCCTTCGCTCGTCGTCGTCCCGCCGTCGCCCGGCTGGAGTCGTATCTCCCGACGGTACGACGTCTGGGTCATATCGTCGCGTCCGTCGAGTCGCAGCACGCCGGACGTCGCGGTGCGCGTACTCGGCCCGACGGGTTCGCCGGCCTGCAACTGCTTCTTCAGGTTGAAGGAAATCACGCCGGAGCAGAGCAGGACCAGCGCGGCCAGCAAGATGGCCAGGAGCACCATCCCCGGCCGGGACCGCCGAGGCTCGGGTGACGGCGCCGATGGGCCGGGCTGCCGGGCGTACGCCGGCTGCTGTTGCTGCCGGGGTGCGGTCGGCACCGCCGCGGCACCGCGCGGGTAGCCGTTCGGTGCGGCCGGTGGCCGGGCGGCCGGCGCGACAGCGGTGGGGCGCGGCTGCTGGGCCGGCGAGACGGCGGTGGGCCGTGGCTGCTGGGCCGGCGCGACAGCGGTCGGCCTCGGCCCGGCGGCGGCCGGCGGGCGGGCACCCGGCGGTCGCATCTGGTGCGCCTGCGGCACCTGGGCCCGACCGGGCGCGGCCGGCGAGGCCGGTGCCGCGGAGACCGGCCCGGAGTTGCCACCGGCCCTGGCCTGCTGGGAGAGCGCGGCCTTGAGTTGACGGGCGACCCCGGCGAGGGCGGCGGCGCTCGGCCAGCGGGCGGCCGGGTCCTTCGCCAACGCCCGTTCGACCACCGCGCGCACCTGCGGGGGAATGTCCGACGGCAGTGGCCGGGGCGTCTCCCGGACGTGCCGCATCGCGATGTCGAGCGGGTTGTCGCCCTCGAACGGACGCCGCCCGGCCAGGCACTGGTAGGCGACCACGCCGAGCGCGTACACGTCGGACGCCGGGGTGGCCACACCGCCGGTGGCCTGCTCGGGCGAGATGTACGAGGCGGTGCCGAGCACCGAACCGGCGGCGGTGAGCTGGCCGACCAGGTCGGAGCGGGCGATGCCGAAGTCGGTCAGCACCAGCGTGCCGTTCGGCCGGACCAGCAGGTTGCCCGGCTTCACGTCGCGGTGCACGATGCCCTTTTCGTGCGCGGCGTGCAACGCGTCGGCGGCCTGGGCGACGAGGGCCATCGTCCGGGCCGGGGTGAGCCGGCCGACCCGACTCAGCGTGGACGACAGGGCGTCGCCCTCGACGTACTCCATGACCAGGAACGCGATCTGCTGGTCGTTGCCGAAGTCGTAGACGTCCACCACGCCGGGGTGGTTGATGGTGGCCATGGTGCGGGCCTCACCGCGGAACCGCTCGGCGAAGTCCGGGTCGTCGAGCAGCGCGGGAAGCAGGCTCTTGACCGCGACCGTCCGGCCGAGCACCTGGTCGGTGCCGCGCCAGACGTCGCCCATGCCGCCGCTGGCGATCCGCTCGTCGAGACGGTAGCGGTTGCCGAGCTGGACGCCGGGGCTGAGCATGTCAGCGCCCCCCGGGGTCGCGGATGGCGGCCCGCATGATCTGGCCGGCGATCCGGGCTGCCTCGCCGCTGCCACCGGGCCCGGCCTGTTCGAGCATCACGCAGACCGCGGAGATCGGGGTGCCGTTCTTGTCCAGTGCGAAGCCGATGAACCAGCCGTGGTCGGGCCGGTCCGGTGCGGACTGGGCGGTGCCCGTCTTACCGCCGACCGTGTAGCCGCTGACCGCGGCCTTCCGGCCGGTGCCGTTCTGGACGACGCTGACCATCATCTCGCGCAGGTCGGCGGCGACCTGCGGCTCGACCGGCTGACGCAGCTCCCGTGGCTTGGCGGTGAAGTAGCTGGTGGTCCGGTCCGGGGCGAGCAACTGCTGGACCAGGTAGGGCCGCATCTGGCTGCCGTTGTTGGCGATCGCACCGGCGATCATGGCACCTTCGAGCGGGGTCATCCGGACGTTGTTCTGGCCGATCGAGGACTGGGCCAGCGCGGCCTGGTCGACGCTGCCGTCCGGGTTCAGCATGTCCCCGGTCCGGCTGGCCGCCGTGGGCAGACCATCGTCGCCGAGGTGACCGACGGTCAGGTCCTCCTGCTCGAAGCCGAACTGCCGGGCCTTCTCCTTGACGGCGTCGGCGCCGAGCCGCACGCCGAGTTGCGCGAAGCCGGTGTTGCACGACTCGGTGACCGCCTCCAGCAGGGTGACCTTCGACTCCGGGCAGATCGACGGGTCGGCGTTGCGGATCGGGGTGCCGGAGGTGGGCGGCGTCCAACTGGGACCGGCCGCGATCTGGGTGGTCTTGCCGACGCCGTTCTCCAGTGCCGCCGCGGCGACCACGATCTTGAACGTGGAGCCCGGCGGCAGTGTCTCGGAGAGCGCCCGGTTCTTCAGGGGGCCCGCCGGGTCCTGCTCCAGCTTGTTGTACGCCGCGGCCGCATCCTTGTCGGTGTGGCTGGCCAGCGGGTTCGGGTCGAAGCTGGGCATGGAGACAAGCGCCTGCACCGCCCCGGTACGCGGGTCGATGGCGATGGCCGCGCCCCGCTTCGCCCCCACCTGGTTGTCGCGTAGCTGGTTGTACGCCACGTCCTGGGCCTGCTTGGAGAGGCTGAGCAGCACGTTGCCGCCACCGCTCTCGTCGCCGGTGAACATGTCCTTGATCCGGTCGCCGATCAGCTGGTCGCTGGTGCCGGCCAGGAAGTCGTTCTCCACCCGCTCGATGCCCGTGTCGGCCAGGCTGACCGGCTTGTAGCCGAGCACGTGAGCGTACTCCGCGCCGCCCGGGTAGGTGCGCTGGAACTTGAGCCTGCCGGTGGTCTCCTTGCTGGTCGCCACCGCCGTGCCGCCGGCCTCGATGTTGCCGCGTTTGCGCTTGTAGTCGGCGACCTGGACCCGACCGTTGTAGTCGCTGGTTCGGTACTCGTCGGCCTTCTGGAACTGCACCCAGTTGAGGTTGGCGAAGAGCAGGCCGAACAGGACCATGACGACGACGCCGACGCGGCGCAGTGGTGCGTTCACGGCTTGATCACCTCCGTGGGAGCACCGTGTAGCTGCTCCGGTGCGCCACCGGTGGGTCGGGCGGCCTTGCTGACGCTCCCGCCGACCGGCCGGCGGGCTCCGTCGGAGACTCGCAGCAGCACGGCGATGAGCAACCAGTTGGCCATCAACGACGAGCCACCGGCGGACAGGAACGGGGTGGTCTGACCGGTCAGCGGGATGAGCTTGCTGATCCCACCGACGATCACGAAGACCTGGAGGCCGAGAGTGAACGCGAGACCGCCGGCGAGCAGCTTGCCGAACGAGTCCCGGACCGCGAGCGCGGCCCGCAGCCCTCGCTCCACGATCAACAGGTAGACGACAAGCAGGGCGGAGAGGCCGAAGAGGCCGAGTTCCTCACCGAGGCCGGCGAAGATGAAGTCGTTCTGCACCTCGGGCAGGCTGTCCGGTTGGCCGCCGCCCGGCCCGGCGCCGAAGAGCCCACCCGTGCCCAGGGCGAGCAGGCCCTGCACGAGTTGGTAGCCCTTGTCGGTCGGGTCGGCGAACGGGTCCAGCCAGATCTCCGCCCGGACGTAGAAGTTGGCGAACGGGCCGCCGACCGTCGAGCCGAGGACGTAGGCGAGGTAGGCCCCACCGAAGAAGAGGACGAGACCGATCAGCAGCCAACTGACCCGTTCGGTGGCGATGTAGAGAGTCACCACGAACATGCCGAAGTAGAGCAGCGACGTGCCCAGGTCCTTCTCGAAGACGAGGACCATGAGGCTGACCAGCCAGACACCGACCACCGGGCCGAGGTCGCGCCCGCGCGGGAAGTCGATGCCGAGGAACCGCCGACTCGCCAGCGAGAGCACCTCGCGCTTGCGGACCAGGTAGTAGGCGAAGAAGACAAGCAGCGCCAGCTTGGCGAACTCACCCGGCTGGATGGAGAAACCACCCACCCGGATCCACAGCTTCGCGCCGTTGATCTCGGAGATGCTCCGGGGTAGCACCGCCGGGAGCATCACCAGCACGATGCCGGCCAACCCCAGGGTGTACGCGTACCGGGAGACCGAACGGTGGTCGCGCATGATGGCGAGCAGGCCGGCGGCGAGGATCACCGCGCCGAGCGTCCACGCCAACTGCCGCCCGCCGATGCCGGCGAAGGTGGCCAGGCTCTCCCGGTCGGCCACGGGCGCGTCGCCCAGGTCGATCCGGCGGAGGAAGCCCACCCCGAGCCCGTTGAGCAGGGCCACCGCCGGCAACAGGGCCGGGTCGGCGAACGGGGCGAGGAATCGGATGACCAGGTGCAGACCGAGGAAGACCGCGCCGAGCGCGGCGGCGGGCACCCAGAAGTCCGGGGTGACGGTGTCCAGCAGGTTCGCCTCGACGGTTGCCCCGTACGCGGCCACCAACGCCATGGCGAGCAGCAGAAGGGACAGCTCGGCGTTGCGGCGCGACCGCGCCAGGCGTACGCCGGACTGCTCGCCCGCGGTGGCGGGCGAGGGTGCCGGTGTGGCCGCTACGGTCACAGGTGGAATCCTCGGGATCTCAGCCGACGCTCACTCAGGAGATCGGCAGGCGGCCGGGTCGAGCGCCGGCGTGGCCGAGTCGGAGGGCGTGACGTCGGGTGTGGTGGACGAGCCGATGGCGGTGGCGCCGACGGTCGGGCTCGCGCTGACAACCACGTTGGATGTCGGGGACGCGATGGTGCTCGGGCTGCCGTTGGGGCTCGGACTGCCGTTGGGGCTCGGGCTGCCGTTCGGGCTCGACGTCGGATTGGCCGGTGGCGGCGTGGGTGTCGGCGTGCCACCCGCCGCGGCGGACGGATCGAGCGGGCAGAGCGGCTTCAGGTTGGGGTTGCTCGGGGTGTCGCTGGTCAGCTCGGCGAGCTGACGCTCGGCGTCCGGCTCGTTCTTGGCCCGGATGCCGACCCGGACGGTGTCCTGTGCGGCGACCGTGAGGTCGTCCAGTCGGGTGCCGCTGCGGCGGTGCACGGTGGAGAGGTCCATCCCGGCGATCTGACCCTGGACGCCACGGAAGACAGCGACCTGGCCTTCCTCGGTGGCTCCCACGTAGTACTGCCGCTGGGTGTACGTCCACCCTCCGAAGGCCCCTCCGCCCACGATCACCAGCAGGGCCAGCGCCATGGCGGCGGTGCGCACCGGGCGGCGCTTCGGACGGTCCGGTTCGTCGTCCGACGCCGCCGGCTCCTCGGGCACGGCCGGACGCGGCGCGGCGAGCGCCGAGGCCCGGGCGGCCGGGGTCGAGTCGTCCGCGGAGGTCGCCATGCCCCGGTCCCGGGCGGCGGCGCCGCCGACGATCGGGCTCGCCTCGACGATGTCCTGATCCGTGGCGTCGGCGATGATCACCGTGATGTTGTCCGGGCCACCGCCGCGCAACGCGAGCTGCACCAGCCGCTCGACGCACTGCTGTGGGTCGGTGTATTCCCGCAGGGTCTCGCCGATGGTCTCGGCGCTGACCACACCCGACAGGCCGTCGCTACAGATCAGGTACCTGTCGCCGGGCAGCACCTGGCGCACCGAGTATTCCGGGTCGATGTCCCGACCGTCGAGGGCACGGGTGAGCAGCGACCGCTGCGGGTGACTGCTCGCCTCCTCGGCGCTGATCCGACCTTCGTCGACGAGCATCTGGACGTAGGTGTCGTCCTTGGTGATCTGCGCGAAATCACCGTTGCGCAGCAGGTAGGCCCGCGAGTCGCCGATGTGGACCATCCCCAGTTTGCTGCCGGTGAAGAGGGTCGCCGTCAGCGTGGTGCCCATCCCCTCCAGCTGCGGGTTGGCGTCCACGGTGTCGCGGAGTTGTTGGTTGGCGGTGCCCACGGCCGAACGCAACGCGTCGACGAGAGCGTCCCCGGGGACGTCCTCGTCGAGCGGCGCCATGGCACCGATGACGATGTTGCTGGCGACGTCACCGGCGGCCATGCCGCCCATGCCGTCGGCAACGGCGAGTAGCCGCGGCCCGGCGTAGACGGAGTCTTGATTGCCGTCTCGGATCAGACCGCGGTCGCTGTGGGCCGCATAGCGCAGGGTCAGAGTCATGGCCGTAATTCGAGGGAAGTGCGGCCGATCCGGATCGGCACGCCGAGGGGGACGGGGGTTGGTCCGGTGACCTTAGCGCGATCGAGGTACGTGCCGTTAGTCGAGCCGAGATCCTCGACGTACCACTGCCCTTCGCGCGGCACGAGCCGGGCGTGTCGCGCGGAGGCGTAGTCGTCGGTGATGACCAGGGTGGAGTCCTCAGCTCGACCAATGGTGATCTGCGCTTCGCCGAGAGTGATCCTGGTGCCGGCCAGTTGACCGGCTGTCACCACGAGCTGGTGTGCCGCCCTACCCCGTTTGACCTTCGCCGGTTTCGTCGCCTGCCCCGTCGAGGCGCCCACCGCGCGCGGCGCGGCCACCAGACGACCGGAGCGGGCGCCCGCGAAGAGATCCCGGCGGATCACGCCGACCACCGTGAACACGAAGATCCACAGCAGGATCAGGAACCCGAACCGGGCAACTGTGATGACCAGTTCCGGCAAGGCGGGTCAGCCGTCCACGCGGAAGGTCAGCGTCGTCGTGCCGAGCTGGACCATGTCACCGGGGTTGAGTGCGACAGCGGAGACCCGCTGCCCGTTGACCATGGTGCCGTTGGTCGACCCCAGATCGGTCAGCACGACCTGCCCCCCGTCGAAATCCAACCGGGCGTGTCGCCGGGAGATGCCGACGTCGGGCAGACGCAGGTTGGCCTGGTCGCCGCGACCGATCACCGTCGACCCCATCTGAAGGGGGTAGGTGCGACCGTCGCCGGAGACCAGCCGCACGTTGCGACCGCCACCGTGCCCGGGCGGAGGGCCGTAGCCACCACCCTGGTCGTACGCGGGGTAGGCGGGCGGGCCGGCGTCGTAGCCGGGTGCCGACACCGGGGCGACCTCGCCGCCGGTGTAGACCTCGGCTGTGACACGGAACATGCCCGTGTCCAGGCCCTCGCCTCGCTCGATCTCGACGATCACGTCGCCGTAGACCGTCCAGGCCTGCTCGCCGATGAACTCCGCCTGCGACTGGGCCAACTCCTGGGCCAGTGCAGCGGCGTACGGCGCCAGCCGACTGTGGTCGAACGGCGAGAGATCGATCACGTAGCGGTTGGGCACCAACGTGCGCCCACCGGCCAGGATCGCCTTGTGCGCCTCGGCCTCCCGCTGCATGGCGTTGAGGATCTCCACGGGGTGGACCACCCCTTTGAAGACCTTGGCGAAAGCCCCTTCTACCAGGCCTTCCAGACGCTTCTCGAAGCGTTGCAGCACGCTCACCGGCTCCTCCTCGGGTCCCGAGGACATGATGGTATCCGGCCGGCGCGCGCGCAGCTCACACGCCGCTCGGCCACCTGCTCTCGGCCCGTTCGGAAGGGCCGGGATTGCCGTGCTAATCTTTCGTCCGCCACGAACGGTAATCGCTCGTGGCGAGCGCCTTGGACAGCGTAGTATTCCCGGGGCCGCTGGAGACAGCGGGGCCGGGGCGGCTACAGTGTTCCGGGTCGTGCCACGGGGATGTGGCGGAATGGCAGACGCGCACGGTTCAGGTCCGTGTGCCCGAAAGGGCGTGGGGGTTCAACTCCCCCCATCCCCACCACCGACGAGGGCTCCGCTTACCGCGGGGCCCTTCCGTCATATCGGGACGAGCCAGACGTCACGCTATGCTGCGATGGATTCTGCCTCCGATGGACCGGGAGTGGCGTGTGAGTGTCGCGTTGGTGACAGGGTCGGGTGGCCTGATCGGCTCCGAGGCGGTCCGGCACTTCGCCGGCCTCGGTCTGGACGTCGTCGGCATCGACAACGACATGCGCCGGTATTTCTTCGGCGAGGACGGCTCCACATCCTGGAGCCTGGAGCGGCTCGCTCGCGACCTGGGCAGCGCGTACACGCATTTCGCGGTGGACATCCGGGACCGCGACGGCCTGGAGCAGGTTTTCAAGAAGTACGCCTCGGACATCGCCGTGGTGATCCACAGCGCCGCTCAGCCGAGCCACGACTGGGCGGCCAAGGAGCCGTACACGGACTTCGACGTGAACGCCGGCGGCACGCTCAACATCCTGGAGAACACCCGCCGGCACGCGATCGACGCGCCGTTCATCCACTGCTCGACCAACAAGGTCTACGGCGACCGGCCCAACAGCCTGCCGCTGGTCGAGCTGGAGACACGCTATGAGCTGCCCGAGGACCACCGCTGGTACGAGGGCATCACCGAAGAGATGTCGATCGACCACTCGCTGCACTCGGTCTTCGGCGCATCCAAGGTCGCGGCGGACGTCATGGTCCAGGAGTACGGGCGCTACTTCGACATGAAGACCGCCTGCTTCCGCGGCGGCACGCTCACCGGTCCGGCGCACTCGGCCGCCGAGCTGCACGGGTTCCTGGCGTACCTGATGCGCTGCGTGATGGAGGGCCGGACATACAACCTGTTCGGTTACAAGGGCAAGATGGTCCGGGACGCGATCCACTCCCGCGACGTGCTCACCGCGTTCGAGGCGTTCTTCCGGGCCCCGCGCTCCGCGGAGGTCTACAACCTCGGTGGCGGCCGGCACTCCAACACCTCCCACATCGAGGCGTTCCGGATCGCCGAGGAGATCACCGGCCGCGAGGCGCGGATCAACTACGTCGAGCAGAACCGCACCGGCGACCACCAGTGGTATGTCAGCAGCATGGCCCGGTTCGAGGCGCAGTACCCGGACTGGAAGATCACTTACGACGTGCCGATGATCCTGCGGGAGATCTACGAGGCCAACGTGGGTAAGTGGGTATTCAAGGCATGACCGCGCGGACCAAGCGCAACGTGCTCGGCGTCCTGGTCGACGCCACCGACTACGCGACGGCGACCGACGCGGTGGTGACCGCGGCGCACGAGCGGCGTCCGCTCGCGCTGACCGCGCTGGCCGTGCACGGCGTGATGACCGGGGTGCTGGATCCGGCGCACAACGCCCGGCTCAACTCGTTCGACGTGGTCACGCCGGACGGGCAGCCGGTGCGGTGGGCGCTCAACCTGCTGCACCACGCCGGGCTCGCCGACCGGGTCTACGGGCCGACGTTGACCCTGCACGTGTTGTCGCGCTTCGCCGACGAGGGGCTACCGGTCTACCTGTACGGCTCGACGGAGGAGACCCTGGCCCGGTTGATCCCGGCGCTGGAGCGGATGTTCCCGGCCCTGAAGATCGCCGGGGTGGAGCCGTCCAAGTTCCGTGCCGTCCGGCCGGGTGAGGACGCCGAGATCGCCGACCGCATCCGGTCCAGCGGTGCCCGGTTGGTCCTGGTCGGGTTGGGCTGCCCGCGCCAGGAGGTCTTCGCGTACGCCATGCGGCCGCTGCTGGACATGCCGTTGATGGCGGTCGGTGCGGCCTTCGACTACCACGCCGGGCTGCTGCGCCAGCCTCCGCGCTGGATGCAGCGCGCCGGCCTGGAGTGGTTCTGGCGTCTCGGTCTGGAGCCGAAGCGGCTCTGGCGTCGCTACGTCATCCTCAACCCGGCCTACCTGAGCCGGCTCGCCGCCCAGAAGGTCGGCCTGTGGAAGGCCCGCCCGCCGGCACCGGCGACCGAACGGCCGGCCACCTTCTCGGTCTGACCCCTGATCGCGTACGACACGAGGCCCCATCCGATCTTCCGGTTGGGGCCTCGTGCGTGGGGAGGGAGGGTCAGACGGTCAGGGTCCAGCTGTTGATGTAGCCGGTGTCGGCCGCGTAGGTGTCCCGCACCTGAAGCCGCCAGATGCCGTCGGCGGCCTCACCGGACACGTTGGCCGTGTAGGTGGTGTTCACGTTGTCGGCGCTGTCCGAGGTGCTGCTGTTCTTCAGCCGGTACGCGCTGCCGTCCGGGGCGAGCAGGTCGATGACCAGGTCACCACGGTAGGTGTGCACGATGTTGACCGCCACGGTGGAGGCCGACGAGGCGTTGCGCCCGCAGCCGGAGATGGTGATCGAGCTGGTCACCGCCGCGCCGGCGTCCGGGATCGACACGTCGGTGCCGTTGGTGCCGGTGCAGCCGGTGGGCGGCGGCGGGGTGGTGCCGGTGCCCACGTAGAGCAGCAGGTTCGGTGAGCCCGAGCCGGGGTTGCTCACCACGTTGGGCGTGGCGCTGGCCACCAACTGGTTGCGGACCTGCGCCGGGGTCCAGCTCGGGTTGGCGCTGGCCACCAGGGCCGCCGCTCCGACGACGTGCGGGGTGGCCATCGAGGTGCCGCTGATCGTGTTGGTCGCGGTGTTGCTGTTGTACCAGGCCGAGGTGATCGACGAGCCGGGCGCGAAGATGTCCAGGCAGGTGCCGACGTTGGAGAACGACGACCGAGCGTCCGAGCTGGTCGTCGAGCCCACCGTGATGGCCTCCGTGGTACGCGCCGGTGAGGTGTTGCACGCGTTCGCGCCGTTGTCGTTGCCGGCCGCGAGGCCGTACGTGACACCGGAGGCGATCGAGTTGCGCACGGCGTTGTCGAGCGAGCTGTTCGCCCCGCCACCGAGGCTCATGTTCGCCACCGCCGGCTTGATCGCGTTGGCGGTGACCCAGTCAACGCCGGCGATCACACCGGCGTTGGTGCCGCTGCCGGAGCAGTTCAGCACCCGGACGCCGACGAGCTGGACCGCCTTGGCCACCCCGTACGACGATCCGCCGACGGTGCCCGCGACGTGCGTGCCGTGTCCGTTGCAGTCGTCGGCCGCCCCGCCGTCCACCGCGTCGTAGCCGGACGTGGCCCGACCACCGAAGTCGTTGTGGGAGAACCGGATGCCGGTGTCGATGATGTAGGCGTGCACGTTGCTGGCCGTGTTCGGGTAGGTGTATGAGCTGTCCAGCGGCAGGTTGCGCTGGTCGATCCGGTCCAGGCCCCAGGAGGGCGGGTTGGCCTGTGTGCCGGAGATGGAGACGGTGTGGTTCTGCTCGACGTACGCCACCGCCGGGTCGGCCGCGATCCGCGCCGCCGCGCTCGCGCTGACCTTGACCTCGAAGCCGCGCAGCGCCGCGCCGTAGGTGCGGGCCACCGTGCCGCCGTGGCGGCCGGAGAGCCGCTTCGCGGTGTCACCGACCCGGTCGCGGGCCACGGCGCTGTCCTTGAGAACGACGATGTAGCTGTCCGGCACGGCGGTGGCTCCGCCGGCGGCCCTGACCTCACCCGCGGGTTCGGCGGCCAGGGCCGGCGTGCCGACGGCCAGCACGGTCGCCGTGGCCACCCCGACCAGTACGGACCTTCGTGGAAGACCCATTTCCTACCTCCCTCTGACCGGTGGTGGAACGTGACCACCGGTCCCAACATCAATCGACAGTTGCCGATCTAGCTGAGAGTAAGTCAGTGACCAGGTAGTTGGACATGCCGGAACGTCCATATCTCGGTGCGATGACCCCTACGGGCCTGCGGTCCGGGGCGAACAGGGGGCCGGCCCGGATTCGCACCGGCGCGATTCGGGAAAGACTCTCGAGCATGGAGAGTCAACTCACCATCCTGCTTCCGGTAGCCGCCGTCTGGTTGGCCGCCGGCGTTGTGGCCGACGGGCTCCCCCGGCTGCGCACCACCTGCATGCTGCGCCGGCGTACCGGATGGTTGCTGGTGTTGGCTCTGACCGGCACGGCGCTCACCGCGGCCGTGCTCGGCGCGGGCCTGTTCAGTGCCGGCACCGCGCCGGTCGACCGTGCCGCCGCCGGGCTCACCCTGGTCGCCGGTCCGGCGCTGGTGGCGACGGTCTGCTCCCTCCGGCGGATCAGGCGGCTGCGGGCCGGGGCGGGAGCGTTCGTCAGTGCCCCCGGCACGCCGACGCCCCACGGGCTGCGCGCCGCCGCGGCCCACCCGCTCGTCGGCCTGCCGCTACAGGTGACGGCCCTGGCCACGGTGCCGGCGGTGATCGGGGCGATCGGCACCGATCTCGGCGCCGACCCGGGTGTCACCGGGCCGGCGATCACCGTGGGCGCGCTCGCGGTGATCGCCATCGGGGTCCGGCACGCCCTGCGGCACAGCCGGTTCGCCGAGCGGGCCCAGCCCGACGTTCCGCGATCAGCGCGGGCGGCCGGCCCCCTGCACGTATAGCAGTTCCAGGATCGCCCTGGTCGCCTCGAACCAGCGGTCCAGCCAGCCGGGCGGCGGCACGCTGCCCCTCGGCGGCAACTCCATCAGCAGGCCGCGCAGCAGCGGGTGGTCGGCCAGCGACCCGCTGGGCTCCATCGGCCAGCCGGTGGGCGGAAACGACGGCTCCACCAGCGGGTTCGGGTCCAGTGAGGGCAGCGAGAGCGGAATATCGGCCGACTCGGAGGCCGACGCGTCCCGCCCGTTCATCTCCTGGTCGGTCGACACCACCTCGGTCAGTACGCTGTCCCGACGCGCTCCGCGGTACTTTCCACCGAACCGCTCCGGTTTTCCCGGACCGCTGGTGAGATTGTCTGACCCGATCGTCGTCATCCGTCTCGCCTACCTCGCTCGGTTGCCGGTCGGGGCGACGGGTCGTCGACCCGCGCCGTACCGACCGGTTCAACGAGACGGGCCGGCTGTGGCGACGGGAATCCCGGCGGAACCTCGCCCAGCCGCCCCGGGCCCGGTCCTCCCGGACACGGCAAGGTCCCCGTCCGGATCCGAATCCGAACGGGGACCTCGGTTGACCACTCGGTCAGACCGCGCCGAACGCACCGCCTCGGGTGCCGCCGACGAAGGCATGCCAGTCACTCGGTGCGAAGACCAGGGCTGGGCCTGCCTTGTCCTTCGAGTCCCGCACTCCGACCGCCCCCGTCACGTACGCCACCTCCACGCAGTTGTCACAGTTCGGCCCGCTCTTCGAGCTCTTGAACCATGCTGCCTGCGTCAGGTCCACGGGGAACCCTTTGGTCGCCATTTCCACAACGGCTCCTCTGCCAGTTTTGCGATGTGTGCGACAGACTCCTCTGGACGTATGGCCGCAGCGCGGATGTGATCGAAGATGAAGCTGTACTTCTGCAGTTCGTCGCTCTTCTCGAGGAAAAGCCCACCCGTGGCGTTCTCCGCGTACACAACATCCGGATCACCGGGCTCAGGGAAGCTGAGGATCGTGAAGGTGCCGTCCATGCCGGCGTGCGCGCCCACCTCGAAGGGCAGGATCTGCAGCGTCACGTTCGGCAACTCGGCAGCCTCGACCAACCGCTTGAGTTGGCCACGCATCACCTCATCCCCGCCTACCGGCCGACGTACCACCGCCTCATCGAGTACCACCCACAGATCGACCGGATCGTCCTGGGTCAACAACGACTGACGGCCCAAACGGACACGCACCCTCTGGTGCACCTGATCGGCGGTGAAGTCCGGCCGGGCCGCGCGGATCATCGCCGACGCGTACTCCTCGGTCTCCAGGAGACCCGGCACGACCTGCTGTTCGTACGCCCGAATCGAACTCGCCGCCGCCTCCAGACCGACGTACGCGCCGACGAGCACCGTGCTGTACGGATGCCACCAACCTTTTTGTCGGGCCTCCCGGGCGATCTGCACGAGCTCGTCACTCTCAGCGCCGACCACCCCGTAGATCCGCAGCATGTCCCGGACGTCGCGCGGGGTGGCGGTGGTGTGCCCGGTCTCGATCCGGGAGACCTTCGACGCCGAGCACTCCAACTGCTCGGCGACCACCTCGATGGTGATCCCGGCGGACTCACGCTGGCGGCGCAGCTCGGCACCGAGCCTCCGCCGCCTGATGGTGGGACTGCGCCGCTCACTCATCGCGCGAACCGCGAATCGCTGATCCCCGCCGCTGGCTGCTCGACCCCACTCGGGCTACCTCCGGTCGCCGCGCCACTGATGACACCCGCCGGGGGCGCGACCGTCGTCCGGCAAGCGTTCGCGACGAGGGGTGGTGCCGGTCCTCGGCCGGCCGCGACGGGCGAAACCGGCTCCCAGTGTGCCGTCCGTACGCGGAAGGCTTCAATAGGCCTTTCGCGGGACCCGCTCACGTATCGGCAAAAGTCGACGTGCAACTTGCATGTGGCACGTCCCTCATGCACTCTGTCCGTATGGCCCGGGTTACACAGCGTCTCCGTCCACTCCCTCGCAGTGGTGACCCCACCGAGCCGGGAGCACCGGGCGCGACGCGGGCCCGGCCGACAAGACCCAGACCTGCTCCGGGGGTAAAGACCCCGCTGCTGCAAGCCGGCAAGCTGCGGCGGCGGGCGCGGTCCCCGGAAGCATCCGGGTGGTGGTCGGGTGGCGGCACGCCACCAGCGAGGTACGGCCCGGCCACCGCCATCCGCACCACCGGTTCACGAGGCACGACCCCGTCACCGGCCGAGACGTCCCCCGTTCAGGCACCGCCGGCACAGCTGCCGGCCAATCCTCCCCAGGAGCCCATGTGCTTCCCCGCACCGGTGACGTACTGCTCGTGACTCGCGCGGCGAGTGTCCAGTTCCTCCGGCCCATCAAGTTCCGTGTGATCCGGGTGTTGGACTGGCCCACCTACGACGGCTGGCTCTGGCTCGACGGCTACGAGTTGAACGCCGCGGGCGACGCGGTCAACAGACGGTCGATCTTCGTCCAGCGGGCAGGGCTGCAACAGCTACAGGCAGCCCCCGAGCCGCGCCCGCACACCGTACGCGGCCGACGACCGGTCACCCGTACCCCGATCCGGGTTGGCTGACCGACCCGATCCGCCGCCGGTGGGCGTGCCGCCACCATAGAATTGGTACGCCCACCCCGGCACTGTTCCATCCGTGCGTCCAGGACCCTGACCCTGGGATGGTCATGGTCAATCAGCCCGCCCTGCGGCGGCACCACCGCTCCCTCATCGCCTACGCAATCGGACTGCTCGCCCTCCTCGGGGCGGTGGCCACGATCCTGGTCCTCGTCCGCGACCCGGCGATGTCGTCCACCCGGCTGACCACACCGGTGCCCGCACCTGAGATCACCGTGGTCGACGCCGACCCGTCGGCGGACGACGGTCCACCGGCGCACGAGGAAGCCGACTGGATCGGCGCCGACGACCCGGGCGAGCACGCCGCCGGCACCGACCCGACCGGGCCGGTGGTCGGCGGTGGCGCCGGCGGCCAGTCCGACGGCCGTCCGGCACTCACCGAGGCGGCTCCGGCCCGGGACACCGCGCCGGACGTCCGCCGCTCCCTGTTCTGGTCCGGGATCGTCGGTCTCGCCATCTCCGCCGCCGGCCTCAGCCTGGTCGGCACCCGCCGGCGTAGGTGGTGACCACCGGGATCAGGTCAGCGTCGGCCTGATCGGCACCCGTCGGCGGTGGCGGTCAGCACCGGTCAGGGCGTGCTCGTGACCGTCGGACTCGGCGCGGTCGGGCTCACCCCGGTCGAGGGCCGGGCCTGGGAGACGATCAACGACACCTCGTCGTCCGTCGACACCTGCGTGCCCGTTCCCGGCTCGGTGCCCACCACGGTCCCCGGTGGCAGCTCCGACGGACGGTATACCACCTGGTAGGTGATGCCGAGCCGGCTCAGCAACCCCTCGGCGGTGGCCTGCGGCAGCCCGGCGAGCGGCGGCACCGGCACCTCGTCCGGCGCGCTGGTGGTCGGCGAACTGCTCGGTGTCTCACTTGTCGGTGCCGCCGAGCTGGGGGATGCGCTGGTCGGTGCGGCACTTGTGGCACGTGTCGCACTGGCTGACGGGGCTGACGGGGTGACACCCGGGTCGTCCCGGTCGTCATCGCGCTGGGCGAGCACCAACCAGAGCGCTCCCCCGAGCAGCCCGACGAGCAGCAGCGCGAGCACACCCCACAGGATCGGCAGCCACCAGCGCCGGCCGCCCTGCTCCTCGACGTACCACTCTCCGCCGGATTCCGGCCGGGACGGCCGCACCTCGGCCCGCCCGGACCACGACGACGAAGTCGACTGCTCCACAGGTATCCGGGTCGTCTGGTCCGCAGGCGTGCCCGGCGTACCCGGGGTGGCCGGCGGCGGGCCCGACCCGACCGGCGGGCCCGGCTGGGTATCGGCGGAGCTGTCGATCGGCATGGTCTGGTCGGGCGACGCGGCGGGATGAGCCGGGACGGCCCGGTCGACAGGCGCCGTCTCGTCCGGTGCGCTGGCGGGTCGGGTCGGTTGGGACGGCTCCGCCCGCTCGGTGGACGGTGGCAGGGGGCGGGTCCGGTCGTCGTCGTCCTCGCCGGCGTGCGGCTCCTGGCGGTCGTCGCTCATCGCACGTCCTTTCCCGAACCGGACGGGCGTCCTGGCCCTCGACCGTCAACCCAGGGCCTGTGTCAAACCCCTGGCTGGCCTGCGGCGGGCCTCGGCTCGACCGAGGACTCTGACACAGACCCTAGTCGCCCAACCGGCCATCGGTGGGGATCAGCCGGCCGAGCCGCGCCGCCCGCGCGCAGGCGCGGCGCGGCGATCCCGCCGGACCGCCCCGAGAGTCGGCTCGCCGGCCCGAGATCAGGGAGTGGGCTTCGCCGTCGGTTGTTCGGGGGCACCCGACCCGCACCAGATGCTGACCTCGTCGTTCCAGCGGGCCGGGCCGTCCTCCACCGGATCCTGCCGGGCGACCTTTCCGTTGCGGCCGCTGATGTAACGCGGGTAGAGGCCCTCGTCGATCAGATCGTCGGCAGCCTTGGCGCAGTCCTTCCCGACCACGTCCGGCACCTCGGCCGCTGGCGCCGGCCCAGCCACCTGGAGTTGCACGGTCGTACCCCGGGCGACCTCGCTGCCCACGGTCGGTAAGGTGCTCTCGACCGTGCGACCGGCCCCGCCGCCGAACACCAGACGCCAGCCCAGCCGCTGCTCGCGCAGCATGTCCCGGGCCTGTTCGAAGTCGGTCCCGATCACCGGTGGCACGGTCAGACCGGACCCCTTGGTCGCCGCGGCGGACGTGCGGACCGCCGACGGCGTGGCCCGGCCGGTGCTCGGCCGGGTCGCGGTGGTCCGGCTGGTCGGCGGAGCGGTCGTGGTCGCGGCGGCCAGCGGATCCCCCGAGGGCGGGTCACCGTCGCCGGCCAGCAGCCAACCGCCGGTCGCGCCGATCGCGGCGAGCAGCACAACGGCCAACCCACCACCCAGCAGCACGCTGGCCCGGCTCGTGCCGCCGCCCGCGGCGTCCTGCGAGCCCGTGCTCGTGTCCGTCATACCGCCCACCGCCTCATCACCGCCGACCGTACCGCCCGCCGCCCAATCCGCCGCACCGACGGTCCGTCCATACCGGCGGGTCGTTGCGACTCGCCGCGCCGACGACGGGACGTTACGCTGCCCGGCATGGCCAGACAGGGCTGGGGAGTGTCGATCGCGACCGCGATCGGAATCGCTGCCGGCGCGGGCGCCGCGCAACTGGGCTTCGGCTACGGGCTCGGCGTCATCACCTGGACGCCCACCGACCTCGGGGCCACCGACACGGCCTGGGCTGACGGCCTCGCCTGGGCCACCTGGCTCGCCGCCAGCTCGACGGCCCTCGGGGCGGTCTGGGCGCAGCGGCTACACCAGCGCGGCGCACCCTCGACGCCCACGCCGCCGGTGACCGGTCGGGAGGCGACCGAGGTTTCCGACGCCGCGCGTCCACCCGCCACCGACACCGCCGACCCGGAGGCGACCGACAGGCGATCACCCCAGCCGACCGAGGTGCCGGCCGACGACCGGGCCGACCCGGAGACGACCGGAGGGCGATCACCACATCCGGCCGAGGTGCCGGCCGGCGATCGGGGCGGCCTGCTGCGGCGGGTGGTCCTGGCGGTCGGTGCCGGGGTCGGCGGGCTGGTCACCGTACTCCTGATCGCCGTTCCCGCGCGGGTCGCGACAGGTGCCGACACCGGCGAACCGCAACGGACCGCCGCCGTGCAGGCGACGCTCGGCGTCCTGATCGGTGTGCTCGTCGCGGTCTGGGCGCTCCGCTCCCGGGCCGCCGCGGTCAACGTGACCGCGACCGCCGCCTGGCTGTGGCTGCTCGCGGTGGTCTCGGTGATCGACGGGGTACGCGTCGGACGAGGGCTGACCGGTGCCCAGCTCGGCACCTGGCAGCTCGATCCGGACCAGCCGCGGTACTGGATCGCCGACCAGCTCTACTGGCCCGGTGCACTGTTGGCACTCGTGCCCGCGCTGCTGATCGGTGTGCTGGCCGCCCGGGGCAGCGCCCGGTCGGTCGGGCACCGCGTCGGGGCCGCGGCCTCCGGCGCCGCCGGTCCGGTGCTCGTCGCGCTCGCCTACCTGACCACCCTGCCGCACTGGTCGACGCTGGGCCCCGCGCAGCTGTCCACCCAGCTGATCGCCCCGTACGCGGTGCTCGCCGGCATCGGCGGGTCGGTGCTGGCGGCTGTCCTCGCCGAACGCGCCGAGCGGAGTCGGGGTGCGGCTGCCCCGGTCCCGAGGACGGACGCGCGCCCGGCTGCTCAGGTGGACTCGGCCCGGGCCACCGTCGACGGGCCGACCCCTCGGACCGATCCGGCTCCGAACGCCGAACCCGACTCCGAGCCGTCGACTTCCCGCTCGTCCATCGCCACCTCGGGTCGACGCGGCAGGACCGCCGCCGCACCCCGGACAACCACGGCGGGCGCCGCACCGGGTGCGGAGGCAGCGTCGGGTGCGGAGGCAGCGCCGGGTGCGGAGGCGGCGCCGTGGGTGCCCGCACCGAGGGTGCCCGCGCCGCGCACCGAACCATCCATCTCCGCACCCGCGGAGGAGCCGACACCAAGCGCCCGTCGCCCCCGCGCAACCCGCCGATCCACCCGGCCCACCTCCGACTGACCCACCCGCCCCCGGCCCCTCCCCGCCTCATTGATCATGAGGTTGTTGCCATCCGGCACGGGGCGTGTCGCGGCAATAACCTCATGATCGACGCGATCGGGGGTGGGGTCAGGGGACCGGCCAGGTGTGGACCGGTTCGTTGGTGCGCTGGAGTTCCGCGTAGCGCTGGACCATGTGGTGCAGCGCGGCCGACCGGTCCATGCCGAGGCGCCGCTGGGCCGCCCACACCGCCTCGGTCTGCCAGACGGCACCGTTGCGGCCGGTGCGGCAGCGTTGCTCGATGATGCCGAGCAGCCGGTCCCGCTGGGCCGGTGCGACGCCGAACCCGTCCAGGCCGGCCGCGGCGGTGGGCAGCAACCGCTCCAGCACCAGCTTGGTGACGGGCACGTCGCCGAGCCCGGGCCAGTGCAGCACGGCATCGAGGCCCCGCCGGGCGGCGGCCTGGAAGTTCTCCTCGGCGGAGCTGAAGGTGAGCTGACTCCAGATCGGACGGTCCGCCTCGGCCAGACCTCGCGCCAGCCCGAAATAGAAGGCAGCGTTGGCGAGCATGTCCACCACCGTCGGGCCGGCCGGCAACACCCGGTTCTCCACCCGCAGGTGCGGTCGGCCGTTCATGATGTCGTAGACCGGGCGGTTCCACCGGTAGACAGTGCCGTTGTGCAGCCTCAACTCCCCGAGCTGCGGCACACCGCCGGCGTGCAGCACCTCCACCGGGTCCTCGTCCTCGCAGATCGGCAGCAGCGGCGGAAAATACCGAACATTCTCCTCGAAGAGATCGAAGATCGAGGTGATCCACCGCTCACCGAACCACACCCGGGGCCGTACGCCCTGGGCCTTGAGTTCGTCCGGGCGGGTGTCGGTGGCCTGCTGGAACAGGGCGATCCGCGTCTCGGCCCACAGTTGACGCCCGTACAGGAAGGGGCTGTTCGCCCCGACCGCCACCTGCACGCCGGCGATGGCCTGGGAGGCGTTCCAGTAGTCGGCGAAGCTGTCCGGTGCCACCTGGAGGTGGAACTGGAGGCTGGTGCAGGCGGCCTCGGGGGCGATCGAGTCGGTGTGCGTCCGAAGCTGCTCGACACCGCGGATGTCCAGCTCGATGTCCTCGCCGCGGGCACCCACGATCTGGTCGTTGAGCACCCGATAGCGTTCGTTGGTGGAGAGGTTGTCCTCCACCAGGTGCCCCTCGGTGAGGGTGGGCAGGATGCCGACCAGGACGATCTTCGCGTCGGACGTGGCCGCGCGCTCGTCGGCTCTGGAGAGGCTGCCCCGCAGGTCGTGCTCGTAGTCGGCGAAGCCGGTGCCCTCGATCAGCCGGGGTTCGGCATTGAGTTCCAGGTTGAACTGCCCCAGCTCGGTCTGGAACAGCGGGTCGGCGATGTCGGCGAGGATCTCCTCGTTGCGCATCGCCGGCTCGGCCGCCGAGTCGACCAGGTTGAGTTCGATCTCCAGGCCGGTCATCGGCCGGTCGGCGTCGAACCCGAAGTCGTCAAGCATGAGGGCGAAGACATCCAGGCACCGTCGCACCTTCTGCCGGTAGCGGACGCGATCATCGCGGGTGAAGGCGCCCTGCACGACGTCCCTGCCCATGTGTCCTCCCGACAGCCGGCGCGGTCGGGATTCTGCCCTCCCGGCAAGCGCATTGTGAACCCTTCACGGTAAGAGCGCCCACCTGACCGGGCCAGAGGCCGACGGGGGTGATCCGACGTCGACCGGAGCGGACGCACTCGTGGCGCCATCTGTACCCCGTCGTCGACCGGCAGGACCCGGGAGCGGTGCGAACAAGTCGTGACAATTACCACGACCTCGACGGTGGCGGTGGAGACGACGCCGGGCCCGCGCCGACGTGCGGCGCGGGCCCGGCGTACCGGCGTTCCGGGGCAGGTCAGGCCTGACGGACTGCCTCGCCCTCGATCTCGATCTTGATCTTGCGGCTGACCAGCACGCCCCCGGTCTCCAGGGTGACGTTCCAGGTCAGACCGAACTCCTCACGGTCGATCTCGGTGCTCGCGGAGAAACCGAAGATGTCCTGACCGAACGGGCTGCGGCCGACACCCTCGAACTCCACCTCCAGCTCGACCGGGCGGGTGACGCCCCGGATGCTCAGCTCACCGGTGAGCACGAACTCGCTGCCACGACGGGACTTGACCCCGGTGCTGCGGAACTCAAGCGTCGGAAACTTCTCCGCGTCCAGGAACTCGGGGCTGCGCAGGTGCGCGTCCCGGTCGGTCTGGGTGGTGTCGATGCTGGCCGCCTGGATGGTGGCGGCGACCGACGACTGCATCGGGTCCTCGGCGATGGTGATGGTGGCGGTCGCCTCCTTGAACTCACCGCGGACCTTGCTCACCATCATGTGCCGCGCGACGAAGCCGACCCGCTTGTGCGCCACGTCCAGCGCGTAGGTGCCAGCCGCCGGGATGGTGAGGCCGTCCCAGTCGCGGGTAACCACATCGGTGCTGCTGGTCATGCTGCTGTCCTCCAGGGGGAATGTTGAATAGCCCAACGACTGCCGGAGCAAATATAACCGCAACAATATTCCCCGTGTCAAGTACTGCTAGGATGTACGAGTGACCAACGTCTTCGACGATCCCCGGATCACCGCCGTCGGCCTGCTCTTCGAGGCATACGCCGGGCTGTCAGCCCGGTTCACCGCCCAACTCGAGGAGCATGGCCTCTCCGCGGTCGAGTTCGAGGTCATCACCCGACTGGCCCGCTCGCCGGGCAACCAACTACGGATGACCGACCTCGCCGCACAGACCTCGTTGTCGACAAGCGGCGTGACGCGCGTGGTCGACCGGATGGAACGTGACGGGTTGCTCACCCGGCGGGCCTGCCCGAGCGACCGGCGCAGCTCGTACGCGGTCGTCACCGCCTCCGGAATGCAGCGACTGAACGAGACGCTGCCCGGGCACCTACAGATGATCGAGCAGTGGTTCACCGGCCAGCTCGAGCCGGAGGCACTGGCGGCCCTGCTCGACGGGCTACGCCGGGTCCGCGACGCCGCGCATCCGTGCGCCACCGCCGGCAGCGACGACATCATCCCCGAGCAACAGACCGGTGCCACCCAGCCCTGAGCACCCGGGGCGGTGATGGTCACCAACAGCGGCAGAAAAAGCGGCAGAACTGAGCCGGCCAAGCCGAAGAATGCCACCTAACCCGACTTTCTGCCTCCCTCGCGGTGGCAGGCTTCCTACACCGGGGATCAACCGGGGGGTGACGGCGCGGGCGATCAGCGAGGGGTAGCACCAAGGGGGCTCTTCGTCCGCGCCACTCTCCCCGCCCCGACGCCCATCAGCCGCGCTCGCGAGCGGCAGATCCTAGGGTGCCTCCGGGCCACTCCGGGTGGCGGTCAGCGCGTAGAGCAGGCCCGACTCCTGTGGCAGCAGCCGAATGCCACTCTCCTCGCAGACCCGCTCCAGCCGGTCCAGAACGGCCGGGTTCGCGGTGCTGGCCGCCAGTCCCACAAGCGCCTCCACCACATCTCGATGATCCTGACCCTTGGCGTCGACGGCGGCGGCGAACCACTCGGCGGCCAACTCCCGGTCACCCTGGTGCAGCGCCAGATTGCCCTCGATCAGCGCACAGAGCCCAGCCTCCGGCCCACCCGAGGACAGCGCCGCGTCCTCCGAGCGTTGTCGCGGCACCACGCCCCGCCGAGCCGATGCTCGCGCCGATTCGGCCGCCATCGCGTCGACAGTCCCCCCGCGCAGCTCGGTGAGCACCTCTGCCGCTTCCGCGCCCCGCCCGTCCTGGGCCAGCGCCAACCCGAGCTTCCCGAGCACCCGGCGGCGTCTCGGATCACCCAACTCGGACAACGCCGCGATCGCCCGCCGGCCCTGGTCGACGGCGTCCGCGTACCAGCCCTCCAGGCGGGCGACCTCGGCCCGGTTGGCCCAGGCCAGCACCCGAAGTCGCCGCTCGCCACTCTCGGCGGCGAGTCGGTCCACCGCGGCGAGCCTGCGCCGGGCCGCGGCCAGGTCACCCGTCCGGATCTCGTGCCAGGCGAGACTGTTCTGGGCTACCGCCAGATCCCGGGTACGTCCGTTGCGGGCCGCCAACCGCAGCGCCGTCTCGGCCTGCTCGCGGGCCTCGTCCTGCCCGCCGACGGTGATCAGCAGGATGCCGAGCATGTTTCGCGCCTCCAACTCGCCGGTGACGTCGCCGGCCTCCCGGAAGATGTCCAACGCCGCGCGTGCCGTCGACAGCTCCTCGGCGCCCGCGCCGTGCTCGGCCGCCAGCCGGGCAACCCCGAGCGCGGCCCAGCCCCGCAGGATCGGATCGGCGTGCACGGTCCGCGGGTCCGCCAGCAACCGCCGCAGCCACTGCCGCCCGGCGACGTCGCGCCCGCGGAACCGCCACCACCGGGGCAGGCACGCCGCCAGCCGCAGCGCGGTCAACGGGTCGTCGGTGGCCGCGTGGACCAGCGACGAGCTGATGTCACTGCTGATCTCGTCCAGCCGGTGCACCGCGTCGGGCAGCCGGGGGCCGACCAGGTCGCTCGCCGTCCGGGCCACCAGCCGCGCGATCACCTCGGCGTGCCGACGTCGGATGCCCGTCAACTCACCCGCGCCGGCCGCCTGCTCGACGGCGTAGTCGCGGACCGCGTCGAGCAGCCGGAACCGGAACGGCCCGGTGCCGCGTACGCTCAGCAGCCCGAGCTCGACGAACCGGTCCAGCAGTGCGACGGGGTCGATCGCCACCGTGCCGTCCCGGTCGGCCTCGTCGCCGAGCATCTCCTCGGCCAACTCCACCGACCAGCGGTCGCCGAACACGGCGAGCCGCCGCAGCGCTGCCTGCTCGTCCGGGGCGAGCAACCGGTAGCTGGTCGCCACCGCCTCGCGCAGGGTGACCGAGCCCGCCGCCGAACTCGTGTCGGCTTCGCCGGTGACGCCGGTGAGCGCATCCGGGGCGTCCCAGCCGGGGTGGACCGCCGGCTCGGCGGGGGTGGCGAGGTCGAGCACCCGGTCGCCGTACCGGTCGAGCAGTTCGACGAGGTCCAGGAGTCGGCCCCGGGCGGCCATCAGCTCGATGGCCAGCGGCAGCCCGCCCAGCCGGCGGACCAGCGCGGCAAGCGCTGGCAACTCGTCGCGGGTGGGCGGCTCCCGACGGACCTGGGCGAGCCGGGAGATGAACAACGCGACAGCCGGCCACGTGTCGAGCGGGGTCGATCCGGAGCGTTCGGCACCCAGTGGCGGCACGTCGAGAGGCGCGACCGGCCACACTCTCTCGCCCGGCAGTCCGACCGGGTGCCGCCCGGTGACCAACACCCGCAGCGAGGGCAGTGCGGCGAGCAGCCGGTGCAGCGTCGTGGCCACCGGGCCGGGCGCACGCTCCACCGCGTCCATCACCAGCAGCGCCGGCTGCCCGGCGAGCCGGGTCACGAGTTCCGGTAGCCGCGCCGCGCCGAGTACGCCCGTCGAGGCGGCGAGCACGTCCGGCCCCTCCGAGCCCTCACCGACAAGCATCCCGGCCACACCGGCCGGGTGGTCGACGGCCACCAGATGCGCCACCGCCGTCGCCAGGGCGGTCTTGCCGACCCCGGCCAGCCCGACCAGGCTCACCAGCCGGGGCCCCCGCTCGGCGGTCAGCATCTCGGCCAGCTCCGTGAGGTCGCGATCCCGGCCGACGAGCGTGATCGGCGGCGGGAGTGCGGCCGGCAGGTCGATGGGTGCCGCCTCCGCCGGCGTCCTGCCCTCGATCCCGAGCGCCGTCGGGGTGGCGTCCCCCCGGGGTGACTCGACGCCGGCGGGGCCACGGGCCGCGGCCAGGAACGCCGCCCGGCTGGTGCCGGTCAGCGCCAACGCCGCGGCGAGCAGATCGACAGTGGTGCGCTGCGGCCGGACCGACCGGCCGCGCTCCAGGTCACGCACGGTCCGCACACCCACCCCGGCCCGGGATGCCAGCTCGGCCTGGGTCAGGCCGGCGGCGCGTCGATGCCCGCGGAGCAGCTCCGGCAGGGAGGTACGCCCAGCCGGGCTCCGTGACCGATCATGATCCGGAGTCATGGCCACGAAGAGTACGGATGGACTACGACCGTCGGCAGCCGAACGTCGGGCTACCGACGTCCGTCGGCCGATAATCCGACAGCCCTACGGACAGCCCGCTCGGGGCCGATTGGTCGGCCTACCCGGTGGGCCTCTCAGAGGCCCAGATCACGAGCGATGATCATACGTTGCACCTCGCTGGTGCCCTCGCCGATTTCCAGGATCTTGGAGTCCCGCCAGAATCGGGCCACCGGGTACTCGTTCATGAAGCCGTACCCGCCGTGGATCTGGGTGGCCTCCCGGGCGTTGTCCACCGCGATCGTGCTGGCGTGCAGCTTGGCGATGGCGGCCTGCCGTTTGAACGGCTCGCCGGCCAGCATCCGGGCGGCGGCGTCGTAGTAGGCCAGCCGGGCGGTGTGCGCCTTCAGCTCCATGTCGGCGATCTTGAACTGGATGGCCTGGTTGGCACCGATCGGCTGGCCGAAGGCGTGCCGCTCCTTCGCGTACTTGATGGACTCGTCGACGCAGCCCTGGGCGAGGCCGACCGCGAGCGCCGCGATGGCGATCCGGCCCTCGTCGAGGATCCGCAGGAACTGGGCGAAGCCGCGGCCCCGTTCGCCGAGCAGGTTGGCCGCCGGCACCCGGCAGTCGTCGAAGGTCAGCTCGTGGGTGTCCGACGCGGTCCACCCCACCTTGGAGTAGCCGGGTGCCACGCTGAACCCGGGCGTGCCGGTCGGCACGATGATCGTCGACAGCTCCTTGGAGCCGTCCGGGGTCGTGCCGGTCACCGCCGTGACGGTCACCATGGCCGTGATGTCGGTCCCCGAGTTGGTGATGAACGCCTTCGAACCGTTGATCACCCACTCGTCACCGTCGAGCACCGCCCGCGTCTGGGTGCCGGCGGCGTCCGAGCCGGTGCCCGGCTCGGTGAGCCCGAACCCGGCCAGCGCCTCGCCGCTGAGCAACCGGGGTAGCCACGTCGCCTTCTGCTCGGCGGTGCCGAACCGGTAGATCGGCATCGCGCCCAGCGAGACCGCCGCCTCCAGCGTGATGGCCACGCTGGAGTCGACCCGGGCCAACTCCTCCAGGGCCAGGCAGAGCGCGAAGTAGTCGCCGCCCATGCCGCCGTGCTCCTCGCCGAAGGGCAGCCCGAACAGGCCCATCTTGCCCATCTGCCGGATCACCTCGTACGGGAAGGTGTGCTGCTCGTAGTGCTCGGCGATGACCGGGGCGACCACCTCGCGCGCGAAGTCCCGCACGCTCTCCCGCAGCGCCGCTTGGTCGTCGGTGAGCCGGAAGTCCATCTCATCCTCCTGTGGGGACGGTGCCGTCGGGCGCTCGTGACGCCGGGGACGGGTGGCGGGACGCCGTCGGGTCAGACCGGGGTGACGCCGTGCCGACGACGGGAGAAGTGCCGATCCTTGGTACGCGCCGCCGCGAAGCGACGGACCAGCTCGGTGCGCAGGTCGTGCGGCTCGACGATGGCGTCCACCACCAGCTCGCTGGCGAGCCGGACGACGTCGATGTCCTGCTCGTACTCGGCACGCCTGGCGGCCACGAAGGCGGCCCGTTCGGCCTCGTCCTCGATCGCGGCGATCTTGTTGGCGTAGACGGCGTTCACGGCGGCCTCGGCCCCCATCACCGCGATCTTCGCGCTGGGCAGGGCGATGGTGGCGTCCGGCTCGAACCCGGGGCCGGCCATCGCGTAGAGGCCGGCGCCGTACGCCTTGCGGACCACCACGCAGATCTTCGGCACCGTCGCCTCGGAGATCGCGGTGATCATCTTGGCGCCGTGCCGGATGATGCCCTGCTTCTCCACCGCGCTGCCGACCATGAAGCCGGGGACGTCACTGAGGAAGAGCAACGGCACGTTGAACGCGTCGCAGAGCTGCACGAACCGGGTGGCCTTGTCGGCGGAGTCGACGAAGAGCACGCCGCCCTTGAACATCGAGTTGTTGCCGAGCACGCCGACGACCTGACCGTCCAGACGACCGAAGCCGATGGTCAGCTCCCTGGCCCACAGCGCCTGGATCTCGAAGAACGAACCCTCGTCGAGCAGGCCCTTGACATACCGTCGCATGTCGAACGCCTGCCGCTCGCTGGCCGGCACCAGCGCGGCCAGGTCGACCTTCGCGGACGCCGGGACCGCCGGTGCGGCCGGCGGCGCCTGCGTCCAGTTCGCCGGCAGGTACGACAGGTAGGTCTTGACCACGTCGAGCGCGTCGGCCTCGGTCTTGCAGAGGAAGTGCCCCACGCCGGACTCGGCGGTGTGCACCTTGGCCCCGCCCATCGCCTCCAGGGTGGTCTTTTCGCCGGTGACCATCTCGACCATCCGGTCCGAGCCGAGATACATGCTCGCGTTGCCGTCGACGAGCGCCACCACGTCGCAGAACGCCGGAATGTACGCCCCTCCGGCGGCGCTCGGGCCGAACAGCGCGCACACCTGCGGGATCGAGCCGGAGGCGCGGACCTGGTTCCAGAAGATCTTGCCGGCACCGCGGCGGCCGGGGAAGAGGTCGACCTGGTCGGTGATGCGCGCGCCGGCCGAGTCGACCAGGTAGACCATCGGCACACCGGCGCCGTACGCCCGCTCGATGATCCGGATGATCTTCTCGACGGTGCGGGCACCCCAGCTGCCGGCCTTGACCGTGGAGTCGTTGGCCATCAGGCAGACCTGCCGGCCGTCGATGGTGGCGGTGCCGGTGACCACGCCGTCGGCGGGCAGCCCCTCGGCGAGCGCGTTGGCGTAGAGGCCGTCCTCGACGAACGAGCCCTCGTCGACAAGCAGTGCGACCCGCTCGCGGGCGAAGAGCTTGCCCTTGGCCGCGTTGGCGGCATGGTATTTGTCCGCGCCGCCGGACCGGGCTCGCTTGCGCAGCTGCTCCAGTGCCTCACCGTCGAGCGTCACGCCGACTCCTCCGCCATACTGACCTGAACGATCGTTAGGCTAGCGCATCGGCGCGACCGACCGCGACCCATGAGCGAATCAGACGGGCGAGGCCCAGCGCAAGACATTGAATAACGTGAATACTTGTCGCTAGGCTCCTGGCACCCCCTCCTCCCGGATTGGAGTCAGCGATGACCTCACGACTCAGTCGGCTCGCGGTCGCCCTGGTGGCGACGGCAGGTGCCACCCTCGGCGTCACGGTCGCCAACCCCGCGCCCGCGTCCGCCGCCGCGACCATCTGCTACAACACCAGCCAGGCAGGCGCCTACGCCGGCACCGCCAACCAGGCCGCCTCGATCTGGAACAACGCCACAGTCAACCTGACCCTCTCCGCCAACTGCGGCTCCAACCTGCGGATCTACCAGATCACCGGCGGGGGCTCGTACGCCGTGCGGACCAGCCTCGGCAACGGCCGGGTCTACATCGACACCCAGCAGGCCGCGCAGTACAGCCCGCTGCGGATCATGACCCACGAGATCGGGCACATCCTCGGGCTGCCGGACAACTACAACGGCAACTGCGCGATCCTGATGTCCGGCGGCAGCGCCGGCACCGGCTGCACCAACCCGTACCCGAGCAGCGCCGAGGCGAACCGGGTGAGCAGCCTCTTCGCCGGCACGTTCAGCGCTACCGACCGTAGTGCGGACATCTTCCGGGACAGCTGGCCGAGCGTGCTCACCCCGGTGAGCTGATCGACCTGGCAGGTGGGAGGGGCCGGCGCGTGCGCCGGCCCCTCCGTCGCGTCCTCAGCTCGGCAGCGGCGTCAGCCGGGTACGTGGGCCGGCCCGCAGCACGCCGGACGGCAGCTTCTTGCCGAGCAACTCCTCGGCCAGCTCCGCCACCTCGATCAGAGCCGCCAGGTCGATGCCGGTGTCGATGCCCATGTCGTGCAGCATGTGCACGGCCTCCTCGGTGGCCAGGTTGCCGCTCGCCCCCGGCGCGTACGGGCAGCCGCCCAGACCACCGACGCTGGCGTCGAACTCGGTGACCCCCAGCTCCAGCGCGGTCAACAGGTTGGCCAGCGCCGTACCCCTGGTGTTGTGGAAGTGCAGCAGCACCGGCACCCGCGCGTCGCGGTCGCGTACCGCCGTCAGCAGCTCGCGCACCCGACGCGGCGTGCCCATGCCGGTGGTGTCGCCGAACGCGACCCGGTCCGCGCCGTCACGGACGACCCGGTCCACGATCCCGGCCACCCGCTTCGGGTCGATGTCCCCCTCGTACGGGCAGCCGAAGCTGGTCGCCACGATCACCTCGACCCGCGCGGAGGCGCCGTGCAGCAGATCGATCAGCTCGGCGATGTCGTCGAGTGACTCGTCGGTGGACCGGTTGACGTTGCGCCGGTTGTGCGTGTCGCTGGCCGAGACCACCACCTCGATCTCGGTGAAACCGGCCGCGAGGGCGCGCTGGGCACCCCGGGTGTTCGGCACCAGCGCCGAGTAGCGCACCCCGTCGGCCCGCACCGCCCGCTGCCACACCTCGTCGGCGTCGGCCATCTGCGGAATCGCCCTGGGGTGCACGAACGACACCGCCTCGATCCGGCGTACGCCGGTGCCGGAGAGGGCGTCGAGCAGGCGCACCTTGGCCTCGGTCGGGATCGGGTCCTCGTTCTGCAACCCGTCCCGTGGCCCGACCTCGCGAATGGAGACGAAATCTGGCAATTCCGCCATGGGGTCACCTCACTATCTGCCCTGGTGGGACAACGGTAGCGACACCCCGGCCCGCATAACCGCCAGCGTCGAGGGCGGTACGGACACGGTGTGCGACGGCCGCACGCCGGGGTGGCCCGTCCAGTTGGCGCCGGACCACCCTTCGGCGGATGAATCAGGCCAGAAGGATGCCATCACGGGCGGCGGAATGGAACTGCGAGCGGTCGGGTGGCTACCTTGATGCCGGCGGGACTGCGGGGCCAGCCATCGGCTCGACCCCGCAGTCCGGACGCCTCCGGTGGTCAGCGCTGCGACGGTCCTTCCAAGAGCTCCGCAGCGCATCGGAGTGCGGTCGAGAGGGCGCCTGCGCACGCGGCGGCGCCCTCTCGACCCACGAGCAGGGCCACCACCACGGCGCCATCGGTGCCGAGCGACGCTTTCCGCAGAATGCGGACCGCACGCCGCCCCTCACTCAGCCAGTCTGCACCAATACTGTTCATCCCTCTTCCTCCGGCAATCGGTCCGCATTGCGGCGCTGCGGTTAACGTCGATGGAAGTTCCACGACTTATTCCACGATCAACAACCAATCTGGATCGGGTATTGGACGTTTCCATCCCCCTGGCAACGACCCGACCCGACGAACATGACGATCTTGTGACCGGGTTGCCGAAGGACTACCCGGCCAAACCCGACAGATGGCAGCGCCGCGAACACGGCCCGGCCAAATTGGTCTGGTGTAAGGGCTGAACGCAGGCTCATCGTGACAACCCGGCCAGCCACCCGGCCAGAATCTGACTTACGACACAGCTTCAGATACCCGATTGCTCGATCTGAGGCGGTAGAAATGTTGATCCCGGCGTCATGTGAGCTCTTGGAAGGACCCTCATGGCGCGGTTTGCGGGGGAGTCCATGACCACCGGATCGAAAGGAGCGATGTGAACGCCGAGGAAAATCTGCCACCCTCAGCAGAACGCACCCAAAGGCACCGGCTGGTCCCGCGGTCGACGCTCGAAGCGCAATATCGCCAGCGCTATCACAACCCCGCCGTGTCGGCGTACGCGCTGGCGGTCCGCGAGATCGTGGAGACCTGCCCCGAGATCGGGCCGATCGACACCTGGCAGAAACTGGCGGACCGGATCTACACGCCCCAGTCCGATCCCGACCGAGCCAGTCGGAGCAGGAAACAGTCCCTTCTGCGCAAGAAGCTGTCGCGACACTTCACCGCCGAGAGCAAGGGGCCGCCCTGGCAGACGGTGATGCTGGTGGTGAAGCACGCGCTGCCGCCGGAGTTCCGACGACAGTGGCTGGCCGACCTCGCCGAGTTGTACGAACTGGCCCGCGGCGAGCGGCCCCCGAATGGCGTTCGCGACGAACCCGCCGAGAACAGGACCGAGGTGCGGGACGGCCATGATCTCGAACGGTGCCTGCGCCAGAAGATCGCCGACCTGGAACGAGAGTGTCTCGACCTCCGGGTGGAGGTCAGCGAGTTGCGGGCCGCCCAAACAACTCGGTCCCTCGGCCCCACGTCAGACGATCTGCCTCGACAGCGCGAGCCGTTGAGCGGCTCGTCGACCCCGACGCCCAACGCCAGGCACTTCCCGCCCAACCAGGCCAGGGCTGGTGGTCCGGCCCAGAGCCACTACCAGGCACCGCGGCTGGACACGGGTTCGCCCGGCCTACCCGGGCAGAACAGGGGAGACCTGGGCCGCCTGGTCGACAAGCCCTGGCACGTCCGACAGCCCCAGCTCGACTCCCCCAACAGTCCACACCAACAGCCGTAACCCCCCACCCCGTCCAGCAACGGTGATCAAGAGGTTTGCGTCGTCCGGGACCGGAATCCTGACGCAAACCTCTTGATCACCGAGGACAAGGCCGGGGGTGGGGGCAGGGTGGGGGGGTTAGCGCATGCGGGGGACGATGCCGGTGTCGTAGGTGCCGGAGCGGAACTCTTCGTTGCTCAGCAGCTCGGTGAAGAAGGGAACGTTGTTCTTCGGGCCCTCGATCTGGAAGGCGGCGACCGCCTCCTGCGCGCGATCGAGCACTTCGTCTCGGGTGGTGCCGGTGACGATCAGCTTGGCCAGCAGGCTGTCGTAGAACGGCGTGACCGTGTTGCCCTCGGTGTAGCCGGAGTCCACCCGCACCCCCGTGCCCGTCGGCTCCACCCAGGTCCTGATCACGCCGGGGCCGGGCAGGAAACGCTTCGGGTCCTCGGCGTTGATCCGCATCTCGATGGCATGGCCACGCGGCGTCAGCGCGTCCGGGTCGAACGTCGGGCCCAACCCGGACGCCACCCGCAACTGCTCCTCGACCAGGTCGATGCCGTAGACGTACTCGGTCACCGGGTGCTCGACCTGGAGCCGCGTGTTCATCTCCAGGAAGAAGAACTCACCGGAGGCCGGATCCAGCAGGCACTCCACCGTGCCGGCGTTGCGGTAGCCGACCGCCTCCCCGGCGCGCACCGCCGCCGCCAGGAGGCGGGACCGCAGCTCCGGCGAAACCCCCGGCGACGGGGACTCCTCGACCAGCTTCTGGTTGCGCCGCTGCACCGAGCACTCCCGCTCGCCGAGCGCCACCACCCGGCCGTCGGCCAGGCCGAGGATCTGCACCTCGACGTGCCGCACCCGGGGAAAGAACCGCTCGATCAGCACCGAGCCGTCAGCGAACATCCGCTCGGCAAACGCCCGCACCCTGTCGTACTCGGTGCGCAGCGCGGTCTCGTCGACGGCCACGGCCATGCCCATGCCGCCACCGCCGGCCGCCGCCTTGACCATCACCGGGTAGCCGATCTCGGCCGCGGCCGTCACCGCCGCGGCCAGGTCGGGGGCCGGATCGGTGGTGCCGGGCGCGACCGGGACACCGGCCGCCGACATCAGGTTCCGGGCATTGATCTTGTCGCCCATCGCGGTGATCGCATCCGCGCCGGGCCCGACCCAGATCAGGCCGCTCGACCCGACGGTACGGGCGAAGTCGGCGTTCTCCGACAGGAAGCCGTACCCGGGGTGGATGGCCTGCGCACCTGTCGACTTCGCGGCGGCGAGGATCGCCTCGGTGTTGCGGTAGCTCTGCGCCGGGGCCGGTGGGCCGATGAGGACCGCCTCGTCCGCCTCGGCGACGAACGGCAGGTCGGCGTCGGCCTCCGAATACACGGCGATCGCGCGGATGCCGAGCCGCTTGGCGGTGCGGATGATCCGGCGGGCGATCTCACCCCGATTGGCGACCAACAGTGACTCGATCATTTTTCCTCCCGACGTCCGGATGTTGGGACGATGTCAGGGAATCATGACCGGCCTGCCTCTGACGAGTCGGCTCAGGCGAGCAGCGCGGCCAGGGTCGCACCGCGCAACAACTCGGCACGACGTCGCCGGTCCACCTCACCACCGAGGAACGGGGTCGAGTTCATCAGGCCGAACGCGGCGTGCGCGAGCACCCGCGCCTCGCCGTCGGGCATGCCCGGGTGCAGCGCCGTGAGCACTGTCACCCATTCCTCGACGTAGAGCCGTTGCAGGCGGCGAATGCGCCGCCGCGGCTCCTCCGGCAGGCGGTCCAACTCGTGCAGGTGCAACGCGATCACCGCCGGGTTGGCCAGCGCGAACTCGACGTGAAAATCGATGAGCGACTCCAGCACTCCGCGCGGGTCGTCCGGCCGTCCGGCGGCGCGTTCCCGCCCGCCGGCCAGCAACCCCTCACTCACCGGGATGAGCGCGGCGGCCAGCATGGCCTCCTTGCCGGCGAAGTGGTGGTAGAGCGCCGGACCGGTAACCCCGGCGGCCCCGCCGATGTCATCCATCGACACACCGTGATAGCCGCGGGCGGCGAACAGGCCGACCGCGATCTCCAGAATCTCGTCCTTGCGGGACCTGCGCCGGCCCGCACCCCGTGTCTGCTGCTCCACCGTCACCGGGCAAGCCTAGACCGCGAACCGCGTGCGGTGGTTGCCCGTGAGTTTCGCTCGCGCCGGGGTCGGGCCGCCCCTGACCTGGTCGGGGGCGGCCCGCTCCGGGTCAGTCGTCCTCGTCCAGGTCGTGCTCCGCGCGCAGTGCGGCGGCCTCCGCGGGCCGATCGAGCAGATCCAGCGCACGAGCCAGCAGCCAGGCCGTCTGGCGGACCGGCTGCGCGTCGGCCGGCAGCCCACCGAGCACCCGGCGCAGGAGCGCCTCCGCCTCGGCCGGTCGCTCCAGGCGCAGCAGCAGCTCACCGGTGAGGCGCTCGGCCATGGCGGCCTCACTGAACGCCCCGATCGACCGCAACCGGTCGGGCACCCCGGCGAGCCGGCCCAACGCCTCGTCCAGTCGACCCGCACCGGTGAGCACCCGTGCGCCGACCTCGGCCGCCATCGCCAGCTCGTACGTCACCGACGGCTCGGTCTGCCCGGCGAGCTTCGCCGCCACCCCGTCCACCACCTCGACGGTCCGCAACGCCGTGTCCCGGTCGTCGGCCCAGAGCCAGGCGTACGCCTCCCGCCGACGGGCGCGCAGCTCGTCCAGCGGCAGGTCGCCGAGCCGGTACTCCTCAGCCGCGGCGGCGAACCGCCCACCCGCCAGCGCGTCCCGGTCGGCGTCGAAGAGGATGCCGCCGGCCTCCTCCAGCACCTGCGCCCGGTAGGGAAGGTTGTCCGGGCCGTCCAGATTGACGGCCAACTGCTCCAGCAGGGCCAACGCCGGGTCGACCGCACCGAGCCTGGCGTAGACGCCGGCCAACAGGTGCCGGCAGCGGTCGGCCTCGGCCTGGGCGCCCATCCGGTCCAGGCCGAGCACGGCCTCCTCGGCGACCTCGGCGGCCTCGGCGAGCCGACCCACCATCTGGTACGCGTTCGCCAGCTCCCACCGCAGGAACGCGTCTCCCGCGGCACCCTGCTCCACGCACAGCGTCACCGCCTCGACGAAGTCGTCCACCGCGTCCACGGCCCGGCCGGCCGACTGTAGGGCCCGGGCGCGGGCGACTCGGACCGGCAGCTCGGCGTCCGCCGGTGCCGCCTCCAGCGCCTCGTCGCAGGCGGCCACGGCGTCCGCCGGCTCCTCCGCCAGCCGCGCATGGGCCAGGCAGGCGGTCACGAGCACCTCGCCGACGCCCAGCTCACGGCCGAGCTGGCGGGCCTCGTCGACGGCGGCGCGGGCCTCGTCGACGCGGTCCAACTGCTCCAGCAGGTGCGCCCGGTACGTCGCGATCCGGGCCAGCAGATGCCGGTCGCCGCCAGCGTCTGCTGGTGCCCGGTCGAGCGCGGCGAGCGCGTCCGCCCAGCGCTCCCGGTGCAGCAGCGCCGACGCCAACCGGACGTGTCCGCCCGCACGCTCCCGGGCGTCGCCGGACCGGTCCAGGGCCTCGGCCGCCTCGCGGGCCAGCGTCAGCCCCTCCTCGGCGCTCTCGTCGGACCGGGCCAACAGCACGCCGAGCCGCCCGGCGACCACCTGGGCGGGCACGTCCTCGCCCACCTCCCGGTACAGCGTCAGCGCCGCCCGGTTCAGCTCGACCGCGCTCTCGAAGTCTTCCTCGTCGGCACGCTCGCCCGCCCGCAGCGCCAGCCGGTGCGCGGACGTACGTGCGGGCAACTCGGCGGAGCCGAACCGTTCGTCGAAGGCGACAAGCGCCGCCCGGAAGGTGGTCTGGTCGTGTCGACCCCAGCTCCGGTCCGCGAGGTCCAGCAGGTCGTCGGGGCCGGCGTCGGCGGGCAGGTCGACGGTGGGTCGTGCACCCCTGCCGGGCCGTACCCGCTCGGCCCGGTCGGCGGTCCGACCGGTCGGGCGGCGGCGGACACTCGCCGACAGCGGCAGATGCTCCCCGCTCGCCCGCACGGCCAGCCGACGGGCGATCCACTCCGACTGGTGGGCGGTGCCGTTACGGGCGTCGAAGCGGGCGGCCAGACCTGTCGCGGTCTCGGCCAACTCGTCCGCCAGCGCCGCCGCGGACACCTCGGCGGCGGGCCGGCCCTCGGCGGCCCGGCGGTACACGGTCAACTCGCCGGCCTGCCGCAGCGCCGCGGCGGCGGTCGCCGCGAAGTGCATGGCGGCGGCCGGCGACGGCGGCTTGTCCAGCCAGTCCAGGTGTCGCTCGACCAGCTCCACGGCCCGCGCCTCGTTGCCGGTCAACGTGCAGAACTCGACGTGGTCGCCGATGTCCCACAGGTCGGCGAGGTTGCCGCGCAGCCGGCGGTACGCCTCCCGGTGCGCGTCCCGCGCCTCCTCGGCCCGCCCGGTCCGCAGGTACGGCAGGAGCAGCGCGGTGAGGATCGCCTGCGGCTGCTCGTTGCAGTTGAGCCGACCGGCGAGCACCGGCTCGGCCAGCTCCACCGCCTCGGCGTCCCGCCCGGTGTCGGCGAGGTAGCCCACCTGGCCCGTCGGATCACAGCCGGCGCAGTCGGACAGTTCGTCGCGCGGGGTGGTCTGCCAGAGCCGGTACCAGTGCGCGGCCGCCTCGGCGTCGCCCACGTGGTCGGCGACCCGGAACCGGTGCTTGTGCACGGCCTGCAGGCTGTGCCCGCCGGCCCGGTAGCGCCGCTCCATGTCGTCCAGCACGGCGTACGTGCGGTCGAGCGGCACCTCCGGGAAGTTCAGCAGGCCGTTGACCATGTACTTGAAGTGCCACAGCAACTGGTGCAGGTGGTTCTGGTGGTAGGGCTGCGGGTCACCGTCGAACTCGGACAGACACCAGGAGAAGGTCACGAAGGACTTCGCCGGCTCGCCGCCGTAGATGTAACCGGTGGTGGCCTGCATCCTGGTGACGAACGCGAGTTGCCGGTCGTCGGAGGCGTCCACCCGGCGCAGCAGTTGCTCCAGCGCGGCGATCTGCCCCGCCCCGTACGGCATGTCGGCGATCCCGCGCAGCACCCGCCACAGATCCTCGTCGCTCATGCTCACTCCCGTCCCGGAACAGCCCGGCCGAGCAGGCCGAGGAAGGAATCGTTCAGCAGCGCGGCGTCGGCCGCGCGGATCGGATGGTGGCCGAGCAGCAGCGCCTGTCCGTACAGGGCCTCGACGGCGAGACCGACAAGCTCCGGGTCGCTCAGCGTGGCCACCCGTCGTACCAGCGGGTTGCGGTGGTTGAGCACCAACTGCGGGCGGTCCGGCGGGGCGGTGGCGGCGAGCGCGTCGAGCACCCCGCCCCACAGCTCGTCGGCCCGGTCCCGACTGGCCGCGAGCTGGTCGTTGAACGCGGCCGACCGGCTCACCAGGTAGAGCGCGGGCAGCGAGACCGGCTCGTACGCCCGGATGACCACCTCGCAGCCGGACCGTTCGACGGCCCGTTGCGCCGTGGTGAGGAACTGTCGCAGCGCCAACTCCACCTGGGGGTCGAGTGCGTCGAAGCGGGTGGTGAGGTCGCTCGGCTCCAGCCGCTCGATCAGCACCGAGCGGTCCACCACCGGCAGCCGCTCGATCAGCTCGGTGTCGTACGTGTAGCCGGCGTTGACCACCGCCAGGTCCTGCGCGGCGGCCACGGCGGCGAGCTGACGGAACTCGTCGAGGCTCGCCGCGTAGCGGACCACGCCGTAGCGCTCGCGGAACTCGGCGAGGGTGAGCGTGCCGACGTTGCTGTCCATGGGCCACCACCTGTCGACCAGCCGGAGCATCTCGTCGTCGTGCAACGCCAGGGCCTTCACGCCGAGGTGGTGCACCTGGAGGAACTGCGCCAGCCGGTGCGGGTCGTGCCGCGCCAGCCGCACCAGCCAACCGCGTACCTGGTCGCCGAGCGCCTTCCGGGTCGCCGTCAGCAGCGTGTCCTCGTAGAGGGCCTCCCGGCTGGCGGTCGGACGCAACTCGGTCGCGTCCACCACGCAGTGCGCGAAGAACGCCCACTCGGGCAGCAGCCCGTCGGCGTTCTCGGTGAGAAGCATCCGCTTGAGGTAGACGCGGTGCCCCGCCCGGGCCGCCGGGTTCACCGGAGTGGGCAGGATGACGGCGACGCCGGTCAGCCCGGCCTCCGGTACGGCCAGCGGCAGCACGTCGAACGGGTCGACGCCGAGCGTCTCCCGCGCGTACCGGATCAGTGCCGCGCGGTCCGGCGGCGCACCCGGCGTGGTCGGCCACGGCGGTGCCCCGGTGGTGGTGACGACGTCGCCGACGCGGACGGTGACCGGCAGCAGCGCCCCGAAGAGTCGGGCCAGGTCGGTGACGGTCGGGGTGGTGAACCACTGGTCGGCGTCGCGGCGGGGCACCAGCGTGACGGTGGTGCCCGGCTCGGCGCGGGCGGCCTCCGGCGGGGCCAGCGTCACCGCGTAGCGGCCGTCGGCGTACCCGGTCCAGCGAACCGTCGGATTGTCGCCGTGCCGGGTGAGCACCTGGATCTCGTCTGCCACCAGGAAGCAGGAGAGCAGGCCGATGCCGAACTGGCCGAGGAACTCGTGCCGGGAGAAGCCCAGCTCGTCGCGCTTCGAGCTGCGGCCGATGGTGGCCAACAACTCGTGCACCTGCGCCTCGGTCAGACCGATGCCGGTGTCGTGCACCCGCAGCGTGCCGTCCCCGGTGCGGTCCGGGGGTTCGATGCGGACCAGCGCCGGCGCGTCCGGCTCGGCCGCACGTCGGGCGGTGATCGCGTCCACCGCGTTCTGGAGCAGCTCGCGGACGTAGACCCGCGGGCTGCCGTAGAGGTGATGACTGAGCAGGTCGACCACGCCACGCAGGTCGACCTGGAAAGTGTGGTCCACGCCTGTTTCTCCCCGGTCCGGTACCGGCGCCCACCGTACCGATGATCACCGACAGGCGCGTCCCTCTTTCGTCTCGACGGCTTGACCCTCGACCCGGTCGAACCCGCACGGTCACCGGATGACCTCCTCCGCTCTCGGCCGGGACTTCCGGCTGCTCTGGTCCGCCGCCGTCTCGTCGCGGCTCGGGGACGCGCTGCGTACGCCGGCGCTGGCTCTGCTGGCCACGGCGGTGACCCGCGATCCCCGGATCATCGCCGCGGTCACCGTGGCCGGTCAGCTACCGCCGCTGCTCTTCGGCCTGCTCGGCGGCGTGTACGCGGACCGCTGGGACCGCCGTCGGACGATGGCCCTGGTCGACGGGGTACGGGCCATCGTGGTGGCGACGCTGGCCGTGACGGTCGCCCTGGACCGGGTCGGCGTCGCGGTGCTGCTGCTGGCGGCGTTCCTCCTCGCCGCGCTGGGCACCCTCTTCGACTCGGCGTCGTTCGCACTGCTGCCCGCGCTGGTGCCCCCGGACGCGCTGCCCCGGGCGAACGGTCGACTTCAGGCGGGGTCCGCGGTGGCCGGCGGCTTCCTCGGCGCACCCGCCGCCGGTGTCCTCTTCGCCGCCGCCCCGGCCCTGCCGTTCGCCCTCGACGCCGTCACCTTCGCCGCCGCCGCCCTACTCGTGCTGGCCCTGGCACCGGTACCGGTCGCGAGCGCGCCCGCGCGGCGCGGATCGGTGTGGAGCGAGATCACCGAGGGGATGCGGTGGCTGCGCGGGCACCGGACACTGTGGCGGGTCACCCTGCTGGCCGCCGCGAGCAACCTGGCGATCAGCGGGATCATGGCGGTGCTGGTGCTCTACGCGCTGGACGTGCTGCGGGTGCCGCCCGCCGGGTACGGGCTGTTCGCCGCCGCCGCCATCGTCGGCGGTGTGACGGGGGCTCTCGGGGCGGGTCGGCTCGCCGCCCGGTTCGGCACGGTGTCGACGCTGCGTGCGGTGCTCGCCGCGCAGACCGTGGCGCTTACCGGGTTCGCGCTGGCTCGGCATCCGGTGCCGGGCAGCCTCGCGTTGGCCGTCTTCGCCGCCGGCACCGTGGTGTGGAACAGCCTGTCGGCGTCGTACGGGCAGCGGCACGTGCCGACCGGGCTGCTCGGCCGGGTGGGCGCGGCCCAGCGGATGGTCGGTCTGCTCACCGCACCGGTCGGGGCGGTGCTCGCCGGTCTGGCTGCCGCGGCGTACGGCACGGTGCCGGTGGCGGGCGCGGCGGCCGGCACGTTCGCGCTCGTCACGGTGGCCGCGTGGCGGACACTGCGACCGGCCGCGGCCGGAGTGCCGACCCCCACCGGCGTCGGCGTCGGCTAGCCCGGCGTCGGCTAGCCCGGCGTCGGTGCCCGGCGTTGGCTAGCCCGGCGTCGGTGCCCGGTGCGACAGCCCGGACAGGCGCAGCGCGACCTTCCGGCGCGCTGGCGGCAGTGCGCCGAGCACCCGGAGCAGCACGTCACGGGCCGGTCGGCGGGCCGGGGAGACGGTGGCCAGCCGGGTCAGCCCGGCGGCGAAGCTCAGCACGTCCTCGGCCATCGGCCGCTGCCGGGCGCTGTAGTCGTCGAGCAGCGATTCGGGGCCTCCGTCGAGGACGTCCGCCACCGCGGTGCCGAGGGCGACCGCGTCGCAGATGCCGAGGTTCATGCCCTGACCACCGGCCGGGCTGTGCACGTGCCCGGCGTCCCCGGCCAGCAGCACCGGCCCGGCTCGGAAGGTGTCGGCGAGCCGGTGGTGCACCCGGAACCGGGAGCCCCAGAGCACCTCGGTCACCCGGTCGGGACGTCGCGCCGGGCCACGCTCGTCGAGCAACCGCTGGAGGTAGGCCGCATCCGGATCCGCCGGAGCCGTCGCCACCGCGGCGACCAGCCGGACCACTCCGTCCGGGAGGGGCGCCCAGATCAGCGGACCGGACCGGGCGAGGAAGAGCGCCACCTCGTCACCGGGCAGTGCGCTGTCCACCCGTACGTCGGCGAGCACGAAGGATTCCTCGTCGCTCGGGCCGGTGAAGCCGATGCCGGCCGCCTGCCGGACGGTGCTGTGCAGGCCGTCCGCACCGATCACGTACCGGGCGCGCAGCGTCTCCCCGTCGACCCGCGCGAGCACCCGGTCGCCGGCCGGGGTCAGGCCGGTCAACCGCGACGGCCGCCGGACCTGGACGCCGTGGGCGGCCAGGCGGCCGGTGAGGACCGCCTCGGTGACCGACTGCGAGACCAGCAGCGCGTAGGGGAAGGGGGATGGCAACTCGTGGAACGGCACCGCCAGCAACACCCGGTCCCGGTCGCGCACGGTGAAGCGCGGCGACCGCACCCCCTGGGCGACAAGCGGCGCCGCCGCGCCGATCCGGTCCAGCACCTCCAGGGTGTACGCGTGCACGACTGCCGCCCGGGAGGTTGCGGGCGGCTCGGTCAGTTGGTCCAGCACGGTCACCTCGATCCCGCGTCGGGCCAGCGTCAGCGCGGTGGCGAGACCGGTGGGGCCAGCGCCCACCACCAGGACGTCGGTGTTCACGGGCAGCATGGCCACCTCCGGAGAGACTGTTGCCAACGGTTGTTGGCAAACACTTGTTGGCGACGCTAGAAGGCTGCTGATTGTGTGTCAACAGTTGTTGGCATACGGTCGTGGACATGACAGCGTCCGCCCAGCCGACCCACCCCCGCCGCTCCGACGCCACCCGGGCGGCGATCCTGCGGGCGGCCCAGGAACGCTTCGCGGCGGACGGATACGAGCGCGCCACGATCCGGGCCATCGCCGCCGACGCCCAGATCGACCCGTCGATGGTGATGCGCTACTACGGCAGCAAGGAGGGGCTCTTCGCGGCGGCGGCCGAGTTCGACCTGCGCCTGCCCGATCTGGCCCCGGTGCCGCCCGCTCGCCTCGGCGAGGTGCTGATCCGGCACTTCCTCGCCCGTTGGGAGGGCGACGAGACACTCGTGGCGCTCCTGCGGGCCGCCAGCACCAATCCGGGTGCCGCCGAGCGCATGCGGGGCATCTTCGCCGACCAACTCACCGCCGCCGTGGCCACGTTCGGCACCGACCCGGCGCTGACCGCCCGGCGCGCCGGTCTGGTGGCCAGTCAGATCCTCGGCCTCGCGTTCACCCGATACATCGTCCGCCTGCCACCCATTGTGGACGCGCCCGCCGAAGACCTGGTCTCCTGGATCGCACCGACCCTTCAGCGCTATCTGACCGGGTTGCCGGAAAGCTGACCCAACCTTTTACCCCTCCCCGTGCGTCTGGCAGGTGACGCGTGACGCGACGCCGGAAGGGAGGGCGGATGGTACCGACGAGACACGACGGACGCGACGGCTACCTCGCCTTCGTGGAGAGCCACCAACACCGGCTGCTCCGCGCCGCCTACCTGATCTGTGGCAACCGCCACCAGGCCGAGGATCTCCTCCAGGAGGCCCTGCTCAAGCTGGCGCTGCGCTGGGCATCGGTTCGGGACGGCGACCCCGCCGCGTACGTGCGGGCCATCCTCTACCGGGACGCGGTGTCGTGGTGGCGTCGCCGACGCCGGGAATGGCTGAGCGCCACACCGCCGGACCGGGCGACCCACGACCGTGACGGCGCACTGCGGCTGACACTGCACGACGCACTGGGCCTGCTGCCGCCCCGGCAGCGGGCCGTCCTGGTGTTGCGCTACTACGAGGACCTGACCGAGGTCGCCACCGCCGAGGTGCTCGGGGTGACCGTCGGCACCGTGAAGAGCCAGTGTCACGCGGCGCTACGCCGCCTCCGCGAAGCCGCCCCAGATCTCGCCCAGAACACCCGAGCGGGTCAGGGCACGGCCGATCTGGCCACCGGCGTGGAGGTGAACCCGTGAACGAGCAGGATCTGCGCCAACTCCTGACCGCCAGCGTCGAGGACGTCCTACCCAACCAGCCTGCGTCGACGGGATGGGACCGGGCTCGGCGTAGGCGGCGTGCCCGGCGGGCGGTCGGCGGGGTCGTCCTGGCCGTGGCACTGGTCGGCGGTGCCACGGTGGCGACCCTGCGATCGCCCGCCGACCCGCCGCCGAACCACTCGGTGGCACCGACCCCGACCGTCGTCCCGACGCATCCGGGCCCCGTGCAGCATCCGCCCGCCGAACTGACGTTCCCGCCCGATCCGCTGGCCCGACTCAGCGGCCCGGCGACCGTGCCGCTCTCCGAGCAACCGGTCCAGCGGGCGCTGGCGCTGTTCCAGCCGACGGACGAGGAAAATCGCGCGGACGGCCCGGTCCGGGTGCTCGGCAACGACGGTGTGGTGCGCAGTCTCGACGTGGTGACGCTGGCACCCACCCGGGATGCGGGCTACAACGAGGCACCCGCCGTGAAACCGGGCGTGCTGTCGCCGGACGGCAGGTCGGCGGCGTTCGCGCAGACCAGGGAACTGGTCATTGTCGACCTCACCACCGCGGAGGTACGCCGGATTCCGCTCGACGGCTATCTGGAACGGGTGGTCTGGGCGAACGACCGGGTGCTTGTCGGCAGCGAGGACCGCACGTACGCGGTGGACCGGGCCACCGGGACGGCGAGCACGATCGACGTGTCGACCTGGGCCGTGGTCGCACCCGACCCGGCAGCCGGCCGCGAGGCACCGCTGGTGGAGTTGATCGGCGAGCGGAGCAGCCTGAAACTGCGCACCCGGACCGCCCGCGAGGCCACGATCCGTTCCGAGGAACGGATCACCGGCGACGCGCTGCCCTCGCCGTACCAGGTCAACGAGTTCTACGGCCGGGGCTGGCTGCATGGTGGGCGGCTGGCCAGCGCGGCGTGGATCACCAACCGTGAGATCGACGGTGCCGAGGCGGCGGCCGTGCTGGACGCCCGGACCGGAGCGGTGGTGCACGTGCTCGACCTGGGTCGGGAGCGCAGCAAGGGCTGCTGCGAGGTGCTGGGCTGGGACAACAAAGGTTCGGTGCTGCTCCGGCTGGAACCGGCCGCCCTGGCCCGTTGGAACCCGGAGACCGGCGAGATCACCGGGATCATCCGCGACCTGCGGGGCGTACTCGCGGTCGCCGGCTGAAACGACCGTCCCCGCGCGACAGGGCATCGCGCGGGGACGGTCCAAGCCGGCAGCGCCGCTCAGGCGGCCAAGCCGGCAGCGCCGCTCAGGCGGCCAAGCCGCCGGGCTGGTCGCCCTTGACGACGGGTGCCCGGACCAGGTTGCCCCACTCGGTCCACGAGCCGTCGTAGTTACGCACCTGCGGGTAGCCCAGCAGGTGCCGCAGCACGAACCAGGTGTGGCTGGACCGCTCGCCGATGCGGCAGTACGCGATCACGTCGTCGTCGGGGCTCAGCCCGAGCTGGTCGGCGTAGATCGCCTTCAACTCGTCGGCGGACTTGAACGTGCCGTCATCGTTGGCGGCGGACTTCCACGGCTTGCTGACCGCCCCCGGGATGTGCCCGCCCCGCAGCGCGCCCTCCTGGGGGTAGTCCGGCATGTGCAGCGTCTCGCCGGTGTACTCACCCGGGGACCGGACGTCGACGAGCGGCCGGCCGGCGGCGATGTGCGCCATGACCTGCTCACGGTAGGCCCGCAGCGGCGCGTCGTCCCGCAGTGGCACCGGGTAGTCGGCGCGGGGGCGCGCCGGCTTGTCGCGGGTCACCTCGCGCCCCTCGGCGATCCACTTCTGCCGGCCGCCGTCGAGCAGCCGCACGTCCGCGTGGCCGAAGAGCGAGAACACCCAGAGGGCGTACGCGGCCCACCAGTTGAAGTTGTCGCCGTAGAAGACGACGGTGTCGCCCCGGCCGATGCCCTTCGCGGCGCACAACTCGGCGAAGCTCTCGGCATCCAGGTAGTCGCGGGTCACCTGGTCGTTCAGCTCCAGGTGCCAGTCGACCTTCACCGCACCGGGGATGTGACCCGATTCGTAGAGCAGCACGTCCTCGTCGGACTCGACAACCACGAGGCCCTCGTCGCCCAGGTGCTCGGCCAGCCACTCGGTGGTGACCAACCGTTGCGGATCCGCGTACGACTGAAGGCGGGGATCAGGATCGTTCGGCACAGACATGATCCCCAAACTACGCCGTAACCCGGCCCGGTGAACGACCATCGGGGTGCGACTCGGCGCACTCAGGCGCGGCGGTGCACGATCCGACCGGCCACCACGGTCACCAGGCAGGCCCCGTCGGCCGCGTGGACCGCGAGGTCGGCACGCGCGCCCACCCGCAGCGTGGGCGGCACCGCGGCGGGCAGCACGAGCAGGTCACCCCGGTCGACGGCGGCCCGCAGCGCCGGGTCGGCCAGGTGGTCCACCAGCACCGCCGTCACCCCGATGCGCAGCAGCGCGTGCACCCGCTCGCGTGGGGTGGGCGCCGCCGGCAGCGCAGCGTCGTGCAGCAGGCCCGGCCCCAGCGTGCCGGGCCAGCGGCGGACGCGGACACCCGCGTACGCCGCACTCAGGTCGGCCAGCGGACCGACGGCCTCGACGCGGTCGCCGCCCACCAGCACGGCGTGCTCCGGCTGCGACTCACCATCGGCGGTGAATCGCAGCAGCGGCGCGGTGTGCAGGGTTCGCACGATCAGTCGACGAGCGGCCCGAGCAGCGGACGTTTCGCCGTCACGGTGTCACCGGACGACCGTCCGGTGAGCCGCCGCTTCACCCAGGGTGCGAGGTGCCGACCGGCCCACCGCACGTCGGCGGCACGGGCAGCCAACCACGGCGACGGCGCCGGGTGCGGCGGGACCATCAGCCACTCCTCGTCGCACCCGACCCCGAGCGCGTTCAGCACCTGCCCCGCGACCCGCCGGTGCCCGGCCGGGGAGAGGTGCAACCGGTCGGTGCTCCAGAGCATCGGGTTGAGGAAGGTGTCGTCGGCGTACAGGTCGACCATGATGGCGCCGTGCCGCTCGGCGGTCTCGCCCACGGCCTGGTTGAGCAACTGCACCCGGGGGGCGACGAGGCGCTGACCGGGCAGTCGGGCCATCACGTCGGCGAACCGGAAGAGCAGCACGTCCGCGCCGCCCGAACGCAGTTGCCGGACCACCTCGTCGAAGCGGGCCACCAACGTGTCCGGATCGAAGGTGCGGCGCAGCACGTCGTTGCCGCCGGCCGCGAAGCTGATCAGGTCGGGCTTCATCGCCACCGCCGACGGCACCTGCTCGGCAACGACGCTGGGAAAGAGCCGGCCCCGGATGGCCAGGTTCGCGTACCGGAAGTCGGGGCCCGTCTCGGCGGCGAGCCGGGTCGCCACCAGGTCCGCCCAGCCCCGGAAGGTGCCGTCCGGGTACGCGTCATCCATGCCTTCGGTGAAACTGTCCCCGACAGCGACAAAACTGCGCCAACGCACCCGCGCCCCCTCACACCGTTCGTTGCCTGCGGCGACAAGTCTGTCACCGCGGGCGCGGTGCGCAGTGCCCCGATCGGGCGACGTGGCGGAGGTCATGGGGCGACGAACCGGTTCGACCCGTCGGCTCTGTCGCCAATCCGGCTGGTCGCGGAGTGCCGTGACTCGCCCCCAGGCCCCACAATGGGGGGCCGATCGCCGGTCCGAGCAACGGGGAGGGCCTAGTTGAGCCAGGAAAGTGAGCCGAGCCCGTCGGGGTCGGCCCCTGCGGTGACCAGTTCGCCGCGCACCGCACGGGCCCGCCAGCTCCGACTCGTCGGGCTCGTCGTCGCGCTGGCCGTGCTGGCCGCCGCCCTGGTCCCGATCGTCCTCGCGACCGGCCCGCCGACCCGCGACGAGTTGCTGGAGCAGGCCGGCCTCAAGGGCAAGCAGCAACTCGTCATCGGGGTGAAGGACGACCAGCCGGGCATCTCGCAACGCCTCTCCAACAACGTGTGGAAGGGCTTCGACGTCGACATCGCCTACCTGATCGCGGGCTACCTCGGCTTCGACCACTCCCAGGTGCGCTTCGTGCCGATCGAGAGCGAGGACCGGGCGCGTCGGCAGGCCCGCGACAACGACGGGTTCGTCATCGTCGACATGGTCATCGCCTCATACAGCATCAACGACAAGCGCCGCGAGGAGGGCGCCGTCTTCTCCGCCGCGTACCTGCACACCGAGCAGTCGGTGGTGACGTTGAAGAGCTTCAAGGAGCAGGTGAGCAGCCTGGAGGATCTCCGTGGCCTGACGGTCTGCTCGCTGACCACGTCGACGTCCATCCAACGCCTCGGTGAGGCCGGGGCCAAGCCGGTGGGCCGGAACCGGATCAGTGAATGCATCCAGGAGTTGTACGACGGCAGGGTGCAGGCCGTCACCACCGACGCGGCGATCCTCGCCGGCTTCGTGACCGGCGACCAGCCGGGCGACGACGGTCAACGCTTCCCGGTGACCCTCAAGAACGTCAAACCGTTGCAGCACTGGGACATCGGCTCGTCACCGCAGGAGAAGTGGGGTGTCAACGTCGGCCCCAACCAGGCCCTGCTCGACCTGGTCGACCTCGCGCTCTACGCCTCGGCCACGGACGAGGAAAACTCGACCTGGGAGAACGCGTACAACGCCAACCTCCGTTGGCAGCAGCGATACAACCTCCCGCAGCCGGTCGCGGAGCAGCAACAACCCGAGGCGAGGAAGGTGGAGGTGCGACAGTGGCCGTGGGAGAGGACCGCGCTGCCGCCCCCGGCGTACCCCGGATCGTCACCAGCTTCGGCGAGACCGGCCGCCCGCGCCGGATGGCGGGGGCGCGGCAGGCGCAGCAGTGGCTGCTGACCCTCCTTCCCGCCTTTCCCGTCCTCCTCCTGGTGCTGCGGCTGTGGCAGCTCAGCCAACAGGACATGTCCACGATGCTGCTGCTGGTCCAGTACGTCAGCCCACTCGGCCTGCTCAGCGCCCTGCTGATCGCCCTGGTGTGGGCGTTCCCCGTCGTCGTACTCACCTTCGGGGTGCTCGGTCGACTGCTCCGGCTCAGTGCCCCTGACCGGTTCGACCTGGAACGCTCCCTCCTGGCCTCCGGGACGGCACGTACCCCCGGTTGGGTGATCACCGCAGCGGTCGCGCTGGGGGCGCTCACCTGGCAGCTCCGCTTCCTGCCGTCGTTGCTGATGCTCGCTCTCTGGCTGCTTGCGCTGCGTACGCGCTATCTGCACCCGGACCAGCCGAACCGGGTCCTCCTGGTCAGCGTGGCCCTGCCGCTGGCAGCGGCGGTCCTGGCGTACAGCGTGCTGGGCCCGGCGATCTGGACGGCGTACCAGGATCGCGAGTTGGCCACTGCCGCGCTGCTGGCGGTGCCACCCGCCGCGACCCTGCTGCTGACCGGCCCGATCCCGGGCTGGATCGCCCCGGCGCTGACCCATGGTCTGGCGTTCACTGTCGCCGCCGTGCTTCCGGTGGTGATGGGAGCGGTCTTCCTCCGGGTGCCGCTGCTGCCCACCGCCGCGGTCGAGGTGCTGCCGAGGGAGTCCGGCGTGTCGACCCCGCGGGCCCCGGCCGCGACGACACCGGCTGGCGGCGAAACGGTGCCCCCGGCCAGTGGGGCCGTCCCGCCACCGGTGGCCGACGCTGGCCGGGAGGTGGTGCTCGGCGCGCTGATCGCGGTCACCGACACGTCGACGATCATGCTGGACCGGGCCGCCACCGTGCGGTTCGTGCCGAACGGGTGGGTCGAGTCGCAGGTCCTCTGCCCCCAGCCGGCGGCGGTGCCGTACAGCCTGGTGTCGGTGCGGGGTTGGCCGGTCGAGGAGACCGCGCTGGACTGGATGATGCCCCGGCGGCTCGTGGCCGATCCGGACGTCCGCTGCGAGGGCCGACTTCCCGGCACACGCTGAGGCCCGGCGCCGCTCCTGACGAATTGGTTCGCTCGGCCGGTCGGCGCGGCTCTAGGCTGCGCGCATGCTGCTGCGCATGTCGACCCTGTTGCTGCGAACCCTGCGCGAGGACCCGGCCGACGCGGAGGTGCCGAGCCACCGGCTCCTGCTGCGCGCCGGTTACATCCGTCGCGCCGCGCCGGGCGGCTACACGTGGCTGCCGCTGGGCAAGCTGGTGCTGGACCGGATCACCGACGTGGTGCGTGGCGAGCTGTTCGCGATCGGCGACCAGGAGGTGCACTTCCCGGCGCTGCTGCCGGCCGATCCCTACCGGACCAGCGGCCGGTGGACCGAGTACGGCGACGACATCTTCACCCTCACCGACCGGCGGGGCGCCGAGCACCTGTTGGCGCCCACCCACGAGGAGATGGCGGCGCTGCTGGTCAAGGACGTGTTCACCTCGTACCGGGACTTCCCGGTGACGCTGTTCCAGGTGCAGACGAAGTTCCGCGACGAGGCGCGGCCCCGCGCCGGGCTGCTGCGCGGCCGGGAGTTCCTGATGAAGGACGCGTACTCCTTCGACCTGGACGACGCGGGGTTGCGGGACGCGTACGCCCGGCATCGCGCCGCGTACCAGCGGATCTTCGACCGGTTGGGCCTGGACTACGCGGTGGTGCACGCGATGTCCGGGGCGATGGGCGGCTCCGCGTCGGAGGAGTTCCTGGCGGCGACACCTGTCGGCGAGGACACCTTCGTCGGCTGCACCGGCTGCGCCTACGCGGCCAACACCGAGGCGGTGGTCACCCGGGCGCCGGCCGCCGGTGACCCGAGCGCGCAGCCGGCCGTCGAGGTGCACGACACTCCGGAGACCCCGACGATCGCCAGCCTTGTCGAGTTGGCGAATGTTCGCCGGTTGGGCGGTCGGGACGGCTGGATCGCCGCCGACACCCTGAAGAACGTGGTGCTGTCCGTCCGGCAACCGGGTGCCGACCGGGCCGAGCCCCTGGTGATCGGGCTTCCCGGGGATCGGGAGGTCGACCTGAAACGGGTCACCGCCGCGCTGGCGCCGGCCCAGGTGGCCGTCTTCGACGAGTGGGCCGAGCATCCGGAGCTGGTCCGCGGGTACCTCGGTCCGCAGGTGCTCGACAAGCTGGGCATCCGCTACCTTGTCGATCCCCGGGTGGTGCCCGGCTCCGCCTGGCTGACCGGGGCGAACGAGCCGGGCCGGCACGCGACAGACGTGGTCTGCGGGCGGGACTTCACACCGGACGGCACGATCGAGGCGGCCGAGGTGCGCGCCGGTGACAACTGCCCCGACTGCGCCGACGGCGAGCTGACGATCCGGCGGGGCATCGAGATCGGCCACATCTTCCAACTCGGTCGCCGGTACACCGACGCGTTCTCGGTCGACGTGCTCGGGCCGGCCGGCAAGCCGGTCCGGCCGACCATGGGCTGCTACGGCATCGGGGTGTCCCGGGCGGTCGCGGCGGTCGCCGAGCAGCACCACGACGACCGGGGGCTGGTCTGGCCGGCGGCAATCGCGCCGTGCGACGTACACCTGGTGGTCGCCGGCAAGGGCCCGCAGCTCGACGCGGCGCTGGAGCTCGGCGGGCGTCTCGACGCCGCCGGCCTGCGGGTGCTCGTCGACGACCGGACGCACATCTCGGCCGGGGTCAAGTTCACCGACGCCGAGCTGATCGGCATCCCCCGGGCCGTCGTGGTGGGCCGCCGGCTCACCGAGGGGTACGTCGAGCTGCGCGAGCGGGCCGGCGACGGGCGCACCGAGGTGCCGCTGGACGGGCTGGTGGACCTGCTCGTCCGCGAGGTACGCCAGGCACGTGGGAACCTGGTGTAGCTGCCGCGTCACGGGGTAGTGCAGTTGGATCGAGTAGAAACGTCTTCGGAGGCTCTCATGACCGGTTACCGGGTCAGTGACGTGATGACCAAGCAGGTGGTCTACCTGCCGGCCGAGACCACCCTGGACGAGGCGGCCAGGGTGATGAAGGAGGCGGACATCGGCGACGTGGTGGTCACCGACGGCGCCAGCCTCGCCGGCATGCTCACCGACCGGGACATCGTGGTGCGGGCCGTTGCGGAGAACAGCTCCCCGGCGGCCACCACCATCGGCTCGATCGTCACCCGCGAGGTGGTCATGATCGAGCAGCACTGCACGGCGGGTGAGGCGGCGACGCTCATGCGGGATCGGGGCATCCGCCGCGTGCTGGTCTGTGACAGCGACCGCAAGCTGGTCGGGATCGTCTCGCTCGGCGACCTGGCCATGCAGCTCGACCCCACAAGCGCCCTCAGCGAGATCAGCGAGCAGTCGCCGACGGTGTGACGAACGGACCGGCCGGTCGGCTTGCTCGCGGGGGCTCCGCTCGACGGCGGTAGCCTCGACGCATGGCTGACATGCCGGCCCGACTGGCCGAGATCGTCGACGAGTTCGCTGCCGCGCCGCGCGACCTGGTGCTGGAGATGCTCCTGGAGTACGCGGACGTCATCCCGGTGCTGCCGGAGGGCGCCGTCGAACGCGAGGGCATGGAGCAGGTGCCCGAGTGTCAGACGTCGTTCTTCCTGCGGGCCAAGGTGACCCCGGAGGGCACGGTGGCGACGATCTTCGACTGCCCGCCGGAGGCGCCGACCACCCGGGCGTTCGCCGGGATCCTCGCGGAAGGGTTGGCCCTGGCGAGCCCGGAGGAGGTGCTGGCCGTGCCGGACGACCTCTACCAGCGGATGGGGCTGGCGCAGGCGATCAGCCCGCTGCGGATCCGCGGCGGCACGGCGATCCTGGGTCGACTCAAGCGTCAGGTGCGGGAACAACTCGCCTGACCGCGAGGTTGGCACCGATCATGGAGATCGAGATCTACGCGGACGTCATCTGCCCGTGGTGCTACATCGGCAAGCGCCGCCTGGATGAGGCCCTCGCCAGCTATCCCGGCGAGGTGACCGTCCGCTACCGGCCGTTCCAGCTCGACCCGTCGCCGGTGCCCGAGCCCCTCCCGCTGGTGGAGGCGCTGGCCGGCAAGTTCGGCGGCCCGGAACGCGCCCGACAGATGATCGCCCACGTGACCCAGGTCGCGGCGGGTGACGGTCTTCGACTGGATTACGACCGCGCGGTGATCGCCAACACCTTCGACGCGCACCGACTGGTTTCCTGGGCCACCGACCAGGGCAGGGCGGCCGAGATGGTGGAGGCGCTCTACCAGGCGCACTTCAACCACGGGGTCGACGTCGGGTCGCGGGAGGCGCTGGCCACCCTGGCCGGCGAGATCGGCCTGGACGCGGCCGACGCACGCCGGTTCCTCGACTCCGACCTGCGGGTCGCCGACGTCGCCGCCCAACTGGCTGCCGCGCAGGGCCTGGGCATCAGCAGCGTGCCGACCTTCGTCCTGGCCGGAAAGTACGCCGTCTCCGGCGCACAGGAGGTGCAGACACTGCTCGCCGCACTCAGCGAGGTCGAGCAACGCGAGGCCGCGGCCCACTGAGCCACCGGGGCACCCGGCATCGATGATCACGATGTTTCACGTGCAACAACATCGACGCCTGCCACTGTTCAGGCTGGCCTGGCCAGCCCTTCCACCACCTGCGCACCGGGCAGCGCGCCCAACGCCGGCCCCGGCAGCGCGATCTTGCTGTGCCGTACGCCGGAGCCGATGATGACGTGCGGGGTGGCGATGACCCGGGCGTCCACCAGGATCGGCCACTGTGCCGGCAGCCCGATCGGGGTGATGCCGCCGTACTCCATCCCGGTCAACTCGACCGCGTCGGTCATCGGGGCGAAGCTCGCCTTGCGGACGTCGAGCGTCCGGCGAGCCACCCCGTTCACGTCCGCCCTGGTGGTGGCCAGGACGATGCAGGCCGCGTAGCGGACCACACCCTCACGCTTGCCCGCCACCACGACACAGTTGGCCGACACGTCCAGCCCCACCTCGTACGCCGCGCAGAACGCCGCGGTGTCGGCGAGCTCCGCGTCGATCGGCGCGACCAGCACGTCGTTGACGTCCACCGGCGCGTCGGCGGGCCACTGGGCGATGGCCTCCGCCACCGGCGCGGCGAGCAAGTCGAGGCGGGTGCGGGCGGGTTCGGTCTTCAGCGTTCCCATCACGGGTGCGATCCTCGCATCCGGCACGCCGAACCGCCCGGCGGCTCCCGGGTCGTCCCGCGACACCGCCGGCCGGGGCCGGACCGATCCGGTGCTCAACTGCCGGCGAGGAAGGCGTTGTCGCGCATGAAGGAGCGGTCGCGGGCCGCCGCCAACTCCTCCTCGCGCCGGGCCCTGGCTCGTTGCAGCTCCAGGTCCTCCATGGCGTGCCGGACACCCAGCCGGATCACGCCGTAGAGGAAGACGAAACCGAAGACGTAGAGGATCACCGTGGTGACGACAACGAACATGCCGTCACCGTAAGGCGAACGTGAACCGCCGTTGCTCTCATCTCCGCCCGGTTCCCCCGTACGTGTCTGCCCCGGCTCACCCCGAACGGATCAGGTCCAACACGGTCAGCAGCGCGAAGAACGCGATCACGATCTCGTTCACGATCCAGGCGTGCCGCTCGGCCCACTCCCGCATCCGGGTCAGAGTCCGCGCCGCCCGGTCCCCGAGCAGCAGCAACGCCAGCAGCGGCAGGGCGAGCAGAAGCACGGTGAGCAGCACGAACGGCACCAGATGCCACCACGGCAGGTTGTGCCGGGCCACGCTCGCCCCGACGGCGGCCATGGTCAGGTCGTCGGTCGGTGTCAGCACGAAGAGCAACGCACCCAGTCGCAGTGCCGCACGCGGGTCGGCGTGCTCGATGCTGCCCAGCCACCTCGGCGGCCCGGACCGGTCCCGCCGTACCCACACCAGCACGGCCAGGCCGACCAGCAGGGCGAGAACCACCAGATCGATGGCCGGACCGCGATCGACCCTGCCGGCAACGGCACTCGCGTCGGCGGCCAACCCGCCCACCCAACGGGTCAACAGCCAGCTCACCGTCACTCCGGCCGTGACCACCAGGCCAGCCCCGGCGAGGAAGCCCAGCGACGCCGCCCGGGGCCGGTCCGACGAGGCGAGGAAGACCGCCACGACCAACTGGGTCCCGGCGACCATCACCACGGCGAGCGGCAGGACGGTCAGGAAGTTCATCGCCCGCCATCCTCCCGGCACCACCGGGCCGTACGCGGTCGAATCCTCGGATCATCCGCCCGGTCGCGGACTCCCGCCCACCACGACGCGGCCGGCCAACAGCGCGCCGAGCAGCGCCAGGCCCGACGTCACCGCCAGCGTCGCCGTGTAACTGGCCGGGCCCGGCGCGCTCCCCGCGGCCAGCACGGCACCGGTCAGCGCGAGCACTGTCGCCGCGAAGAGGGAGTCGCCCAGTTGCAGCGAGGAGCTGTTACGGCCCTGCTCGCCGGGTGCGGACAACTCCAGCGTGAGCACCGACAGCGACGGGTAGAGCAGCCCCATGCCGAGGCCGGCCGCCGCCCAACCGACCACCGCGACGGCCACCGGAAGCTCGGGCCGGACGGCCAGCGCCACCGTGGCGGTGCCGACCGTGATGCAGCTCAGCCCGACACGCGGCAGGGTGGCCCGGGACGCCGGCACCGGAATCCGACCCTGCAACCAGGAGCCTGCCGACCAGGCCAGCGCGCCGACCGTGAGGACCAGCCCGGCGGCGGTCGGCGAGAGACCCCGCTCCCGGGAGAGCAGCAACGGGATGACCACCTCGGCGCCGACGAAGGCCGCCGACGCCAGCCCGCGCAACCCCACCACCGTGGGTAGCCCCCGGGCCGCCCGCAGAAACCCGGCCGGCAGCAGGCGCGGGGCACAGACCAACAGGCCGACCACGGCGAGCACGATGAGCGAGAGGGCGGTGGCACCGCGCTGCTGACCCCCGATGTGCAGCAGAGCGGCGCTCACCGCCGCCCCGCACGCCCAACCGATCCGGGCCATCGCGCCGGCTGGCGGTCGGGCCGTCACGCTCCGCCCCAGCGACCGCAGACCGGGGTGGATCAGCAACACCGCCGGCACCGCCACTGCCGGCACCGCGAGGAAAACCCAGCGCCACCCCAGGTGCTCCACGATCAGACCGGCCACCGCGGGACCCACGAGCGACGGTACGACCCACGCCGCCGCGAACGCGGCGAAGATCCGCCTGTGCAGTTCCTGCGGGTACGCCTGCCCGACGATCACGTAGAGCGCCACCGACAGCAGCCCGGAGCCGAACCCCTGCACCACCCGCCCGACGACAAGCACACTCATCACGGGGGCGGTCCCGGCGATCAGCAACCCCACCACGAACCAGGCGACCCCGTGCCACATCGGCCCCCGAGGTCCCCGGGCGTCACACCAGATGCCGGACACCACCATGGCCAGCACGCCGGTGGCGAACGGACCACCGAACGCGATCCCGTACAGCGCGAGCCCGTCCAGGTGGTGGGCCACGGTCGGCATCGCCGTACCGACCGCCAACGCCTCGAACGCCAACAACGAGATCAACGCGACGCTGCCCACCGTCATCGCCCGCAACCGGGGCGCGAACAGCCCCGGTGCGGTCGGTGTGGTGGTGGCGATTGTGCTCGGCATGACCCGAGCATGCGACTTCAACCCGGATTCAGGTCAATCGCCGGTGACCCGGCTCTCGTCAGGCGTCCTGGAGCGCCTGCCCGGCCCCGCGCACCAGTCCCGACAGGTGTTGGTCCGCCAGCAGGTGACCGGCGGTGACCACCAGAGCGATCGGCCACTCGATGACCTGGAGTGCGGCAAGCACACCCAGCCCCGCGTAGTAGGCGACCTTGTCCGGTGGCGGCACCGCCACCTCGCCCACCATCGGTAACGCCACCCGCCGGGTGTACATCCGAACGTTCTCGTGCGAACCGTTGAGATGTCGCGTCAGCGTGCTCATGCCGGCCTCCCCATGTCCGGTGATGGTCGTCGGATTCCACGGCCCACCCCGTCCATGCGCCGGCGGCGGCGAAAAGTTCCACCATCGGAGGGGCATAACGGACGGCAGGTCGGGAAGCCAGGCCGCCGGACGTGAGCGCGGTGGGAGGACGACATGGGCAAGGTCAGGACCAGCAGCAACAGGGAGTCGGGCCAGCGTCCGTCCAGCCGTACGCCTCGATGACGGCGGCGGGTCGCGCAGCCAGCCGCATCCTGCCGTCCTTCGGCATGCCGCACCTGGTCGGCGAGGCGTCCCGGACCGTCGGCTCGGCCGCGACCCGGCTCGCCCGCACGGCCGGGCTGACGCGGCGTCGGGTCTGGTCCCGACCGGGCCGACACCACATCGAGGTGCACGGCGTCTGCCAGGACGGCGGAAACAAACTGGCACGTCAGGTGGAGGGCGCGCTGGAACGTCTGCCCGGTGTGGCGTGGGCACGGGTCAACGCCCCCTCCGGGCGGGTGGTGGTTGCCGTGCAGGCCCCCGAGCCGGCACTGCGCGACCTGATCGCCACGATCAGCCGAATCGAACAGACCTGCGACCACGAACCCGACCCGGAGATTCCGCCGCCGCACCCACCGGAGGAGGGGCCGCGAACCCCCCGTACCCTCGGCGCACTCGCCTCGGACGCGCTGGGCCTGACCATCTCGGCGGCAACCCGGATCCTGCCGTTCGCGCCGCTGCCCGGCGAGGTGGCCGGCCTACTCTCCGCGGTTGACCTCCAGCCGAAGCTGCACGAGTTCATCGGCAGACGGCTGCGCTCCGACCCCCGCGCCGACCTCCTCTTTCCCCTGGCCGAAGCGGTGGCGCAGGGCCTGACCGGCCGGTGGACCGGAATCGCCCTGGACGGCGCCCAACGGCTGGTGCAGTGGGGCGAGGCGCGGGCCCAGCTCGCAGCCTGGGAACGGGCCGAGCCACGACTGACCGGCGACCCGGAACGAGCCACCGCCCGCTGGCCGGTCGTCGAGCGTCCCCGGCCCAAGCCGGACGGCCCGGTCGAGCGGTACGTCAACCGCATGCTCGCCGCGGGAGCGGCCACGGGTGTGGCGGCAATGCCGTTCGCCGGGCCGAAACGGGCCGCCGCGCTGGGCCTGTCCACCCTGCCGAAGGCTCCCGGCAGTGGACGTGAGGGATACGCCGCCCAACTCGGCCGGATGCTGGCCCGGCGCGGAGTGATCGCCATGGACCGCAGCGTGCTGCGGGAGCTGGACCGGATAGACACGCTCGTGCTGGACGCCGCCGTGCTCGGCTCGGACCGGGGCGTACTCGCTGATCTGGCACCGGCCCCCGGCGCCGACGTCGACCAGGTGGCGGAGCGGGCCTTCGCGCTGTTCGACCCGGACGACCCGGCCGCTTCACGCACGGCGGACGGCTGGCGGCTCGGACCGCTGGACCGGCTGCCCAACAGCGACCCGAACGCCATCCCGGACGGCGACCGGCTGCGATCCGCCGGCGGACAGCTACTCGGCCTCGCCCACGGCGACCGACTCGCCGCCCTGCTGCGGGTCGAGCCGGAACCCGCGCCCGGCGTCGACGGCCTCCCGGCCGCCGCCCGGCACGCTGGCCTGCGGCTGGTGGTGGCCGGCGGCGACGAGCAGCGGTACGGCTTCGCCGATGCGATGCTGCCCGGCGGAGACCAGTTGACCGAGTCGGTACGCGCGTTGCAGCGCGACGGCGCGGTGGTGATGCTGGTCTCGGCGGACCGCAGGGCGCTCGGCGCGTCCGACTGCGGTCTGGGGCTCGCCGCACCGGAGGCGCTGCCGCCGTGGGGCGCACACCTGCTGGTGGGTGTCGACCTGCGGGTGGTGGCGCTGGTGGTCGAGGCGACCGGGGTGGCCCGGCGGACGGCTCAGCAGAACATCCGGCTGGCCATGGCCGGCACCGGCCTCGGGGCGTTGGGGGCGTTCACCGCTCCGCCGACCCAACTGCCGCACAAGGCGCTCGTCGCGGTCAACGGCGCGGCCGGGATGGCCTTCGCGAACGGGGTCTGGCAGGCCGGCCGGTTACACGACACGTCGGACACCCCGGCACCCGTGACGACCGCCTGGCACCTCATGCCGGTCAGCACCGTGCTGGATCACCTGCGCACCACCCCGGAGGGGTTGGCCAGCGCGGAGGCGCAACGCCGGCAGGACGGCTCGGGTCGCGACAGCCAGGCCGCACCGGGACGTGGCGGTCTGCTGCGCGCCTTCGTGGACGAGTTGTCCAACCCGCTGACCCCGGTGCTGGCCGCCGGGGCGGTGCTCTCCGCGTCGTTCGGCTCGCTCGTCGACGCCGCACTCGTGGGCAGCGTGGTCGGTGGGTCCGCCCTGATCGGCGCGGTGCACGAACGCAACACGGAACGCTCGCTGGCGGAGCTGCTGTCCCGCTCGGCGGTGACCGCACGGGTCCGCCGGGACGGCGCCGAGCGGGTTCTCGCCGCCGAGGACCTGGTCCTCGGTGACGTTCTCGCCCTGGAGCCGGGCGACTCGGTACCCGCCGACTGCCGCGTACTGGAGGCGGTGGGCCTGGAGGCGGACGAATCGTCACTGACCGGCGAATCGCTGCCGGTCGCCAAGTCCCACCGACCGGTGGTCGCCGCCGCCATCGCCGACCGACACTCCATGCTCTACGAGGGCACCACCGTGGCCGCCGGGCACGGCACCGCCGTGGTGGTGGCGACCGGATCGGACACCGAAGCCGGCCGCAGTTTGGCGCTTGTGCGACAGGCACCACCGACAAGCGGGGTGGAAGCCCGGCTCAGCTCGTTGACAAGCGCCGCCATCCCGTTGGCCGCCGGTTCGGCGGTGGCGGTGGCCGGCGCGGGCCTGCTTCGGGGCGTACCCCTTGCCGAAACGGCGGCGACCGCCGCGAACCTCGCCGTGGCGTCGGTGCCGGAGGGGCTGCCGTTCCTGGTCAGCGCGGCGCAGTTGGCCGCCGCCCGGCGGCTCGCCGAGCACGGCGCGTTGGTGCGCAACCCGCGCACCATCGAGGCGCTGGGTCGGGTGGACGTGCTCTGCTTCGACAAGACCGGCACCCTCACCGAGGGCCAACTGCTGCTCGCCGGGGTCGGCGACGGCGTGGGCGACCGGTACGCCCCGGTGGACCGGCTGGACGACCGACTCCGGTTGACGCTTGCCACTGCCCTGCGCGCCACCCCCGCCGCCGCCAACCCGGAGGAGTTGGCGTTGCAGACCGACCGGGCGGTCCGGCGGGGTGCCGGCCTGGCCGGGGTGGTGGAGCAGACCGGTGCCGCCGGGTGGCGGGCTGCGGGTGGGCTGCCGTTCGAGCCGTCCCGCGGCTATCACGCGAGCATCGGAGAGACCGACGGTCACCTGGTGCTGAGTGTCAAGGGTGCCCCGGAGACGGTGCTGCCGCGCTGTTCGGCCCGGCGCACCGACGGCAGCCAGGAGCCACTCGACGACGCCGGCCGTGCGGAGCTGGAGCGGCTGCTCGCCGACCGGGCCGGCGCGGGCAACCGGATCCTGGCCGTCGCAGAGTGCCAGGTCGACGACCCGAAGGTGACCGATGCCGACGTCCGAGGGCTGACCTTCGTCGGTTTCCTGGCCCTCGCGGACGGGGTCCGGGAGAGCGCCGCCCCGGCGGTACGACGGATCCGACAGGCCGGCGTGCACACCATCATGATCACCGGTGATCACCCGGCCACCGCCGAGGCCATCGCGGCCACCATCAGCGAGCACGACGAACAACGGGTGGTCACCGCCGGTGAACTCGACAAACTCGACGACGACGCGCTCGCCGAGCGGTTGGCCAACACCGACGTGGTGGCCCGCTGCACCCCCGCGCACAAGGTACGGATCATCCAGGCGTTGCAGAAGTGCGGGCGAACCGTCGCGATGACCGGTGACGGCGCCAACGACGCCCCGGCGATCCGGCTGGCCGACGTGGGCATCGCCCTCGGCCAACGGGGCACCCCGGCGGCACGGGCCGCAGCCGACCTGGTGGTCACCGACGACCGGTTGGAGACCATCATCGCCACCCTGGTCGAGGGCCGGGCGATGTGGTCCTCGGTGCGGCACGCGCTCAGCATCCTGGTCGGCGGCAACCTCGGCGAGATCGCCTTCAGTGTGCTGACCGCCGCCGCGACCGGCCGCTCCGCGCTCACCGGCCGACAACTGCTGCTGGTCAACCTGCTCACCGACCTGGCACCGGCACTTGCCATCGCGGTCCGGCCACCCGCGTCGGATCGCACCGACACGCTCCTGCGGGAGGGCCCCGACGCGGCGCTCGGCGAGAGTCTCACCAGGGAGATCGGGCTACGGGCGGCGGCGACCACGCTGGGCGCGACCGCGGGCTGGACGTTGGCCCGCTACACCGGACGCCGCCAACGCGCCGGCACCGTCGCCCTGGTCTCCCTGGTCGGCACCCAACTCGGCCAGACCATCCTGGCCGGCGGCACCAGCCCGACCGTGCTGGCGTCCACAGCGGCGTCACTGGGCGTGCTCGTCGTGGTCGTGCAGACGCCCGGGGTGAGCCAGTTCTTCGGCTGCACCCCGCTCGGGCCGGTCGGCTGGACCATCGGGGCCGGGTCGGCGCTCGGCGCGACCTTCGCCAACGGCGCGCTCACCAGGCTGATGGAACACGTGCCCCAGGCCCGACCGGACACCGCGCCCACCGACAGCTGAACCGCATGCGCACGGCCGCATGGTCACCGGCGTACTGATCTCACCCCCGACTGTCCGCCTCGCGGAGCAGCGCGTCTGTCTCGGAGTCGGACATCAGCTCCCGGACCTCCTGCGGGCAGCGGCAGGCGTCGGCGAGCTTGGCAGCCCACGTCAGCGCCTCATCTCGCGTGGCGACGTCGACGACCGAGAACCCGCCAATGACCTCCCTGGTCTCCGGGAAAGGGCCGTCGGTGACCGTTCCGTTCATGGCCACGACGCTCGCCTGCTGCCTTTCGAGCCCGCCGCCGTACACCCACACGCCGGCGTTCACGGCCTCCTGGACCACCGCCTGCACGGCCTTACCCACGTCGGGCATCTCCCCGCCGGGGATGTGGTCCATCGCGCCGTCATTGAACGAGATCAGGTACTCCGTCATCGATGACTCCCTTGTCCCGGGGGGCTTCTCCGGCCACCCTCGCCTGTTCTACGAACGACTCATCGCGGATTCGACATCTCGGCTCGCTTACGCTGGCGAGGATTTCAGCCCTCCCGCACCAGGCGATACAACTCCCGGCGCAACACCGGCCAGTCGTCGGCGACCGCGTACCGCACGGCGTTCAACGCTTCGACGGCCGCTACTCCCTTGCCCGTCGCCGCGTACAGGGCGTGGACGGCACTGGAGCAGGTTCGCAGGTCGGTGCCCTGCGCCCTGAGGTGGCCGATCCTCGACCGGGTCTCCTCAGCCAGGGTCAGGCCCCGCTCGACGGCCTCCACCGCCTGCCTCACCAACTCGTCGTCGCCGAACCTGAACCGCGTCGTCACCGCCCGCACCGCAAGCGCCAACGCCGCCCGCCGCACCCGCTCCGGCGCGGCCCGCAGTCGCGCGTCGAGATCGGGCTCGTCGTGGCCAAAGCTCGACGGCGGCCTCGGGTCCGGCCGAATCGAGCCAAGCCGCACCGTCACCCACGGCCCGGCCTCCGGATCTGCCCCCTCGTCGCTCAACCGCCACTCAGTCCCCAGCCATTCCGGAACCTGCGGCCCCCGCCGGAGGCGCTTCGTCGTCCGATCGCTCACCAACGGCAAGGCCGCCCACAATTTGTGGACCTCCGTATTCGCTCCGGCGGAGCGTCGCCCCATCGAAGAAGGGGTCGCCGCTGAACGACGCGCCATCGAAGAAGGCGTCGCCGTTGAACGACGCCAAGCCGAACCCGGCGTCGCCGTTGAACGTGGCATTCTCGAACCAGGCGTCGCCGTTGAACGTCACCCTCACCAACAGGGCGTCGCCGTTGAACGTCGCTTTCACCAACAGGGCGTCGCCGTTGAACGTCGCCCCGTTGAACGTGACGCCGCCGTTGAACGTCGCCTTCTCGAACCCGGCGCCGCCGCAAAATGTCGCCCCGTCGAACGTGACGCCGGCGCTGAACGTCGCACCGCTGAACGTCGCGCCGCCGCCGAACGTCGCACGGCCAAACAGGGCGACGCTGCGGAACGTCGCACCGATAAACACGGCGCCGCCGCGGAACGTCGCACCGCCGAACACAGCGCCGCCGCGGAACGTCGCACCGCCGAACACAGCGCTGCCACGGAACGTCGCACCACCAAACACGGCGCTCCCGCTGAACGTCGCCCTGTTGAACTCGGCTCGGCCGATGAACGTCACCCTGCCGAAGGTGGCATTGTGGAGATGACACTCCGTGAAGTCGGCGTCTATGAGGGTTGCCTCGGTGAGGTCCAGGACGATCCTTGGCCCCCAGTAGCTGGGGTTGGCGGCTTCGTTCTCGGTACCGGGTCGGAGGTGTCGGGCGAGGATGCGTTGGGCAGCGAGGCGAACCTGATGTTCCTCGCGGGCACCGGTGGCTGGTTCGCCGGCATCGTCGGTGTCGGCTGTCTGCACCTGCGAACCAGGTCCGGTTGACGTTTCCCCTGCTGGGGACGGGTGGTCGGTGCCGGGCGCGGAATGATCGTCAGGTGGGGTGTAGGGCATGCGCAGATAGGCACAGATGACCTCGACGATGCTCTGCCGGTGGACCGGGTTGTCCTGAGCTAGGCGTTCCAGGGCGTACAAGCCGGCGAGGCGCACCGGGGCCTTGTCGGCGCCGAGCTGGTCGGCAGCTTTGACATACAGCTCGGTGACCCTCTTCTCGCCAGCGTCGTACTCGGTGGCCTGCTGGGTACGCTCTGCCAGCTGCTGCCGGCGAACCGCCAGCAGCAGTGCAAAAGCACCGGTGACGGCGGCTCCGATGGTCAGACCGGTCCGGATGCTGTCCACCCGCAACCTTGCCCGCTGCACCTGGTCACCAGCCGCGGGCAGAGTGTTCTGCAACCAGAGCACCGCCGCCCCGGTGACGACTGCCACGACAACCGCTCCGACCAGGATCATCCACGAGTGCAATGGCTGCATCTGCCGGTCCGGTGGCGTCGGTGCCGCCGAAGCCTGGTGACTTTCCTGGTTGGTCCGCCACCACAGCCGTGCGCCCAAGAGCAACAGCGCCAGACTCACTGTGGCCGGCAGTAGCACCGACCACCCAGAGGCCAGAACACGCCACCACGATGCGGGAACCTGGGCCAGCAGTACGCCGAGTAACCCCGCCGCACCGACAGCGATCAGGAGAAGACTCAGACGTCTCGTCACACTGAAATCATGCCCGTACAAGGCAATCAACCCCGTGCTCGTAGCGGGGCGCCGATCCGGCGGGTGTGCTCCTGGCGTGGCCAGCGCTCCTGACATTCCCTGAGGCTTGTCCCGAAGCGGCGGCAGTTCCAGGTGCTCGTCAACGCTGGCGGCCCACCTCCGGCCGCTTCACTGGCTTCCTCGGGCCCCGCCGTGTGCGCCGGGCCGCAGGCCCAGCGTCTGCTTCGACACAGAACGGTGCGCATCACGTTTGAGAGGCTCGTGTAATGGCTGCCGAAGCGAGACCGGCTCAGCGGCATCATTGGCTCGGGCCTGGGCTCGGAGGCGAGACGTGCCAACAAGGCGACCATCGGGTCGCAGGATCATTACTGACCTGCGCCCGTCTTGCGCCCATTGATCTTGCGAGGAGGAGTCGCCTGGTCAGAGGCGATGCTGGTGGAGCCCAGGGGACTCGAACCCCTAACCCCTGCCTTGCAAAGGCAGTGCTCTGCCAGTTGAGCTAGGGCCCCGTAGACGGCCGTGACGCCGATCACTCGGCGTCGGGCCGGACCTCAGCGCAGGTCGGGCGCGGTGGTTGCCTCGTGCCAGAGTGCACGCTCGTCGTTCGATGCCTTGATCTTGTTGATCACGACGGCGGCCACGCCGACGACGCCAGCCAGAATCAGCAGCTTCTTGAACATTGGGGCGACCCCTCGTGCTCGACTAACGTCGGACGACCGTGCGGTGGGGCTAGATGGAATCGAACCATCGACCTCAGAGTTATCAGCTCTGCGCTCTAACCGACTGAGCTATAGCCCCGCGTTGCGACGAGCAAGATTAACCCATCCGCTAGGCCCGCCCCAAATCGGGGTCCGGACCGACGAGCCGGGCCGTCGACGCCTGCAAAAACTACCTGAGTACGGGACGCCGGAGCGACCGCTTTCCGCGGTGCCCCGGCGTCCCGGTCACTCAGTCCCGCTCGGCGAGCGTCAGCTCGATCCCGCCGACCAGGTCGGCGCAGACGTTGTAGACGAACGCCCCCAGCGTGGCCAGCGCGGTGAACAGCACCACGTTGACCAGACCGATCAGCGCCGAGCTGAGGATCACGCCCTTGGCGGTGATCTGGAAGCTGCTGGTGCTCTGCCCACCACCGGCGTTCACCAGGTCGCCCAGGCTGTCGTTGACGCTCTTGAACACGCCCATCGCATCCAACGCCAGGTAGAGCACCGAAGTGGCGACCACCACGACGATGAAGAGCACCACCGAGACGGCGAACGCGAACTTCATCACCGACCACGGGTCGATCCGCTTCAGGTTCAGCCGCGCCCGACGCGGCCCACGGGACGCCGCCGAGCTGACCGACGTACGCGCCGCACGCACCGCGTCACCGACCCGGGCAGCCCCGACGGCGGACGCGTTGCCGATCCCCGGCGGCAGGCCACCCCCGCTGGCCGGGCGGCCGGCAGCGGAGGTACGCGTCGCATCCGACGGCGGCTGCGTCATGCCGGGCATGATCCGCGGCTGAGTGCCGGTGGTCCCGCTCGACGCCGCCTGACCCGGCCGGACGTTGATCGGCTGGGTGGTCGCCGGACGGGCCGAAGGCGCCGCCGAACCCGGAGGTGTGGCGACGGCGGACGTCGGCGCCTCGTCACCGGACGCCTCCGTCTTGTCACCCGAACCAGCGTCTTCACTGCCCGGCTCCGGCGGGGGTGTCATGCCCGGGGCCCTCGTGAACTTCGGGGCAGGCGCGTCGGCGGGGACCGTTGCCCGGCCTACGGCCGCGCGGCCAGTCGCTGGTGTGCCGCCCTTGGCGGCCTCCTCGTCGACCGGGTTGGCCGAGGTCCCCGTGTTCCCCGACTTCGCCTGTGTCTCCGTCATTCAACTAGTCCTGTTCGTCAGGCTCGTCGGCATTGCGAGCAATCGCCACGATAGTCACGCCGTCCGGGAGGTCCATCAGCTTGACCCCCATTGTGTTCCGGTCACGCGTACGGCGTACAGGCTTCACCGGAGTCCGAATGACACCACCGTTGCTGGTGATCGCGAACAGCTCGTCGTCCGGATCGATCACCACCGCGCCAACCAGACCACCGCGCCGTTCGGTGATCTTCGCAGTCAACACGCCCTTACCTCCCCGGCCCTGCACCGGGTATTCCTCGATCGGGGTCCGCTTCGCGTATCCCCCGTTCGTGGCCACCAGAACGTCCAGCCCCTCCCGCACGACCTCCATGGCGAGCAGGACGTCGTCGTCCGTGAAGCGCATGCCGATCACACCCGAGGTGGCCCGACCCATCGGCCGCAACGCCTCGTCCGAGGCGTTGAACCGGATCGCCTGTGCCTTCTTCGAGACCAGCAGCAGGTCGTTCTCCGGCGCAACCAGCGCAGCACCGACCAGCTCGTCCTCATCGCGCAGGTTGATCGCGATGATGCCGCCGGAACGGTTGGAGTCGAACTCCTCGAGCCGCGTCTTCTTCACCAGGCCGTTCTTCGTGGCCAGTACCAGATAGGGGGCTACCTGGTAGTTCGGGATCTCAATGATCTGCGCTATCTGCTCGTCGGGTAGGAAGGCGAGCAGGTTGGCCACGTGTTGGCCCTTGGCTACCCTACTGGCCTCCGGCAACTCGTACGCCTTGGCCCGGTACACCCGGCCCTTGTTCGTCAGGAACAGGATCCAGTCGTGGGTCGAGCAGACGAAGAAGTGGCTGACGATGTCGTCCTGCCGCAGCGTAGCGCCACTGACGCCCTTACCCCCGCGTCGCTGCGAGCGGTAGAGGTCGACCTTGGTCCGCTTGGCGTACCCGGTCCGGGTGATCGTGACGACCACGTCCTCGCGGGCGATGAGGTCCTCCATCGAGACCTCACCGTCGAACGGAATGATCTGCGTCCGCCGGTCGTCACCCCACTTGGCGACGATCTCACCAAGCTCCTCGGAGACGATCTTCCGCTGCCGTTCCGGCTTGGCCAGGATGTCCTTGAGGTCGGCGATCTCGATCTCGAGCTTGGCCAGATCGTCCACGATCCGCTGCCGCTCCAGGGCGGCCAGGCGACGCAGCTGCATGTCCAGGATCGCGGTCGCCTGGATCTCGTCGATGTCGAGCAGCCGGATCAGGCCCTGCCGGGCGTCGTCCACGGTCGGCGACCGCCGGATCAGCGCGATCACCTCGTCCAGCGCGTCCAGCGCCTTGCCCAGACCGCGCAGGATGTGCGCCCGCTCCTCGGCCTTGCGCAACCGGAACGCGGTCCGCCGGCGGATCACGTCGATCTGGTGCTCGACGTAGTAGCGGATGAACTGCGCCAGGTTGAGCGTGCGCGGCACCCCGTCGACCAGGGCCAGCATGTTGGCGCCGAAGGTCTCCTGGAGCTGGGTGTGCTTGTAGAGGTTGTTCAGCACGACCTTCGCGACCGCGTCGCGCTTGAGCACCAGCACGATCCGCATGCCGGTACGCCCGGAGGACTCGTCGCGGATGTCCGCGATCCCGGCGAGCTTGCCCTCCTTGATCAGCTCGGCGATCCGCTCCGCGAGGTTGTCCGGGTTGACCTGGTAGGGCAGCTCGCTGACGACCAGGCAGGGGCGACCCCGCTTGTCCTCCTCGACCTCCACCACGGCACGCATCCGGATCGACCCGCGACCGGTGCGGTACGCGTCCTGAATAGCGGTGGTGCCGACGATCAGGCCGTGGGTCGGGAAGTCCGGGCCCTTGACGATGCCGAGCAGGGCCTCGAGGGTGGTCTCCTCGTCCTCCTCCGGGTGCTCCAGGCACCACTGCACCGCCGCGCCGATCTCCCGCAGGTTGTGCGGCGGAATCTTGGTGGCCATGCCGACCGCGATGCCCTCGGAGCCGTTCACCAACAGGTTCGGGATCCGCGACGGCAGGATCGTGGGCTCCTTGGCCCGACCGTCGTAGTTGTCCTGGAGGTCGACGGTGTCCTCGTCGATGTCCCGCAGCATCTCCATGGCGAGCGGATCGAGCTTGCACTCGGTGTTGTGGCTGACGAACCCGTCCGAGACGAACGAGTGGTCCTCGGTGTCGACCCGGACGCTGTAGACCGACTGCACGCCGGCGTCCGTGATCTGTGCCACCTCGGCGTAGTAGAACCGTCCGTCGACCAGCGGCTCCACCACGTCCAGGATCCCGGGCTCGGTGATCCGGGCCGCGATCTCGTCGCGGTCCCGCTCCCACCGCTCGACCCGGTCCACGTTGTGCCGACGCAGCCAGTCCTGCTCGGTCCAGCGCGTCGCCCCGTGCGCACGGATGAAGTCGGCGACGAGCGGCACGTGGTCGCTGGAGAGCGCGGTGCTGCTCGCCGGCACCTGGGCCAGCTCCGCCTCCAGCTTGGCCTGCTTACGACCGAGGAAGCCGACGTGCGCGGCGAAGATCCGGGCGTCGCGGCGGTTGGTCACCACGACCTTGGTCTCGCCGTCGTCGTAGCGGGTCTGCCGGCTGATCACACCGAACTCCAGCAGCAACTGCTGGACCTCGGCCGCCAGCCGCTCACTACGTGTCGAGTACGAGATTTGGATGGTCTTGCGCGGCAGCAGCGAGGACGAGCCGTCGCCCTCGAAGAGCGCCTGGAGGAAGGCCCGCTTGACCGCGGCCGGCCCCTGCCAGACAAACTCGGGAACGAACTTCGCGGCGCTGCGGGCGCCGACCATGTCACCGAGGATGCTCTTGCGCAGCGCGGTGAGGTCCTGCACGTCGAGTTCGTGCAGGGTGCTGCCGGAGGCGATGACCCGTTCGCTGACGTAGCGGGGCCCGCCCACCGCAAGGTCGTAGGCCGCGAGGACGCGGACGAAGAACTCTCGGTCCACGTTGTTGAAGCCGGCACGGCCTGGCGAGACCCAGCCCTCGCTGACGAACGCACCTGCGAGGACGGCCGCCTCGACGTGCTCCAGCATCGGGTAGCCGATCTCGTCCGGCACGCTGCGCTGGAGGACCACGCGGTCGCCGGGGGAGATCTCGGCGAGCAGCTTCCACAGCAGGGTCGGCACGCCGGCCACGTCCACCAGGCAGAGCACCGGGTGGTTGTGGGTACCGGTCAGCTCGTACCCCTCGCGGGTGCGCAGCCGCAGCGTCGGGTGCTCGCCGGAGTGGAAGAACTTCGAGGCGCGGACCAGGTCGCCGTTGCGGTCGCGGACCTTCAGGTCGATGTCGGTCTCGCTGGACGGCGCGGCGTCGGCCACCACGTCCGCGATCCGCACGCTGCCATCAGCGGTACGAATGCGGACATCTCCTGATACGCAGTAACGCATAGCCGCAGCCGGATCATTACCCGGCGAGCCGAAGTTGCCGTTGCCGTCGACCAGCGGGTAGCGCAGCGACCAGGGCTGCGCCATCCGGACCAGCGCGTCGTAGATGGCCGAGTCGCCGTGCGGGTGGAACTGGCCCATCACGTCGCCGACGACCCGGGAGCACTTCACGTAGCCGCGGTCCGGACGGTAGCCGGAGTCGAACATCGCGTAGAGGATCTTGCGGTGGACCGGCTTGAGCCCGTCCCGCACGTCCGGCAGCGCACGCCCGACGATGACGCTCATCGCGTAGTCGAGGTAGGAGCGCTGCATCTCCACCTCGAGCCCGACCGGTTCGATCCGGTCGTGCGCGACCACGGCGGCGATGGCCTCGGCGGGGACCTCGGGCTCGTTAGGTGTGGACTCGGGAGAATCGGTCACTGTATACCCTTATCAGACTCAGAGTCGTTTTCGTGCTGTGGATAACCGCTGTGGATACCGGCCAAGCTGTGGATAACTCTGTGGACCGGCGGAGTGGGGGGGGCGCGCCCCGCCCCCGCCGCCCCCGAGGGGAGTTTTTAAGGTACACGGCCGGCCATGGGGTTGGGGGGTTTTAAATCCCGCGCGCGGAGGCCGGCGAAACCAAACACCCACCAAAAAAAAAA
>NZ_JBICTZ010000017.1:0-113014 GCF_043197875.1 Micromonospora sp. NPDC048935 | reverse complement strand
CTAGGGCCTGTTTCATAAGGGCGGTCGAGCCGAGACGGAGTCCGGGCGGCGATCCGGCAAGGCGCGGTTTCGTCCGGATACCGGTGTGGTATCCGGACGAAACCGCAACGCCGCCGGTCGTCGTCCGGGCCCGCCGCGGGCCAGCCAGTTCTTATGAAACAGGCCCTAGCCGACGCCGGGGGTTCCCTCCAGCAGCGGCACCGGGTTGAAGTACTCCACGAAGCGCACGATCCGTCCGGTCGCGTCGAACTCGAACAGGGCAGCGTTCTCGTTGCGGTACGACGTGCCGTCCACCAACTGGGCGGTCGGCTTCCAGCGGGCGAAGACCTTGTCCGGGTCCTGCAACGGGTACAACTCCACGTCGTCGTAGCGCAGCACCGAGTAGCCCGTCGCCATCTGCTTGTACAGCTCGTACACTGCGGGCCGCCCGGCCACGCTCGACGGCAGCCCTCCAGTGGCGTACGGCATGAGCTGCAGACAGTCCTCGGCCCACAGCTCGATCCAGCCGTCGATGTCCAGCCGGGACAGCAACCGGTAGTAGTCACGCAACGTTGCGACGTTGCGTGCCCTCCGGGCGTCCGCCGACAACTCCTCGTGTTGGGTCACTCGTCTACTCCTCCGCTCGACCGACCTTGTCGAACGCGGCGGTGAATACCGTCCACGCCGCGGGAACGAACCGTCGGAAACGACAATCCTGCACTTTCGACTATAGTTCGGCGTCAATAGCTCGCCATTGTTGACCGCCATCGCGCGAAGACTCCGTCAGGTCTGCGGGAGTAGCGAGCACGACGATTTCCCCGGCGCGATCGGTAGGTCTACTCCGTGCGGTCGGCGTTGCGACCGGAGCCATTCCACTCGGATCATCGATACATCACCGGACATCGTTCCAGCGATGTCACGGTCGCGATGCGACGGAACGATCGATATCGGTCCGAAAACGCAGCATTCATCACTGCGCCAGACGATCAGCGGCAGGAGAGCAGCCATGTCAGTGGGCAGAGGCACGAGGCTACCGGGCAGAACGGACGTCCTCATCGTGGGAGGGGGTCCGGTGGGATTGGCGCTGGCCTGCGCCCTACGGACCGCGGGCGTGGACCACGTCGTGGTGGAACGCCGATCGGCCCCCGCGCCGTACTCGCGCGCCGCGGCCCTGCACGCCAGGACACTGGAGTCGCTGGCCGCCGTCGGGGTGGCCGAGGACATGGTGGCGCGGGGCCGGCCGGGGCGCGCCTTCGCCGCCCGCGACGGCGAGCAGGTGCTGCTCACCACCCCGTTCAACGAGCTCGACACACCCTTCCCGTTCGTGCTGGCCATCCCGCAGGAGACCACGGAGCAGGTCCTCGAGGCGCGGTTGAACGACCTGGGCGGTGGAGTGCACCGTGGACACACGGTGCTGGACGTGCGACGCCAGTACCCGGGCTCGACGGTGCTGGTGTCCGACGACGACACCGGAGCGGTACAGGCCGTTCAGGCCCGCTACGTCGTGGGCTGCGACGGGATCCACAGCACGGTGCGGGAACGCGTCGGCATCCCCTTCCGGGGCCACGACCGACCGCACAACTTCGCCCTCATCGAGTTCGTGATGGACTGGTCCGGCCCGGAGGGGGAGATCAGTTTCTTCTTCTCGCCGGAGGGCCTGCTGGCCGTCTCGCACCTGCCCGGTGACCGTTACCGCATCGTCGCGCTGGTCGACGACGACACGCCGACGCCCGACCTCGCCGCCGTACAGGAGATGCTCGACCTGCGGGGACCCTCGGCGGCGGGGGCGAAGGTGCGGTCGCTGGAGATGGTGTCGACCTGGCAGGTCCGGCACCGGCTGGCCGACACCTTCGCCGAGGGGCCGGTGTTCCTCGTCGGCGACGCGGCCCACGTGCACAGCCCGGTGGGCGCCCAGGGGCTCAACACCGGCATCCAGGACGCGCTGAACCTCGCCTGGAAGCTCGCCGCCGTCCTGGACGGCACGGCGAGCCCGGGCCTGCTGGACACCTACGACGCGGAACGGCGACCGATGGCCGAGGGGCTGCTGGCCTTCACCGCCCAACTGCACGACGTGTCGACCATGAGTGATCCCGCCAGCATCCACCTGCGCAACACCATGCTGGCCACCCTCGGCCGGCTGCCGGAGTTCTCCTCGTACCTGGCCAACCGGCTGGCCCAGCTGAGCGTCAGCTACGGCGGCGGCGCCGGCACGCCGAAGCCCGCGGTGGGTGACCGGATGCCACCGCGACCGGGGATGGCCGAAGGACTGGGCTGGTCGATGCTGCTGCCCCCGGACGCGGACCTGGACGCCGCCACCAGGGCAGCCGCGGACAGCCCGACCGCGATCAGCGTGGCGGTCAGCGCCGACCTGCCGCACGCCGTCCTCGTCCGACCGGACGGGCACGTCGCCCTGACCGCCTCGGCGGCCGCGGCGGCCGACCTGCCAGCCCGCCTACGGACCTGGCTCAACTCCAGGTGACGGCACTCGACCACACCGACACAACGAACGAAAGGAGCGGCCCATGACCACCCAGTTCAGCCGTCCACCGGGTTCCGCCACCCTGATGCACGTGGCGATCTCCTGCCCGGACGTCGACGAGTCCCTGCGCTTCTATCGAGAGGGACTGGGATTCTCCCGGACCTACGAGTGGACCAGGACCTTCACCGACACCGGACAGGTGGTGTACTGCGGTCGGGGCGTCTACATCGAACTCGGCGGCCACACCTACGTCGAGCTCTTCCCGGGGGGCCGGCGCGACGTCGACTCCTCCGGCGGGCCCCTGCAGCACATCGCCCTCATCGTGCCGAGCGTGGACGAGGCGTACCGCAACTGTCTCGGCGCCGGCGGCGCGGCGTTCCCCTTCGACCAGTGGTCCGGGGAACCGACGACCGTGACCATCAACGGATCACCAGAGATGCTCGTGCGCGTGGCCTTCGTCAAGGGCCCCGCCGGTGAACTCATCGAACTGTACGAGCAGTACAGCCCTGTCGTCACGAAATGAGGAGAGGCATGCGCTACACCGTTCTGGGCAGGACTGGCGTACGGGTGTCCGAACTCGCCCTCGGCACCGTCACCTTCGGTGAGGACTGGGGCTGGGGAGCCCCGATCGAGACCAGCGCCCGCATCCTCGACCGGTACGAGGAGGCCGGCGGGAACTTCATCGACACCGCCGACCACTACACCGGTGGCACCTCCGAGCAGATCCTCGGCGAGTTGCTGAAGGGGCGCCGTGACCGGTTCGTCCTGGGCACCAAGTACACGTTGCAGACCGACCTGGCGAACATCAACTCGGCGGGCAGCCACCGGAAGAACCTGGTCGCTTCGATCGATGCCAGCCTCCGCCGGATGCGGACCGACTACATCGACGTGCTGTGGGTCCATGCGCACGACACGCTGACCCCGGTGCCGGAGATCATGCGGGCGCTGGACGACCAGGTGCGCGCCGGCAAGATCCTCTACGTCGGTGCGTCCAACTGGCCCGCCTGGGAGGTCGCCCAGGCCAACACGCTCGCCGACCTGCGCGGCTGGTCACCGTTCGTCGGTCTGCAGATCCGCTACAACCTGCTGGAGCGGGGCGCCGAGCGCGACCTGCTGCCGATGGCCCGCCAGTTCGACATCCCCGTGCTGTGCTGGGGCGCCCTGGCGGAGGGGCGGTTGACCGGCAAGTACCTGCGCGGGGGCACCGGCCGGCTGACCGTGGCGCCCCGGGAGCACAACAGCATGGCGGGCGTCGACGACCTCATCCGCATCGTCGCGGAGGTGGCCGGGGAGGGCGGCTGGTCCTCGGCCCAGGTGGCGCTCGCCTGGCTGCGCACTCGACCGGGGACGGTGATACCGCTTCTCGGCGCGACCAAGGAGGAGCAGATCCGGGACAACCTCGGCAGCGCCGAGGTCACGCTGAGCGACGAGCAGCTGAACCGGCTCGACGAGGCCAGCCACACCCCGTTGGGCTACCCGCACGATCTGCTGCGCCAGGACGTCACCGTCAACGACATGTACGGCCGCCGCTGGTTCGACATCGACGACCGGCGCACCGGCGACCGGCGGGGCGTCGCCGACGACGTCCATTCGCCGCTGCCGCTGCCACGCGACTAGCAGCGGGTCGCCGCCGCCCCCGCACCATCCGGGCGGTGCCCGGTGGTCCCACAGACAGTACGACGGATCCACGGAAGGTAGAGATGGACACCACACGCACCAGAGAGATCGTCCGCAAACTCTTCGAGGACGTACAGGCGGGCAACCTGCAGGGAGTGCTCGACGCCCTGTCACCGTCGATCGTCTTCGAACTTCCCGGCAACGAGTTCAACACCGTCATCCCCAACCTGCGGACGTGGCGGGGGCACGACGAGGTGGTCGAGGCGTTCCGGCTGCGGACCGCCTTCACCGACATTCTCGAGTTCGAGCAGCGGGAGTTGCTGGCCGAGGGCAACCGCGCCTTCGTGGTCAATTACCAGAAGCTGCGGCACCGCGGGACCGGCATGACCGTGGACTTCGAGTTCTCGATGATGCTGACGGTCGACGAAGACGGCCGGATCGCGCACTGGAAGGCCTTCTTCGACTCCGTACCCGAGGTCGAGCTGTTCCGTTCCGACATCGGGCAGCGGCTCCTCGCCGCGATCCGCGACGGGGCCGCCGACCAGGTCACGAAGCTGCTCAGGGACGGCGCGGACCCCGACCACCGGGACCCGTCGACCGGTCTGACGGCTCTGCAGACCGCCGCCGGTGAGGGTCGCGCCGACCTGGTGAAGGCCCTGATCGACGCCGGCGGTGACGTCTTCAGCACCGACAGCCGCGCCGGCGGCACCGCCCTGCACAAGGCGGTGCAGAACGGTGACCTCGACACGGTCCGCGTCCTGGTGGAAGCGGGGGCCTTCGTCGACGCCGTCGCCGCCACGACCGGGCACACGCCGCTGATGGACGCTCTGTGGTACAAGTGGCCGGACGTCGTGGAGTTCCTGCTGGACAGGAACGCGGGGGTCAACCTCTCCACCCACTACGGCTTCTCCATGAAGGAGCACTTCGAGTACGAGCTGAACGTCAACAGCCTCGGCAAGGAGAAGCTGCTGGCCGCCGAGCAGATGCTGCGCAGGCGTGCCGAGAACGACGAGCGGCAGGTTCAGCAGCAGCGGTTGATGGCGGCGGTGACGAGGGGCGACCTGGAGGAGGTGCGGACCCTGCTCGACGAGGGTGCACCGGCCGACGCCCGGTTCCCGGTCCTCAACGGTTTCAACGACGCGCACACGCCGCTGCTGGTCGCGGCACGCGACGGGCACACCGCCATCGTCCGCGCGTTGCTGGCCGCCGGTGCCGACGTCAACGCCACCGAGCCGACCTTCGGCGCGGTGCCGCTGCACAAGGCGGTGTACAACGGCCACGCCGACATCACCGCCGTCCTCGTCGCCGCTCCCGGCGTCGACCTGAACTACCAGGGGGCGACCAACGGTTACACCCCGCTGCACGACGCGCTCTGGCACGGCTACGCGGACTGCGCCCGGGTGCTGATCCAGGCCGGGGCCGCGTTGGACCGCGTCGGCCACGACGGGAAGACCCCCCTCGACGTGGCGATCGAGGTGTTCGGTGCGGACCACGAGATCACCGCTCTGGTCCGCGATCACGCCTGACGACCGTGGCCGGGCGGGGCAACCCCCGCCCGGCCACGGTGCGCAGGCGAGGCGTCGCCGGCCCGGATTCCTCCGGGCCGGCGACGGCGGAGCACCGTCTCCGTACCGGCCGCGGGTGGGCACCGCCGGTCAGGTCCACCGGCCCAACTGGAAGTCGATGGCGGCGGCGTACGGGGCGTACCGGCCCCGCAGTTGCTGGAACCTCGTCCACGTCTGGTGGCGGTCCCGTTCCTCCGTCAGGCCCACGCTGATCGCCACGCCCACGGTCTCGTCGAACGCCCGTTCCTCCCGGCCCTGCAGGCTGACCGGCGCGGTATGGATGACCACACCCATCTGCTCGGCCATCTGTTGCAGCCAGGCCGACCCGTTGCGCAGCAGGGCACGCCCCCCGGAGGGCGCCACGGTGGGTGCCACCGCCTCCAGCAGCGCCGCTGAGTCCAGCACGATCACCGCGGCCTGTAGCCAGGACAACGAACCGGCCGACCGGGAGTGGGCCAGCGCCGGACAGCTCAGGTGGGCGTGACAGGTCTCGGCCAGCCACCGGTCCCAGTCGGCGAAGTAGTCGTCGACCCGGTGCCGCTGGGCGAGCCTCAGGTCCGTCAGGAGGTGGTCCGGGTCGGCCAGCAGGGACGGGTCGACGAGGAGCCCGCTCAGCATCCGCTCACGTCGGTCGTAGGCGATCAAGAAACGGACGAGATGGGCCAGGAAGGCGCCGGCCACCAACGCCACCGACCCGAGCGCGCCCAGCTGCCACACGACAGCGGCGCCGTCGAGGCGGAGCGTGAGGAACCGGGTCAGGTCGTCGAGGTTCACGACCAGGCCGGCCGCCCGCGCCAGGAGCACGAAGCCCACCTCCACGCCCAGCACCCAGGCGATCACCACGACGAACAGGCTGGCCGGGGCGTAGACGTCGAGCAGCAGACGGCGCAGCGGTAGCGGTAGTCGGTGGGCGACACTCACGCTCACGGCGAACAACACCTGCACGGTCCACCGGGCCGCACGGGAGGAGCCACGCTGCGGGACGAAGACCGTCCGGACCACGCTCAGCCAGACCAGGATGAGCAATCCCGCACCCGCTGCGGCCGCGGTCACGTCAGACATTCGCTCTCTCCTGCCAGGAGTTACCGAGTCACGAATTAGGACGCACCTCCGCGATGTCCTCATTGGTGCACCATCTTCGATTATGGTCACCCGCGCGGGCCGCCGACAGCGGCCGCTGGTGGTGGTATCCGGAGTACCAGGCGTACGTAATCGGCGCCGATCCGCACAGGTGGGAAGCCCACGCCACTACGTCGACTCCACCTTGCCGGTCTCCGGAGCACGGAAATACAACAATGCGACGACCCATTTTCGACACGACGACGCTGTCCGGGGGAAAAAAATGTCCTTCATCGACGCACGGCTCGAGGCGATCCTGTCCGGCGAAATCGTCGATCCGCACGCGGTACTCGGCGCCCATCGGCACGGCGACACGACGGTGGTGCGCACCATACGGCGCGGGGCCGACCGGGTGGACCTGGTGCTGCCCACCTCGACCCACCCGATGACCCGCATCCACCCCATCGGGCTGTTCGAGGCCACGGTGGAGGGATCCGTCACCGACTACCGGCTCGGCGTCGACGGCGAGCCGGCCGACGACCCGTACCGTCATCCGCCCAGCCTCGGCGAGCTCGACCTGCACCTCATCGGCGAGGGCCGACACGAGCGGCTGTGGACGGTCCTCGGCGCGCGGGTCCGGCCGGCGGGTGTCAGCTTCGCGGTGTGGGCGCCGCGGGCACGGGCGGTCCGGTTGGTCGGCGACTTCGTCGGCTGGGGGGTCGGCGACGGACTGCCGATGCGCCCGCTCGGGGGCTCGGGGGTGTGGGAGATCGTGGTCCCCGACATCGGCGACGGTGCCCGCTACATGTACCAGGTACGCGGCCCCGACGGCCGGTGGCGGGCCAAGGCCGACCCGCTGGGCAGGTGCGCCGAGCCGCCCCCGTCGCGGGTCAGCGTCGTCGCCGCGTCGTCGTACCGGTGGGGCGACCGGGCGTGGCTGCGCCAGCGGGCCGAGACGACACCGCTGCACCGTCCGGTGAGCGTCTACGAGGTGCATCTGGCCTCGTGGCGGCCCGGACTGTCCTACTTGGAGCTGGCCGACCAGCTCGTCGCCTACCTCGACGACCTGGACTTCACCCACGTGGAGTTCCTGCCGGTCGCCGCGCACCCCTACGGCGGATCGTGGGGTTACCAGGTGACCGGCTACTACGCTCCGGATCCCCGGCTCGGCACCCCCGACGAGTTCCGCCACCTGGTGGACCGGCTGCACCGGGCCGGGATCGGGGTGATCCTGGACTGGGTTCCCGCGCACTTCCCCACCGACGACTGGGCGCTGCGGCACTTCGACGGCACACCCACCTACGAGCACCCGGATCCGCGTCGGGGTGAGCACCCCGACTGGGGGACTGCGATCTTCGACTTCGGCCGGCCGGAGGTACGCAACTTCCTGGTCGCCAACGCCCTCTACTGGTTGGAGGAGTTCCACGTCGACGGGCTCCGGGTCGACGCCGTGGCCAGCATGCTGTACCTCGACTACTCCCGCGCACCCGGACAGTGGTTGCCGAACGCCCGGGGCGGGCGGGAGAACCTGGAGGCGGTCTCGTTGCTGCAGGAGGTCAATGCCACGGCGTACCGCCTGCACCCGGGGATCATGATGATCGCCGAGGAGTCGACCGCCTGGCCCGGTGTCACCCGACCCACCGACCAAGACGGCCTGGGGTTCGGTTTCAAGTGGGACATGGGTTGGATGCACGACACCCTGGGATATCTGGGTGAGGATCCGAGTCGCCGCCCCACTCGCCACCACGCCCTGACGTTCGCCTCGTCGTACGCCCTCAGCGAGCACTTCGTCCTGCCGATCAGCCACGACGAGGTGGTGCACGGCAAGGGTTCGCTGTTGACGAAGATGGCCGGCGGCCCGGACGCACAGCGGGCCAACCTGCGGGCACTGCTGGCCTACATGTGGGCCCATCCGGGCAAGCAGCTGCTCTTCATGGGTTGCGAGTTCGGCCAGCCCTCCGAGTGGAGCGAGCAGCACGGCCTGGCCTGGGAGCAGGCCGACGACGGGATCCGTCGTCTGGTGCGGGACCTGAACCGACGGTACCGGCGGGAGCCGGCCCTGTGGTCGCTGGACGACCGGGCGGAGGGCTTCCGGTGGATCGACGCCGACGACGCGGACGGTGCCACGTACGCCTTCCTGCGCCAGGCCGGTGACGGCAGCGTCGTGGCCTGCCTGACGAACCTGTCGGACCGGGACCGCGACGCGCACCGGGTGGGCCTGCCGGACGCCGGCCGGTGGCTTGAGGTGATCAACACCGATTCCACCGTCTACGGCGGCGGTGGCGCGGGCAACCTCGGGGTCGTACGGGCCGAGCCGCTGCCCTGGCACGGGATGCCGGCCTCGGCCGTGCTCCGGCTGCCGGCACTGACGACGCTGTGGATACGCCCGGAATCGGCCGTCCACCCCGAGTGAACCGGGACAGCGGTCGACACGATCGGCGTCCGTCACTCCGTGCGGTCGGCATTGCCGCCGCTCGTACCGAGTGCCGATAATTGTTTCATCGAGCGAAGGCGGGCGTAATTATCCGCCGCCGTACCGCTGACGGAGTTCCCCGAACAATTCCGTCCCGGTACGCGTGCCGCGACAACCCGGTGGACACCGCCGCCTTCGTATGACCGCCCACACCTTTAGACGGGAGAGGTAGATGCTGTTCTATGTGCAGATGAAATGGAACCACGAGGGCCGGGTGACCCTGGACGAACTGTGGGAAATCGAGGCCGAGGAGACCGCACACGCCCAGGAGACGGTGGACTCCGGTTTCGCCGTGGGCATCTGGAAGGTCGCCGCCCAGAAGCGCGTCATCGCCATCATCGACTCGCCCAATGCCGAGGAGTTGGACCGGACCGCTCTGGGCCGGCTCCCGATGCGCGAGTACCTGGAGTTCGAGGTCGTCTGGCCGCTGCGGGACTACCTGGGCTTCGCCGCCGACGTGCAGCAGCGGTACAAGGTCTGACCCGCGCCCCGACGCCGCCCGCACGAGGAGAGGAAGAGACGTGATCCATCAGATGATCTTCGCCTACCCGAAGCCGGGTATGTCGGAGGAGGAATTCCAGCGGTACTGGCTCGACGTGCACGCCGTCGAGTACGCGAGCAAGATCCCGCAGATCCGCCGCTACATGATCGACACCCGGATCCCGCTCGACGAGCGGGATGACGATCCGCTGTGGAGTGGTGTCGCCGAGATCTGGCTGGCCAACGAGGAGGAGCAGTTGGCCTCGCTGCAAACCGAGGAGTTCCTGCAGGGGGCCCGCCTCGACGAACCCCGCTGGGCGGCGTTCTGGCGCACCGTGGTACTCGACACCGACGCACACGTCCTGGTCGAGCCACCCGCGCACACCGGCACCGGTCCCGGGGTCAAGCTCATCCGGTTGGTCAAGCGGCGCGAGGGCGTGCGGCTGGCGGACTTCCGCCGGCGCAGCCTCGGCGAACACGCCGAGCTCGTCCGTCAGGTCCCCGGCCTGCGGGGCTACCTGCAGGGCCACACCCGCGACGGCGCGTACGGCATCGGCGAGGCGGTGCTCGACGCGGCGTACCAGCTGTGGTTCGACGACGTCGAGTCGGTCCACCGTGCCCTGGCCTCCGCGGAGTTCCAACAGGCCGAGAACGAGCTGCGGAGCTTCGTCGAGCCCCGTTACGTCCACCAGATGCTCACCCGTGAGCACTGGGTGATCGGACCGGAGAGCCGCTGACCTGGCCGACTCCGGTGACAGGCGACGTGTCCACGGCGTGACCGGCCTCCGGGCCGGACCGCCCGGGAACCCCGACCTGCCGTCACCGGCACCACCCGTGCCCCCCCCCCCCCCCCCCCCGGGCCCGCCGGCCCCCCCCCCCCGCCCCCCCGCCGCCCCCCCCCCGCGGGGGGGGGGCAGGCCGCCCAGAAAAGGAACCCCCCGGGGCACGGGCGAGGGGCCCCGGGCGTCCCGGCCCGCCGGGCGGCCCCCCCCGCCCCCCCCGCCCGGCCCCCCCCGCCCCCCCCCGCCCCCCCCCCCCGCCCGCGGGGGGGGGCGCACGGGCCCGTCTGCCTGCCCGTGGCGTACCGGCCACGGCGGGAGGAGTGATCGCGACAATGAAAAGAATCGCCGTTGAGGACGTCTCACCGATCGTCGCCGAGGGGACCCACCCCGTCAAGGCCGTCGTCGGCGAGCAGATACCCGTGCGCGCCACGGTGTGGCGTGAAGGGCACGAGAGGGTGGCCGCGACCGTGGTCTGGCGCGGCCCGCGGGACCACGGCCCGCGGAGCACCCGGATGACGCCGGGGCCACCCGGCACCGACTCCTGGTTGGCGACCATCACACCGGACGTCGCCGGGCTGTGGACGTTCCGGGTCGACGGCTGGGGTGACCCGTGGGAGAGCTGGCGGGACACCGTGGCCGCCAAACTGGCCGACGGCCAGGGCGCCGGCTCACTGGACAACGACCTCGAAGTGGGCGCACGACTGCTGGACCGGGTGGCCCGTAGACCCGGCGCGGGTCACGGCCGGGGGCTGCTGTCGGCCGCCGCCGCCGCGCTGCGGGACACCAGCCTGCCGGTACGGGAGCGGCTGCGTCCCGCCGAGAGCGCCGAGGTCCGGGCCGCCCTGTCCCGCATCCCGGTCCGCCAGTTCATCAGCCGGGGACCGACCCGGCAGGTCTGGGTGGACCGGCCCCGTGCCCTGTCCGGCGCCTGGTACGAGTTCTTCCCCCGCTCGACGGGGGGCTGGGACGACACCGGCGAGCCGGTGCACGGCACGCTCGTCACCGCCGCCCGGGAGCTGGACAGGATCGCCGGAATGGGCTTCGACGTGGTCTACCTGCCGCCGATCCACCCGATCGGTGAGCAGCACCGCAAGGGCCCGAACAACACGACCTCCGCCGCGGCCGACGACCCCGGTTCCCCCTGGGCGATCGGATCGGCCGCCGGCGGCCACGACACCGTGCACCCGGCGCTGGGCGCCATGGCGGACTTCGACGCGTTCGTGACCCAGGCGCGCGACCTCGGCATGGAGGTCGCCCTGGACCTGGCGCTGCAGTGCGCGCCCGACCATCCGTGGGTGACCGCGCACCCGGAGTGGTTCACCACCCGACCGGACGGCACCATCGCCTACGCCGAGAACCCGCCCAAGCGCTACCAGGACATCTACCCGCTCAACTTCGACAACGACCCGGCGGGCCTGTACGCCGAGATCCTCCGGGTGGTGCTGCTCTGGGTCGAGCACGGGGTGCGGATCTTCCGGGTGGACAACCCGCACACCAAACCACCGGACTTCTGGCACTGGCTGATCTGGCGGGTCAAGCGGCAGTGGCCCGACGTGCTGTTCCTCGCCGAGGCATTCACCCGACCGGCCCGGCTGTACGGCCTGGCCAGGCTCGGCTTCAGTCAGTCGTACACCTACTTCACCTGGCGTACCGCCAAGCAGGAGCTGATCGACTTCGGAAACGAACTGGTGGCACACGCGGACGAGGCCCGCCCCAACCTGTTCGTCAACACCCCCGACATCCTGCACGCCAGCCTGCAACACGGCGGGCGGGCAATGTTCGCCCTGCGCGCGGCGCTGGCCGCGACGATGTCGCCGACCTGGGGGGTCTACTCCGGCTACGAGCTGTTCGAAGACGAGGCGGTGGGCGAGGGCAGTGAGGAGTACCTGAACTCGGAGAAATACCAGTTACGCCCCCGCGACCACGCCGCCGCGCTGGCCCAGGACCGGTCGCTGCAACCGTGGCTGACCCGGCTCAACGAGATCCGCCGCGCCCACCCCGCGCTGCGCACCCTGCGGACCCTGCGGTTCCACCACACCGACGACGACGCGCTGATCGCGTACTCCAAGACCGACCCGGAGGGGACGGACATGGTGCTGGTCGTCATCAACCTGGACCCGCACCGGCCGCGGGAGGGCGCCGTCCGGTGGGACCTGCCGGCCCTGGGCCTGGCCCCGGACGCCCGGTTCACCGTGCTGGACGAGGTCGGCGGAGAGATCTTCCAGTGGCGCGAGCACACCTACGTCAGGTTGGAGCCGCAGCGGGCCGTCGCCCACATCGCCACGGTGGTGCGGTCATGAGCGCCGGAACGGTCGGCGGCCGGGTGGTGGAGGTCGACGCCCAGGAGTACGGCTCGGCCCGGCCACCCCGGCCCCATCCGCAGTGGTACAAACGGGCGGTCTTCTACGAGGTGCTGGTCCGGGCGTTCAAGGACTCCGACGACAACGGCACCGGCGACCTGCGCGGCCTGGCCAGCAAGCTGGACTACCTGGCCTGGTTGGGGGTGGACTGCCTCTGGCTGCCCCCGTTCTACGACTCGCCGCTGCGCGACGGCGGCTACGACATCCGCGACTTCCGCACGGTGCTGCCCGAGTTCGGCCGGGTGGAGGACTTCGTCCACCTGCTGGACCAGGCGCACCAGCGCGGCATCCGGGTGATCACCGACCTGGTGCTGAACCACACCTCCGACACCCACCCGTGGTTCCAGGAGTCGCGGCTCAACCCGGACGGGCCGTACGGCGACTTCTACGTCTGGTCCGACACCGACACCGGCTACCCCGACGCCCGGATCATCTTCGTCGACACCGAGGTGTCGAACTGGACCTACGACCCGGTGCGCGGTCAGTTCTACTGGCACCGGTTCTTCTCCCACCAGCCCGACCTGAACTACGAGAACCCGCAGGTCGCCGAGGCCATGATCGACGTGCTGCGGTTCTGGCTGGATCTGGGCATCGACGGGTTCCGGTTGGACGCGGTGCCGTACCTGTTCGAGGAGGAGGGCACCAACGGCGAGAACCTGCCGCGCACCCACGACTTCCTCAAGCGATGCCGGCGGGTGGTCGACGAGGAGTACAGCGACCGGGTGCTGCTGGCCGAGGCCAACCAGTGGCCGGCCGACGTGGTCGAGTACTTCGGCGACCCGGCCGTCGGCGGGGACGAGTGCCACATGGCGTTCCACTTCCCGTTGATGCCGCGGCTGTTCATGGCGGTGCGCCGGGAGAGCCGGTACCCCATCTCGGAGATCCTGGCCCAGACCCCGCCGATCCCCTCCGGTGCCCAGTGGGGCATCTTCCTGCGCAACCACGACGAACTGACCCTGGAGATGGTCACCGACGAGGAACGCGACTACATGTACGCCGAGTACGCCAAGGACGCCCGGATGCGGGCCAACATCGGCATCCGGCGCCGGCTGGCCCCGCTGCTGGACAACGACCGCAACCAGCAGGAACTGTTCACCGCGATGCTGCTCGGCCTGCCCGGCTCGCCGGTGCTGTACTACGGCGACGAGATCGGCATGGGCGACAACATCTGGCTCGGTGACCGGGACGGGGTACGCACCCCGATGCAGTGGACCCCGGACCGCAACGCCGGCTTCTCCAATTGCGACCCCGGCCGGATCTACCTGCCGGTCATCATGGACCCGATCTACGGATACCAGGCGGTCAACGTCGAGGTGGAGACGAACAACCCGGCCAGCCTGCTGAACTGGACCCGGCGGATGATCCAGGTCCGCCGCCAGCATCCCGCCTTCGGCCTTGGCGAGTACGCCGAACTGGGCTCCTCCAACCCGAGCGTGCTGGCCTTCCTGCGCCGGCACGTCGGCGACGACGACGACGGGAGACCGGTCGAGAGCGTCGTGCTGTGCGCGTACAACCTGTCCCGGCGCCCGCAGCCGGTCGAGCTGGACCTGTCCGACCACGGCGGCCGCGAACTGGTCGAGCTGACCGGCGGGACCCGGTTCGGCGTCGTCGAACGGCCCACCTACACCCTCACCATGCCCGGTCACGGGTTCTTCTGGTTCGGGGTGCTGCCGGTACGGGAGGCGTCGTGACCGCCACCGTGCCGTGGACGTACGCGTTCGGTGAGCCGGTCGCGGCCCGGCTGGGGCCGGCACTGGCCGACTGGTTGCCCACCCGGCGATGGTTCGGCAGCGGTGGGCGGCGCCCGGAGCTGGTCGAGGTCGTGTGGGTGGTCGAGCTGACCGACCAGGGCCGGCACGGCGGGCCGCGAGGGCTTCTGGTGGTCGTCGCCGCCCACCTGGGCGACACCGTCGAGCACTTCCAGCTGCTGCTGGGCCTGCGCCCGGACGACTCCCCGACCTGGCTCGGCGGCGAACTGGTGCTGCACGCCGGCGGGACGCTCGTCTACGACGGCACCGCCGACCCGGAGCTGATGTCGGCGCTGCTGCGGCTGTTCGCCGACGGGGCCCGGCTGGGTGAGCTGCGGTTCGTCCCGGAACGGCCGGACGACCTGCGCCTGGCCCGGCGGGCCGGGCTGCGGGTCAGGCGCGGCTCCGCCGAGCAGTCCAACACGTCGGTGGTCTTCGGCGACCGGTTCATCCTCAAGCTGTTCCGGCGGCTGTCCCCCGGGATCAACCCGGACCTGGAGGTGCACCGCCGGCTGGCCGGCGGGGCACACCTGGCCCGGCTGGTCGGCGCGGTCGAGGGCGAACTGCACGGGCATCCGGTCACCCTCGGGGTGCTGCACTCCTTCGTCCCACGGGCGCGGGAGGGCTGGGACCTGGTCACCACCGGTGTGCGGGCGTTGCTGGACGGCGAGCCGGAACCGGTGGACCTGCTGCCGGAGCTGTTCGAACTCGGCTCGGCGGTCGCGGCGGTGCACACACAACTGGCCGAAGCGTTCGGCACCGCCGAGGTGACAGGTCCGGCACTCGCCGCGGCCCGTTCGCGGATGCACGACCGGCTGACCGCCGCCGCCCGGGAGGCGCCGGTGCTGCTGCCGCACCTACCCGGACTGCGTCGGGTGCTGGACCGGTTACCGGCCGGCCCGACCGAGCGGGCCCAGCGGGTGCACGGCGACCTGCACCTCGGTCAGGTGCTGCGGACCGCAGACGGTTGGCTGCTCATCGATTTCGAGGGCGAGCCGGCCGCGCCGATCGGGGACCGGGTGACCCGGCGTTCGCCGTTGCAGGACGTCGCCGGGATGCTCCGGTCGCTGGAGTACGCCGCCGGGCACGCCCTGCTGACCGGCGGCGCGCCGGAGGACCCCGGGCGCCAACGGGTGGCCCGGCAGTGGGTGACCGCGGCCCGGGACGCGTTCTGCGCCGGCTACACCGCCGCCGGCGGGGCACCGCTGGGCGACCGCGCCGGCCTGGACGCCTACGAGCTGGACAAGGCGGCCTACGAGGTGGCCTACGAGACGCGTAACCGGCCCGGGTGGGTGGGCATCCCGCTGCGGGCCGTACGCCGGTTCGCCGCCGCCCATCCGGACGTCGACAGTGGACCTGCCGAAATGTCGACCGGTCACACCGGCGACATCGCAAAGTGACGACGGCACCATTCACTTACCTTGTCGCCGGCGTACCGGATTGGTTGACTTGAATTACCGAACAAGAAGGGGGACCAACTCAGGCGCGTAATTGCGAGACAAGCCCGGCAGCATTGTTCCGCACGTGACGGAATGAAGGAGAGAAAGTGTCCAAGAAGATTCTCATCGTTCTTTCGGAGTACGGGTACTGGGGCGAGGAACTGCTCGGTCCGCTGGTCAACTTCGACCAGGCGGGTTACACGAGCGTCTTCGCCACCCCCAATGGAAAGCGCCCGGTGGCCCTGCCGCCGAGCCTGGACCCCGGCTACGTCGACCCGCCGCTGGGCCGGACCGTCACCACCCCCGAGGTGGCCGTGGCCGCCCGTGAGCTCGACGAGTCCGACCGGCTGAACAACCCGATCAGCCTGGCCGACTGGATCCCGGAGCGGCCGTACGACAGCGAGTCGAACCACCTGCGGCTGCTGGAGGTCTACAACCGGGAACTGGCCACGCTGGACAGCGACATCCAGCAGTACGACGCGCTGACCATCGTCGGCGGCAGCGGCCCGATCGTGGACCTGGTCAACAACGGCCGGGTGCACGAGCTGATCCTGGCCTTCCACCGGGCCGACAAGCCGATCCTGGGTCTGTGCTACGGCGTGGCCCCGCTGGCGTTCGCCCGGGACTGGGAGGACCGGGAGAGCATCATCTGGGGCAAGCACGTCACGGGTCACTGCAAGGAGTACGACTACAAGGACGGCACCGGTTTCGTCGGCGTCGACTTCAACATGGGCCCGCCGCCGTACCCGCTGGAGTACATCCTGCGCGACGCCACCGGCCCCGACGGTCGTTTCCACGGCAACGTCGGCAAGGAGACCTCGGTCATCGTCGACTACCCCTTCGTCACCGCCCGGTCCACCCCGGACTCGTTCCTGGGCGGCGAGAAGCTGGTCGAGGTGCTGGAGAACGGCCTGCGCCGGTACGGCTGGTAACCGGACGACCTGACACACGGGTGAAGGAGCACCAATGACCGCAAGACCAGGAAAGATCGCCATCTTCGAGCAGTTCGCCGCCGACGGGATCACCAGGATGTTTGGCAATCCCGGCACGGTGGAGCAGGGGTTCCTCGACGTCGTGGAGCAGTTGCCGGCATTCGAGTACGTGCTGGCGCTGCAGGAGGCCGTCGCGGTGGGCATCGCCGACGGGTACGCCCGGGCGAGTGCTGGTCCGGCGTTGGTGCAACTGCACACCGGGGTGGGGCTGGGTAACGGCATCGGCATGCTGTACCAGGCCAAGCGGGGCCACTCGCCGCTCGTGGTGATCGCCGGCGAGGCCGGCGTGCGGTACGACGCGATGGATTCGCAGATGGCCGTGGACCTCGTGCAGATGGCCCGGCCGGTGACGAAGTACGCGACCCGGGTGGTGCACCCGGACTCCGTACTGCGGGTGCTGCGCCGCGCGGTGAAGATCGCCATGACTCCACCGCGCGGCCCGGTCTTCGTCGCCCTGCCGATGGACGTGCTCGACGCGTCAACGGAGGAGCCGGTCGTACCCAGCACCATCCCCACCCGCTCGGTGCTGCCGGTGCCGGCGGAGCTGGACCGGGCGGCGCAGGTCCTGCGCGAGGCCCGGCGGCCGCTGATCCTGATGGGCGACGGGGTGGCGGTCTCCGGGGCCCAGGCCGAGCTGACCCGGGTGGCCGAGTTGCTCGACGCCCCGGTGTGGGGCGTCGACAACTCCGAACTGAACATGGACAGCACCCACCCGCTCTACCGTGGCCAGCTCGGGCACATGTTCGGTGAGGTCAGCGCGGGGGTGGTCGGCGACGCCGACGCCGTGCTGATCGTGGGCACGTACGTGTTCCCCGAGGTGTTCCCGGCACTGGCCAGCCCGTTCGCCGAGGGCGCCACAATCGTCCACGTCGACCTGGACGACTGGGAGATGGCCAAGAACTTCCCGGTCAACCTGGCCCTGGTCGCCGACCCGAAGCCGACCCTGGCCGCGCTGGCGCAGCGGCTCGGCGCCGACCGGCCGGAGCCGGCCACGCCGGCGCCGTGGGTCCGGCCGGAGCCGACAGCCGACAGCCCGATGATCGAGCTGTTCGCCGCCGAACTGGCCGCGCACACCGGGCCGGACCTGGTGCTGTTCGACGAGGCCCTGACCGCCTCGCCGGGCCTGGTCAAGCACCTGCCGCCCCGGGTGGCCGGCAACTACTTCCTCACCCGCGGCGGGTCGCTGGGCGTCGGCATCCCGGGGGCGGTCGGCGCCAAGATGGCCAGGCCGTCGGCCGAGGTGGTCGGCTTCACCGGTGACGGCGGGAGCATGTACACCATCCAGGCGCTGTGGACCGCCGCCCGGCACGACGTCGGCGCCAAGTTCGTGATCTGCAACAACCACCGGTACGAGCTGCTCGACCTCAACATCGAGCAGTACTGGCGGGAACGCGGCATCGACCCGCACCCCCACCCCGACGGCTTCGACCTGTCCCGGCCGGACATCGACTTCGCTGGCCTGGCCCGCAGTCTCGGCGTGGAGGCGGTCCGCGTGAGCAGGCCCGAGGAGGTGGTCCCGGCGGTGCGCCGCATGCTGGCGCACCCGGGTCCGTTCCTGGTCGACCTGGTCACCGGGTAACGGCCACCACCTGACCCGCGTCGGCGCGCCGGCACGGGTGGCGCCCGGGCGGCCCGGCGTCGCGGCGGGCCGGTCCCCCACGGGACCGGTCCGGCGCACCGGGCCGCCCGGCGCACCGGGCGGGGCCCGCCGCCCCGCATTCCCCGACGGCCCGGCGGCGGCCGCGGCACATCCTCACCCTGGAGTCCGCACAGTGAACGAGATGATCCTGCGCGACGGCGGCCGACTGGCCGGCCGGACCGTCGCAATCCTGATGGAGACCGACTACGTCGAGCCGGAGATCGACTACTACCAGCGCCGGTTCGCCGAGGAGGGCGCCCGGGTGGAGTTCCTCACCCGGCTGTGGGGCCAGTCGAGCATCACCTTCAGCGGCCACGAGTACCGGTTGCCGTTCACCGTGGACGGTGACCTGGAGGCGGTCGACGACGAGCGGCTGCGCGGCTACGACGCGCTGATCGTGCCCGGTGGGATGGTCTCCGACCGGCTGCGCTACGCCGAGCGGCCGGGCGACCTGGCCCCGGCCACCCGGCTGCTGGAGCGGGCCTTCGCCGAGCCCTCGGTGCTCAAGGGAATCGTGTGCCACGGCATGTGGCTTGTCGCCCCCATCCCCCACACCGTTGCCGGCCGGCCGCTGACCTGCCACAACAACCTGATCGCCGATGTGCGGAACATGGGCGCCGTCTACACCGACCAGGACGTGGTGGTCAACGGCGACCTGGTGACCGCCCGCAGCGCCGACCACTGCCACCTGTTCGCCCGCACGATGATCGACCTGATCGCCGCCCGGGTCGCCACGCGGGACACCCGCTGGTGGCGCTCGGCGGTGCCGAACGCGCGGAGGGTGCGCCATGGCAACTGACTACCGCCCCGACTTCACCTTCTCCGACCTGGTCGCCGGATACGTGACCGGGCACGACCCACAGCGGCGCCAGGTCGACCTGCGCACCAGCGACGGCCGCGCGCTACGGGCCACCTACTCCCCCACCGTGTACGCCACCGTGGTCAACAACCTCGGACAGCCGCCGCAGGACGTGACCGGCGAACTGCCCGAACTGCTCACCCCGGGCCGGCACCTGTTCGCCTACGGGGTCTTCACCCCCGGCGCGGACGGCTACGCGTTCGAGGCGCACCGGGTGGTGCTGCCCGGGCGGCGGGTCGGCGAGCACGCCTTCGAGGAGCCGGGCTGGTGGACCGAGCAGCTCACCGAACTGGCCCGGTTCTACCGGCGGGCCCAGTTCGGCGACACGGAGATGCCCGACTTCACCGACTACCGGACGGTCGTGCGACTGGGCGGCGACAAGAGCGCCAACCACGTGCAGGAGACCGACACCCTGTCCCGCCTGGTGTACGGCATGGCCTCGACGTACCTGCTGACCGGGGACGAGACCTACCTGCGGGTCGCCGAGCGGGGTACCGAGTACATGCGCGAGCACATGCGCTTCGTCGACCGGGACAACGACGTCGTGTACTGGTACCACGGCGTGGACGTGCGCGACGGGGTAGAGTCGAAGCTGTTCACCTCCGAGTTCGGCGACGACTACGCGGCCATCCCGGCGTACGAGCAGATCTACGCGCTGGTCGGGCCGACGCAGACGTACCGGATCACCGGCGACCCGGCGATCGCCGCCGACATCGACGGCACCATGCGGCTGTTCGACAGGTTCTTCCACGACGACCGCAACGGCGGCTGGTGGTCGCACGTCGACCCGATCCGGCTCAGCCCGCACGAGGAGAGCCTGGGGCCCAACCGGGCCCGCAAGAACTGGAACTCCATCGGCGACCACGCCCCGGCGTACCTGATCAACCTGTGGCTGGCGACCGGTGAGCAGCGGTACGCCGACATGCTCCAGGAGTGCTTCGACCTGATCCTGGAGTACTTCCCGGAGAGCGGCAGCCCGTTCGTGCAGGAGCGGTTCCACGGCGACTGGACCCCGGACCGGTCCTGGGGCTGGCAGCAGGACCGGGCGGTGGTCGGGCACAACCTCAAGATCGCCTGGAACATGATGCGGATGAACGCCATCCGGCCGCGCAACGCCTACCGGAGGCTGGCCGAGGAGATCGGCCACCGGATGCCCGCGCTGGCCAGCGACACCCAGCGCGGCGGCTGGTACGACGTGATGGACCGCACTCTCGCCCCTGGTGCCACGGCCCACCGACTCACCTGGCACGACCGTAAGGCGTGGTGGCAGCAGGAGCAGGCGATCCTGGCGTACCTGATCCTGGCCGGCAACACCGGTGACGAGGAGTTCCTGCGGCACGGCCGGGAGGCGGCGGCTTTCTACAACGCGTTCTTCCTCGACCACGACGAGGGCGGGGTCTACTTCAACGTGCTGGCCAACGGCCTGCCGTACCTGCTGGGCACCGAACGGCTCAAGGGCAGCCACTCGATGAGCATGTACCACGCCTCCGAGTTGTGCCTGCTGTCGACGGTGTACCAGCGGTTGCTGATCCGGCGCGAGCCGTTGGACCTGTGGTTCAAGCCGAAGCCGAACGGCTTCGCCGACCGGGTCCTGCGGGTGGCGCCGGACGCGCTGCCGACCGGTCGGGTCCGGCTCGACCAGGTCGAGATCGACGGCAGCCCCTACCGGGCCTTCGATCCCGACCGGATGTCGGTCGCCCTGCCCGACAGCAGGTCCGACCTGACGGTACGGGTGCGGCTGTCACCGGTCGTCTGAACACGGTATCCGGCGGTCGGCAGGCGCATCCACCACCGACCGACGCGAGTCTCATAAGGACGGATATGCGAGTCGAAAAATCGATGCGTGAGAACGTCACGGTCATCGCGCTCATCGGAGACCTGGACAGTGCCACGGCCTCGCAGGTGCACAACGATCTCGGTCAGCTGATCCCGGACGAGGGCCAACTGCTGCTGGACCTCAGCCGGATGTCCTACCTGTCCAGCGCGGGCCTGCGGGTGCTGCTGCTGGTCTACCGGCAGGCCCGGCAGAAGGGGCTCCGGCTGGGGCTGGCCAGCATCCCCGACGACGTGCACGCGGTGCTGTCGGCCACCGGCTTCATCGAGGCGTTCCTGGTGGCCGACACGGTGGACACGGGCGTGGAGGCGCTGAGCCGATGACCGCCACCAGCCTGCCGCCCGCCGTGCGCGCCGGGGGCACCCGCCGGATCAGCGGCTTCACGGTCCGCGCCGGCGACCCGCTGCCCTTCGGCGCCACCCCCGGCCCGGACGGGATCACCTTCTCCATCCACTCCAACGCGGCCACGGCCATGACGCTTGTGCTGTTCCGGCGCGGCGACGCGGAACCCTTCGCCGAGCTGCCGTTCCCGGAGGAGTTCCGGACCGGCGGTGTGTACTCGATGACGGTACTGGGTCTGGACCCGACCACCGTCGAGTACGGCTACCGCGCCGACGGGCCGTACCGACCCGAGGCCGGGTACCGGTTCGCCCCCCGGCGGGTCCTGACCGACCCGTACGCCCGGGCGTTCGGCGGCCTGGAGCGGTGGGGCAGCACGCCGCACCCGCTGGACGGCTACCGCTACCGGGCCCGGGTGGTCGACGACGACTTCGACTGGGCCGGCGACCAGCAGCTCCGCCTGCCCATGCGGGACCTGGTGATCTACGAGGCACACGTGCGGGGCTTCACCCGGCACCCCTCCTCCGGGGTACGGCGGCCCGGCACGTTCGCCGGGCTGGTGGAGAAGATCCCGTACCTGACCTCGCTGGGGGTCAACTGCGTCGAGCTGCTGCCGGTGTTCGAGTTCGACGAGACCGACCTGGACCGCGTCGACCCGTCGACCGGGCGGCGGCTGCGCAACTACTGGGGGTACCACACCCTCGGCTTCTTCGCCCCGAAGGCCTCGTACGCCGCCTCCGCGCGGGTCGGCGGGCAGATCACCGAGTTCAAGTACCTGGTACGGCAGCTGCACCGCGCCGGCATCGAGGTGATGCTCGACGTGGTGCTCAACCACACCGCGGAGGGCAACGAACTGGGCCCGACCATCTCGTTGCGCGGGCTGGACGACCGCGCCTACTACATGTTGACCGGCAACGGGGAATACCTGAACCTGAGCGGCACCGGCAACACGATCAACGCCAACGACCCGGTGGCCCGCGCCTTTCTGCTGGACTGCCTGCGCTACTGGGTGACGGAGTTCCACATCGACGGTTTCCGCTTCGACCTGGCCTCGATCCTCACCCGTGGTCCGGACGGTACCCCGCTGGCCAACCCGCCGCTGCTGGAGGCGATCGCCGCCGATCCGGTGTTGCGCGACACCAAGCTCGTCGCCGAGGCGTGGGACGCCGGCGGGCTCTACCAGGTGGGCAGTTTCCCGGACTACGGCCGTTGGTCGGAGTGGAACGGGCGGTTCCGCGACCTGGTTCGCCGGTTCCTGCGCGGTGAGGCCGGTACGAGTGGTGAGCTGGCCACCCGACTGGTCGGGTCGCCCGACCTGTACCGCGGGCGCGGCCCGCTGGCCTCGGTCAACTTCGTCTGCTCGCACGACGGGTTCACCCTGCACGACCTGTTCGCCTACAACGTCAAACACAACGCGGCCAACGGCGAGGACAACCGGGACGGCGCCGACGACAACTACTCGTGGAACTGCGGTCACGAGGGCCCGACCGACAACCCCGAGGTGCTCAGGCTGCGCGCCCGGCAGGTCCGCAACGCGATGCTGCTGCTGTTGACCAGCCACGGCGTGCCGATGCTGGTGGCCGGCGACGAGATGGGCCGGACCCAGCAGGGCAACAACAACGCCTACTGTCAGGACAACGAGCTCTCCTGGCTGGATTGGGGGCTGCAGGAGCGCAACGCCGACCTGGTGGAGTTCACCCGACGGGCGATCGCGTTCCGCCGGGCGCACCCGGCGCTGCGCCGCGTCACGCACGTCACCGGCACCAGCCCCGGCTCGGCCCTGCCCGACGTCAGCTGGCACGGCGAGCGGGCGTGGACCCCGGACTGGTCGACCGACCGGCTGCTGGTGGCGGCGATGCTGCGGGCCGACGAGCCCGACGACGGCGGTGAGGACGTGGTGTTCCTGGCGGCGAACGCGCACTGGGAGTCCTGCACGGTCCACCTGCCCGAGCTGCCACCCGGCCTGGTCTGGGGCCGGTTCGCCGACACCTCGGCGCCCGCGCCGCACGACGCGTACCCGCCGGGGCTCGAACCGCCCCTGGCCGAACAGTCCCGAATAACGATCGGCGCCCGCTCGGTCGTGGTGCTGACCGCGCTGGCCGATCCATCCCAGAACCGAGGTGCATCATGAGTCTGGACACCCGAATGATCGTCGAGGCCGACGTCGCGACCCTGGTGCTGGTCGGTGAGGCCGACGCGGAGTCGGCCCCTGACCTGCACCGGTTGGTCACCGACGCGACCCGGTCGCCGCTGCGCCAGCTCACGCTGGACGTCACCGGACTGACCTACCTGTCGTCGGCGGGCCTGCGCTGCCTGGTCTACGCCCACCAGCGGCTCGGCCGCGGGGTACGGATCGTGCTGGTCGGTGCCAACGACGTGGTGGCCGAGACGATCCGGCTGACCGGATTCGACCGCAGCATCGAACTGCGGCCCGAGGTCGGCCCGTGACGGGGTGGAGTCTGCGCCTGCACACCGGGAGGGCGCCCTCCCGGGAGGTCGCCGACTTCGTCGCCCGGCTCGCCGCCGGGCTGGGCCTGGCCGTGCGGGATGCGTACCGGCTGCGGTTGGCCTCCGACGAGATCACCACAAACATCGTCGAGCACGGCTACCGCTGGCAGCCCGGTCGGATCAGCCTCCACGGTGGCCGGCACGACGGCCTGGTGTGGGTGCGGATCAGCGACTCCGCGCCGCCGTTCGACCCGCGCGGCCGGGACCTGACCGCGCAGGTCCACGCCGACCCGATGCTGCGCCCGCCCGGCGGGTGCGGGCTGCTGCTGGCGATCCGCAGCCTCGACGAGTTCGGCTACGAGTACGTCGACGGTTGCAACCACAGCATCCTGGGGGTACGCCAGGCCGTCGGCGGAACCGACCAGGGCCCGACGGACGGGGGACACCATGAACAGGCCGACCGCGATCATCGTCGCTGACTCGGCCCTCCGGGTGCCCGAGCTGACCACCGCACTGGTGGAGACCGGGCTGGAGGCACGCCGGTTCGACCCAGCGGAGCTGGAGTACCACCCGGGACTGGCCGACGGCGCGACGGTGGTGCTGGTGTCGGCGTCGCTGGGCCTGCAGCGGGTCGCGCTGCTGAGTCAACGGCTGGCCGGTCTGCCGCAGCGCCCGACGGTGCTGGTCTTTCCGCAGGGCGACCTGTGGGCCCTGGAAGCGTGCGCGCGGGGCGGATTCGACTACATCACCGAGCCGTTCCTGCCCGGGTTGCTGCGCAGTCGGCTGTCCACCGCCTCGGAACGCGGGGATCTGCTCGACACCGTCGAGGAGATGGCCACCGAGGCGAGCCTTCGGGCGTACGAGCAGGACCTGAACAACGCCCGGGAGGTCCAGGCAGGATTCCTGCCGGACTGCCTGCCCACCCCGGACGGCTGGGAGGTGGGCGTACGCTACCGGCCGGCGCGGCAGGTGGCCGGCGACTTCTACGACTGCTTCGAGTTGGTCAACGGGCTGCGGTTGGGGTTCCTGGTGGCCGACGTCTGCGACAAGGGGTTGAGCGCGGCACTGTTCATGGCACTGATCCGCACCCTGCTGCGACACACCGCCGAGCATGCCGGGTCGTGGAACCTGATGGGTGGGACCCCACCCATCGCCCTCGCCGGCGGGTCGATCGCCGGCACGTCGCTGGCGCCGATCCTGTCCGTCGGTGCCGGACCGCTGCTGGAGTCGGTCAACGCCACCAACCGGTACCTGGCCCGCAACCACCTCGGCCAGGGCTACTTCGTGACGCTGTTCTTCGGGGTCCTCGACCCGGTCTCCGGGGCGCTGCTGTTCGTCAACGGCGGGCACAACCCGCCCGTGCTGCTGCGGGCCAACGGCGGTTACACACTGCTGCCGCCGACCGGGCCCGCGATCGGGATGCTGGCCAACAGCGTGTACTCGTTGGGCAACGTCCGGATGGAGCCGGGTGACACCCTGTTCGTCTACACCGACGGTGTGGTCGAGGCCCGTTCCCACACCGGCGGCATGTTCGGCATGCCACGCCTGCTCGAGGTGCTCGACCAGCCGGTCGACTCCGCCGAGTCGCTACTGGTGGCGGTGGAGGGTCGGCTGGACCGGTACGTGGGGACGGCGGATCAGGCGGACGACATCACCATGCTGGCGCTGCGTCGGCGACTCTGACCGCCGGGGCCCGGCCGCTCCACGGGCCGGGCCCCGGCGTGGCCGGGCTCAGCCACCGTTGACGGCGGTTCCCTGCCCGCGCAGCACATCACCCTCGGCGACGCGGCGCAGCCGGTCGCCCTCCGCACCGGTGGGCACGTGGAGTACGACCGAGTTGAAGGCGTCGGTCATCCGCAGCACGACGAGCTGGACGGTCAGGGTCTGTCCACCGGGCAGCCGCAGGTGGCGCAGTCGGGTGTGCGGGTCCCGCACGTCGTGGTCGGACCACCAGGTGCGGAACTCGGGGCTGGCCTTCCGCATGGCCTCGATGAGCTCGTTGAAGTGCTGGTCCCAGGGGCGGGCGGCGGAGGCGATCCGGAACCGGGCGATCACGTCCCGGGTGTCCTCGGCCCAGTTGACGATCCGTTCGCGGGCCTGCGGGTCGGTGAGCATCCACCACAGCATGTTGCGCCGGCCCGGTGGCAGTCGGCCGAAGTCGGTGTACCACCGGGCCGCCGCGGCGTTCCACGCGGTCACCCCGGCGTAGATGTTGCCGGCGTAGACCGGGTAGTCGGTCTCGCCGATCAGCGCGACGATCTGCCGTACGAGGCCCTCGTCGGCCGCCTCGGACAGGTCGGGACTCGCCGGGGGTGCCTGGCCGTTGGCCAGCAGGTAGAGATAGCGGCGTTCGTCCTCGCTGAGTTGCAGCACCCGGGCGAGGCTGTCGAGCACCTCGGGTGAGGGGCGGATGTCGCGGCCCTGTTCGAGATACGTGTACCAGGTCGGGCTCAGCCCGGCGAGGACGGCGATCTCCTCCCGACGAAGCCCCGGGGTGCGTCGCCGAGGACCGACCGGAAGACCGACGTGTGCCGGCATGATGCGCTCCCGCCGGCTTCGCAGGAACTCGGCGAGGTCAAACTTGTTGCGACTGACAGTCAAGACGGTATCCCCCCGTACGGTTCCCCCGAACCACGCCGACAAAGGCCCCTCGGCAGCACCCAACCTAGTACGTGGGTGCCGTCGGACTTCCCCACGCCGCGCCCGCCGATCGGCGGGTGACCGCACCCCCGGCCGGCGTGGCACGACGCGGTCCGGCGCCGTCCATCGTCCAATGTGGATGGCAGATCGGGACGGACGGCGCCGGAGACGCTCAGCGGTCTCGATGGGCCGGCTCCGGTACACCGACCACCGAGTTGATCAGCGCCGACAGGGACACCGCCACGTCCCAGCCACATCCCTCCTGGGCCGCGTGGAAGTCGGCGGCGGCGACGGTGGCCTCGCTGATCCGACCGGCCAGCAGCAGGGCGTCGATCAGCGCGCCGGTCAGATAGGGCGCGAACCAGGGCAGCTCGGCGCGCAACGCGTCGGCGCCGATGATCGCCCGGCGCAGGTGGGTGATCGCCTGCCTCGGCCGGTCGGCGGCGAACTCGGCCAGTGCCTGGGCGCTCCGGACAAAGACCGCCGCCTCCGGGTCCTCGTCCGGTCCGAGAACGTTCAGCGCGGCGACCGGGGCGCCGATGTGGCCCAGGGCGGCCAACACCCACGCCCGTACGGCGAGTAGCAGCGCCGCCCGGCCGGGATTGAGCCGGGCGGCTTCGGCCAGCCGCTCGGCGGCCTGGTCGACCTGGCCCAGGCCGAGGGCGAGCAGCAGCGCCCGGGACATGACCAGCCGCACCGATCGGGCCTCCTCGACCGGGGGCAGGTCGAGTCCGTCGAGCAGCCGGAGCCCCTCGGCCGCCTGGCCCCGCAGCAACAGCACGAAGGCCCACACGGCTGCGGTCTCCTCGGTCGCCCCGACCCGCAGCGCGAGTTTGCACAGCTCACTGAGCCGCTCGAAGGACAGTGCCGCCCAGGTTGCCCGCATCGCGGACAGCAACCGCTCCCGGCCCCGAACGGTCAGGTCGAGCCGCCTCCCGAGTTCCGGGGGCAACTGCCAGAGCCCTCGGGTCCGCACCATGGTCTCGGCCAGCCCGTTGCCGATCAGCAGATCGTGCAGCAGGCCGGGGTTGCCGGCGGTGGCCGCGTGCAGGGCCTCGGCGGTGGCGGCGGCCACCTCATCGCCGAGCACCCCGGTGAGCAGGGCGCGGGTGTGGCCCTCCGACAGCGGGGGCAGGACCAGCGACCGCACACCCGGCTCGTAGCGGAGGCAGTCGAGCGGGTCAGGGGTCGGCGGGGGTGGATCGCTCGGTCGGCTGAGCAGCATGACCGCTCCCGTGCCGCGGTGCAGGTCGCGCAGGGCCTCGATCACGGCGTGGTGGGCCAGGTGAGCGTCGTCGACGACGAAGACGGGTCGCCGGGCACCGAGTTCCCCACTGTCCGCCGCGGTGGCCTGCGCGACCGCCGCGATCGAGGCGGGCACGACAGTCGTCTCCGCCATCTGACGTTCGGTCAGCATGGTGGCCAGTGAGGGCCGGGGGGCACCCACGTCGACCACGATCACGTGGTCGCGTCGGTGGTCCATCAGATCGAGGGCCCGTAGGAGCAGTGCCGTACGACCGATACCGGACTCGCCGGTGACGATCAGGGGCCCTGGACGGTCCCGGCGCAGCACGTCGTCGATGTGGTCCAACTGTTCCGTTCTCCCGATGAACGGCCAGAACATTTCATACCTCCACTTTTGCACGACGTCGACGGACGCTGTCGATCCAGCACAGGGCACGCACCAGACGCGACGCACTGTCGCTCAACCAATGATTTCTCATCTGGAATCGTCTGCCAAAGAACAGCTAACAGAGTCCCACCATTTTGTGCGATGTCCAGGTATTGATCGCCGAGGCAGTCCCGGCCCGCATTACGGACACAGAGGGTAACGATGGCGGTCGATCACCGTCGGCGAGTCTCGGCCGACCGGATCGAACGTCACGGGGTACCCCGCCAGCACACCGGACTGGATGCTGGTACTCAAAGTGCCGACACCACTGCATTCTGTATCGCTCATTTGAAGGAATCGATACTTCTTTGAGCAGGCAGCCAGGCGTGCGTAACACCACCCAGGGAGGCGTACGTGATCCTCAAGATCGAAGCCAGCCGGACGGGTCAGGGCCTGCCGGCGCGCCCAGGTCGGCACGGTGCGGACGGCGGCGGACCGGCGACGCCACCGCCCGGACGGCGGTGCCGCCGATGCGGGCCGGGACACAGGCGCCGGTACGGGGACGCACCACCGACGGCGGGTGCCGGGCGGCGGTCCAGACCCCGGCCGGCCGGGAGCGGCGGCGCCGGCGGACCGGCGACACCTCCCCGGCGACCGACCCGGACGCCCATCCGGTCCATCCGAGCGGCGCAGACGATGTCGAGGGCAGGACCGGTGTCACCACTGCGCTCGACCGTGTCGGCCACGCCCCGTCCCCGCGCGGAGCAGGGCCCTGCCGCCGGATGGTCGCTGGCGCGACCCATGGTCCGGTCGCGGACAACTGAACAGTGGCACCCCGGACCCGATCTCCGCGCGGAGTTCGGGTCCGACCGTCTGCCACCGGCCGCGCCCCGGGGACGCCGACGACCGTGACGAGGCGCCCGGCGCCGTGAGCGGTGCGGCGTGATCGCACCCCCGACGCGGCCCGCGTCCGACCCAGCCAGCCTGCGTGCACCGAATGGAACGCCACCGCCCGACGCCCTGACGACCGCCGGGCGCGGGTATCCGACCCCGATTCTCCGACTGACGGCGCTGTCGGCCGGAACCTTGCCAAGTATCGACGGTTTCCGCTTCTGAATGGCGCACCACCGCGCGGCGCGGTATGGATGGAACAAACAGCGATTTACCTCGCCAATATCCCGCCCATCCGCACCGAAAAGCGTCAGATTCCGAGAGGCGAGCAGATCCCGCACACACTGCGTGCGATCCCGATATCCAAATCCGTGGACGCCCTGAAAGCATGGCGATACCGCTGAAGCCGTGACTCCGACGGGGGTATTTGATGATAAGCATTGGCCGTAATCAATATCGCGGCAGTGCCAGCGACGATCTTCTGTCTGAGTTCTGCCAGGAGATGCTCATGCACCTCCCGCGGTCGGACCAACGCCGATGGGGTGAGATCTACATCCGGGGTCTGGTTTCCGTGCCTGGCCGCAAGTCGATCCGGCGCATGTCCGACTACATCGTCGGCGGGCGCGCCGACCAGGGCATCCAACAGTTCGTCAACCAGAGCCCCTGGGAGTGGGCCCCGGTCCGGCGCAGCCTCGCCAACCACGTGCTGTCACTGTCGAAGCCGGACGCATGGGTGGTCGACGAGGTGGTCATCCCCAAGAACGGCACCAACTCCGTCGGGGTGGCCAGACAGTACGCCCCCTCCGCGGGCCGGGTGCTCAACTGCCAACTGGGCCTGGGCATCTTCCTCAGCAGTGACGAGCTGACCAGCCCGGTCAACTGGCGCCTCATGCTGCCGCCGAGCTGGGACGGCGACGCCGCCCGTCGCAACCGGGCCCACGTCCCGGACAACGAGCGGTACCGGACGCGATGGCAGTACCTGATCGACGCGCTGGACGAGATGACCTTCGAGTGGGAACTACCCCCGATGCCGATCGTGGTCGACTCCCGCCACGACACCTCGGTCGAGCCCCTACTGCGCGCCCTGGAGGAACGCGGCCACCGTTACCTGGTCCGGATCGCCTCGGGCACCCCGATGTCCCTGGGCACGACGGCCTGCCGGACCGACACGATCACCGCCAGCGAGTTGGCCACACTGGTCAACCGCAACGGCAGCACCTCCCTGAGCTGGCGCAACGACGACTGCACCGCATCCCGGTTCGTCGTGCAACCACTGCACCGCGGCGGGCACGGCAGACACCGGCCCCGGCACCTGCTCGCCGAGTGGCTGCCCGGGCAGCAGCGGCCGAACGGGATCTGGCTGACCAACCTGACCTCGGTCAGGCTGCCCCAGTTGATCGACCTGGCCCGCACACCACGGCGCACGCGGGCCGAGCTGAGCGATCTGCGCCAGGAACTCGGGCTGTGCCACTTCGAGGGGCGGTCCTTCCGCGGCTGGCACCATCACCTCACCCTGGTCTCGCTGGCACACGCGTACGTGCGCGGCCGGGACCTGGCGGAGCGGGACGAGCAACTGCGACTGCGTGCGTCGTACGCCTGAGCCCGCCCCGGTGGGCGTCCGCGCCGGAACGGACCGGTGCGGACGCCCACCGGAGCAGCGTGGCGACGTTCTCGTACCCGCTCTGCGTGAGCACCGTGCGAAAATCGGCCATGGCCACCCGCCTTGCCCTGCCGAGGTTGATACCGCGCAGGAGGATCGCATAGCGGGCCATCGCCTCACCCTTGCCGGCCTGTGGGTCTGTTGCCGCCGCGAGCTCAGCCAGGTTTTGTCGAATGGTCGGCCGCACCGACAGGCGACAGGTTCAGTCAGGCGACCTGACTGGCCGGCGGGGTCGTGATGGTCTCGTACTCCATAGGGGTCAACCGGGACAGGGATCGTCGGCGGCGGCGGTAGGTCCGTTCGAGCCAGGTCACGATCGCGGTCCTGAGCTGTTGCCGGGTCGTTTGCGTTCGGCGGTCGAGGACGTTGGTCTGCGGCAGACCGAAAAAAAATTCCATGGCGGCGTTGTCGCCAGCGGCACCGCCTCTGCGGGCTACCCGGTCACCCGGATTTCGTTGCGTGCCCAGCTCTCCAGAAAGAGGCGCGCGGCCGCTCGCACGCCCGCATCGTCGAGAGACGCTTGACACTGATCAGCGGCCTCGCTGGCGGCCCTGTTCGCCCGGACCTCAAAATCAATTGCATCGGACAGGTCGTTGGGGGAAACGCCGGCCACCGTCGCGGACTCCCTCTGCGCCCGGGCCTGCGCGGCGACGATCGTCGTCGCGCGCGTGTCGGCCAGTGCCAAAAGAAGTTCACGACCGTGCGGTGCGGATCGGAAGATTCGCGCATCAGATTCCAGATAGGGCAACGCGAGAAGAGCAACCGTGGCGAGAGCTGAACCGTCCGGCTGCCACAAGGCGCCCGTCGGATTGAACAGCAACTGTCCCGCTGGGGGCGCGGCCGGCCAGGGCAGCCATGGGCGGGTGCGGTCGATCAACAGCGCGCCAAGCCGCTCGACACCGGGCAGAGTCGGCCCCGCCACGCAGAACGGAGCGGTCCACGCCGGTGGATGCCCGACTCCGAGGACGAGCTGTTGCAGGTAGAGCGGTTCAGGTCCGAACCGTTCGAGAACATCGGCAAGTACGGCCGGATCGCTGCCCCGCTCGCTGAGGATGCGCCAGGGCTGCCGCTCATTCCATCGTTCGAACGCCTCAGCGCTACGGCGAACCACCTCGGAACCCACCTCGCTGTGCGAATACAGCTCGTGGTCGAGGTGCTCGGTCAGGAGCAGCGCCGAGTCGAGGTCCGCTGCAGTCTCGGCCGCCAGTCGGTCGACGAGGGCGCGTCGCACCGAGCGAAGGTTGGTGTCCAGCGAGCGGACCATCATGGTCTGCAACGGTGTGTCGACGACATTCACCGTCGCGGCCTTCTTGGCGGCCGAACAGTCGACGATGCGGTCGGTCAGCCCGAGCGTCAGCACCCGGTCGAGCGCGATGTTCACGGCCCGGGTGACGACCGGCGGTGACAACTCGGCATGGTTGAAGACCCGCGTGACGAACCTCAGGATGGCGTCGGCTGTCGCGACCCCAGGATCGCGCACCATCTCCAGTGCCGCGCTGACCAGCCGGTCAGCGCCACGGTCGAGGTTGCGTTCGAGCAGCTGGACGGCAACCTGCCCGACCATCTCCCAGCTGGCCTCGCCCACTCGATCTGTCAGCTGCGCCCACACCTGCTCCGGAGTGGAGTGGTTGCGTACCAGAAACTCGGCGGCAAAAAACTCGAGGAAGGTGCGGTGCGCGAAGCCATAGACCGGTTCTGGCCCGGCCATCCCCAGTTCTTCGAGCACCCAGGCGCGGCCCGCGCAGAAGTCGAGGAACTCCTCGGCCATCGGTGCGGCCTCGTCCTCGTCGTAGCCCTTCGCGAGGAGATGGTGCACGAGGAGGCGCAGAATCTGCGGCCGGGGCATCTCTGTCGGGCCTCCGCCGCTGAGCAGACGCCACGCGAGCCGCTGCACCGCCGTCCTGACCTCGCCCTCGAACTTCTGCGGGCGAACCACCTGCCGCATCCGGTCCCACCGCTCGAAGATCAGGAGCGCACACCGTTCGTACACTTGGGCGCGGTTGGTGGGAATGAAGTGCTCTGCGGCGTACATGGCACACAGGAGCGACAGGAGCAGCGGGTTGCTCCGCAGGTCGTCGATCGACGCACTCTCGTTGAGGAACGTCGTCGCGAGGGTTTCGCGGTCGTGCGGCGGGCTGCCGTCATCGAGCGCGAACCACCGACTCGCGTAGGACCTGACCTGCTCAGCAGTGAAACCCTCGATGAGGTACGTCGTGAAGACCGAGGGCGACAGCGGCGCATCGAAGTAGCCGATCCGTCGCGAGGTCACCACCACCGGAGTCGCCGGGAACGCCGCGACGAACCCCTCGATCTGCCGGACGACGCGGGCCCGCAGACCCACGTCGGCCAGCTCGTCGAGGCCGTCGAGGATGATCAGCGCGCGGCCGTTGAGCAGCAGATATTCGACGGCCGCGGCGCCAGTGGTGACGTGGTAGGGCACACGGCACACCGAGACTAGATGCTCGACGAGTGAGCGCTCGCCCTCGTTGAGGGCCGCAGAGAGGTCCCGCAGCACGACCATGAACGGCACGAGGTCGCGACGTCCGTCGTCGGTGCTGGTCGCGACGTCGTACGCCAGCTTGGTGGCCAGGCTCGACTTGCCTGCCCCAGGGTCGCCAAGGATCACGGTGTGCCGTGCGGGCAGCCAGAAGTCCTGGTCCCCCGGGTCCTTCACCTTGGCCTCCACCGTGAGGGCCGGAGGCACGTAGAGGGAAGCCCACGGCACCGACCGGTTCTGGCCGGTGTGTGGGAGGCGGATCTCCGCATGCATGAGGGCGACGAGCGACCGGAGCCGGCTCGCCACATCCCGGAAGGCCCCCAGATCGGTGGCGGATGCGAGCAGCCGAGCGTTGGCGGTCGCCGTCACCCGGGCGAGGTCCGGCACGACGACCGAGCGGGGCACCGAATCGAAGATCCCGCGCACAGCGGGGTCACCCAGGGCGGTGAGCAGACCGTCGGCGACCCGTTCAAGGCGGACCACCCGAATGCCAGTCGCGTGCCGCATCCCGTGGATCAGCTGATCCCGGAGGGCGGCCGACATGCCTTCGACGTACGACGTGGGCGACCACAGCACCGCGATCTGCGGCACGAGATGGCGGAAGTCGGCCGAACCCAGGAACGTCAGGAGGGCGTCCACCTCGGTGTTGTTCAGCTCGGCCTGGGCGATCAGGGCATAACCGACAACGTCGCCCAGTGTTATCGGGTAGCTGGCGACCAGGGCCGGGGAGGCGCCGAAGCTCACCGCCGCGTCCACCAGAGCCTGCCGGACCGCGGCCTCCACCGCCTTGACTGGGTCCCCGGGGGCGATCGGCAGCGCCGGGCTCTCCGGACTGTTCACCGCGTCCCAGGCGGCCAGCCAGGCGGCGTGCCGGTTTGCGGGGAGCCCACAGCCGTACAGGAAGCCGAGAACCGTTCGCCGCTCGCGTCGAACGGTCATCGTCGCGAGGCTCTGCGCGCTGCCTTTCGAGATCGGGTGACCGGCCCGCTTACTGCGCCGCTCAACGTTGCGGTAGGACGGTCGACCCGCATGGTTGTACAGCTCCCGCAGGTGGCGGCCGTATCGCTCCCAGGTTCGTGCGCCGGTCGGATCCGGCCAGCTGTCCCCCACGCCACCACCCCCCAACTGAGGGTAGTCGACGGCCAATCCGTCCAGGGTGCCCAGCGCGCTGTCGCGTGGACGGTTGGACACCTGTCCTTGATCCGTACCCGACGACAGTTCCGAAAGGACGGATCATGAAGGCCATCCACCTGCGCGCGGTCTGCCTGGCGTTCGCGTTGCTGATCAGCATTCTCGTCGCAGTCGGCGGCGGCGTCCTGGCGCATCTCGCAGGCGACGGCGTGGCCCGTGCGGTGATCACCGCAGCCGCAGCCTTCGCCGCGACCATGGCGCTCGCCCTGACCACGTTGTCGTTCCTACTCCGGCGATGACATTCACCCGCTTTGGGGACCAGACCCAGCGAATGGGTCCACCTGTTGACCGGCGGCACGGCCACGCACACACCACCTCGGCGGCCACGACCGAGCCCGTCGCCACTGGGTCTGGGTGATATGGAACCCGCGCGGAAAACCTGCCTGATCAGCCAGCACCGCCGATCCTGGGGCGCTACGAGCCAGCCGCTCGACCCCCGAGCGGTTACCCTGACCTGAAGATCGTCTAGTCGGACGTGTCACCCACGTCCCGAGAGTGATCTGTCACGCAGGTCCTGCGACCCGACACGGCAGCCGGTGTGCCATCCGTCCTGCACGGGGGGAGTGCCCTGTCGCTAGGTCACGTCAATGACGATTACGGTGACGTTGTCCTGCCCGCCCTGGTTGAGCGCTAGGGCGACAAGCTCGTCGGCGATTTCTCCCGGACTGCGATCCGAGTCGAGGGTTGCTCGCACCTGCTCATGAGGCACATACGAACTCAGTCCGTCCGAGCACAACAGGATCCGATCGCCGGGATGAAGCTGGATAGGGGTCAGGTCGGGAGAGCGGCCGTCGTTCCGTCCGTCGAGAAACCTGGACAGCTTCTCGCGAAGGTTCGGCACTATCTCGGCGTTGGCGACAAGGTGCTCATAGGTGTGATCCTCGCTTATCTGAAGCAGCGTGTTGACGCTGGAGCCTCGCCGTCGGATCACGTAGGCGCGGGAATCCCCCACATTCGCCACGACTGCGTTGCCGCCGGAACGCAGCAAAGCGACCAGCGTGGTTCCCATGCCCGCGAGCTTCCGATCTTCACGGACCTTCCGGCGTAAAGCCTCGCTTGCTTCGTTGATTGCCCGCCCCAAGGAACTGGCCAGTTCCTCTGCCTGCATGGGGCGGTCGTACGGCTTGATGGCATCGATCGCTGTACTGCTGGCGATGTCCCCGGCGACGTGGCCGCCGAGACCGTCTGCAACGGCATAGAGCCATTCCCCTTGACGGTAGGAGTCTTCGTTCCTCTTCCGGACATAGCCTTGGTGAGTTCGGCTGGCGACTTTGACGGTCATGGTCATGAGTCACTCCCACCCCCTTGCTCGCCGTCGGGCCAGGGCTCGCGGGCGCTTCCGTCCCGGTGCAAGACGTGGACTGTCTCAACCCGGTCGCTCGCGACCACGTACTCGGTCACCTCGACCGGCTTCTTGTCAGCCCCGGAGGTGCCAACTCGTACGATTTCCAGTACGGGGAGGTTGGTTGGAATCTCCAGCAGGGCAGCTTCGTCCTTGCTGGGCATCCGGGCGCGGTGAAGTTCCATCCAATTGATCGGCCAGTGGCCCGCTCTCTCGATGTGGTACAGCCACTCACCCGCCGCGGGGTTCGCGTCCAGGTCAGCAACGATGTTGGCAACGCGGGGATGAATCCAGGAGATGTTGATCTGAAATGGAGCTTCCGAGGCTGGTCCGGTAACCCGGAATCGGCGGAGCACTTCGGTGCCAGGCTCGACACCGAGAAGCTTGGCGATGCGCGGGTCGTCCAGGCGAGCCACAGCGTTGACGGCCTTGCCGTGGCGAACCCAAACCTCCTGGCTGCTTGCTGAGGGAAACGAGTACCCGGTTGCTTGCTCGTTGCGCTTGACCAAGTCGCCACGCGGCCGGCGTGGACGCATGGTGCCGTATCGAACGGCGATACCGCGTCCCTGAACGGCCCAGAGATAGCCCTCGGCCTCAAGTAGGGCGATGGCGCGGCCGATGGTATCGCGGTTGGCGTCGTACTCGGTGGCTAGTTCGTTGAGGGTCGGAAGCCGCGAGCCTGGCTCCCACTCCCCGGCTTCGATCCGCTCTCGGATCTTGGACGCGATGTCCAGGTAACGCGAGTGCACTGGCACGTGTCACCCCTACGTCGATTGCCCCACGACAATCCTTGACTCTCGGTCAGATTGTCCCCACACTATCCGCAACTCATTGTCCCAAGACAATTGGCTACCGGCGTGCTCATCCATCCCCCTGCACCTCTCGTCCTGAGATCCGACATCGCCGGCAGCCGGCGGCCCTACGACCACAATTGGCTGCATTCAGGAGGCGTAGACGGCGGTGGCGTCGTCGCTGCGTTTGTTGCGTGCCCACCTCATGCAGGACGCCTTCACCTACCTACGACATCAGATCGTGTCGTCACACAACCTCGACCAACCTCCGTGGGCAGCGCAACTAGATAGGTCCACCGGCCCTGTGCGGGCGCTCGCCGAGCAGCTTGGTGGCCAGCACCGCAGCCTGGGTACGGCGTTCCAGGCCGAGTTTGGCGAGCAGACTGGACACGTAGTTCTTGACGGTCTTCTCGGCGAGGAACATTCGGCCAGCGATTTCCCGGTTGGTCAGGCCCTCGGCCACGAACTGCAGGATCCGGCGTTCCTGGTCGGTCAGGCTGGCGAGTTCACGAGGCTGCTCGACGCCGTTGCGAATGCGCTCCAGGACGCGCTGGGTGACCGCGGGGTCGAGCAGTGACTGCCCGGCCGCCACCCGTCGTACCGCGTCGACCAGGTCGGTGCCCTTGATCTGCTTGAGCACGTATCCTGCGGCGCCGGCCATGATCGCCGCGAACAACGCCTCGTCGTCCTCGTACGACGTCAGGATCAGCCCTTTGATCGTCGAATCAACAGCCCGCACGTCGCGACACACGTCGATGCCGTTGCCGTCCGGCAGCCGGGCGTCGAGCACCGCGACGTCGGGCCGCAGCGCCGGTATCCGCCGGGTCGCCTCCTGCGCCAGACCGGACTCGCCGACCACCTGGATGTCGCCGGCCGCCTGCAACAGGTCAACCAGGCCGCGACGGACGACCTCGTGGTCGTCGAGCAGGAAGACACGGATCATGCGTCCTTCCTACCCTGCCGTGCGGCTCGACACCAGCGGCGGCACCCCCTTCCGTTCAGGGCCTGTTTCACAAGGACTGGCCGCCCTTGTGAAACAGACCCCAGGCGGAGAGCGAGGCCACGTGCTGGCACCGGCCGGTGCCTGTCGGCCCACGGCCGGCCTGGTCGGGGAACGCCCGAGCGTGGCGGAGCGGATCATCGAGCAGCAGAGCGACGCCGTCCGCGAGCTACTGACCGAATGGCACCAGAAGTACCCGGACGTGCAGGCAACCGCGACGTACCTGGCCGAGCACCCCGCCGACGCGCTCACCGAGGCGGCCGCCGGAGCGCAACTGGTCGTGGTCGGCAGCCGCGGGCGCGGCGCTCTGCGCGGGATGTTGCTGGGCTCGGTCAGCCAGCACCTGCTGCACCGGTCGCCGTGCACGGTGGCGGTGGTCCGCGAGATTCCGCAGGTCTGAACCCATGGAGCCGGGAGTCTGGTCATGGAGCGCCGGATGCTGCTGGGCATCAAGCAGCGCGCGGAATGGGCGTCGTGAACGTGCTCGCCCGGTGCGTGGCGGTGGCGACGCTCGCCCCTTCGCTGCACAGGAGCCAGCCATGCCTTTCCGGGTCACCGGCCGGGAAGCGCGGGTGTAACCGGACCACAGCCGCCGACGCGGTCGGGGAGCTGGCCGTGGCCGATCGGAGCGGCAGCGCCCTGAGGGCGCGGAGCGGGGGGCCAAAGGTCCTTGGGCGGACGGCTTCCGGCCCTGGGTCGCCGACCCCGGCTGGGCCTAGCGTGACTCCTGACCAGCCGAGATCTGTGAAAGGAGCCACCGTGACCGCGGTCGTATCCGAGTCCCGTACGCTCGCCGAGCTCGACGACACCGAACTCGCCCGTTTGGACGCGTGGTGGCGCGCCGCCAACTACCTGACCATCGGTCAGATCTACCTTCAGGGCAATCCGTTGCTGCGCGATTCCCTGTCGGCTGAGCACATCAAGCCGCGTCTGCTCGGTCACTGGGGAACCAGCCCCGGCCTGTCGCTGATCTACGCGCACGTGTCCCGGCTGATCCGGCACACCGGTCAACAGGCGATCTACCTGGCCGGTCCGGGGCACGGCGGCCCGGCGCTGGTGGCCGCCGGGTATCTGGAAGGCACCTACAGCGAGATCTACCCGGACGTCAGCCAGGACGTGGCCGGGATGCTGCGCCTGTTCCGGCAGTTCTCCAGTCCGGGCGGTATCCCGTCGCACGTGTCGGTGACCACCCCCGGCTCCATCCACGAGGGCGGCGAGCTGGGCTACGTCCTGGTCCACGCGTTCGGCGCGGTCATGGACAACCCGGACCTGCTGGCCGTCGCGGTGGTGGGCGATGGTGAGGCCGAGACCGGGCCCCTGGAGGGCTCCTGGAAGGGGGTGTCCTTCCTCAACCCCGAGCGCGACGGCGCGGTCCTGCCGATCCTGCACCTCAACGATGCCAAGATCTCCGGTCCCACCGTGCTGGGGCGAAAGAATCCCGAGGAGGTACGCAACCTGCTGCGTGGCCACGGCTACGACGTCATCGAGGTCGAGGGCTCCGACCTGCCCGGCATGCACCACCGCTTCGCCGCCGCCCTCGCCACCGCCTGGACGAGGATCCGCGACATCCAGACCGCCGCCCGTGACGGCTCCTGGGACGGCACCCGCCCGACCTGGCCGCTGATCATCCTGCGGTCACCGAAAGGCTGGACCGGTCCGGATTCCGTCGACGGGATCACCGTCACCGGGACCTGGCGGTCACACCAGGTGCCGCTGTCCGGCGTCAAGGACAACCCGGAGCACCTCGCGCTGCTGGAGCGCTGGCTCAGGTCGTACCGTCCGGAGGAGCTGTTCGATGCCGCCGGCGCGCCCGTGGCGTTGGTCCGGGACCTGGCTCCCGACGGTGACCTGCGGATGAGCGCCAGCCCGCATGCCAACGGCGGCGTGCTGACCCGGGATCTGGACCTGCCAGACTTCCGTGCCTACGCGGTCGACGTGCCCCGGCCCGCGCACCAGCGGACCGAGTCGACGCGCAGGCTGGGCGAGATGATGCGCGACATCTACCTCCGCAACGCCGACCGGTTCCGGTTGTTCTGCCCCGACGAGACCAACAGCAACCGGCTCGGTTCCGTCTTCGAGGTCTCTGACCGCGCCTTCATGGAGCGGGTGACGCCGCAGGATGTGGCCACCAGCCGCCACGGCCGGGTCATGGAGGTGCTCAGCGAGCACAACTGCCACGGTTGGCTGGAGGGCTACAACCTGACCGGTCGGCACGGCCTGTTCGCCACGTACGAGGCGTTCGCCATGGTCAGTGCCTCGCAGACCGTGCAGCACGGCAAGTGGTTGCAGGAGGCCAAGAACCTGCCGTGGCGCGAGAGGGTGCCCAGCCTCAACGTGCTGCTCACCTCGACGGCGTGGCGCAACGACCACAACGGCTTCTCCCACCAGGGGCCGGGCCTGATCCAGGTGGTGCTCACCCAGCGCGGCGACGTCGCCCGGGTCTACCTGCCGCCGGACGCCAACACCCTGCTGTCGGTGGCCGACCACTGTTTCCGGTCGCGGTCGTACATCAACCTGATCGTGATCGACAAGCAGCCGCAGTTGCAGTACCTCTCCATGGACGAGGCGATCGAACACTGCGCCCGCGGTGCGGGCGTCTGGGACTGGGCCGGCACCGACGACGGCACCAGCGACCCCGACATCGTCCTCGCCTGCGCCGGCGACGTGGTCACCATGGAGACCGTCGCGGCGGCACAGATCCTGCGCGACAAGCTGCCCGGCCTCAAGGTCCGCGTCGTCAACGTGGTCGATCTGATGACCCTGGCCCGACCCAAGGACCACCCACACGGCATGAGCGAGACCCTGTTCACCGAGCTGTTCACCGACACCGTCGACGTGGTGTTCTCCTTCCACGGCTACCCCGGCGCGATCCACCAACTCGTGCACGGCCGCCCCGACGCGGACCGGTTCCGCGTCCGCGGCTTCATCGAGCAGGGCACTACCACCACCCCGTTCGACATGACGGTGCGCAACAAGGCGTCGCGGTACCACCTCGTGATGGACGCCATCAACAACGCCAAGCGCCTCCCCCGCGGCGCCACCGACCTCAAAGCCTGGTGCCAGAGTCAGCTCGACCGCCACGAGACGTACGTGGTGGAGCACCTGGAGGACATGCCCGAGGTCCGCGACTGGGCCCTCGGCGACTGGGCCGCACGCGGCTGAGGTCGGAGGTCCGGACGGGTCGGGACCCGTCCGGACCTCCGGCCCTTAACCGCGGGTCGTCACTCGGCGGGGCCGGGAGGAGACGAAGGAGGGGCAATGGCCACCACATCCCACGAAGCCTGGCGCGGGTGCCGCCCACCGGCATGGCCGAGCCCGGCGGAACCAATGCGCGACACAGCGCACGTGCACGCACCGGTGGACCAGCTCTCGCGGGTACCGGCCGGCCGGTGGAACGGGACCTTCGGCCCTGAACGGCCGGGGCGGGCAAACGGCAAGGTGGTGGTGACAGATACGGAGGTTTCCCCATGACACCGCTCGAACAGGCCGCCCGCGCCGCACAGCACGCGCCGTCGATCTTCAACACCCAGCCCTGGAGCTGGCGGATCAGCGGCGAGGCAATGCTGTTGTTCGCCGAGGAGGACCGCCGCGTCGACAGCATCGACCCCGACGACCGGCTGTTGCTGCTCAGCTGCGGCGCCGCCCTGCACCATGCCCGCACCTACCTGGCCGCGGCCGGTTGGTCCGTGACGGTCGAACGCCTGCCCGACCCGGCGCGGCCCGACCTGCTGGCCCGGATCACCCTCGGTCGGCCGGTGCCACCCGATCCGGAGACGGTGCGCATGGCCGCAGCCATCCCCCACCGCCGCACCGACCGGCGGGCCTTCGGCGACCGACCGGTGGCCGACGTCGAGTTGACCAAGCTGCGCCGCTTCGTCGAGGCGGAAGGCACCTATCTGCACGCGCTGCGGCCGGACCAGGTGGCCATGCTCGCCGTTTCGGCCGAGATCGCCGGCGCCGTCGAGCTGGACGACCCGGCCTATCGCGCCGACCTGCACCGCTGGACGCACCGGCCGGAACACGCTGGGGACGGCGTGCCGCCGACCACCGCGGTCAAGCCGGAGTTGCGGCGCGTACCCGTGCGCGACTTCTTCCCCGACGCCACGGCGAAACTCACCGCCGGCGCGGTGCACGACCAGGGTGCGGCCTACGTCGTCCTGTTCGGCAACGGCGAGGAGCGCGTCAACCTGCTCCGCGGCGGTGAGGCGCTGTCCGCGCTGCTCCTGCTGGCCACCGCCGACGGCCTGGCCACCGCTCCGCTGAGCGACGCTGTCGAGCCTGAGTGGCCCCGCCATCTGCTGCGACGCCTGGTCTCCCACATCGGAGAGCCGTACCTGGCGGTCCGGCTCGGTTACCAGCCCGACCGCGCACCCGTGCCCGCCGCACCGCGCCGCGATCCCCGCGACGTCATCACCCGCGGGAAGTAGGCGACCACCATGGGCGGCTCGACCGCGGTCGGCATCGACGCCGACGCAGGCGGCCGGACGCACGCCGGGTGCTGCGACACGCATGCCGTCCCGTCGCGATCGGCTGGCCGGACGTCCCGGCGGTACTTCCGGCGCTTGGGAGTACCGACCGGGCCCGCACCGACGACGTACCCCTGACCGTGGCAACCGAAGCGACGTGTCCGGTTGTCGTCGTTCCCCTCGACCAGCGCTAAGGAGACCCGCCGTGAACGGCTACCGCGACGCGGACCTGCAAGCGGCAGCGGAGGCCGGCATCCGCGCGCCGTCGATGCACAACAGCCAGCCGTGGCTGTTCCGACTGCGTGAGGGCGCCATCGAGGTCGTCGCCGACCCGGCCCGGCAGCTCGCCGTCGCAGACCGGTCCGGTTGGGCGATCCGCCTGGCATGCGGCGCCGCCACCTACAACGCCCGCCTCGCCCTCGCTCTGCGCAGCCGGCCCGCCGAGGTGTACCCGCGCCCCCGCTCCGCCGAACCCGCCGTGATCGCCCGGCTCGTCCCCGGCCCGGAAAGGGCACCGACCTACGTCGAGCAGGACCTGCACGCCGCCATCGACCGCCGGCACAGCAACCGGGGGCCGTTCTGGCCCGAACCGGTGCCGGCTGACGTTCGCATCCGCCTCATCGACGCGGCGCGCAGCGAATCCGCGTGGCTCGACCTGCTGGTCGGCATGACCGCCCTGGCTGGCTTCGCGGAGATCGCCGGCAGCGCCGACCGGGTGCTGCGCCGCGACGCCCGCTACCAAGCCGAGCTGATCAGCTGGATCCACGCCGACGACGCGCCCGACGGCGTTCCGGTGGGCGCCGGCGCGCCCCTGCCCGAACCGCGGAACCTGCTGCCACAGCGGGCTTTCGGCAACCGACGCCGCACACCCGCCCGTGCGCACGATCCCGAACCGCTGGTCGGCGTCCTCGGCGTGGCCGGCGACCGGCCGGTGGACCAGATCAACGCCGGCCAGGCCCTGCAGAAGGTTCTGCTGACCGCAACCGACGCCGGCCTGGTCACCTCGATGATCTCGCAACCGATCGAGGTACCGGCTGCCCGTGACCAGCTGCGGCGCTCCCTCGGCCGGACCGGATATCCGCAGCTGGCAATCCGCATCGGCTACGGCACGCCCGGACGACCCACCCCGCGGCGGGACGTCGCCGACGTCGTCCATGACCCCGACCACGTGAACTGAGCGGAGCGGCGGACGGCTCTCGATATCTGCGGGGCCGCCACCGGCGGCCTTCCGCCAATGGCAGGCCGGCGTCGGTCCGTAATCCGTGGTCCGCGTTAGTCTGACCGTCATGGTGGACCATCCATCGGCGGACGACCGGATCGAACGGCCGTCGCTCGGGCTCAGCCCGCTCTCCCGTGTCCGGCTCGACGAACTCCTGCAGGAGATGCTCGACCGGGTCGGCGAGGTGATGGCGAGCCGGGAGCGCCTGCGATCGCTGCTCGACGCCGTCGTGGGCATCGGCACGGATCTGGACCTGCGCAGCACCCTGCAACGCATCGTGGGGGCGGCGTGCGCGCTCGCCGGCGCCCGTTACGGCGCGCTCGGCGTACTCGGCGCCGATCGCACCGACCTGAGCGACTTCATCACCCACGGCATCGACCCGGCCGTGCACGCCAGGATCGGCGACCTGCCGCACGGCCGCGGAATCCTCGGTCTGCTGATCACCGACCCACGCCCGGTGCGGCTGCCCTACATCACCGAGCACCCCGACTCGTACGGCTTCCCGCCGCACCACCCCCCGATGCACAGCTTCCTCGGCGTGCCGGTTCGCACCCGCGACCAGATCTTCGGCAACCTCTACCTCGCCGAGAAGCAGGGTGCCGACGAATTCGGCCAGGACGACGAGGAGATCGTCGTCGCACTGGCCGCCGCGGCCGGAGTGGCCATCGACAACGCGCGGCTCTACGAACTGGCCCAGCGCCGCGAACGCTGGCTCGCCGCCACCGCTGAGATCACCAGCGTGCTCCTCGGCACCGTCCAGCGCACCGAGGCGCTGCGGCTGATCGCCCGGCGTGCCCGTGAGGTGTCCGGCTCCGAGCTCGTCCTGGTCATGCTGTACGACGAGGTGAACGCCAGATACTCGATCGAGGTGGCCGACGGCACCGATCCGTCGTACGGCGAACTTGCCGGCAAGCTCGTTCCCGTGGAGCCGGCCGCCGCCGCGGCCTTCGGGAAGGAGAAGTTCCGCGCCGTCGAAAACCTTCGCGCCGCCATCGAGTGGCCGTGGCCGGTGCCGGACGGTCCGGCGATGGCCGTCCCGCTCGCCGGCCCGGACACCCTGCACGGCGTGCTCATCGTGACTCAACCACCCGGGCAATCATCCGGCGACGAGGACGCCGCGCAGCTGTCGACCTTCGCCGGGCAGGCGGCCCTGGCCCTCGAACGGGCCCGGGCTCAGGAGGAACGCCAGCAGCTCGTGTTACTCGAAGACCGGGAACGCATCGCCCGGGACCTGCACGACGTGGTCATTCAGCGGCTGTTCGCCACCGGCATGCAACTGCAGGGCGCTGTGCACCAGGCCGGGAGACCGGAGGTAGCCAAGCGCATCAACGCCGCCGTCGACGACCTCGACGCCACCATCCGCGACATCCGCCGATCGATCTTCGAACTACGGACCCCGACCGGCCCGTCCCTACGCGCCGAATTGAACGAGACGGTGGCGCAGGCGGCCGAGACCCTCGGGTTCCGGCCCGTCCTGGACACCTCCGGACCAGTGGACAGCGCCATCCCCGACGACATCAAGCCCGAACTGATCGCCGTGCTTCGCGAGGCCCTGTCGAACATCGCCCGGCACGCCGAAGCCACCAGTGCCCGGGTTTCGCTGCGGGCCGCCGACGGCGAAGTCGTCATGTGCGTCGAGGACGACGGCAAAGGATTCGACCCGACCCTCGCCCGCGGCGGTGTCGTCAACATGGGTGAACGCGCCCAGGATCTGGGCGGCAGCTTCGAGATCGGCGCCGCACGCGAAGGTACCGGGACAACATTGACCTGGCGGGTCCCGACCGGCGGCTGAGGACGGTTGCCCCATCCGGGCGCTCGCCTGAGGGCGGAGCGCAGCAGACGCCGTCTCGTCGGCCGGGCCAGCCGCCAGTTCGCCGGCCCGCTGTGGCTCCGCCGGGCAGTGGCCTACGAATCGTGGCCTCACGTTCGATGACCCCAGCGCTCCGAGCGAGGCCTTGATGAACCGTGTGCTCGTGGACGATCCGCTCGACGAGACCGGCCTGCCGGCCCCATCGGCCGAGCGATCAGGACTTTGGTCCCGTGCGGGTCGGGTGGTTCGGCCCGGGCGGCGAAGCGTCGACCGGAGCAGAGTCAGGGGCGGAAGAACGATTGAGGAGGAACGATGACCACCATCGACCGGATCCGCGAGGCGCACCTCGAACACGTCGAGGCGCCCGGGGCCATGCTCACCAAGACCGCCGCCCGGGCCCTCGCCGTGCTGCGAATCGCCACCGGGTTCGTCTTTCTGTGGGCGTTCTTGGACAAGACCTTCGGCTTCGGCTACGCGACGCCTGCGGCGAAGTCGTGGCTCAACGGCGGATCACCGACCAAGGGTTTCCTGGCCAATGTCGAGGTGGGACCGTTGCAGGGCTTTTTCCACAGCATCGCCGGCGACGCCTGGGCCAACTGGGCGTTCATGCTCGGCCTGCTCGGTATCGGCCTCGCGCTCATCCTCGGCATCGGTATGCGCCTGGCCGCGGCGGCAGCCGGCCTCATGATGGCCATGATGTGGGCGGCCGAATGGCCGCTCGCCCAGCACACCAGCGCGGGCAAGCCGAGCGGCTCGACCAACCCGGTCACCGACTACCACGTCGTCTACGCGATCGGTGCCGTCGTGCTCGCCCTGACCTACGCCGGGCACACCTGGGGCCTGGGCCGGCAGTGGGCCAAGCTGCCCTTCGTGCAGAAGAACCGCTGGCTGATCTGACCGAAGCGATCGCAGATGCCCGGCCGGTGTACCGGTCGGGCATGGTCGTGCCCGGAGCACCAGCAGTGCGGAGCGGCCCGCCGCTGATCGCCCTACCCGGAGGTCGGCTGTCGGATCAACGCCGCAGTCGACGAACTCGGTTCCACGATCGGGGACGTCCGGCGTGCCATCGTCGAGCTACGGACCCCGATGGCCGCGACCCTGCGGACCGAGATCAACAACGCCGTGGAGACCGCTGTCAGGTTGCGCACCGTCGACGACATCGGGGTGGGCATGGGCCCGACGCGGCCATTGGTGGCCTGGTGAACCTGCGGGAGCGCGCCCTGAGGCTGAGTGGTGAAGGCGCTGTGGAGCCAGCCGAACCGCGCGGCATGCGTCCGCGCTGGAGCGATCCGTTGGGTGACTGAGGTTCAGGAGCACTGGCCGAGCAACCGGGTGGCCAGTACGGCGGCCTGGGTACGCCGTTCCAGCCCCAGTTTCGCCAGCAGGCTCGACACGTAGTTCTTGACCGTCTTCTCGGCGAGAAACACGTCGAGGACCGCCACATCCGGCCGCAGTGCAGGTATGCGCGCCGTGGCTTCCCTGACCGACCCTGACTCGCCCACCACTTCGATGTCACCAGCGGCGTGTAGCAGGTCGGCCGGGCCACGTCGGACGACCTGCGCGCGGTGGTACATGTGCTGACATCACCAGGACGCCTTGCGCACCCCGGGCAGCTCGCCGCGAAGAGCCAGCTCGCGGAAGCGCACCCGGGACAACCCGAAGCGGGTCAGCACCCCGCGTGGGCGGCCGTCGATCTGGTCGCGCGAGCGCAGCCGCACCAGGCTGGAGTCCCGGGGCAGCCGGCTGAGCCGGCGCACCGCCTCGGCGCGTACCTCCGGGTCGGTGTCCGGATGGGTGACCAGCCGCTTCAGCTCCGCGCGCCGCTCGGCGTGCCAAGAAGAACGCGCTGTTCAACTTCTCCTCCCGCGGCCCGCGCGAGGACGGTGGCTTCAAGCCGAACATCACCGCCCCCGGATCGGCGATCTCCACCGCGCCGACCTGGCAGCCGGGCGGCCCGGTTGCCGAGGCCGGTTACCCGCTGCCGCCGGGCTACCAGATGCTCAACGGCACGTCGATGGCCTCGCCGCAGGCCGCCGGCGCAGCCGCCCTGCTGCTCTCTGCCGCCAAGGCCACCGACAAGGGTGTCACCCCGGCCGCGCTGCGCCGGGCCATCTACACCTCCGCCGAGCCCATCGCGGGTGTGGCGACGTACGCGCAGGGCTACGGCATGTTCAACGTTCCCGGCGCGTGGAAGCTGCTCGCCAAGCCCGTCGAGACCCGCTCGTACGTCTCCGACGCCCCGGTCTGCACCGAACTGTCGGAGAACCTCACCCGCTACGACCGCGACCTGAGCCGGTTCGTCCCGAACCCGAACCGCGGCGCCGGCGTCTACAACCGCTGCACCGCCGCCGAGGGCGGGCAGAAGGCCGGCCAGAGCCGCACCTACCCGGTCAGGGTCACCCGGACCAGCGGCCCGGCCGGCACCATCAGCCACAAGCTGGCCCTGCGCGGCAACGACGGCACCTTCACCGCACCCAAGACGGTCGCGCTGCCGTTGAACAAGACCGTCACGATCCCGGTCACCGCCAAGCCGAAGTCCCTCGGCGCACACGGCACGATCCTGACCGTGGACGACCCGAAGACCTCGGTGCTCGACTTCGAGGTCTCCGCCGTCGTGGTGGCCGCCAACGACGTCACCAGGCCCGGCTACTCGTTCTCCGCTGAGGGCTCGGTGGCGCGCAACAGTTTCACCTCGTACTTCGTCAGCGTGCCGGCTGGCGCTGGGGCGTTGCAGGTGAACCTGTCCGGCATCGCCACCGGGTCGCAGACCCGGTTCATCGCCATCAACCCGTACGGCGTGCCGGTGGACAGCACGGTGAGCACCGCCTGCTACACCAACTTCTCCGACGCCGCCGCCTGCAAGCCGCAGGAGCGCGACTACCAGAACCCGATCGCCGGGGTCTGGGAGATCGAGGTGGAGGCACGGCGGACCTCCCCGGCGTCGAACAACCCGTTCCAGTTGCAGGCCCGGGTGCAGGGCGTACAGGTCGAGCCGGCCGTGATCGAACTGCCGGCGCTCACCGCCGGCCAGCCAACCCCGGCGACCTGGACGCTGACCAACACCTTCGGCCCGGTCGCAGTGACCGGTCAGGGTGGCCCGCTGTCCAGCGTGCACGCCGAGCGGCCGACCATCGCCGAGGGCGATCAGCAGGAGTACCTGGTGGACGTTCCGGCCGGCGCCACCAGCTTCACGGCCCGGATCGGCAACACCGCCAACCTGGGTGCGGATCTGGACCTGACGGTGTTCCGCGGCGACGCGCAGGTCGGCCAGTCCGCCGACGGTGACTCCGAGGAAGCGGTCAGCATCGCCAACCCGCCGGCGGGCACCTACCGGGTCGTCGTCGACGGGTACGCGGTCGACGGACCGAACACCAGCACCGCCTACGACTACCGGGACTCGTTCTCGGCGTCGTCGCTGGGCACGCTGGACACTCCGCCGACCCCGCTCGCCCTGCCCAACGGCGCCACCGCCACCCTCACCGGGACGGTGACCGCGCAATCCGCCCCGAGCGCCGGGCGTGAGCTGTACGGCGAACTGGCCGTCGTCACCAACGATGGCGCGGTCGTCGGACGCGGCGCCGTCTCCATCGGCACCGTCAACTGATCCATCCGCACCGCGTGGGAGCCCATCCCCGATCTGCTGGGCTGGGCTCCCGCGCACCGCGACCCGGCGCTGACGTCGTGTCCACAGCCCAGAGCAGAGAAGGGGGCGGCGTGGCCGCATCCGAGCCGATCACCAGCACCGCCCCCGACGCGCCCGTGGACGCACATGGCACGCCGCCCGGCCTCGATGCTGCTCGGCACGACCAGGGTCACCGGCCCCGGTTTCCCTTGGCCGGCCGGATCGGTTCGGTCGAGATCCTCGCCGCCGTGCTGGTGCTGCTCATCTTCCTGCGCGCCCCCCTGGCGAGACTGCTGTCCGCGCCGTCGCTGGCGACCTGGACGACGGTGTTCGTCTCGGTGATGGTGCAGGCCGTGCCATTCCTCGTCTTCGGGGTGCTGCTCTCCGCCGTGATCGCGGTCTTCGTACCCCGCTCGTTCTGGGCCCGGGCCCTGCCCAAGCATCCCGTCCTCGCCGTGCCGGTCGCCAGCGCCGCCGGGGTGATCCTGCCCGGCTGCGAGTGCGGGGCCGTGCCGATCGCGGGCTCCCTGATCCGCCGCGGCGTCACACCAGCGGCGGCACTGGCATTCCTGCTCGCCGCGCCGGCGATCAACCCGATCGTCCTCGTCGCCACGGCCGTGGCCTTTCCCAACAACCCGGAGATGGTCCTCGCCCGCGCGGTCGCCAGCCTCATCGTCGCCATGATCATGGGCTGGCTCTGGCTGCGACTGGGCCGCGCCGACTGGATCCGACTCCCCCGTCGCCCCGACCTGGACGGGCTCCGACGCGGGGAAGCGTTCTGGTCCGCGGTACGGCACGATGTGGTCCACGCCGGCGGTTTCCTCGTCATCGGCGCGATGGCCGCGGCCACCATCAACGTTGTCGTCCCCGAGCGGTGGCTGCAGACCCTCGCCGAGCAGCCGGTGCTGTCCGTGCTCGCCCTGGCCGTGCTCGCGGTGCTGCTGTCGATCTGCTCCGAGGCGGACGCGTTCGTCGCCGCCTCGCTGTCGCAGTTCTCCCTCACCGCCCGGCTGGCCTTCCTGGTGGTCGGCCCGATGGTCGATTTGAAACTGATCTCCATGCAGGCCGGCATCTTCGGCCGTCGCTTCGCCGCTCGATTCGCGCCGGCCACCTTCACGGTCGCCGTCGCGGTCGCCGTCATCACCGGGATGGTGCTGCTGTGAACCGGATAGCCCAGGCATGTGTCATGACCTTCTTCGGAGCCGCGGTCCTGCGGGCCAGCGTCACGGACCTCTACCTGCGCTACGTCAAGGAAGGGCTGCGACCGTTCCTCATTGCCGCCAGCCTGCTGCTGATCGCCGTCGCGGTGATGACCCTCTGGTACGAACTGCTTCCCCACACCGACGCGCACGAGGATCGGAACAACCCCGACGAACACGCGCACCACGAACCACGAGTCGCCTGGCTGCTTCTCCTACCCGCGCTTGGTCTGCTGCTCGTAACCCCACCCGCGCTCGGCTCGTACGCCGCCGGCCAGGCAGGCACCGCACTCACGGCTGAGCAGGACTACGACTACGACTACCCTCCCCTGCCCGCCGGCGATCCGGCAACGACCACCGTGTTCGACTACGCCTCCCGAGCCCTGTTCGACAAGGGCCAGTCGATCGGCACCCGGCGGGTCCAGCTCACCGGCTTCACCACCCCGGGGCCCGACGGGCAACCGATCCTCGCCCGCATGATCCTGTCCTGCTGCGCCGCCGATGGCCGACCCGTCAAACTCGGCATGGCTGGCAACGCGCCCACCGGTCTGGCCAACGACACCTGGATCCAGGTCACCGGCCGCTACACCGACCGCGTCACCCGCGACTCCATCAACGACGAAGAGATCCCCTATATCGACGTCGAATCCTGGCGACAGGTGACCGCCCCCAAGGACCCGTACGAATAGTCCTCCGCGCCCCGAGCAACGACGCTGGGGCGGGTACGGCCCGCCGAAGCGCCGCAGACACTGCGGCTTCCGGTGAGAAGACTCGACGAGAGCTCGACCTGGTACCGCATCACCATCTGAGCCCCGACAGGCCGACCGGTGGGCACATCAACCAGAGTGCTCCGTGGCCTCAGGCCGCAACGCACTGCGTTGACCTGCCAGCACCCCGTAGTTAGCGTCAACAGGTCCTGTCCACCTCAGAGAGAACGCCACCCCGATCAAGGAGGATCAGTTGAGACTGCGACAACGAAGGCCACGTCTCGGACTGAGTCGCAAGGGCAGAGGTGTCGCGGTCCTGGCACTGGGTGCGCTTCTCTCGGTCTCGTTCGCGGCGACGCCCTCGCACGCTGCCGAGAAGCAGCTGGACGAGGGTCTTGTGCACCACTTCGCCCTCGACGAGACCAGTGGGACGACGTTGGTCAACTCGGGTAGCGCCGGCGCGGCGGCGAACGCCACGCTCGTGAATCCCGAGAAGGCGGCCCTGACCGGCGAAGGAGTCAGGTTCAACCCCGACTCCTACGAGAGCGCCCTCGACGGCGCATACGTGGCGCTACCGAAGGACATTACCGCCGGCATGTCCAACCTCACCGTCGACTATGACGTGTGGGTCGACCCGGCGAACGTCGGCGAGCACCAGATGTGGGGTTTTGGCCGCAAGTCCGGCTCGTGCGACGTCGACACCGGCGCCGAGGGCTCCATCTTTGCGTCGAACACGCAGCGGTTCCGCGTCGCGGTGGGTCCGACGAACCTCCAACAGAACCGGGTCCGCATGCTCGAGGGAGCGTGGACTCATGTCACCTACACCCAGTCACTGAACTCGAACGGAACGAGCTGGACCGGCAGGCTCTACCTCGACGGCGTGCTCCACGCGACGTCGACCGACCTGACCACGGCGCCGTCGGTGAACGCCGCGGGAACCAACTGCAACTTCCTCGGTCGCTCGCAGACGTCGGGCCACTACTCGTTCCGCGGAACGATCCGGGACTTCCGCGTGTACGACCGGGCAGTGGGGCTCGACGAGACACTCGTCCTGGCGGAGAAGACTGTCTCCGATGGCGTTCGCGCCGACGCCGCGGCCATCGACCTCGGCCTGACCAGCGCGGTCGTACACGACATCGTTCTGCCCAAGGTGGGCTCCGTGTCGGGCTCGGCCATCACCTGGACGAGTTCGGACCCCTCGGTCGTCGAGGTCTACACCCCGCCCGCTGTCGCCAGCGCCCGCAAGGTCGCGGCGACCGGCAGGATCACCCGACCCGCGCAGGGACAGCCCGACGCGACAGCCACGCTCACGGCGACTGTCCGCAAGGGCGCCCAGGAGGTCACCACACGGGAGATCCCCGTCGTGGTGAAGGCCGAGTTCGACGACGCGCAGGCGGTCGACCGTGACGCCTTCGACCTGGCCCTGGACGCCACCGACGAGGTACGCGGAAACCTCGACCTCGCTGCCAAGGGCGAGTTCGGATCGACTATCACCTGGAAGTCGACCACCGGCCTTGTCACCCCGACGGGTGCGGTCAGTCGCCCTGCCTTCGGCCATGAGGATGTTGCCGCCACCCTGACGGCGACCATCAGCAAGGGTACGGCCTCGCAGAAGAAGTCGTTCCCGGTGACCATCGCCGCCATGCCGCGTTCCGAGGAGTACGAGCGGTACTTCATGGGGTATTTCAAGGGCGAGGGAATTGCCGACGGCGAGCAGATCATGTTCGCCACATCCAATGGAAACACCGCCCTGGACTGGACCGGTCTGACCGGCGGCCGGCCGTCACTCATCTCCCAACTGGGCGACCAGGGGCTTCGTGACCCGCACATCGTCCGCTCACCCGACGGCGACACGTTCTACATGATCGCCACCGACCTGAACTGGTACGACCAGGGTGGATACGCCATCAACGACACCCAGCACATCGAGGTGTTCGAGTCGCACGATCTGGTGAACTGGACCCCTCAGCGGCACGTGAAGGTCGCGCCCGACAACGCGGGCAACGCCTTCGCACCAGAGTCGCTGTGGGTCGAGGAGATCGGCGCCTACGTCGTGTTCTGGGCGCAGTCGCTGTGGAGCGACCCCGTGAACCGCACCGGTCAGGGGAACGCGCAGATGTGGTATGCCACGACGCGAGACTTCCAGACGTTTTCCGCTCCCCGGGTCTGGCAGGATCCGGCCCCGCTGTCGCGGATCGACACGACCGCGATCAAGGTCGGTGACCACTACTACCGGGTGACCAAGAACGAGGCTGGCAACCAGGGCTCGGACATCTTCTCGGAGAAGCACACCGACTTCCTGGACAGCAACATCGACAACTGGACACTGGTCGCGCCGGCTCTGGGGCGCACGACCTGGGTCGCCAACCAGGGGTACGAGGGACCGGTCATCTTCAAGGCGAACCCCGGTGACACCTCCTGCCCCGGCCAGTTCTACCTCTGGGGCGACCGGTACACGAACGGTGGGGGGTACCAGGCCGCGTGTCACGAGAACGTCGAGGCCCCGACCTGGAACGCCAAGGCGATCACGATGACCAACGCGGGTGTCGTCCGCCCGCGTCACGGCACCGTGATCCCGCTGACCGTTCGCGAGTGGAACGATATCCGCGGAATCCCGAACAGCGACGTCACGACCACCACCGAGGTGGCGGTCAAGCCGTACGCGAGCGGTGCCCGGACGACCACGGCCACCGTGACAGTCACAGCGGCTGACGGGTTCGAGACCGGCGGTCAGGTGCGGCTCAGCATCGGCTCGTGGTCGAAGCTCGCCCACCTGAGCGACGGTGCAGCCACGGTCACACTGCCGACCGATCTGCCGGCGGGTGCCCGGACGGTCAAGGCCGAGTACCTCGGCTTCGACTACCTGAAGGCGTCGGCGGGTACGGCATCGTTCGGGGTGCCCTCCGGCCCGGCCGCCGTCAAGGTCCAGGCGAAAGCCGCGCCAGCGTCGGTTGTCCGCGGGGACACGTTCAGATTGAACGTGACTGTCGGGCCGGCGGGCGGGCGCAAGCACCACGCTCCGACCCCGACAGGCGAGGTCACCGTCACCTTCGGCGGCACCGTGCACGTCGTGCCACTGGCGGACGGTAAGGCCGTCGTCGAACTGCCGACCGCCGACCTGCAGCCTGGGGAGTACCGGGTCCACGTTGCCTACTCCGGCAACCCGATCTACCAGCCCCACACCGCCGATTACCAGAAGTTGACGGTGCGGAAGCCGCATCGGCACCCCTAGGCGTACCGAGAGGCGGCACCAGTAGGAGGGGGCGAGATCTGTTGATCTCGCCCCCTCCTACTGCACCGCCCAGCGACCGGACTATCGAGTGAGCATGCCCTTCTCGACGGCCAGGTTGTAGTTCTCCCCGAAGACGTTCAGTTCGTGGACTCCGACCTTGACGGTCTCGGTCGTACCCAGGACCTTCAGCCTGACTGCGTTCGTCAGCACCCGGTCGAAGGTGACGTAGTCAGCCGTGTACGCGGTGGAGTTCGTACTCCTGTCGACCAGGGGCCGCCACGTGTTGGTGGGGATGTCCTTGTACTCCAGCGTGTACTGCACCGCGTTGTCCTTGGTGAACGTGCGTCCGAGTTCCTTCCACTGGATCTGCGCGGCGGAAATGTGGAAAACGGTCCCGAAGCCCCTGATGTACGTGGGCGCGGTATCGCCGTCAGCCGGCTCCCACCAAGTGGACAGGGAGCGGTCCCCTCCGTAGTACGGGTTGCGCCCGGACGCATAGCTGCTTGCCCAGTACGCCTGGCTGTTGGTGGCCACATTATAGAGTCCGGTGTCGTCCCTGCCCGAGATCTTCTTCCCCGGGGCCAGTTGCGGCGTGTTGGACAATTCGCAATCGATTGCTCCCCGTTTCGGACCGGCCGAGATCACGTTGCAGATGTCCATCCCCAGTCGCCGCTCGAAGAACTCCTCGTACGCGATGACATAGGTGTAGAAGAACACCAGGTTACCGGCCTTGTCGAGTACGAAACTGCCGTGCCCGGCGTTCGGATATACCGCACTCGGATGGTTGTTTCCGTAGCCGATCGGGTTCTGCTGGGTGACCTTGAACCCGGACAGCGGTTTCTTCGACGTCATCACGCCGGTCGCGTACGTGGTGAACTCCGTGCCACCGGATGCGACCGAGAGGTAGTACGTGTCCCGCACCTTGAACAGCTGCGAACCCTCCACGTACCCATGCGTGTAGGTCGCCTTGTTGTCACCGATGTGCTGCCACTCCTGGCGCGGGTCGAAGGTCCAGAGCACCACCGGGTCGCTGATGAGCTGCCGGGGATTGTTCGGGTCGAGTTCGGCGCCCATGATCGGCGAGCCGATGTTGTACGTCAGGTACAGCCGGCCGTCCGTGTCCGGGAAGAACTGCACGTCGCCAACGCTCAGGGTCTGGCCGCTCGGGCGCAGGAAACTTCCCATGCTGGTCCACGGCCCGGTGGGCGAGTTCGCTTGATAGACCGGCGTGTTGTTGCCGGCCATGTAGAACTTGTCGCCGAGCTGCACGACGGTTGGTGCGACCAGGCCCAGGTTCATCTCGTGGGGCGTCCACGCGAGGTAGTCGGTGGTGGACCAGACAGTGCGGTTGTTGTTCGGTGCGTTCTGCATCGCACCTGACGCATAGAGATAGATGGTCCCGTCGACGTTCAGAGCGGACCAGTCCGCCCCGGTCCGTGCGGAGTTCTCGGAAATCCTGGAGAACCCGGCGGTGGATCGGCTCGCGAGAGTTCGCCCGGACGCTGCCGTCCACGTCTCCAGGTTCAAGCTGGCCGGGATTTGCGAAGTATCTGCGACATTCTCGTCAGTAGGCGGCATCGTCCCGACGATGTTGCGCACGGCCATCCCGGGCAAATTGATCGGGTTCACGTATGTCTGAGCCATGTCGACGCCGGCCAGTGGCACCTTGGCCGACGGGGTTTGAGGTCCGACGCCGGGTGCCGCCGGCGGCACGGGCTTCTCCGCCGAGGCCGACACGATCGGCGTCAGTTGACCCACACCCACTCCCACCGCGAGAGCAAGACCAATAGCCGCTAAACCTCGGCGTCGACTGCCGGCAGTCCTCTCGAAAACCATTAGGTCCCACCTTCCGTCTGGGCGCGTTCAGCACTAACAACGGGCAGAAGTGTCCGATTTTACGAATGGCCGCACGGACGCGGTTAATTGCTGATGTGAGGCATCCTTCGACGGTGATCACGAAGGGTGGGAGAGAGAGCTTCCGCTCGACCAGTTGGGCCTCGAGCGCACACGCCCATCGACTCGGTCTCGTCCGGCACGGATCGCTGGCCGGCGGCTGTTAGCGCTAACAATGTTTCGGTGATATTAACGGTGCTATCTGGAGCGTGTCAAGAGCATCAATGCGATGCGGCTGGGCTGATCGTGGTGTCGGGCTGTTGCGCGGTGCAGTTGGAGTGGTTGACGAGTCACCCGGAAGCGAGCGGCCACGAAGTCGAATCACGTTGCTCCGGGAGGTTGCCGAAGGCCGATCCCCGCACCCCGCGCGCCCGCCGCCGAGCGGACGTCCTGGCCATCGGTCCGGCCCTGACGGTGGCCGGGGAGTCCAGCGGTGCGCGTGGCTGGCCTGGTCGCGGTTCCGGGTCGTGATCCCGGTGTTCGACAGGACGCTGCCGACGATCGTGGCCTGTCTGGACGCCACGCTGAGGCGTCTTGGTGGGGTGCCTGCCTATGCGTTGACGGACAACGAGACGATCACGGTCGAGCACGTCGCTGACGTCGCGGTCCGCAATCCGGAGATTGTGCAGGTCGCCCCGGCATCACGGGATGACGATCCGCACGTGTGTGCCGGCGGATCCGCAGTCCAGGGGCGGATAGGAGAACACGGTGAAGATCGCCAAGGCCGATCCGGTGCCCACGACGGCGGAACCTGCTCGAGCTGGTGGGAGGCGCCCCGCTGAAACCGCTCGACGAGGCGGCCCGCACGACGTTGTCCCGACTGCACGCTGACAGTCCTGCGTAATTTTCTGCGTGGTCCGGATCGGGTCACGCTGATTACATGACTTCAGCGCACCACCCGACAAGACCCGAGTCGCACGCCTGTCCACCACGTCACCATCCACGACGGCCCGCGAATTCGCAGCAAGGATTCCGGTGTCGTCGGCCGGCGGAGCCGTCAACACGGCTGGCCCTGGCCCGAACCGCCGGTGCGCTGGCGCGCCCAGGGCCATCACCATCGTCCCCGGCCGAATGCCTGCTATTTCCGACCGGCCGAGACCTGCACTGTCGCGCGGCCGAACTCGCCCAGGCATTCGGTCGAACGTGCACGTCCTGAGAGTAGGAGTAGGCATGGAGTCGTCGGGTGGGCAGTTGCGTCTGCAGGTTCTCGGTCCGTTGCGGCTCTGGCGGGACGGTGTCGAGTTGTCCGCCGGGCCCCGGCAGCAGGCGTACCTGCTCGCGCTGCTGCTCGCGCGTGCGGGCAAGCCGATCAGTATGAGTGGACTGGTTGAATTGATCTGGGATGACGACGTCCCGGCGTCGGCGGTCAACATCCTGCAGAAGTACGTCGGCGGGCTGCGGCGGTTGCTGGAGCCGGCGCTGCCATTACGTGGCAGTGGCTCGTATCTGCAGCGCCGTGGCAATGGTTACCTTTTCACTGCCGGTCCCGGCATGCTGGATGTTGTTACGTTTCGTGAGCTGGTCGAGGCGGCCAAGGCTGCTGTCGCGGAGCAGCGCTCCGATGAGGCGCTCGGTTATTACGCGCGGGCGGTGGGGCTCTGGCAGAGTTTCGCCGCTGACGGACTGACCTACGGATTGGCCGCGGAGGCGATCTTCGCCGCGCTCGATGGTGAGTTCTTCGACGCCTGCGTGGCGGCGGCCGACCTTGCGATTTCGCTGGGGCAGCCCGAACGCGTCCTTCAGGCACTGCATCTGGCTGCCCGGATGGCACCGTTGCACGAAACCGTCCAGGCGGGATACATCTCCGCTCTGGCCGCCAACGGCCAGCAGGCAGAAGCGCTGTCCGTGTTCCGGACCGTCCGGGCCCGGCTCGCCGAGGATCTCGGCCTCGATCCCGGCCCGGCCCTGGTCGCCGCACACCGCCGGGTGCTGGGACCGAGCCTGGCTCAGGAACCGCCGGACGAGCGGCGGCAGGTACCCGCCGCCGGGGTGCCGATCGCCGATCATCTGGCTGGCCGGGCTAGGGAACTCCGGGTGCTGCGGCAGTCGATGGCGTCGGCGTTCGCTGGAGGCACGGGACTCGTTCTCGTTGAGGGCGAACCGGGGGCGGGCAAGACCCGCCTGCTTGAGGAGGCCGGTGCCGAGGCGGCCCGGCGTGGCGCGCTTGTCCTTTGGGTCCGCTGCCTGGAGGGGGACGGCACACCGTCGATGTGGCCCTGGGTCGAAGCGGTCGGCACGCTCCTCGACGTTCTGCCCGACGCAGTGCGGCAAACTTGGCACACTGGCGAACTCGGCCGCCTCCTGGGAACGGACAGCGACGTTCCCGCCACGCCGGGCCTGTCGTGCAGTCGCGCCCAGTTCCGCCTGTTCGAGCAGGTTGTCGCGCTCGTCGGCCGGGTATCGGTAAGGCGACTGCTGGTGCTGGTTATGGACGATCTCCAGTGGGCCGACACCGCCTCGCTGAACCTGTTCAGCTACCTGACGGCCCGGCTGCCGGGCGGCATCGCCGTGATCGGGGCGCTCCGCGACCGTGCGCCTATGCCCGGCCCGGAGTTGGGACGGATGCTCGCCACGGCGAGCCGCCTGCCCGGTCACCGCCGGATCCGGCTCGGCCCGCTCGGCCCGGCCGAGGTGGCCGAACTGGTCCGCCTCGAAACCGGCCATGCCCCCGACCTGGGTGCCGCCCGCATCATCCACGCCCGCACCGCCGGCAACCCCTTCCTCGTCCGGGAACTCTCCCGACTCCTCGCCGACGGCGGAACCCTCACCGAGAACGCCGCAGCCCGAACCGCCGTGCCGGCCACCGTGCGCGATGTCGTCCGCGATCGGGTGGCCGGACTGGGCAACGACGCCCGAGACCTCCTGAGGATCGCCGCACTGATCGCTCGGGACTTCGACCTCACACTGCTCGCGAACACGGCCGGAATCGACCTGCAGACCTGTCTCGACCGCATCGAGCAACTGGAAGAGCTCGGCCTGCTCGCAGCCTCGCCCGGGAACCCGTATTCGTTCCGCTTCGCGCACGACCTCGTCCGCGAATCAGTCGCCGGGACCACCTCACCACCGCACGCGGCCCGGATCCACCTGCTGGTCGCCGACGCGCTGCAACGCACGGTGGCCGGCGATGAGTCAGCGGCCGGGCGCGTCGCCCATCACCTCCGGGCCGCTGGCCCGCTCGCGGACCCGGCCCGCACCGCCGCCGGGCTGGTGCGCGCGGGCCGCCACCCGGCGAACAACTCCGCGCACGACGCCGCCGAAGGCAGTTGCGGTCAGCCGCGCACGTCGCGCGATCAGCCGGTCTGGCGGAGTTGCAGCAGTCCGCGCTATCACTGCTCAGCACAGTCTGGCAGCTTCTCGAACAGGTCCTTCGTGGTGTCGTAGTACCTGACAGTTCGGCCGACGTGCGCCATGCCGAGTCGCCGGCAGACTGCCTGCACGGACGTCAGGCTACCCCGGGCCGACAGCCGAACTTTTCCTCGACCACTACCTGCTGGTGGCTAGGGCAAGGTCGGCCGTATGGCCACGCCAGAGGACGTCAGGCTTCATGCGGAGCGACCCCGTCGTGCGCGGACGGCCACTGACGGTCGCTGTCCCCCGATGCTTGACGTGCTTCAGCAGGTCGCGGCCCGCGGCGATGGTGACATGTCGGCAACCCGTGAAGATCTGTTCCGGCATACGTGACTGTCGTCGCCTCGTGCGCGATGAGGATGACTGATCCGTGCGCGGGTTTCGTTCGAGCTTCAGAGGCGTATCGGGCAGCCCCGCCGCCGGTCGTCGGTGCAGTGGAACGGAGTATGATCTCGGGATCAGCGCCCGGGCTATCCCGCCCGCCCCGGGCCGGACCTCCGCCGTGGCCTGGTAGGCGGGCACGCCCACGGTCGGCAGCGCGGCGGCCTGCTCGTACGAAAGGTCCACCGGTTTGAGCACGACCGCCTTCTCCGGGGCCGTCACCATCTCGGCGAACGCCCCCGCCTGCCGGAACCGAGCCCCGCCGAGTACCGCGTCGCCGGCCTTCAGTCGGGTGACGCCGACGCCGACCGCCTCGACGACTCCGGCGAAGTCGTGCCCCATCGCCCCGGGAAAACGACCGGTCATCAGCTTCATCTCGCCGTTGCGCATCTTCCAGTCCAGCGCGTTGGAAGCTGCCACCCGGACGCGGACGAGAACCTCATCCCGACCCGGGCGTGCTGGCTCGAACTCGGCGAGCCACATCACCTCCGGGCCACCGTAGCGGTCGTACTGAAGCCGCTTCACGAGGCGTATTCGTTCGAGATCTCAGTGGCGTAGTTCTTCCAGAGCGGTCTCATGGTTTCGGCGTTGACCGGCTGCCCGGAATCGATCATGGCCTTGAAGTCGCGGAAGTACTGCACGTACAGGTCCGGTGTGAACGTGTTCAGCATGACCGCGTTCACGTCGCCGACGTTGGCGAACGTGTGCGGCGCCCCGGTCGGCACGATGACCCAGGTGCCCGGCCCGGCGTCGTAATGGTCCTCGCCGACGGTGAACCGGAAGGTTCCCGCCAGCACGTAGAAGCCCTCGTCATGCTGGGCGTGGCGATGCTGCAACGGGCTCGGAGTGCCCGGCGGAATGGTGACCTCGGCAAACCCCAGCCGGTGGTCGGTGTGCTCGCCATTCTCCAGGATGCGGATCTGCTGCGCCCCGCTGCCGAGGATCTCGCCCTCACCGGGGCGGACGATGTTTACCTTCGCCACGACTTCTCCTCTTGCTATTGCTTGCCTTGGTGACCACCATCCTTTTCCGGGCCGGCTGTGCGCGTCTTGGTCGTGCGTGCACGGTTGCTGGTTACCAGTGCGCGGGCGTTGTAGCCGTACGTCGCCTTGAAGAGCTTGCTGAAATGGGTGGCATCGGAGAATCCCCACCGGGCGGCCACGGCGGTGACCGTACGTCCGCTTCCGGTCAGCTCGGCCCGGCAGCGCTCCAGGCGGCGACGGCGGATCAGGGCCGCGACGGTGAGCGGCTGGTCCTCGAACAGCTTGTGCAGCCGGCGAACGGAGATGTAGTGGGCGGCGGCGATGCCGGGCGGAGACAGATCGGGATCGGCCAGCCGGGCCTCGATGTAGCCGGCGATCCGGTTCCGCAGCCACTCGTCCGGGGCCGGTTGCTCGTCGCCGAGCCGGGCCTCCAGTGCAACCGCGATCAGCTCGATGACGGCCGCCGCCGACCGCAGCGCCTCCGCCTCGCGGAACTCGGTCGCCGACCGCGCCGACTCCCGGGCCAGCACGGAGACGAGAGCGCCCGGGCCGTGGCTGCCGTCGATGCGTACGCCGATGAGCCGGTCGATCTGCGCGGGCCGGATCCGAAGCTCCCGGCGCGGAACCAGGATGGTGACGTGCGCCGCGGCGGTGCTCTCGAACTGGAGCGTACGCGTGGGATCGAGCAGCACCAGGTCGGTCGGCCCGAGTTCGGCGTCGCCGCGCCCGTGCTCGATCCGCGTCCGGCCCCGGGTCATCACCTTGACCGCCAGGTTCTTGCCGTCGGAGGCGTCGCACCCCCGCCCGATGCAGGCGCTCTCGGGCGTGTCGAGGGAGACCAACCGCAGCGGCCCGAGGTCACGGGTGGCGATCCGGATCCGGAAGTCGGCCCCGGCCAGCTTGTTGACCAGCGGCGGAAACCCGCTGGCAGCCAGCTCGTCCTGGAACGTCTCAAGGTTGTCGATCACCGGTCAACGATAACGGCGACACTTCCGCTCAGGCACGGTGTTCGGCTGGGGTGACAGCGGCGCCGACCCGCATCTGCCCTACCGGGCTCTGGTGCACGCGGTGGACGGCTCGGTCGCGTCGGCGACCGACGGCCGGTTCATCGACGAGCCCAGCTCGTTCTACGGCTGGCTGACCCGCCAGCAGGAAGCCGTGCACTCTTCTGCCGCCGACGGTGCGCGCAGATGCCAGAACGCCTATCACCCTCGGTGACTATCAGCGGTGGCACGCCCGGCACCGGGACATCCGGTCGTGCCGATGAGCGGACATCCGCGTAGATCGTGGCCGATGCTGGCCTCCAGCCGACGCGGATGCCGGCGCCTGCTCCTCGTTGCCGAACCCTTGGTGGCTTCAATCTTAGTAAAGCCGTGACGTGCGTAGAATCCTCGCGCGCCAACTTGGTGGCGAACCTTCACAGCTGAAGGCCTGCCGGCCGGCGTGAGCAGGCAAGCTCGACGAGTTGCGGACCTAATCCGCGTCGAAGTGCTCGGCTCACAGGCCGCCTACCGACTTGCTCGACGGGCGCTGCCCATCCGCGCCACCACGATCGCCGGCAGCCTGACCTGGTGTCCCACGGGCAACAGATAGAGCAGCAGCGCCCCACTCATCGCGAGACCAAAGGTGACCAGTTCCAGGACGACCGCGATACCGATATGGAACGCCAGCCCGGCGACCAGTAGTACGCGGCGCGGCCCGGGAGGCAACAGCCGGGCCACGGTCAGAGCGAACTCCAGCACCAGCACCGACCAGGTGAAGAGCGTCACCCCCACTGCGGAACTGGTAGCCGCCTCGGCCAGCGGACGCAGGAAATCAGGCGGCTCGTACCCGGGTGTGCGGAGCCAGTAGAACATCGCCGTACCGTCGGCCCACTCGGCGACGCCAAGCTTCGCGATGCAGGCGTGCAGGTACACGATGGCGACCTGGAGCCATACGAGGACCAGGGCGGCGTGCGCGACCACCCGGCCGGCGCCGATCGCGGCGCCGGCCGGTGGTGGTTGCCAATGCCACCGCCGGGGGTCGGTGAGGGCCATCGGGAGCAGCAACAGGCTGAGGGTGGCGGTGATGTGGTCACCGCCGTCCAGCGCGGACAGGTTTGCGATCACGCTCCAGGAGATGTACCAGTGCGGCAAAGCGGTCCACCGGGGGCGCCAGCCGCTGGCCACCACGACCAGCACGGCGATCCCTATCCACCCGGCGAGCTGCCCCTGCCTGGCGGGTAGGACGCACCAGATGCCCGCGGCGGCCGGCCCGGTGCAGTCCTCGGCGCTGTCCATCGACAGCAGGATCGCCGGCGGGTTGACCAGTAGGGTGGCGCAGGTACCGGTGGCCAGCAGCGTACGGGCCAGCCCGAATCCGCTCGACCAGGGCGCGACGGCCAGGGCGGGTCGGCAGCGCCGGCCGAGCCGGGCCAGCCACCGGTCTAACAGGTCACCGTGAGCCGGGCCACCCGGGACGGGAGCACGGTCGGCAGGTTGTTCCAGGCCCATGGCAGTACCTCCTGAAGGACGATCCCGATGTCGCCGCACAGCGTGCGTACGGTCGCGGTGTTGGCTACCGCGGTGGCCGGGGCGGCGGCCAGGCAGGTGGAGGGTTCGCCGTCACACTTGGTCCACGCGGGCCCGTCCAGCCGGCGGGTGAGCAGCGAGATCTCCGCGCTGCGGGCCCGGTCCCGCTTGTCCAGGCCGGCCGGGCCACGGCTGCTGCCCGAGGCGAGCCGCCACCGGCCGTTTCGGTCCGTGGTGTAGGCCACCGGGCTGGGCTGGCGGGGGTCGCGGGTGAAGAACGCCCAGCCTTCCGGTACCAGTGCACGGGCCACCATCCGGCCGGGTGGGGCCGGCATCGCGGCTACCGGCAGCACCGCCCGGGTGAGGTAGCCCACGAGGAGCATGGCGACCACCGCGGTCCCGGCGATCCACCGTCCCAACCGCGTGTCGTCCACTGTTTGCTACCTGGCTCGCAGGTCACGGGCGATGACCGCGATGAGTTGATCCTGCACCAGTTTGGCCCGTGGCGCCGGGTTGCCGGCCATGTCCCAGGACCAGTCGGCGAAACCGCCGGCGAAGATGGCCCGGATGGTACCGACCTCCAGCGGGGTCCGGTTGTCGTTGTCCATGTTGATGTAGGAGTCGGCTCGGACGACCTCATACGCGTTCGCCAGCAGGGCATCGTTGACCAGACGTACGGCGGAGTCCACGGTCTCCTTGCCGAATGTCCGGTTGAACACCTCGCGGGCCAGCGCGACGAGGGTGACCAGCCCTTCGCGCACCGCGACCGGGTTACCGCTCTGTATCCGCTGCACGATCATCGCGTCGGACCAGGTGCCCCGACGGATCAGCTCCGAACTGAGCGCGCCCTGGGCCTGCCGCAGCGCCGGCGTCCACTGTGTCGGCGGACGCTCCAGGTAGACCAGCCGGTAGGCGGCCGGCCCGTCGTTGAACAGGATCGCATCGGAGAGTTCCGTGGCCCGGTACCGCGGCGGCGGGGCTGGCCAGCCGGGGTCGGCCTGGCCGCGGGCCCCGAAGCCGAGGGACACCGTTGCCAGGGCCAGCACGAGCAGGCCGAGCCAGACCTTGCGGTGATTCATGATTACCTCCCGCACATCAAAGCGACTTGTCAGGAGCACCCTGCGCCTGGCCGTCCCCAATCGGTCCCCGGTTCGTCCCCGGCGGCGCCTGGTCCGGCACCGAGACAGCACGGGACAGGTTCCGCAATTCATTGACAGCCGCCTATGCATGCGCTCGTGGCGGTGTGACAATCCAAAGGGCTACGGCTCGTTCGGATGGCGGCCGAGCCGTCGGCCGCGCGGGGCCCGATGGGACGGCTCGGCTGGCAGGGACGAGGGCGGGAGGTACGTGAGGTTCGAGGTGCTGGGGCCGCTCAGAGTGCAGCTCGACCGTGGCCAGATTCCCCTGGGCGCGTCACGGGAGCAACGTATCCTGGCCGCCCTGTTGCTCGACGCGAACCGGGTGGTGCCGGTGACCCGGCTGGTCGAGGCGATCTGGGACGAGCATCCGCCCACCAGCTCCGTCAAGGTGGTCCGTAACTGCGTGTCGATGCTGCGTAGGCAGCTGGCGACGGCGGGCGAGATCGTCACCGACTCCGGCGGGTACTCCCTGCGCGTCCCGGACGACGAGATCGACCTGCGAGTCTTCGTCGATCGGGCACGGCAGGGCCGCCGGCTCGCAGCCGCCGGAGAGCTGACGGGCGCGGTCGTCCACCTGCGGGAGGCGCTGGCGCTATGGCGCGGGTCGGCCTTCACCGGAGTGACCGGCCGGCTGGTCGAGGCGGCGGCGGCTCAGCTCAACGACCAACGCCGCAGCCTCCAGGAAGAACGCCTGTCACTCGAACTCACGCTGGGTGGCGGAGCCGAACTCGTGGACGAGATCGCCGACCTGGTCGCGGAGGAACCACTGCGCGAACGGGCCTACGGGCAGCTCATGCTGGCCCTGTACCGGGCCGGCCGCCGGACCGAGGCGCTCCAGACGTATCACCAGGTACGCCGACTGCTGGTGCGTGAACTGGGGATCGAGCCGGGGCCGGAACTAACCGAGCTGCACCGCGCGATACTCAACGCCGACCCGCGACTGGCACCGGTCACAGCGCTGGCGGCCATCTCCCGGCCGGAGCCCAGCCGGCCGGAGGCATCGACCACCGCCAAGCCGGTTCCGGCGCAGCTACCCGCGTCGCCGTACGCCTTCACCGGACGCACTACTGAGCTTGACGAGTTGTGCGGGCTGCTGGATGCGGCCACTCGAGCCGGCACGAGCATGGTGGCAGTCCTCTCCGGCATCGCGGGGGTGGGAAAGACGGCCCTGGCAGTGCACTTCGCCCGCCTCGTGGCCGACCGGTTTCCGGACGGCCACCTCCACGTCGACCTGCGCGGCTTCCATCCGACCGGTCCGCCGCTTGACCCCGGTGAGGCGGTTCGTGGCTTCCTGGACGCGTTCGGGGTACCAGCACAACACCTGCCCGAGGGTCTCGCCGCCCAGTCGGCGTTGCTGCGCACGCTGCTGGCCGGGCGTCGGGTCCTGCTGTTGCTGGACAATGCCCGCGACAGCAAGCACGTCCGCCCGCTATTGCCCGGTGGACCCGGCTGCCTCACCCTGATCACCAGCCGCAGCAGGTTGACCGGCCTGGTGATGGCCGAAGGAGCACATCCGATCACGCTCGATCCGCTGCCGCCCGGCGACGCGCACAGTATGTTGATCCGCCGCCTCAGTGCGACCCGGCTCGCCGCCGAGCCGGCGGCCGTCACAACGATCATGGCCCGGTCGGCGGGGCTGCCCCTGGCGCTCGCCATCGTGGCGTCCCGGCTGGTTAATCACCCCCGCTTCGCTCTGCGAGCCATCGCCGCGGAGCTGGACCTGGCCCACGGAGGTCTGGAGGGGTTCACCGGCATGGACGCCGAAGCTGACGTCCGCTCGGTCTTCTCCTGGTCATACCGCGCCCTGAGCAGTCCGGCCGCACGCCTGTTCCGACTGCTCAGCATGCATCCCGGCCCGGATCTGGGTGCGGTTGCTGCGGCCAGCCTCACCGGTGTTCCGGCCCCACGGGTACGCCCGCTGTTGGCCGAGCTCGCGCACGCGCACATGGTCACCGAACACACGCCCGGCAGGTACGCCATGCACGACCTACTCCGCGCCTACGCCATGGAGCGGGCGGACATCGAGGAGGACCGCGCCGAGCGGCTGGCGGTGACGCACCGAATGTTCGACCACTACCTGGCCAGCGCCCACCTTGCCGACCTGCGGCTGCACCCACACCGGGATCCGATCCGGCTACCAGCGACGGTCGCGGGCGTGACCGTAGCGGTCATCGGTGACCGCGAGGCCGCCTGGACCTGGTTCACCCAGGAGTATCCGGTGCTGCTCGATCTTCTGCGACGGGCCGGCGGCGACGGGTACGACGTCCACGCGTGGCAGCTCGGCTGGGCCATGACCACGTTTCTGGACCGGTGTGGCCGCTGGCATGACCAGGCGATCGTCCAACAGCTCGCGCTGGAGGCGGCCCGCCGGGTTTCGGACCGGGACGGGGAGGCTCGCGCACACCGCAACATCTCCATCGCCCTCCTGCGTCGGGGTCTGCACGGCGAGGCCCGCGACCACCTGTGGCACGCGGTGCGGCTTTACCGCGGGCTTGGTGATCAGGTCGGGCAGGCCCGCACCCTACTCAACCTGGGTACGGTCGCCGAGCATCGGGGCCAGCCCCGGATCGCCCTGCGCTACGCCGAACAGGCGCTGCGGCTGTTTCGGGCGGCCGGGCACCGATCCGGGCAGGCGAATGCCCTGAACAACGCGGGCTGGTACCACAGCCAGCTCGGTGACCACGAGCTTGCGCTACACCATTGTCAGCGGGCGCTGCTGCTGCAGCAGGAAGCCGGTGACCGCTACTGGCAGGCTCACACCTGGGACAGCCTCGGGTGCGTGCACCACCACCTGGGCCAGTACCCCGAGGCCACCGAGTGCTACCGACAGGCCCTGTCGCTCTGGCGCGAGGCGGGCGAGCGCTACTACGAGTCGATGACGCTTACCCACCTCGGCGACACCCATCTCGCTGTGGGCGAACGGTCGGCGGCGCGGGGGGTGTGGCGGGAGGCGCTGGACATCATCGTGGAGTTGGGCCAGGACGCCGACCGCATTCTGGAAAAGATCCGAACGGTGACGACTGGGTGAGGCTGGCCAGGACGCGTTGTCTGCGGCGGTCGTCTGGCTGTTGGCCCCGTTCCCGGACTGCGTATGCCTGCATCCGGACGTGCCGAATACTGCGCGCACCCGATCACGGCAGCAGCGATGCCGACGACAGCGTCTGCGGGCCGCCGACGTCAACCTGCGCGGCACCCTGCACGGCATCGCGGCAGCCCTGCCCCTCATGCGCACCGCAGGCTGGGGCCACATCATCAACATCGCCTCCTCCTCCGCCTACCGCGTCGACCCGACAGCCGCCGTCTACTGCGCCACGAAGTACGCGGTCCGGGCGCTCACGGAAGGGCTCCGCCAGGAAAGCCGGAACGTACGAGTGACCCTGGTAAGCCCGGGATACACCCAGTCGGAGCTCACCGAGCACGGTGGCGACCCCCAGGTGCAGGCCGCCGCCCGCGCCGCAACCGACGAGTTGGGCCTGCCGGCCTCCGCGGTCGCCGACGCCATCGCCTACGCGGTCGCCCAGCCCGACACCGTCGACGTCAATGAGATCGTCGCCCGATCCACCGCACAGGGCTGACCACCGGCCAGGAACGGAGTACGACCATGGGCGAAGCGCTCGAAGTCACGATATTGCGGCTCGTCCCCGGCCTCACCGGCGCCGACTTCGTCGAGGCGAACGACGACATCAACACCTACCTGCGACGCCAGCCGGGCTTCCGCTGGCGACGAATCACCGAAGACGGCGACGGCACGATCATCGACATCGTCGCGTGGGACTCCGCCGCCGACGGCCGGCGCAGCGCCTCCGGGATCATGACGGAGATGGCCGACTCCCCGGTGCACGCGACCATCGACCGCTCCACCGTCGACTTCCGCATCGTCCCGGTACGGCAACACGTCACCTGACCTCGCCGGCCAACGGGCGAGGCACCACAGCGAGAGATGCGCCCGTTGGCGCAGCCACCGGGTCGGCGCGACAGTGGTCGAGGTGGGCCGCGCGCACAACACGCCGGCGCAGGTGCCCGGGCGTACTCGCCCCGCAGATCAAATCGGATCGCTCCGAGGCTCCGACACCTGCATGCATCGACGCCAGTCGCTTTTGCCGGTCCTGGCGTCATCTGACGGCAGGACCCGCGGCGGTATTTCCCGGCGCATTTACGGCTCTTCAACTACGTCATCGCGCCGACACGGCATCGAAACACGCCGGGTTCGGCGTCCCCCGCCGATGGGAGAAAACCTGTCATGGGCAAGGTAGGAAAGCACCTCCGCCGCTCGACGCTGGCCGTACTCACGGGCGCGGCGCTGGCCGGTCTGCTGGCGGTCACCGCCGCCGCCGCGGCACCCGGCGAGGCACCGCAGGGCAAGGCCGCCTCGGCGGCGGCCCGTACCGACGTCTACCTCAAGGACGTCGCCGCCGACACCGGCATCCAGCCACACTCGTACAGCCCGCTGTGGGCCAGCCCCGACATCAAGGTCTGCCCGACCGCCGTCGAGTGTGCCGTCAGTCAGAACCCGATCGTCGGCGTCACCAACTACCTCTTCGTGAAGTTGCGCAACCCCGGCCCGTACGGCTCGGGCATCGGCAGCGGAGTGCTGCGCATCTACCGCACCACCCCGGGCGGCGGCGCCACCTGGCCGACGCACTGGACCCAGATCGGCGCGGCCAGCGTGACCGTCTACCCGGGCGTCACCACGGTGACGATCCCGTGGACCGGGGTGCCCGGACCGGGCCACTTCTGCCTGTTGGCGCGCTGGGTGTCGCCCACCGATCCGATGACCTTCGAGGGCCCCAGCAACAGCGTCAACACCCTGCACAACAACAACATCGCCTGGCGCAACGTCGACTCGGTCCGGCTCACGCCGGGCGGGCCGCGGGTCGTCCGGCCGTTCGCCATCGGCAACGTCACCACCGCGCAGACCCGGAACGACCTGGTCTTCACCCAGCCGGCGGAGCAGGCTCAGGGTGCCCGGGTCGTCGTCGACCTCGGCCCGACCCTGTTCGAGCGCTGGGAGGCCACCGGCAAGGTCGGTACGGGAGTCCGCCAGGTCGGCAAGACCGAGGTGGAGATCGTGGAACCGGCGAAGGCCAGCATCAACGGCCTGGTGTTGAAGCCCGGTGAGCGCCTCGAATTCTCCCTGGCCTTCTCGACCGACACCGTCCTGACCAAGGAGACCGCGTTCAACGTGACCCAGTTCGGGCCGGACGCCGACGGCACTCAGCGCGCCGACCTCGGTGGGGTGCAGTACCTGCTGGCGGGCGAGCAGCGGGGGTAGCGCGGGTCGTCACCGATCAGGGTGGGGTGCGGGCCGTCCGGTCCGCGCCCCACCCTCGTCGTCGTCCCGGTCGAGGTCGGACACCGGCCGGCCGCCCCGCCGCCCCAGAAGCGGCCGGGAGGTCAACGCAGACAGACCCAGGCGGTGGACACCGCGTACCCGACGGTGCGCGCGCACAACTGGACCGGGCCCGGCGGTGGGACGCCCAGCGAGAAGAAGCCCACCGCGTCCACAGACGCCTCGTCGTACGTGCCGGCGGCCGTACGGGCACTCACCCGTCCGCCACCGGACGGGGAGACCTGCCCGACGATCCCGGCGTCGCTCACCTCGATCTCCACCACCACCGACCCACTGCGGAACGAGAGCGTCCGCGCGGACGCGGCAGACCGGGTCATTCCCACCAGCTCGGCGTCGACCGCCGAGTCGAACGTCAGCTCGGCGACGGCCAGTTCCGCGTCTGCGGTACGCCAGGTGAACGCTGCCAACGCCGCGCTCAGGTAGGCCTCCGGGGCCGGCCCGGTGTCCCACAACGCCGCACCCAGCTCCATTGTCAGCGCATCGTCATCGACCGGCCGCCACGGCTCCATCCGGCTCACCCCCGTTCGTGCCGATGGCGGACGCGCCGAGAAACTCGACGATCGCCGGACATGCCCGCAGCCTACGCAGGCAACGGGCCTGGGTGGGGCCGATGCTGCCCACGGGAACGCCCAACCGCTCGGCGACCTCCCGATAGCTCACCGGCGGGTCGGCCGTCAACAGCGCCAACAACGCCTGGCAGCGCGACGGGAGCTGGACGAAACCCGCGCGCAACGCCTGCCTCCGCTCCGCGCGCAGCAACTCGTCGTCCGGGGCGGGAGCCATCGCCGCCAGCTCCCCGGAGAACCCGTGGTAAGTCTCCAGCGACTGGTCGTACGGGTCGACGGGCTGGGCCCGGCGGCTGAGGCGGGACAACCGGTAGCACTCGCGCCGGGCCGTGGTGGCCAGCCAGCCCGGCAACGCCTCGGGTTCGCGTACCCGGCCCAGTTGCTCCACCAGGCGAAGCCAGACGGTCTGGTTGACATCGGCCGCATCCGCCCGACTGAGGTCGTACGCCCGGATGACCGAGTACACGATCGGGGTGTACCGGCGTACCAGCTCGGCCCAGGCCGACTCGTCCCCGCCGCTGGCGGCGGACAGCAGGCTGGTCGCGCTGGCACCGATCACCGGGTCACCGCCCGACTGTCGACGCGGCTCATCCGACGAGCACCCCGTAGTCGGGATGCCAGCGGGGGGCGGCGAGCAGGGTCGTACGCGCCGCGTCCGCACTGAGGCCCGCGGCGGTCATCAGGGCGGCGAGCCGCCCTGAGACGTGTGCGGTGGCGAACGAGGTGCCCGCCCAGATGGCGAACCCGTGGAACTGCCGTACCGGCCGCCCGGGTAGCGGCAGCTGCCCCTCGACGTAGGTGCTGTGGCGCTCGCCCAGGGCGCAGGCGTCCACCCAGGGCCCGTAGCAGCTGTCGATCGCCGGCACCGGACCGCCGGCCGTCTGGCTGACCGCCGCGACCGCCAGCACCCGGTCCAGGGCGGCGGGCCACAACGGACGGCTGGTGCCGGCGTTGCCGGCCGCCGCGACCACTGCGCTCGTCGGCGGCAGCGCCGCCAGCGCGTTTGCCAGTGGCAGCGACGGGTGATCGTCCAGGGTGTATCCGCCCAGCGAAAGGTTGAACACGGAAACCTGCGGTGCGAGCCGGCTCAGGGCGGCCACCACCGTCGCCTCGTCCCCCACCCCGGTCGGGTCCAGGGCCTGCTCCGGGTCGACGCGTACCCCCGGCGCGGCCTGCCGGACCACCCCCGCGACGAAGGTGCCGTGCCCGCCCTGTGGGGCGAGCACGTCGGTGTGGAAGTAGAGCGGGTCCTCGTCGTCGAGCTGCGGCAGATAAGCGCCGCCGAGCCACTGTGGATGACGGGTGCCGGCCTGCCGCCAGATCCCGGTGTCGCAGATGCCGACTGTGACGTCTGCGCCCTCGCCGAGCCGGGTCGGGTCGGGCGGCGGCAGCGCCGCGGCCGGGCGGGGTGGCGTGCCCGGGTTTCCCATGATGTTGCCCAGGCCGAGCAGCACATGGTGCGGCTGCACCGCCGGCACCGGTTGGCCGGGCCACTGCCGGGGGTCGCGCAGTTTCCCCACCACGCCGGGGATGTCGGTCTCCCGATCGAACAGCAGCCGGGTGACACCGGCGAAGCCGGCTGCGACGGTGACCGGATAATCGTGGGTGCGCAACCAGGTGGCGACCCGTTTGACGTCGACGTCGGCGGCGAGCAGTTGCCGGGGCCGGTAGAGGATCTCCCGCCCCGGCGCGGTATACCGACGAACGTTCTGGTCGGCTGCCAGCGCCGCCTCGAACGCCTTCTGGTAGGCGTTGGCGTCCGCATCGCCAGCGACCGCCGGGGCGGGGCGCGGTACGACGCCGAACGGTGCCGCCACGGCCAGCGCGGACAGCGCCAGGACCCGCCGTCGGGACAGCCGGCCGGCCGGACCTGGCACGGTAGGGTGGTCAGACGGCGGCACGGAACCTCCATGCTCGTGAGAGAAACGCGCCCACTGATGGTGAGCGCCGCGAATTCCCGGACCGCCAATTATTCCGAACAATCGCCGGTTGTCAATTACGTGACCAAGAATGACATCCATTGACGACATTCCCGCGACGGATTTCCGACGTTGACTCGCGGCTGTCCGTCGTGGACTCTCTAGGGCATGCCCGACAGCACCGGTTCCGGTGCCTCGGCGGCCCAGGCGGCACTCGACGCCGTCCAGCGACACCCACCCGAGGCGATCACGATCGCCCACCAGGTGCTCGCCGGTCAGACCGTCGACGACGACGAGCGCTCCACCGCCGAGCGGGCCATCGGCCTGGCCCTGCGTGAACTCAACGACCTGACCGGCGCACTGCGCCACCTACGCCGGGCGGTACGGGCCGCCGGCACACCCCGCACCCGGGCGCTGGCCCGGATGAGCCTCGGGTACGTGCTGGCCAATGCCGGTCGTACCGCTGCCGCGCTGCGGGCCGTGACCGCCGCGCTGCCCCAGCTCACCGGTGCCGACGCCGGCCGAGCCCGGATGCAGCGGGGGGTGGTGCTGCACTACCGCGGCCGCTATGCCGAGGCGGTGCGCGACTACGGCATCGCCATCGACATAGCCCAACGCGAAGGCGATCCAATACTGGAGGCCCGCGCCCGCAACAATCGTGGGCTGCTCAACGCGCACCGGGGCTCCCCCGGCAGCACCGACGACGACCTCTCCCGGGCGGCGGCGGTCTTCCGCCGGTTCGGACTCGACCTCGCAGCGGCAGACGCCCGCTGGAACAGTGGCATCGCCGCCGGGCAACGGGGCGAGATCGCCGTGGCGCTACGCTGCTTCGCCGACGTCGACGAGGAGTACCGGCGGCTCGCCGTCCCCCGTCCGGCGCTGCTGCTGGACCGGTTCGAGCTGCTGCTGTCGGTGCCGCTGCTCGACGAGGCGGTCGAGGTCGCCGCCGCCGCGGTACGGGAGCTGCAGCGCAGAGGAATGGCCTCGGACCTCGCCGAGGCGCTGCTCGCCCAGGCCCGGGCCGCGCTGCTCGCCGACGACCTGGACACCGCGACCGCGGCTGCCGCCCAGGCCCGGGTCAGGTTCCGGCGTCAGGGCCGCCGCACCTGGGCCGTCTTCGCCCGGCACGTCGAACTGCGCGCGGAGTTCCGCCGGGGCACCCGGACAGCAGCCCTGCTCGCCGCGATGGTGCGGACCGCCGGCCAGCTCGACGCCACCGGGTGGTCGGGCCCGGCGCTGACCACCCGCATCGAAGCCGGCCTGCTGGCCGCCGCCTCGGGTCGCGTCGACCGGGCCGTGGCCCTGCTCGACGTGGCCGCCCAGGCCCGCCGAAGCGGCACCGCCCCCCGCCGCGCCCAGGGTTGGTACGCGTTGGCCCGGTCGCGCCGGCTCACCGGGGACGACTCCGGTGCTGCCCGGGCCCTGCGCCGGGGGCTGGCCGTCCTCGACCGGCACCGCACGTCGCTCGGTGCTACGGAATTACGGGCGCACAGCGGGACGTACGGGCAAGAGCTGGCCGTCGAGGGCCTCGACATCGCGGTCCGCGCCGGCTCCCCCGCCCGGACCCTGACCTGGGCCGAACGCTGGCGGGCCAACACCCTGCGGATGCGGCCGGCGCTGCCCCCCGACGACCCGGACCTGTTCGCGGCGCTCACCGAACTCCGGCTCGTCAGTAGTCTGCTGGAGGACACCGTGCTGGCCGGCCGGCCGACCCACGCCCTGCGCACCCGGCAGGCCCGGCTGGAACGGCGCATCCAGGACCTGGCCCGCCGGGTGCCCGGCGGGAGCGGCGTCGTGACCCCGCCCGGCGTGGGCATGCTCGCCGGGCGGCTCGGCTCCCGCGTGCTTGTCGAACTGATCGCCCACGGCGACCGGCTCCGGGCGGTGCTGATCCGCGACGGCCGCGCAAGCCTGCACGACCTCGGCCCGCTCGCCGAGGCGGTGCACCTGGTCCGGTGGCACCGGTTCGCCCTGCGCCGGCTGGTCACCACCGGCGACACGCCCACCGCGCGGGCCGGGGCCAGGCACGCCGCCGCCACCCTGGACCGCCAGCTCTTCGATCCGTTGCGGCGGCACCTCGGCGACCGCCCCCTGGTGATCGTGCCGCTCGGAGCCCTGCACGCCGTGCCGTGGTCAGGGTTGCCGACCTGTGCCGGACGTCCCGTGACGGTTGCCCCGTCGGCCACCGCCTGGCTCAGGGCGGACGGCCGGCAACCATCGGCCGGGCCCTCGGTCCTGGCCTGCGGGCCGCGCCTGCCGGCCGGCCGGACCGAGGTACGCCGACTCGCGCAGGTGCTGCCTGGGGCCACCCTGCTCACCGGTACGGACGCCACCGCCGACGCGTTGACCGCAGCGCTGGACGGGGCCGCCCTAGTCCACATCGCCGCCCACGGCACCTTCCGCGCCGACAACCCCCAGTTCTCCACCCTGGAGCTGGCCGACGGGCCGCTGTTCGCGTACGAGTGGGAACGGGTCTCCCGGCCGCCCGGCTGCGTGGTGCTCTCCGCCTGCGACTCTGGGCTGACCGGGGTGCGTCCCGGCGACGAGGTCATGGGCTTCACCGCCGTGCTGCTCGCACTGGGCGCACGGTGCCTGATCGCCACCGTGCTGCCGGTGCCGGCCGACCCCACCACCGCTCTCATGCTGGACCTGCACCAACGAATGCGGGCCGGCATCCGCCCCGCCCAGGCTCTCGCCGACGCACAGCAGGCCTTCACCAGCCCCGGCGACGGCACCGCCGGGGCCACGGCGGCGGCGTTCGTCTGCCTCGGTGCCGGTTGACGCCGCGGCGTTTTGCCGCATCGGTCCACCCCGGCCCATGCGGCTGCAACACCGAGTAACGACCACTGTGCGGGCTGAACGCGACAGGACGCGCTTACTGCGGCCAGATGCGGGCGCTGCCAGCAACTATTCCGACGTTGGCCCTATGTGACGCCTGCGAATCCATTCCTCGAAATCGGCAGGCGTGCGCACGCCGTCGTCAAGCACGGCAGCGTAGATGTCCCAGCTGGACACGCTTTTGCCGTACTCCGGTCGCCCAGCCCAGGCATCCTTCACCAGCAGGATCGCGGCACGAGTCTCCTCGGTCAGCCTCGTGGGGAGGTCCCTCACATGGGCAAGATCGGGTTGGCGGTCAGGCTCGTCCACGAACCAGATGTCGATCTTCCATCGTTGGCCAGCGCGGCTACGGCACTGCAAACCCAGATACAGACCGTCGGGATAACGGGGATCGGTGTTCCAGTCGCCGGTGTCGTTCCTGAAGCACACCTCGCGCATCTGTCTGTGGAGAGCCAGTAGAGCACCCGTTTCGGCCACCCCTCCGGCGTCCAGGGTGGGGACGACAACCGTCAGGTCTAGGTCACGCCACACCATCAGGCCCAGCGCGGCGCTACCGACTCCCGTGACGCGGCCATGCCGAGCCAGGACGTCATCGAGTGCGAGGTCCGCTCGCAGGTCGGCTGCCTCAGACTGGAGTTCGTGCTGCCGACGGACGAGGTCATCGATTCTCACGTACGGATTGTTCCAGCCCTCTGCGGCGAAACGATGCTCGGCCTCGCGGCCGCAGCGACACGTCCGTTCATCGGCGGAATGAGCGGACGTCGAGCCGATTGCGGTACCCCCTCTGACGTGACCGACGCGAGTGGGAAATCATCGAGCCGATCCGTGAAATCGCTTCTTGCTGACCGAAGCGCCGTAGATCTCGGCGGAGTGAGCGCTGATCTCTCCGGTCGTCAAACCTTTGGCATACAACGACAACACCACCTCGTCGACCCCGGACAAACACCGCTGCCGCTTACGCGCGATCTGCGGCTCGAACGTGCCGACCCGGTCCCGCGGCACGTCGATCTGCACCGGACCGGTGGCGTCGGTCAGCACCGTCTTCGACCGGGTCCCGCTGCGGACGTTGCCCGAACCGGCACCGTCGGCCTCGTGTTTGGCATAGCCGAGATGCTCGGTCATCGCCTCGTTCGACGCGGTCTCCAAGACTGTCTTGGTCAACTGCTTCAACAGCCCAGCCGGGCCGGTCAGTGACAGACCCTGCTCCTTCGCGGTCCGCACCAGATCGGCGGCGGCACGCGCTGCCCTGAGACCGGCACCGCCGGCACGGATCCCGCAACGGGATCCGTGCCGGGTGGACCGATCAGATAAACGCGAGCGAGCTGAAGAACGCCGGGTAGCAGTCGACATAGATGTCGTAGACGCCGGGCGGCACGTGTACGGGGCCCAGGGTGGCCCCGTTGGAGCACCGGGCGCTGACCGCGGTCGTCGGCTGGCCGGTGAGGGTGCAGCCCTGAAACACGATCAGCCACGGGTCGATGTACTGCCCGGCGTACGGGCAGGAGCCCGACATCACCGAGAAACCGCCGCCCTTCGCCGGTGAGGTGGCGGCCGCCGTCGACGTCGTGACGCTCAACGTGCCGGCGGAGCTCGTCGATGCCCGCTCGGCTCCGATGGCGGCGACAGCCGCGTCGCCGCTCGGCGCGGGTGCCGCGACCGCCGCGGACGGTGCGGCCATGAACGCGGCGAGCATCGCCGTCGCGGCCAACAGCAGACTGGATGCGCGGAGGGTGCCGGAACGTGCCCCGGCGGAGGGTCGACTACGCCATGTCATAACCAGAACCACCTCTCGAGTGTTGTGCGATCTGCGGATGCCGGGGCGCGTACCTGGTCGCGCCCGACCCGGCCGGGCCGTCGTCCGACGTCCAAGGCGAAGCGTTCCAGGGTGCCGGTGGCCGGGTCTTCGTGACAGAGCGAGAACCGGGTCGCCGACGTAACCCGGTTTTTGCGAATGTCCGCAAGGCTGTCCGGTCCGCGTCAACCGGGCGACATGGCCAGAACGCATCGATTACCGTTGACCGGCATGGGCGGTCTGTTCAGCCTCTGGCGACAGCGAGTGGCCGACAACGCCCGCCGGGCCGTGGACGCCTACCAGGAGGAGCTGCTGGAATACCGCAACCTCGCGGCGATGCCGCAGGTGCGGTCGGAGATGCTCGATTTCGCGGTCTTCCTCCGTCAGCGCACGGTCGACCTCGCGGCGGACAACGCGCCGTTCCGCGTGCAGGATCTGGACCTGATGGCCGCGATGGGCCGCCAGCGCGGCGAGAAGGGACTCACCCTGACCGCGCAGCGGCAGGTACTGCTCGTGCACACCCGACTGACGCTGCGCGAGGTGTACGAGGCGGCCGGCCCGAACGACATCGCCGCGACGATGCACACGCTCGCCTGGCTGGCTCCCGCGGGACTGGCCGCCCAGGGCGCGTACACCCGGGGCTGGATCGAGGGGCAGCGGCGCACGCTGGCGACCGCCGCCCAGGTGCGGCTGCTGACGGTAATGCTGCTGGCCGGCGACGACAGCGCGACCGACCTGGCGAGCGGCCTGCACATGCCGGTCCCCGACCACGTCGTCGCGACGGTGGTCCGGGTAGCCGGCGGGTCGCCCGGGCCGGACCAGGCGGCGCGGGACGAGTTCGCCGGCGCGCTGCTGAAGACGCACTGGATGCCGCTGAGCTGGCCGGAGCCGCACGAGGTGGTCGCGCTGATCCCCAGCTCGCCGGGCGCCCGGCAGCCGGCAGTCGAGCGCGGGCTCGCGCTGGCCCGCGACGTGGCCTCGATGACCGGCCAACCGTGCGCGGCGGGCACCGCGCCCGGGCGGGTGCGCGCGTTCGGCGACGCCGTGGCGCTGGCCCGGCAGGTCAGCGAGGTCGCACCGGTGCGGGCCGTGCCGCGCCACGCGTACACGGTCACCGACGTCTTCGCCGAGTTGGGCGCAGCCCGGCTGACGGAGGTCGGGCAGTGGCTCCAGGTGGTGGCGGCGCAACTCGACGCCGGCCCCGACCTGGTCGCCACGCTGGACGCCTACTACCAGCACGACATGAACCGGCTCGACACCGCGGCCGCGCTGTGCATCCACCCGCGCACGCTCGACTACCGGCTGACCCGGGTGCGCGACCTCACCGGGCTGGAGCCGGGCTCGACCCGCGGCGTACGCGTGCTGAGCACCGCCGTCGCCCGGATCCTCGCCGGCTAGATCAGCAGCCGGCGGGGAGCTCTCGATGTGCTTCGATCGAACCTGAGAGGTCTCCGGCTTTGGCCCGCATCCGATCTGCTCGATCAGCCAGCGACGGCCGGTGAAGGCCGTCACCCCGACGTCTTAGATACCGACCCAACTGGGCGGCAGCAAGAGATAGTTGTAGCGGGTGGTCTCCGGATAGTTCCCGGCGCGCAGCGACCGGTCCCAGTCCCGCAGGAACCCGGCCCAGGTCCGAGACAGCCCAACGGAGAGCTTCTGAAGATCGAGAAGCACCATGACAACCTGCTTGAGTCAAGGAGTCCAACAGCGGTGTGCTAAACCGGACATCCATGCCGAGCAATGAAAAGAGGGCCCCCGCAAGTCAGTGACCTGCGAAAACCCTCTCGCTGTCGGGACGGCCGGATTCGAACCGACGACCCCTTGACCCCCAGTCAAGTGCGCTACCAAGCTGCGCCACGTCCCGCCCCCGCGTGGTTTCCCCCGCGGCAGCCGGTACAGCTTAGCGCAGCGGCTTGGGCTCGTCCGCACAGGCCCCACGTGCGTCGCGACGTTACCGAATCACCCACCGCACAACCCCTAGAGCGTCCTAGGAGGGTGGGGGTCTTGGGGTGCCGGATGGGCCACAGCGAGAGCCCATCCGGCATTTTCCGCGATCAGGTTAGCCGTGCGCCTTGCCTCGACCGCCGGGGCCGAGCTTCTTGCGGGGGCGGACCGAGATTTCGATCGGGCTGCCCTCGTACCCGAACTCCTCGCGGAGCTTGCGCTCGACGAAGCGCTGGTATCCCGCGTCGAGCGGGCCGGTGGTGAACAGCACGAACCGTGGCGGTGCCACTCCGGCCTGCGTCGCGAACAGGATCCGCGGTGCGCGACCGCCGCGCACCGGGTGCGGGGTGGCCTGCACCAGCGCGGTCAACCACTGGTTGAGCTGCGCGGTCGGGATCCGGGTCTCCCAGCTGGCCAGGGCCTTGTTCAGGGCCGGGGCCAGCTTGTCCACGGCACGGCCAGTCATCGCCGACAGGTTCAGCCGGATCGCCCAGGGGATGCGGCGCAGCTCCCGGTCGATCTCCTTGTCCAGGTAGTAACGACGGTCGGCGTCGACCAGGTCCCACTTGTTGAACGCGATGACCATCGCCCGGCCGGCCTCGGTCACCATCGACAGGATCCGCTGGTCCTGCTCGCTGATCGGCTCGCTGGAGTCCAGCAGCACCACGGCCACCTCGGCGGCCTCGATGGCACCGGCGGTGCGCAGGCTGGCGTAGTACTCGGTGCCGCTGGCCTTGCCGACCCGCTTGCGCAGCCCCGCCGTGTCGACAAGTTGCCAGGTCTGACCGCCGATCTCGACCAGGCTGTCGACCGGGTCCACAGTGGTGCCCGCCACCGAGTCGACAACCGCCCGATCCTCACCGGAGAACCGGTTGAGCAGGCTGGACTTGCCCACGTTCGGCCGCCCGACCAGTGCCACCCGCCGGGGTCCACGCGGCCGGTTCTCGACGATCGCCGGCGCCTCCGGCAACGCGGCGAGGATGGCGTCTAGCAGGTCGCCGGAGCCGCGTCCGTGCAGTGCGGAAACCGGGAACGGTTCACCGAGGCCGAGCGACCAGAGCGAGGTCGCCTCCATCTCGATGGAGGTGTTGTCGGCCTTGTTGGCCACCAGGATCACCGGCTTGGCGCTGCGCCGCAGCATCTTCACCGCGGCCTCGTCGACATCGGTGGAGCCCACCATCGCGTCGACCACGAAGAGGACCACGTCGGCGGTGACGACCGCCGTCTCGGCCTGCGCCGCGATGGCCGCGGCGCGGTCCTTCGCGTCCGGTTCCCAGCCGCCGGTGTCCACCACGGTGAACGCCCGGCCGTTCCACTGCGCGTCGTACGGCACCCGGTCCCGGGTGACACCGGGGACGTCCTCGACGACCGCCTGTCGACGGCCGATGATCCGGTTGACAAGCGTGGACTTGCCCACGTTGGGGCGGCCGACCACGGCCACGACCGGTTGGGGCCCGCTCGGTTCCTCGACGGCGACGTCGGGCTCCCGCAGCTCGACCCACCCACCACCATCGCTACTCATGCCGCTCCTCCGCTTCGCTCCGGACCGCCATGAGGCACAACCACACTGAACCCAATGATTCGCTCGCCACGCTCACTCATGCCGCTCCTCCGCTTCGCTCCGGACCGCCATGAGGCACAACCGCGCCGAACTCACTCATGCGACACCCCGCTCGGTGAGCAGGTCGCGCAGCCGCGCCACGACCTCGTCGATGCCCAGCTCCGTGGTGTCCAGCACCACCGCGTCCGGTGCCTGCGTCAGTGGGTTGACCTTGCGGGTCGAGTCGAGACGGTCCCGGCGCGCCAGGTCCGCGGCGGTGGCCGCCACGTCGGCGGCGTCCTCGGCGCTGCGTCGGGCCGCGCGGGCCGCCTCCGAGGCGGTCAGGAAGACCTTCAGGTCCGCGTCGGGCGCGACGACGGAGCCGATGTCACGACCCTCGACGACCATCCGGCCCGCGTTGACGATCATCTCGCGTTGCCGGGCGACCATCAGCTCGCGGACCGCCGGCACCGCGGCGACGGCGGAGACCGCCCCGGTCACCTCGGCGCCCCGGATTTCCGCGTCCACGCTCACGCCGTCGGCTGTCACGTCGTACCCCTGGGGGTCCGTGCCGATGCGCAGGTCGACCTCGCCGGCGACCTTCGCCACCGACGCGGCGTCGGTGAGGTCCACGCCGGAGCGCAGCACGGCCCACGTGATCGCCCGGTACATCGCCCCGGTGTCGAGGTAGCGCGCACCGACGGCGGCGGCGAGGCGCCGCGACACGGTGGACTTACCCGAACCGGACGGCCCGTCCACAGCGACCACACATCGCCCGGCCCGTACGTTTTCCTGCACCGTGTCCTCCTCAGCCCGTACCTCACGGATCGCCCGGTGAGTGGCGCCGCAAGCGGTTTGTCAATCGTCATCAATCATGCCCGCGGTCCGTGGCGGACCCGCGCGCGACGCCGCCGGGGGCGATCCACGCCACCTCCGGCCGCGTCCCGGCCATCGGTGGAGCCTACCGGCAGCCGTACCCGCAACCCCCGGGGTCAGTCGCCCACCGCGTTGAACAGGGCGGCGACCTCGGCGTTGGTCAACCGCCGGATCCGCCCGGTCCGCAGGTCACCGAGCCGGATCGGCCCGATGGAGGTACGCACCAGACGGGTGACCGGGTGTCCGACCTCCTCCATCAGCCGCCGGACGATGTGCTTGCGGCCCTCGTGCAGGCTCAGCTCGACCTGGGCGCTTTTGCCCAGAGTGTCCACCACCTTGAACGAGTCGACCTTGACCGGCCCGTCCTCCAGCTCGACGCCGGCCAGCAGCCGCTTGCCCAGGTTGCGCGGGATCGGCCCGACCACCTCGGCGAGGTACGTCTTCAGCACCTCGTACGAGGGGTGCATGAGCCGGTGCGCGAGGGTGCCGTCGTTGGTGAGCAGCAGCAGGCCCTCGCTGTCCGCATCGAGCCGCCCGACGTGGTAGACCCGCTGCTCCACCCGGTTGCCGATGAACTCGGCCAACTCGTTGCGGCCCTTGTCGTCCGCCATGGTGGTGACCACCCCGCGCGGCTTGTTCATCGCCACGTAGACCAGGCGGATGTCGACCTGGAGGCGCTCCCCGTCCACGTGGATCACCGCGGTGGCCGGGTCGACCTTGTCACCGAGTTTGGCGACCCTCCCGTCCACGGTCACCCGGCGGCGGAAGATCAGGTCCTCGCAGGCGCGCCGGGAACCCACGCCGGCGGCGGCGAGCACCTTCTGCAGGCGCTCAGCCCCCTCGTAGACGGGCGCGTTGGGTTTCGGGGAACGGTTATCGGGTCGCATCAGCAAGCTCTTCTACGTCGTCGGGCAGGAAGGGTGCGAGGGGCGGCAGCTCGTCGACGGTGTTCAGCCCGAGCTTTTCCAGGAACAACGTGGTGGTCCGGTAGAGGAACGCCCCGCTGTCCTGTTCGGTGCCGCACTCCTCGACGAGGCCGCGGGTGACCAGCGTACGGATGACCCCGTCGCAGTTCACACCCCGGATGGCTGAGATTCGCGAACGGGTCACCGGCTGCTTGTAGGCGACCACGGCGAGCGTCTCCAACGCCGCCTGGGTCAGCCGCACCGATTGCCCGTCCAACACGAACCGTTCGACGTACGTAGCGTATTCCGGCCGGGTGTAGAGCCGCCACCCGCCGGCCGCCCGCCGCAGCTCGAACCCGTGCCCGGTCGCGGTGTAGCCGGCCGCGATCTCATCGAGCATCGGCCCGACCCGTTCGGCGGGCTGCTCCAGCACCTGCGCCAGGACCAACTCACTGACCGGCTCGTCGACCACCAGCAGGATGGCCTCCAGGGCGCCGCGCAGCTCGGCGTCGGACAATTCCGGCGCGGGCTCCGGCGCGGCCGGCACCCGCCGCCGTCCGACAACCTCCCGACGGGGTACGCCCCCAGCCCCACCCGCCCCAACCCCCGAACCCGAACCCGCCCCCGCCCCCGAACCTGTCCCCGCCCCCGCCCCCGTCACGTTCGCGCCCGGTCCGGCGAAGATCTTGGAAGATTCCGGCCCCTGGAGGGGCACTTTCCCTCCAAGATCTCCCTGATCGGAGGACGGCGCCGTCGCCGACCCTTTCGGCGGCGCGGTCGACTCGTCCGGCAGCGGCGGCGCGGTCGACTCGACCGGCAGCGGCGGCGCGGTCGACTCGTCTGGCGGGGTGTCGGGGGTGGTGTTCTCGGCGGCGGGCGGGCGGGGGCGGTCCCACGGGGGGACCCAGGCGGCAGCCTGGTCGGCCAGCGAGTCCCGGCGTTCCTCGTCACTCATCCCGCGCACCCTCCGTCGTTCCCGTCCCGTCCGGCCCACCGGCCTCCTCCACCGACTCAGGCGCAACCCCGGCCAGCTCAGGCCCACCCCCCACCGACCCAGGCCCAACGCCGGGCGGCTCGGACCCAACCCCGGCCGGCTCGGACCCAACCCCGGCCGACTCGGACCCAACCTCGGCCACCTCAGGCCCAACCCCCACCGGCCCAGGCCCAACCCCGGCCAGCTCAGGACCAACCCCGGGCGGCTCGGACCCGACCTCGGCCAACTCGCGGTCGGGTGGGGTGCCGGCGTACTCGTCGACGTGCAGCTCCGTCTCGCCGTCGGCCGGGCCGGTCCAGCGCACGGTCAGCTCCTCCAGGGCCTGCTCCTGCACGAAGGACACCAGGCCCTCCCGGTACAGCTCCAGCAGCGCGAGGAACCGGGCCACCACCTCCAGGGTGGCCTCGCAGTCGGCGCAGAGCAGCGAGAACGTGGCCGTGCCGGCGCGGCGCAGCCGGGCGGTGAGGATCGCCGCGTGTTCCCGGACACTGACCCGGACCATGTGCACGTGGGCGATGGAGACCTCCGGCACCGGTTTCGGGGTCATCGCCTTCACGGCCAGCTTCAGCAGCCGCTGCGGGCCGATGCCGAGCACCAGGTCGGGCAGCGCGTCGGCGTAGCGGGCCTCCAGGCTGACCGCCCGCGGATACCGTCGGCCGCCGACCGCCTCCAACTCGGCGATGTGTGCCGCCGCCTCCTTGTACGCCTTGTACTGCAGCAGCCGGGCGAAGAGCAGGTCCCGGGCTTCCAGCAGGGCGAGGTCGGCCTCGTCCTCCACCTCGGCGGAGGGCAGCAGCCGGGCGGCCTTCAGGTCGAGCAGGGTCGCGGCGATGAGCAGGAACTCGCTGGCCTCGTCGAGGTCCCAGTCGTCGCCCATCGCCCTGATGTAGGCGATGAACTCGTCGGTGACCGTGTGCAGGGCCACCTCGGTGACGTCGAGCTTGTGCTTGCCGATCAGTTGCAGCAGCAGGTCGAACGGGCCGGTGAAGTTGGCCAGGCGCACCGTGAAGCCGGTGGCGGCCGGATCCGCGGGCGGCCCACCGTCGACCACGGCCGGAGCGGCGGTCTCGGGCGGGTCGAGGGGTGGCGCGGTCACCGCACGACCGTAGTCCACGAGGCGGGCACCGGGCGTTCCGGCTACCGCTCCGACTGGGCGGCGATCACCTCGCGGGCCAGCTGACGGTAGTTACGTGCCCCGGAGGACGCCGGGTCCATCGTCGTGATGGGGGCACCGGCCACCGTGGACTCGGGAAACTTCACCGTCTTGGTGATGACCGTCTGGTAGACCTTGTCGCCGAACGCCTCGACCACCCGTTGCAGGACCTGCCGGCAGTGCGTGGTGCGGCTGTCGTACATGGTGGCGAGGATGCCTTCGAGCTCCAGGTCGAAGTTGAGCCGCTCGCGCACCTTGTCGATGGTGTCCAGCAGCAGGGCCACACCGCGCAGGCTGAAGAACTCGCATTCCAGGGGGATGAGCACGCCGTGGGCGACGGTCAGCGCGTTGATCGCCAGCAGGCCGAGGGACGGCTGGCAGTCGATCAGGATGTAGTCGTACTCCTTGCGGACCGTCCGCAGGACCCGGGCCAGGGCCATCTCCCGGGCGACCTCGTTGACGAGCTGGATCTCGGCGGCGGAGAGGTCGATGTTGGCCGGCAGCAGGTGCAGGCCCGCCACGTCGGTCTTGATGAGGACGTCCTCGGCGATCACGTCGTCCTGCATGAGCAGGTTGTAGACGGACAGGTCGAGGTTGTGCGGGTTGACCCCCAGCCCCACCGAGAGCGCGCCCTGCGGGTCGAAGTCGACGAGCAGCACCTTGCGGCCGTACTCCGCGAGCGCCGCGCCCAGGTTGATGGTGGTGGTCGTCTTGCCGACGCCACCCTTCTGGTTGGCCATCGCGATGATGCGCGCCGGACCGTGCCGATCGGTGGGCATGGGCTCGGGGATGGGCTTGCGCATCGTGTAGGCAGCCGGGTCCGCGGGACCCAGGTCCGCGCCGAGCGTGGCCTGCTGCTCGCGGAGCTCCGACGTCCAGGTCTCGGCACGGTCACCGTTGCCAGCCATGTGCTCGTTGCCCCCTCCCGACGACCCACCCGGCGTCGGAGCCGTCCGACGTCCTTCGCGGCGCCGCTGCGCACCCCGGTCGTGTCGCTCCAGGAGGTCCGCGCCGATGCCGACTGTACGCCACCGACCAGCAGGGGGTTCGGCACCGGCCCGGCGTGTCGGCGCTGACCGCGACCGGGTTCAGTCCCGGGCGCGCGGATGGGCGGTGGCGTACACCTCGCGCAGCCGCTCCACGGTGACCAACGTGTAGACCTGCGTCGTGGTCACCGATGCGTGGCCGAGCAACTCCTGGACCACCCGGACGTCGGCGCCACCGTCGAGCAGGTGGGTGGCGTACGAGTGGCGCAGGGTGTGCGGGGAGACGGCGGCGGGCCCGTCGACCGGCAGCCCGGCCCGGCCGGCGGCGGCGCGCAGGATGCCCCAGGCGCCCTGGCGGGTCAGCGCGCCGCCCCGGGCGTTGAGGAAGACCATCGGGGTGCCCCGACCGGCGGCGGCCAGGCCGGGGCGGGCCCGGACCAGGTAGGCGCGTACCGCGTCGACGGCGTACCCGCCGATCGGCACCAGCCGCACCCGGCCGCCCTTGCCGCGCAGCAGCACGGTGCCCTCGTCGGTGTCCAGGTCGTCCACGGCGGCGCCGACCGCCTCGGAGATCCGCGCGCCGGTGCCGTACAGGAACTCCAGCAGCGCCCGGTCGCGCAGCGCGAGCGGGGCGTCCGCGCCGATCGCGGTGACCGGCCCGGCGGTCTCCAACAGGCGGACCACGTCGTCGACCGGGAGCGCCCGGGGCAGCCGGCGGGGCGGGGTGGGCGGGCGGACGTCGCGGCTGGGGTCGGCGCCGGCCAGCCCCTCGCGCTGGGCGAAGCGGTGCAGGCCGCGGACCGCGCTGGCGGCGCGGGCGGCGGAGGAGACCGCCAGCGGCGGGTGCGCGTCGTCGCCCGCGCGCAGCCGCGCCAGGTGCGACTCCACGAGGCCGGCGCCGACCGACGCGAGGTCGGTGACGCCGGCGTCGGCCAGGGTGGCGAGATAGCGGTCCAGATCCCGACGGTACGAGGTGAGCGTGTTCGCCGACAGTCCACGTTCGACGGTGAGGTGGTCGAGGTAGCCGCGCACGGCACGGCGTAGCGCCGGCGTGGGTGGTTCGCCCACGCCGGCGCCGGAGTCCGTGCCGCCGGTCAGCCCGCCACCGCTCAGGCCAGCGCGTCGGTCAGCGGGAGCACGTCCATGCCGTGCGCCTCGGCGACCGGGCCGTAGGTGACCTGGCCGTCGTGGGTGTTCAGGCCCAGGGCCAGGGCCGGGTCGCGGCGCAGCGCCTCGCGCCAGCCGTGGTTGGCCAGTTCCAGCGCGTACGGCAGGGTGACGTTGGTCAGGGCGTAGGTGCTGGTGTTCGGGACCGCGCCGGGCATGTTCGCCACGCAGTAGAAGATCGACTCGTGCACCTTGTAGACCGGGTCGGCGTGGGTCGTGGGGCGCGAGTCCTCGAAGCAGCCGCCCTGGTCGATCGCGATGTCGACGAGCACACTGCCCGGCTTCATCCGGGAGACCAGCTCGTTGGAGATCAGCGTCGGCGCCTTCGCGCCGGGCACCAGCACCGCGCCGATGACCAGGTCGGCGTCGAGCACCGCCCGCTCGACCTCGTAGGCGTTGGACGCGATGGTCTGCAGGTGGCCGCGGTAGATGGCGTCGGCCGAGCGCAGCCGGGCGACGTTCTTGTCCAGCAGCAGCACCTCGGACTGCAGGCCCAGCGCGATCGCGGCGGCGTTCATGCCGGACACGCCGGCGCCGATGACGACGGTCTTGGCCGCGTACACGCCGGAGACACCGCCGGGCAGCACACCGCGCCCACCGCCGGTACGCATCATGTAGAAGGCGCCCACCTGCGGGGCGAGGCGGCCGGCCACCTCGGACATCGGGGCGAGCAGCGGCAGCGACCGGTCGGGCAGCTCGACCGTCTCGTACGCGATGCCGGTGACCCGGCGGTCGATCAGCGCGTCGGTGCACTCCTTGGAGGCGGCCAGGTGCAGGTAGGTGAAGAGCACCTGCCCCTCGCGCATCCGGTGGTACTCCTCGGCGATCGGCTCCTTGACCTTGAGCACCAGCTCGGCGGTCTCCCACACCTCGTCGGCGGTGGCGAGGATCGTCGCGCCGGCGGCGGTGAACTCCTCGTCGGTGATGCTGGAGCCGACACCGGCACCGGCCTCGACGAAGACCTGGTGACCACTGCGGGTGAACTCGTTGACGCCCGCTGGCGTGATCGCCACGCGGTACTCGTGGTTCTTGACCTCGCGTGGGATTCCGACCTTCACGATGCAGACACCTCTCTTCGGGGCCGCTCTCCCCCGACTGCTCGGTGCCGCAATGGCCCCTTTGCCACCACGGTCCACCGGTCCCGCCGGCGGCAGTCTAGGCGCGCCCGACGCCGCCGTGAGCCAGCACAGTGGCATCCGGTGCCCGGGTGTCCTGACGGAGTGTCAGGGCACCGGGCGGATTCGCCGGGGACCGTCGCCGCCGCCGTCCGGACGGGATCCGACAATTATCGCCCCGGCCGCCGCCTGCCGCCGAGAACAGTCGGCGAGGGGCCCCGCGGTTGACCGCGGGGCCCCTTCGCGCGTACTCCCCGCCGATGCGGGACCGGCGGCGGCGCTCAGCGGGGCAGCGGCGCGTCCGCCCGGCGCAGCGCCGACCAGCCGGTGTCCCGGGCGCGGGCCGCGGCCAGCAGCCCAGCCACCGCGGACGCGTTGGTGATCTCACCGGCCAGGACCATGGCCACCGCCTCGTCCAGGTCGAGCCGGACGACCTGGAGGTCGGCCTCCTCGTCGCGGCGCTCGTGGCGCTCGTCGGCCGGCACCTCGGCGAGATCCCGGGCCAGGAAGACCCGGACCAGCTCGTTGGTGAACCCGGGTGAGCTGTGCAGGTCGACAAGCACGTCGACCTGCCCGGCGGTGAGGTCCGCCTCCTCGGCCAGCTCCCGCAACGCGGCCGCCGGCAACTCCTCGCCGGAGACGTCCATCAGCCCGGCGGGCAGCTCCCACAGGTGCCGCCCGACCGGGTGCCGGTACTGCCGGATCAGCACCACCTGACCGGCGTCGTCGAGCGCCACCACGGCCACCGCCCCGACGTGCCGGACCAGGTCCCGCACGCCGGTCCCGCCGCCCGGCATGGTCACCTCCTCGGTGACCACGTCGAAGATCCGCCCCCGGTACCGCTCCTCGCGGGACCGCACCTCGTAGCGGTGCTCCAGGTTGCTCACGCCGTCGCCTCGCTGCGCTCGACGACGGCGCGAGGCGCCTCGCTGCTGAGCCTGCTGGTTCGCTCGCTGCGCTCGCTCACGAGGAGGACGTCGCCTTCGTCGCGGCACCGTTGCGGGTGGCCTTGCGCGTCGTCGGGGCCTCCGTCGCCGCATCCAGGTCGACAGGCAGTTGGTCGGCCTGCGAGTACGTCACCGCCGCCTTGACGAACGAGGCGAACAGCGGGTGCGGGCGGGTGGGGCGGCTCTTCAACTCCGGGTGCGCCTGCGTGGCCACGAAGAACGGGTGCAGGCTGCGGTCCAGCTCGACGAACTCGACGAGCCGGCCGTCCGGCGACGTGCCGGAGATGTGCAGACCCGCCTTGGTCAGCGCGTCCCGGTAGGCGTTGTTCACCTCGTACCGGTGCCGGTGCCGCTCGCTGATCTCGGTGCTGCCGTACGCCTCGGCGACGATCGACCCCTCGGTCAGCGTCGCCGGGTACGCCCCGAGCCGCATGGTGCCGCCCAGGTCACCCTTGCCGGCAACGATGTCTTCCTGGTCGGCCATGGTGGCGATGACCGGGTGCGCGGCCTGCTCGTCGAACTCCAGCGAGTTGGCGCCGTCCAGGTCGGCCAGGTGCCGGGCCACCTCGATGGTCATGCACTGCAGGCCGAGGCAGAGCCCGAGCAGCGGGATGCCGGTCTCGCGGGCGTACCGGGCGGTGCCGATCTTGCCCTCGATGCCGCGGACGCCGAAGCCACCGGGGATGAGGATGCCGTCCACGCCGGCCAACGCCGCCGCGGCACCGGCCGGGGTGACGCACTCGTCGCTGGGCACCCAGCGCAGCTGCACCCGGGCCCGGTGGCCGAACCCGGCCGCGCGGATCGCCTCGCTGACCGACAGGTACGCGTCGGGCAGGTCGACGTACTTGCCGACCACGGCGACGGTGACCGTGTGCCGGGGCCGGTGCACCCGCTCCAGCAGGTCGTCCCAGCTGGCCCAGTCCACGTCGCGGAAGGAGAGACCGAGCCGACGCACCACGTACGCGTCGAGCCCCTCGCGGTGCAGCACCTTCGGGATGTCGTAGATGCTCGGAGCGTCCGGGGCGGCGACGACCGCCTCGGCGTCCACGTCGCAGTAGAGCGACAGCTTCTCCTTGAGCTTCACCGGGATCTCCCGGTCGCAGCGCAGCACGATCGCGTCCGGCTGGATACCGATGTTGCGCAGTTGCGCCACCGAGTGCTGGGTCGGCTTGGTCTTCAGCTCACCCGACGGCGCCAGGTACGGCACCAGCGAGACGTGCAGGTAGAAGCAGTTGTCCCGGCCGAGGTCGTGGCGGACCTGGCGGATCGCCTCCAGGAACGGCAGCGACTCGATGTCGCCGACCGTGCCGCCGACCTCGGTGATCACCACGTCGGGGAGCTGGCCGTCCTCGTCCGGGTCGGCCATCGCCAGGATCCGCGACTTGATCTCGTTGGTGATGTGCGGGATGACCTGGACGGTGTCGCCCAGGTATTCCCCCCGGCGTTCCTTGGCGATCACGTCGGAGTAGATCTGGCCGGTGGTGACGTTCGCCTTGCCGGACAGCGCCCGGTCCAGGAAGCGCTCGTAGTGCCCGACGTCGAGATCGGTCTCGGCGCCGTCCTCGGTGACGAAGACCTCACCGTGCTGGAACGGGTTCATCGTCCCCGGGTCGACGTTGAGGTAGGGGTCGAGCTTCTGCATCACCACGCGCAGCCCGCGCGCGGTCAGCAGGTTGCCGAGGCTGGAGGCGGTGAGGCCCTTACCCAGCGAGGAGGCGACGCCCCCGGTGACGAAAATGTGCCTGGTCGTCCGTGCTGATGGGGCCAAGGCCTGCTCCCGTGTCGTCTGTCGCGGTCATGCAGACCGCCGTGCATGATCAGCTCAGTGATCGCGATCCACGGGATTCGACGGTAACACCTCCCGACCGGGGACCCGCAGGCCGCACCCCGGCTGCGACACCACCGGGTCATCCGCGAGCAGGCCCGCGCTCAGGAGGCGGCAACCTCGGTCGATGACCTGTTGACCTGCCGGGGTGGCCCGGGCACCGTCGGCGCGGCGTCCGGCGTCGACCCGCTCGCGGTCGGCGCCGCCGGGTCGTCGGCGTCGGTCGTGGAGTCGTCCGGGGTCTCCGGCGGCGCGACAGCCGTCACCGAGCCCGAGGGTGGGCCGCTGATCGGACGGGGATGGACCGCGCCCAGCGGCCCGCCGCCACCGGTCGGGCCGCCGCCACCGGTCGGGCCGTCGCCACCGCCGCCGGTCGGGCCGTCGCCGCCGGTCGGGCCGACCCCGCCGGGCCCCGACTCGTCCACGCCGTCCGCGCGGGAGCGGCCCGCCAGCGGGCGGGTCCGGTCGGCGGCATGTCCGAGGACCCGCAACGACGCCAGGGCGGCCATCGGCACCACAAGCGCGGCGGCGGTGCCCAACACGTCCAGTGCCGCGCCGTCGAGCACACCACCGAGCACCGCGGCGACCACGGTGCCGGCCATCGCGGCCCGGACCGCCGGGTAGATGCCGAACAACCGCATCAACCCGCCCCACGGCTGCAACAGGGCGAACCACACGAGCAACCCACCGACGAGCGCCAACACGGTCAGCGGGCTGTTGACCAACGTCTCGAAATTCTCCGTGCTGGACCGGTGCACGGTGAACCCGCCGGTGCCGTCGCCGAGCGCGGAGAGGAACCTGCCCAGACTGCCCCGCTCGGCCGCCGAACGCCGCAGGTCCACCACGGCGAACCCGATACCGACCGCGAGAGCGGCCATGGCGGCCCAGGCCAGCCGGCTGATCGTCAACCAGCCACCGGCGCTGATCACGGCGGCGACGCTCACCCCGGCGGTGAGCGCGATCGCGCCGACCGGATCGGCGCCCAGGTACGGGCTGCCGACCACCACCACGGCGAGGCCGCCCACGGCCACCATCACCGCGGGTCGCCAGCCCCGGTGCACCCGTTGGGCGAACCACCCCCCGGTGAGCAACGCGCCGGCGAGGAACACGCCCAGCCCCACCGTGCTCAGCCCGGCGTACCGGCCGCCCTGCAACGCGGAGTAGCCGACCACGCCGTTGAGCTGGAGTCGGGCCCCGGTGAGCACGTCCATGCCGACGACCAGCGTGGTGAGGCCGGCCACCGCGCCGAGGGGGCCGAGAGTGCCCGCGTACCCGGGGAAGAACCGGACCGCCGCGGTGCCGGCGGCCACCAGCAGCGCGGTGATCCCGGCGAAGAGCCAGCCGGGGTGGTCGCCCCGCCACCAGGGCACCGCGTCGGCCAGCAGCGCCGCCGGCACCGTCAACGCGGCGGCGACCAGCAGCAACTCCGCCACCGCCACGATCCGCCCCGGGGTCGGGCCGGTCGGCCCGGCCTGCGGGCGGGCACGGCGCAGCAGCGGCAGGACCGCCAGCGCCAGGAACACCTGCACGCAGGCGAGCAGCGTGAAGAACCGGCCGGAGACGGTCCGCTGGGCGGCCGCCTCCTGATCGGCGTCCGCCGGGGCGCTTATCGCGTCGGCGAGGTCGGCCGGACGACCGTCGGTGCTGACCGCCGGACGACCGAGGAAGAGCCGCTCCGGCATCGGCCGGCCCAGCGCGGCGAGGGCGGTCGGCGCGAGGTCGACGAGTTGCAGGTACCCGTCGCGGCCGGTGCTGGCCGAGGTGAGCCACCCCCGCTCCCAGCCCGGCCCGTCGGCGACCGCCACGTGCAGCCGCGACGGCTGGGCGGTGTCGGAGATCCCCGCGACCAGCACCAACGACCGTGGTGGCCGTGCGGCGAGCACCCGGGCCAGTTGGGCGTCCGCCGCGCGGGCCTGCGCGGCGCGCGACGCCGGATCGATCCCCTCGACGGTGCCGAGGTCGACGATGCTCAGCACGCACGAACCGAGCAGCGCCCGCGGATCGGTCGGCAGCGCCGGAGCGTACCTGTCGACGCGGCCGAACGGCCGGGCGGCCGCCACCGCCGCACCCGGGCCCACCGCGACGGAGCAGCGGACCGACTCCGACAGCGACCCGGGCATGGCCCCCCAGGACAGGCGCTGCTGGTTGTGCTGCACCACGCTCTCCTGCTCGGGCAGGTTCGCGCCGATGCCGTCGGGTTGTTCCACGACCACCCCGGCCGGCGGGCAACCGTCGGGCGGCCGGCTGCCGTCCCACGCGGCGAAGCTGCCCGCGCCCAGGGTCAGCCAGCCGTCCACCGGGCAGGTGGGGCGGTGCGCGGAACGCACCGACAGCGAGCCGATCGACCCGTCCCGGGCCATCCGCCACAGCGTCGGGGTGCTCTGCGGGTCGACGTCCTCCCAGCGCAGCCCGGCGATCCCGGCGAGCACCACGAAGTCGGCGGTGCGTCGCGGGGTGCCCTGGGGTGGGCGGGCGGCCAGCGCGGTGACACCGAGCGCCACCACGAGCACGGTCAACAGGGCGGGGGCGATTCGGCGCAGCATCACCGGTGTCCCGTTCTCGGGGCGTCGGAGTCCGGGGTGGCCGCCGGAGCGGTGCGGTCCGGGGCCAGTTCGTCGTAGAGGGCGGCCAGCGTGCGCACGGTGTCCGTCTCGGTCGGCCACGTCGCCGCCTGTTCGGCGCCCCGCCGACCCAACTCGGCCCGCGCCGCCGGGTCGTCCAGCAACGCCCGCACCGCCGCGTCGACCGCGTCCACGTCACCCGCGGAGATCAGCGTGGCGGCGTCACCGACCAGGTCCGGGAGGCCACCGACCGCGGTGGCCACCAGCGGTACGCCGGCGCGCAGCGCCTCCTGGGCGAAGAGCTGTCGGGCCTCCCAGTCGCTTGTCACCACCGCGAGATCGGCGCCGGCGAGCAGGTCGGCCACGTCGGTGCGGTGCCCCAGCAGGGTCACCGGTGCGCGGGCCGCCGACGTCCGCGCGGCAAGCGGCAGATACGCCGGCCCGCTACCCGCGATCACCACGACCGGCGGCGGGGTACGCGTACGCCAGCGGGCCGCCGCGTCGATCAGCACGTCGTAGCGCTTCTGCGGGTGCAGCCGGCCGACCGAGAGGATCAACGGCTGGTCCGGGCGGACGCCGAACTCGGCACGTACCGCCGCTGGACGGCGACGCGGCGCGGGCAGCGTCGGTGCGGCGACCGGGGCGAGCCGGGCGTCGGTGGCGCCCACCTCGGCGGCCCGTCGCACCAGGTCCGCGGAAGCCCCGAGCGCCACCCGGACGCCTCGGGCCACCACCCGTTCGACGAGGCGGGACACCCTGCCCCGCAGTCCCCCCGCGAGCACCGCGTTGTGCCAGGTGACGATCAGCGGGGCGGCCGGGCGGGCCAGTACGGCGACCAGGCCGGCCCGCAGGCCGTGCGCGTGCACCACGTCGACCCCGGCGGCGGCGAGCACCCGGCGCAGCGCGAGCACCGCCCGCGCGTCGGCCGGGGTCGGGCTGGCCGGGATCTCCACCGGCTCGAACCGCGCACCGACACCGGTGAAGTCGAACTGCTCCTGCGTGGCGGCGGGCCCGCAGACCAGGACCGTGGCACCACCCGCGACGAGGCCACGGGCCACCGAACGGACGTGCTGGCCGACACCGCCGGTGCTGGACGCGAGCACCAACGCGACGCTGCCCGACCAACCGGCAGGCTGAGGTGGCTCAGTCATCGCGCTGCCGTCTCCTTCCCGTCGCCCCGCTCCGGGGAGACCGGCGTCGGCCCGTCGCCCCGTGGCCCCCGCCGACCCAGACGCCGCAGCACCCCGGCGAGCAGCGGCTGCACGTCCCGCCGGTCGACGAACCAGACCACAGCGAGGAACACCGCCCCGACCAGAACCCCGGACAGCATGCCCTGACCGAGTGCCGCCGCCGTCGTCGGGGTGCCGCCGCCCGGCGTGTCGAGCCAGCGGGTGAGGCCCCACCCGGCGAGCGCGGCGAGCACTCCGGCGAGGCCACCGGCCGCACCGGCACGGGCCGCACCGGCCAGCGCCGCCCGGCCGGCGCCGCGCAGCACGGCACCGAGCAGCAGGGCACCGAGCACCAGCATGCCCACCGAGTTCGCGGACGTCACCGCGAATACCCGGTCCCGCAGCGGCAGCAACGCACCGAACAGCAGGACGACGGCCGGTACCACCAGGAAGCCGACGGCGGTGGCGACAGTCGCCGCCCGGGTCTCCCCCCGGGCGTAGAGCGCCCTGGTGAGCACCGCGAAGAGGCCGTAGCCGACCAGGCCCGGGGCGTACCCGATGATCGCGGCGGCGGCGGTGGGTGCGGTGGATGCCGGGAAGAAGAAATGCCCGACGGGTGCGGCGGTCCCGATCAACGCGGCAGTGCCGAGGCAACTGAACAGCAGCACCCCGCGCACGGCCGGTGCCAGCGTCGCCCGGTAGGCGTCCTCGTCACCGGCAGCCCGTGCCGCGACCAGAGTCGGGTACGCCGCGATGGCCAGCGGCACCGCCAGCACCGCCCACGGCAGCAGGTAGACGGTCTGGGCCAGGTTGTAGATGCCCGGGTTGCTGCGCGCACCGGCGGTGACCTGGTTCAGGCTGACGATCAGGGCGATCTGCTGGGTGGTGACGGTGACCGCGCCGGCCACCGCCAACCCGCCGACCCGGGCCCGCGCGTCGGCGGGGAACCCGAAGCTGGGCCGCAACCCCAGGTGGAGTCGGCGGACGGGGATCAGCAGGGACAGCGACAGCACCACCACACCGAGGGTGGTGCCGGCGGAGAGCAGCAACTCCCCACCGGGACTCACCCCGCCGACGGTGGCGTACCGACCTTGCGTCGCGGTGAACCCCAGGTAGACGACGATCACGGTGAGACTGGACAGCAGCGGCGCGAGCACCGGCCAGGCGAAGCGCCGGTGCGCCTGGAGCACCCCGGTGAGCACGATGCCGACCCCGTACAGCGGTAGCTGCGGCGCGAAGACCCGCAACATCCGGACGCCGCTCTGCTGCTGGGCGTCGGTCAGGTGGTGGCCCAGCGACTCGACCACCGGCCCGGCGAGCAGCACCACCAGCACCGCGAGCGGCACCAGCAGGGCCAGCGTCCAGGTCAGCAGCGTGCCGGTGGTCCGGGCCACGGCCGTCCGGTCGCCGGCCGCGACGGCGCCGGCCAGCAGCGGTACGACAAGACTGGCCAGCGCACCACCGGCGACGATCTCGAAGATGAAGTTCGGTACGGCGTTGGCCACCACGTAGGTGCCGCCGAGGTCGGTGGTCCCCAGACTCCAGGTGAACACGGCGGTGCGGCCGAAGCCGGCGAGCCGGCTGGCCACGGTGAGGACGGCGATGAGCGCGGCTGCTCCGGCCAGCCGGCCGGTGCCGGCGAGGGGGGCCGGTCTGGTCACGTCAGTCGGCGCGGCGGCCCAGTGCGTCGAGCTCGCGCAGCCCCCGGGTCCGCTGGATGACGGCGGTGAAGCTGACCTTCTCACTGGTGGCGGTGAGACCGGCGAGCGCGGCGAGCAGGGCGGCCCGGCCGAGCGGGCCGGTGCGGGCGGCGAGCGCGACGCCGAGCAGCGCACCGAGGGCGTTCGCGCCGCTGTCGCCGAGCATCACGTCCTCGGCCAGGTCGTCGCGGAGCAGGCCGGCGGCGGCACCGGCCGCGCCGGCGGCGATCCCGCCGTGCGGGCCGCCGGTCAGCGGCGCGGCGAGCAGCAGCCCGGCCTTGAGGGCGCGGCCCGGCCGCAGGTCGAGCAGGTTGAGCAGGTTGGCTGTGCCGGCGATCACACCGGCGCCGAGCAGCACGTCGACGCCGCGGCCGACGGCCCCGTGGCGCTGCCGGCGCGGGTGGGCGGCGACGCGGGGGTCGGCGGCGAGCAGCGCGGCGGCACCCAGCCCGGCGGCACCCACCCCGACGACCTTGACCAGGCCCGCGGTGACCCGTCCCGCGCGCAGCGCGGCGAGGTGACCGGTGAAACCCTTGGCCGCCTTCTGCTCCGGCCGTGCGCCGACCACGTCGTCGTAGAGACCGACGCTGCCGGCGCCGAGGCCGGCGACCAGGGCGGCCCCACCGGACGCGCCGCTGGTGGCACCGAACGCGCCGACGGCGCTCGCCCCGGCGGCGAGCGCCGGCCCGGCGGCGAGGGTCACCGTGCGGCCCCGGAAGTTGGTGCGCTCCAGCGCCGGGCCGGCCGGGGAGGTACGCACCTCGCGCAGCGCGTAGCGGGCGGCGGCGGCACCGGCACCGGCGATCAGCAGCCGGCCCAGGACGCTCACGCGGCTGCCCTTCCGGCCGCCTCGTCGGTTACGGACACGGGGGTACGTCGTTCGCTCACTGGGGCAGTCTAGGCAACAGGCCGGAGGCGGCGTTGTCACCGACGCCGTACTGGCCGGCCTTCTTCTCGGTGAGCTGCTGCACGAGGGCGAGGCTGGTGACCAGTTGGCCCTGCACGGTGTTGGCGTTGTCGACCGTGGAGATGGTCTGGGACAGCACCGGGTCACCGCGGACCACGGACACCAGGTTGCCGCCGGCGGAGCCGTTGCCGGCCACCACTATCGCGCCGGTCCGGTCGAACTGCTCGGCGATCTTGACGACCGACTCGTCCCGCTTGTCGGAGTCCTTGTCGACGTACGGCTGGCCGCTGACCACGACGACCGCCTCCGCCGAGCCGGTGACCTTGTTGTTGTCGGTGGTCAGGTAGCCGGCGTTGTTGTACGCGGCGAGCACCGCCCGCCGGTCGGCGTCGCTGACCGGCGCGACGCCCTGAGCCCGGTCCAGCAGGACGCTGGCCAGCAGCGCGCTGGAGGTCTCCACGCCGTGCCCGTTGCCCGGCAGGCCGGTGGTCTGCGCGGTCGGACGGGCCGCGGTGACGGCCAACTCCAGCAGGTTGGAGTTGTTGTCCGGGTTGACCAGCTTGTCCTGGAGATCGACCCGGCCGGTGATGGTGGCCCCGGCGAGCTGGAGCTTCTTGAGCACACCCTCGGTGTGGTCGCGCCCGTTGGGCAGGGTGAGCACCAGCACGCGCCGCCCGGTCAGTGCGCCCGGGAGGACGACCTGGGACATCTCCTCGGCGAACTCCTCCTCCAGCCCGAGCTGCTTCTCCATGTTGTTGACCTGCTGGCGCCAGTACTGGTTGTCCTTGCGCAGCCCGGTGACCTGACCCTCAAGCGAATCGGCGACCGGGCCGTTGAGGGCGGCCGTGCCGACCACCAGGCCGATCGCCAGAGCCAGGAACACCGCGGTGAGGGACACCACGTGGTAGCGGAAGTTGATCACGCTTGCAGCCTCTTGATCGGTCGGGAACTAGAAGAGCCGGTACAGCTGGAACACGAAATTGTCCCACCACTCGGCGACCACACCCAGGTACGCCTTCCCGACGGTCGAGACAGCCACCGCGGACGCCATCGCCGCGATCGCCGACAGCACCAGCAGCAGCAGCGACGACCCGGAGATGCTCTGCCGGTAGAGCCGGCTCACGCCCTTGGCGTCGACAAGCTTGCCACCGACCTTCAGCCGGGTCAGGAAGGTCGAGGCCATCCCGCCGCGACCTTTGTCGAGGAACTCGACGAGGGTGGCGTGGGTGCCGACCGCGACCAGCAGCGAGGCGCCCTTCTCGTCGGCGAGCAACATGGCCAGGTCCTCGCTTGTCGCCGCCGCCGGGAAGGTGATCGCCGGCACGCCGAGGCCGTTGACCCGGGGCAGGCCGGGTGCCCGCCCGTCCGGGTACGCGTGCACGATCACCTCGGCACCGCAGCGCAGCACGTCGTCGGTGACCGAATCCATGTCCCCGATGATCATGTCGGGGGTGTACCCGGCCTCGACGAGCGCGTCCGCGCCGCCGTCGACGCCGATGAGCACCGGCTTGAACTCGCGGATGTAGGGGCGCAGCACGTCCAGGTCGGCCTTGTAGTCGTAGCCACGGACCACGATCAGGCAGTGCCGCCCCTGGATCTGCGTCTCGATGTCCGGCACGCCCACCCCGTCGAGCAGCAGGTCGCGCTCCTGCCGGAGGTAGTCCATCGTGTTGGCGGCGAACGCTTCCAACTGCACCGACAGACCCTCCCGGGCGTCGGCCATCGCCTTGGCGACCGACTCGGCGTCCTGCAGGCTGCCGTGGGCCACCGGCTCGTCACCGGCGAAGACCGTGTTGCCCTCGATGCGCACCTGGTCGCCCTCGCGGATCTGCTCGAAGACGCCCTCACCGAGGTCGTCGAGCAGCGGGATGCCGGCGGCGATCAGCACCTCCGGCCCGAGGTTCGGGTAACGGCCGGAGACCGAGGGCTTGGCGTTGAGCACCGCGCCGACCCCGACCGCGACGAGCGAGTCGGCCGCGACCCGATCCAGGTCGACGTGGTCGATGATCGCGATGTCACCGGGTCGCAGCCGACCGACCAGGCGTTTTGTTCGGCGATCAAGGCGCGCGGTGCCGAGGACCTTGCCCGGGTCGGAGTTTCGGTTTCGGCGCAACGTGGGTAGACGCATCGTGACCATCCTGGCATGTGAGGCAGGCTTTTCTGTCGCGACATGCCTGAGCAGGGCCGCCTACCCAGGGAAGCACACGTCGGCATAAGCCGGTGTGCTTGCGCTCACAATACGCGGCGTCACAGCCGCCTTTCCTTGGCGGCCACGGCCAGAAGCTCCTCGGCGTGGGCGATACCCAGATCCGAATCGGGCAAACCTGCCAGCATCCGGGCCAGTTCCCGGGCCCGCTCGGTGTCCTCCACCACCCGCACCCCGCTTGTCGTCACCGCCCCGCCGGTGTCCTTCGCCACCACCAGGTGCCGGTCGGCGAACGCGGCCACCTGCGGCAGGTGCGTGACGACGAGCACCTGGTGGCTGCGGGCCAACCGGGCCAGCCGGCGGCCGATCTCCACCGCAGCCTGCCCACCGACGCCCGCGTCGACCTCGTCGAAGACCAGCGTGGGCGGGCCGCCCGAGCCGGCGAAGACCACCTCGATGGCGAGCATCACCCGGGACAACTCACCGCCCGAGGCGCCCCGCTGCAACGGCAACGACGGCGCTCCCGGGTGGGCCAGCAACCGCAGCTCCACCTCGTCGCCACCGTCCGGTGTGACACCCACCTCGACGCCGTTGACCGCAAGCGTCGGCTCGGCCCGACCGGCCGGTCGCGGCAGCACCGCCACCTCGATCCGCGCGTGCGGCATGGCCAGACCGGCCAGCTCGACGGTGACCTGCTCGGCGAACCGGATCGCCGCCTCCTGCCGGGAGGCCGACACCCGCCCTGCCAGGTCGGCCACCTCCACGGCGAGCCGCTGACCCTCGCGCTCCAACTCGTCGAGCAGGTCGTCGGACATGTCCAGGTCGGACAGCCGGGTGCGTGCCCGGTCGGCCCAGGCGATCACGCCGTCGACGTCGTCGGCGTACTTGCGGGTCAGCGCGCGCAGCGCCGCCCGCCGCTCGTAGACGTGCTGCAGGCGGGCCGGGTCCGCGTCGAGCGTCGCCAGGTAGGCCGACAGCTCCGCCGACACGTCGGTGACAAGCGTGGCCGCCTCCTCCAGGCGGGCCGCCAACTCACCAAGCGCCGGGTCGGTGCCGGACTGCGCCTCCAACGTCCGACGGGCGGTGCCGAGCAGCGCCGCCGCGTCCGGGGTCTCGTCGGCGGCCTCCGCACCGCCCGCCACGCACTGCTGGGCGATCTGCGCGGCCGTGCGCAGCCCCTCGGCGTGCTCCAACCGCTGCGCCTCGGTCTTCAGCTCGTCGTCCTCACCGGGCTGCGGATCCACCCGGGTGATCTCGTCGAGGCCGAGGCGCAGCAGGTCGGCCTCCTGGTTGCGTTCGCGGGCGTTGCGCCGCCGGTCGGCCAGGTCGTCGACCACCCGCCGCCACCCGGTGTACGCCTCGCGCAGCGCGTCGAGCAGCTTCTCGTGCGCGGGGCCGGCGAACCGGTCCAGTGCGGCGCGTTGCTCGGCCGGGCGCAGCAGCCGCAGTTGGTCGGACTGGCCGTGCACGGCCACGGCCTGCTCGCCGACCTCACCGAGCATCGACACCGGCATGCTCCGGCCGCCGACGTGGGCCCGCGAGCGCCCCTCCACCGTCACCGTGCGGCTCAGCAGGACCGAGCCGTCCTCGTCGGGCTCGCCACCGGCCTCGGTGATCCGCGCGTGCACGGCGTCGGCGACCCGCCCGTGCAGGCGCAACCGCCCCTCCACCACCGCCCGGCCCGGCTGGGCACGGACCCGCCCGGCGTCGGCCCGACCGCCGAAGAGCAGGCCGAGGCCGGTCACCACCATCGTCTTGCCCGCACCGGTCTCGCCGGTGATGACGTTCATGCCGCCGGCCAACGGCAGCGTGGTGTCCTCGATGACGCCCAGTCCGGTGATGCGCAGCTCTTCCAGCACAGCCACCGACAGTAGACGCGAGGCACGACAGTTGACCAGCCGACGGGCCCGGGTGCGGCCCGTACCCGGCCGACGTACAGTTCTGCCCCGTGTTGGACGTGATCGGCCTGACCTCGGCTGAGGAGGAGCTCTACCGCTGCCTGCTCCAGCTCACCACGGCCCGCATCGACGAGCTGGTCCGTCGTCTGCACCGGCCCCGTGCGCAGGTCGTCGCCCAGGTCGAGGCGCTGCGCGGCAAGGGCCTCGTGCAGCCCACCGACAACGACCCGGACGCTCCGCTGCGCCCGACCGCCCCGGACGTCGCCCTCGGCGCGACGCTGCTGCGCCGCCAGGAGGACCTGGAGGCGGCCCGCCGCCGGGTCACCCAACTGGCCGAGGAGTACCGGTCCGGGCTGCGCCGGCACCACGTCGACCACCTCGTCGAGGTGATCACCGGTGGTCGGGTGCTGCGGGACCGTCTGCGCGATCTGCAGAATGCGGCACGCGCCGAGGTGCTCTGGTTCTGCCGCGCCAATCCCCTGGCGATGGCCGGCCCGGAGAACGTCGAGGAGTTCGACGCGCTGGCCCGCGGGGTGAGCTACCGGGCGATCTACGAGCGTGACCTGCTGCTGGAACCGGGCGCGCTTGCCGACCTGGCCAAGGGTGTCGCCGCCGGGGAGCAGGCCCGGGTCCTGGACCGGCTGCCGGTCCGGCTGGCCATCGTGGACGCCCGCGTCGCCATCTGCCCGCTGGTGCCCGACCGCGACGGCGGCGAACCGAGCGCCGCCGTGATCGGTCGCAGTCAACTGCTCGACGCGCTGCTCGCCCTCTTCGAGAGCCACTGGCGGGTGGCCACCCGGTTGCGGCTCGACGATCCCCTCGTCGTCGCGACGACCGGCACTCGACGTCCAGATCCACCGGATCAGCCGGGCGACGGTTATCAGCCGGACGCCGACGAGGCGCGGCTGCTCTCGCTGTTCGTGGCCGGCGTACCGGACAAGTCCATCGCCTCCCAGCTCGGGGTGAGCCGGCGTACCGTGCAGCGGCGCATCGCCGACCTGATGGCCGCCGCCGGTGTGGACACCCGGCCCGGGTTGGCGTTCCAGGTCGCCCGTCGCGGCTGGCTCTGACGCCGGTGGGGTCCGCCGCCGGTCGACGGCGGACCCCAGGGGCGGCCAGGCCGCCCCGCCCGGTGCGGGTCAGCGCAGCCCGTACGCCTGGAGCACCGTCTGGTCGACGGAGTTCCCGGCCCGGTCGGCGGCGTGCACCCGCAGCGACACCGTTCCGTGCCCGGCCGGCACTGTCGCGGTGTACCGGGTACCCGACCCCCTGGTCGGCGCGTCGCGCCAGGTGACGCCCCCGTCGAAGGAGACCTGCACGCGGACGCTGGTGCCGGTCGGCGTGGGCACCCCGGCGGGCTGCCGCAGGGTCAGCCCCAGTTGGTGCGGCCGGTTGCCGCGTACCGTGCCGAGCAGGTCGGCCGGCACCCGGTAGTCCACCTGGAGCAGCGACAACGGCGTGGCGGCGGCACCCGCCGGCCGGGCCGAGGTGAACTCCCAGGCCGTGTCGGTCCGGGTGCCGTAGCGCCACTCGGCCGAGGACCGCCTCGTGGTCAGGTCCAGCCGGTAGCGGGCCCGCTGCGCCGTGGTGGGCACCGGTGCCCACCCGCCGGACAGGTCGGCGATCGGCGTGCCGTCCCGGCTGACCCGGGCCTCGACGGTGTCCGACTCCTCACTGCCGCCGGCGACGCTGTAGTGCCCGTCGGCGTCGACGAACTCGGGCACCCGCAGGTCCAGGCTGTCACCGGTGCGCGTGGGCACCGGAGCCCCGCTGGCCGGTACGGCCGGGCGGAGCACCGGGGCATGCCAGGTCTCGGTCTCCCGGTCGTCGGCCGCGTACCGCCGGGGCTCCTGGGTCAGCCCACCGGCCACCTGCCCCCACTGCATGAACATCTCCTTGTGCAGCACCCGGTGCTGCCACCAGTTGTCCCCAGCGCTGACGAACTCCTGCCGGGTGGTCCCGTTGCGGACCAGGCGCTGGTCGTCGTTCCAGGAGTACTCCTGCCACGGACGCCAGCCGAACCGCTCCTCGGTGGCCCAGCCCGCGCCCGTGTCGCCGTAGCTGGCGGTCACCTCGGCGGTGTTCTGCGCGGTCACCGTGTGCACGATCCGCTCCGGCACCCGACCCTTGGACACCTGCCACACGTCGTACAGGTACGGGCTGTCCACCGTCAGCGTCAGGTCCAGCGTCGCCCGGCCCTTGCGCGCCGCCGCGATCAGCCGCTGCCCGTCGTCGTACGCGACGACCATCGCCGGGATCGGCAGCCGCTCCCCTGCCGGCCGCCAGACCGTCCACGCGGTCCGGTCCTCCGGTCGGACGATCAGCACCACCGCGGCGCCAGCCGCCGCCGCGGCGGCCACCTGCTCATCCTCGTTACGGTCCGGATCGGCGGCGAGCAGCGCCGCCGCACCCCGCACCCGGGCCAGCTCGGCCGGGGTTCCAGTGCCGGCCCAGACCAGCGGCAGCTTCCGTCGACCAGGCGGCGTCGGGGACGTGCCCAGCAGGTTGATGTCCGACGGGCCGGACACGCCGCTGATCGTGGCGTCCACCATGGGCGCGACGAGCTGCCAGCGGGAGGCGAACTCGAACTCACCCTGGCGTACCGGGGGAGTCGGCGTGACGTTGACCTGCTGGATCGTGCTGTAGGCCATGACACCGTGGTCGATCTGCCGGCCGTTGCCCAACACCCGGTGCACGTAGTAGCTGAGCGTGGCCCGCTGCTCGCTGGGCTTCGGCGTCTCGATCCGCACCGGCGTGCCCCTGCGGGCGTCGAGCACCACGGTCAGGTCCCGGTCGACGACCAGCTCCGGCTCGACGGCCTCGGTCAGCTGCTCATCGAGGGGAGCGCCGTGCTCGACCAGCGCGGTCAGCAGGTACGTGCCCTCCTCGACCCGCAGGGTGCCCTCGCCCGGCCACCAGCCCCAGAAGTCCGACTCGGGCTGCTCACCGTAGAGGGTGAGCCCCGGCGAGAGGGTCAGCTGACCCTGCCGGTCCAGCACCTTCACGGTGACCTGGTGCAGCGGGCCACTGACGGTGAGCCCCACCGGCGTGCGTACGGCGACACCGTCCGCGCCCGTCGCCACCAGCCAACCGCCGTGCGGGCCCCGACCCAGCTTCGCGGGGTCGGCCCGCAGCGGCACGGCCACGCTGGCGCCCGCCGGAACGGTCACCTCGCCGGACTCGACGGCGACCCCGTCGTTCTCGGCCGCGCCGCTGTCCAGGTTGCGCAGGTCCAGAGCCAACCGCAGGGTCTGCGCGCCCGTCGTGTCGTTGGTGTACGTCACGGTGCGCTGCACCGCCGCGCCACCGGTGGTGATCCGACCGAAGTCGACGGTGGCCGAGGCGTACACCTGCTGCCTGAGCGCCCGAGCCACGTCGACCCGGCCGCCACCCTGCTCGAAGACGGTCAGCGCCGGGTTGGCCTTCGTGGTGCTGACGAGGGCGTCCTTGAGCGTCCCGGCGGCCCAGTCCGGGTGATCCTGGGCGAGGATCGCCGCCGCGCCGGCCACGTGCGGGGTGGCCATCGAGGTCCCGGACGCGGTCGTGTAGGCGTCGCCCACCGGCGTACCCATGGTGGTGCCGGCGGCCCGCGCGGCGATGATGCCGACGCCCGGGGCGGTGATCTCCGGTTTGAGGCCGTTGTCGCCGAGCCGCGGACCACGGCTGGAAAACTCGGCCAGGTTGTCGTCGCGGTCCACCGCGCCGACGGTGAGCGCCGCCGCGGCCGCGCCCGGCGAGCCGACGGTACGCGCCGCGCCCGCGTTGCCGGCGGCGATCACGAAGAGCGCACCGGTCTCGGCGGTCAGGTCGTTGACCGCCTGGCTCATCGGGTCGGTGCCGTCGGTCGGGCCGCCGCCGAGGCTCATGCTGACGACCTTCGCACCGGAGTGGGCGGCCCACTCCATACCGGCGATGATGGCCGAGTCGTAGCCCGAGCCGCCGTCGTCGAGCACCTTGCCGACCAGCAGCCGCGCGCCGGGCGCGACGCCCTTGCGCAGCCCCGCGGACGCGGCGCCGCTGCCGGCGATGGTGGCCGCGACGTGCGTGCCGTGGCCGTGACCGTCCCGGGCGCTGCCACTGTTGGAGAAGTCCCGCGCCTCGGTGATCCGCCCGGCCAGGTCGGGGTGGGTGGCGTCGACACCGGTGTCCAGGACGGCCACCGTCACGCCACTGCCGTCCCGCCCGGCCGCCCAGGCCTGCGGGGCGCCGATCTGCGGCACGCTGTGCTCCAACGTCGGGCGGACCCGCCCGTCCAGCCAGATCCGGGCGATGCCGCCACCCAGCCGGGGCGCGCGGGCCGTGGCCCGGGTGGTGGGCGTGCCGGCGAGCACGCTCCACAGGCCACCGAGGTCGCCCTTGCCGACCCGCAGCGCCGCGCCGTTGATGCTCTCCAGGGGTCGGGCGTCGGTGACGCCGGCGAGCGGCCGGACCCGGCCGGCGGCCGGCTCCTGGTAACGCACGATCAGCGGCAGGTTGCCCTGCGCGGCGTCGCCGTAGCCGTCGGCGGCCAACTCCTGCACGTCGAACAGGTTGGCGTCGAGCACCCCGCTGGAGACGTACGGCAGGGCGTCGCTGGGCAGCACCCGCAGCGCGCCGTCGACCTGCATGGTCTGGAAGACGATCCGCTCGCGCCCGGGCCCCGGGCGGACGGTGGCGGCGACCCGACCAGGTGCGGCCCGCACCAGGTCGACCTGGTCGCCGGTGATCAGCGTGAGACGGACGGGCGCGGCGCCCGGGGCGGGCGTGCCCGCCCTCGGGCCGGTGGGCCGGGCGGGCGGGTCGGCGGACGCCGGTGTGGCGAGGCCGACCACCAACGCGCCGACCGCGCCGACGGCGAGCCAGCGTGGGGACCAGTGCATGCGATGTGCTCCTCTACTCCTCCAGGCCCGCCATCCGTGGACGGGGGCCGATCGGAGTCTGCGACGGAGCCCGTCACCGGGTCACTAGTCGCCAGCCGCCGTAGCGGCGACATGTCGTCAGGTGGACAACCGCCGTCCACCCACGGTGTGCGCCGCGGTCACCGGCGGCTGCCGCGCCAGCCGTGCACGGGAAGGCCGAACTTGGCGACCAGCCGGTCGGTGAAAGGGCGGGCCCGCAGCCGCACGATGCGCACCGGCAGCGCACCCCGACGCACCGTCACCCGGGCACCGGGCGGGAGGTCGTAGACGCGGCGCCCGTCGCAGGCGAGCACCGCGAGGGTCGTGAACGGGTCGACGGTGATCACGAAGGTGGACGTCGGCGCGGTGACCAACGGGCGGCTGAACAACGCGTGCGCGCTGATCGGCACCAGGAGCAGCGCCTCCACCTCCGGCCAGACCACCGGGCCGCCACCGGAGAACGCGTACGCGGTGGAGCCGGTGGGGGTGGCGCACACGACACCGTCGCAGCCGTAGCGGGACAGTGGCCGCCCGTCCACGTCGACGAGCAGTTCGAGCATCTGCGCCCGCTCGCCCTTCTCGATGCTGATCTCGTTGAGCGCCCAGGACTCGATCGTCGGCCCGCCGTCGAACTCGGCGGTCACGTCCAGGGTGAGCCGCTCGTGGGCGCTGTAGTTGCGATCGACGACGTCGCGCACCGCGCTGTCCAGGTCGTCGATCTCCGCCTCGGCCAGGAAGCCCACCTTGCCGAGGTTGATGCCGAGCAGCGGCGCCTTCGCCGGCCGGGCCAGCTCGGCGGCACGCAGGAAGGTGCCGTCCCCGCCGAGCGCGAAGACGATCTCGGCGCCCTCGGCGGCCTGCGGGCCGGCGATCGGTACCACGCCGGGCAGGTCGAGGTCGTCGGCCTCGTCGGCCACCACGCGTACCTCGAAACCCGCGGCGATCAGGTCGGCCGCTACCGACCGGGCGTGCTCGGTGCTGCGCCGACGGCCGGTGTGGGTCACCAGCAGAGCGGTCCGGCTCATCGGGTCACCCGCCCGACCGGGCGGCGGTGCGCCACCGTCGCCCCGGCACCACCGCGTGTCGTACCAGGGCGTGTGGCAAAGCCCCTGGCCGTCCTGGGCTCGACCGAGGCGTTGACACACGCCCTGGTGCCCTCGCTACGCGCGTTCACCCTGCGACCTCCTCCGCCGCCACGCCCGGCACGTCGCCGGCCGTCGTCGGGCCGTCCGGCCCGGCCGCCACCACGGCCCGCACCCGCCGCGGGTCGGCCGGTGCGGCGCCCCGGCGCAACCATACGAAGAACTCCACGTTGCCGCTGGGCCCGGGCAGCGGACTGGCCGCCACGTCGGCCAGCCCGAGGCCGAGCCGCGCGGCCGCCGCCGCCACGTCCAGCACCGCCTCGGCACGCAGCTCCGGGTCACGGACCACACCGCCGGCACCGACCCGGTCCTTGCCGACCTCGAACTGCGGTTTGACCATCAACGCCAGGTCACCGTCGTCGCGGGTGCAGCCGGCCAACGCCGGCAGCACCAGCCGCAGCGAGATGAACGACAGGTCGGCCACCGTGAGATCGACCGGCCCGCCGATCACGTCCGGTTCGAGGGTACGAACATTGGTGCGCTCCAGGACGCGAACCCGCTCATCCGTGCGCAGTGACCAGGCGAGCTGCCCGTAGCCGACGTCCACGGCCACCACCTCGGCGGCGTCGGCGCGCAGCAGCACGTCGGTGAAGCCACCTGTCGACGCGCCGGCGTCCAGGCAGCGCCGACCGGCGACGCGCAGCCCACCGGCGGCGAACGCGGCAAGCGCGCCCGCGAGCTTGTGCCCGCCCCGGGAGACGTACTCCTCGGTCGGGTCCTCGCCGGTCACCAGCAGCGGATCGGCGGGGTCGACCATCGCGGCGGCCTTGCGCGCGACGACCCCACGCAGCTGGACGCGGCCGGCCTCGACCAACGCGGCGGCCTGCTCCCGGGAGCGGGCCAGACCACGGCGGACGAGTTCGGCGTCCAGCCGGTTGCGACGTGCCATGGGTGGTTCTCCGGTCTGCTCAGGCCTGGTCGTTCCACTCAGGTCTGGTCGATGGTGGCGAGGGTTTCCCGCAACGTCTCGTAGGCCGCCTCGTACTGGGCGATCTGGTCGGCCGGGGCCAGCGTCGCCGCGTTGGCCATGGCCCGCACCGCGGCGTCCACCGCCGGGTGCCGCGCCGCGTCGTCCCCGGGGTCGGGCAGCGGCCCGCCCATCGGCGGGCCGGGCCGAGCTGCTCCGCCAGCCGGCGGGGCGGGCCGAAGTGCTCCGCCAGCCGGAGGCGGGGCGGGCCGGGGCGGGAACGACCCGCCGGGCGGTGGACCGGGCCGGTTCATTCGACGTCGTCCGGGGGCTGCTTACGGACCGCCTTCTTGGCCGGCATGTCCGCGGGAGTGGGCGGCTCGTCGGCGGTGCGGCTGATCGTCGCCGGCGGCTTCTTCGCGATGGCCTTCTTGGCGACCGCCTTCTTGGCGACCGCCTTCTTCGCCACGGCCTTCTTGGCCACCGGGGCACCCGCGGGGGCGTCCGACGGCACGAGGCCGGTGCCGGGCTGCGCGGCGAGCGTCGGGTCGGCTTGCGCGCCGCGGCTGGCCGTCGGCGCGGCCGCCGGGTCAGCGGCGGTCGTCGGTGCGGCGGTCGTCGGTGCGGCGGTCGTCGGCGCGGTCGTCGGTGCGGCGGTCGTCGGTGCGGCGGCGGTCGGCACGGCGGTCGGTGGCTCCATGGCGCGCGCCTCGCGTAGCTGCCGTTCGAGGTCGCGCACCCGTCGGGTCAGCTCGGCCACCTCGTCGGCGGTGGCCAACCCGACCGCGCCGAGGGCCCGGTCGACCTCGAAACGGACCAGCTTGGTCAACGCCTCTCGGTTGGCGGCGCCGGTGGTGACCAACTCCTCGCCGAGGGCCTGGAGTTGGGCGGCGGTCGCGCCGCCGGAGCCGACGAGGCGACGTGCCGCGTCCTGGGCCTTCTTCCGCGGCGCCTCCGTCAGGCCCATGGCCAGCTCGAGGTAGGCGCGCCACGCGTCCTGCATGCCTGAGTCCTTCCACGGGGCGAGGTGTGCAGGTGTCACGCTACCGGGCACCCCGGACCGTGCCGTGCGGTACGGTGCCGAGGACGGCGTGGCGATCAGCGAGGGGGAGATGTGGCCAGCGTGGACGAGTGCCGGCAGGCATTGCAGGAGCTGGCCGCCCGGCTGGATCGCAACGCCGAGACGGTGCGTGAACGGATCGACCTGGACCGCACGCTGGCCTGCCGAATCACCGACCTGGACACCGCCTTCCACGGCCGGATCACCGGCGGTCGACTTGTCGAGTTGACCGACGGCGACGACCCCAAGGCCAAGATCGCGCTGAGCACGTCCAGCGACGACCTGCTCGCCCTGGTCCGCGGCGACCTGGACGTCACCAGCGCGGTGACCTCCCGCCGGGTGTCGATCAAAGCCAACCCGTTCGACCTGCTGAAGCTCCGCAAGCTTCTCTGACGACCACGGTCAGGCGGCGGCGGTCAGGCCGAAGCTCTCCAGCGCGTGGGCCGCGTCCGGGCCGATCGGGCGGATCGACGGCAGCGCCGGCTCCGGTGCCGACCAGGCCACCGCGCAGAGCGCGGCCAACGCGTCCAGTGGCCGACCCGAGCCGGCCAGTTCCAGAGTGCCGTCGCGGTCGGTAACGGACCAACCGCCGGCGTCCGCCGGGCCCGGGACCCGCACCGCGGCAGCCGGGTCGAAGAGCCCCGCCAGGTCCCTCGCGACGTACGTGGGACGCCGCCGCGGTTCTGCGGCCAACAGCTCCGGTACGCCGTGGACGCCGGTGAGCACGAGCAGGCTGTCCAGACCGGCGCGGCGGGCACCCTCGATGTCGGTGTCCAACCGATCGCCCACCACCAGGCTCCGACCACCGTCGGCACGCCGGGCGGCGGTCTCGAACAGCGCCGACTCCGGCTTTCCGACCACCACGTCCGGGTCCCGCTCCAGCGCCGTGCGCAGCACCGCGACCAGCGAACCGTTACCCGGCAACGGTCCCCGCCCACTGGGCAGGGTCCGGTCGGTGTTGGTGGCGATCCAGAGCGCACCGCCCCGCACCGCGATCGACGCTTCGGCCAGCTCGGCCCAGCCGACCTGTGGCCCGTACCCCTGCACCACCGCCGCCGGACTCTCGTCGGCCCTGCTGACCGGGGTCAGGCCGACGGCGCGCAGCTCGGCGCGCAGGGCCTCCGCCCCGACCACCAGCACCGGTGCGCCGACGGGCAGCCGGTCCCGCAACAGCTCGGCCGAGGCGGCAGCGGAGGTGAGCACCTCCTCCGGCCGGGCCGGCACACCCATCCCCGACAGCAGGTCGGCGACCTCACTGGACCGGCGGGAAGCGTTGTTCGTGGCGTACGCCACCACCCGACCCTCGTCGTGCAGCCGAGCCACCGCCTCGACGGCACCGGGGATCGGCCGGTCGATCAGGTAGATCACCCCGTCCAGGTCGAAGACGACAAGCGTGTACCCGTCGACCAGCCGCTCCCCCGCGCCCGCGTTCACCGCTGCGTCGGCTCCGACTCGTCGCCCCGGGTGGGGGCGGTTCCGTCGCCGTTCACCGCGTCGGTGTTCACCGCGTCGGCGGACGTCACGCCGCCGGTGGCGGCGGTGTCCGCCGTGGCGGTGCCGGTCTCGTCGTCGTCGAAGTCCTCGTCCTCGTCGACGGAGTCCTCGTCGTCGTCAGCGCGGCCGACAGCACTGTCCTGCTCGTCGTCGTCGAAGTCTTCGTCTTCGTCGTCTTCGTCGTCTTCGTCGTCTTCGTCTTCGTCTTCGTCGCGGTCGTCGCCGGTCAGGTCGGCGTCCGGCTGGGCCGGAACCGCGCCGGGAGCACCCGGTCCCGCGGCGATCTCCTCGGCGGCCTCGTCCTCGTCGTCGCCTTCGATGACGACGCCGTCGAGTTCCAGCAGCCGCTCGGCGGCGTCGGTCTCGCCCTCGGTGTCCACGTCGGCGGCACGGGAGAACCACTCGCGGGCTTCCTCGCGTCGACCCACGGCCAGCAGCGCGTCGGCGTACGCGTACCGCAGCCGAGCCGTCCACGGCACCGTGGCCTCACTGGTGAGGTCCGGGACCTGGAGCATCGCGACCGCGGCGTCCTTCTGCCCGAGGTCACCCCGGGCGCCCGCGGCGACGATGAGCAGCTCGATCGCGACAGCCTGGTCCAACTTCTCCCGGTCGGCGCCCCGGAACAGGTCGATGGCCCGCTCCGGCCGGCCGAGCGCCCGCTCACAGTCCGCGAGCACGGCCAGGTGGCTCTGCAGACCACTCATCCGGTGGTACGTGCGCAGCTCGGCGATCGCCGACTGCCACTCCCCCGCGTGGTACGCGGCAAGACCCACCGCTTCACGGACCGCGGAGATGCGCGACGCGAGCCGTCGAGCGGCAAGCGCGTGCGCCAACGCCTCGGCCGGGTCCTCGTCGATCAGCTGACCGGTCGCGACCAGGTGCCGGGCCACCGTCTCGGCGACCGGCTTGTTCAGCGAGAGCAGCTCAGCGCGAACGTCCTTGTCGAGGTCGGTCGCGAGGATGTCGTCCGGCAGGGCCGGGGCGGAGTTACGCCCGCCCTCGAACGACTCCGAGCCACCAGCACGGTCGTCGCGGCGGAACTCGCCCTCGCGACGCGGCCGCTCGTCGGCCCGGGAAGAACCCGTCCGGTCGCCGCCACGGTAGCCGCTCTCGCGGTCACCGCCCCGGTAGCCGCCGCCCGCACGCGGTCCACTCGGCCGAGAGTTGTCCCGGTCGCCACCGCGGAAGCCGCCCTCACGACGGTCGCCACCCCGGAAGCCACCCTCACGAGGCGCGCCGCCCTCACGGCGGTCACCGCCACGGAAACCACCGTCGCGGTCGCCACCGCGGAAACCGCTGTCCCGGTCGCCACCGCGGAAGCCACCCTCACGACGGTCGCCACCACGGAAGCCGCCCTCACGGTCGCCGCCCCGGTAACCGCCCTCACGGGGCGCGCCGCCGTCACGCGGGCCGCTCGGCCGGTCCCCACCACGGAAACCACCCTCACGACGATCACCACCGCGGAAACCACCGTCGCGGTCACCGCCCCGGAAACCACCCTCACGCGGGCCACTGGAACGCGAGCCGTCCCGATCGCCACCACGGAACCCACCGTCACGGTCGCCGCCCCGGAAACCACCCTCACGACGGTCACCGCCCCGGAAGCCGCCCTCGCGGCCACCACTGCGGAAGCCGCCCTCGCGAGGCGCGCCGCCGTCACGCGGGCCACTCGGCCGGTCCCCACCACGGAAACCACCCTCACGACGATCACCACCGCGGAAACCACCGTCGCGGTCACCGCCCCGGAAACCACCCTCACGCGGGCCACTGGAACGCGAGCCGTCCCGATCGCCACCACGGAACCCACCGTCACGGTCGCCGCCCCGGAAACCACCCTCACGACGGTCACCGCCACGGAAGCCGCCCTCGCGGTCACCGCCCCGGAAACCACCCTCACGGTCGCCGCCCCGGTAACCGCCCTCACGGGGCGCGCCGCCGTCACGCGGTCCGCTCGGCCGGTCCCCACCACGGAAACCACCCTCGCGGCGGTCACCGCCGCGGAACCCGCCACCGTCGCGGGGGGCGCCAGGCCGGGAACCCTCGCGGAAGCCGCCCTCGCGACGGTCGCCACCGCGGAAGCCGCCCTCGCGGTCACCGCCCCGGAAACCACCCTCACGGGAAGGGGCCGACCGGGTGCGGTCGCCGCCCTGATAGCCGCCCTCACGACGGTCGCCGCCTCGGAAACCACCATCGCGGTCACCGCCCCGGAAACCACCCTCGCGCGGGCCGCCGGAACGCGCGCCGTCCCGGTCGCCACCGCGGAACCCGCTTTCACGCGGGCCACCCGAGCGGGAACCGTCCCGGTCGCCACCACGGAAGCCGCCCTCACGGGGAGCACCACTCCGGAAACCGCCCTCACGCGGACCAGCCGAGCGCGAACCGTCCCGGTCGCCACCGCGGAAGCCACCCTCACGCGGGGCACCCGAGCGCGAACCGTCGCGGTCGCCACCACGGTAACCGCCCTCACGCGGGGCACCCGAGCGCGAACCGTCCCGGTCACCACCACGGAAACCGCCCTCACGCGGGGCACCCGAGCGGGAACCGTCGCGGTCGCCACCGCGGAAGCCACCCTCACGGGGAGCACCTGAGCGCGAACCGTCGCGGTCGCCGCCCCGGTAACCGCCCTCGCGGGGGGCGCTGGAGCGCGAGCTGTCCCGGTCGCCGCCACGGGAACCAGAGTCGCGGCCGCCGGCGTATCCGCCGCGGGCGCCGCCACCGCTGTCGCGGTCTCCCCGGTACGGGGGCCGGTCTCGGTCATCGCGGCGCGGGCCGCGGTCGCGTCCGCCCGCACCGTCAGTACGGTCTTCGTAGCGACGGGGACGGTCTCCGCCCTGCGGTCCTGAACTCACAGGTACATCCTTCCTGATTGCGCCACCAATGGCGCTACGCAGTCGAGGGCCGACCCGGATGGGGCGGCCCTCGACTGGAAGATTGTCCGGCGGCGTCCTACTCTCCCACACCCTCACGAGTGCAGTACCATCGGCGCGGGCGGGCGTTGCTTACGGGTTGGG
>NZ_JBICTZ010000016.1:0-149769 GCF_043197875.1 Micromonospora sp. NPDC048935 | reverse complement strand
CACCACGGTCGTGGGTTTGATCGCCCCGTGCCGCGCCGCTTGTCTCCCCCAGTCCCCGGCCCAACCCCCCCCCCGCGGGCCGGGCCCCCGGGGGGCGCCCCCCGGGCCGCGGTGTCACCGGGCGGGGAGGGGCGGTGCGCACCCCTCCCCGCCGGGTGGGTGGTGCGTCGGTCTCCGACTCAGCCGAGACCGCCCTTGATGGCGCCGATGAGCTCGCCGTTGCTGGTGTCACCGGAGAGCTCCCAGAAGAACGCGCCACCGAGGCCCTGGTTGTTCGCGTACTGCATCTTGCCGTTGATCGTCGACGGGGTGTCGTAGCTCCACCAGTTGCTGCCGCACTTGGCGTACGCGGTGCCGGCGATCGTGCCGGTGGCCGGGCAGGTGTTCTTGAGGACCTTGTAGTCCTCGATGCCCGCCTCGTAGGTGCCCGGTGCCGCACCGGTGGCGCTGCCGCCCGGAGTGGCCTGGGTGACCCCGGTCCAGCCCCGCCCGTAGAAGCCGATGCCGAGCAGCAGCTTGTTGGCCGGGACGCCCTTGCTCTTGAGCTTCTGGATCGCCGCGTCGGAGTTGAAGCCCTGTTGCGGGATGCCGGTGTACGAGGTGAGCGGGGAGTGCGGTGCCGTCGGACCCTGGGCGGCGAAGGCTCCGAAGTAGTCGTAGGTCATCGGCATCAGCCAGTTGAGGTTGCCGATGGCCCCCGCGTAGTCGGTGGCGTCGATCTTGCCGCCGTTGCTGCCGTCCGCGGTGATGGCCGCGGTGACCAGGGCGTTGGAGCCGAACCGCGACCGCAGCGCGCTGATCACGTTCTTGAACGCGTTCGGGCCGCTGGTGTCACAGGTCAGGCCGCAGGCGTTCGGGTACTCCCAGTCGACGTCGATGCCGTCGAAGACGTCCGCCCAGCGGGGATCCTCGACCAGGTTGTGGCAGCTCTCGGCGAACGCGGCCGGGTTCTGCGCGGCCTGGGTGAAGCCGCCGGACCAGGTCCAGCCGCCGAACGACCAGATCACCTTCAGGTGCGGGTTCAGCTGCTTGAGCTTGCGCAACTGGTTGAAGCTGCCGCGCAGTGGCTGGTCCCAGGTGTCGGCGACGCCGTCCACGCTCTCCGCCGCCGTGTACGCCTTCTCGTAGTCGGCGTAGCTGTCACCGATGGCGCAGCGGCCGCCGGTGGTGTTGCCGAAGGCGTACAGGATGTGGGTCAGCTTGGCCGCGGACCCGCTGGTCTGGATGTTCTTGACGTGGTAGTTGCGTCCGTAGACACCCCACTCGGCGAAGTAGCCGACGACCTTCTTGCCGCCCGGGTTGGGCGGGTTGGTGGTCGGCGGCGCCGTGGTGGGCGGTGCGGTGGTGGGTGGGGCCGTGGTGGGCGGCGCGGTGGTCGGCGCGCTCGTGGTCGGCGGGCTGGTCGGGGTGCCGCCGCCGCAGGGCGCGCCGTTGACCGTGCAGTTCAGCGGGGCCTTGTAGGCGCCGGTGCCGTTGTAACCCCAGCTGAACGAGGCGCCCGGGGCGAGGCCGCCGGCCCAGCTCTTCTTGACCGCGACGTAGTGGTTGCCGCTGCTCGTCACGTCGGCGTCCCAGGCGCTGCTGATGGTGGTGCCCGACGGCAGGTCGAACTCGATGCGCCAGGTGGCGACCGTGGCACTCGACCCGTTGGTGACGGTCACCCTCGTCTCGTGACCGGTCCCCCAGTCCTGTGCCCTGGTGAACGTGGTGGTGACACTGCCGGCGCCGAACGCGGTGGTCACCGGCACCGCCGCGACGGTCACGGCGACCACGGCACCGGCCCAGAGGGCCCGGCGGAGCGATCTTTTCATGAGGCGTCTCCCGAACTGTTAGGAAACTTTCCAAAAGAGATGGTGAGACGGTACTCACGGCGTCATCACTTCGTCAAGATGTGCATGTTTCGATTTCCCTGATGCGGGGATTGCACCTCCCTCCACCCGCTGCCGATCCCCCGGGGCGGCCGGCGCGTAGCCTCGGGTCATGACCGTCTTCGACATCCCGATCGACGCCCTCAACGGCGGCCCCGCCGAGCTGGCCCGCTACCGCGGCAAGGCGCTGCTGGTGGTCAACGTGGCCTCCCGCTGCGGCCTCACCCCGCAGTACGCCGGCCTCCAGACACTCGCGGACACCTATGCCGAGCGCGGCCTGGTGGTGCTCGGCGTGCCGTGCAACCAGTTCGCCGGGCAGGAGCCGGGCAGCGCCGCCGAGATCAGCGACTTCTGCCAGGTCAACTACGGGGTCACCTTCCCGCTGACCGAGAAGGTCGACGTGAACGGCCCCCACCGGCACCCGCTCTACGCCGCGCTGGTGGACGCCCCGGACGCCGACGGGCACACCGGAGACGTCCGGTGGAACTTCGAGAAGTTCCTGGTGGCCCCGGACGGCACGGTCGCCGCCCGCTTCGCCCCCACGGTCACCCCCGACTCCGACGACCTGCGCGCGGCCATCGAGAAGACCCTCCCCGCCTGAGGGCCGAACGGCCGGGCGCGCCCGGCTCCACAGCACCGCCACCGGGCCCGCCGCCCGCACGAACCGCCCGTCACCGTCGGGTGGGATGTCTCCGGGGAGCCGGTCGGCGACCAGGGTGAGCAGTACGTTGTGCGGGGCGGGCCCACGGCGCGACCAGGCACCGAAGGCCGCGAGCGGTCCACTCGGCTACCCGCCGGCGGGTAGTCGAAATAACCCATCGGACAGGTCGGAATGCGTCGTGGGTGGACGGAGTTGGGAACGAGCATGACAACTGTGGGACTGATCGGCAGCGGCAACATCGGCGGCACCCTGGCCCGACTGGCCGTGGACGCCGGCTACGACGTGGTGCTGAGCAACTCGCGCGGCCCGGAGACGCTGAAGGACCTGGCTGACGAGCTGGGCGAGCACGCGAGCGCCGGCACGACACAGGACGCGGCACAGGTCGGCGACCTGGTGGTGGTCAGCGTGCCGCTGAAGGCGTACCGCGCGGTGCCCGTGGAGCCACTGGCCGGCAAAATCGTCATCGACACCAACAACTACTACCCGCCACGCGACGGGACCATCCCGGAACTCGACTCGGGCGAGACCACCAGCAGCGAGCTGCTCCAGCAACACCTGCCGAACGCCCGGGTGGTCAAGGTCTTCAACAACATCTACTACAAGGGCCTGGCCGGGCTCCCCCGCCCGTCCGGCGCCGCCGACCGCAGCGCCCTCCCGATCGCGGGCGACGACGACGCCGCGAAGGCCGAGGTGACGGCCTTCCTGGACCGGATCGGCTACGACGCGGTGGACGTCGGCCCGCTCGCCGAGGGCTGGCGCTACCAGCCGGACACCCCGGCGTACGGCACGCTCTACTCCGCCACGCCGACCGACTGGGAGCACCCGGCACCGGGCGACGCCGACAAGCTGCGCGCCGCCCTGGCCTCCGCGACCCGCTGAGCTACGCCGCCGTCCTCCGGACCGCCTACCGGGTGGCCGTCCGGAGGGCGGCGGCGAGTTCGTCGTCGTAGCTGGCGATCGGCTGGCCGTTCGAGGCGTACGCGACGAGCCGCCCCTGCGCCATGTTCGCCGAGCGGAACGAGAACGTGCGGCTTCCCGGGTACGCGTCCAGCAGCGGGATGACCCGGGGCGCCCCACCGGGCGCGGAGAAGTATTCCAGGCGGGTCACCTGCGGGGAGACCACGCCGTTGACCCGGACCTTTGTCCTCTCGGCGCGGGTGCCGAAGGTGACCGGCGCGTCGGTGCCGTAGGCGGCGCACTCGACCGGCCCCCGGCAGACGAAGAAGTATCGCGGGTTGACCACGTCGTCGAGGGCGTACGCCTTGAAGGTGGGATCCGCTCCGGCGGGCAACGGCTGCACGGCGAAGAACGCGAGCGCCACCGTGGCCGTGACGCCCACCCGCAACCAGCCCCGCCCACCGGCCGGCCGGCGCGACGTCCGGGTGACCGCGACCGCGACGCCGCCGAAGCCGACCAGGCACAGCAGGCACACACCGAGCGCGCGGGCGTTCTCGAAGAGGAACTGCACACCCGGCCGTGTCGACACCGGGCTGAGGACCGCGCCCAGCGAGACGACCATGGCGGCGAGCAGCGCCACGCCGGCGGCGCGTCGGGTGACACCGAACGCGCCGATCAGCAGCATCGCGGCGAGCACCGGCCACACCTGGTGGTGGGTCCAGGACACCGGGGACGCGGCGACGGTGGCGCAGCCGACCAGCACGGCCGCGTGCCCGGGGCGACCCCGCACCGCCAACTGTCGGGCCCGCAGCAGCGCCGCCGCGCACACCAGCGCCACCAGAGCGGCCCAGAGCAGGGGCAACGTCGCCTCGTCGACGCCGACGCGCAGCAGCATCCCGTGCAGGGACTGATTGCCCAGGGAGGCGAGGTTACCGATCCGCGAGGTCTGCCGCACGGCCTCGGTCCAGTACGTCCAGCTCTCGCCGGGCAACACCAGCGCGGCGAGAGCCGCGCAGGCCAGGAACGTCGCCACCGCCCGGCCGGCGTCCCGGTAGCGGCCCGTGGCGAGGAAGTAGACCACGAACAGCAGCGGGGTCAGCTTGATCGCCGCGGCGACGCCGACCAACATCCCGCGCAGCCGAGGCGGACCGACGCCCATCCCGTCGAGCAGGGCCATCAGCACGATGAAGACGCTGACCTGACCGAAGCGCAGATTGCTCTGCACCGGCGCGGAGAGCATCAGCACCGTGGCCGCCACCGCCACGACGAGCGGTCGACGGGACGGCCGGGTGGTCAGCGCGACACCGACCGCCCCGGCGATGGCGACGACCGCCGCGCACGTCGCCACCAGCCAGATCCCCTGGAGTACGCCCTCCGGCACGGCGTTGATCGGACCCAGCACGAGAGCGGCGAACGGCGGATAGGTGAACGGGCCGCCGTTGACCGCCACGAACTCGTACAGCGGGCGACCGGCGTGCAGATCGGACAGTGCGCCGTAGTAGATGTGCAGGTCGGAGAGGCGGTCTTCGCGCCGCAGCACGAGCACACAGGACACCAGCGCGACGACGACGAAGGCCGCCCACGCCAGTGCCACCCGGCGATCCCGCATCGACCGAGGATAGGCGAACGCGACGATCCGCGGCGGCCCCGAGGTGTGGCCGACGCCGACTGCCTCTGCCCACGGCAGAACGGACACGGCGTGACCGGCTCCGCTCCCTAGCATCGACTGATGGGAACGACGGGCACACCGGCGTACGACGCCCACGCGGACTGGTACGAGGACTTCATCTCCGGCGGTGGCGACTATCTCCGGCGGGTACACGCCACCGTGGCGGACCTGCTCGGCACGGGCGAGGGTGCCTGCCTGGACGTCTGCTGCGGCACCGGCGCGCACGCGTCGGTGCCGGCGGGTCTGGGTTGGACGCCGGTGGGCGTGGACCTGTCCGGCGGGCAGTTGCGGCACGCCACCGGGCGGTTGCCGGTGACCCGGGGCGACGCTACTGCCCTGCCGTTCGTCGACGCGTCGCTGCCGGCCGCGATGTGTGTGCTGTCCAGCACCGACATGCCCGACTACCCGGCCGTGCTGCGCGAGGTCGCCCGGGTGCTGCGCCCCGGCGGGCGCTTCGTGCACGTGGGCGTGCACCCGTGCTTCGTGGGCGCGTTCGCCGACTGGGGCCAGCATCCGAGCGTCGTCGTCGACGCGCGGTACGCGGACCGGTCGCGCAGCTTCGACAGTTGGAACACCAACGGCGTCCGGGCACGCGTCGGCGCCTGGCACATCCCCCTCGCCGACCTGGTCGACACGACAGTGGCGGCGGGTCTTCGGCTGCTCCGGGTCGCCGAGGCGGGCCCGGGCGGGGTCCCCGACCTGTTCGGCCTCCTCACCGTCCGAGAGCAGTAGCGAACGCCGCGCCCCCACGCCGGGGAGGGGCGAAGACACGGCGCGCGGCGGGAAACACGTCGAGAAAGATCTCGTTGGCAACTTGCGTTGCAGTCCCGCGCACGGGACTCTGTTCTCTGGGTTGCCGCCCGCTCACCGAAAGTGCTTCCGGAGGCGACATGAACACGCTCCGCATTCTTCCCCGCCGGCTGCTCGCCGGCTCCGGCGCGCTCCTGGTCACCACCGCCCTCGCCGCCGCCGGCACCCCCACGCCGGCCAGCGCCGCAGCCGGCGTGGACACCGTCGGATACGTCCGGCTCGCCCACCTCTCCCCGGACACGCCGGCCGTCGACGTCTACCTGGCCGCGCCGGACGCCGCGAAACCGAGGGTCTTCCCCGGGGTCGGCTACGGGGTGGTCTCCGACTACTTGGAGCTGGCGCCCGGCCGCTACGCGGTGGCGATGCGCGAGGCCGGCGCTCCCGCCAGCGATCCCCCGGTGCTCACCACCGAGGTCGCGGTGACCAGCGGCAACGCGTACACGGTGGCCGGTGTCGGCAGGCACGCCGACCTGGGCCTGCGGGTGCTCGACGATGACCTCAGCGCGCCCACGCAGGGCCGCGCCAAGGTGCGTGTCGTGCAGGCCTCCGTGCGTACCCCGGTGTTGGACGTGGCCGCCGCGGACGGTCCGCTGCTCGCCGACGACGTGCAGTTCGCGACCACGACCGACTATGAGCAGGTCGAGCCGGGCAGTTGGCGGCTACGGCTGACGGGTGCCGACGGGCCGAGCGCCAACGCCGAGGTGCGGCTCACCGGCGGCGCGGTCTACTCGCTGCTGGTGCTCGACGCCAAGCAGGGCGGGCTCACCGCCGAGCTGCGCCGCGACGCCGAGGGTGGCACCGTCGTTCCGGCCGGTGGGGTGGACACCGGCGCCGGTGGCACCGCCGGCGCCGGGCTGACCGCGTACCCCCTGGTGGCCGGCGGCTTGGCCGCGGCGGCCGTCGCGGCGGCCCTGCTGTTCTGGCGTCGGTGGCGGCGCACCACCTGGTGAGCGCCGGGCCGGGCCTGTCGATCCGGCGGCACCGCGACCGCCGGATGCCGCTTGTCGCGCTCGTCGCGGCCGGCGCGGCGGCCTGCCTGGCCGCCGGCACCGGGGTCGGGCTGGCCGGCACCGACGCTCCACCGCCGGTGGCGAGCTGGCACCCCGGCTGCACCGACAGGTGTGCGTCGGTGGCCGCCTCGCCCGTGCCGCAGGGTCCACCCACGCGGGTACGCGTGCCGCGCATCGGCGTCGACTCCGCGCTCACCGTGCTGGGCCTGGACCGCGCGGGCGCGCTGGTGCCGCCGGGCGACTTCGGTGTCGTCGGCTGGTACGGCGGTGGCCCGGCCCCGGGCGACACCGGCCCGGCGGTGCTCGCCGGCCATCTGGACTCGCGGCGTGGCCCGGCGGTGTTCGCCCGGCTCGGTGAGCTGCGCCCCGGTGACCGGGTGGAGGTGTGGCGCGGCGGGCAGCGGTTGTCGTTCCGGGTGACCGGGTCGCTGCGTACCCGCAAGGATCGCTTCCCGACGGAGGCGGTCTACGGGCCGACGCCCGGCGCGGAGCTGCGCCTGGTCACCTGCGGGGGCGACTTCGACCGGCGGCGGGGCCACTACGTCGACAACGTGGTGGTGTTCGCGGTGATCGAGGCCGCCGACCCGGTCCTACCGACGTCCAGGGCGGGCTGAGCGACGCATCCAGCTTGATCCACTCGCGTTCCTGAAGATCGGGGTGTCCGCCGCGCGCGGACACCGCGGATTCCGTGAACCCGAGTGGATCAATGGGTGCGAGACGGCAGCGACGTCAAATGGGGCGGCGGCCGGCGAAGCCGCACTCGGCCCGGTGGTACCAACGCACGTCGGAGTCCCCCTCCAACCAGCACCAGAGCACGGGCCGACCGGCCCGCTCACCGGGAAAGTCGAGCAACACCGGCGCGATGCCCTTGACCTGGATGTCGTGCTGGTGCAGCTCGTCGACGACGGCGTGCAGCCGGGCCTCCAGCCCCTTCACCTCGGCCAGGCCACCGAGGGCGCTGACGCCGTGGTCGGCCAGGTCGACGCGCAGCTCGGCCAGGTCGGCGCGGACCCGGATCAGCTCGTCGACGCGCGGTTGCAGGGTGGCCACCAGGTGCCGGGCCTGGGCGAGTGTGAACACCGGGCCAGTATGCGGCACGCACCGGGGAACGTCCGGCCCGCGACGTGCGACGGACTCAGTCGGACAGGGCGGCCAGCTCCCGGGCAGGCACGTCCGGCCCGCGACGTGCGGCAGACTCAGTCGGCCTGGGCGGCCAGCTCCCGGGCGCGGTCCCGGGCAGCCTCCAGCGCGGCGAGCAGCGCCGCCCGCACGCCGTGCTTCTCCAACTCGCGGATCGCGGAGATGGTGGTGCCGGCCGGCGAGGTGACCGCCTCGCGCAGCTTGACCGGGTGTTCGCCGGAGTCGCGCAGCATCACCGCGGCGCCGACGGCGCTCTGGACGATGAGCTCGTGCGCCACCTGCCGGGGCAGCCCCAGCAGGATCCCCGCGTCGATCATGGCCTCGACCAGCAGGTAGAAGTAGGCCGGCCCGGAGCCGGAGAGCGCGGTGACCGCGTCCTGCTGCGACTCGGGCACCCGCATCGTGTGGCCGAGCGGCTTGAACATCTCCTCGGCCAACGCCAGGTGCGCCCCGGTGGCGTGCGCGCCCGCCGAGATCGCCGTCATGGCCTCGTCGACGAGCGCCGGAGTGTTGGTCATCACCCGGACCACCGGGGTGCCCTCGGGCAGCCGGCGGTTGAAGAAGCTGGTGGGCAGGCCGGCGCAGAGTGAGATGACGAGCTTGTCGGCCGGCACCTTGGGGCCGATCTCGTCGAGCAGCGCGGCGGCGTCCTGCGGTTTCACCGAAACCGCCAGCACCTCCGCCTCGTCCACGGCGGTCAGGTTGTCGACGACCCGTACGCCGTAGCGGGCGGTCAGCTCCTCGGCTCGGGCCGGCCGGCGGGCGGTGGCCAGCAGCCGGTCCACCGGCCATCCCGAGCGCAGCAGCCCGGAGAGCACCAGCTCACCGATCTTGCCCGCGCCTATCACCGCGACCGTGTGCACACCGGCTGACATCTCGGCTCGTACCCCCTCGCGTCGGGTCGCGGCGCGGCGGACCCGCCGGCCCGCCGCGCCGCCTACCTGTCGATCAGCTGCCGAAGAAGACCTCGGCCTCGTTGTACCGCTCCAGCGGCACGGTCTTCAGCTCGCGAGTGGCCTCCGCGAGGGGCACCCGGACGATGTCGGTGCTCTGCATCGCGACCATCTTGCCCCAGTCGCCGTCGTTGACCGCGTCGATGGCCTGCAGACCCAGGCGGGTGGCGAGCACCCGGTCGAAGGCGGTCGGGGTGCCACCGCGCTGGATGTGACCCAGCACCACGGTGCGGGCCTCCTTGCCGGTCTTGGCCTCCAGCTGCTCGGCGAGCCACTGGCCGATGCCGCCGAGGCGGACGTGACCGAACGAGTCCAGCTCCTGGTTGGCGAGGACCATCTGGCCGTCCAGCGGCTGGGCACCCTCGGCGACCACGACGATCGGGGCGTACTGGTGCTGGAAGCGCTTCTCGACGTAGCCGGCCACCTGGTCGACGTCGAACTGCCGCTCGGGCAGCAGGATCACGTTGGCGCCGCCGGCGAGGCCGGCGTGCAGGGCGATCCAGCCGGCGTGCCGGCCCATGACCTCGACGACCAGGGTGCGGTGGTGGCTCTCCGCGGTGGTGTGCAGGCGGTCGATGGCCTCCATCGCGATGTTGACCGCGGTGTCGAAGCCGAAGGTGTAGTCGGTGGCGCCGAGGTCGTTGTCGATCGTCTTCGGCACGCCGACGACCTGGACGCCCAGCTCGTAGAGCTTGGTGGCCACGCCGAGGGTGTCCTCGCCGCCGATCGCGATCAGCGCGTCGACACCCTGGGCGGCGAGGTTGTCCTTGATCCGCTCGACGCCGTTCTCGATCTTGAACGGGTTGGTCCGGGACGAGCCGAGGATGGTGCCGCCGCGGGGCAGGATGCCACGGACGTCCGCGATGCCGAGGGGCCGGGACAGACCCTCCAGCGGGCCCTTCCAACCGTCGCGGAAGCCCACGAACTCGTGACCGTAGGTGGCGACGCCCTTGCGGACCACCGCCCGGATGACCGCGTTGAGACCGGGGCAGTCGCCGCCGCCGGTGAGCACGCCGATACGCATGATCCGCTCATCCTCCTGGAGCATCAGGTAAAGCCCGAATTGCCCCAGGGTATGTGTCAGATCAGACCATCGGCGCCGTTGCCGGCCCGGGGCGGGCCGTCACTGCGCACTGTAGTCGGCCTGCCGGTACGGCGACAGCGCGCCCCGGGGGGCGACGGGTCAGTAGGTCACCTCGTGGTTCTCGCCGGCGTTCGGCGGCCGCCCGGTGACCGCGGCCTTCGCGTAGCCGAGCAGGTTGACCACGGCGCTGTTCGCCGAGTCCCAGTACTCGGCGGAGCTGGCGTGCACCTTGATCAACGTGAGTCCCGGGGTGTCCAGCCCATCGGGGAACCACGCCTTGAGCAGTGGGTTCCACAGCCGCTCGGCCCGGGCCCGGTCGAATCCCTCGGTGGCGGTGCCGGAGATCGACACCCAGGCGTGGTGCTTCTGGTCGGAGAAGGAGACGTTGACCTCCGGGTTGACCCGGAGCTGACGGACCTTGGCCGAGTCGGCGGAGGCGAAGAACCACAGCTCGCCGTCGAACTCGGCCTCCTGGAGCCCCATCGGCCGGCTCACCTGCCGCCCGTCCAGAGCGGTCGTGGTGAGCATGCAGATCCGCGCGGCCCGGGCCAGCTCGGTGACCCGGGCTCGAGCGTCGGCGGCGTTGGTCGGCTCGTTGCTCATGGCACTCTCCTCCGCTTCGGTTCGCCGAACCGATGCCCGGGACAGAACCGGTCAAACCTGCGGCGATGTGGCCGGCACTCAGCGGGCGGTCATCGCCCGCCAGCGAGCCAGATTGTGCCGGGCGTCGACCAGCGCGTCGTGCCGGGCCGCGTCCGCGTCCGGCAGGATCGGCCGACCCCTGTCGTCCCAGAGCTGGCGCAGCTCCTTCGTGTAACGAGGAATCTCCCGGGGCAGCGCCGGCATCGCACCCCAGAGCTGGGCGAGCACCACGTGGTCGTACGCGGCGTACCAGGCCCACAGCTCCAACTGCTCCCCCGGCCGGTCCCGGATCGGCTCGACCAGGAAGTCGTACAGGTCGTCACGGATGCGCTCGCGCGACCGCCAGGCCCGGTCCGCCGGGGACGGCAGCTTGTCCAGCACGTTGCGCCGAACCCAGGGCACGGCACGGGAGTCGTCGAACTCCGTGGAGACCGCGTAGAACTCGCGACCGTACTCGTCGACGACACCAATCGAGACGAGGTCGACGGTTGTGCCGTCCTCGATGAACTCGCAGTCGTAGAAATAGCGATAGACCATTCCGGCCATCCTCGCCCACCGTCGTCCGGCCGTGCCCGCCGGGGGGCGCCGCACCGCTGGTGACAGGCCCGTTCGGCACCTCAATGACGGTACGCGGCAGCTCGCGACGGTCACGGAAGTGCTTCGAGGGGTGTACAGCAAGCGACCGGACCGTCATGATCTGATGTGTACCGCTACCGGATGCCGAATCGGTGTCAGTTCACCTTGTCAGGGCCATCAGGTTCACCCGGTGAGCGAGTTTGTGGTCCATGACCGGGGAGGGGTTGGGCCGTGGAGATGCGCCTGCCGGAGCCGGGTGACGCGCTCACGGGTGTCGAGATGTTCGCTGGTTTGGAGCCCGAGGTGCGGCAGCGCGTCATCGCCGCCGCCGTCCCCCGTACCTACCGCAAGGGCCAGTTGCTCTTCGTGGAGAACGACCCGGGTGAGTCGCTGATCGTGTTGCGCCGCGGGGCGGTGGCCGTCTTCCGCACCGCACCCACCGGCGAGCGGGCCGTGCTGTCGGTGATCCGTCCACCGGACGTGCTCGGCGAGGTCTCCCTGCTCGACGCGTCCACCCGGTCCGCCTCGGCCGAGGCCATCGAGGACTGCGCGGCACTCGCACTCTCGCGGGGCGCGTTCATGGAGCTGGTGCACTCCAACCCCCGCATCCTGGACGCGGTGATGCGCTCGCTGGGCGGGCTGATCCGCCGGCTCACCGAGCAGAACGCCGACCACGTCTTCCTCGACCTGCCCGGCCGGGTGGCCAAGACGCTCGTCCGGTTGGCCGGCGAGAGTCAGGCACCGATGATCACGATCGAGCTCAACCAGAGTCAACTGGCCGAGATGGCCGGCGGGTCCCGGCAGAGCGTCAACCAGGCGATTGGTTCGTTCGCCAGCCGCGGCTGGCTGCGGACCGAGGGGCGCCGGATCGTGGTGACCGACGTGGCCGCGCTGCGCCGCCGTGCCGGCATGAACGACCGCTGACCGATCAGGCCCGGGCCAGCGCGTGTTTCGCGTACCGCGAGCCGCCCCGGTGCCCACGCACGGATGTGGCCGGCAGACCCGTGGGTCCGCCGGCCACATCCGGCCGATCAGTTGTCGGTGTCGTCTGCCGGCGGCGCGCCCGGCCCCGGCCCGATCTTCTTCGGGTCGGTCGGCTTGTCAGCCGTGGACGTGCTCGACGAGGTGGTCGTGGTCTTTCCCGACCCGCTCCCCTGGCCCTCAGGCTCTTCCACCATGCCCTGCTCCTCCAGCTCGGCGAGAGTGACCGCATCGACGTCTATCGTGTCGCCCGGAGCCCATCGCGTACCACCCGAATCGGTCCACGAGGCGGACAGTCGCACCTGCACGGCACTCTCCCTGACATGAAACTTCCTGGTACGGAACACTAACTCCGACCGATCGATGGCGCCGCCCGCCCACACGTCGGGTACCCGACTGGCCGGGTGGACGCGATACTGACCCATCTCGCCCACGGAGCTGAACATCGACCTCAGGTGTGGACACTGCGCCCGCGCGGCCGGGCCGGACGACCGTTTCTGCGGCGGGTGTGGCCAGCCGCTCGCGGTCGCCTGCGCGCACTGCGGGCACGCCAACAGCACCGAGGTCAACTTCTGCACCAGCTGTGGTCAGCCCCTGCGGGACCACATCGCGGTGGTAGAGGAGGACCGGCGTCAGGTCAGCGTGCTCTTCGTCGACATCGTCGACTTCACCAGCTACGCGGAACGGACCGACCCGGAGCAGGCCCACGGTCTGCAACAGACCTACTTCGCGACCGTGCGCCGGATCGTGCACCAGTACGGCGGGGTCGTCGAGAAGTACATCGGCGACGCGGCGATGGCGTTGTTCGGCGCACCGGTGGCCACCGACAACGACGCGCTGCGGTGCGTGCGCGCCGGGTTGGAACTGCAACGCAGCCTGGCCCACCAGCCCAACGGCCCGCAGCCGCCGCTCGGCTTCCGGGTCGGCATCGCGACAGGCGAGGCCCTGGTCGACCTCTCCGCCACCCGCGACGGCGGGCAGGCCTTCGTCACCGGGGACGTGGTCAACACGGCGTCCCGGTTGCAGGCGTTCGCACCGGCGGGCGGCGTCGTCGTCGACGAGAGCACCTGGGCGGCCACCCGACACGAGATGGAGTACGCCGACCAGCCGCCGGTCACGCTGCGCGGCCGGTCCGCGGTGAGCCGGATCTGGCTTGCCGTGCAGGTCCGGCCACACCGGGACCTGCGCACGGCCGAGCTGACGCCGATGGTGGACCGGGAGCACGAGCGCGGTCTGCTGGTCAACGCGCTACACCGGACGGTGACCGAGCGGACCTCCCAGTTGGTGACGGTCTTCGGGCCGGCCGGTGTCGGCAAGAGCCGGCTGCTTCGCGAGCTTGAACGGCACGCCGGCCGACTGCCCGGCCCGCCGGTCACCTGGCTGGTCGGGCAGTGCCCGCCGTTCGGCGAGAACGTCACCTGGGCCGCGCTGGCGGACATCGTGAAGAGCTGGGTGGGCGTACCGGAGGTCGACGATCCGGCCGCCCTGCGGGAACGGCTGCGGGCCCGGCTCGGGCAGCTCGCCGATCCTCACGCGACCCGGCTGGCCGAGGCACTCGGCCCGCTGATCGGCGTGCCCGGCGAACGCCTCACCCCGGGCGAGACCGAGGCCGTCTGGCGGCGTTTCCTGATCGCCCTGGCCACCACCGGGCCGACCGTGCTGGCCTTCGAGGACATGCACTGGGCGGACCAGGCGATGCTCGCCTTCGTCGAGCAGCTGGGCGCGACGGCGCGCGGCGTACCGCTGCTGGTCGTCGCGACCGCCCGCCCGGAGCTGCGGGAACGGCACCCGGCCTGGACCGCCACGATCAGCGGCGCGATGTCCATCTCGGTGCCGCCGATGCACGACACCGACATCGACACGCTGTACTCGCTGCTGCTCGGGCAGTCCACGCTGCCCACGGCCGCGCGCACCCCGCTCATCGAGTTCGCCGACGGCAATCCGCTCTACGCCCAGGAGTACGCCCGGATGCTGCTCGACGGCGGGCTGCTCGACGCGACGCACTCGGCCTTCCGCCTCGACCCCAACGGTGGCGCGGAGATGCCGCGTACGGTGCAGGCGGTCATCGCCAACCGGCTCGACCTGCTGGACCCGGCCGACCGGGCGGTGCTCCAGGCCGCCGCGGTGGTCGGCGTGCAGTTCTGGGCCGCGCCGGTGGCCACGGCGCTGGGGCGGCCGGTGGAGTGGGTGGAGCGCGCGCTGGACCGGCTGCAACGACGCGACCTGGTGTACGAGCAGAGCACATCCACGATGCCCGGCCAGTCCGAGTACCGGTTCCGGCACATCCTGGTGCGGGACGTCTGCTACCAGCGGTTACCGCGGGCCGAGCGGGTGCTGCGGCACCAGCGCACCGCCGACTGGATGGCGCAGCTCGCCGACGGCCGACAGCACGACCTGGCCGAGGTGCTGGCCAACCACCGCTGGGCGGCGCACGAGATCGCCCGGACCGTCGGGCTGGACACCGCCCCCTACGCCCCACCCGCGCGGGCCGCGCTGCACCGGGCGGCCCGTCGGGCGTACGAGCTGCACGCGTTGGACACCGCCGCCGCGCTGGTCGGGCGTGCGCTGACCCTGGACGTCGGTCCGGACCCGGCGCTGGAGTTGTTCGACGCGGAGCTGGCGTTCTACCGCGACGGCGACGCCTTCCTGGTGGCCGGCGGCACCGACACACTCACCCGGCTGACCGAGCGGCTCGCCGCGGCCGGCGACCGGACGGGTGCGGCGCGGGCGTGGACGCTGCTCGCCACCGCCGCGTGGAGCCGGGCCGACCGTGCCGCGACCCTGCACTGCCTGGACCAGGCGATCGGCATCTACAGCGAGTTGCCGGACAGCCAGGAGAAGGCGAGCGCCCTGCTGGAGCTGGCCCGCGTGCACATGCTGAACGCCGAGACCGACCCGGCGTGCGCGGCCGCCCGAGCCGCGGCGACCCTCGCCGAGCGGCTCCAGCTACGCGAGGTGCAGGCCAACGCGCGGATCACCCTGGCGGTCGCGCGGTACCTGGCCGGTTCCGCCTCGGCGTACCCGGAGCTGGCCGAGGTGACCGAGCACTGCCGGGTGGAGCGGCTGACCAGTCGACGTCGGGCGGTGCAGAACCTGGCCTGGGCGTTGCAGGAGGAGGGCGACCTGGCCGGCTCGGCCCGACTGGTGGACGAGCAGCTCACCCTCGACCTGGGCGGCGAGCACAGCCTGGCGACCAGCTTCGCCGACCAGTGGACGCGGGCGTACTACGCGGGCGACTGGACTGCCGCGTTGGCGATGGCGGCCGAGTCGACCCGCCGGCCGACCGCGGAGTGGGACCTGCACATCGTGGCGGTCTCCGGCTGGATGCGCGGGCTGTCCGGCGCCGGGCCGGACGCGCTGTCCGGACCGGGCGGCCTGGTGGGACCGGGCGGCGTGGCGGGACCGGACGCGCTGGTGGGACCGGACGGCACCGCGCTGGCGGGCGGCACGGGTGGGGACCTGGTCGAGCAGGCGCTGGTCGCCGCGCGGCGCAGCGGATTCCACCGGGTGCTGCGCTCCACCCTGGCGCACGCCGCACTCTGCCGGGCCGTGCAGGGCCGCCGGGACGAGGCGATGGCGCTGCTGACCGAGCTGGACGAGGACTGGCGGCGGACCCGGATGATCCCGTTCGCCGAGTGGGTGCCGGCCGTCGGGCACGTCGCCGGGGTGCTCGGCGCGGACGCGGCCCGGCTGGTCCGGGAGATGCTCGACCGGGCGCCCCGGACGACCCCGTGGGCTCGCGCCGCCGGTCAGGTCGCCGACGCCACGCTGGCCCGGCACGCCGGGGACGCGGCTGGCGCCGCGGGCCTGCTGAGGTCGGCGGCGGCCAGCTACGCCCGGATGGCCGACGTGACCGACGAGATCATCACGATGGCGCTGGCGATCGGCCCGCTGACCGAGACCGACCCCTCCGCCGCCGCGACGACCCGCGCCCGCCTGCACGACTTCGCCACCCGCCACCACGCCCCCACCCTGCTGCGCCTGCCCTGACACCGGCGCCCGCGTCGGGACCGTGCTGGCGCGCCAGTGCGGTCGGGCGACCGAGCAGCCGGCCGGCCGGGCAACCAAGCGGCCCGGCAACCAGCCGGCCCGGCAGCACCGAGATGGCGCTGGTCGCGCAAGAACGGACAAAGAACCCCGGTCGCGACCTGCGGCGGCAGCGGTGAGTTTGGAAGACGCGACACAACGCACTCCCGGAACCATGCCCCGACGTGTCACGATTCAGAGCACGGCGTGCGGACGGGCGTCGAGGGTCGCGCCGCGAGGCGCGTTAAGGGGGATGTCCGGGTGTCAGCGGGTGGTGCCCGCCGGGGACGGCGGGACAACGGGCTCGACGCGAACGAGTACGCCGTCGTCGGCGACGTCGATCCGCGCGTCGGCGAGCACCTGCTCGACGTGCTGGCCGCCGGCGGGATCGCCGCCTACCTCCAGCCCTCCGCCGACCTCAACCCGGTCACCCGCACCACCACCGTTCCGGCCCGGCCGGTCGACCGGCTCTACGTCGACCGCTCGCACCTGAGCACCGCACGGGACTATCTGACGCAGCTCGCCGACGAGACCACCCCCGAGCAGCCGCCCGCCCGTGACGAACCGGACATCGACGCCGAGTGGGCGCGGATCGTGGCCGGCTTCCACACCTCCTCCACAGTTGGCGAGCACCCGTGGCCGGCCGCGGAGGACGTGGACGACCGCGAGGCCCGGGACGAGCCGACCACCGGCCCGCTGGCCCGCTCGGGGACCGACGAGCCGGGCCCCACCGCCACCGACACCCGCCGGCTCCCGTCCGCCACCGACTTCTCCGGGATCTCCGTGGGGCGCGACACCCGGGCGGACGAGCCGTCCCTGCTCGACGGGCTGGACACCTTCGGGGCCGATCTGCCCGACGACGAGGACGACGAGGGTTACCACCCGCCCCCACCGCCGCCGCTTCCCCGCATCAGCAAGTACGCGGTGGTCGGTGTGCTCGGCGTGGTCGTCGGGTTCGTGCTCTTCCTCTTCCCGTCGCTGATCCCGGTGGACCGCTCGGCGGTCACCCTGTTCGGGTTCACCGGCATTCTCGCCGGTTTCGTCACGCTGATCTGGCGACTGCGCCCCGGCGACGAGGACGAGGACGACCCGGACAACGGCGCCGTCGTCTAGGGCCTGTTTCACAGGGCCCGCATCCCGGGACGCCTCCGACCCGCCGTGCGCGTAACAGTGGTGTAACTTACTGTCAGTAGGAATACCGCTGTACGTCACTTCCCCCGCTGACTGACCGGTTTTTCCTTGCTCGTGGCGGTCAGTCCTCTGCTGATCGGAATGCCCGAGATGCGACAGAGTTCTCTTGTGGTGGTGGCCAACCGCCTCCCCATCGACGACAGCCAGGCCCCCGACGGGGCCTGCGAGTGGCGGCGCAGCCCCGGTGGGCTGGTCAGCGCGCTGCACCCGCTGCTACGGCACACCCCGGCGACCTGGGTCGGCTGGGCCGGCGGCACCGGGCCCGCCCCCGCCCTACCGGACGTGGACGGCGTCCGCATGCACACCGTCCCGCTCAGCCCGGAAGACCTGCGCGACCACTACGAGGGGTTCGCCAACGCCACCCTCTGGCCGCTCTACCACGACGCCGTCGAACAACCGCAGCATCACCGGCGGTGGTGGGAGGCGTACCAGCGGGTCAACCAACGCTTCGCCGCGGCGACCGCCGAGGTGACCGAGCAGGGCGGGGTGGTCTGGGTGCAGGACTACCACCTGCAACTGGTCCCCGGCATGCTGCGCGCGCTCCGTCCGGACCTGCGCATCGGGTTCTTCCTGCACGTGCCGTTCCCGCCGCCGGAGCTCTTCATGCAGTTGCCGCGCCGGGCCGAGTTGCTGCGCGGGATGCTCGGCGCCGACCTGGTCGGCTTCCAGCGGGTGCAGGCGGCGCACAACTTCGCCCAACTGGTGACCAGGGTGCTGGACCTGCCGGCCACCGACCGGCGGATCGGCATCGACGACCGGGTCGTCCGCATCGGCGCGTTCCCGGTCTCCATCGACACCGCCGAGATGGGCGCGCTCGCCGCCCGCCCGGACGTGGCCGCGCGGGCCCGCCGCCTCCGTCAGGACCTCGGCGATCCCCGGCAGGTCATCCTCAGCGTGGACCGGATGGATTACACCAAGGGCATCGAGCAGCGCCTCAAGGCGTACAGCGAACTGCTCGCCAGCGGCGACGTCAAGGTCCGCGACACCGTGTTGGTGCAGGTCGCGATGCCGAGCCGGGAACGCGTCGGCCAGTACCAGATCCTGCGTGAGCGCATCGAGCGCGAGGTGGGCCGGATCAACGGCGAGTTCGGCCGGGTCGGCGAGCCCGCGATCCACTACCTCACCCAGCCCTTCGACCGGGCCGAGTTGGCCGCGCTCTACCGGGTCGCCGACGTGATGGCGGTGACCCCGCTGCGCGACGGGATGAACCTCGTCGCCAAGGAGTACGTGGCCGCCCGGGTGGACGACACGGGCGCCCTGCTGCTCAGCGAGTTCGCCGGCACCGCCGCCGAGCTGTCCCAGGCGTACCTGGTCAACCCGCACGACCTGGAAGGGCTCAAGCAGGGCCTCTGCGCCGCGCTGCGGGCCAGCCCGGCCGACACCACGCAGCGGATGCGGGCCATGCGCGCCCACCTGGAGGAGCACGACATCCGGGCCTGGGCCCGCTCCTACCTGCGCGCCCTGGACGAGCGCGGCGCCCTGGTCAGCCGCCTGACCAGCGCCGACACCGGCCCCGACGACACCCCACCCGGCCCTGAGGCCCGGGTGCCGCAACCCACCACCCCGACCACCGCGGCCACCCGCCAGACGGCCGGCTGACCGCGCACCCTCGGCGCACTGAGCACCCACCCGCCCGCGCCGGCCGATCGGCCCGCCACGGCGGCGACCCCGACCCGGGCGCGCCCGGGTGCTCAGTGCGCCGAGGGTTCCTTCTCCAGCCAGTCCAGGATCGCGTCGATCGGCTCCGCCCAGCGCGCGTCCAGCATCAGGTCGTGGCCCATTCCGGGAAAGAGCAGCGGGGCCGAACCGAAGCGGCGGGCCACCCGGGTCAACGTCGACGCCGGCACCACCCGGTCGTCCGGGCTGCCCAACACCAGCACCGGCGGGGCGCCCACCGCCGGCTCGGCCTCCGGCTCACCCAGCAGCGCCCACTGCGCCCGCCGGCCCGCCCGGCCGAGCCGCCCGACATACCGCCGGGCCTCCTCGTCGGGCAACTCGCGGCTGAACAACTGCCCACTGTTGAGCCGCAACGGCCCACCGAACACCGCCGGCACCGTGCCCGCCGGGTTGCGGCGCAACGCCGCGCCCAGCACTCCCCAGCCGCCGAACACCGGCGCCACCAGCACCGCGCTGCGCGCCGGGTAGCGGGCCAACGCGTGCGCGACCACCAGAGCCGCGGCGCCGTGCCCCACCAGCACCGCCTGGCGCGGCAGGCCCGCGGCCACCTGGACCACGTCGTGCGCGTACGCCCGCAGCGTCGCCTCCGGCGCCGGCTCGCTGGCACCATGCCCGCGCAGGCTCATCGCGTACGCCGGGAACCCCCGCGACGCCGCGTGACCCAACCAGTGCTCGGCGAACACCCACGCGCCGTGCCCGAACCCCGGGACGAACAGCAACGGCGGCCTACCCTCCTCCACCTCGGGAAGGGCACTGAGCACCTCCCGTCGGGCCGGCCGGACCGGACGCGACCACTCCCGGCTCCGCATGATCCGCAGCTCACCGTTCGCGCTCACCGGGCCAACCCTTCGTTCGCGACTGCGGGGCTCGCCAGCTCACTCCTCGCGCTCACTTGCTGCCCTCCAGGTCGTGCAGGGCGCGCTGGACGGCGCGCAGGTAGTCGGCGTGACCGACCTCGAACCAGTGTCGGCTGCTCTCCTTGACCGGCCCGGAGTACCGCTCCCCGGCCCGCTCCCGTACCCGCCGCGCGAACGCCATGGCCCGGTCCGGTCGGTCCCGACGTGCCTGGAGCAGCCGTGCGAAGAGCACCGTCTGCCAGTGCGACAGGGTGAACAACCCGGAGTCGGGCTGCAGCAGGCCGGCGACCGCGAGGGTCGGATGCCCCGGGGTGAACGCGTTGAGCCACAGCGTGGGCCGACCCGCCCCGGCGCTGTCGGCGAACACCGACGCGTCGAGGAACTCGAAGCGCGGCAGGTAACCGGTGGCGAAGACGACCACCTCGGGGTCGATCTCGCGGCCGTCGGCCAACTCCACCGCGTACGGGCGGAACCGGGCGACGTCGGGCACCGGGCCGATCCCGCCGTGGCCCACGTAGTAGACGAGTTGGCTGTTCGCGATCGGGTGCGTCTCGTACACCCGGTGGTCGGGCCTGGGCAGGCCGAAGCGGGTCAGGTCACCGACTGTCAACCGCATCGTCCAGTGGTAGAGCCACTGCCGCACCCGCAGCGGCACGCGCAGCGCCAACAGGGTGTCGTTCACCTGGTCGGCCGGGCGGCCGAGCACGTACTTCGGCGCGTACCAGTAACCACGCCGGGTGGAGTGCCAGCACCGCGACGCCTGCTGGGCGGCCTCGACGGCGATGTCGCAGCCGGTGTTGCCGGCGCCGACCACCAGCACCCGCTTGCCGCGCAGCTGCGCCGGGTCCTTGTAGGACGAGGCGTGCATGATCTCGCCGCGGAACTCCTCCAGGCCCTCGTAGCGGGGCAGCTTCGGCGACCAGTTGTGGCCGTTGGCGATCACCACGGCGGCGTACCGGGAGGTGCGCTCCGGGCCGTACCCGCCGGTGGAGCGGGTGGTCACGTCCCACCGGTCCCCCTCGGCGGGCTCGACCCGGATCACCTCGGTGCCGAACCAGATGTGCGAGCGCAGGTCGAAGTGGTCGGCGTACCGCTCGAAGTAGGACAGCAGTTGACTGTGGTGCGGGTAGTCGGGCCAGGAGTCCGGCATCGGAAAGTCAGGGAACTGGGTGAACGGCTTCGACGAGATCAGGTGGGTGCTGGCGTACACCGGGCTGCGGTCGTGCCGCCAGTTCCAGGCGCCGCCGACGCCGGTCTCCCGTTCGTAGCAGTCGACGCCGAACCCGTGCTCGCGCAGGTTCTTGATGGCCGTCAGACCACTGGCCCCGGCCCCGATGACGCAGACCGTGTCACCCCGGTCGGAGACCGGGCGATCGTCGCCGCGCGCGGACGGGGTCGCCTCCGGGTCGGGCCGGCCGTGGTCGGTGGAGGTGGACACCGGGACATCTCCTTTTGGTACGGCAGGCGTGCCGGTCGCCGCGAAATCCTCTCCACAACGGAGCCGGATGTCCAGTCCTGGGACTGACGCGTCGACGGTCGGGCCGGGGTCGGGGTCAGCCGGCGGCGGGCAGCAGCAGGTCGACCAGGACCGGGAAGTGGTCGCTGGCCCGTCGGGTCTGCGGGGTGTCGACCACGTCGTAGTCGACAACGGTGATCCGCGGGTCGACGAAGAGCGCGTCGATGCGCCGGCGCGGGTCGGCGCAGGAGTAGGTGAGCCGGTCCGCCCGGTCGGCCGCCACCGCGGCGTCGGTCAACCCGCGTGACACGGTCGCCCACGCCGGCCCGTCCGGGCCCTCGTTGAGGTCCGCCCCGGCCACCACCGGGCTGGTCGCCGCGTCCAGCCCACGCTTGAACTCGGCGGCCTGCGCGGGGCGCTCGGTCGGGTCGGTGGACAGGTGCGAGCCGGCGAGGGTGACGTGGGCGTCGCCGACCCGGCAGTCGGCGTACGCGGCGCCGCGCAGGTGTCGGCCGGGGGTCAGCGGGAAGCGTTGGCAGCGGGTGCCCCGCACCTGGACCCGCAGGCTGGTCACCAGCAGGTTGCCCAGCGCGGGCAGCCCGCCGGCGGCCACCACCAGGCCGAACGACTCGGCCAACGTGGCGGACTTCTGCCGCCACCGGAACCGGCGCGGCCCCTCCTGCACGATCACCACGTCCGGCCGCGCGGCCCGGACCACCGCCGCCAGCGCGGCCGTGTCGTCGCGCTGACTGTGGATGTTGTACGACACCACGCGCAGCGGCACGCCCATCGCAGGCCGCCTCAGATCCGGCGGGCCAGGTCGGCGGCGCCGATCACCCCGGCGCTGTTGCCGAGTTCGGCCGGCAGCACCTCGGCCACCGGCAGGCGACCGCGCTGGGCGAGCGCGTCGAGGTACGAGCGGCGTGTCGGACCGAGCAGCAGGTCACCGGCGTCGATCACACCGCCACCGACCACCAGGGTCTGCGGGTCGAGGATCTGCGCCATGTCGGCCAGACTCGTGCCCAGCCACCGGCCGATCTGGGCGAACGCCTCAGCGGAGACGGGGTCACCACCCTGCGCGGCGGCGGTCACCATGTGACCGGTGATCGCCTCGGCCTCGCCGCCGGCCAGGTCCAGCAGGGCGGCGGCCCGGTCGGGCTCCTGTCGGGCGCCGGCTCGGGCGAAGCGCACCAGGGCGCTGCCGCTGGCGTACTGCTCGATGCAGCCCAGCCGGCCGCAGCCGCACTGGTGCCCGTCCGGCACGGCCAGCATGTGGCCCAGCTCCGCGGCGATGCCGTGGGCGCCCCGCATCAGCTCCCCGCCGAGGACGACGCCGCCGCCCACGCCGGTGCCGATGGTGAACATGATCATGGAGTCGTCGGCGTCGCGGGCCGCGCCGTAGCGGAACTCGGCCCAGGCGGCCACGTTTCCGTCGTTCTCCACGATCACGGGGAGGCCGACGGCCGTGCTGACGTACTCGCGCAGCGGTTCGTCCCGCCAGGCGAGGTTGGGAGCGAAGAGCACGGTCGAGCGGCTGGCGTCGATCCAGCCGGCCGCGCCGATGCCGACGGCCTCGATCGTCCGCCCCGCCGTCAACTCGCCGACCAGCTCGATGATGACGTCGCGGGTCTTGCCGACGTCATCGGCGGGGGTGTCCCGTCGGCTCTGCACGAGGACCGTGCCGGTGTCGTCCACGACACCGCCAGCCACCTTCGTGCCACCGACGTCGACTCCGATGGTCAGCGTCACCGCTGCCGCTCCCCTCTGCTGTCCGACCCGGGTTCCGGCGGCCTGCCGGTCCGGGTCGGGATGTCCCGCGCTCAGGCGCCGTCGCCCGGTGCCTGCGCACCGGTGCCGTCCGGCACCCGCGACGCGGGCACCGCGGGACGAGTGGTCGGTGCCGGTACGGTCGCCGGCCCGGCGTCGTCGACGGGTGGTGCGGCGGCCGGGGCGAGTGGGTCCGCCGTCCGGGTGGCGACCGACCAGACATCCCGCTCCGGCGCCGGCTGAGAATCATGCCCGGTACGGGTGGCATCGCGCCACACGTGGTTGTCGCCGGCCGCGGTGGACGGGTCGCCGGGGGCCGGCTCCGGAACCACGTCGTCGGTGTTCGGGGCGGCTGCCGACGGTGGCGCGGAGGTCGGCGCGGAGGTCGGCCACGACGCGCTCGTCGCGGGCGGCTCCGCCGGGGAGAACGCGCGGAGCAGGCTGGCGACGCCCGCCGCGAGGTCACCGGCACCGGTCGCGAGGCGTTCGGCGAATTCCGGACTCGGGTCACGCAACGCGGCGATGCCCCGACAGACCGGGCAGACGCAGCATTCGGCCGATCCGGTGGCGAAAGCACCGCCGGTGCCGGGCCGGCCCTCCGGGTCGGCACTGTGACCGAGGACACCGGACAACACCGCACCCAGCGAGTTGAGCGCGCCGCCCGCCGAGCCGGCGGAGGCCAGTCGTGCCCCCGCGAGCAGGGTGGCGACCAGCCGCTCCGCCTCTTCCCGGGCCGAACCCGGATCCGTTCCGCCCACAGTTGGCTCCTCTACCGTGCCACCGGACCCGTCACTGCGCCGCACCAGTTGCTTCTACCCGGCGCTTGAGCTGCTTCAACGCGGTGTCCATGATCATCTTCTCGGCTTTGCGCCGAAACATTCCGAGCATTCCCACCGACAGGTCGACCTCCAGCGTGTAGGTCACCGTCGTAGTCCCGTCCGGGTTGCCCACCAGGTCGTACGAGCCGCGCTGGGACTTCTGCATCTTCGAGGGGGCGACCAGGTGCCACTCGATCCGGGAGAGATCCTCGGCGTAGGCGTAGGCGAGCACGTACTCGTCGGCCATCACCCCGGCGTCGATCGTGAAGCGCACCTGGCTGGCGTAGCCGTCCTCGTACTCCTCGACGACCTCGGCGCGGCGCACCGCCTCGGTCCACTCCGGGTAGCGCGCGAAGTCGCAGATGACCGCCGTCACCCGATCCGGTGCGGCGCCGATGATGATCGACTGGGTGGAGGAGTCCGCCATGGGGGGAGGCTACCCGGCGGGCCCCGCCCGCACGCCGCGCCGCCCCCGCCAGCACCGGGTGGCGGAGATCGGCGTCCCACCCCGCGCCGTACGCCCACCACGGCGAGGCGCGACCGCCCCTCCTGCCTGTCCCACCCGCGCCGCCCTGCGGGTAGGTTTCGACACAGCCGTCGCCGCAGGGCGGCGGCCGGCCCGGCCAGTGCGAGCACGAAGGAGTGCAGGTGCGCGAGTTCTCCGTCCCGCCGATCGTCACCGTTGGCGACGCGGCCAACCTCACCGATCCGGTGTGGGACAACGCCGAGGCCGCGCCCGACACCGTCCAGTTCGCCCGCCCCGTCCCCGGTGCCGAGGGCACCGCCACCGCCTGGGCCGACGTGACCTGCCGGCAGTTCCGCGACGAGGTCGCCGCGGTGGCCGGTGGGCTGATCGCCGCCGGCATCCAACCGGGTGCCCGGGTCGGGCTGATGAGCCGCACCCGGTACGAGTGGACGCTGCTGGACTACGCCATCTGGACCATCGGCGCGGTCACCGTGCCGATCTACGAGACGTCCAGCGCCGAGCAGGCCGCGTGGATCATCGAGGACTCCAACGCGGTCGCCGTCGTGGTGGAGACCGACGCGCACGCCGCCCTGATCGCCGACGTCCGACACCGGCTGCCGGAGCTGACCCAGGTCTGGCAGATCGACCTCGGTGCGGTCGACGAGCTGGTCAAGGCCGGTGCCACGGTCGAGCTGGCCGAGGTCGAGCGGCGACGCAAGGCGGTCCGCGCCAACGACCTGGCCACGATCATCTACACCAGCGGGACCACCGGCCGGCCCAAGGGTTGCGTGCTCACCCACCGCAACATGTACGCCGACATCGCCAACGCGGTGCCGGTGCTGCCCAACCTGTTCAACGCCGGCGCGTCCACCCTGCTCTTCCTCCCGCTGGCGCACGCCTTCGCCCGGCTGATCCAGATCGGCGTCGTGCAGGCGCGGGCCACCATGGCGCACTGCGCCGACACCAAGAACCTGGTCGCCGAGTTGCAGGCGTTCCGGCCGACCTTCGTGCTCTCCGTACCCCGGGTGTTCGAGAAGGTCTACAACGCGGCCAAGCAGAAGGCCGAGGCAGACGGCAAGGCCGGCATCTTCGCCCGCGCCGAGCAGGTCGCCGTCGCGTACAGCGAGGCTCTGGAAACCCCCGGCGGGCCGGGCCTGGCGCTGCGCGCCCAGCACGTGGTCTTCGACCGGTTGGTCTACGGCAAGCTGCGGGCCGCGCTCGGCGGGCGGTGCCGCGACGCCATCTCCGGCGGCGCGCCGCTCGGCGCCCGGCTCGGTCACTTCTTCCGGGGCATCGGCGTGACGGTCCTGGAGGGTTACGGCCTGACCGAGACCGCGCCCGCCGCCGCCGCGAACCTGCCGAGCGGCACCCGGATCGGCACCGTCGGCCGCCCGCTGCCCGGCGTGACCGTGCGGATCGAGGACGACGGCGAGATCCTGATCTCCGGCGAGCTGGTCTTCCAGGGTTACTGGCGCAACGAGACGGCGACCGCCGAGGCGATCAGCGACGACGGGTGGTTCCGCACCGGCGACCTGGGGCACCTCGACTCCGACGGCTACCTGAGCATCACCGGGCGCAAGAAGGAGTTGATCGTCACCGCCAGCGGCAAGAACGTCGCCCCGGCGGTGCTGGAGGACCTGGTCCGGGCGCACCCGTTGATCAGCCAGTGTGTCGTCGTCGGTGACCGCAAGCCGTTCATCGCGGCGCTGGTCACCGTCGACGAGGAGGCGCTGCCGGCCTGGCTGGAAGGTGTCGGGATACCCGCCGACACCCCCGCCGAGCAACTGCGCGAGCACGAGGCCCTGCGCAGGGAGATCCAGGCCGCGATCGACACCGCGAACCAGGCCGTCTCCAAGGCCGAGGCGATCAAGATGTTCCGGGTCCTGCCACACGACTTCAGCGAGGCGACCGGCGAGCTGACCCCGTCGCTGAAGGTCAAGCGCCAGGTCGTCCACAAGACGTACGCGGCGGAAATCGCCGACATCTACCAAGGCTGACTACCATCCGTCACGTGCCCGCATCCACGACCACCGCACCGCACCCGCATCCCCTCGCCGCGGCCGCCCGCCTGGTGATGCTGGCGCTGATCGCCGTCCTGACCCTCTTCGCCACCCGCGACGTCACCCAACTGTGGTGGATCGCGCTGCTGGCGGTGGCCGGGCTCCCGTCCCTGCTGGCGCCGCAGCACCCGCTGATCGCGCCGCTGAGCCGGGTGGCCGAGGTGGTGGTGCTGGGCCTGGCCGCGAGCCAGGTGGCCGCGGTGGCGTCGATCGGCACGGTGGACGGGCTCGGCGCCTCGGCGGTGCTGCCCTACCTGGCGGTCCCGGTGACCGTCACCGCGCTGCGCCGCCGCTTCCGCGAAGGTGCCGCCCTGCTCGCGGTCAGCGCCGCCACCCTGCTGGTCAGCGGTGCGCTGACCGAGGTCGACGGAGGGGTCCAGCTCGGCCAACCTGGTTACCTGGCGGTCTGCGCGCAGTGGCTGATCCTGGCGGCGCTGGGCCTCTACGCCGCCGGCACCCTGCACCGGGTAATGGCGGTCCGCGGCGAGGGCAAACCCCAGCCGTACGCCGAGGCGACCCGACTGCTCACCCAACTACGGACCGTGGCCCGCCAGTTGCCCGGCGCCACCCTGGACCCGGGCGGCATCTCCGAGCACCTACTGGAGGAGTTGCGCACGGTGGCCCGGGCCGACCGGGGCGCGGTGCTGTCGGCCAGCGGCGGCGGTCGGCTCGTGGTGCTCGCCCAGGCCGGCGTCGACCGGGTGGACTGGGAGACGACGCTGGACGCGGACTCGGCGATCGCCGACGCCTGGGCCAGCCAGCAGGCCACCACCGCCGCCCGGTCGCAGTCGCGCTCGCACCGGGGCGCGGACGTGTCCGCGCTCATCGTTCCGCTGGTCGCCGGGGTGCGCACGGTGGGTCTGGTGGTGCTGGAGGCGGACGCCGCGCACGCGTACCCGCCGCCGGTGGTGTCCCGGGTGACCGCGCTGACCCGCCCGGCCGCGCTGCGGCTGGAGGCGGCGCTGCTGTTCGACGAGGTGCGCTCGCTGGCCACCAACGAGGAACGGCAGCGGCTGGCCCGGGAGATCCACGACGGGGTGGCGCAGGAGCTGGTGATGGTCGGCTACGGCATCGACAACGCCATGGCCACCGTCTTCGACGACGCCGACGAGACCGCCGAGGCCCTGCGTACGCTGCGCGGCGAGGTGACCCGGGTGATCCAGGAGCTGCGGCTGAGCCTCTTCGAGCTGCGCAGCGAGGTGGACCGGCAGGGCGGGCTGGCCGCGGCGATCGCCGAGTACGCGCGCACCGTGGGCGCCTCCGGCGGGCTGCGGGTGCACCTCTCGCTCGACGAGTCCACGGCCCGGCTGCCGGCCGCCACCGAGGCCGAGTTGCTGCGCATCGCGCAGGAGGCGGTGACCAACGCGCGCAAGCACGCCGGAGCGTCGAATCTGTGGGTCACGTGCGAGGTCGACCCCCCGTACGCGCAAATAGAAGTGTCGGATGACGGTCAGGGGATGGCTGACCAGCGCCCCGACGGACGGTACGGTCTTGCGATCATGGCCGAGAGGGCGGAACGTATCCGGGGCCGGTTGGAGATCAGGCCGCGGCAACCCAGCGGCACAACCGTGGCCGTGGTTGTCGGCACCTCGTCCCGCCGAGATAACGTGCGCGACAGCGCAGCACCAGAAGGGGAGTAACCCGAGGATGACCACAAGTCCGACACCGGCCACCCGCACCAAGGTCCTCCTTGTTGACGATCATGACCTGATTCGTAAGGGCCTGCGCCACGCCTTCGAGCGCGACCGGCAGTTCGAGGTCGTCGGTGAGGCCGCCACCGCGGCGGAGGGGGTGCGCCAGGCCGGCGCCCTACAGCCGGACGTGGTGATCATGGATCTGCGGCTGCCCGACGGCAGTGGCCTGGAGGCGACCCGCGCGCTGCGCAAGTCCAGTGCGTCGATGGGCATCGTGGTGCTGACCATGTACGCCGGCGACGACCAGCTCTTCGGCGCCCTGGAGGCCGGTGCGAGTGCCTTCGTGCCGAAGACCGCCCCGGCCGACGAGGTGGTGGCCGCCGCGCGGCACGCCGCCTCCTCCCCCAGCGCGTTCACGGCCGCCGATCTGGCCGAGGCGATGAAGCGCCGGCTCGCGCCGTCCGGCCCGCAGCTCTCTCCCCGGGAGGGGCAGGTGCTGCGGCTGCTCGCCGACGGGATGAGCGTGGCGGGCATCGCCAAGCAACTGTTCGTCAGCGAGTCCACGGCCAAGACGCACATCTCCAAGCTCTACGAGAAGCTCGGTGCGGCCAACCGGGCCCAGGCGCTGATGACCGCCCTGCGGCTCGGCCTGCTCGAGGCACCGGACGCGCCGAAGTTCTGATCTGTCCCCGCTGCGGTGGCGGGAGAGCACGACCGACGGTCCGCGCCAGCTTCGGCCGGCGCGGGCCGTCGCGCATCGACCGACGTCGGCGGGCAACCTCCCGCGCGCTATGGTCTGGCGTGCGGGGCGGGTGCACAATACCCGCGCGGGCGACGACGCCCGCGACGCGGACTCAAGGGGTGAACGCATGCAGCGGCCAGACTGGGCACCCGACACCATCGACATCGAGCGCCCGAGTGTCGCGCGGATGTACGACTACTACCTCGGTGGCTCGCACAACTTCGCCGCGGACCGCGCGACGGCGCAGGCGATGGTCGCGGCGGTGCCGGAGGCGCCGCTGATGGCCCAGGCCAACCGGGCGTTCCTGCGCCGCGCCGTGCACCACCTCTCCGAGGCGGGGGTCCGGCAGTTCCTGGACATCGGCTCGGGCATCCCGACCGTCGGCAACGTGCACGAGATCGCCCAGCGGCTCGACCCGCAGTCGCGGGTGGTCTATGTGGACGTCGACCCGGTGGCGGTGGCGCACAGCCGGGAGATCCTCGCCGGCAACGACCGGGCGGTGGTGGTGCAGGAGGACCTGCGGCGCCCGGAGGCGATCCTGGCCCACCCGGAGGTCCGCAAGCTGCTCGACCTGAGCCAACCGGTGGCCGTGATGGTCGTGGCCGTCCTGCACTTCGTCTCGGATGACGACCGACCGGCCGAGCTGCTGCGGACGCTGCGCGACGCCCTGGCACCCGGCAGCTATCTGGTGCTGTCACAGGCCAGCGACGACGGGCGCAGCGACGACGAACGCGCCGAGGCCGAACGGGTCTACCGGCGCACCGACAACCCCCTGTGGATACGCAGTCGGGCCGAGTTGACCGCGCTCTTCGACGGGTTCGAGCTGCTCGACCCGGGCGTGGTGTGGGTGCCCCAGTGGCGACCCGACACACCGGAGAGCGCGGAGGACGCCGAGCGCGCGGTCTTCATGGGCGGCGTCGGGCGACTCGGTGGCTGACGCGCCCGAGGCCGCCTCCCGCCCGGGCACATTCGCCCGGGCGTGGGCGAAGGCGGTCTCCGGCACCAGCTACCTTCCGATGACCCAGGCCCAGTTGGAGACCCTGCTGGACCGGCTCACCGGCCAACTGGCCGGCGCGCTGCTCACGGAGCCGTTCGACCTGCGGGCCGGGCACCGGGTCGGTGCCGAGTTGGTCGCCGCGCACATCGCCTCCGCGGAGGGGCTGGGTCGTACGGTGGAGGTCATCCAGCTTCGGTTCGTGCGCGACCTCGGGTTGGTGGCCGAGGACGTCGAGGACCGGCTGGCCCGGCTGCTGGCGGCCGTGGCGACCGGCTACGCCCGCGCGCTGCGCGACCGCACCCTCGACGAGCAGGAGTCGATCCGCCGGGCCGCGATGAGGGCCCGGACGCAGGCCGAGCGGGCGCTGCGCGCCAGCGAGGCCCGGTTCCGGCATCAGGCCACCCATGATCCGCTCACCGGTCTGCCCAACCGGACGCTGTTCACCGAACGGCTCACCGCGGCCCTCAACGAGCCCGGCCGGGGTGCGCGGCGGGTCGGGGTGTTCTTCCTCGACCTGGACCGCTTCAAGGTCGTCAACGACACGCTGGGTCATCAGGTCGGTGACCAACTGCTGGTCACGGTCGCCGAACGTCTGTGCAAGGCCATGGGTGAGCACCTGGTGGCCCGCCTCGGCGGGGACGAGTTCGTGATCCTGGTGGAGAGCAGCGGCGGCACCGACGACATGGCGGCGTTGGCCGAGACCGCGCTGGCCGCGGTGCGGACACCGGCGCTTGTCGACGGGCACGAGCTGCAGATCTCGGCGAGCATCGGCATCGTGGAGCGCCCGGTGGCCGGCGCCAACCCCAGTGACCTGATGCGGGCCGCGGACAGCACCCTGCACTGGGCGAAGTCCGCGGGCGGTGCGCGCTGGGCGCTCTACGACGCCGAGCGCAACCAACGCGAGCTGGCCCGGTACGCGCTCTCCGCGGCCATCCCGGCCGCGCTGGAGCGGGGTGAGTTCTATCTGGACTACCAGCCGCTGACCTCCCTTCGCGACGGCAGCCTGGTCGGCGTCGAGGCGCTGGTCCGCTGGCGCCACCCGGAGCTGGGGGTGCTGCGTCCGGACAGCTTCATCGGGTTGGCCGAGGAGACCGGCCTGATCGTCCAACTCGGCGGTTGGGTGCTGGCCGAGGCGTGCCGCGAGGCGGAGGCCTGGTCGGCCGGCAACGCCGCCGCACCGTTCGTCAGCGTCAACCTGGCGGTACGGCAGGTGCACCGGCCTGGTCTGGTGCAGGAGGTTCGCGCACTGCTGCGGCAGACCGGCCTGCCGCCGGAGCGGCTCCAACTGGAGATCACCGAGAGCACGATGATGAGCACCGCCGAGGAGCCGGTACGCGCCCTGCGGGTGCTGGCCGACCTCGGGGTGCGGATCGCCATCGACGACTTCGGCACCGGCTACAGCAACCTGGCGTACCTGCGGGACCTGCCGGTGACCGAGCTGAAGGTCGCCGGGGAGTTCGTGGCCGGCCTCCGGTCGCCGTCGGTCGGCCGCACCGACGAGCGGATCCTGGCCTCGCTGGTCTCGCTGGCACACGCGTTGGACCTGACGGTCACCGCCGAGGGCGTGGAGACCGCCGGGCAGGCCGAGCGCCTACGGGCGATCGGCTGCGACGCCGGCCAGGGCTGGCACTTCGGGCGCCCGGCCCCCGCCGACCGGATCCTGGCCCGCATCCGCTGAATTTCCCACGCATGACCCACTCGTCGTCACCGACGTCGGGGGATCCCCGGCGTCACACTGCCCCGACGTCAGGAGACCGGACTGGAGCACCGCCGGAGGTAGACACCGTCTACGGCGGCTGGTAGACAGTGTCGGTGAGCGCGGACGAGACGGGGCTGCGGGCGCACCTGGTGGCTGTCGGGGTGGACCTGGTGCTGCGGGAGGGCCAGTCGGCGGTGTCCCTGCGGGAGATCGCCCGCCGTGCCGGGGTCTCCCACGGCGCACCGCGCCGCTACTTCCCCACCCACGTCGACCTGCTCTCCGCCATCGCCCGGGAGGGCTTCGCCCACCTCACCGCCCGGGTCGAGCGAACGTTGCACGACGTCGACGCGGACCCGCGTACCCGATTGACCGCACTGGCCCGGACGTACCTGGACTTCGCGGCGGCCCACCGCGGCATGTTCGAGCTGATGTTCCGCCACGACCTGCTGGACAGCGGCCGGCTGCGGCTGCGCGAGACGAGCCTGCCGCTGTTCACCGTCCTGGCCGACCTGGTGGCGCAGGTGCGTCGGCCCACCGACGCGCCCGCCGCGGTGCTCGCCGGCGCGCTCTGGGCAAACCTGCACGGCATCGCCCAACTCTGGGCCTGGGGCAGCCTGCCGCTGGCCACCGGCGCCACCGACGACGACAGCCTGCTGCGCGCCGCGCTGGAGGCCCACCTCGGCCCGGCGCGAGCCGGACACTCGACCCCGGAGGACACGTGCCCCTGCTGTACGACGTCGCCAAACTGACAGTCGGCACCGCGATGCGGGTGGGCTGGCGGCCCCGCGTGCAAGGGCTGGAGCATCTGCCCCGGCACGGCGGCGCGATCCTCGCCGGCAACCATCTGTCCGTCGCCGACGAATGGTTTCTCGTCACCTCGACGCCCCGACACGTCACCTTCTGGGCGAAGGTCGAATACTTCAACGGCGGCGGACCGGGCGGCTGGCTCAACCGGCGGATCGTCGCCGGCATGGGGGCCATCCCGGTCAACCGCGCCGACGGCCGGGCCGCCCTGCGCGCCCTCGACGCCGCCGTGCCGGTGCTGCGCGCCGGTGGCCTGGTCGCCATCTATCCGGAGGGCACCCGGTCCCCGGACGGGCGGCTCTACCGGGGCCGCGTCGGCATGACCCGGCTGGCCCGCGACGCCGGGGTGCCGATCATTCCGGTCGGCGTGCTCGGCACCGCCGAGGTGCTGCCGGTCGACGCGCGGCTGCCCCGTCGACACCCGGTCACCCTGCGATTCGGACCGCCGATCCCGGTCGCCGAGCGGATCCACGGGCCACGCGACATCCGGACGGTCACCGACGAGGTGATGGCGGAGATCCAGAAGCTCACCGGCCAGGAGTACGTGCCGCACTACGCGCCGGCCCGGGAGAGCTGAACGGCGATCAGCCGGCGAGCAGCGCCGCCATCCGTTCCGCCTGCGCCTCCCAGCGCCACTCCCGCTCCACCCACGCCCGACCGGCGGCGCCCAGTTGGCGGGCCAGGTCCCGGTCGGCGAGCAGCCGGGCGACCCGGTCGGCGAGTTGGGCCACGTCCCGCCCGCGGACGACGTAGCCGGTCTCCCCCTCGCGGACCGCGTCCGGTGCGCCCCCGGAGTCGCCGGCCACCACCGGCAGGCCGGTCGCGGACGCCTCCAGGTAGACGATGCCCAGCCCCTCCACGTCGAGGCCGCGATTGCGGGTGCGGCACGGCATCGCGTAGACGTCGCCGGCCGCGTAGTGCGCCGGCAGCTCGGCCGAGGGCACCGAACCGGTGAACACCACGTCCCGTTCCACACCGGTCTGTCGGGCCAGCTTCTCCAGGGTCGCCCGGTACGGCCCGCCGCCCACGATCAGCAGCGCCGCGTCGGGCACCCGGCGGCGGATCTCCGGTAGTGCGCGGATCAGCATGTCCTGACCCTTGCGCGGCACCAGCCGGGACACGCAGACCACCACCGGCCGGTCGGTCAACCCGAGCCGAGCCCGGACCTGCTCACCGTCGACGGTCGGGTGGTAGGTGTCCACGTCGACCCCGGGCGCGAGGCGGCGCAGCTCGGTCACCCCGTCCAGCACGCGCGCCAACCGGGTGCGCGTGTACTCGCCCAGATAGGTGATGACGTCCGCCCCCCGACCGATGCGCCGCAGTGCCGGCCGGGCGGCCGGCAGCGCCGCCCAACCAACCTCGTGGCCGTGGGTCTGTGCCACCACCCGGCGGACGCCGGCCCGCCGACGCAGGCCGGCGGCGAGCAGCCCCAGCGGGGCCGCCGCACCGAACCACACCGTGTCGCAGTCGTACGCCCGCGCCAGCCGCGCCGCCCGGCGGGCGATCAACGGGGTGGGCAACAGCACCCGCGTGCGCTCCCGGATCACCTCGAACGGCTGGTCGGCGTCGAACTTCGCGGCCCCGCGCCAGCTCGACGCGTAGACGACCACCGAGCCGGCCGGTTGCCGCACCGCGAGGTTGTGCACGAAGGACTGGATGCCGCCCGGTCGGGGCGGAAAATCGTTGGTGATCAGCAGCGTGCGGTTCATCGGCCGGCCTCCCGGGCGTACGCGCGGGCGGCAGCCATCCGCTCGACGGTGGACGGATGCGTGGCCGAGTAGAGGTATTCCCAGCGCGGCGGATCGGGGTCGCCCAGGTTGACCGAACCGAGCCGACGCTGCATCGACTCGAAGGTCTCCGGGTCACGGGTCAGCGCGAGCGCGTGCGCGTCGGCGCGTGCCTCCACCCGTCGTGACATCAGCGCCTGCACCGGCGTGGCGACCAGCCCGGCGACCGTCACGAGGGCGACCAGCAACGGGAAGGCGCGTGGTTGGGCGACCGAGTCGACGCCGGCCAGTCGCAGCAGCGGCCCCCACGAGCCGAGCAGGTAGAGCGCCACCACGGCGGCAGCGGCACCCAGCGCCCCGGTCACCGTGCCCACCGCCACGTCGGAGTCCTTCGCGTGCCCCAACTCGTGCGCCACCACGGCTGTCACCTCGCCCGGGGTCGCCTCGCGCAGCAGCGTGTCGTAGACGACCACCCGCCGGGTCGGCCCGAGACCGGACACGTACGCGTTGACCGCCCTGGTGCGGCGGGAGGCGTCGGCGACGAGCACGTCGCGCACCGGCACCCCGTCGCGGGCGGCCATGCTCATCAGCTCGGTGCGCAGCGGGCCCTGCTCCATCGGGGTGAACCTGTTGAAGACCGGCTCCACCAGCACCGGCAGCACGAACGACAGCAGCACCACCAGCAGCGCCGCGCCCGCCGCCCCGAACGCCCACCACCAGCGTGGGGCGAACCGGATCACCGCGTAGAACCCGACAAGCGCCACCGCGCCGATCACCGCACTGACGGCGTACGACTTGAGCAGGTCGACCGCCCAGCCACTCCAGCCGTTGGTGCTCAGGCCGTAGCGGGTGAGCACGCTCTGGCGCCAGGCGGCGAACGGAAGCGTCACCAGGTCGGCGACCAGCACCACGGCCAGCCCGCCGAGCACCGCCTGCGCGGCCCAGTGCCCCCCGAACGGCCGGCCCACCAACTCGACCAGGCGGCTGCCCAGCGGGGTCAACCCGAGCGCCAGGGCGACCAGCAGCCCCACGGCGAGCGCGGCGTAACCGCCCGGGCGCAGCGCGGCCCGGAACTCCCGCCCCTTGGCCACCTGCGCGGCGGGCAGGTCACGCAGCGCGGCGAGCTGGTCGGCGCGGGGGGCCGGCGGTCGGTGCCACGGAATGAACAGCGCGGCGATCACGACAAGCGCGACGGCCAACCCGGCCAGCGACAGCAGCGCCCACCCACGCGGGGTCAACGGAACACCGCCGTGCGGCGCGCCTTCTCGCCGCCGCACACCGAGCCGCCACGCGTAGCGCCGGCGAGCGAGGCGCCGCCGAACACAGCTCCGTTGTCGTCCCGTCGTGTCCCGCTCATTGCGCCGCTCCTCCCGCCGTGACCGCTCATCCTATGGCCCGCGAGAAGCTCGCTTCCGGGCGCGGTGTCACGCTCAGGCGATGCGACGGACGGCCCGCTGGCGAGCCTCGCCGGGACGCTCTGGCGCGGCCAGCACCTCCACGTCGAAACCCGCCCGCGCGAACACCTCGATCGCCTGGACCTCGGCGGCGACCAGCCCGGCCGCCGGGGACGTCTCGTCGAACAGGGCGGCGAGCAGGCAGCCGGAACAGTCGTCGGCCTGCCTCGCGCACCCGTCGCAGTCGATGAGCATCGAGCCCTCCTGATCGCTCGCGACACACGGCCGGCGCGCCTTGTCGTCGCCGCCCGAGCACCGTCGGTGACATCGACGCTAACCACCGGGTACGACAGAAATGACGTCCGACCGGCCGTTTGGGGGCGAGATCGACTCCAGTTCCCTGAAATCGGGCCATCCCACGCGGCCGGACACCCCGATCTCATGAAAGCCGTGCCGATCGCGGCATCCGGGGGGTGTGTCAGGAGCGGGCGAGCCGCCGCAGCAGCGAGTCGGCGCCCAGCGGATAGGCGCCGTGTCGGCGTACCCCGTCGGCGACCTCGCGGTCCGACGAGACCACCACCACCGGCCGCCCCGACGGCTCGGCGCGGACCAGCCGGCGGATCAGCTCGTCGGCGGTCTCGCCCTTGCGGGAGAACAGCACCCGTACGCCGCGCGGCGCGGGCGGCAGCCCGTGCATCCGCTCGGCGCCGTCGAAGACCACGGTGACCTCGTCGCCGGTCTGCGCGGCGATCCCGCCCAGCCCGGTGATCAGGCGTTTGCGCTGCTGCTCCAGGGACATCTCGCCGAAGCCGCGCTTGGTGACGTTGTAGCCGTCCACCACGAGGTGCGCCCGGGGCAGGGCGAGCAGTTGGTCGAGCCGAGCCGGGTCGTCGGTGTCGCGGGCACGGGCGGCGGGGCTGGCCGGGGCGGTGCCCGGCTGCTCGGCGAACGCGTCGGCGACGAAGTCGGCGGGGAGTTTGTCGACCGGGTCGAGCGCCAACTCGCGGCGCAACCCGACGGCGGCCTGGCCGATGGTCTCCAGCAGCAGCCAGAGCCGTGCGTCGTCGACCGAGCGGGCCTCCTTGGCGGTGGCCCGGGCCACCCCGGCGGCGGCCTCCGCCTCGGCCAGCCGGGCGCGGGCGCGGCGCAGCTCGGCGTCCACGTCGGCGCTGGCACGCGCGGCCCGGCCGCGCTCGGTGGCCAGCAACTCCGTGGCCTTGCGCTCGCGGGCCTGGGTCTCCCGCAGTGCGCGGGCGACCTGCCGGGCCTCCTCCCGGAGCTGACCCAGCTCCTCGCGGACGCGGGCCAACTCGTCGCGGAGCTTGTCCGCCTCGACCCGCGCCACCGCCCGGTCGTGCTCGGCACGGGTGGCCCGCTGCTCGGCCTCGCGGACCAACTCGGCGACGACCGCGCTGTCCGCCTCGGCGCGGACGGCGGCACCGCTGGCGTCGATCAGCTCCCGCCAACCGCGCGGCCGGGCCAGGTAGGCCAGCGCGGCGACCTCGACCGGGTCGGCCGCGGCCGGGGCGGTGCCCTCGACGACGGCGGCACCGAGGTCGCCGGCGTCGGCCAGGACCCGGGCGGTGACCCGCTGTCGGAACAGTGGGTCGGCGGTGAGCTGGGCGGCGATGGCCGGCGCACCGAGGCGGGCGCGCCGGTTGGGGGCGAACTTGGCCACCCGGCGCAGGGGCACCGGCACCTCGTCGCCGGGCAGGGTGGGCAGCACCGCGGCGGTCAGCGTCACGATCCGCTGCCGGACCGGCTCGGGCAGCGTCGGCTCCGGCTCGACGGCCGGGCCGTCGACCTGCGCGGTCGGGTCGAGTGCGCCGGATGTCGCGCTGACTACGTTGTCGTCCGGGTTGCCCACGTCACCGTCGAGCGCGACCGGATCCTCCTGCGGGAGGTGGTCGTCGTGCGGCTCGGTGAGGGGCATGTGGCAAGTCTCCCACCGCGACCGGGCCCACCGCCCGGTGAGTGAGCCGATCTCTCATCCTAGCCCCATGGTGACTGGTGGGACGGCTGCGACGGGAGTGTCGGACCGTGGCGCTAGCGTGCCGACGATGGCACAGGCGGAGTACGTCCAGGAATCACTTGCCGGTTTCGACCCGGCGGTGGGCGGGGTGGACCCGGCGCTGCCGCTCTACGCGACCACCTTCGTGGTGGTCGACCTGGAGACCACCGGCGGCGCGCCGGACGGCGGCGGCATCACCGAGATCGGCGCGGTCCGGGTGCGCGGTGGCGAGCAGTTGGGCGTGCTCGCCACCCTGGTCAACCCGGGGCAGCCCATCCCGCCGTTCATCACCGTGCTGACCGGCATCACCCAGGCGATGCTGGTGCCGGCGCCGCCGATCGAGCAGGTGCTGCCGAGCTTCCTGGAGTTCATCGCCGACGCGGTGCTGGTGGCCCACAACGCCCCGTACGACGTGGGCTTCCTCAAGGCCGCCTGCGCCAAGCACGGCTACCGCTGGCCCAACCCGCGCGTGTTGGACACTGCGGCGCTGGCCCGCCGGGTGCTGACCCGCGACGAGGTGCCCAACCGCAAGCTCGGCACCCTGGCGGCCTACTTCCGCACCGCCACCCAGCCGACCCACCGCGCCCTCGACGACGCGTTGGCGACAGTCGACGTGCTGCACGGGCTGATCGGTCGGCTCGGCGGGCACCGGGTGGACACGGTCGGCGACGCCATCGAGTTCGCCCGGGCGGTCACCCCGACGCAACGGCGCAAACGGCACCTGGCCGACGGGTTGCCCAAGGTCCCCGGGGTCTACGTCTTCCGGGCCGCCGACGACCGTCCGCTCTACGTGGGCACCTCCGTCGACATCGCCACCCGGGTGCGCAGCTACTTCACCGCCGGTGAGAAGCGCGCGCGGATCTCCGAGATGCTCGCGGCGGCCGAGCGGGTCGAGGCGGTGGAGTGCGCGCACTCGTTGGAGGCGGAGGTCCGCGAGCTGCGGTTGATCGCCGCGCACGCCCCGCCGTACAACCGACGGTCGAAATATCCGGAACGGATGGTCTGGCTCAAGCTGACCGACGGTCCCTATCCTCGGCTCTCGATCGTCCGTGACCTGTCCCCCACCGACACCGCGTACCTCGGGCCGTTCACCTCCCGGCGGGCCGCGGAGCTGGCCGCCGCCGGTTTCCACGACGCCGTGCCGCTGCGCCAGTGCACGCACCGGCTCTCGCTGCGCACCGTCACGCCGGCCTGCGCGCTGGCCGAGCTGGGTCGCTGCCCGGCACCCTGCGAGCACCGGATCACCCCCGAGGAGTACGACGACAGCGCGGCCCGTCCCTTCCGCACCGCCACGACGAGTGACCCGCAGCCGGTGGTGGACGCGCTGCTCGCCCGGATCGACGTGCTCTCGGCCGACCAGCGCTACGAGGAGGCCGCCGTGGTGCGCTTCCGGCTGGCGGCGGTGCTGCGGGCCACCGTGCGGATGCAGCGGCTGGCCGCGCTCACCGGGATCGTCGAGTTGGCCGCGGCCCGCCCGGCCGCCCGGGGTGGCTGGGAGTTGGCGCTGGTGCGGCACGGCCGGCTGGCCGGCGCGGGGGTGTCCCCGCCCGGGGCGCACCCGCGGCCCACGCTGACCGCCATCCGGGCCACTGCCGAGACGGTGGCGGGCGGGCACGGCCCGGTGCCGGCGGCCACCGCCGAGGAGTCCGAGCGGATCCTGTCCTGGTTGGAACGACCGGAGACCCGACTTGTCGAGATGTCCTCCGGTTGGTCCTCGCCGGTCAGAGGCGCGGCCCGGTTTCGTGACCTGCTGGCAAAGGCCGACAACGGCGGGTCCCACCAACTCTCGACCGAACGCTCATGACCAACTGACCGATCGGACTACGTCTACTCGCTTAGGCTGTTAAGGAAGTGCAGTCCTGCCCGATTCGTGGGCCTGCTCCCTGTCGCCGGCCGCCGGCGTCGCGGAGCCGGGGTGAGGAGGTGTCCCTCGTGGACGTCGACGCCGGACACGGCGCCGCCCTGGGGGGCGCCCTGCCGACACAGCCGGGCGAGCTGCCGCTCACCCGCCGGCTGCGGTCGCTGCTCAGCTGGCCGACCACCGACTCCGACCCGGTCACCCACCTGGTGCGCACCCACCGGGGCATCCACGCGGGCACCGACCCCGCCGTGCTGCGCCGCGCGTACACGATCGCGGAAAACATGCACCGCGGGCAGTTCCGCAAGAGCGGCGAGCCGTACATCACCCACCCTCTCGCGGTGGCGCAGATCTGCGCCGAGCTGGGCATGGACACCACCACCCTGGTCGCGGCGCTGCTGCACGACACCGTGGAGGACACCCGCTACACCCTCCAGGCGCTCTCCGAGGACTTCGGCGGCGAGGTGGCCCACCTGGTCGACGGGGTGACCAAGTTCGACAAGGCGTTCTACGGCAAGGCCGCCGAGGCCGAGACGATCCGCAAGATGATCGTGGCGGCCGCCAAGGACGTCCGGGTGCTGATCATCAAACTGGCCGATCGGCTGCACAACATGCGCACCCTCGGGGTGCGCTCCGCGTCCTCGCGGGAACGCATCGCCCGCAAGACCCAGGAGGTGCTGGTCCCGCTCTGTGACCGGCTGGGCATCCAGACCCTCAAGCGAGAGCTGGACGACGTGGTGCTGCTGCACCTGGAGCCCGACGAGCACGCCCGGCTGGCCCGGCACGTGCACGACCGGCCGGGCTGGGACACGTACCTCGACGCGGTGGTCACCCGTGCCCGGGTCGCGCTCAAGCGCAGTCGGGTCGACGCCGTGGTGAGCCCCCGCCCCCGGCACCTCTACTCGATCTGGAAGGACACCATCGCCGGCGGCCACACCGCCCCGTTCGACCTGCCCCGCATCGTGGTGGTGGTCGACGGCCCGGCCACCGACTGTTACGCCGCCCTGGGCGCGGTCCACGGCACATGGCGTCCCGTGCCCGGCCGTTTCAAGGACTTCATCGCCTCACCGAAGAACAACCTCTACCGGTCGCTGCACACAAGCGTCTGCGGCCCCCAGGACCGCACCGTCGAGGTGCTGATCCGCACCGAGGAGATGCACCGCTCCGCCGAGTACGGCATCGCCGCCGACTTCCGCTTCCCCCAGTCGGGTCGGGGCAGCGCGGCGGCCCGCGCCGAGCAGTTGGACTGGCTGCGCCGCGTGCTCGACTGGGAGCCGGACGCCGCCGACCCGGCGCAGTTCTACGAGTCGCTGCGCTGCGACCTCGCCGATGGCCAGATCCAGGTCTTCGCCGACGGGCGGCAGGTCGTGCTGCCGGGCGGCGCCACCCCTGTCGACCTCGCGTACGAGCTGGGCAACGAGCGGGGCGACCACTGTCTCGCCGCGCGGATCAACGGTCGGCTCGCCCCACTGAGCTCGGAGCTGGACGAGGGCGACGTGGTGGAGATCTTCACCGAGAACGACGGCGACAACGGTCTCGAGGCCGGTGCGTCGCGGGGCCCCCGTCGGGAGTGGCTGAGCTTCGTCAAGTCGCCGCACGCGCAGATGCAGATCAACAGGTGGTTCGCCGAGCACACCGAGCCGGGCATCACGATCAGCGACAAGGTCCGCCTCGGCCGGGCCACCATCGGGCTCGCCCTGCGTCAGCACAACCGGGGCCTCGCCAGCGACCTGCCGCTGTTGCGCCTCTCCGAGGAGTTGGGCTATCCCGACCTGGAGACCCTGCTGGTCGCGGTCTTCGACCGGGTGATCGAACCGGACACCGTCGTACGCCAGCTCATCGACCTGGTCGACCATCGACAGTGACCCTGGCGGCCCAGCGCGTCCGAGGGACATTCGCGACCACTAGCCTGGGAGCATGATCCCCCGTTCCCGTGCCACCGGTCGGGCCGTCTTCTACCAGGCTTTCTACCGGCTGCCGCTGCCGGTGCGTCGGCGCCTGGTCAAGCTGGCGATGCCCAAGTACATCGTCGGTGCGGTCACCCTGGTCCGCGATTCCGAGGCGACGGGCGCGGGCCGGCTGCTGATGCTGCGCCAGCCACCCGGCAAGGGCTGGTCGCTGCCCGCCGGCCTCCTGGACCGGGGCGAACCCCCGGTGGTGGGTGCGGCCCGCGAGCTGTTCGAGGAATCCGGTGTCCGACTCCCCCCGTCCCGGTTACGCCCGGCGGTGCCGAACGCGATCGTGCATGCCAAGGGCTGGGTGGACATGGTCTTCGAGACGGAGGTGCCGGCGTCGGGCACCAAGCTGGCGGTCGACGGCGCGGAGGTCTTCGAGGCCGCCTGGCACCCCCTGGACGACCTGCCCAAGCTGACCTGGCCGACCGCCCGGCTGCTCGCCTACTACGACATCGGGCCGCTGGCCGGGCAGTTCCCGCCCCCGATCCCCGACGACCTGCCGTGACCGGCGGGGCTGCCGTGCCGGCCGAGGTGTGCGCGGTGGTGCTCGCCGCAGGCGAGGGCACCCGGTTGCGCCCGCTCACCGAGCGGGTGCCCAAGGCCCTCTGCCCGGTGGGCAACGTGCCGCTGCTGGATCGGGCGTTGGCCCGGGTGGCGGGGCTCGGCCTGGCCGGCCCCGACCGGGTCGCGGTCAATGCCTGCTACCTCGGCGACCAGGTGGTCGCGCACGTTGGCGACCGCGCCCACGTGTCCGTCGAGCCGGGCGATCCGCTGGGCACCGCGGGCGGGGTGGCCAACCTGCGGGACTGGATCGACGGGCGGCCGGTGCTGGTCGGCAACGCCGACGCGTACCTCGCCGACCCGGCCGCCGCGCCGGGCCCGGACGTGGCCGCCCTGCTCGACGGGTGGGACGGCCACACCGTACGCCTGCTCGGCCAGTCCGCCGCGGACCCGGCGGCACCGGGCACCTTCTCCGGGCACTGTTTCACCGGCTTCTCGTTGCTGCCCTGGCGGCTCGTCCGCGATCTGCCGGTCGTCCTCTCCGACCTGGTCCGCGCCCTCTGGCGCCCGGCGGAGGCGGCGGGTGCCCTGGAGGTGGTGCCCTACCGGGGCACCTTCTACGACACCGGCACCCCCGCCGACTACCTGGCGGCCAACCTGCACGCCGCCGCCGGCGGCGTCCTCGTCGACAGGTCCGCCACGGTGACCGGTCGTTGCGTGGAGTCCGTCGTCGGCGCGGGCGCGCGGGTGGACGGCGACGTGTGCCGCACCGTGGTGTGGCCGGGTGCGGTCGTGCCGGACGGCGAGCGGTTGTGCGGCGTGATCCGGACCGCGGACGGCAGCACCGTCACGGCCACCGCACACGGCTGACCGGCCACGGCCCACAGCGCCGGGCTGGCCCACAGCTCGGTCCAATGACCGGTGGGGCGGCAACGACGACGGCCAGGACGCCGGGCCACGCCGGAACATCTAGCATGGGCGACGACGCCGACGAACGGAGAAATGTCCCGTGATCACCGCAATCGTGCTGATCGACTGTGCCACCGACGCGATCCCCGAGGTGGCGGAGACCCTGGCCAGCCTCACCGGCGTCAGCGAGGTCTACTCGGTGGCCGGGCACGTCGACCTCATCGCCATCGTCCGGGTCCGCGAGTTCGACCAGATCGCCCAGGTCATCGCCGGCAGCATCTCCAAGGTGCCGGGTGTGCTCAACACCGAGTCGCACATCGCGTTCCGGGCGTACTCCCAGCACGACCTGGAGGAGGCGTTCGCCATCGGCCTCGCCAGCGCCGACTGACCGGCGCACGCACGGCGGCCGGTCCACCCCACGGGTGGACCGGCCGTCTGCTGTCGCTACGTCAGCTCATGCTGGGAGCCGGCGTCTCGGTGGTGCCGCCACCCGGAGCCGGGGACTCCGTGGTGCCACCCGGGGCCGGCGACTCGGTACCGGTGCCACCCGGAGCCGGCGACTCGGTGCCGGTGCCGCCGGGGCTGGGCGTACCGCTGGCGCTGGTCTGCGGAACCGGGATGCCCAACTTGTTGGCGAGCTGCACCAGCTCGTCGTAGTGCGCCTGAAGCGTCGGCAGGGCGTTCTGGGCCAACTGGACCACCGACTGCTCGGAGCCCTGCGAGATCTCCGTCTGGGTGGCCTGGATGGCCTGGACGTGGCCGGCCAGCTCACTCGTCACCCAGAGCCTGTCGAACTCCGCACCGCTGGCGTTGTTCAGCTTGTCGATGACCGCCTGCTGGTCGGCGCTGGGCTCGTTCGGCAACTCCACGCCGAGTTGGGACGCGGTCTGCTGCACCGTCTGGTCCAGCTGGGTGTGGTCGGTCTTCAGCATCGCGCCCAGGTCCTTGACCCCCTGGTCCTGACCCTTCTGCTGAGCCAGGTCACCGGCGGTGATCTCGAACAGGTTGACCTGGTGTACCGCCTGCAGGTACTGGGTGTCCTGCGTCGACGGCTGTGCCGCGGCCTGCGCGGCCGCAGCCGGCGCGACCCCGACCAGTACCAGCGCGGCCAACAGGCCGAGGCGTTTGATACCCAACATGCTTCCCCCCCTTGAGACGTTGGACCGCACGGATACCCGGCTCACCGGGGTTATTCCTGCGATCGCCCGTCGCGCGGGGTCGACCGGTCCCGCCGTGGCCGTCCGACTCCTGGCCGGATGGGCGGTGGGTGCGGATACGACGTGGCGCCCGCCGGAATCCGGCGGGCGCCACGTAACGCTGCGTTTGGGCTGGTCAGCGGCGACTGTCGCCGCTGGTGATCTCCTCGCGCTCGGGTCGGGGCTCGACCGGCGGGTGCCCCGGTGAGACAGGCGCCTCGACCGGCCTCTCGATCGGGTAGAAGAAGCCCCGGATGGCCGGGCCGAGTGCCCCGAGCCGGTTCATCTTCTTCGGCACGACCCAGCCGGCGTACTCCAGCTCGCCGTGGCCGTCCGCGTGCCCGTTGGACGCGCTGAGCGGCTGGTGCACCTCGACGAACCGACCGTCCGGCAGACGCCGGATGATGCCGGTCTCCACGCCGTGCGCGAGCACCTCCCGGTCGTGCTGCTGGAGACCCAGGCAGAGCCGGTACGTCACGTAGTACGCGATCGGCGGGACCACCAGCAGACCGATCCGGCCGGCCCAGGTCATCGCGTTCAAGCTGATCTGGAACTTGTCGGCGATCACGTCGTTGCCGCCGGAGAGCGTCAGCACGATGTAGAACGCGACGGCCATGGCGCCGACCGCGGTCCGCGCCGGAACGTCGCGGGGACGCTGGAGCAGGTTGTGGCTCTTGCGGTCCTTGAGGTGCCGGGCTTCCAGGAACGGGTACATCGTCGACAGGCCCACCATGATGCCGGGCAGCACGACCGTCGGCCAGAACAGCGGCGGGATGACGTATCCGTCGCCGATCGGGATGTTGATCTCCCACGCGGGCATGAGTCGGGTCGACCCGTCGAGGAACATGACGTACCAGTCGGGCTGGCTGGCGGCCGAGACCACCCACGCCTCGTACGGGCCGAACAGCCAGATCGGGTTGATCTGGAGCAGACCGCCCAGCAGCGCGATGACGCCGAAGACGACCATGAAGAAGCCGCCCTGCTTCAGCGCGTACCGCGGGAACATCCGCTCGCCGACCACGTTGTTGTTGGTCCGGCCGGGGCCGGGCCACTGGGTGTGCTTCTGCTTGAAGACCAGGCCCAGGTGGACGCTGATCAGTGCGACGAGCAGACCCGGGATGAGCAGCACGTGGGCGATGAACATCCGGCTGATGATCATCGTGCCCGGGAACTCGCCACCGAAGATCGACGAGGTGACCCAGGACCCGATCACCGGGATGGACAGCATGATCGCCGAGGCGATCCGCAGGCCGGTGCCGGACAGGCCGTCGTCCGGCAGGCCGTAACCGGTGAAGCCGGCCAGGAAGCCGACCCAGAACAGCAGCGAACCGATGATCCAGTTGGTCTCGCGCGGCTTGCGGAAGGCACCGGTGAAGAAGACCCGCAGCATGTGCACGACGATCGACGCCATGAACAGCAGCGCCGCCCAGTGGTGCATCTGCCGCATCACCAGACCACCGCGGACGTCGAACGAGAGGTCCAGGCTGGACGCGTACGCGGCGGACATCGGGGTGCCCTGCAACGGCGCGAAGCTGCCGTTGTAGACCACCTCGGTCATCGCCGGCTCGTAGAAGAAGGTGAGGAACACACCGGTCAGCAGCAGGACGATGAACGAGAACAGCGCGATCTCGCCGAGCAGGAAGGACCAGTGGTCCGGGAAGACCTTGTTCAGCAGTTTGCGCAGGGGGGTGGCCACCTGGAAGCGGTCGTCCACTCCCACCGCGGCCTTACCCGGCGTCGCCGCAAGATCGAACTTTCGACGCTTCATGGCCGCTCCCAGAAGTCAGGCCCAACGGTCTCAGTGTAGTCGGACTTCGCCACGAAGAAGCCCTCGGCATCCACCTCGATCGGCAGCTGCGGCAGCCGCCGGCTGGCGGGACCGAAGACGGGCCGGGCGTTGTCGGTGATCAGGAACTGGGACTGGTGGCACGGGCAGAGCAGCCGGTTGGTCTGCTGCTCGTACAGGCTGGCGGGGCAGCCCGCGTGCGTGCAGACCTTCGAGAACGCGGCGTAGTTGCCCCACATGTAGTCGCCGTGGCCGACGCCCGGCCGCGAGTTGGCCTCCCGCGACTTCTGGGCGTCCGAATCCCGCAGGTGGATCAGCAGCGTCGGGGAGTCGGCGTGGATGTTGCTCACACCGTGCTCGATGCCGGGGAAGACGGTCAACTGGCCACCGGCGCTGACGTCCGCCGGGCGAACCGGGCGGCCGTCCTCGCGGACCAGCCGGATCTTCTGCCCACCCTCGGCCGGGGCGAACCCGGTGGTGAACATCTGATTGTTCTTGTGCGGCTGGGAGATCAGACCGCCGACCAGCGGCGCCGCCGCGACCGCGGCGACCGGCGCGAGACCGGCCAGCAGCGAGATGCCGAGCAGCGGGCGACGCTTCACGCCCAGCTCGTCGGCCATGTAGAGCATGGTCTGACCGGTGATCGTGCGGCCTTCGGAGTCCACCTGGCCCTCGTGCCGGTCCTGGATCGAGACCTCCTTGGGCAGCAACTTCTTGCCCCAGGTCAGGATGCCGAAGCCGACGGCCAGCAGCGCGATGCCGAGGGTGGCGCCCAGCAGCGGCGTATACCACTTGTCGCCACCTCGGCCCGGCTCGTACTGCCAGGGCCACCAGATGTAGATGGCCAGGAAGGCGGTCGCGGCCAGACCGGTGATCAGGAAGAGCCCGGCGACCACGCGGGTCAGCCGGCGCTCCGCCTTGGCGCCGGGCAGCACCTGCGGCTCGTAGTGGACGATCTCGATGTCGTCCCGACGCGCGCCCTCGCGAACGATGTCGAACCGGGTCAGCTTGGGGTCGTTCACGTCGAGCGGCTCCCGACCCTGCGGGGCCTGGTGCTCGGTGTGGGTGCTCATGCCGTCACCTCGCTACGGGTGGCACCGCGCGGCGCCACAGCACTGAATCGGATGATCCGCTCGGTCACGACTTGCCCGCAATCCACAGGCTGGCGAAGACGAGCGCCACGATGCCAACCAGGAAGATCGCCAGGCCCTCGGTGGACGGGCCGTACCGCCCGAGGTTGAACCCGCCCGGGTCCTGGTCGTGCTTCAGCGTCTCCTGGATGTAGGCGATGACGTCGGCCTTCTGCTCCGGCCGAAGCTGGTTGTCGCCGAACACCGGCATGTTCTGTGGGCCGCTCAGCATGGCCGCGTAGATCTGGCGGTCGGTCGCGGGGTGCAGGCTCGGGGCGAACTTGCCCGAGGAGAGCGCGCCGCCGCCACCACCGAACGCGTGGCACTGCGAGCAGTTGATCCGGAACAGCTCACCGCCGGCCGCGACGTTGCCGTCCTCGTGGAGGTCGTCGCCCGCGGGCACGACCGGGCCGCCGCCGAGCTCCTGGATGTACTGGGCGAGCTGACGGGTCTGCTCGTCGGTGAAGACGGGGGGCTTGCGGTGGGCCTGGGCCTCCTGGCGGGCCAGCGGCATCCGCCCGGAGCTGACCTGGAACTCGACCGAGGCCGCGCCGACGCCGACCAGGCTCGGCCCGCGACCCTCGACGCCCTGGGCGTTGCGGCCGTGACAGGTCACACAACTCACGTCGAACAGCGCCTTGCCCTCGGCGGCGGCGCCGGTCAGCTGCGGGTTGTCCTGCGCCTGGGCACCGGGGGCGAAGACGGTGTAGGCGCCGCCGGCCAGCATCAGCGCGGCGATCAGCCGGACCGCGGCGCCCAGCCGGCGGCGGCCCCTGCTGCGCGCGGCGGGCCGCTCGCGCAACCGCGCGAGCAGACCGCGTCGGCGGTCGTTGTCAGAAGTCATGAGCGGTGTCCTTAACCGGTTGGACCTGTCTCAGGGGACGGAGCAGCAGCGCAGAATGTGACGCGCAAGATCACTGAAGCCAGTAGATCATGGCGTACAGCCCGATCCACACGACGTCGACGAAGTGCCAGTAGTACGACACGACGATCGCCGAGGTCGCCTGCGCCGGGGTGAACCGGCCCATGGTCGTGCGGACCATGAAGATGATGAAGGCGATCAGACCGCCAGTCACGTGCAGGCCGTGGAAGCCGGTGGTCAGGTAGAACACCGACCCGTACCCGTCTCCGTTGATCTTGATGCCGTCCTCGACCAGGTGCCGGTACTCGTTCAGCTGGCCGAGCACGAAGATCAGGCCCATCACGAAGGTGACGGTGAACCAGCGCCGCAGCGCGTGCACGTCGCCCTTCTCCGCCGCGAAGACGCCGAGCTGGCAGGTCACGGAGGACAGCACCAGGATCACCGTGAAGGTGGTCGCGTACGGGATGTTCAGCGCCTCGGTGTGCTTCTCCCACTGCTCCGGCGCAGCCGCGCGGATCGAGAAGTACATCGCGAACAGCGCCGCGAAGAACATGAGTTCGCTGGAGAGCCACACGATCGTCCCGACGCTGACCATGTTCGGTCGGGTCAGAGAGTGGATCCGGCTCTTGTCAATGGCTGGGGCCGCAGTCACGCCGTCATTATTGCCCCTGACCGGGGCCGGCGATCAGCGGGGTGGCAAACCTGCGCCTTCCGTGGCCCGACCGTCAGGGTCCGGTTCGCCTGGCCTAGCCTGAAAAGCGTGCTGCACGTCGATCCTATCCTCGCCGCCACCTCGGCCCCGCCGCCGTTCACCGTCGGCGCGGTGCTGACCGAGACCCGGCTGGACAGCTGGCTGGCCCTCGGCCTGGTGCTCGCCGCCGGCCTGTACCTCTACGGGGTGTACCGGCTGCGCCTGCGCGGCGACCGCTGGCCGGTCGCCCGCACCGTGTTCTTCCTCGGCCCCGGGCTGGGCGGCATCGCGCTGGTCACGGTCAGTGGCCTGCACGCGTACGACACCGCGCTGCTGTCCGTGCACATGATCCAGCACATGGTGCTGTCCATGGTGGCGCCGATCTTCCTGGCGCTGGGCGCGCCGATGACGCTGGCCCTGCGGACCCTGCCGGTCGGGCCACGCAAGCGCCTGCTGGCGATCGTGCACAGCCGCGCCGCCCGGGTCTACACGTTTCCGCTCGTGGCGTTCGCCATCTTCGTGGTCAACCCGTTCGTGCTGTACTTCAGCGACCTGTACCGCTTCACCCTCGAACACGCCTGGGCCCACGAGCTGGTGCACGCACACTTCATCATGACCGGCTGCGTGTTCTTCTGGCCGCTGCTCGGCCTCGACCCGCTGCCCGGCCGCTGGCCGTACCCGGCACGGGCGCTGCTGATGCTGCTCTCGGTGCCGTTCCACACCGTGCTCGGCCTCACCATCATGCAGAGCACCACGCTCTTCGGCGGCGACTGGTACCCGTCGCTCAACCTGAGCTGGGCCGACCCCAAGGCGGACCAGGTGGTCGCCGGCGGCATCCTCTGGGCCGGCGGCGAGTTCGTCAGTGTGACCATGCTCGCGGTGCTGGTGGTCCAGTGGGTCAAGCAGTCCGAACGCGAGGCCCGCCGGGTCGACCGCGAGCTGGACCGCCAGGAGGCCCGCGAACGCGCCGCCGACGCCGCGACCGCCTGAGCTGCCCGGACGGTACGCCCCGAGGGGTGGCGGCGGGCGGGATGTCGGCTACGTCACCCCGACCGGTACGATCGGCGGGCATCTTCGAGGTGGGAGCAAGCCCGGCCAATGAGTGAGCACAGCGAACCAACCGTCACGCGCAGTGCGATGGTGCCCCACGACGGCACCGCTCACCGTCCGACTCCCGGCCGAGGCCGCCTCGAGGTCATGGGATATCACGAAACGGCCGGTACCCGGACCGTTCGGCGAAGCGGAGTGCCGGCATGAGCGATCGTCTTTGCACCGTCCTGCTCTACAGCGACGACCCGCAGGTCCGTGATCGGATGCGGTTGGCCGTCGGCACCCGACCGGCGCCCGGCCTGCAGATCGAGTTCGTCGACGCGTCGACCTACTCGGAGACCATCCGGCTCGTCGACGACTACGAGATCGACCTGCTGCTGCTCGACGGCGAGGCGAGCCCGGGTGGCGGCATCGGCATCGCCCGGCAGATCAAGGACGACCGGGACGACGCTCCCCCGACCTGCCTCGTGATCGCCCGCGCCGCCGACCGATGGCTCGCCGCGTACGCCGAGGTCGATGCCACGCTGGTGCACCCGCTCGACCCGGTGACCACCGGAGGCACGGTGGCCGAGCTGCTGCGGACGCACGCACCCGCCTGACGTCCCCCCAGCAATCCGGCACCGTCACGGCGTCGGATCCGCCGACGCCCGTTCCAGCCCACCCGCACTTCGTACGCTCGGGAGGCCCGCCATGGGTGATCGGACCTGGCCGCACCTGCTCACCTCGCTGCTGCACGGCGAGGAGTTGTCCACCGCCGACACCGCCTGGGCGATGGACGAGATCATGACCGGCTCGGCGAGCCCGGTGCGGATAGCGAGCTTCGCCATCGCGCTGCGGGCCAAGGGCGAGACCCCCGCCGAGCTGGCCGGTCTCGTCGAGGCGATGCTGGGTCGCGCGGTCCCGGTGGTGCTCCCCGAGGAGACACGCCGTACCGCGCTCGACGTGGTGGGCACCGGCGGTGACCTCGCCCACACGGTCAACATCTCCACCATGACCGCGCTCGTGGTCGCGGGCACCGGCGTACGCGTGGTGAAGCACGGCAACCGGGCCGCCTCCTCCCTGTGCGGCACCGCCGACCTGCTGGAATTCCTCGGCATCCCCCTGGACCTCGGCCCCGAGCAGGTGGCCCGCTGCGTCGAGGAGGCGGGCATCGGGTTCTGCTTCGCGGCCCGGCACCACCCCGGAATGCGGCACGCCGGCCCGGTCCGCCGCGAGGTGGGAGTGCCCACCTTCTTCAACTTCCTCGGCCCGCTGGCCAACCCGGCCCGCCCCCGATCCGGCGCGGTCGGCTGCTTCGACGCCCGGATGGCCCCGGTGATGGCCAGCGTGTTCGCCGCCCGCGGCGACTCGGTGCTCGTGATGCGGGGCGAGGACGGCCTGGACGAGTTCACCACCGCCGCACCGACCCGCGTCTGGGCAGCCCAGGGCGGCACCGTACGCGAGGCCGTGCTGGACGCGGCGGACCTGGGGGTGCCCCGGTCCACCCTCAACGACCTGCGGGGCGGTGACGCCGCCTACAACGCCGACGTGGCCCATCGCCTGCTGGCCGGTGCGGCGGGTCCGGTCCGGGACGCGGTGCTGGTCAACGCCGCCGCGGCGCTGGCCACCCAGGGTCCACTCGACGGCGACCTGACCGAGGCGCTGCGCGCGGGCATGCACCGCGCGGCCGAGTCGATCGACTCCGGTGCGGCCGCCGCGACCCTGGACCGCTGGGTCAAGACCGCCGCCGCCCTCGCATCGACCCCCGTCTGACCGCCACCCGCAGGCCGGCCCGTCCGACCACAGCGCCGCCCGCCGGCCCACTGACAGCGCCGCCCGCTGGCCCACCGCAGCGCCGCCCCGCCGGCCCACCGACAGCCCGCTGCCGGGCCGCTCGCCGGCACAGCCCGCTGCCGGGCCGCTCGCCGGCACAGCCCGCCGCCGGACCGCGCGCCGACCTGGCGACGCGCCCGCGCCGCCGATCACCCGCCACCTGACGCCACGCCGGCGCGCCAACCGCCGATCACCCGCAGCCCCGCCGCCCCGCTCGATCACACCACCGCCCGACGCCGACCTGCCGACGCAGCCCGCCGACTGACGCGCCGACCGGCGACCGCCCGTCGCTCTCCGACTCACCGTCCGCCGCTCCCTAGCCCTTGATCGACTCGGGATCCTCGAATCCGTGGTGTCCCACGGCCGCCCAGCCCTTGATCAACTCGGGTTCCTTGAATCGGCGGTGTCCGGCGGCCTCGGATACCGCGACTTCAGTGATATCGAGTGGATCATGCGACTCGACCCTGCGGCTCGCCCCGGCGACTCGACCCCGCGACCCCCGACTCGACCCCGCGACTCGACCCCGCGACTCGACCCCGCGACTCGACCCCGCGACTCGCCCCCGCGACTCGCCCCCGCGACTCGCCCCCGCGACTCGACCCGGCGACTCGACCCCGCGGTCGGGTCCTGCGCCTGGGCCTTGCGCCAAGCTCCGCGACGAGAACCTGCCACGGGGGCCTTGCGACGAGATTCTGCACCCGGCCCTCGGAAGGGGTCCGGTTACGACAACCGCGCCCGGTGCTGCGGCGGCGCCGAGACGCAGGGACGGCAGTGAGCCTGCGTCGGGCCTCCCGGGCAGCGCTGGCCGGAGATTTGTCGGACCCGCGTGGAAAACTACAGGCGAGTGGTTCTCCGTTTCCGTTGTGCGCAGTTGTCGCATCCGGGGGCGGTTCACCTGGAGTAAGAAGGAGACACCCGTGTCGCACCGCGAGCTCTACTGCGACGTCTGCGAGGACGTGGCGCCGTTCGAGGCGCCACCCTGCGTCGACGGCCACGACACCGACTGTCCCGAGCTGATCTGCACCGGCTGCGGGGCTGCCGTGGTGATCGCCACGGTCGCCTTTCCGGTCACCCGGCTGGCCGAGCGCCGACGCCACCAGCCCACCCACCGCAACGCCGCCTGAGACTCACCGCTCGGCCCGACACCACCCCCGCCCGGCGCCGCACCACCATGCACCCGCACCGCACCTCCCGGCAGCCGCACCACACCACACCACCCCGCACCACGCGGCAGCCGCACCACCCCGCACCACACCGCACCGCACCACGCGGCAGCCGACAGCACCAAACCACCCCGCGCTGCCCCGCACGCGCACCGCACCAACCCGCACGGCACACCGCACCAGCCCCGCACGGCACACCGCACCAGCCCCGCACCACCCGACACGGCACACCGCACCGCCCGGGTCGGGCCACGACGAAGGCCCGCTCCCAGTGGGATGCGGGCCTTCGTGACGTACGGGTCGGCCGTGACGGCGACCGGGTGGATCAGTGCTCGGCGGTGCGCCGGGTGCCGCTGTAGTACTCGAACAGCAGCCCGCAGGCGGAGAAGACGACAGCCACCAGACCGGCGCCGATCAGCCAGTACTGCCAGAACACCATGCCGAGCGCGGCGATCGCGGCGGCCAGTGCCAGACCGAACGGCCAGTAGCTGCCCGGGCTGAAGAAGCCGACCTCACCGGCACCGTCGGCGATCTCGGCGTCGGGACGGTCCTCCGGGCGCAGGTCGATGCGGCGGGAGACGAACCAGAAGAAGCCGCCGCACATCGAGCAGAGCAGGAACGACAGCAGCAGGGCGACGGTGCCGACCCACTCGACGCCGCCCGACTCGCCGTGCGTCCACGCGCCGTAGAGGATGGTGGCACCGGCGAGGAACCCGGCAATGATCAGGAAGATACGCCACTCGGTCTTCATGCGGCTGCCTCAGCTTCCCGTACGGGCCGGAACTTTGTCCGGGTTGAAGTTGTCCTGCGTCCGCCGGGTCTCGAACGGCTGCGTGGTCTTCGCGTACGGCTCCTCGCCGATCTGGGTCAGCGCGTCCTGGGTCGACTTGCCGCTCTGCTTGGCGGCCAGGAACTGGTCGTACTTCTCCGGCGAGACCACCCGCAGCTCGAAGTTCATGAACGCGTGGTAGCTGCCGCACAGTTCGGCGCAGCGCCCGACGTAGGCACCCTCGGCGTCCAGACTGGAGACCTCGAACACGTTGCGGATCTTGCCCGGCATGACGTCCCGCTTGAACAGCAGCTCCGGCACCCAGAACGAGTGGATGACGTCGCGGCTGGTCTCCTCGAAGCGGATGGACCGGCCGGTCGGCAGCACCAGCACCGGAATGACCTCGCTGGTGCCGAGGGTCGACGCGGTGGTGCGGGCCTCGGTGCCCTGGCCGTCGCGGTAGTTGAACTGCCAGTTCCACTTGAAGGCGACGACCTCGACCGTGACGTCCGGGTTCTTCGACAACTTGTCGACGTCGGTCTGCACGATCGCCGTGTAGTAGAAGAGCACCGAGACGATCAGGATCGGCGCGATGGTGTAGAGGAACTCCATCGGCAGGTTGTAGCGGGTCTGCACCGGCAGCGCGTTGCCACGCTTGCGGTAGCGCACGACGCACCAGAAGATCAGGCCCCACACGAAGACGCCGACCGCGAGGGCGGCGATGCAGGAGGCGATCCACAGGTCGTACATCCGCTTGGACTCCGGCGAGATGCCGCCCTGCGGCCAGCCGAAGCCGTGAAAGGTCTGACCCACGTCACAGCCCGTGAGCAGGATCAGCAGCGCCACGCCACTGAGACCGAGCCCGGCCAACCGACCAGCACCACGCCCCCGGCGTCCACCGACCCCTGGCGAAGCGCTGTGCCGTACGGCCGACGGCCGTACCTCCGAACTCCTTGCGACCACCTGGTCCTGCCTCCCTAGCGCGCCGCGGTGCGTCTTTCCTCAGCACCGGCGGCAAAGGCGTCACCGACGGTCGCAGATTACTCGACCATGACGGACTCGACCGTGGTGGGGTCACTGTCCGCCCCCATTGGGGGGAACCTCGGCATACCGCCGCGATAGCGTAATGATCTGTGAGCGCATCCCCGGTCTACCTGGACGCGGCGACCGCCGCGCCGATGCATCCGGTCGCGCGGCAGGCGTTGCTGGCCGCGCTCGACGACGGCTGGGCCGACCCGGGCAAGCTCTACACCCAGGCCCGTCGGGCGCGGCAACTGCTCGACGCCGCCCGCGAGGCCACCGCGGTGACCCTCGGCGCCCGTGCCGACGAGGTGTCGTTCACCCCCAGCGGTACGACCGCAGCCCACGGGGCTGTGCTCGGGGGCCTGGCGGGGCGGCACCGGGTCGGGTCGGCGCTCGTGCACTCGGCGATCGAGCACTCGGCGGTGTTGCATGCCGCGCAGCGGCACGTTGCGAGGGGCGGGACTGCCACCGGGGTGCCGGTCGACCGGTTGGGGCGACTGGACCTGACCGCGTGGTCGGCGGCGGTCCGGGCCCCCGGGGTCGCGCTGGCCGCGCTGATCACCGCCAGTCACGAGGTGGGGACCGTGCAGCCGGTCGCCGAGGCGGCCGCCGACTGTGCCGACGTGGGGGTGCCGCTCTACGTGGACGCCGCGCAGTCGGTTGGTCGGGTGCCCCTGCCGGCCGGCTGGTCGGTGCTCACCGCGAGTGCCCACAAGTGGGGTGGTCCGCCCGGGGTGGGGGTGCTGGTGGTGCGTAAGGGCACCCGTTGGGAGTCACCCTGGCCGGCCGACGAGCGGGAGGGTGGGCGTACCCCCGGGGTGGTGAACCTGCCCGCGGTGGTGGCGGCGGCGGCGAGCCTGCGCGCGGCGGCGGCCGACGCGGCGGCCGAGGCGACCCGGCTGGCCCCGCTCGTGGATCGGATCCGGGCGCGGGTCGCGGCGGAGGTGCCCGACGTGGAGGTGGTGGGTGACCCGGTGCTCCGGCTCCCCCACCTGGTCACCTTCTCGTGCCTGTACGTCGACGGTGAGGCGCTGCTGCACGCTCTGGACCGGCGGGGCTTCGCCGTGTCGTCCGGTTCGTCCTGTACGTCGTCCACGTTGCGTCCGTCGCACGTGCTGGAGGCGATGGGGGTGCTCTCGCACGGCAACGTGCGTGTCAGCCTGCATCGGGAGACGACCGAGGCGGACGTGGAGCGGTTCCTCGGCGAGTTGCCGGGGATCGTCGCCGGGTTGCGTGCCGAGGCGGGGGTGGTGGGGCTGTGACGATGCCGGACGAGGTGATCGACTGTCGGGGGCAGCGGTGCCCGCTGCCCGTGATCGCGGCGGCCCGGCGGCTGCCGCAGGTGCCGGTGGGCACGGTGGTGCGGGTGCTGGCCGACGACCCGGCGGCGGCGGTCGACATCCCCGCCTGGTGCCGGATGCGCGGCCAGGAGTTCACGGGCGCGGTGAACGGCCCAGAAGGCCCCGCCTACGACATCCGCCGCCTGCACTAACCCACCCCACCCCGCCGATCTTGCACTTTCTGTCCCGGCAAAGGACGCAAAAGCCGCGATACGGCGACCGAAAGTGCAAGATCGGCGAGGAGAGGGGGTCAGGCCGGGAGGAGGTGGGGGCGGACTTCGTCCGCCGCCTCGTCGCCGTAGGACTCGGCCAGGCGCTTGACGAACAGGTCGGGGCGGATGTCGTACTCCTGGGTGCCGACGGTCTCCAGGACCAGCGTGGCCAGCAGCGAGCCGACCTGGGCGGCGCGCTCCAGGCCCAGGCCCCAGGAGAGCGCGGTGAAGAACCCGGCCCGGAAGCCGTCGCCCACGCCGGTCGGGTCGACCGCCCGGGTCTCCCGCGCGATCGGCACGTGGATCGGGTCGATGCCCCGCCCGGCGATCTCCACACCGTGCTTGCCCAGCGTGGTGACCCGCACCTTGACCAGGTCCAGCAGTTGAGCGTCGGTCAGTTGCGCCTTGCTCTGCAACAGCGACTTCTCGTAGTCGTTCGTCATCAGGTAGTCGGCGCCCTCGATCAGCGCCACCACGTCCTCGCCGGGCATCCGGGCGAGCTGCTGGGAGGGGTCGGCGGCGAACGCGTACCCACGGGTGCGGCACTCGGCCGAGTGCCGCAGCATCGCCTCGGGGTCGTTGGCGCTGACCAGCACCAGGTCCAGGCCGCCGATCCGGTCGGCGACCGGGGCGAGCTCGATGTTGCGGGCCTCGCTCATCGCGCCGGCGTAGAACGACGCGATCTGGCACATGTCGGTGTCGGTGGTGCAGACGAACCGAGAGGTGTGCGCCACCTCGCTGACGTGCACCGAGTCGCAGTCGACGCCGTGGCGCTCCAGCCAGGAGCGGTAGTCGGCGAAGTCCGCCCCCACCGCGCCGAGCAGCACCGGACGCAGGCCCAGTTGCCCCATGCCGAAGGCGATGTTCGCCGCCACGCCGCCGCGACGGAGCACCAGATCGTCTACCAGGAAGGAGAGGGACACCTTGTGCAGCTGGTCGGCGATGAGTTGGTCGGCGAAGCGACCGGGGAAGCTCATCAGGTGATCGGTGGCGATCGAGCCGGTCACGGCGATCTTCATATCAACCCTCGGGGTAGGGAGCAGGGCGCGGTCAGCCTACCGGCCCGGCAAGCTGCCCGTGACCTCTCGGTGCGACCTCGGTGACCGGCCCGTCACCGCCGCTTCGGGATCGCTCCCAGCCCCACCAGCGCAGACGGGGCCGTCCCGAAGGACGGCCCCGTCTGGTGCTGGATCGGTGTGATGTGACTCAGTTGAACGAGTCACCGCAGGCGCACGAGTTGCCCGCGTTGGGGTTGTCGATGGTGAAGCCCTGGGCGTCGATCCGGTCGGCGAAGTCGATCGTCGCGCCGGACAGGTACGGGGCGCTCATCCGGTCGACGACGACCTCGACACCGCCGAAGTCGGTGACGACATCACCGTCGAGCGAACGCTCGTCGAAGAAGAGCTGGTACCGCAGGCCGGAGCAGCCACCCGGCTGCACCGCGACGCGGAGCCGCAGGTCGTCGCGGCCCTCCTGCTCAATCAGGGCCTTGACCTTCTGCGCCGCGACGTCGGTGAGGACGACGGAAGTAGGGGCCTGGGCCTCGGTCGACTCGGTCTGCGCTGGCGTGGTCACGTGGAAGTCTCCCTGCGCGGTGTGGGTCCGGACGCACTGGCCAACGCCGTGCGCCGTCCAGTGATTCCCGGTTGTGGTCCTCCGCTGATGGTACGCCGCCCCGGCCGGGCTCACCCGCGTGGCGTGATCGCCGCCGCAGGTCGGCCCCGCTGACGGGCGCTCGAAAGCCTCAGCGGCTCCACTGCCGGGCCAGCCGGGCACCCAGGTCGTGCAACCCCTCCGCCGGCCGGCCCAGGGCGGCGTCGAGCCCGCCGCCCTGGTCGCCACCGAAGTGCTCGACCAGGCTGTACGCATCGGTCACCCCGGCCGAGGCGGCCTCGCGTCGGCCGATGCTCACCTGCCCGGCCACGACCACGCAGGGCACTCCCCGGTCGCGGGCGGCACCGGCCACTCCGGCGACCACCTTGCCGCGCAGCGACTGGTGGTCGAACGATCCCTCGCCGGTGATCACCAGGTCGACGCTGTCCAGGGCGGCGTCCAGGGCGGTGGCCCGGGTGACCAGGCCGATGCCCGACTCGCAGCCGCCACCCAGGGCGAGGACCGCCGCGCCGAGGCCACCCGCGGCGCCGCCGCCGGGCAGCGCACCGAGCCCGGCCGGGCAGCCGGGCAGATCCCGCTCCAGCACCGCCGCGAAGCGCTCCAGAGCGGCGTCGAGCAGCAGCACGTCCGCCCGGTCGGCGCCCTTCTGCGGACCGAACACGTTGCTCGCGCCGTGCAGCCCGAGCAGCGGGTTGTCCACGTCGGTGGCGGCGACGAGCCGGACGCCGCGCAGCCGGGGCGCGCCGTCGAGGGCCTCGACCAGGGCCAGAGCCGCCCCGCCGTACGGGAGCGCGGCACCCGTGGCGTCCAGCGGGGTCACGCCCAACGCGGCGAGCATTCCGGCTCCCGCGTCGTTGGTGCCGGAGCCGCCCAGCCCGATCACCACCGTCCGTGCGCCGCTCTCCACCGCGGCGGCCACGAGCAGGCCCAGCCCGTACGTCGTGGTGGTCTTCGGGTCGCGTTCGGCGGTGCCGAGCAGGTGCAGCCCGCAGGCCTGTGCGCTCTCCAGGTAGGCGGTCGCGCCGTCGGCGGTGAGCAGGATCTCACCTGCCGTCGGCCGGCCCAGCGGATCAACTGTCGACACCGGCACCCGCCGGCCGCCGAGGGCCTCGGCGAGCACCCGCACGAAGCCCGGCCCGCCGTCGGAGAGCGGCCGGATCAGCAGCTCGTCGCGGTCGGTGACGGTGCGCCAACCGTCGGCCACCGCGGCGGCCACCTCCGGTGCGGACAGGGTGCCGGCGAACTTGTCCGGGCAGAGCAGCACGCGCATGCGCAGCAGTGTGGCAGCACACACCGAGGGAAGCTGCGTCCCGGTCCTGCTGTGGGACCATGGGCTACGTGACTTCGACCTGGGTGGAACCCTCCAACACCGCGACGGCTCTGCTGCTGCTCGGTCGGGGCAGCGACCCCGACACCGAGCGCGGCGTCGAGTGTCCGGGCGACCTGCCGGCGCCCAGCGACCCGGATCTGGTGGCCCGCGCCACGGCCGCGAAGGCGAAGCTGGGCAGCAGGGTCTTCGTGCTGGGGCACCACTACCAGCGCGACGAGGTGATCCAGTTCGCCGACGTGACGGGCGACTCGTTCAAGCTGGCCCGGGAAGCCGCGGCCCGTCCGGACGCGGAGTACATCGTCTTCTGCGGCGTGCACTTCATGGCCGAGAGCGCCGACATCCTCACCACCGACGCCCAGCGGGTGATCCTGCCGGACCTCGCCGCCGGCTGCTCGATGGCGGACATGGCGGTCCTGGGCCAGGTCGAGGCCGCCTGGGACACACTGACCGAGCTCGGCATCGCCGCCGAGACCGTCCCGGTGACGTACATGAACTCCTCGGCCGACATCAAGGGCTTCGTCGGCCGCAACGGCGGCGTGGTCTGCACCTCGTCCAACGCCAAGCGCGCCCTGGACTGGGCGTTCGAGCAGGGTTCGAAGGTGCTCTTCCTGCCCGACCAGCACCTGGGCCGCAACACGGCGGTGTTGGAGATGGGCCTGTCGCTCGACGACTGCGTGCTCTACGACCCGCACAAGCCCGGTGGCGGGCTCACCCCGGAGCAGCTGCGGGACGCCAAGATGATCCTCTGGCGGGGGCACTGCTCGGTGCACGGCCGGTTCACCCTCGACAGCGTCAACGACGTACGGGAGCGGGTGCCCGGCGTCAACGTGCTGGTCCACCCGGAGTGCCGGCACGAGGTGGTCACCGCGGCCGACTACGTGGGCTCGACCGAATACATCATCAAGGCCGTCGAGGCGGCTCCGGCCGGTTCGGCGTGGGCGCTCGGCACCGAGCTGAACCTGGTCCGCCGCCTCGCGCTGGCGCACCCGGACAAGCAGATCATGTTCCTGGACAAGGCCGTCTGCTACTGCTCGACGATGAACCGGATCGACCTGCCCCACCTGGTCTGGGCCCTTGAGGAGCTGGTCGCGGGCCGGGTCGTCAACCAGATCACGGTGGACGCGGACACCGCTCACCACGCCCGGGTCGCGCTGGATCAGATGCTCGCCCTGCCCGGCGCGGACACCCCGCCGCCGACGGCGTCCTGATCACGTTCAGTAGTGCTCTTGGTACGCAAAAGCGCCGGATCACCGATTAATGCCACACACGCCGATGTGACCGAGTCCTTTTTCGTCACCGAGGGCTATGCTGCCGGAGCGACGACATACGCGGGCCGTTTCGACCTGGCCGCATCCGGGGTAGCGACAGCGTTCAGGCGCCCCACCCACAACACGGCAGCACCGACGCGCTGGAGGTTGCGTTGACCGACGACGTCCTGGTTGTGCACGGAGGCACTCCGCTCGAAGGGCGGATCCGCGTGCGCGGCGCGAAGAACCTGGTATCGAAGGCGATGGTCGCCGCGCTGCTCGGCGACAGCCCCAGCCGGCTGTTCGACGTGCCGAAGATCCGCGACGTCGAGGTGGTCCGGGGTCTGCTCGGCCTGCACGGCGTCAAGGTCACCGACGGCGCCGAGGACGGCGAGCTCGTCTTCGACCCGGCGAACGTGGAGAGCGCCAGCACCGACCAGATCAACGTGCACGCCGGTTCCAGCCGGATCCCGATCCTGTTCTGCGGCCCGCTGCTGCACCGGCTCGGGCACGCGTTCATCCCGGACCTGGGCGGCTGCCACATCGGCCCGCGCCCGATCGACTTCCACCTCCAGGCGCTGCGCGAGTTCGGCGCCACCGTCGAGAAGCGCCCGGAGGGTCTGCACCTGTCCGCGCCGAACGGCCTGCACGGCACCAAGTTCGCCCTGCCCTACCCGAGCGTCGGCGCCACCGAGCAGGTGCTGCTGACCGCGGTCATGGCCGAGGGCGTCACCGAGCTGCGCAACGCCGCGGTGGAGCCGGAGATCATCGACCTGATCTGCATCCTGCAGAAGATGGGCGCGATCATCAAGGTCCACACCGACCGGGTGATCGAGATCCAGGGCGTGCCGAAGCTGCACGGCTACACGCACCGGCCGATCCCGGACCGGATCGAGGCCGCGAGCTGGGCGGCTGCCGCCCTGGCCACCCGCGGTCACGTCGAGGTGCTCGGCGCTCAGCAGGCCGACATGATGACCTTCCTGAACATCTTCCGCTCGGTCGGTGGCGAGTACGAGGTCACCGACGCGCGTGCGCCGAAGCTGGGCGACCCGGGGCAGGAGGGCGGCATCCGCTTCTGGCACCCGGGCGGCGAGCTGAACGCGGTGGCGCTGGAGACCGACGTGCACCCCGGGTTCATGACCGACTGGCAGCAGCCGCTGGTCGTGGCGCTCACCCAGGCCCGCGGCCTGTCGATCGTCCACGAGACGGTCTACGAGCAGCGGCTGGGCTACACCGAGGCACTGAACTCGATGGGCGCCAACATCCAGGTCTACCGGGACTGCCTCGGCGGCACCCCGTGCCGCTTCGGCCGGCGCAACTTCAAGCACTCCGCGGTGATCGCCGGGCCGAGCAAGCTGCACGCCGCCGACCTGGTCATCCCGGACCTGCGGGCCGGGTTCAGCCACCTGATCGCGGCGCTCGCGGCCGAGGGCACCTCCCGGGTGTACGGCGTCGACCTGATCAACCGCGGCTACGAGGACTTCGAGGCGAAGCTCGCCGACCTGGGCGCGCACGCCGAGCGCCCGTAATCTCGGTCACCTCTCGTTCGGGCTACGACGGCTCCGGGTCGCGCTGCGACCCGGAGCCGTCGGTCGCTGTACCGCGATGTGCACCGGGCGCGGATCGTTGGCTACCCTTGCCGCGTGCCGTCGCTCTTTCGCCGCAAGTCCACTGACCTCGTCGACGAGGCCGTCTCATCGGTGACCACCGAGGAGACCGCCGAGCGTTCCCGGGGTTACACCCCGGCCAAGGGTCGGGAGACGCCGAAGCGGCCGACCGTCGGCCGCCGCCCGGCCGGCCCCACTCGCCCCCTCACCAAGGAGGAGGAGCGGGAGCGTCGCCGCCAACTGCGCGCCGAGGCCGCGTCGGATTTCCGCCGTGAGGGCGGCCCCCGCGACCGCGGCCCGGAGCGGCTACTGGCCCGCAACGTGGTCGACTCCCGGCGTACCGTCGGCACCTGGTTCTTCGGCGGCGCGCTGATAGTGCTGATCGGGTCGAACGCGGCGATGCCCGACCCGGTCCGGTTGATCTCCAACGTGCTCTGGGGCGCGCTGGCCCTGGGCGTGGTCATCGACTCGGTGCTGATCTGCCGCAAGATCAGCAGGTTGGTTCGGGAGCGCTTCCCGAAGACCGACCAGCGGATGGGCTCGCTCTTCCTCTACGCGGTCATGCGGTCGATCACCTTCCGGCGGATGCGCGCCCCGGCCCCGCAGGTCAACCTCGGCGACAAGGTCTGACCCCAACTCCCCGACCACCGCCACCACATCGGCGAAACTGCTGTCTCCGACATCTCGGAGGCAGCAGTTTCCCGTTAGTCGCGCGGATCTTGCTCGACCGGGGGCACGCTGGCAGGCACCTGCTGCTGTTCGTCGCAACGAACGCTGATCCAATGGAGCGAACGCATGCCTCCGGAACCCCCCGCCCCGCTGGCCACCATCGCCGCCGCCCTGCGTCGGGAGCGGGAACGGGTGGGCATCTCGCTGACCGAGCTTGCCCGCCGGGCTGGGGTGGCCAAGTCCACCCTCTCCCAACTGGAGTCCGGCACCGGCAACCCGAGCGTGGAGACGCTCTGGGCGTTGGGCGTGGCACTCGGCGTGCCATTCAGCCGGCTGGTGGAACCCCTCGACGACGCCGTACGGGTGATCCGGGCCGGGGACGGGCCGCGGGTCCGCTCCGAGCAGGCCGACTTCACCGGGACACTGCTCAGCGCCGGGGCGGCACACCTGCGCCGGGACGTCTACCTGATCGAGCTGGAACCGGGTGCGGCCCGCGCCACGGACGGGCACACCCCGCGCAGTGTCGAACACGTGGTGGTCGCCGCCGGCCGGCTGCGGGTCGGCCCGGAGACGGCGCTGGTCGAACTCGACCCCGGCGACTACGCGGCGTTCCCCGGCGATGCCCCGCACCGCTACGAGGCGCTGGCACCCGGCACGTTCGCCGTCCTCATCCTGGAGCATCCCTGACCGGGCGACGACGATCCGCCCACGCCAGGTGGCAGTCGGATGCGGTAGGGTCGAAGACCAGATTGGGTTATAGGACCAAATGTCCGAAACCATTGGGATAACGTTTGCGCCCGTGGGCGGTGCCACAGTGGCGGTGAGCGAGCCCACGCCGTTACCCTCCAACCGCAGCCACGGCCCGTCGGCGCGGGCGACCTGACCGGCACGCGAGGCCCCAGCACGACAATTTGCAACGAGGTGACAACGCCGTGAGCGAGCGGACGCGAGCCGGCCACCGGGGCGTGGCAGGCGGCGACCGGACGCCCGGCGATCACCCGGCTGCGGCTGCGGCTGCCGCTGCGACAAGCTCGCCTTCGGCGGGAGCCGGCCGAGCGGCCGGGCACGGCGACGGGCTCGGCCGATGAGCGGCCGCTACCCCGACCGGTGGTCAGACCCGAACGAGCCGTCCTGGGTGGTCGAGCCGACCAGCGAGTGGCATCCGCAGTTTCCCGGCCAGCGCTATCCCGGCGACATCGGCGCGGTGCACCAGCCGCCACCGCGCGGTCGGGCGACGGTGAGCGGTCGAGCCGAGGTGCCGTCGCTCGCGCCCACCCGCCCGGACGGCACCTACCTCGGCCGGTCCTGGGCCGACGAGCCACCGGAGGGGCCGGGGGTCCACGGCCGATCCTGGGTGGACGACGAGCCGGGCGAGACACCGGCCTACGGCCGGCCCCGCAGCGACGCCCGTCCGGCCGACGCGTCCGCCTACGGCCGGAACGACGGCGGCGCCCCCCGCACCTACGACCACGAGCCGTACCGCCGGCCACTCCCCGAACCGCCCCGGCGTGACGATCGTCGCAACCCCGAGTCGGACCGGCGTACCGCCTGGTCCGACCGACGCCCCACGGACGAGCGAGGTCCGGCGCGGGAGGCCGCCTGGCACCGGGACCAGCCCTCCTCGGATCGGTACGACAGCCGCCGCCAGCGGTCCGAGCCCACCGAGCGGGACCGGGGTCACCAGGGCACCCCACCGGTCTCCCCCGCGCCCCGGTCCGACCCTGGTTGGGTGCCGGAGCCGGACGATTCGCCGCGTCGGCGCGGCACGCACGAGCGACCGGCCGCCGGTTACGAACGCCACCCCGGTGACGGCTACGCCGGACGACCCACCCGGGACCACGACGGCCGGGCGACCGAGGACCGGATCGCCGACGGAGCCGACACGTGGGCAGCCGTGGACGGCCGCCCGCGATACCGCCCCGACGGGCACCCGGACCGCACCGCCGACGACACCCGTCGCCCGGATCGGCGCTACCACGCCGACGAGGCAGCCGGCGCACAACCGCCACCCAACGGCGGTCGACGGCACCGTCCCGAGCCGGAGCTGCCCGATCATCCCCGCCGCGACGACGATCGGCGTCGGGCCGACAGCGACCCACACCGGCAGCAGCCCCGCGAGACCGCGGCCCGCGCCGAGGCGTACCCGGACCGGCGCCCCCGCGAGGAAGCCCGCCCGGACGCCTACCGCGAGGACAGGCGTCGCGAGGACGGACGTCGCGAGGACGGACGTCGCGAGCACGCGTACCGCGAGGAACCGCTGCGTGACAACGCGTACCGCGACGAACGGCCGCACGACAACGCCCGCCGCGAGCCTCGGCCGCAGACCGGCCAACGCCCGGACGGCAGCCTGCCCTGGCCGCCGCCGGGTCCGTTGCGCCCGGACCGCACCCGGGAGTCGGGCCACCGCAGCGACCCACACCGCACCGCCGACCCACACCGCAGCGCCGAGTCGGGTATCCCGGCGCGACCGGTCGCCCGGCCCGAGCGGCCGGCGGTCACCCCGCCGCGCTACGACGAGCGACCGGTACGCCCAGCGGCGCCGGCTCCGTCGGCGTCCAGCCGGGTCGTGCCGGTTCCGCCGGAGCGAACGATGCCGCCATCGCCCGTCTCCCCCGCCGCACCCGACCGGGACCGACCGGTGTCGGCCGCCCCGGTCTCCCCGGCCTCCGAGGTGCCCGTCTCGGGTCCACCCGCCGCACGCCTTCGGCTGGAGTACCTGCCCGCGCCGGTGGACCCGCCCACCTCCGACGAGCGCTCGGATGTCCCACTGCCGCCTGCGCGCCGGACACCGGCCGAACCGGCACCGGCTGCCGAGGTGCGCCCCACCCCGCCGCCGCGCTACCCCGGCCCGAACACCGTGGACCGCCCCGTCGACAAGCGACGCGACGGCGAGCCGACCGCAGACCGCCGCCAGTTCGGTGACGTGCCGGGCAGCGCCACTCCCACCGACCACCGCATGCCGCCGCACTCCCCCGACCGGTCGCACCCCACGGACCGCCCGCACCCCACCGACCGGCCACACCCCACGGACCGGCCGCACCCCACGGACCGGCCACACCCGACCGACCGCCCGCACACCACCGACCGGCCACACACCACGGATCGGACGTCTCCGCCGTCGGTCGCACGACCGGCGGTCGCGCCACCGCCCACCTGGCAGGTCCCGGCCCCGGCGACGACACCGCCTGCCCCGACACCGGCGGCCCCGACACCGCCTGCTCCGACACCGGCGGCCCCGGCACCCCCGGCCCCGGCCGCCGAGGCGGCGCTCCCGCTCGCCCCTGGCACACCGCGCCGCTACGTACCGCCGCCGCCCTCGCAAGAGCCGGCCGCCCCCGTTTCGAACCCGGACGAGGTCGTGGGTACTCGCGGGCCGGACGCGTGGTTCAGCCCCGCTCAGCCCGCCGACCCCGATCCGAGCGAGCCCGCGCCGAACCGGCAACGGTCCGGGTCAGGCGACAATGACCCGCGCCCGTCCGAGTCGACCGACGATGCTCCGCACCGGTCCGAGTCGACTGGGAACGACCCACGGCCGTTCGAGTCGACCGGGAACGAGTCGACGGTCGGCGACCCCGAGTTGTCCACCGCGCCGGCACCCGATCGATCCACCACACCCGGCACGGTGGACCGGGACCTGTCGACGTCCACCACCGACGTCCGTCGCGATCTGGCCGACGAGCGGGCAGGCAGGTCGACGGCGGCTGACTCTCCTGAGTCGGTGTCCGCGCCGCCCACTCGCCCGACCGCCGGCACCTGGGCCGCCGACCCGTTCGACGACGCACCGGCACCTGTCGGGCCCGAATCGGAGCAGGACGACGACCGGCCCGTCTCCGGCGCCCCCGACACCGCGACGCCGGACCAGCAGCCCGAAGTCGTAGCCGCGGTCGACGACCAGCGGGCCGCCGCTCGCCCGGTCGGGGACACCGCTCCCGTGGTGCCCGACCGGATGGACGACGCCTCGTACGCCCGTCCGTTTGAGGTCGAGGGCGCCCCGGGCACCACCCGGTTGACGGACGGTTCGCGACCCGACGACTGGTCGGACGACATCGCACTGCCGGCCCCGTCCGCAATGTCTGATGACAACGATGCACCGGTCTCGGGAGTGCCCGACCGGGCCGATCCCACAGCGCCGGCCCTGACGCCGCACGTCGTACCCATCTCCGCACCGCCAGCGTCGCCGGTCGCCACGGGGCCTGTCTCCGCGCCACCCGCCACCGCACCTTTCGCTACCGAAGAGCAGACCGTCGGGGCACCCGTCTCCGCGCCACCGGTGTCCGCGCCGCCCGCGTACGCGCCGCCGTCTTCGGTGCCACCGCCCGTCTCCGCGCCGCCGATCGCCCCCACGCCCGTGTCCGCACCACCGGCGTCCACCGAGCCGGCGTCCCCGCCACCCGATTCCACCCCACCCGTGTCGACACAGGCGGCCTCCGCACCGCCGGTCTCCGCACCACCGGTCTCCGCACCACCGGTCTCCGCACCACCGGTCTCCGCACCGCCGGTCTCCGCACCGCCGGCTGCCCCCGCAGCGCCCGCCTCCGCGCCGCCCGCCTCAACGGTTCCGGGTCCGAGGACCGGCTCGCGCGGGGAGAACGCGCCCGTCTCCGCACCACCCGGCGACGCTCCGCCGGTGGCGATCCGCCCGTCGCTGGCCGATCCAGGCGACCCGGAGCAGGTCCTCGCGGCGTACCGCTGGCGGTTGGACCCGGTCACGCTGCGTGAGGAGCTGACGGAGCCGGAGGACCTGCGGGCCATCCGGCGGCGGCTGACCGAGAAGTTGGGCTCGGCGGTCGACAACCGCGCCCGGGCCCGGCTGCTCAGCCTGCGGGCGGTGACCTCGCGGATCCTCGGCGACCTGGACGACGCGCTGGCCGATGGTCGGCTCGCCCTCACCTACGCCGAGGCCACCGGCGAGCTGCGCCGGACCGCGTTGGCCCAGGCCCGGCTGGCCCACGTCCTGCGCTGGCGCGGCAACTTCGCCGAGGCCGACCAGCTCTTCGCCCAGGCCAACTCGGTCGAGCTTCCCGACCGGTTGCGGGCCGCACTCCACGAGCACGCCGGCCGGTCGTGTTACGACCAGGGACGGCTCATGGAAGCCTGCCAGCACTTCGAGCAGGCACTCGACCTGCGCGGCGCCGGCGACGCCGAACTGCTGGACCGGATCCGGGTGGCCCTCGACGCGGTCGCCGTCCGCGCCACGGCGGACGGCTTCGGGCCGTACCGCCGGGGTCGGGACGAGGTGCTCGACCGTGACCGGCCCCCGGTGCCGGACCGGGACGGCCCGCTGTGGGGTTACGCGGGCCCGGACGGCGACGTGGTCATTCCCGCCCGGTACGCCGAGGCGCAACCGTTCCACGACGGGCTGGCCTGGGTGCGTCGGCCGGACACCGACCGGTGGTCGCTGATCAACCTGCTCGGTACGACGGTGATCCCGCCCTCCTACCGGGCCGCGCACCCGTTCAGCGACGGCCTGGCCTGGGTGGTCGGCGAGGGTGGTTGGACGGCCATCGACGCGACCGGCGCGGTGCAGGTCGCGCCCAACTTCGCCGAGGTACGACCGTTCCGTCGCGGGCTGGCCGCGGTGCGGCGCGAGGGTTGGGGGGCGGTCGACCGAACCGGCAGGATCGTCGTGCCCACGCGTTACCACGGGTTCGTCACCGAGTTGGCCGACGGCCAGCAGGTCGACGGTTTCACCGACGAGGGGCTCGCCGTGGTCGACGTGGCCGGCCGGCGCGGTGTGGTGGACCGCACCGGCGCGGTGCTGGTCGCGCCGGCGCACCCGACGCTCGTCATCCACCCGGTGGCGTTCCTGGTCGAGAGCGGCAACGGGCGGTGGGGTGCGCTGGACCGGCGCGGCGTGCCGCTCATCGATCCGGTACACCGGGATCGCGCCGACGTGCTGCAGGAGATCGATCGGCTACTCACCGACGCCAACCCGGTGCTCTGAGTCTCCACTCGCCGCTGGTGATCCACTAGGGCTAGGGTCGGTACATGGAATTCCGACACCTGGGCCGTTCCGGCCTGATGGTCAGCGAGATCTCGTACGGCAACTGGATCACCCACGGTTCGCAGGTCGAGGAGGACGCGGCGTTCGCCTGCGTCCGGGCCGCGCTCGACGCGGGGATCACGACCTTCGACACCGCCGACGCGTACGCCGGCACGCAGGCCGAGGACGTGCTCGGCCGGGCGTTGCAGAACGAGCGTCGCGAGGGCGTGGAGATTTTCACCAAGGTCTACTGGCCGACCGGACCCAGCCGCAACAACCGCGGCCTGTCCCGCAAGCACATCATGGAGTCGATCAACGGCTCGCTGCGCCGGCTGCGCACCGACTACGTGGACCTCTACCAGGCCCACCGCTACGACAACAGCACCCCGCTGGAAGAGACGATGGAGGCGTTCGCCGACGTCGTGCACGCCGGCAAGGCGCACTACATCGGTGTCTCCGAGTGGACCGCCGCCCAGTTGCGCGCCGCCCACCCGCTCGCCCGGGAGCTGCACATCCCGTTGGTCTCCAACCAACCCCAGTATTCGATGCTCTGGCGGGTCATCGAGACCGAGGTCGTGCCGGCCAGCGAGGAATTGGGCATCGGGCAGATCGTCTGGTCGCCGATGGCGCAGGGCGTGCTCTCCGGCAAGTACCTGCCGGGCCAGCCGCCGCCGGCCGGTTCCCGTGCCACCGACGAGAAGTCGGGCAAGGGCTACATCTCCCGGTTCATGAACGACGACGTGCTGACCCGGGTCCAGCAGCTCAAGCCCCTCGCCGAGCAGGCCGGTCTCAGCATGGCCCAGCTCGCCGTGGCGTGGGTCCTACAGAACCCGAACGTCTCGTCGGCGATCATCGGCGCGTCCCGCCCCGAGCAGGTGCACGACAACGTCAAGGCGGCCGGGGTGAAGCTCGACGCCGACCTGCTCAAGGCCATCGACGACATCGTCGAGCCGATCGTCGAGCGGGACCCGGCGAAGACCGAGTCGCCCGCCCGGCGTCCCTGACACCGTTCCGGCCCGGCGGCGCGAGGGTTTCGCACCGACCGGGCCGGGGCCGGTCCACTCCGCCCTCGCCGGGGCGTGTCAGCCCTGCCAGAAGCGGATAAGCTCCAGGCCGGTGGCGTATAGCCACGAGGGCAGACCGAGCAGGTCGCCGATCGCGAAGACCGCGTCGAAGAACCAGCCGCCGATGCGCGGGTTCCACAACAGCGCGAAGAGCAGCAGGAAACCGTACGGGGCGAACAGGTCGTACATCTTGCGCCACTGCGGGTTGAGCCACGGCTGGATCATGTTGCCGCCGTCCAGGCCGGGCACCGGTAGCAGGTTCAGCACGCTCGCGGTGAGCTGCAGGAACGCGAGCAGCGCCACCCCCGCCCAGAACTCCACCGGCCCGCCCGACTGGGTGCCCAGCCGCACCGCCAGCACGAGCACCAGCGTGAACAGCACGTTCGTCGCCGGCCCGGCGAGGCTGACAAGTGTGTGCCGCAGTCGGCCCGGGATGGCGTGCCGGTCCACCCAGACCGCCCCGCCGGGCAGGCCGATGCCACCGAGCAGCACCACCGCCACCGGCAGCACGATCGACAGCAGCGGGTGGGTGTACTTCAACGGGTTGAGCGTCAGGTAGCCGCGGTGGGCGATGTCCCGGTCGCCGGCCCGGTAGGCCACCACCGCGTGGGCGTACTCGTGCAGGCACAGCGAGACCAGCCAGCCGGACACCACGAACAGGAACACGTCGAACCGGACGTTGCCGTAACCGTTCCACGCCAGCACCCCGCTGACCGCGAAGAGGGCGACCAGGCCGAGGAAGACCGGGCTGGGCCGAAACGCCGCCCTGGGTACGCCGAGGACCAGCCCGTCGGCTCCCGGCCGGTCGTAGGCCATCACTCGGCCGTGGGCAGCAGGCTCATCCGGTACTCCACCCGGTCGTCCTCGACGAGTGCGACCGAGGTGACGCCGGACGCCGCGAGCTCCCGCCAGGTCTGACCGATCCAGGATTCGGCGTCGGCCTGGCTGCTGAACGACTCCGCCGGTCCTTCGACCGTCTGGCCGTCCGTGCCCTCGTACCGCCAGCTCCACGCCATGCCGCGTCTCCCCTCGCCGCTGAAGTCCCCGTGGGACGAACCCTCGCCAGCGTAGTCGGCCCGAAGGACAACGGCCGCTCGCTCACCCCGCAGAACCCCAGCAAGATCAACCCTCGAACCACCCACCCCTTCCGCGATCTTGCACTTTCTGCCCGGATATAGAAGGCATTCCACGCATCTCGGCGACCGAAAGCGCAAGATCGGCGCGGCTGGAGGCGGGGCGGGCCTTCTCTCTTCGGGAGGGCCGGGGCGACGTGCCCGGACTCGGGCGAGGCGAACTAAGGTACGGGCATGTCCGTAGACGGGTGGAACACGGTCCTGGTGCTCGGCGGGATCCGGTCCGGCAAGTCCGAGTTCGCCGAGTCCCTGGTCACCGACGCGCCGGTGGTCCGCTACCTCGCCACCGCGCCCGAGGGCGACCCGGAGGACACCGAGTGGGCGACCCGACTGGCGGCGCACCGCGCCCGGCGACCGGGCAGCTGGACCACCGAGGAGACCACCGAGGACCCGCGTCGGCTGGCCGACGTGCTCGCCTCCGCCGAGCCCAACGAGACGCTGCTCGTCGACGACCTCGGCGGCTGGGTGACGGTGCTGCTCGACCCGGCTCACCAGCCGGCCGACGACGTGGCGACGATCGACGAGCTGGCCGACGCGATCCGCACCTGCTCGGCCCGGGTGGTGCTGGTGAGCCCCGAGGTGGGGCTGTCACTGGTCCCGACCACCCCGCTGGGTCGGGCGTTCACCGACGCGCTGGGCGCGGCCAACCGCGCGGTCGCCGACGCCTGCGACGCGGTGGCCCTGGTGGTCGCCGGCCAGCCGGTGTGGCTCAAGCCGGCCCCCAGCACGACCGCCCCGGCGGCACCCGCCAACGCGACGGGGCTGGCCTCCCCCGGCAGCGCCACCCCGGCCGTCCCCGGCAGCGCCACCACCACGGCCGCCGCCGGCAGCGCCACCCCGGCCGCCGGCAGCGCGAGCGAGCCGTCCGCCGGCAGCCTGGCCGACGCCGAGCCCACCCCCGAGGTGCAGCTACCCGACGTGCTGACCCACACGCCGCCGGTCGTTCCGGCCCAGGAGCCCGGCAACCCCTGGGCCGCCCCGACCATGGCGCTGCCGATGGTGGCCACCGGGCTGGTCATCCAGCCGGGCATGGAACTACCGATGCCCGACGAGTTCGCGGGCCCGCAGGCGGTGGACCGACTGGCCACGCTGGACGTGCCGGGCGCCGGGCTGGGCGTCCTGGACCGGGTGGTCGGCTTCGCCGCCACCACCCAGGGCACCCCCACCCCCCGGGCCTGGAGCTCGGTGCGGGTGTTGCTGCTGCACGGCGACCACGCCGGCGGGGCGTCGGCCGGCACCGTCGCCGGTGAGTCGGCGCGCCGGGCCGCGCAGGCCCGCGCCGGCCGGGGCGCGTTGGCGCGACTCGCCGCCGAGAGTGGTGCCAGCCTGCAGGTGGTGGACACTCCCACCGCCGCGCCGATGGAGGACCAACCGGCGCTCTCGCCCGATCAGGTGGAGTCGGCGCTGCGCTACGGCTGGCGGCTCGCCGAGCAGGCCGCCGACGCCGGCGTACAACTGCTGGCGCTGGGGGCGTGCGGCGCCGGCACCGAGGCGGCGGCCGCGGCGGTGCTCGCCGCGACCGCGGGCGCGGAGCCGCCCGCCGTGCTGGGCCGGGTGATCACCGACGCCGGCGAGATCGACGACGCGGCGTGGATGATCCGCTGCGCGGCGGTCCGCGACGCGCTGCACCGCACCCACCGCTCGCCGCGCGGCGCCAAGGACATCCTGGCCGAGCTGGGCGGCGGCGACGTGGCGGTGGCCACCGGCGTGCTGCTCGGCGCCACCGCCCGTCGGGTGCCGGTGCTGCTCGACGGGCCGGTGGGGGTGGCCGCCGGCATGATCAGCCGCGACCTGGCCGGGCAGGCCCGGCACTGGTGCCTACTCGCCGACCACGGCGGTCACCCGTCGGTGCGGCTCGCGGCCGACGTGCTCGGCCTCACCCCGCTGCTCGACCTGCGGATGGATCTCGGCGAGGGCGCGAACGCGCTTGTCGCGCTCCCGCTGCTGCGCTCGGTGCTCGCGCTGGCCGCCGCGCTGCCGGTCCACCCGTCGCTCGGGGGCGACGAGGAGCCCGGCCCGGCCCCCGACGACCCGGAGTCGGCCTACGCCGAGCCCGACTTCGCCGAGCCGGAGCCGGCCGGTCCGGGTCCGGCCAGCACCGGGGCGGACGAGCAACCGGCGTCGGGCTGGCGTGCCGGCTGAGTCGCGGTTCCTCGCGGGAACCCGGCTGGCGGTCACCACGTTCACCACGCTGCCGGTGCGGGCCGGGCGGATCGACCGCCCGGTCGCCGGCACCGCGATGGCACTCGCCCCGGCGCTCGGCGCGCTGCTCGGCGTCCCGCTGGCCGGTGTGCTGCTGCTGGCCGGCGCGTTCGCTCCCCCGCTGGTGGCGGCGGGTGTGACGGTCGGCGCGGCCGCGCTGCTCACCCGCGGGCTGCACCTGGACGGGCTGGCCGACACCGTGGACGCGCTCGGCTCGTACCGGCGGGGGGCCGCCGCCCTGGAGATCATGAAGAAGCCGGACGTCGGTCCCTTCGGGGTCGTCGCCCTGGTGGTCGTACTCCTGGTGCAGGCGGCGGCGCTCGCCGACCTGGCGGGGCGGTCCGGGCTGGCCTGTCTCGCGGCGGTGGTCGCGGCGACCGCCGCCGGGCGGTTCGGCGTCACGCTGGCCTGCCGGCGGGGAGTGCCGGCGGCCCGACCGGACGGGCTCGGCGCGCTGGTGGCCGGCACGGTCGGCCCGGTGGCGGTGGCCGTCGGCGCGGTCGCCGTCGCGCTGCTGGCGGTGCCCGCGGTGCCGGGCCGCCCGTGGCAGGGGCCGCTGGCCGTCGCCACCGCGCTCGCCGTCGCACTCGCGCTGCTGACCCACGTGGTACGCCGGCTCGGCGGGATCACCGGCGACGTGCTCGGCGCGACCGTCGAGGTGGTCACCACGCTGGTCTACCTGGGTGTGGTGCTGTCCGCCTGAACCGGGCGCGGCGGGCCGGGTAGCGTTCGGCTCGACAGCACCGGCACGGCCACCGGGGGAAACAAGCATGCTCATCACGGACGACTTCCTGCCCGTACCGGTGCCGGAGTCGCTCAGCGCGACCTACCTGGTGCCGATGGCGGGGCTGCCGAAGGTCAGCGCGAAGACCGCGGTGGCGGCCCTGACCGGCCGGCTGGCCGAGCCGGTGCACGGGCTGGCCCGCCAGATGTTGGACAGCCCGCTGATGAGCGTCGACACCCGGCCGATCGCCGACTTCCCCGAGCTGCCGCCGGACCTGCTCACCGCGTTCGGCGCCACCGAGGAGCAGTTGGCCCGGCTGGCCGCGGCGAGCCACCTGGTGGTCGTGCAGGCCGAATACCGGCCCGGTTGGCCTCCCGCGCACGAGTGGGCGGCCCGCGCGGTCGCGGCCGCCGTGGCGGAGTCCGTCGACAGCGACGTGGTGGACGTCTTCGGCCTCCAGTTCCTCGACCCGGCGACCGCGCTGCGTTCGCTCCCCGACGAGCAGGGCCGCGTCCGACTTGTCGACTGGGTGCTGGTGCCGTATTCGTCGGACACGGAGGGGCTGTGGTTCACCACCAAGGGGCTGCGCCGCTTCGGGCTGCTCGAGTTGCAGACCCAGGGGGTGCCCGACCACCTCACCCGTGCCTGGGGCGCGGTGATGACCGGGGCGGCCCGTCGACTGCTGCGGGACTGGACCGACGGGCTCACCGGTGAGGAAGTGCCGGCGTTCGTGCAGTTGCCGGTGCTGGCCACGGTCACCGGGCACGACATCGCGGTGGCGTACGGCAATCCGGAGCAGCACGGCGCGACGGCCCCGGTGCTGCTGCGCCTGGAGCTGGACCCGGCGACCGACCCGGAGGCCGACTCGTTCCTGAGCCTGCGCCCACCGGCCGGCCACCCGGGCCCGGACGGGCGCTACTACGCCGCCGCCTGCGCGACCCTGTTCTCCGGGATCCAGCCGGACGTGCGCTACGCCCGCTCCGGTGACGCGATGAGCCGGGCGGTCGCCACCGCGCGGGCGGCGCTGGGTGACGCGCGGGCCCGCTTCGTCGCCGGCCAGCTACCCGCCGAGTCGCAGCTCGTGGTCAAGTACGGCCTGCCCGGCGACGACGGCCCGGAGTACGTCTGGGCGGGCGTCACCTCGTGGGAGGCCGCGGAGCGGATCGTCGGCGTGAGCGCCAGCGACGCCAACACCGACCCGAGTGTGCGCATCGGCGCCCCGGTGGTGGTGGAGGCGACCGACGTGGTCGACTGGGCGGTCCTGGACGCGACAGGCGTCATCGAAGGCGGCTGGACCCAAGCAGTCCTAGATTCCGGCGAACCCCCCACCCCCTAACCCCACCCACCCCACCCCCACCCCCACCCCACCCCCACCCCACCCCACCCCACCCCACCCCGGTTGATCATGAGGTTGACGGGACTATTGATCTCCATTTGGCCCGTCAACCTCATGATCAACGCGGGGAGCGGGCGGGGTGGGGCGGGGAGCGGGCGGGGGCGGGCGGGAGCGGGCGGGAGCGGGGGTGGGGGTGGGGTTACTTGACTGAGGGGGTTACGAAGGGGGGTTTTGCCAGCTTTAGGGGGGCTCGGCGGCCTCGGATGTCGATCTCCACCTGGTCGCCGTCCGCGAGGTTGGCGTTGGTGTCCAGCAGGGCCAGGGCGATGCCCTGCTTGCGGGACGGCGAGAAGGTGCCGCTTGTCACCTCGCCGACCTGCTCGTCGCCGACGTGCAGGGTCATGCCGGGGCGGGGGATGGCCCGGTCGACGGCCACCAGGCCGCGCAGCGTACGCCGGGGGCCGGCGGCCTTCTCGGCGAGCAGCGCGTCGCGGCCCCAGAAGGCCGGCTTGTCCCAACCGACGGCCCAGCCCGAGCGGGCCTGGACCGGGGTGATGTCCACCGAGAGGTCCTGCCCGTGCAGTGGGTAGCCCATCTCGGTGCGCAGGGTGTCCCGGGCGGCCAGGCCGCAGGCGCGCAGCTCGAACGCCTCCCCGGCGGCGAACAACGCGTCCCAGACGGTCACCGCGTGCTCCGCCGGCACCACCAGCTCGTATCCCAGCTCGCCCGTGTACCCGGTACGGCAGACGGTCAGCTCCACCCCGGCCAGGTTCGCCGCGGAGAAGCTCATGTAGCCGTGTTCGGTGGGCAGGCCGAGGGTGGTCAGCAACTCGGCCGAGCGGGGGCCCTGCACGGCCAGCACGGCGTACCCGTCGTGCTCGTCGGTGACGGTGACCTGCGCGGGCGCGGCGGCGCGCAACCGGCGCACCACCTCGGCGGTGTTCGCGGCGTTCGGGATGAGGAACACGTGGTCGTCGGCGTACAGGTAGGCGATGATGTCGTCCACCACGCCACCGGTGGCGTCGTCGCAGCAGAGCGTGTACTGCGCCCGGCCCGGCCCGATCCGGCCGAGGTCGTTGCTGAGGCAGGAGTTGACGAACTCGGCCGCGCCGGGGCCGCTGACCCGGGCCTTGCCGAGGTGCGACACGTCGAAGACCCCGACCGCGGTCCGTACCGCGGTGTGCTCCTTGAGCACCCCGCCGCCGGCGTACTCCAGCGGCATCTCCCAGCCCCCGAAGGGGGCGAACTTGGCGCCGGCGGCGGTGTGCCGCTCGTGCAGCGGGGAACGACGCAGCCGGGTCGCGGCGGCGTCGGAGGTCACGTCGGTCATGGGTGGCAACTTACCGGGGGCCAGGTCGCTGGTTAGCATCGGCGGGAGCCCGCTGGCGCTGTCGGCGGGACAACCATGACGTTCGGCGGGTACGTTCCGCCGAAGACCTTCACCGCTGGTACGCGACGCCGCGACCGGCCCGGCCCGCCCGGAGTAGCTTCAGTGACATCGCCCCGCACCACCAACCTGAGCCTGGTCGACACCGATCCGGCCGAGCTCGCCGTCGACGCGATCGTGATCGGCGTGCACAGCCAGACCGGAGAGCAGGGCGCCACCAGCGGCCTCGCCGGCACCCTGCTGCTCGCCAGCGGCGCGGAGAGCATCGCCGCAGCGTTCGACGGAAAGCTGACCGAGACGCTGGCGCTGCTCGGCGCGACCGGCGGGCCGGGTGAGGTCGTCAAGCTGGCCACGCTGGGCACCGTGACCGCCCCGCTGGTCGCCGCGGTCGGGCTCGGCCCGGAGCCGTCGGGTGCCGCCCCGGCCCCGGAGACGCTGCGCCGGGCCGCCGGTTCGGCGATCCGGGCCCTGGCGGGCGCGCCCAGGGTCGCACTGGCGATGCCGCTGCCGGACGACGCGGACGCGTCGGCCGAGCTGCGCGCGGTCGCGGAGGGTGCGCTGCTCGGCGGGTACCGGTTCGCCGGCTACAAGACGCGCCCGCAGCCGACCCGGCGGGAGCCGGTGACCGAGGTGCTCATCGCGGTGCCGGACGCCGGTGACGCGGGCGCCCAGGCGGAGATCACCCGGGCGCAGGTGGTGGCGAACGCGGTCCGGCTCACCCGGGACTGGGTGAACACCGCTCCGAACGAGCTGCGTCCGCCGTCGTTCGCCGACGCGGTCGCCGGTGCCGCCCGGGAGGCGGGCCTCGGCGTCGAGGTGCTGGACGAGGCGGCGCTGGCCGCCGGCGGTTACGGCGGCATCGTCGCGGTCGGTCAGGGCTCGGAGGCCCCGCCCCGGCTGGTGAAGCTCACCTACACGCCGCAGGACGGCGGCAACGGCAAGCGGGTCGCGCTGGTCGGCAAGGGGATCACCTTCGACACCGGCGGCATCTCGATCAAGCCGGCGCAGGGCATGTGGGAGATGAAGTCCGACATGGGCGGCGCGGCCGCGGTGGGTGCGGCCATGCTGGCGATCGCCGCGTTGAAGCCGGCGGTGGCGGTCAGCGCCTACCTGCCGATGGCGGAGAACATGCCGTCGGGCACCAGCTACCGGCCGGGTGACGTGATCACCATGTACAACGGCAAGCGGGTCGAGGTGCTCAACACCGACGCCGAGGGCCGGATGGTCCTGGGCGACGCCATGGCCCGTGCCTGCGCGGACGGCACCGACTACCTGTTCGAGACCTCCACCCTGACCGGTGGCCAGGTGGTCGCGCTGGGCAAGCGGGTGGCCGGCGTGATGGGCACCCCGGAGCTGTGCGAGCGGGTCCAGGTGGCCGGCGACGCGGTCGGCGAGCCCGCCTGGCCGATGCCGCTGCCCGACGACGTGCGCAAGGGCATGGAGTCCGACGTGGCGGACATCTCGCAGGTCAACGCCGGGATGGACCGGGCGGGCCACATGCTGCAGGGCGGCGTGTTCCTGCGGGAGTTCGTGACCGACGACGTGGCCTGGGCGCACATCGACATCGCCGGCCCGAGTTACCACTCGGGCGAGCCGACCGGCTACTGGACCAAGGGCGGCACCGGCGTCCCGGTCCGCATGCTGGTGCAGCTCGTCGAGGACATCGCCGCCAACGGCTGACGGAGTTCCGGGAAGGGCCGCCTGCCGACGCGGGCGGCCCTTCCACACGTCTCAGTCCCGCCCGGGCGGCGTTAGTCCCGCTCGGGGCGGCGTTTGCGCCGTTCGTTGAAGTCGCGCATCCGCTGCGGGTAGCCCATCAGCCGGACGTCGTACACCGGGATGCCCATCCGGTACGCGAAGCGCCGCGCGCCGTCCGGGCCGTCGATGCGCCGCCGGGTCCACTCCCCGTCGTCGGCGATCAGGATGACAGTGGTCTCGGTCACCGTCGTGCGCGGCTCGATGAACGCCTCGACGCCACGCCGGCTCCGGACGAAGTTCTCCAGATGGTCCAGGTCGCCGCGATCGGCGGCACGATCGCGGCTCGCCACAGCCGCCTGTTTGCGGCGTCGGAACAACCCCACCGGACGTCTCCCCCACCGTGCGTCATCGACAACGGTGCCAAGGGTACGTGTCGATGACGTGTCGTTGGGCACCTCGGTACGCACCCTGTGCCCGGTGGTGACAAGATGACCGAGGTGGGGTGTGTCTGTGTTACACCCCCGTGACCCCCCATTGCAGCGACGCGACCTGGGAGTTGGACGTGAGCGAGCCGAACGAAGCGACCTTCGACATCGTCATCCTCGGAGGTGGCAGCGGCGGTTACGCGGCGGCGCTGCGCGCCGCCCAGCTGGACCTGAAGGTCGCGCTGATCGAGAAGGGCAAGCTCGGCGGGACCTGCCTGCACAACGGCTGCATCCCGACGAAGGCGCTGCTGCACGCCGCCGAGATCGCCGACCAGGCCCGCGAGTCGGAGCAGTTCGGTGTGAAGGCCGAGCTGATCGGCATCGACATGGCCGGGGTCAACTCGTACAAGGACGGTGTGATCTCCCGTCTGTACAAGGGCCTGCAGGGTCTGGTGGGCAGCTCGAAGAACATCACCTTCGTGGCGGGCGCGGGCAAGCTGGTCGGCAAGAACGTCGTCGAGGTCGACGGCAAGCGCTACACCGGCCGCAACATCGTCCTGGCCTCCGGCTCGTACGCCAAGAGCCTCCCCGGCCTGGAGGTCGACGGCGAGCGGATCATCACCAGTGACCACGCGCTCATCATGGACCGGGTGCCGTCGTCGGTGATCGTGCTCGGTGGCGGCGTGATCGGCGTCGAGTTCGCCAGCGTGTGGAAGTCCTTCGGCGTGGACGTGACGATCGTCGAGGCGCTGCCCCGGCTGGTCGCCGCCGAGGACGAGGAGTCGTCGAAGGCGCTGGAGCGGGCGTTCCGCAAGCGGAAGATCAACTTCAAGGTCGGCAAGCCGTTCGAGAAGGTCGAGAAGACCGAGAACGGCGTCAAGCTGACCATCTCCGGCGGCGAGACCGTCGAGGCGGAGCTGCTGCTGGTCGCCGTGGGTCGCGGCCCGAACACCGCCAACCTCGGGTACGAGGAGCAGGGCGTCAAGATGGACCGCGGCTACGTGCTGACCGACGAGCGGCTGCGCACCAGCGTGCCGAACGTCTACGCCGTCGGCGACATCGTGCCCGGCCTCCAGCTCGCCCACCGGGGCTTCCAGCAGGGCATCTTCGTCGCCGAGGAGATCGCCGGGCAGACCCCGGCCGTCATCGACGAGGTCGGCATCCCGCGGGTCACCTACTGCGACCCGGAGCTGGCGTCGGTCGGCCTGACCGAGGCGAAGGCCAAGGAGCAGTACGGCGCCGACAAGGTCAAGACGTACAACTACAACCTGGGTGGCAACGGCAAGAGCCAGATCCTCAAGACCACCGGCTTCGTGAAGCTGGTCCGGGTCGAGGACGGCCCCGTCGTCGGCGTCCACATGGTCGGCGCCCGGGTGGGTGAGCTGATCGGTGAGGCGCAGCTCATCTACAACTGGGAGGCGTACCCGGCCGAGGTCGCCCAGCTCGTGCACGCCCACCCGACCCAAAACGAGGCCCTGGGCGAGGCGCACCTGGCCCTCGCCGGCAAGCCGCTGCACGCGCACGCCTGATCATCCACAACCGCGGCGTCCGGCGACGGGCGAAGATCCCACCAGGGGAATGAAGGAGTCTCAGAAAATGCCGGTATCGGTCACCATGCCCCGGCTCGGCGAGAGCGTCACCGAGGGCACCGTCACGCGCTGGCTCAAGCAGGAGGGCGACACGGTCGAGGTCGACGAGCCCCTGCTCGAGGTCTCCACCGACAAGGTCGACACCGAGATCCCGTCGCCCGCGGCGGGCGTGCTGAGCCGGATCGTGGTCGGCGAGGACGAGACCGCCGAGGTCGGCAGCGAGCTGGCGGTCATCGCCGGTGAGGGCGAGTCGACCGGCGGTGGCGAGGCCGCCCCGCAGGAGCAGGCCCCGGCCGAGTCGGTCGAGCCGGTCACCGAGCCGACGGCCGCCGCCGAGGGCACCGCCGACGAGGTGGCCCAGGACGAGGCCCCGGCCGAGGCTCCGGCTCCGGCCGCCGCCTCCTCGGGCTCGGGCGAGGGCACCGCGGTGAAGATGCCGGCCCTGGGTGAGAGCGTCACCGAGGGTACGGTGACGCGCTGGCTCAAGCAGGTCGGCGAGACCATCGAGGTCGACGAGCCGCTGCTGGAGGTCTCCACCGACAAGGTGGACACCGAGATCCCCTCGCCGGTCGCCGGCACCGTCCTGGAGATCAAGGTCGCCGAGGACGAGACCGCGGCGGTCGGCGCCGACCTGGCCATCATCGGCGTTGCCGGTGCGGCCCCCACCCAGGCGAAGCCCGAGCCGAAGCCGGAGGCGTCGACTCCGAAGGCCGCGCCGAAGCAGGAGCAGAAGGTCGACGAGCCCACGCCGGGCACGTCGTACAACGAGCCGGCCGCGGAGACCGAGAGCTCGGCGCAGCCGGCGAAGACCGAGCAGGCCGCGCAGCCGGCAGCGGCGACCTCGGCACCGTCGCGTCCGTCCGCCCCGGCGCCGGGTGCCGGCGCGGAGGCCGCCGGGTACGTGACCCCGCTGGTCCGCAAGCTGGCCAGTGAGCACAGCGTCGACCTGTCCACGCTCAACGGCACCGGCGTGGGTGGCCGGATCCGCAAGCAGGACGTCCTGGACGCGGCCGAGAAGGCGAAGGCCGCCAAGGCCGCCCCCGCCGCCGCACCGGCCGCCGCGCCGTCGGCGGCCCCGGCCACGCCGGCCGCCAAGCCGCAGCCGAGCGGTAAGCGGGGCACCACCGAGAAGTTGACCCGGACCCGCAAGGCGATCGCCAAGCGGATGCACGAGTCGCTGCACGAGATGGCGCAGCTCACCACGGTCATCGAGGTGGACGTCACGCGGGTCGCCAAGCTGCGGGCGCAGGCGAAGGACTCGTTCCAGCAGCGGCACGGTGTGAAGCTGTCCTTCCTGCCGTTCTTCGCTCTGGCCGCCGTCGAGGCGCTGCAGACGTACCCGATCGTCAACGCCCGGATGGACCTGGCCGAGGGCACGATCAGCTACCCGAACGCGGAGCACCTCGGCATCGCCGTGGACACCGAGCGGGGCCTCGTCGTGCCGGTCATCCACAACGCCGGTGACCTCAACCTGGGCGGCATCGCCAAGCGGGTGGCCGACCTGGCCGAGCGGACCCGGATCAACAAGATCAGCCCGGACGAGATCGCCGGGGCGACCTTCACGCTGACCAACACCGGCAGCCGGGGCGCGCTCTTCGACACGCCGATCGTGCCGACGCCGCAGTCGGCGATGCTCGGCACGGGTGCCGTGGTCAAGCGGCCGGTCGTGGTCAACGACCCGGATCTGGGCGAGGTCGTCGCGGTCCGGTCGATGGTCTACCTGGCCATGTCCTACGACCACCGGCTGATCGACGGCGCCGACGCGGTCCGTTTCCTGGTCGCGATCAAGGAGCGGCTGGAGGCCGGCAACTTCGAGGCGGAGCTGGGCCTGTCCTGATCCCGCCCCACGCGCGAAGGGCGCCCCGGTCGTCGACCGGGGCGCCCTTTCGTCTGCGTCGCTCAGCTCTTCAGCAGGTCCGTCGAGACCTTCCAGAGCCGCTCGGCGGCCTCCGGGTCCAGCGCGTACGCCGCGACGCCCGTGCGCCCGCCGGGCTGGGCGGGGGCGGCTTCCTGACAGTCCTCGAAGTAGCGCCCACCCACACCGTCGAGCAGTGGTGACGCGGCGACCAGCACCGACGTGGCGGCGCCCTGTTCGACTGTCTTCCACGCCGCCGCGTTGCCCGCCCGGATCCGGTCGAGTTCCTCCTCGCTGACGTAGCGTTGGAGGTTGGTCTGGATCGCGCCGGGCATCAGCGAGTTGGCCAGGACGCCGTCGTCGGCCCAGCGGCGGCTCGCCTCCACGGCGAAGAGCACGTTTGCCGTCTTCGACTGCCCGTACGCCTGCCACGGCTCGTACTCCCGGCGCTCGTACTGGATGTCCTCGAAGACCACCGGCGAGCGCAGGTGGGCGGCGGAGCTGACCGAGACGATCCGGGCCCCGTCGCCGGCGGCGAGTGCCGGTCGCAGCCCGGTGGCGAGCGCGAAGTGCCCCAGGTGGTTGGTGGCGAACTGCATCTCCCAGCCCTGCGCGGTGCGCATCTCCGGGGAGGCCATGATGCCTGCGTTGTTGACCAGGATGTGCAGGGGGCCGTCCCAGTTCGCCACGAAGTCGGCGATCGAGCCCTGGTCGGCGAGGTCGAGCGGCGCGACCATGACCCGGTCGTTGCCGGTGGTGGCGGTGATGTCGTCGGCGGCACGCTGCCCGGCGTCGGTGTTGCGGACGGCCAGGGTGACCTCGGCGCCGGCGCTGGCCAGGGCCCGGGCGGTCTCCACGCCGATGCCGGACGACCCGCCGGTGACGATCGCCCGCCGCCGGACGAGGTCCACGCCCCGGATCACGTCCATGGCCGTGGAGTGATGGGTGAACGAGGTGGTGATCGGGTTGTTCGTCGTCATGATCCATCCTTGTCCAGGGTGGGTCGGACCGACCGGCCCGCTGCCGGAGGCCGTTGGCGGCCGGACTCGGCCTCCGCGCCGACCGGCCGCGCTCCGGACCGAACGAGGACCGGTCCCGGCGGTTTCCCGCCCCGGGCCGGAGGTAACGCTCGACCGCACCGCCATCGCCGTTCGAGCCTTCGAGCAGGCCAGACGCTGCCAGAGTGGGACCGTGGGCAGCTACCGGCGGGGTGGGCAACTGGGCCCTGCCGTCCCGATCGCCCCCGGTGCCCGGGTGGACAAGTTCGAGGTCTTCTTCGACCTGGTCTTCGTCTTCTCGTTCTTCATCATCACCCGGGCGACCGCCGCGAACATCTCCGGGCGACAGTTGCTGCACGCCAGTCTGGTGCTCGCCGTGCTCTGGTGGATCTGGGTGGTGCACAGCCTGGTCGCCACCCGGGTCCGGCTCGGCGAGGGCTACGTGCCGGTGCTCATGGTGATCGCCATGGTGGCCCTGTTCGCGTTCGCGCTGGCGCTGCCGCAGGCGTTCAGCGACCCGAAGGGCGGCGCCGGAGGCCCGATGCTGGTGGCCGTCAGCTACGTCGTGGTCCGGGCCGTGCACATGTACCTGTATCAGCACGTGGTGCGGGACAGCCCGCAGGAGCGGCGGCAACTGCGGCGGTTCGCCCCGGAGCTGGCGGTGAGCATCGTGCTGCTGCTGGCCGCCGCGCTGATCCCGCCGCAGATCACCGACCCGGACCGGGCGGCCATCGTCCGCGACGGGCTGTGGATCGCGGTGGTGGTGGTGCAGTACGCCACCGGCTTCATCGTCGGCACCTGGGGTTGGGGGGTGACAAGCGCCGAACACTGGACCGAGCGCTACGACCTCATCCTGATCATCGCGCTGGGCGAGTCGATCATCTCCACGGGTGTGGGCGGCAACCTGCTCGGCAAGCCGGTCACCTGGCCGGCGGTGGTGGCCGCCGCGCTCGGCATCGTGGTCACGGCCGCCCTCTGGTGGGCGCACTTCGACTTCGTCGGGCCGGCCGCCCGGATCGCCCTGCACTCGTCCGAGGGCAGCCCGCGGGTGGCGATGGCCCGCGACGCGTACGCGTACCTCTACCTGCCGATGATCGCGGGGGTGATCCTCTTCTCGATCGGCAACGAGCGGATCCTGCACGAGATCACCGACCCGGCCGGCGGGATCGCCGAGCGGGTCAAGGGCCCGGCCGTGCCGATGCTGTTCGGCGGGTTGATCTGCTACTTCGCCGTCAACCTGCTGTTTCAGCTCCGGACGCTGCACACCCTCACCTGGACCCGCGTCGGCGTCATCGTGGTGCTGACGGCCGCCCTGCCGGTCGGCCAACACCTGCCGGCACTGGGCACGCTCACCCTCGCGACAGTGATCTGCGTGGGGCTGGTGGCCGTGGAGGTGCTGGTGATGTCGGACTCCCGGCACGCGCTCCGGGCCGCCGTCTTCCAGGAGCGCACCAGCCACGAGGCCCACGAGGCGGCCTGGCGCGCCCGCTGGCACGACGTCCGCGAGACCGACGAGCCGACCACCCCGTGACCGCAGGTGTAGAGTCCGGCGCAGCGTCGCGGTGCACCCGGCTCGAAGGCCGCCGTGGGCATGGAGGCGCGGGGACAGCATGGGACGAACGTGCACCCGAGCAACTCACCGGCCGGCCGACTTGCCGCCGTCGGCAATCAGATGATCGAGATCCACCTCTGGCTCAGCGCGGAACTGGCCCGGCTCCGGGCCGGCCTCGACACCCCGGGCGACGCGCGGGCGTCGCGGGACCTGCGGGCGCACTGCCTGACCTTCTGCGCCGCACTCGGCCGACACCACACGGGTGAGGACACGGGTGCGTTCCGGCTGCTCGCCGACCAGGTCCCCGAGCTGCGTCCGGTCATCGCGAACCTGATCACCGACCACGAGGTGGTGGCCGGGATCCTGGAACGGGTCGAGGCGCTGCTCGCCGGCGACCCGGGAATGCCGCTCGCCCAGGTGCGCGCCGAGCTGGACGGGCTGGCCGCACTGCTGGAGTCGCACTTCCGCTACGAGGAGAAACGGCTGGTCAGCGCGCTGAACGCGCTCACCGGCCGACCTGGGACGACCGAGGAACTCCTCGGCCTGGCCGCATCGCCGACGGACGGCGGCTGACGGTCGGGCCGCTGCTTTCCCGGGGAGCCGCCTCCAGGCTCACTTCGCGAGCTTGAACGTCTGGAGCACCGGGTCCGTCACGACGAGCCATTCCGTTGGTCGGGCCCGGACTGCCGCTCGTAGAAGCGGATCTTCTCCCGCAGGTGGTCGTACTGGCGCTGGAGCAGGCGCATCTGCTCCTCCACCCGCACCGCGTGGTGGCGCAGCAGGTCGCGCCGCTCGTCAGCGGTGTGCTCGCCCTCCCGGGCCAGCTGCGCGTAGCGGCGCATCTGCGCGATCGGCATCCCGGTGTCGCGCAGGCAGCGGAACAGCACCAGCCAGCCGAGGTCGTCGTCGGTGAAGACCCGCTGCCCACCCGCCGTCCGCTCCACGTCGGCGAGCAGCCCGATCTTCTCGTAGTACCGCAGGGTGTCCAGGCTGAAGCCACTGCGGCGGGCGGCCTCCGCGGGGGCGTAACCGTTCATGCTCCGCGATGGTAGTGCTTGACCTGGAGTGCGCTCCAGGGTGGAGGCTGGTGACCATGACGACGACACGGACGCTGGGACGCAGCGGCATCACGGTGAGCGCCATCGGAATGGGGTGCTGGGCGATCGGCGGGCCGCTCTGGGGCGACGACGCGCAACCGTTCGGCTGGGGCGAGGTGGACGACGACGAGTCGATCCGCACCATCCACCGGGCGCTCGATCTCGGGGTGACCCTGTTCGACACGGCCAGCAACTACGGTGCCGGGCACAGCGAGCGGATCCTCGGTCGGGCCCTGGCCGGCCGACGGGACAGCGCGGTGATCGCCACCAAGTTCGGCAACGTCAGCGAGGAGGCGACCCGGCGGGCGCTCGGCACCGACGCCAGCCCCGCCTTCGCGGTCCGCAGCCTGGAAGACTCACTGCGCCGGCTCGGCACCGACCACGTCGACCTGTACCAACTGCACATCGCCGAGCTGCCGGTGCCCGCCGCGCTCGACCTGGTCGACACCCTGGAGGGCCTCGTCGACCAGGGCAAGATCCGGGCGTACGGCTGGAGCACCGACAACCCCGCCTCGGCGGAGGCGTTCGCGGCGGCCGGCCGGCACTGCGCCGCGATCCAGCACGACGAGTCGGTGCTGCGCGACAACGCGGCGGTGCTGGCGGTCTGTGACACCCACGACCTGGCCAGCCTCAACCGTGGGCCGTTGGCGATGGGGCTGCTCACCGGCTCGACCCGGGCGGTCGGGGCGGACGATGTGCGCGGGCGCGCCCCGGAGTGGTTGGAGTGGTTCACCGACGGCCGGCCGACGCCGCGCTGGGCGGACCGGGTCGAGCAGGTCCGCGCGGCGCTCACGGCGGACGGGCGCACCCTCGCGCAGGGCGCGCTCGGCTGGCTGCTGGCACGCAGCCCCCGTACCGTCCCGATCCCCGGGCTGCGCACGGTGGCGCAGGCCGAGGAGAACCTGGCCACCCTGGCGCTCGGCCCGCTGAGCGCCGAGGCGTACGCCGAGGTGGAGCGACTGCTCGCCGACCTGCGCCCGACGCACGCGGCCTGACCGCCGCGGCGGCCCGTCGCCCCGGGCACCGTCACCGGAAGTCGTCCGCGTGCTCCGCGGCCCACTGCCGGAACGTGCGCCCGGGGCGTCCGGTCACCCGCTCGACGTCCGGGGCGACCCAGCCGCTGCCGTCGGGATAGCGCCCCATCTCCAGGAACCACTCGATCACCTCGGTCGGGTAGTGGTCCTTCCAGTGCTCGCGTGCCTGCTCCGGGCTCAGCTCGTCGAAGCGCACCGGGCGGCCGATCGCCTCGCCGATCATCCGGACGGCGTCGCGGCGGCGGACCGGCTCCGGCCCGGTGGGCTGGTAGACGCGGCCGGCGTGGCCGTCCTCGGTCAGCGCGGCCACGATGACCGCGGCGATGTCCGCCTCGTGGACCAGTGCGCTGTTCCAGTCCCCGAACGGCGCCCGCACCACCCCCTCGGTGCGGATGCCGGCCGCCCACTCGCGGGTGTTCGCCATGAACTCGCCGGGGAAGACGTGCGTCCACTCCAGGCCCGAGGTCTCGACGGCCCGGTGCAGGGGTCGGTGGGGTGCCTCGATCGGGTCGTCGTCGGCCCGGCTCGGATCGTTGTGGCCCAGATGGGTGACCCGGCGGACGCCGGCCCGCCGGGCCAGTTCCAGGATCTCCGCGCCGGTGGTCAGCGGCCCGTACCCGTCCATCGCGACCAGGTGCATGCGCGTCACGCCGCGCAGCGCCGCGACCAGAGTGTGGGGCCTGGCGAAGTCCCCTGCCACCACCTCCACCCCGGCGGGCAGCGCGGTGGCCGCCGGCGAGGCGGGATCGCGGGTCAGTGCGCGTACGTCGTGGCCGGCGGCCACCAGTTGCCGGACCACGTTGCCTCCGACCGTCCCGGTCGCTCCGGTCACCAGAATCGGCATGGTTCCTCCTCAGGGTCGCCCGGCGGCAGGCGCGGCGAGCCAACCCCGCCATTCCGGGGTGCGCTCTCGGATTGGCTCATGGTCGGTCAGAGCGGTGCCGGAAGCAATCGCGAACAGCGCATTCACGTTTGCGCTGACCTGCGGAAACACGCTGACCGCGAAGGTGCGCGGCACGCCTTTTTCGGCGGCTGGAACGCCTCTTGACCTGCGCTTTCCACGCGGGTCGTCGTGCCGGCGCAGGTTTTTTGCCGGAACACCCCCGGTCGCCGGCCCCACGCATCCGGCAGTGGCGTTCTGGACGAAGATGGGGGTATGCGCATCCTCCTGGCCGGCGCGTCCGGCTTCCTCGGCACTCGGCTGGCCGAACGGCTCACGGCGGACGGGCACCAGATCACCAGGCTGGTCCGTCGGTCGCCGCGCGACTCGCGGGAGCGGCGGTGGGACCCCGCCGCCGGGCAGCTCGACCCGGCCGTGGTCGCCGAGGCGGACGCGGTGGTCAACCTGGCCGGCGCGGGCGTCGGCGACAAGCGCTGGGACGACGACTACCGGCGGCTGATCCGCACCAGCCGGGTGGACAGCACCACCACGCTCGCGACCACCATCGCCGGGCTCCCGGCCGCGGACCGGCCCCGGGTGCTGCTCAACTCCTCGGCCGTGGGTTGGTACGGCAACACCGGCGACCGGGCCGTGGAGGAGGACGCGCCGGCCGGCGAGGGCTTCCTGGCCGACGTCTGCCGGGTGTGGGAGGCCGCGACCCGACCGGCCGAGGACGCCGGGGTACGGGTGGTGCGGTTGCGCACCGGCCTGCCGCTGCACCGGGACGGCGGGCTGCTCAAGCCGCAGTTACTGCCGTTCAGGCTGGGCATCGCCGGGCGGTTGGGCAGCGGCCGGCAGTGGCTGCCGTGGATCTCGATGGCCGACTGGCTGGACGCGACCCGTTTCCTGCTGGACCACGACGAGATCGCCGGCCCGGTGAACGTGGTGGGCCCGAATCCGGTGACGAACGCCGAGTTCACCCGCGAGCTGGCCCGGCAGTTGCACCGTCCGGCGGTCATCCCGATCCCCGCACTGGCGCTCAAGGTGGCCCTGGGCGGCTTCGCCCACGAGGCCCTGACCAGCACGAGGGTCCTCCCCGGAGTCCTGGCCCAGGCCGCCTACCCGTACCAGCACCCCACCCTCCCGACAGCCCTCCATTCCGCCCTAACCCCCTGACACGACCTTGTTGATCACGAGGTTCGCGTCATCCTGGGGCCGGAATCTGACGCGCACCTCTTGATCAACAGGCAAGGGTGGGGGCGGTCAGCAGCCGATCACCCAGTAGGCGGGGGCGGTTTGCTTGAGGGTGCTGGTGTAGAAGGTGTTGTAGAGGCCCATGCGCTGGTTGGAGCCGTTGGCGTAGGCGTAGCCGCCGGACTGGTAGGCCCGGCCCGCCGCCACGTGCGCGTAGTTGCTGGCCGTCACGCAGGTGGGGGGCGCGGTCAGGGTGGGGGTCGGAGCGGCCGTCTGGCCAGGGGTCGGGGTCGGGGTGGCCGTCGGGGTCGGGGTTGGGGTGGTGCCGCCGCCGTTCAGGCCGAAGAAGAGCGCGTCGCGGTAGGTCGAACAGATGGTGTCGAGGAAGTACGCCCCGGCGGTGCCGCACTGGTCGGCCCCGGAACCCGGGTCGACCGGAGTGCCGTGGCCCATGCCGGAGACCCGGTAGAGGCGCACCTCGTCGTTGCCGTACACCTCCAGGCTGGTGTTGGCGGGCAGGGACGAGGTGCTGGTCGGGGTCTGCGAGATGCCGCGCACGTTTGTCCACTGGTCGCGGGACTCGGTGCCGTTGAGCGGGGCGACCGTCGGGTCCGAGGTGCCGTGCCAGATGGCCACGCGGGGCCGCGGGCCGGCATAGCCGGAGTACGCGCCCCGGACCAGGTCGCCCCAGGCGGCCGGGGTCCGGTCCGAGCCCGGGTTCATGCAGCTGAAGGCGTTGACCATGCTGGTGGCGCAGCGGTACGGGATGCCCGCGATGATCGATCCGGCGGCGAAGACGTCCGGGTAGGCGGCGAGCATGACCGCGCTCATCGCCCCACCCGCGGACAGACCGCTGACGAAGACGCGGGAGCCGTCCACCCCGAAGTTCGCCTTGGCGTGGTCGACCATCTGCTTGATGGACAGCGCCTCGCCCTGGCCCCGGGCGGTGTCGCCGGCCTCGAAGAAGTTGAAGCAGGAGTTGGCGTTGTTGCCGGAGGGCTGTTGGGCGACGAGCAGGGAGAACTTCCACTGGTCGGCGTACTTCTGCCAACCGGAACCGGCGAGGTATCCGGAGGCGGTCTGCGTGCAGCCGTGCAACAGCACCACGGCCGGGGAGTTGGCCGGCAGGTTGTCCGGCCGGTAGGCGTACATGGCGAGGTTGCCCGGGTTGGAGCCGAACCCGGTGACCTGGGTGAGGGTGGCGGCCTGGGCGGGTGCGGCGATGGCGACCGCGCCGGCTGCGGCGAGGACGAGCCCGACGCCCGCGCCGATCAGCCGGGTGAGGAGGGACGAGGAGCGGCGCACGGCGGCCTCCTGAGGGGGCGAACTGTGAACTGGGTCACGGTCGAATTGCCGTGACGTTACGACGATGTGTCGCCGCCCTGACATGGGGCGCACTCACACATTCACGGTCGCCGAGGTGTACGCCGAACCGTCGACACGAGTCCTCCCCAGCCTCACGCGACAACAACGGTCCCCTCCTCGCAGGTCTGACCGGCCGGTCCAGGTCCGGTTGGTAACGTCCGCTGCGTGCCGTCCTCCCCGTCGCTGGCCACCGGGCCCGCACCCGCGTCACCGCCGCGCGTCGTCCGGGACCGCCGGGCCGACCTGATCGTCGTGCTGGTGGCGCTCGCGCTCGCCGTCTGGGTGACAAGTGGGCTGTGGCGGGACCCGAACGTCCGCACCATCACCGTCAACTCCAGCGACCAGGCGCTCTTCGAGTGGCTGTTGGCCTTCGGCGGCCACGCGGTCACCCATGGGGACAACCCGCTCTTCACGTACCTGATCAACGTGCCGGACGGCGTGAACCTCGCGGTCAACACCTCGATCACGGTGTACGCGGTGGTCTTCGCCCCGCTCACGTACCTGATCGGGCCGCCGGCCACGTTCCTGGTGATCCTCACCCTGAACCTGTTCGCCACGGCACTGGCCTGGTACTGGCTGCTCTCCCGGCACCTGGTCCGCGGTCGGCTGGCCGCCGGGGTGGGTGGCCTGTTCATCGCCTACTCCCCCGGCATGGTCTCGCATGCCAACGCCCACCTGAACTGGACCGCCGGCTGGCTGGTGCCGCTGCTGATCTGGCGTCTGTTCGCGCTGCGCCGCCCCGGGCACTGGCTGCGCGACGGGGTGATCCTCGGCGTGCTGGTCGCGGTGGCCTTCTCGATCGCCGCCGAAGGGCTCTTCTTCGCCGCCCTGGCACTCGGGGTGTTCGTCGCCGTCTGGGCACTGCACCCGGTCAACCGGGCCGAGGCCCGTGCCGTGCTGCCCACCTTCCTGCGCGGGCTCGGGGCGACCGCGGTGGTGGCCGGCGCGCTGCTGTCGTACCCGCTGTGGCTGCACTTCGCCGGGCCGCAACGGTTCCACGGCACCGGCTTCGACCCGGTGATCCACTCCGAGGACATCGCCGCGTTCGCCGCGTTCCCGCGGCGTTCGCTGGCCGGCGAGGCAGGGCTGGGCACCTCGCTGGCACCGAACCCGACCGAGGAGAACTCGTTCTTCGGCGTTCCGCTGCTGGTGCTCACCGTGGTCTGCTTCGTCGCGCTCTGGCGGTGGGCCGACGCGGGCCGCCGGGCCACCCTCTGGGCGCTGGGCGTCCTCGCGCTGATCTTCGCGGTGCTCTCCTTCGGGCCGGTCGCCAAGGTCGACGGGCGACGCACCGACCTGCCCATGCCGTTCGACCTGCTCGGACAACTGCCGGTGGTGAACGCCGCGCTGCCGGCCCGGCTGGCGCTGGTGGTGGCGCCGGTGATCGGGCTGCTGCTGGCGTACGCGGTCGACCACCTGCGCGCCGCACCACCCCGGCACCGCTCCACGGAGTTGGCCTGGCTGATCGGGTTCGCGGTGGCCCTGGTGCCGCTGCTGCCCACCCCGCTGCTGACCGACGAGCGGGAGCCCATTCCGCGGTTCATCATCTCGGGCACCTGGCGGGACTACGTCTCACCGGACGGGGTGCTCACGCCGGTGCCGTTGACGGTGGACATCTACCCGGACGGTCAACGCTGGCAGGCGTACGCGCTGTCGCACCGGCAGGGCGAGTTCGAGATCCCCGGCGGCTTCTTCCTCGGCCCCGGCGGGCCGGACGGGCGCGGCCGGATCGGCCCGGTGCCCCGCACCCTGAGCGCGTTGATGGACCAGGCCGGCCGGACCGGGCTGGTGCCCATCGTCACCGACGGAACGATCCGGGAGGTCCAGTCGGACCTGCGGCACTGGCGGATCGAGACGGTGGTGCTCGCCGACCAGGTGCACGGCGCGAAGTTCGAGGTCGACGAGGAGGCGCTGCTTCGTACCGGCACCGCCCTGTTCGGCGAGCCGCAGCGGGTCGACGACGTCTGGCTCTGGCGCATCCCGGCGGCGGACCGGTAGCCGCGCCGGGAACGCGGGACCGGCTCGCGCCCGAGCGTCCCGCTGCCGGCCCGCGATGCCGCGCCCACCAACCGGGGCCGTCGTCCGCCGCCCGCGCCGTCGCCGCCCGACCGACCCGGCGTCGGGGGCGCGCGTCGGTGCGGCGGAGCCACCGGTGAGGCGGCTCACCAGGGACGATTGCCGACATCAGGACTAGGCTGGACGCCGTGACGACGACGACTCCCGGTCTGACGGCCGTCCGCGCCGGCCTGCTCGACTACCAGGCCGCCTGGGACGAGCAGCGGCGCCTGCACGAGGCGGTTGTCGCTGGTGAGCGCGGCGACACCGTGCTGCTGCTGGAGCACCCGAGCGTCTACACCGCGGGCAAGCGCACCGAGCCGTGGGACCGACCCACGGACGGCACTCCGGTCGTCGACGTGGACCGCGGCGGCAAGATCACCTGGCACGGGCCGGGGCAGCTCGTCGGTTACCCGATCCTGCGGCTGCCCGACCCGGTGGACGTGGTCGCGTACGTCCGCCGGACCGAGGAGCTGCTCATCGACGTGTGCGCCGAGTTCGGGCTGACCGCCGGCCGGGTCGAGGGGCGCAGCGGTGTCTGGGTGCCCGAGGACGACCGGGGGCCGGCCCGCAAGGTGGCCGCCATCGGCATCCGGGTCGCCCGGGGCGTCACCCTGCACGGCTTCTCGATCAACTGCGACTGCGACCTGACCTTCTTCGACCGGATCGTGCCGTGCGGCATCCGGGATGCCGGCGTCACCTCGCTCACCGCCGAGCTGGGCCGCCCGATCACCGTCGCCGACGTGCTCCCGGTGGTCGAGCGCCGACTCGGCACCCTCGTCGCGGTCTGACGCGGGGGCCCGTCCGTTCCCCTCGGGTACGAGGCCGCCCGGCGGCCGGCGACACGACGCCGAGGCGGCGACCCCCCGTCCGACCGGTCACCGCGCGACGCCAGCTCCGCGGGTGCCAGTCTGCCAAGGTTGGGCCGGCGGAGGGCGAAACCCGCTCGACTCGACGACGGCCCGGCCATCGGATTCGCACCGTCCAGGCGGACGGCAACAGCCATAGAAGACGGCGTCCTCCCAGGTAGATCGCCATTACCTATCTGACAGTCGTACTGGGGTTGCCGTCTATGCCTGTTGCGACTAACGTTCCCGTCACGATGACGTTGCCTCCCACGGAGCTGTGACAGCCCGGCATGTAGCCCGAGGTCGCAGTTGCGCCAGCTCCGGCAGTGAGTGGCGACGATATCCGCGAACCCGCACATGAGGGTTGGCTGAAATAACGGGGGATAATTTGTTCAACCATGTCGCCGACGCGTTAGCGCGTGAGGATCTGATACGCCTGAGAGACGACCTTTATGTTCTCCGATTCGAGACGATGAAGGTCGCTTCCGCACTGGGCGCTGTTCAGCAGCTGATGGACGAGGGCCGCATCAGGCCCGGGGACACGCTTGTCGACAGTTCCAGTGGAATCTATGCCTACTCATTGGCGCTGGCGTGCCACAAGTTCGGTTTTAAATGCCATATCGTCGCGTCGCCAAGCGTGGACCTGACGCTGAAGGCACAATTGGAGTTTCTCGGCGCGACTGTCGACCAGCCCCGCGCCACGCGGGATGCCAGCCTCGATCAGGCCGAGCGCGTCCAACGAGTGGTGGAGTACGTCAAGGACCACCAGCGGGCGCACTGGATGAGCCAGTATCACGACCCGGTCCACTACGCCGGCTACCAGCCGATCGCCCAGCGACTCGCGGACAGCCTCCGCGCCGACCGGGTGACGCTCGTGACCGGTGTGGGCAGCGGGGCGTCCTCCGGCGGCCTGGCGACGGCATTGGGAGAGGTCGGTGTCGACGTCGACCTGATCGGTGTCCAGCCGTTCGGCAGCGTGTCCTTCGGCAGCCAGGACATCAGCGATCCCAAGTTCCTGATCTCCGGTCTCGGCAGTGGCATCTACTTCGGCAACATCCGTTATGCCGCCTTCAGGTCCGTGCACTGGATGGGCTTCGACTACGCCCGGTCCGGCAGCGTCGACCTGCTGCGCCACCACGGCGTGTTCGCCGGCCTGTCCAGCGGAGCCGCGTACCTGACCGCGGCCTGGGCGCTGGAACACCGTCCGGCGAGGCGCGGTGAGCCGGTCGTCTTCGTCGCCGCCGACACGGGGCACCGCTACGTACCGGAGGTCTTCGCCTCGACCGATCCGGTGGTGACCCGGGACCCGTCGCTGCCGCTGTTCATCACCCACCAGGACGATCTTCGTCTGCCCTGGTGCAGGACCGACTGGGTGCGGCACGGCACCGCCTTCTCCACGCCACAGCGGAGCCTGTGACATGACCAGGGTCGTGCTGCTGGAGGCTCTGGCTTTCGGCCTGGACCGGCTGTCCCGCGCCGCCGAGGAACGCGGGATCGATCTGGTGCTGTTGACCTTCGACCGCAAGTACTACCGGCGGCAGTTGGCCAAACACCACCACGTGCGGGTGGTCGACGTCGACACGTTCGACATCGACGCGATCCGCCGTGCCCTGGACGCGCTCGCCCCCGTGGACGGCCTCATCTCCAACACCGACACCTGGGCGGCGACTGCCGAGGTGCTCGCCGCGGAGCGCGGGTTCGTCAACGTGCTGCGCCACGCGAGCCGCCTCAGGGACAAGGTCTGGGTCCGCAACACCCTGGTGGACGCGGGGCTCAGCAAGGGCAGGGCCGCCCGCGCGACGCACTGGCTCGACCTTCGCGAGCAGCCCTGGTCCGGCCCGGTGATCGTCAAGGACGCGGCCGGCACGGGTAGCCGCGACGTCCTGCTGGCCCGGTCTGTCGAGGACGCCGAGAAGATGATCGCGCGACTGGTGGAGGGTGGCCTGCCGCCGGAGCGGGTGGCCGTCGAGCCCTACGCCTTCGGCCCCCTGTACAGCGCGGAAACCTACACCACCACCGCCGGGACGCTGCTCTGTGGCGTCACCAGCAGGACCATCTCGGAACTCCCCGAGTTCCGGGAACTCGACATGACCTATCCGGTCGGCCGCGGGACGGACTGGGAGGACCGGGTTCGTCGTTGGGTGGCGGCGGTGCTCGAGGCGATCGGCCGTGGCGTCGGTCCGTCGCATGTCGAATTCGTCGACACGGGCAACGGCTTCGAGATCGTCGAGGTGAACAGCCGGCTCGGCGGTGGCCTGATCGGCGAGAGCATCGAAATGGTGAACGGGATCAGCCCTTACCATTTGCTGATCAGCCAGGCACTGGTTCCGGAGCTGGGTCAGCAGCACGTCGAGCTGGCGAGGACCGCACCACAGGCTGCCGCTTTCGCTCAGGTGGACAAGCACCTGCCCCGACCCGGCCGCCTCGGTGAGATCCTCGGCGTCGAGGACCTGGCATTCTTCCCCGGAAACGTGCGCTGGCACGAGGTGATCGGGCCGGGCACCGTCGTGGCGAACACGACCGATCAGAGCGCCAACTACGGGACGGTCACCGCTACCGGTGCCACCCCGGGTGAGGCACTGCGTCGCGCGCATGCCGGCGCCCGTCACATTCGCCTCGTCCTCGAATAGCTTCAGCGCTTATCAGCGATTGCAGTGCCTCCCGTCCTGGCTTCGACAGACAAGGGGCCTCTACATTGATGCCGCCATTCCGACAGGCAAGCAGGTGAAGGCAAAACTGATTCTCCTCGGCGTGACCCGACACACCGTAGAGGAGGCAACGCGGCTCGGTGCCGAGGTGCTCGTGATCGACACGCCCGCATTCGTCTCGATCCTGGATCTGCCCGCCGGCAGTTGCGCCCTCGCGGACGCCGACTACCTGAAACGCAGCCCCGAGTCCATCGTCGCCACCGCCCGTGCCGTGATCGGCGGAGCCGACGCCTGCCTCACGCTCACCGAAGTCGCGATGAGCCTGTCCGCCGAGGTGAACGCCCTGCTGGGTGTGGCGGACAACAGCCCCGACGTCGTCCGCCGCACGATCGACAAGTCGCTGATGCGGGCCAGTCTGGACGGGACACCGCAGTTGCGGCTGCCCTGGCTCCGGCTCGGTTGCCAGGATGAGTTCGCGGCGTTCCTGCGCGAGGCCCGCGAGACGTACATCGTCAAGCCCGTCGCCGGCGTCGGCTCCGAAGGGGTCAAGCGCTACCAGAATGGCGACTCGCCGCCGTCCGACGGCTATCCCTTTCTGGCGGAGCCGGAGCTGCACGGACGCGAACTGTCGGTGGAGGCGTTCAGCCAGCACGGGCAGCACACGGTCATCGGGCTGACCAGCACCGAGTTGGGGACGAAGGGCGCGGCCGGCGAGTTCGTCGCCTACGGGCACATCTTCCCCGTCGCACTCAGCCCCGCCGAGACCCGGGCGGTCGAAGACACGGTCCGGATGTTTCTGGACGTTCTCGGCGTACGCCACGGCCTGACCCACACCGAGATCATCCTCACCGCCGACGGACCGAAGGTCCTGGAGACCCACACCCGTCACGGCGGCGGCAAGATCCGGGAGCTGGTCCAGGCAGCCCTCGGCATCGACATGGTGCGGCTGGCCCTGGCCGCCCGGCTCGGGCTGGCCCCGGCCACACACCTCACGCCGCGGCACCACCGCGTCGCGGCGGTGCGCTTCCTGCAACCGCCGCCCGGCCGGGTCAGCGCCCACAGCGGGGTGCACCGAGCCCGGTACCTGCCGCACGTCGTGCAGCTGGAGTTCCCGTGGCACGTCGGTGACGAGATCACCACGGAGGAGGTGCTCGGCGACCGACCCGCCTTTGTGATCGTCGCCGCCGACACGCAGCAACAGGTGGAAGAGGCCCTGGCCGCAGTGGAGGAGGAACTCGAATTGGTGGTGCGGAAGTGACTATCTCGGTAATCGGCATCGGCTATGGCGGGGATGTCACGAGCGAGGCACGGACCAGCCTCCAGGAGGCGGACGTCGTCATCGGGCACGAGGACTTCATCGCCTCCGTGCGGCACCTGGTGCGCGACGGCGCGGAGTGCTTCGACGTGCAGACGCTCACCGACACCACCGACAACGTCTTCGCCGCTCGGGCACGGGCCGCCCTCGACCGCGCCCGGGCCGGCGAGCGGGTGGTCATCGTGTCCGGCGGGGATCCTGGCCTCCTCGGCATGGCCGGCCCGCTGATCAGCGAGTTGTCCGCCATCGCCGACGCGCGGAGCCTGCCGCGGGTGCGGGTCCTCCCCGGGCTCTCGGCCTGGCAGTACGCGTCGGCACGGTTGGGGGCGCCGTTCAACGGCGGCATCTGCGTCATCTCGCTCTGCCTCCACAGCCACACGGAGGAGAAGATCCGGCGGCAGGTCGAGGGCGTTGCCGCCGCGGGGCTCGGCGTCGTCGCCTACATGCTGCGCCACAACGGTGAGGCCAAGCCGGAGCGGTACCCGACCGAGGTGCCGGCCGCCGAACTGGCCCGCCGGCGCTTCCTGCTCCTGCGGGACGCGTTACTGCGGCACCGGCCGGCGGACACACCCACCTACCTGTTCAGCGGCTTCGGGGACGAACGGGGTGACACGCCGGAGCAGGCGCCTCTCCAGGACAGCCTGCGGCTGTGGGAGCGGTCCGATGACGAGTCCGTCTTCTGCGTACCCGGCGTCGACCACGCCTCCGCCCACGGATACGTCTGGGACGTGACATGACGGACGCGGTACGACCGCCGAGCGGCACCGCCGTCACGGCGCTGGAGTGCGTCCGATGTGGTACCCAGCATCCGGTCGGCGACTATCCGCTCGGATGCCCCTCCTGTGCCGCGGCGGGCCACGGCTCGAACCTGTTCTGCCGCTACCCCACCGACGCGGTACGCCAGGACCAACTGGTGCCGTACCCGGTGGTTCCGAATCTGGGCCAGGGGCACACGCCGCTGTTCCCACTGCCCTGGCTCGACGGGGTGCTCGTCAAGAACGAGGCGGCGAATCCGACCGGATCCCACAAGGACCGGTTCGCGGCGATGGTGGTGACCCACGCGAAGGTCTCCGGCTACGAGCGCGTCGTCGTCGGATCCTCCGGTAACGCCGGGCTGGCCACCGCCGCCTTCGCCGCCGCCGTCGGTCTCCGGGCCGTGGTGGCCGGCTTCACCTGGCTGCCCGAATCGCTCGCGGGGCCGCTGCGCGGGCTCGGAGCGGACCTGCGCACCTTCGACACGGACGAGGAACGTGTCCGGTACGTCAAGGAGGCGGCCGCGCGCGACGACTCGTTGGCCGTCTCCAACGTCGCCGACATCGTCATCGGCAGTAGCTGCTTCGGGATCGAGGGTTACAAGGCCATCGCCTGGGAGATCGCGGCCAACGTGCCCGGCGGGGTGGACGACGTCGTGATTCCGTCGAGCCGTGGCGATCTGGCGTGGGGCATCCACCTCGGTTTCACCCAGTGGTCGGCCCTGACGGGCGGTCGCGTGCCACGCCTCCACCTGGTCGAACCCTTCCCCCGGTTGTCCGAGGTGCTCGCCGGCCGGGACGTCGCGACACGCTTTCCCGACAGCGCCGGAAGCCTCCACTCCATCGCCGGGGACAGCACGACCGTGCAGGCCCACGCCGCGGTGACCCGCAGTGCGGGCAGCGTCGTGGTGGTGCGGGAGGACGTGGCAACCGGCTGGTACGAGCGGGCGGGTCGACACGGGCACACCTGGGAGATCAGCAGTTGCACCGTGCTGGCCGCCTACGACGACCTCCGGCGACGCGGCGTCATCCCGTCCGCCGATCGCACGGTCCTGATCACCACCTCTCACCTATTCAAAGGGCTGTGACAGCCCCGGCACCGAGGAGACAACACCCATGAAGACGGCGAGTCTGTGGGGTGCGCCCCCGAAGCGCTTCTACCACTTCCTCCGGCGGCTGACACCGGCCGCACCGGGTGAGCCGCTCACCCTGGCCGTGCTCGGTTGTGCCGACGGAAAGTTCGTGCTGCCCGCGGCCCGGCGGGGCATCAGGGTCTGGGCTGCCGACATCGACGAGATCACCCTCTTCGGCGGCTACAAGGAGGACAGCAGCGGCAGGGTGCACGTGCCGGGGCTCACCGCCCGTCTCAAGACGGAGGGGCTGGAGGAGCTTGTCGACATCCACCACGGCAGTTTCGTCGACACACCGCCGGAGCGTCGGTTCGACGGCGTCTTCACCAGCGGCGCGCTCCAGTACTCGAACAACATCAGCCACGACCTCGCCGACATGGTCGACCTGGTGGGCGGCTGCGTACGGCTGGGTGGGCTGCTCTACGTGGACTACATGCTCCCCTACGAGGAGAAGTACAAGGGCCGGCCCAACTGCCCGGAGGCCGGGTGGTGGAAGGAGTACTTCCACGGCCGCCCCGAGTGGCACGTGCACTACAACCGGGCGATGGCGCCCACCCTCGACCGGGCCCACCTCGACTACCCGGTCGACCACTACCACCAGTGGGGGCACGTCCTCGCCGAACGTCGCGTCGACCGCGGCTAGACGTCCGACACCTGGGTCCGGACCTGTGAGTCTCGTGGAGGAGCCCGATGCCGTGACTGTCTCAACTGTCAACAGCGAGTCGGGCCGGTGGCCCACCGGGGACGGGGTCCCTGCCCTGGACGCGATCCGCCCGCTGACCGCGCAGACGCGATGCCCCTTCGCCAGCGGAGCCAACCTCGTCGCGGCACCGAGCTACCGGGGTGGCCCCATCGACGATCACCTGGACCGCGCGCTGCCGGACCTGACCAGCTTCACCCGTCGCGCCGAACGGGACCGACTCGACGCGTTCGTTCTCTGGTTCCCCCTCACCATTGTGGACGCCGCCGACCTGCGAGGTCTCGGCCGCCTGACACATTCCCTGGTGCGGGCCGTCCTGCGGGGCGACCCGAGCCAGCCTCGGGCGGTGGACCCGGAGTTGATCCAACAGCCTCGCTGGCGGCTGTCGTACGCGGAGATGGACTACTTCATGGCCGTCTTCGCCCCGATCTACGGCCCCCACCACAGCAGGTACACCTTCGGCATCAAGAACCAGGTCTTCGTGCTGCTGCAACCCGACAGCTCGTTCCACCTCCGCCTCGGGCGCGACCCGGGCCGGGTGCGGAAGAGCATCAGGAAGCGCTTCGCCCGGGCCGGCCAGTCCTACGACACCCAACTGCTGGAGGCACACAAGTTCGTACTCCCCCTGTCGCATGGCGACCCACCCGTGCGGTGGTACGACATGCCGGTCCTGTGACACGTCTAATCCGAGGATGCGCTCCCCCATGGTCGTCGCCTACCTGGCCAGCCAGAACAAGATCAAGATTGCCGAGACCCGGGAGATCATCCCCGGGATCGAGCCGCTGGACATCGAACTGACGGAGATCCAGTCGCCCGATCCCGCCGTGGTCGTTCGTCACAAGCTCCACCAGGTGGCGGCCGCCGGCCTCACGAAGCCGGTCCTGGTCGAGGACACCGGGCTCTTCGTGCACCACTGGCACACGCTGCCGGGCGCCCTCATCAAATGGTTCGTCGAAGAACTCGGTACGGCCCGGCTGTACCAGGCACTCACCGCGGAGGGACCGACGGCGGCCACCGCGGTCAGCGCGGTAGGGGTCGTCCACCGGGGCGAGACGAGCGTGTGGCAGGGGCAGACGACCGGACGGATCGTCCCTCCGCGCGGCGACCTCGGCGGGTGGACCCCCGTCTTCGAGGTCGGCGACACCGGCACGACCCTCGCCGAGATGTCGTTCGCGGAGCGGATGCGCCACACCATGCGCGCCGCGCCCCTGCGCCAGGCGGTGGCCTGGTTGGCAGAGCGGCAACCCGACCTGTTCCCCTCGTGAGCCCGGGCGTCCGTCCGCACGGACACCACCACCTGGCCGACCGCTGCACCGCCGACCCGATCGAAGACCAGACACGGGAGATCCGTCAGTGCGAATCTGCGTATTCCTATCCGCCACCAACACCGACGAGTCCTACGCCAGCGCGGTACGGGAACTCGGCAATCTGATCAGCGGCCACGGGCACGATCTCGTCTGGGGCGGGTCCGAGGCCGGTCTGATGCAGATCCTGGCCGACACCGTCCAGGAATCGGGCGGTCGCCTCATCGGGGTCTCCGTCGAGTCGTTGCGCTGGGTCCTGCGGCAGAAGCTCAACGAGGGCGACGAGGTGATCGTCACCGCTGATCTCGCCGCCCGCAAGGCGCTGCTGCTCGAACGCTCCGACGCCGTCCTGGTGCTGCCGGGCGGCACCGGCACGCTGGACGAGGCGACGGATGTCATCGAGCTGAAGCGGCACCGGGTGCACGACAAGCCCATCGTGATCATCAACATCGGGGGCTTCTACGACGGGCTCCACCAGCAGCTGACGCGGATGGAGGAGGACGGCTTCTTCGACCTGCCGGTGTCCCAGCTCGTGCGGTTCGCACCGGACCCGTCCACGGCGATGGCCCTGATCGAGGCCACGAGCGCCGACCACGCCGGCGCGAACGGCGTGGCGCCGCACGCGGAGCACTCATGCCCCCGCGGTTAGCGACCCGGGTGTCCCGTGCCATTCCCGCCGGACCCGCTCGTATCCTCGTCGTCAACGCCCTGGTCGGCACCTTCGGCAGCGGCCTCTTCTACGCCGGCAACGTCATGTACTTCACGCGGGTCATCGGCCTCAGCGCCTGGGAGGTGTCGCTGGGCATCTCGATAGCCGGTGCCGCCGGCCTGGTCGCCGCCATGCCGATCGCCGCCCTCGCCGACCGGATCGGATTCCGTCCGACCCTCGTCGCGTTACACCTCCTGCGGGCGGCCGTCTACCTCGCCTACCTCTGGGTGGACGACTTCACCGGCTTCCTCGTGCTGGTCTGCGTCATCGGGGTGGCGGACAAGGCCAGTTACCCCCTCACCCAAGCCCTCGTGGGCAGCCTGTTCGACGGCGCGGCCCGTACGAAGACGATGGCCGTCATGCGGGCGACCCAGAACATCGGCATGTCCGGTGGGGCGCTCGCCGCCGCGGCCGTGCTGACCGTGGATCTCCGCACCGGCTTCCTCCTCCTGACGGCGGCCAACGGCCTGTCGTTCGTCTTCACCGCCAGCCAACTGTGGCGGATCCGTCCCGCCGCCGACGCGGTGGAGGCAGCCGCGGCCCTTCCGGAGGTCGCCGAACCCGCCGCGCGCGTGGGCAGATGGCGACACCTCGGGCTCAGCGGCCTCAACGGCGTGCTGTCGCTGCACGACACCGTCCTGTTCGTGGCGCTGCCGCTGTGGCTGGCCAGCGACAAGGACGCACCCACGGCGATGGTGAGCATCGTCCTCGCCATCAACACCGTTCTGACCGCGGCCGGGCAGGTGTGGTGGACGAGATTCACCCGGACCGTGCCCCAGGCGGCGTGGGCGGCGGTCGCGGCCGGCGCCCTGCTGGCCGGGTCGAGCTTGACCCTGTGCTTTGTCGGCATCGCCGGACCGATCGTCACCGCTGTGCTCGTGTCGGTCGCCGCCGTGCTGCTGACCCTCGGCGAGAACCTGCACGCCGCCGCTGCCTGGGAGATCTCCTTCGCGCTGTCCCCGAGTGACGCACGCGGCTCCTACCTGGCGATGTTCGGCCTCGGTCAGTCCGCCCGTGATGTCTGCGGACCCGCCGCCGTCACCGCGCTCGTCAGCAGCTTCGGCCCGTACGGCTGGGCTCTGCTCGGGGTCACGTTCGTTCTCGGTGGCGCCGGCTTCCGACGGTCGACCCTCCGACTCGTCGAGCGGCAGCGGCTCGCTCGCGAACAGCACACCCGCGGGGCCACCGCGCCAGCCGCACCGGCCGCTCACTAAGGAGGAATGAGTTGCACCTGCTCATCATCGGCGCGGGCAGCGAGCTCCCGCCGCGTGCCCGGGCGGCTCGTCCCGGCCTGAGGACCAGCGTGATCTGTCAGCAGCAGGCGGTGCCGTACCTGCAGGAGCCCGAGCGGATCGATCGCCTGGTCGTGCTCCCCCAGTCGGCGGCGGTGTCGGAGTGGGTGGCCGCCGCCACGTTCATCAACGACGTCGCACCCGTGACGTGGTTGGCGAACTTCACCGAGTACGACACCGACAAGACGGCGGCGATCGCGCAGGCGTTGGGTCTGACGGCGCCCTCGGCCGAGACGTACCGGTACATCAGCGACAAGTGTGCGATGCGCCAACGCCTGGCAGCGGCCGGGGTGGACGACACGCCGGCGGCCGTGGCGCACACCGTCGAGGACATCCGCCGCTTCGGTGACCAGGCCGGTTACCCGTTGATCTGCAAGCCGCTGAGCGGAGTGGGCAGTCGCGGGGTGGTCCTCGTCCGGTCGGCGGACGAGATCGGTCCGGCCTTCCGGCACGCCACGAGCGCGGCCGAGAGTCTCGACGTCACGCAGGTGATGGTGGAGCGGTTCCACCAGGGCCGGGAGTTCAGCGTGGAGGCCGTCAGCGAGCACGGGCGACACCTGGTGGTATGTGTGACGGAGAAGCACCTGGCCAACGGCTTCGTCGAGATCGGGCACGTGCTGCCCGCCCCGCTGTCGCCGGAGGTCCGCTCGGACATCGAGCGGACGGTCGGGGCGGCCCTCGACGCCCTCGGGGTCCAGACCGGTGTCACGCACACGGAGGTGATCGTCACGCCGGAGCGCGTGCGCATCATCGAAACCCACCTGCGGCTGGCCGGCGACGAGATCCCGCAGATGCTTGCGGGAATCTCGTCCATCGACCTCGCCGACGCGTTGGTGCGGCAGAGCGTGGGAATGTCCGTACTCGACGACGTGGAGGTGGCGAAGCGTCGCTTCGACGCCGCACCGCTCTACGCCGCGATCTGGTACGCCGAGCCGACCGCGGACGGCGTCATCGAGTCGATCGACGGAATCGACGCGGCCCGCCTGATTCCGCACGTGCGGGACGTATCGGTGACCGTCGGTCGCGGCGACCGGATCTCGCCGCTGACCATGTCCCGGGACCGGCCCGCGTACGCGTGGGCGACGGGCACGTCGGCACGTGCGGCCCTCGACCGGGCCAGGGCCGCCGTCGGTGAACTGCGCTTCACGACCGTGGCGGACCGGCGGGGGGAGTCTGCGGTGGCGGCGGGGCGATGACCACGCCGAAGGCCAGCACGCGCCGCCCGCGGAACCGTTTCGTCGGCCGGGCGTACGGCACCTTCGGAGAGCTGCTACAGGGCGTGCTGCCGGAAGAGGACGGTGACTTCCTGGTCACCATGCCCATCGCGCGGTGGTCCACAGCGACCTTCCACCGTGACCCGGAGCTGCGCGACCTGGCGGTCTGGCCACCGCACAAGACCAAGGCGCTCACCCTGGCCCGTCTCATCGCCGCCGACCACGCGACGGGGACGACGGGCGGCAACCTGGTGCTGCGCAGCGACATCCCGGAGGGGAAGGGGCTCGCCAGCTCGTCGGCGGACCTCGTCGCGACCGCACACGCCGTCTGCGGCGTGCTCGGAGTCGAACTCCCGCCGACGCGGCTCGAGGACTACCTGCGCGCTATCGAACCGACCGACGGCGTGCTGTATCCGGGCGTGGTGGCCTTCCACCACCGGGCCGTCCGCATCCGGTCGACGCTCGGCTCGCTGCCTCCGGTGTCGGTGGTCGGAGTGGACGAGGGCGGCGAGGTCGACACCCTTGAGTTCAACCGGCTCCCGAAACCCTTTTCGCGACGAGACCAGCACGAGTACGCCGACCTGCTGCACCGTCTCAGCGCCGCGGTCCGCACCGGCGACCTGACGGAGGTCGGCAGGGTCGCGACCCGCAGCGCGGAGATGAACCAGCGGCTGAGGCCGAAACGGCTGCTGGCCGCACTGCGGGCGACCTGCCGGGACGTGGGCGGCCTCGGCGTGGTGTGCGCGCACAGCGGCACCACGCTGGGCGTCCTTCTCGACGGCACCGAGACGGAGTACCGCTCGAAGCTGAGGCAGACCCTCGCCGCGTGCCGACGCCTCGCCGGCAACGCGTCCGTCTACCGGGGGCTCACGTTCGACCTGCCGGCACCGCACGACGCGGGTGCCACCGGGCTCCGGTGACCCCTGCCCCCGGCCCGGCCCGGTGACCCGCTCCCACCTCGGCACCGTCAGAGGGTATTGATCCAGGCCAGGACGGCCTTGGCGGTCGTGGTGGCGTGCTCCTCCATCATCGTGAAATGGTCTCCCGGCACCTCCACGGCGTCCGTGGCAGAGGGAGCGGTCCCGCCGCCGAGAAGCTCCGCGGCCCGGATGCGGAGGGTGGGAAGGGCGGTCCGGTCCGGGGTCCAGGCCGAGAAGATCTTGGAGTACGCCCCGAGTGCGGTGAGCCAGGTGTCGTCGATGAGGCCGAGGTCCTTCTCCCTCTCGAAGAGCCCTCGAAGGATTCCCGCCTGTGCGGACGCCAGGACAGGACTGTCCGGCGCGTAGGAGTCGATCAGGACGAGGCCCGCCGGGGCGAGGCCCCGCGCCTCGAGTTCGGCGGCGACGGCCTGCGCGATCCAGCCGGCCGAGGAATACCCGACGAGCACGAATGGAGTGCCGTTCGCGAAGGTCCGAACGGCGTCGGCGTGCAGGCGGGCAAGCGCGCTCACCGAGGCGGGCAGCGGGTCGCCCGCGGAGTAGCCCGGTTCCGGCAGCACCGAGACATCGCAGACGCCCGCGAAGGATGTCGCGAAGCGGGCGTACTGGAAGGTGCCCGACAGGGCGACCAGGGACGGAAAGCAGACCAGGCGGGGGGTGGCAGGGCCCTGAGCCAGCCGGACCGGGTCCGGGAACTTCACCTCCTTCGAGGTCTCGTCGAAGTGCGGGCGCAGCCCCGAGGCGGTCACCGCCAACTCCAGGCCCTGATCGAATCTGCCCTGCTCGCAGGCCTGGCGGAACATGGCCTCAAGCGAGCCGAACGACGGCGACGGTGCCTGCGCGGCCCCGCCGTCGGACGTGAGGTCCACGAGCAGCCGCCGGGCCAGGTCTCCCGGCGTGGGGTGGTCGAACAGGAGCGTGGCCGGAAGGCGGAGCCCGGTGGCGGCGTTGAGGCGGTTGCGCAGTTGCAGCGAGGTCAGGGAGTCGAATCCGATCTCCTTGAACCCGCTGGTGGGATGCACCTCATCGGGATTGCCGAAGCCGAGCACGGTGGCGACCTGGTTCCGGATGAGCTGGACCAGCACGGCCTCCTGCGCGGTGGCGTCCCTGCCCAGCAGGCTGCCGCGAAGGGCCTGCGGGCCGTCGGGACGCCCCACCGGCTGCCGGGCCGGCGGAACGAGGCCCCGTAGCAGGTGCGGCAGGCTCCCCTCCTCGGCCCAGGAACGCAGCGCCGGTGGGTCCATCGGAGCGGGGACCAGGACCGGGGCCGACAGGGAGAGTGCGGTGTCGAACAGGTCCAGTCCCTCCCGCGCGGACATCGCCACCGCGCCGGAGCGGACCAGGCGGGTAACGTCGCCGCCGGTCCGCTGCGCCAGGTCCTCCCACAGGCCCCAGGCCAACGACTGCGCCGCAAGCCCGGCGGCACGGCGGTGCTGGGCCAGGGCGTCCAGGAACGCGTTCGCCGCGGCATAGGCGCCCTGGCCCGCAGAGCCGAGGATTCCCGCGGCGGAGGAGAAGAGGACGAAGGCCCTCAGGTCGAGGTCCGCGGTGAGTTCGTGCAGGTGCCAGGCCGCCTCCGCCTTGGGCCGGAGCACCGCGTCGAGGCGGGAGGGGCTCAGCGCGGACACGACGCCGTCGTCCAGAACGGCGGCGGCGTGCACGACTCCGGTCAGCGGCCGGGAGAGCCCCGCGAGCAGGCCCCGCAGAGCCTCGCGGTCCGCGACGTCGCAGGCCACGGCCGTCACCTCGGCACCGGTCTCCGCCAGTTCGGCCACCAGGGCCGCCACGCCGTCCGCCTCGGGGCCCTGGCGCGAGGCGAGCACCAGATGGCGCACCCCACGTTCCCGGACCAGGTGGCGGGCGAGCAGGCGTCCCAGCCCGCCCGTTCCGCCGGTGACCAGGACGGTCCCGTCGAGATCCCACCCGCCTTCGGCGGCGGCGGAGGGCGCCACCCGGGCCAGCCGCGGCGCGCACAGCGCACCCTCCCGCACCGCCACCTGCGGCTCCCCGCAGCTCGCGGCGACCGGAATCGCGCGCAGCGACGCGTCGTGCCCGTCGCTGTCCACGAGGACGAAACGCCCGGGGTGCTCCGACTGGGCCGACCGGACCAGGCCCCAGAGCGCGGCCTGATCGAGACGTACACCGTCCTGTGGACGGACCACCGCCGCGCCGGACGTCACCACGACAAGCTTCGACGTGGCCAGCGCGTCCGCCGCCAGCCACACCTGGAGCTCCGCCAGCAGGCGGTGCGAGGCCGCACGGGCGGCGGCCGCCAAATCCCCGCCCGGGGCCGCGAACGTGCCGGTGGGCAGCACCACCGTGTCCGGGACCGGGGCGCCCTCCCGCACCGCGCCGACCAGCTCTGCGAGATCGGCGTACCGGCCGCGGCCCAGCTCCTCCAGGTGCCTCGCGGCCGTCAGACGACCGGGCGCGACGGGAATCCAGTCGGGCTGGAACAGGGCGTCGCGGTGGCGACCGCGCAACTGCGCGATGTTCTCCTCGGAAATCGCCCGGATGACGAGGGCGTCGACGGACAGGATCGGTGTGCCCGATTCGTCGGCCGCCACGATCGACACCGTGTCCGGGCCGACGCGGGCCAGACGCACCCGCAGACTGGTCGGGGCTGCCCCGTGCACCGACACCCCCGTCCAGGAGAAGGGGAGCCGCACCGGGCCGCCGGGGTTCGCCGGGTCGGTGCCACCCGCCGCGGCGAGTGCCTGCAACGCGGCATCCAGCAGGGCGGGGTGCACACTGAACCCGGCAGCGGTGCCCAGGCCCTCCGGCAGGGCCACCTCGGCGTAGACCTCGACGTCGTCGCCGGTGGTGCGCCAGACGGCCTGGAGCCCCTGGAAGGCCGGCCCGTAGACGTAGCCGGCCTCGGCGACCGCCGCGTAGAAGCCGTCGAGGTCGACCCGCTCCGCGCCCGCCGGGGGCCACTCCGTCAGGGCATCCGCGACCGGACCGGCCGCACCCTTGGTCAACACGCCCTCCGCGTGCTGGGTCCACGGTAGGTCCGGCCCGTCCGGCCGGGAGTACACGCCAAGCGTTCGGCGGCCGGACGCGTCCGCGGGACCGACCAGGACCTGCAGGCGAAGCGCCCCCTCCTCGGGCAGCACCATCGGCGCGTGCAGGGCCAGTTCCTCGATCAGGTCGCTGCCCGCCTCGGTGGCCGCATGCATCGCCAGCTCGACGAAGGCGGTGCCGGGCAGCAGGACCGCGTCGCGCAGCGCATGACCGGCCAGCCACCGCTGGTCGGCGAGGGCGAGCCTGCCGGTGAGCAGGAGCGTGCCGGTGTCGGCCACCTCGACGGCGGCACCGAGCAGCGGATGACCCGCGGCGTCGATGCCCGCGGACGACATGTCGCCCGGTCGCCGGGCGGGGACGTCCAGCCAGAACCGCTCCCGCTGGTAGGCATAGGTCGGCAGCTCCGTGCCACGCACGTCACCGGAGCCCAGCACGGGTTTCCAGTCCACCGGAACACCACGCACGTACGCCTCGGCGAGCGAACCCGCGAACCGGACCCAACCGCCCTCGTCGCGACGCAGCGAGCCCACCACGACGGTGTCCACACCGAGGTCGGCGGCGATGGTCTGCACCCCCGTGCAGAGGGCCGGGTGGGCGCTCGACTCGACGAACATCCGGTACCCGTCGGCCAGCAGCGCGCGCACCGCCGCCTCGAAGGCCACCGGCTCGCGCATGTTCCGGAACCAGTACTCGGTGCCGAGCGTCCCGCCGGTCTCCACGAGGCCGCCCGTGACGGTCGAGTAGAAGGCGACAGACGACGGGCGCGACTCGATGGGGCCGAGAAGCGCCAACAGCGGTTCGCGCACCCTGTCCACGATGGGGCAGTGAGTCGCGGCCGACGCCGAGAGCACCCTGGCCTTGATCCCGTCCGCCTCGCACTCGGCGACGAATTCGTGCAGGTCGGCGAGGTCGCCCGCGACGAGCACGGCCCCCGGCGCGTTGACGGCGGCGACCACGATGCTGCCGCGCCACCGGTCCATCCGCTCCTGCGCCAGCGCTGGGGACAGCCGGACGGCCGCCATCGCGCCGAGACCGAGCAGTTCCTCCACGAGGAGGCGGCTACGCAGCGCCACGATGCGCGCCGCGTCGGGAAGGCTCAGCGCGCCGGCCACGCAGGCTGCCGCGATCTCCCCCTGGGAGTGGCCGACGACGGCCGCCGGCTCGACACCGTGGCTCCGCCACAACTCGGCCAGGGAGACCATCACCGCGAACAGCACCGGCTGCATCACATCGAGGCGTTCGATGGACGGCGCGTCGGCCGCCTGGCGGATGACGTCCAGCGGAGACCAGTCGAGGTACGGGGACAGGGCCGCGACGCACTCGGCCATCCGGGCCGCGAACACCGGCGAGTCCTCCAGCAGTTCGGCCGCCATCCCCGGCCACTGCGAGCCGTGGCCGGGAAAGACGAAGACCGCCTTGCCGCTCAGATTGGCCATGCCCTGCGCCACGTTCGGCGCGGCCACACCCTCGGCCAGGGCACGTAGGCCGTTCCTGAAGTCCTCCGGCTCCCGGCCCAGGACCACGGCGCGGTGGTCGAACGTCGAGCGTGTCGCCAGGAGCGCCCGGCCGACCCCGACGGGATCGACGCCGTCCAGGTCGAGGAGGCGTTCGGCCTGCGCGCGCAGCGCCCTGCCGGTCTTGGCCGTCACGATCCAGGGCAGCAGGTCCTGCGCCGAGGGCTCGGCGCCGGGCTCCTCCCCCTCCTCCTCGGCCTGTTCGATGACGACGTGGGCGTTGGTGCCGGAGACGCCGAACGAGGAGACACCCGCGCGGCGCGGTCGCCCGGTCTCCGGCCACGGACGGGCCTCGGTCAACAGCTTCACCGCACCCGAGGACCAGTCGATGTGCGGGGACGGCTCATCCACGTGCAGCGTCCTGGGGAGCAGCCCGTGCCTGATCGCCAACACCATCTTGATCACACCGGCCACGCCCGCGGCCCCCTGGGTGTGGCCGATGTTCGACTTGAGCGAACCGAGCCAGAGCGGGGCGTCCTCCGGTCGGTCCTGACCGTAGGTCGCCAGGAGAGCCTGGGCCTCGATCGGGTCGCCGAGGGTCGTACCCGTGCCGTGGGCCTCGACCGCGTCCACGTCGCGGACCGTCAGGCCGCCGTCGGCCAACGCCTGCCGGATCACCCGCTGCTGCGAAGGCCCGTTCGGAGCGGTCAGTCCGTTGCTCGCCCCGTCCTGGTTCGTGGCCGTGCCACGGACCACCGCGAGGACCCGGTGGCCGTTGCGGCGCGCGTCGGACAACCGCTCGACCAGCAGCATCCCCACGCCTTCGGAGAAACCCGCCCCGTCGGCGGCGGCGGCGAACGACTTGCTGCGCCCGTCCCTGGCAAGGCCCCGCTGGCGGCTGAGCTCCCGGAACAGGGACGGCTGGGACATGATCGTGGTCCCGCCGGCCAACGCCAACGTGCAGTCGCCCTGACGTAGTGCCTGGGCCGCGAGGTGCAGGGCCACCAGCGAGGAGGAGCAGGCCGTGTCCACGGTGATCGCGGGGCCCTCAAGACCGAAGGTGTAGGAGATCCGGCCGGACGCCACACTGGCCGCGCTGCCATTGCCGAGGTAACCCTCGAAACCCTCCATTCCGGACGGCATCCGCGTGCCGTAGTCGTTGTACATGACTCCGGCGAACACCCCGGTCCTGCTGCCCCGCACCGACGCGGGGTCGATGCCGGCCCGTTCGAACGCCTCCCACGAGGTCTCCAGAAGCAGCCGCTGCTGTGGGTCCATCGACAGCGCCTCGCGGGGCGAGATACCGAAGAACGAGGCGTCGAAGTCGGCCGCGTCATGGAGGAAGCCACCCTCGGTGGCATACGACTTGCCGTACGCCTCCGGGTCGGGATCGAAGAGGTCGTCGGGCCAGCCGCGGTCGGTGGGGAAGGTCGTGATCGCGTCACCGCCCGCCAGCAGCAGGCCCCACAGGTCTTCGGGTGAGGCCACCCCGCCGGGGAACCGGCAGGCCATCCCCACGATCGCGATGGGTTCGTCGACCGCCGCGCCGGCCGCGAGCGGCGCCACCGGCGACGCGGGGGCCAGGCCGGAGGCCCGCTCTGCCAGGTGGCCGGCCAACACGGCCGGGGTCGGATAGTCGAACACCAGCGTGGCCGGCAACTGGAGGCCGAAGAGCCCGCCCAGCCGGTTCCGGAACTCCACGGCGGTCAGCGAGTCGAACCCGACGTCCCGGAAGGCGCGGTCCGACCCGATCGCGTCCGGCGTCACGTGGCCGAGCACCGTGGCCGCGCTCGCGCGGACGATGTCCAGCAACTCCCCTACCCGCTCCGCTTCTGGCAGACCCGCCAGGCGCCGGAGCAGGGCATTGTCCGCGGTGCCCGGACCGGAGACGGCAGTGCGCCGGACCACGCCGCCGACCAGCCCCCGGAACATCGCCGGCACCATGCCCGGCACCGCCTGGGCCCGCAGGGCGGCCAGGTTGAGCGGGGCCACGACGAGGACAGCGTCCCCCGTGGCGGTGGCCTCGTCGAACAGCGCCACACCCTCGTCGGACGACATCGGCACCATGCCCAGCCGGCTGAAGCGCGACAGGTCGGCCTCGCCCAGCCCCTCGGTGAGACCGCTCGCCTCCTCCCAGTAGCCCCAGGCCAGCGACTGGGCGGCCAGGCCCCGGGCCCGACGGGCCTGCGCCAGAGTGTCGAGGAACGTGTTGCCCGCCGCGTAGTTGGCCTGGCCGATGCTGCCGAAGACACCGGCGGCCGAGGAGAACAGCACGAAGGCTGCCAGATCGTGGTCGGCGGTGAGCTCGTGCAGGTGCCACGCGCCGTCGACCTTGGGGCGCAGGACCTTCTCCACACGCTCGGCCGTCAACGCCTCGACCACCCCGTCGTCCAGGGCGCCGGCCGCGTGCACCACGGCGGTCAGCGGATGCGCGGCCGGGATGGCGGCGAGGAGTTCCTCGACCGCCGCGCGGTCGGCCACGTCGCAGGCCGTCACCGTGACCTCGGCGCCGAGCGCGGACAGCTCCCGTACGAGATCCGCGGAGCCCGCCGCCGCCATGCCCTGCCTGCTGGTCAGCAGGAGGTGCCGAGCCCCCCGTGTGGTCACGAGATGCCGGGCGAGCACCCCACCGAGGGTCCCGGTGCCGCCGGTGATCAGGACGGTCCCCTCCGGGTCCCAGGCACGCCGCGCGCTCTCGCCGGACGGCGGGGCGCAACGCACCAGCCCCGGGACGAACAGCGTCCCGCCCCGGACGGCCAGTTGCGGCTCACCGGAGGCGACCGCACGCTCGAGCGCCGCCAGCGACTCCGCCCGGCCGTCCAGGTCGACGAGCGCGACGCGGTCGGGATGCTCCAGCTGCGCCGCCCTCACCAGACCCCAGATCGCGGCGTGTGACAGGTCCCCGACCTGCTCGTCCGGCCTCGCCACGAGCGCGCCCCGAGTCACGAAGACCAGCCGCGAGGAGTCCAGATGCGGGTCCTTCAGCCACCCCTGCAACAGTCGGAGGGCGGTGCGGACGGCCCGGCGAGTGCTTCCCGGCACGTCTGCCGAACCCGCGGGGAGGGTGGCCAGCACCACGCCCGGCGGTACGGAGCCCGAGGCCAGCGCGAAAGCCAGACCGCCCAGGTTCGGGTAGCGCTTGACCTCGGCGCCGTCGCGTCCCAGCGAGTCGGGGCCCACCATGGCCCACAGGCTCGGGGGAACGGTTTCCTCCGCTGGGGGCAGCGCGGTCCAGTCGATCCGGAACAGCGCGTCCACGCGGCCGGGTCGACCGGCCGCGAGTTGGTCGGGAGTGATCGGCCGGGTCACCAGGGAGACGGCGGACAGCACCTGCGCGCCCGTGTCGTCCGCGACGGTCAGCGCCAGCTCGTCCGGACCGCCCGAGCGCAGCGCCACCCGCAGCCGGGACGCCCCGGTGCGGTGCAGAACCACGCCGCGCCAGGAGAAGGGAAGCCTGAGTTCGTCGGTCGCGGACACGCCCAGCCCCACGGCGTGCAGGGCGGCGTCCAGCAGCGCCGGATGCAGCCCGAACCGGCCGGCGGTCCGCTCCTCCTCCGCGTCCAGGGCGACTTCGGCGAACACCTCGTCGTCGCGCCGCCAGGCGGACGTCAGGCCCTGGAAGGCCCGACCGTACTCGTAACCCGCTGCCGCGGCAGCGTCATAGAAGCCGGCGACGTCCAGTGGCTCCGCGTCGGCGGGCGGCCAGTCCGCCAGGGCGGGCCGCGCGGACGGTGCTCCCCCGGTGCCCAGGACGGCGCCGGCGTGGCGGGTCCACGGAACGTCCTCCGGGACACCGTCCGGCCGGGAATGGACCGCGAGGCTGCGCCGGCCGAGATCATCGGCCTCGCCCACGGTCAGCTGGAGCCGGACCGCACCCTGCACCGGGATCAGGAGCGGGGCCTCAAGGGTGATCTCCTCGATGAGATCGCAACCCACCTGGTCTCCCGCCCGGAAGGCGAGTTCGACGAACGCCGTACCGGGCAGCAGGACGGTGCCGTGCACGGCATGGTCGGCCAGCCACGGGTGGCTGTTCAGCGAGAGCCGCCCGGAGAAGAGGAAGGAATCGCCGTTCGCGAGGCTGGTGACCGCGCCCAGCAACGGATGGTCGGCGCTCGCGAGGCCGGCCGCCGAGACATCGCCGGCCCCGGGGCCCCGCTCGGTCAGCCAGTAGGACTGGCGTTGGAAGGGGTAGGTGGGCAAATCCACCGACCGGGCACCCACACCCCCGAAAGCCACCCCCCAATCCACCCCAACACCCCGAACAAAAACCTCACCCAACGACATCAAAAACCGCCGAAGACCCCCATCATCCCGCCGCAACGACCCCACAACAGCCACCAACTCACCACACTCATCCACAGTCTCCTGCAACGCCGGCACCAACACCGGATGCGGACTAACCTCCACCAACACCCGATGCCCATCACCCACCAAACCCCGAACCCGATCCTCCAACAACACCGTCTCCCGCAAATTCCGAACCCAATACTCAGCACCCAACTCCGCCGTATCCAACAACCCACCAGTCACCGTCGAATGAAACGGAACCCCACCCGACCGCGGCACCACCGACCCCAACACCTCAAGCAACCGCTCCCGCACCCCATCCACCTGCACCGAATGCGACGCATAATCCACCGGAACCCACCGCACCCGAACCCCACCAGCCTCACACTCAGCCACCAACTCCGCCAACGCACCAGACTCACCCGACACCACCGTCGACCGCGGACCATTCACCGCAGCCACCGACACCACACCCCCCCACCGCCCCAACAAACCCCGCACCTCCCCCACCGACAACGCCACCGAAACCATCCCCCCCAACCCCGCCAACGACTCCCCAATAACCCGACTCCGCAACGCCACCACCCGCGCACCATCCTCCAACGACAAACCACCAGCCACCACCGCCGCCGCAATCTCACCCTGGCTATGCCCCACCACCGCAACAGGCCGCACACCAAACGAAACCCACACCTCCGCCAACGACACCATCACCGCCCACAACACCGGCTGCACCACATCAACCCGCTCCACAGACGGCGCCCCCTCAACACCACGCAACACATCAAACAACGACCACCCCGTAAACGGCCCAAGCGCCGCCGCACACTCCGCCATCCGCCCCGCAAAAACCCCCGACTCCCCCAACAACTCCACCGCCATACCCACCCACTGCGACCCCTGCCCAGGAAACACGAACACGGCACCGGTGGGCTGGTTTCCGCCGCCCGACACGACACCATGACCGTCGCGGCCGTCGGCCAGCAGGTCGAGACCGCGCAGGAGTTCGTCCCGGTCCTGCCCGATGACGACGGCGCGGTCACCGAACGTGTGCCGTCCGGCCAGGGCGGCGCCGACGGCCACCGGGTCCAGCTCCGGGCGGGCCGCCACATGGGCCCTGATCTGTTCGGCCTGGGCCCGCAGGGCCGTGGCACCGTGGGCCGAGAGCACCCACGGGAGCACGCTCGGGGCGGGCCGGTGGGCGGGCTCCTCACCGTCGGTCGGTGGCGCCTGTTCGAGAATGACGTGCGCGTTGGTGCCACTGATGCCGAACGACGAGACGCCCGCGCGGCGCGGGCGGCCCGTCTCGGGCCAGGGTCGGGCCTCGGTCAGCAGCTCGACCCTGCCGGACGACCAGTCGACGTGCGGCGTGGGCTCGTCCACGTGCAGAGTCTTCGGCAGCACGCCGTGCCGCAGCGCCATGACCATCTTGATCAGGCCGCCGACCCCGGCGGCGGCCTGGGTGTGCCCGATGTTCGACTTCAGCGACCCCAGCCAGACCCGGTCCTCCCGCACCCGATCCCTGCCGTAGGCGGCGAGCAGTGCCTCCGCCTCGATCGGATCGCCGAGCCGGGTGCCGGTGCCGTGTGCCTCCAGGGCGTCGATCTCGGCGGGGGTGAGCCGGGCGTTCGCCAGGGCCTGACGGATCACGTCCTCCTGGGCCGGGCCGTGCGGGGCGGTCAGCCCGTTGCTGGCGCCGTCCTGGTTGATGGCACTCCCCTTGACCACCGCCAGCACCCGGTGCCCGTTGCGCCGCGCGTCCGAGAGCCGCTCCAGCAGCACGAGGCCGACGCCCTCGGCGAGTCCGGTGCCGTCGGCGGCAGCCGCGAACGCCTTGCACCGGCCGTCGGCGGCAAGGCCCTGCTGGCGGCTGAACTCCGCGAACACCTCCGGCGACGACATGATCATGGCGCCACCGACCAGGGCCAGCTCGCACTCCCCCCGCCGCAGCGACTGGCCGGCGAGGTGGAGCGCCACCAGCGAGGACGAGCACGCCGTGTCGACGGTGACCGCCGGGCCGGCCAGTCCGAAGGTGTAGGCGAGGCGCCCGGAGGCGACACTTGCGGCACTTCCGGTGAGCAGGTAACCCTCGACGTCCTCCGGGACCGAGTGCAGATTCGCCGAGTACCCCTGGAAGGAGGCGCCGACGAACGTGCCGGTCCGGCTGTCGCGCAGCGACGCGGGGTCGATGGCCGCCCGCTCCCAGACCTCCCAGGCCACCTCGAGCAGGAGCCTCTGCTGTGGATCCATTCCCAGCGCCTCGCGCGGCGAGATGCCGAAGACCGCCGGATCGAACTCGGCCGCGTCGTAGACGAAGCCGCCCTGGGCTACCGCCGGCTGGCCGTCGGGGGCGGGCGTACCGATGCTGTCCACGTCCCAGCCGCGGTCCACCGGGAAGTCGGCGATCGCGTCGCCTCCGGAGTGGACCAGCTCCCACAGGTCCTCCGGCGACCGGACCCCGCCCGGATACCTACAGGCCATCCCCACGATCGCCAGGGGCTCGTGCGCCCCGTCCTCGATCTCACGGAGCCGGCGGCGCACCTGGCGCAGATCGGCGGTCGCGCGCTTGAGATAGTCGGTGAGCTGCTCATCGGTCGCCATATCGCCCTCGTCTGTCTGATCGCTGATCTGCCGTGGTCAGGAGTTGCCGAGTTCCTCGTCGAGGAGCGCGAACAGTTCCTCGTGGGTGGCGGAGTCCAGATCCACCTCGTCGGTGTCGCGCGGTCCGCCGGCGGCCGCCAGCAGTTCGTCGTGCCTGCGCAGCAGGGCACGCAGTCGTTCGGCCACGCGGGCGTCCTCGAGCGCGCCGGGCGGCACCGTCGGCAGGAGGGCCTCCAGGCGCTCCAGGTCGGCCAGCACGGGATGCGCACCGCCGTCCCCCGCCGGCAGGAACTCCCGAAGCAGGTGATCAGCGAGCGCGGCCGCCGAAGGGTGGCTGAAGACGAGCGTCGCGGGGAGCCGCAGGCCGGTCGCCGCGGCGAGGCGGTTGCGGAACTCGACGGCGGTGAGCGAGTCGAACCCCAACTCCTTGAAGGCGCGTTCGGCCGGCACCGCCTCGGGCCCCGCGTGACCGAGCGCTGCCGCCGCGTGCGTACGGACCAGGTCGAGGATGATCCTGCGCCGTTCCGGTTCGGGCAGCCCGGCAAGGCGCGCCTCCAGGCCGTCCCCCGGCGCGGCGGTGGGCTCCCCGTCGGCGGAGCGCACGAGCGCACGCGTCTCCGCCAGGTCCCGCACCAGCGCCATGGGACGGGTGCCCACCGTCGCGGCCAGGTGCTCCCAGTCCACCTCGCCCACCGCGAGATAGGTCTCGTCGTGGTCGAGCGCCTGCCCCAGGGCGTCGACCGCGAGAGCGGGATCGATCACGGACGCGCCGCGCCTGCGCAGGCGTGCCTCGATCCCGGGTTCCGCGATGCCGCCACCGTCCCAGTGCCCCCAGGCGATCGACGTCGCGGTCCGGCCCTGCGCACGGCGTGCCCGCGCGAGGCCGTCGAGGAACGCGTTGCCCGGGGCATAGTTGCCCTGGCCCGCGATGCCGATGGTGCCCGCGAAGGAGGAGAACAGCACGAACGCCGACAGATCCAGGTCGAGGGTGAGCTCGTGCAGGTGCAGCGCGCCGCCGGCCTTGGTCCGCAGAACCCCGTCCATGCGATCGGGGGTCAGGGAGTCGAGCACCCCGTCGTCGAGTACGGCCGCGGTGTGCACCACGGCCGTGAGTGGAAGGTCGGCGGGCACCGCGGCCAGCAGAGTCGCCACGGCGTCCCGGTCCGTGATGTCGCAGGGCGCGACGGTGACCCGTGTGCCCAGCCCCTCCAGTTCGGCCACGAGTTCCTCCGCACCGGGAGCGCCCAACCCGCGGCGGCTGACCAACAGCAGGTGCTCGGCCCCCTGTCGGGCGAACCAACGGGCGGTGTGCCCGCCGAGCGAGCCGGTACCACCGGTGATCAGCACGGTGCCGGAAGGACTCCACCTGCGGGCCGGCGCACGCTCACCGGCCGGCGCACGGACGAGCCGCCGGCCGAACAGGCCCTGCGCCCGCACGGCCAGCTCGTCCTCGTCGCCGGGAGCGGTCAGGGCCGGACCGAGCCGCTCGACGATGCCCGCGTCGCAGACCGCGGGTAGGTCGACCAGACCGCCCCAGCGCTGCGGCTGCTCGGCCGAGACCACCCGGCCCAGCCCCCACAGCATCGCCTGGGCGGGAGCCACCACCGGATCGGAGGTGCCGACCGAGACGGCTCCCCGGGTGAGGCACCAGAGTGGAGCCGCGATCCCCACCTCGTCCAGGGCGCCGAGCAGACCCATGGTCCGCGCCAGACCGGAGGGCAGGACGCGGTGGCCCGCACCAGGGTTCTCGGCGAGGGCCAGCAGCGACAGCACGCCCGCGGGGTCCCCGCCGGCCAGCACCGCACGAAGCGCAGCGGCGATCGCCTGCACCGACAGATCCTGCGGGTCCAGGCTGACCTGGACGGTCCTGTGGCCGGCAAGCTCAAGGGCGCGGGCCGACGCCCCGACCGCCTCATCGTCGGTCAACTCGCCGGGAACGACGAGCAGCCAGGTGCCCGGCCGCGAGGATGCCGCCTTCTCGGGCAGCGGGCGCCAGCTCAGCCGGTAGCGCCAGGAGTCCAGGACCGAATGCCTGCGCTGGTCCTCGCGCCAGGACGCCAGGGCGGGCAGCACCGCGTGCAGGGGCTCTTCCAGGCCAGCGCCTGCCAGGTCCAGGGCCGCCACGAGCGAGGTGGCGTCCTGTTCCTCGACCGCGGCCCAGAACCGGGCCTCTCCCGGACCTGCCGCGGCCTTCGCCGGCCGCTCCGGCGCCGCGTCGAGCCAGTGGCGCTGGCGTTGGAAGGGGTAGGTGGGCAAATCCACCGACCGGGCACCCACACCCCCGAAAGCCACCCCCCAATCCACCCCAACACCCCGAACAAAAACCTCACCCAACGACATCAAAAACCGCCGAAGACCCCCATCATCCCGCCGCAACGACCCCACAACAGCCACCAACTCACCACACTCATCCACAGTCTCCTGCAACGCCGGCACCAACACCGGATGCGGACTAACCTCCACCAACACCCGATGCCCATCACCCACCAAACCCCGAACCCGATCCTCCAACAACACCGTCTCCCGCAAATTCCGAACCCAATACTCAGCACCCAACTCCGCCGTATCCAACAACCCACCAGTCACCGTCGAATGAAACGGAACCCCACCCGACCGCGGCACCACCGACCCCAACACCTCAAGCAACCGCTCCCGCACCCCATCCACCTGCACCGAATGCGACGCATAATCCACCGGAACCCACCGCACCCGAACCCCACCAGCCTCACACTCAGCCACCAACTCCGCCAACGCACCAGACTCACCCGACACCACCGTCGACCGCGGACCATTCACCGCAGCCACCGACACCACACCCCCCCACCGCCCCAACAAACCCCGCACCTCCCCCACCGACAACGCCACCGAAACCATCCCCCCCAACCCCGCCAACGACTCCCCAATAACCCGACTCCGCAACGCCACCACCCGCGCACCATCCTCCAACGACAAACCACCAGCCACCACCGCCGCCGCAATCTCACCCTGGCTATGCCCCACCACCGCAACAGGCCGCACACCAAACGAAACCCACACCTCCGCCAACGACACCATCACCGCCCACAACACCGGCTGCACCACATCAACCCGCTCCACAGACGGCGCCCCCTCAACACCACGCAACACATCAAACAACGACCACCCCGTAAACGGCCCAAGCGCCGCCGCACACTCCGCCATCCGCCCCGCAAAAACCCCCGACTCCCCCAACAACTCCACCGCCATACCCACCCACTGCGACCCCTGCCCAGGAAACACGAACACGGGGCTCAATTCGTCGGGGGCGTGCCCCCGAATGGCATCGGCACCGCCGGACACGACCGATTCCAGCCCGCGCGCGAATCCGTCCCGTCCCTGCGCGACCACGACGGCCCGATGCGCGAAGGCCGAACGCGTGGTGACCAGGGACAGGCCGAGGTCGGCGACGGATGTGGTGTCGAGAACGGCACGCAGATCCATGGCCTTGGCACGCAGGGCGTCCTCGTCCTTGGCCGAGAGCACCATCGGCAGCACCGGGGACGCCACGGGGCGCTCGGCCTCGGCCTTGGCCGGGGGGAGGTCCGGCGCCTGCTCCAGGATGACGTGGGCATTTGTCCCCGACACCCCGAACGACGAGACCCCCGCCCTGCGCGGACGCCGGGTCTCCGGCCAGGGCTGCGCCTCCGCGAGCAACCGCACCGCTCCGGACTGCCAGTCGATGTGCGGCGACGGCGCGTCGACGTGCAGCGTCTTCGGCAGCACGCCGTGGCGTAGGGCAAGCACCATCTTGATCACCCCGGCGACCCCGGCGGCAGCCTGGGTGTGGCCGATGTTCGACTTCAGCGACCCCAGCCACAGCGGGCGATCCGCCGGACGGTCCTGCCCGTACGTCGCCAGCAGCGCACCCGCCTCGATCGGATCACCGAGGGTGGTGCCCGTTCCGTGTGCCTCGACCGCGTCCACACCGTCGGGGGTGAGCCCCGCGTTGGCCAGCGCCTGCCGAATCACCCGCTGCTGGGACGGGCCGTTCGGCGCCGTCAGGCCGTTGCTCGCCCCGTCCTGGTTGACGGCACTGCCGCGCACCACCGCGAGGATCTCGCGACCGTTGCGCAGGGCATCCGACAAACGTTCCACAAGCAGCACCCCGACGCCCTCACCCCAGCCGGTGCCGTCGGCGGCCGCCGCGAACGGCTTGCACCGGCCGTCCGGGGCCAGGCCGCGCTGCCGGCTGAACTCCACAAAGGCAACAGGCGTCGACATCACCGCCGCGCCTCCGACCAGGGCCAGGGAGCATTCGCCCTGACGCAGCGACTGGGCGGCGAGGTGCAACGCGACCAGGGACGACGAGCAGGCGGTGTCGACGGTGATCGCGGGACCTTCGAAACCGAAGGTGTACGAGAGTCGACCGGACACCACGCTGGCCGCGTTGCCGGTGGTGAGGTAGCCCTCGCTGAGCTCCGGCGCGTTGGACAGCAGCGTCACGTAGTCCTGACCGTGGGTACCCGCGAAGACCCCCGTGCGGCTGCCCCGCAGGCCCGCCGCGTCGATCCCCGCCCGCTCGATCGCCTCCCAGGCCGTCTCCAGCAGCAGCCGCTGCTGCGGGTCCATCGCCAGCGCCTCGCGCGGCGAGATCCCGAAGAAGCCCGCGTCGAACTCCGCGGCGTCGTAGAGGAACGCGCCCTCCTTCACGTAGGTGGTGCCGAGCCGGGTCGGGTCGGCGTCGTAGAGCGCCTCCAGGTCCCAGCCACGGTCGGACGGAAACGCCGAGACGGCGTCCGTGCCGGTGGAGAGCAGCCGCCACATCGCCTCGGGCGATCGCGCGCCACCCGGGAACCGGCAGGCCATGCCCACGATCGCGATCGGCTCGTCGGCCGGCGCGGCGCTCACGACGGACACCGCGGAACCCCGCACACCGAGGAGTTCCTCGCGCAGGTGCGCGGCGAGTGCCGTGGGACTGGGCCGGTCGAACACCAGCGTCGCGGGCAGCCGGAGCCCGGTCACGGACCCCAGCCTGTTGCGCAACTCCAGCGCGGTGAGCGAGTCGAAGCCCAGCTCCTTGAACGCCTGGTCGGCGCGGACAGCGTCGGCCGAGGCATGGCCGAGCACCGCCGCGGCCTGGGTGCGGACCAGCTCGAGCAGGGCCCGTCCCTGTTCCGTGGCCGGCATTCGCGCGAGCCGTTCGGCCAGCCCGGCGGAGTCACCGGAACCGGCATCGGCCTGACGCCGCGCCGGAGCGCGCAGCAACCCTCTCAGCAGTGGTGCGACGGCCTCCGCCCCGGTCCGGCTGCGCAACGCGGCCAGGTCCAGACGCAGCGGCACCAGCACGGGCTCGGGACGTGACCTCGCCTCGTCCAGCAGGGCGAGGCCCTCCGCCGAGGACAGCGGTGCCACCGCCGAGCGGCTCAACCGGTAGCGGTCCGCCTCCGCGAGGTGGCTGGTCATCGCCGTCTCCTGCTCCCACAGCCCCCAGGCCAGCGACTGCGCGGGCAGGCCCTGCCCGCGCCGGGCGTGCGCCAGCGCGTCGAGGAAGGCGTTCGCCGCCGCGTAGTTGGCCTGCCCGGCCCCGCCGACGGTCCCGGCGGCGGAGGAGAACAGCACGAACGCCGCGAGATCGGCGTCCCGGGTCAGCTCGTGCAGGTGCAGGGCCGCGTCGACCTTGGGACGGAACACGCTGTCGATCCGGTCCGCGGTGAGGGACCCGACGACGCCGTCGTCGAGCACTCCCGCCGCGTGCACAACGGCGGTCAGCGGGTGACCGGCGGGGACGCCGGCGAGCAGCCGCCGCACGGCCTCGCGGTCGGCCATGTCGCACGCGACGACCGTCACGTCAGCGCCCAGCTCCCCCAGCTCGGCGACCAGCTCTTCCGCCCCCTGCGCCGCAGGACCGCGGCGGCCGGCGAGCAGCAGTCGCCGCACCCCGTGCTCGGTGACCAGATGCCGGGCGACAAGCCTCCCGAGGGTGCCGGTGCCGCCGGTGACGAGGACCGTCCCGTTCGGGTCCATGGGTGCCGGCGGGAGGGTCAGGACGATCTTGCCGGTGTGGCGGGCCTGGCTGAGGAACCGGAAGGCGTCCCTGGCCGCGCGCAGATCCCACGAGGTGATCGGGAGCGGCCGCAGCGCGCCGAGTTCGAACAGCTCGAGGATCTCGCCGAGCATGGCCGCGACCCGTCCCGGACCGGCCTCGGCGAGGTCGAAGGCGCGATAGGCCACGCCGGGACAATCGGCGGCGACGCGCTCCGGCTCGCGAAGGTCGGTCTTGCCCATCTCCACGAACCGCCCGCCGCGCGGCAGCAGCCGCAACGAGGCGTCGACGAAGTCGCGGGCCAGGCTGTTGAGGACCACGTCCATGCCCGCACCGCCTGTCGCGTCGGCGAAGGCGCCCTCGAAATCGAGGGTACGGGACGAGGCGAGATGCCCCTCGTCCAGACCGAGCCCGGTCAGCGCGTCCCACTTGCCGGGGCTCGCCGTCCCGAACACCTCGGCCTTCCAGTGCCTGGCCAACTGGACGGCGGCCATGCCCACCCCACCGGCGGCGGCGTGGATGAGCACGCGCTCGCCGGCGCGGAGCCCGGCCAGGTCGTGCAACGCGTAGTACGCGGTGAGGAAGGCCGTGGGGACCGAGGCGGCCTCGGCGAAGGTCCACCCACCGGGCATCCGGGCGACCAGGTCCCGCTCGGTCACCGCCAGCGGCCCGAACGCGCCGTCGAAGACGCCCATGACGCGGTCACCAGGTGCGAGGTCGGTGACGCCCGGACCGGTCTCGACGACGACTCCGGCGCCCTCGCTGCCCAGCGGCCGCAGGTCAGGGACGAGCCCGAGCGCCAGCACGACGTCCCGGAAGTTGAGCCCGGCCGCGCGCAGCGCCACCCGCACCTGCCCGGGACGCAGGTCGGCGGTGGCCTCCGGTGCGGCGATCGGCGTGAGACCGTCCACCGTGCCCCTCGTCGGCACGTCCAACCGCCACGGCGAACCGTCCCCGGCGAGTTCGATCGTGCCGGGCGCCGACCTTGCGGCCTGTTCCAGCCGGGGGACGAGAACACCGCCCGAGCGGACCGCCAACTGCGGTTCGTGCACGGCCAGGGCCAGGGCCGCCGCCACCGCGGCCCCGTCGGCGGCCGGGTCGAGATCGAGCAGGGTGAACCGGTCCGGGTTCTCGGTCTGCGCGGACCGCACCAGCCCCCAGGACGCCGCGTTCGTGAGGTCTGGCACGCCTTCGCCCGAGCGTGTGGCCACCGAGCCGCGGGTGACCAGGACCAACCGCAACGCGTCCGGCCGGTCCTCTCCCAACCACCACTTGACCAGCTCCAGCGCGTGGCCGGCGGCCGCGCGCACCGACTCCGGCAGCGGGGCCGCCGGCGGGCAGGCGACGAGGACGAGATCCGCGTCCGGCAGCTCGCCCAGCTTCGGCACGGAGACCACGTCGTGGCCCGCCGTCCGCAGCGCCTCGGCGAGCCCTTCCTCGTCGCGCCCCACCAGGGCGCAGCGGATCGGCGCGGTGTCGGTTGGCACCGGGACCGGCCTCCAGTCCAGCCGGAACAGGGAATTCGGGTGGGTCGCGGCCGACCCGCGCAGCAGCTCCGGATCCACCGGGCGCAGTGCGAGTGACCGGACGGACGCGACGGGCGTGCCGGATCCGTCGGCGAGCTGCACGGTCACCGCCTCCGGCCCCACCGCGGCCAGCCTGACGCGCAGGACGGACGCGCCGGTTGCCCACAGGGACACCCCGCTCCAGGCGAACGGCAGGGCACCTCGCCCTTCGGCACCGGTCAGGCCGGAGGCGCCGATGGCATGCAGGGCCGCGTCGAGCAGTGCCGGGTGCAGCCCGAAGGGCTGGGTGCCCAGATCGCCGCCCTCGGCACGGACTGCCTCGGCGAACACCTCGTCGCCGCGCCGCCAGAGCCCCTTCAGCCCCTGGAAGGCGGGCCCGTACACGAAGCCGGACCGGGCTGCCTGGGGGTAGAAGTCCGAGACGTCCACGGCCACCGCGCCGCTGGGCGGCCAGGCGGAGAAGTCGAAGTTCGCCGGCGGGGCCGCCGGGGCCAGCGCGCCGGAGGCGTGCCTGGTCCACAACGCCTCGGCCGGCGCGTCCCAGGCCCGGGAGTGCGCGGTGAACGTTGCCTGGCCGTCGTCTCCTCGACTGACCCTGACCTGGAGCGCGACGGCGCCCTCAGCGGGCAGGGCCAGGGGTTCCTCGATCACCAACTCGTCGACCAGGCCGCAGCCGACCTGGTCGCCCGCCACGACCGCGAGGTCGACGAAGGCGGTACCGGGTAGCAGGACCGTCCCGTGCACCGCGTGGTCCGCGAGCCACGGTTGGGTCTTCAGTGACAGCCTGCCCGTCAGGACGAGACCGCCGTCCTCGGCCAGGTCGACGGCGGCCCCGAGCAGCGGGTGCCGCGGCGCGGTCAGTCCCGCGGAGCCGAGGTCGGCAGGGCCTCCGGCGGCTTCCAGCCAGTACCGCGCGCGCTGGAAGGGATAGGTGGGTAGGGCGACCTTCCGGGCCTGGACGCCCTCGAACGCGGGCCGGAAGTCCACGGCCGTACCCCGGGTGTGGAGTTCCCCGGCCGACAGTAGGAACCGCCGCAGGCCGCCCTCGTTGCGGCGCAGCGTGCCCACGACGGGGATGGACGGGTCCCCGAGGCTGTCGGCGACCGCGGAGGTGAGCACGGGATGCGCACTGACCTCGACGAACGCTCCGGTCCCCAGAGCGCCGAGCGCCTTGACCGCCGACTCGAAGTCGACGGGATGCCGCAGGTTGCGGTACCAGTACTCGGCGTCGAGACCGGTCCCGTCGGCCAGATCGCCGTCGAGGGTGGAGTAGAACGGCACCGAGGCGACAACCGGCTCCAGGTCGGCCAGCAGGTCGAGCAGCGCCTCCCGCAGTCGTTCCACCTGCGGCGAGTGCGAGGCGTAGTCCACCGGGATCCGGCGGGCGCGCACGCCCGCGGACTCCCAGTCGGCGACGAGCTGGTCGAGGTCCTCCGGCGGGCCGGAGACCACCACGGACGCGGGCCCGTTGACGGCCGCCACGCTGACCCGGGCACCGTGCCCGGCGAGCCGGGCCTGGACCTCCGGGGCGGGCAGCGCCACCGACGCCATGCCCCCGGCACCGGCCAGAACCTGGCCGATGAGCCGACTCCGCAGGGCGACCACACGCGCGGCGTCCCGCAGGCTCAGCGCCCCGGCCACGCAGGCCGCCGCGATCTCTCCCTGCGAGTGGCCCACCACGGCCGCCGGCTCGACGCCGTAGGAGCGCCACAGCTCCGCAAGCGAGACCATCACCGCGAACGACACGGGCTGCACCACGTCGACACGGTCGAGCGAGGGCGCGCCCGGGTCGCCGCGGACGACGTCGAGCAACGACCAGTCGGTGTACGGGGCCAGCGCGTCGGCACACTGGCGCAGCCGCTCGGCGAACACCGGCGCCGAGTCCAGGAGTTCCGCCGCCATGCCTGGCCACTGGGCTCCCTGGCCGGGGAACACGTACACCGTCTTGGAGCGGTCGGAGGCCAGACCCCGCGCCAGCCCCGCGGCCTCGGCGCCGGAGGCGAGCGCGGCGAGGGCGCCGCGTAGTTCGTCCTGGTCGGCGGCCACCACGACGGCCCGGTGTTCCAGCGCGGAACGCGTCTGAAGCAGGGACAGGCCGATCCCGGCCCGCGCCGGCTCCTCGTCCAGGTGGGCGGCCAACCGCTGCGCCTGGGCCCGCAGGGCGGCCTCGCTCCTGGCGGTGATCACCCACGGGAGTACGGCCGAGGTCTCCGCCTCCGGGACGTCTTCCGCTCCCGGGGGTCCCTGTTCGAGGATCGCGTGCGCGTTGGTGCCCGACACCCCGAACGAGGAGACACCCACGCGGCGCGGGCGCCCGGTCGCCGGCCACGGCCGGGCCTCGGTCAGCAACTCCACCGCACCCGAGGACCAGTCCACGTGCGGGGACGGCTCGTCCACGTGCAGGGTCCTCGGCAGCATCCCGTGCCGCATGGCCAGGACCATCTTGATCACGCCGGCAACGCCTGCGGCCGCCTGGGTGTGGCCGAGGTTCGACTTGATCGAGCCGAGCCACAGCGGGGCGTCCGCCGGACGGTCCTGCCCGTACGTCGCCAGCAGAGCCTGGGCCTCGATCGGGTCACCGAGGGTCGTTCCCGTGCCGTGGGCCTCGACCGCGTCCACCTCGGTCGCGTCCAGTCCCGCCGAGGCGAGTGCCTGGCGGATGACCCGCTGCTGCGAGGGGCCGTTGGGCGCGGTGAGCCCGTTGCTCGCGCCGTCCTGGTTGACGGCGCTGCCCCGCACCACGGCAAGGATCTCGTGGCCGTTGCGGCGGGCGTCCGACAGTCGCTCCAGCAACAGCATGCCCACGCCCTCACCGAAACCGGCGCCGTCGGCCGCCGCCGCGAAGGCCTTGCTCCTGCCGTCTGGGGACAGGCCGCGCTGGCGACTGAACTCGCGGAACAGCGCGGGGGTGGACATCACGCTGACACCGCCGGCGAGGGCCAGCGAGCACTCGCCCCGGCGTAGCGCCTGAGCCGCGAGGTGCAGGGCCACCAGTGAGGACGAGCACGCCGTGTCCACACTGACGGCCGGGCCCTCGAAGCCGAAGGTGTAGGAGATCCGGCCCGAAGCCACGCTGGCGGCACTGCCATTGCCGAGGTGGCCCTCGAAGCCCTCCATCCCGGACGGCAGCCTGGCGGCGTAGTCGTTGTACATGATCCCGGAGAACACCCCGGTGTCGCTGCCGCGCAGCGTCGCCGGGTCGATGCCGGCCCGTTCCAGGACCTCCCAGGTGGTCTCCAGCAGCAGCCGCTGCTGCGGGTCGATGGTCAGCGCCTCGCGCGGGGAGATCGCGAAGAACGCCGCGTCGAACGCGTCGGCCTCGTAGAGGAAGCCGCCCTCGGTCACGTACGACTTTCCGGGGCGGTCGGGGTCCGGGTCGAACAGGTCCTCCGGCCAGCCCCGGCCGGTGGGGAAGTCGCCGATGGCGTCCACGCCGGAGGACAGCAGCCGCCACAATTCCTCCGGCGTGCTCACCCCGCCGGGGTACCGGCAGGCCATCGCCACGATCGCGACCGGTTCGTCGACGGCGGCCGCGACGCGGGAGGTCGCGTCCACGGGCGTCCCCCCGGCGAGCCGCTGCTGGAGGTGCCGGGCGACGGCGGCCGGGGTGGGGTGGTCGAAGACGAGGGTGGCCGGCAGGACGAGCCCGCTCGCGGAGGCCAGGCGGTTGCGGAGTTCCAGTGCGGTCAGCGAGTCGAAGCCGAGCTCGCGGAAGGCCCGCTCGGCGCCGATGGTGTCCGGAGCCGCATGGCCGAGGACGGCGGCCGCCTCGCTCCTGACGAGGTCCGTCAGCGCGGCGCGCTGTTCGGCCTCGGGCAGGGACACCAGCCGCGCGCTCAGCGCGGAGCCGCCGTCGCTCCCGGATCGGGCGGCCCGTCGCGTGCTCTGCCGGACGAGCGACCGCAGCACCGCGGGCAGTGCCGCCGGGTCCGGGTGGGCGCGCAGCGCGGCGAGGTTCACCGGACTGGCCACGAGCGCGGCCTCGGCCGGGTCGTCGGCCCGGCCGAGGGCGGTGTCGAGCAACGCGAGCCCGGCATCGGCGGACAGCGGGACCATTCCGGCCCGGGCGTGCCGTGCCAGCCCCTGCTCGTCGAGGTCGGCGGTCAGGCTGCTGCGCTGCTCCCAGAAACCCCACGCCAGGGACCGTCCGGGCCGGCCGCGTGCCACCCGGACCTGGGCCAGAGCGTCCAGGAAGGCGTTGGCCGCCGCGTAGGCGCCCTGGCCGGCGGTCCCCAACGTCCCCGCGGCCGAGGAGAACAGGACGAAGTCGGCGAGATCCAGGTCGGCGGTGAGCGCGTCGAGGTGGCGCGCACCGTCCACCTTCGCGCCCAGCACCTTCCCGACCCCGTCCGGCGTCAGCGACTCGACGACGCCGTCGTCCAGCACGCCGGCGGCGTGCACCACGGCGGTCAGCGGATACTCCGCGGGAACCCGTGCCAGCAGCTCCGCGACGGCGTCGCCGTCGGCCACGTCGCAGGCGACGATCGCGACCTCGGCGCCGGACCCCCGCAGCTGCTCGGCGAGGGCGGCGGCACCTTCCGCCTCCGGGCCCCGCCTGCCCGCCAGGAGGAGGTGCCGGACACCGTGCTCTGCCACGAGATGACGGGCGACAAGCCCTCCGAGCGTGCCGGTGCCGCCGGTGATCAGAACGGTGCCGTCCGGACTCCACCCGAGGGGACGGGAGTCGGCCCTGGCCACCCTGGCCAGGCGGGGCACCCGCATGTGCTCGGCACGCAGGGCGAGCTGAGGCTCGCCCGAGGCCATCGCCCGAGGCAGCAGATCGTGGTCGTCGTCGGTGCGGACGTCCACGAGGACGAACCTGCCCGGGTGCTCGGCCTGGGCCGAGCGCACGAGCCCCCAGACGGCCGCCTGCGCCGGATCCGGGACCTCGCCCGGCCCGGCCGCCACCGCGCCCCGGGTGACCACGACCAGCCTGGACGTCTCGGGCCGCTCCTGCGCGAGCCAGGATTGCATCTCCCCGAGCACCTGGCCGACGCACTCGCCGGCCTGGCCGGCACGGACGACGACCTGGCTGTTCGCGGTGTCGTCCTGGCTGTTCGCGGTGTCGTCCGCTTCGGCGGGAGGGATGGCTGCCACCCAGTCGAGGCGGAAGAGGGAATCCGCGCCGCCGCGGGCATCGCGCACCTGCTCGGCGGAGACCGGACGCACCGCGAGGGCCTCCGCCGAGAACACCGGTGCCCCGTCCGCGTCGGCGGCGAGCACCGCGACGGTGCCGGGACCGGTGACCGACAGCCGGACGCGCAGCGCCGTGGCGCCGACCGAGTGCAGGCGCACCCCGCGCCACGAGAACGGCAGCCCGCTCTGGCCCTCCGCACCCGTGCCGAGCGCGTGCAGGGCCGCATCGAGCAGTGCGGGGTGAACACCGAACCGGTGGGCGTCGGCGACGGCCGGCTCGGGCAGCACGGCCTCCGCGAAGATGTCGTCGTCCCGCCGCCAGACCGCCTGAAGCCCCTGGAAGACGGATCCGTAGTCGAAACCGGCGGCCTCGGCGAGCTCGTAGAAGCCCGCGGCGTCGCCGCGCACGGCCCCGGCCGGGGGCCAGTCCGCCAGATCGGGTACGCCGACAGCGGGCCCGTTGCTCAGCGCACCTTCGGCGTGGAGTGTCCAGCCGTCGTCGTCAGCCGCGTCCTCCCGCTGGGAGTAGACGCCGATGGACCGTCTTCCCGCCCCGTCGGCTCCACCCACCAGAACCTGGAGGCGGATCGCCCCGTGCTCCGGGACGGTCAGCGGATGCGACAGGGTCAGCTCGTCGATCCGATCGCACCCGACGTGGTCGCCCGCCTGGATCGCGAGATCCACGAACGCGGTGCCCGGCAACAGGACGAGGCCGTGGACGATGTGGTCGGCGAGCCAGGGCTGGCCGTGTACGGAGATCCGTCCGGTGAGCAGGGCCTGACCGTCGGCCTGGCTGATGGCGGCGCCCAGCAGCGGGTGCTCGCTCGTCCGCAACCCCAACGACGTCGCGTCGCCGGACGGGTCCGTCTCCAGCCAGTACCGCTCGCCGTGGAAGGCATAGGTCGGCAGGTGCTCCGCACCGCCCGGCTCGCCCGTGAAGGCCGCGCCCCAGTCCACGTCGACGCCCCCGACATGGGCCTCGGCGAGCGAGGTCAGAAGGCGCGGCCAGCCGCCCTCGTCGCGGCGCAGCGTCCCGAGCACCACGGCACCGGCCTGCGCGGCGTCGGAGGTCTCCTGGAGCCCCGGCACGAGCACCGGGTGAGGGCTGATCTCGATCAGGGCCTGTCGCCCCTCCGTCAGCAGGCCGCGGACGGTCTCCTCCAGCCGGACGGTCTGGCGCAGGTTCCGCACCCAGTACCCGGCGTCCAGGCCCGCCGTGTCCAGGCGGCCTCCGGTGACGGTCGAGTGGAACGGCACGGTCCCGGAGCGAGGGGCGATCGGCGCGAGCACGTCGAGCAGGCGTTCGCGCAGCCCGTCCACCTGACCCGAGTGGGAGGCGTAGTCGACCGGGACCCTGCGCGCCCGGACTCCGTCCGCCTCGCAGGCGACGAGAAGTTCCTCGATCGCGGCTGGTTCTCCGGAGACGACGGCCGAGGCGGGGCCGTTCACCGCGGCCACCGACACCCGGCCCGGCCAGCGTGCCGCCAGCGCCTCCGCGTGCTCCTCGCCCAGTGCGACCGACACCATCCCGCCGCGCCCGGCCAGCGACTCGGCGATCACCTGGCTGCGCAACGCGACGACCCGGGCACCGTCCTCCAGAGACAGCCCGCCCGCCACCACGGCGGCGGCGATCTCGCCCTGGCTGTGCCCAATGACGGCGGCCGGCCGCACGCCGAAGGAGCGCCACACCTCGACGAGGGAGACCATGACAGCCCAGAGGACGGGCTGGACCACGTCCACCCGGTCCAGCGGCGGCGCTCCTGCGCGGCCGCGCACGACGTCGAGCAGCGACCAGTCGGTGAACGGCGCGAGGGCGGCAGCGCAGGCCCGCATGCGGTCCGCGAACACGGGTGAGTCGTCCAGCAGCTCGACAGCCATCCCCGCCCACTGCGAGCCCTGGCCGGGGAACACGAAGACCGCCTCTCCGCCCGCCTCCGCGACACCGCTGACCAGACCGGCGGCGCTGTCCCCCGCGGCGAGCGCGTCCAGCGCCCGGGCCAGGGATTCGCGGTCTCCCCCGATGGCGACGGCACGGTGGTCGAACGTGGAGCGCAGGGTGGCGAGTGCGTGCCCCACCGAGGCCGGATCGGTCTCGGTGTCGAGGAGCACGCGCAGCCGCGCGGCCTGGTCACGGAGCGCTGGACCGCTCTTCGCGGACAGCGGCCAGGGCGTCGCCGGGAAACGGGACACCGAGGGTGCCGCCGCCTCGTCCGCGGCGGGCGCCTCCTCGATGATGAGGTGGGCGTTGGTGCCGGACACACCGAACGCCGACACGCCGGCCCGGCGCGCACGCCCCGTCTCCGGCCACGGGCGGCCCTCGGTCAGCAGCCTGACGCCCCCGGACGACCAGTCCACATGCGGCGACGGCTCGTCCACGTGCAGGGTCTTCGGCAGCGCCGCGTGCCGCAGCGCCATGACCATCTTGATCACGCCCGCGACCCCCGCGGCGGCCTGCGTGTGGCCGATGTTCGACTTCAGCGATCCGAGCCAGAGGGGACGGTCCTCGGGCCGTCCCCTGCCGTAGACCGCGAGCAGCGCCCCGGCCTCGACCGGATCGCCGAGGCGGGTGCCGGTGCCGTGCGCCTCGACGGCGTCCACCTCGGCGGCGGTCAGGCCCGCGCTGGCCAGCGCCCGCCGGATCACCCGCTGCTGCGACGGGCCGTTCGGGGCGGTCAGACCGCTGCTCGCGCCGTCCTGGTTGATCGCGCTTCCCCTGATCACCGCCAGTACGGGGTGGCCGTTGCGGCGCGCGTCGGACAGGCGTTCCAGGACGAGCAGACCCACGCCCTCGGCCCATCCGGTGCCGTCGGCCGATGCCGAGAATGCCTTGCACCGCCCGTCCGGGGACAGCGCGCGCTGACGGCTGAACTCGACGAAGGTCAGCGGCGTCGGCATGACCGTCACCCCGCCGGCCAGGGCCAGCGTGCACTCGCCCTGCCGCAGCGACTGCGCCGCCAGGTGCAGCGTCACCAGCGACGACGAACACGCCGTGTCGACGGTCACCGCGGGCCCTTCGAGGCCGAACGTGTAGGAGATCCGGCCGGAGGCGACACTTGCGGTGTTGCCGGTCAGGACGTAGCCCGAGAGTGCCTCGTTGTCCTGAAGTCGTCCGGAGCCGTAGTCCTCGTAGGTCATGCCCACGAAGACCCCCGTCTGGCTGCCCCGGACCGACTCCGGGGCGATGCCCGCCCGTTCGAAGGCCTCCCAGGCGGTCTCCAGGAGGAGCCGCTGCTGCGGGTCCATGGCCAGCGCCTCGCGCGGGGAGATCCCGAAGAACCCCGCGTCGAAGTTCGCGGCGTCGTGCAGGAAACCGCCCTCGACGACGTACGTCTTTCCGGGGCCGTCCGGGTCGGGGTCGTAGAGGGAGTGCACGTCCCAGCCGCGGTTCGCCGGGAACCGGGAGATCGCGTCACCGCCCGAGGCCACCAGCCGCCACAGATCCTCGGGCGAGCGGACGCCGCCGGGGAAACGGCAGCCGATGCCGACGACCGCCACCGGCTCGTGCTCCCGGCCCTCCAGCTCGCGCACCCGTTCGTGCGCATCGTCCAGGTCGGCAGTGACCCGCCTCAGGTACTCGAGCAGCCGCTCTTCGTTTCCCATCACTGGTCACCCTTTTTCGTGCCGTACTTCTGGTCGATGTAGTCGAAGAGCTCGTCCTGGGATGCCGAGTGCACGGCCGAAGCCGGCCCGTCGTCACCGGGTGGCGGGACGTCGAGGGCGGTCAGCAGGCCGCGCAACCTGATGGCCAGGGCCTGGCGTGTCTCCCCGTCCGCGGCGTCGACGGCGTTCTCCAGCAGTGCGAAGCCGGCCGTGAGGTCGTCAGCCGCGGAGGCTGCCCCGTCGAGCACCACCTCCACGAGATGCCGGGACAGGGCCGCGACCGTGGGATGGTCGAACACCAGGGTCGCCGGCAGGTCGTGGCCGGTGACCGCGCTCATCCGGGTCCGCAGCTCGACGGCGGTGACCGAGTCCATGCCGAGTTCGAGGAATCCGCGTTCGGTCTGCAGGGTCCGCGGAGTCGCGTGCCCCAGGACCGACGCCGCGTGCGTGCGGACGAGGTCCACCATGTGCGCCTCGCGTTCCGCCTGTGGCAGCGGGAGCAGCCGCTGTCGCAGGGTGAGGGTTTCGGTGCCCGGCACCGGGTCCCCCAGGGTCAGCACCTCCGGTGCTGTCGGCCCCGGCTGCGACGGTGGTGTTCCCGGCTTCGGGACGTCGAGCCAGTAGCGGCGGTGCTCGAAGGCGTAGGTCGGCAGGGCGACCCGTCGCGCGCCGGTGCCCTCGAACGCGCGGACCCAGTCGACGTCCCAACCCCGCACGTGCAGCGCGGCAAGCGCCGTCAGGACGGTGTCGGCCTCGGCGCGGCCGGGCCGCAGCAGGGGTACGGTCAGCGTCTCCCGAGCCCCACCGATGCCGTCCCTGGCCATCGCGGTGAGGACGCCGTCCGGGCCGAGCTCGACGTATGCGGTGACGCCCTCGGCATCGAGCACCCGGACACCGTCGTGGAACCGCACGGCCTGCCGCACATGGCGTACCCAGTACTCCGCGGAGCAGAGCTGGTCGTCCGAGGTGGGCGCACCTGTCACGTTCGACACGAGCGGAATGCGCGGGGGGTGGAAGTCCAGGCTCTCCAGGACGGTGCGGAACGCGTCGAGCATGCCCTCCATGAGGTGCGAGTGGAAGGCGTGACTCACCTGCAACCGCTTGGTCTTGCGGCCCGTCTCGAGCCAGTGCCGCGCCGTGGCCGACACCGCGTCCTCGTCGCCGGACAGGACGACCGAGGAGGGGCCGTTGACCGCGGCGATGGCCAGCCGATCGGAGGTGAAGGGCAGGACCTCCTCCTCCGATGCCTGGATCGCGACCATCGCTCCGCCGCCGGGCAGGTCCTCCATCAGAGCGCCGCGGGCCGCCACGAGGGCGCAGGCGTCGGGCAGGGAGAGGACACCTGCGACGTGCGCGGCGGCGACCTCCCCGATCGAGTGCCCCAGCAGGATGTCCGGACGCACCCCGTAGTGCTCGAGAAGGCGGAACAGCGCCACCTCGACCGCGAACAGGCCGGCCTGGGCGTGCACCGTGCGGTCCAGGAGTGCCTGGTCGTCGCCGAACACGACGTCCTTCACCGGACGGTCGAGTCGACGCTCCAGTTCGGCGCACACGGCGTCGAAGGCGGCGGCGAACACCGGCGAGGCGTCGTACAGCTCACGGCCCATGCCGGCGCGTTGGGCGCCCTGGCCGGTGAACAGGAAGGCCAACCTGCCGCCCGGCCGCACCACGCCCTGGACCAACGCCAGGTCCACGTCTCCGTCGGCCAGGGCGCGCAGGGCGTCCTCGCCGCCCCGCTCGGCGTTGGCCAGGACCACCGCGCGGTGTTCGAACGCCGATCGGGTGGTCGCCAGGGAGAGGCCGATGTCGGCGACGCCGAACTCGGGATGCGCCGCCGCGTGGCCGCGCAGACGCTCGGCCTGTAGGCGGAGCGCCTCGGTGCTGCGGGCCGAGATCGTCCAGGGCAGCACGGACGGTATCCGCGATGGCGCCTGCGCCCTCCGCGGCTCGGGAACGGCAGGTGGCTGCTCCAGGATGATGTGGGAGTTGGTGCCGCTGACCGCGAAGGACGACACCCCGACACGGCGCGGGCGCCCGGTCTCCGGCCACGGGCGTGCCTCGGTCAGCAGCTCCACCGCACCCGAGGACCAGTCCACGTGCGGGGACGGCTCGTCCACGTGCAGCGTCTTCGGCAACACCCCGTGCCGCATCGCCATGATCATTTTGATCATCCCGGCCGCACCCGCCGCCGTCTGGGTGTGGCCGATGTTCGACTTGACCGAGCCGAGCCACAGCGGACGGCCGTCGTGGCGCTCCTGCCCGTAGGTGGCCAGCAGGGCGCCCGCCTCGATCGGGTCGCCCAGCCGGGTACCCGTCCCGTGCGCCTCCACCGCGTCCACCTCGGCGGGCGTCAGGCCCGCGGACGCCAACGCCTGCCGGATCACCTGCTGTTGGGCGGGGCCGTTCGGCGCGGTCAGCCCATTGCTCGCGCCGTCCTGGTTGATCGCCGAACCGCGGACCACGGCCAGGATCTCGTGACCGTGGCGGCGCGCGTCCGACAACCGCTCCAGGAGCAGCATTCCCACCCCCTCGGCCGGGCCGAAACCGTTGGCCGAGGCCGAGAACGGCTTGCACCTGCCATCCGGTGCCATGCCGCGCTGCCGGGTGAACTCCACGAACGCCACCGGAGTGGACATCACGGTCACCGCACCCGCCAGCGCCATGGTGCACTCGCCCTGCCGCAGCGACTGGGCGGCGAGGTGGACCGCCACGACCGCGGACGAGCAGGCGGTGTCGATGGTGAGCGCGGGACCTTCCAGGCCGAGCGCGTACGCCACCCGGCCGGAGATGATGCTCCCCGCGTTCCCATTGCTGAGATAGCCCTCGATCTCCCGGGGGACCTCGGGCAGTCGTGACGCGTAGTCGTGGTACATCACCCCGGTGAAGACGCCGACCCGGTCGCCGCGCAGCGACAGCGGATCGAGGCCCGCCCGCTCGACCGCCTCCCAGGAGGTCTCGAGCAGCAACCGCTGCTGCGGGTCCATGGCCAGCGCCTCACGGGGGCTGATGTTGAAGAATCCCGGGTCGAAGTCCGCGGCCGCACGCAGGAAACCGCCCTCCCGGGCGTAGCTCTTGCCGTACGCGTCGGGATCCGGGTCGTAGAGCCCCTCCACGTCCCAGCCACGGTCGTCGGGGAAGTCGGAGATGGCGTCGCCACCCTCGACCAGCAGGTCCCACAGCTCTTCTGGCGAGTCGATGCCACCGGGGAAGCGGCAACTCATGCCGACGATCACGATGGGGTCGTCCGTTACCGGGCGGCCGACGGCGGAGCTCCCGCTCGCGGCCGACGGGGCCTCCGCGCCCAGCAGCAACTCCCGCAGGTGCCGGGCCAGCACGCTCGGGCGCGGGTGGTCGAAGGCGAGGGTCGCGGGCAGGTTCAGCCCGGTCGCGGCGCTGAGGCGGTTGCGCAACTCCATCGAGGTGAGCGAGTCGAACCCGAGGTCCTTGAAGGCCCGGTTCGGGTCGGCCGCCTCGTCCGGGGAGTGGCCGAGCACCTGGGTGATGGAGGAGGAGACCAGGTCGAGCAGAAGACGCTCCTGCTCGACCGCGCTCCGGACGGACAGTTGCTGGAGCAGGGCGGAGTCGACGCCCGCGGTGGCGTTCCCCCCGGTGGCCCGCCGCCTGGCTGGCGTGCGCACCAGGCCGCTCAACACCGAGGGAAGCGTTCCGGTACGGGCACGGGCGCGCAGGACGTCGAAGTCCAGAGCGGCGGGGGCCAGGAAGTGCCCCTGGTCGCCGAGGCAGCTGTCGAACAACGCCAGGCCGGTGCGGGCGTCGAGCGGCACCAGGCCCGACCCGGTGATGCGGCGAACATCGCGTCCGTCCAGCCGGTCGGCCATGCCCGTGGACCACAGCCCCCAGGCAAGCGACAGGCCCGGCCGGCCAGCAGCCCGACGCTGCGCCGCCAGCGCGTCCAGGAAGGTGTTTGCCGCCGCGTAGTTGGCCTGGCCCGGGCTGCCGATGGTGCCCGCCATGGAGGAGAACAGCACGAACATCGACAGGTCGGCGTCGCGGGTCAGCTCGTGCAGCAGGAGGGCGGTGTCGGCCTTGGGCCGCAGCACCTCGTCGATCCGCTGCGGCGTCAGCGAGGCCAGGACTCCGTCGTCGAGCACTCCCGCCGCGTGGACGACGCCGACCAGGGGGTGTTCGGCGGGCACGGCGGCCAGGGTCCGCTCGAGTGCGCAACGGTCCGTGGCGTCGCACGCCGCGATCGTCAGGGCGGCGCCGGCCTCGGTGAGGTCGGCGGCGAGCTGGGCGGCGCCCTCGGCGCTGCCGCCGGACCGGCTGACGAGCAGAAGGTGCCTGACCCCGTGCTCCGCGACGAGGTGCCGGGCGACCAGCCCGCCGAGCGACCCGGTGCCCCCGGTGATCAGCACGGTTCCCTCGGTGTTCAGCGGAGGGGGTGGCACCTCCTCCGCGCCCGTGGGAGCCGCTTGCAGGCGAGGCGCGTACAGGCCGCCGGCACGGATCGCCAGTTGCGGTTCCTCGACGGCGAGCGCACCGGCGGGCAGGCCGGCCGCAGCGTCGTCCGGGTCGAGGTCGAGCAGGCCGAACCGGCCGGGTTGTTCGGCCAGGGCGGCACGGACCAGCCCCCAGACCGGCGCGTTCACCAGGTCCGGGACGCGGTCCCCGGGTCGGGCGGCCACGGCTCCGCGGGTCAGGAAGACCAGGCGCCGGCCGTCGAACCGCTGGTCCGTGAGCCACCGCTGGATCAGGTCGAGCGCCCGGTGGGCGGCCGCGTGGTGGTCGCCACCGGACCCCGGCGGCACCAGCAGGACGTCGAAGCCGTCGGTCGCCTCCGCCGCGGAGGCCAGGTCGACGTGGACCTCGACGTCGGGGACGAAGCCCAGGTCGCCGGTGAGGGCGGCCCAGCGTACCGGGTCGGGCGTCTGCTGAACCGGCTTCCACTCCAGCCGGTAGAGGGCTCCGGGACCGCCCGTGTGGGCCCCGAGGTCCCGCGGCGCCTCCCGGAACACCAGCGATTCGATCGACGCAACCGGGCGGCCCGCGTTGTCCGCGACGGTCACCGCCACGGTGTCCGCGTCCTTGTGCAGCAGGCTCACCCTCAGCTCGGCGGCGCCGGTCGCGTGCAGGCGGACACCTCGCCAGACGAACGGAACGAGTGCCTGGTCCCGTTCGGCGCCGAGCGCGACGGTCTGCAGGGCGGCGTCCAGGAGCGCCGGGTGCAGGCCGTAACGCGGGGCCTCCTCGCGCTGCTCCTCCGCCAGGGCGACGTCGGCGAAGATCTCCTCGCCGCGCCGCCAGGCCGCCCGGATGCCCTGGAACGCGGGCCCGTAGCCGAATCCGGCGGTGGCGAAGTCCGCGTAGAGCTGCCCGGTGTCCAGGGGGACCGACCCCTCGGGCGGCCACGCGGACGCCTCGGTCGGGGCGCTCCGGACGTCGGGGACGAGCAACGCCGTCGCGTGCCTGGTCCATCCGGCGGACTCGGCGGCCCGGTCGGGGCGGGAATGGACGGTCAACGAGCGCCGGCCCGCCTCGTCGGCGGCGGAGACCGCCAGTTGGAGCGACACCGCCGCGTCCTCGTCGAGGACCAGGGGTGCTTCGAGGCTGAGTTCCTCGACCCGTCCGCAGCCCACCTGGTCACCCGCGTGGACGGCGAGTTCGACGAACGCCGCGCCGGGCAGGATGGCGTTGTCCCTGACGCGGTGGTCGGCGAGCCAGGGGTGGGTGCGCAGGGACAGCTTGCCCGTCAGGAGAAGGCCGTCGGCCTCGGCGAGGCCGACGGCGGCGGCGAGCAGCGGATGGTCCGCCCGTCCGAGCCCGGCGCCGGTCACGTCCGCCGCGTCGATCGGAACGTCCAGCCAGTAGCGGCTGCGTTGGAACGGATACGTCGGCAGATCAACAACCCGACCACCAACAACCCCGAAGAACGCCTCCCAATCCACCGCCACACCCCGCACCGCCAACCCCGCCACCACCCCCGCCAACGCCCCAACCTCACCACGCCCCGCCCGCAGAAACGGCACCACCGTCGCCTCCGGCAACGCCTCCCGCACCAACCCCGACAACACCCCATCCGGACCCAACTCCACAAACGCCGTCACACCCTCAACCGCAACAGCCCGCACACCATCCAAAAACCGAACCGGCAACCGAACCTGCCGCACCCAATACTCAGCAGAACCCAACTCCCCCGCCGCCACCACACCCAACACACCCGACACCACCGGCACCCGCGGCGAACAAAACTCCAAACCCTCCACCACCGACCGGAACTCATCCAACATCGGCTCCATCCGATGCGAATGAAAAGCATGACCAACACCCAACCACCGCACCCTCCGACCCAACCCACCCCAATACGCCGCCACCTCCCCAACCGCATCCTCATCCCCCGACACCACCACCGACGACACCCCAGTAACCGCCGCCAACCCCACCCGATCCGACAACAACGGCACCACCTCCTCCTCCGAAGCCCGCACCGCCACCATCGCCCCACCCACCGGCAACGCCTGCATCAACCGACCCCGAGCAGCCACCAACACACACGCATCCGACAACGACAACACCCCCGCCACATGAGCCGCCGCAATCTCCCCCACCGAATGACCCAACACAAACGACGGCCGCAACCCACACCACTCCACCAACCGAAACAACGCCACCTCAAGCGCAAAAAGACCCGCCTGCGCAAAAACCGTCCGACCCAACAACTCCGCATCCCCACCAAACACCACCTCCCGCACCGACACCCCCAAACGCCCATCCAACTCCCCACACACCGCATCAAACGCCTCAGCAAAAACCACCGACGACCCATACAACTCACGACCCATACCCAACCGCTCCGAACCCTGACCCGAAAACACAAACGCCAACCCACCCTGCTCAACCGCCACCCCACCCACCACACCCGACACCACCACACCCGACGCCACCGCCCGCAGGCCCGCAAGCAGGTCGTCCCGGTCGGCGGCGAGTACGGCGGCACGGTTGTCCTGCATCGCACGGGTCAGGGCCCGGGTGCGGGCCACGTCGAGGACCGCCAGACCGGGTCGGGCCTCGACGTGGGCCAGCAGCTCCCCGGCCTGCGCACGCAACGCCGCCTCGCCGCGGCCGGACAGCAGGACGGGCACGACCTGGGAGGGTTCCGGCGTGACCCGCTCCTCAGCCCGTTCCGGTTCCGGCTCGTACTCGAGGATCAGGTGGGCATTCGTGCCGCTGACCCCGAAGGACGACACGCCCGCCCGGTAGGGGCGCCCCGTGTCCGGCCAGGGGGTTTCCTCGGTCAGCAGCCGGACGGCACCCGAACCCCAGTCGACATGCCGGGACGGCTCGCTGACGTGCAGCGTCTTCGGCAGCACACCGTGTCTCATCGCCATGATCGTCTTGAGCACGCCCGCCAGGCCCGCGGCCGCCTGGGTGTGCCCGAGGTTGGACTTGACCGACCCGAGCCACAGCGGACCGCCGCCACCGCGCTCCTGCCCGTAGGTGGCCAGCAGCGCGCCCGCCTCGATGGGGTCGCCGAGGGTCGTCCCGGTGCCGTGCGCCTCGACCATGTCCACGTCGGCCGGGGACAGCCGTGCGTCGGCCAGCGCCTGCCGGATCACCCGCACCTGCGACGGGCCGTTCGGAGCGGTCAACCCGTTGCTCGCGCCGTCCTGGTTGACGGCGCTGCCCCGCAGGACGGCAAGCACCTGGTGGCCGTTACGTCGCGCGTCCGAGAGCCGCTCCAGCAGGAGCACTCCCGCTCCCTCGGACCACCCCGTGCCGTCGGCGGACTCGGAGAACGCCTTGCACAGACCGTCGGGGGCCAGGCCGCGCTGGCGGCTGAACTCCACGAACACGACCGGGGTCGACATGACGGTGACGCCGCCGGCCAGGGCGAGTGAGCACTCACCCCTGCGCAGGGCCTGGGCCGCGAGATGCATGGCCACCAGAGACGACGAGCACGCGGTGTCGACCGCGACCGCGGGGCCCTCGAGGCCGAAGGTGTACGCCAGGCGGCCCGCGAGCACGCTGCCGGCGTTACCGGTCAGCAGGTGACCCTCGACCTCCTCGGGTGCGCGCCGCAGCCGCGAACCGTACTCCTGCCCGTTGGTGCCGGCGAAGACGCCGGTGTCGCTGCCTTTCAGCGTGGAAGGGTGCAGGCCCGCCCGCTCGAAGACCTCCCACGAGGTTTCGAGCAGCAGCCGCTGCTGCGGATCCATCGCCAACGCCTCGCGCGGCGAGATCCCGAAGAAGCCCGCGTCGAATCCGGCGACGTCGTCGATGAATCCGCCGCGCCGGACATAGCTCTTGCCGGCCCGCTCGGAGTCGGGGTCGTAGAGATCGGGGTCCCAGCCGCGGTCGGCGGGCAGCGGGGACATCACCTCCCGACCCTGTCGCAGCACCTGCCAGAGGTCTTCCGGAGACCGGACACCGCCGGGGAACCGGCAGGCCATCCCGATGACGGCCACCGGCTCGTGGCCGCCGTCCTCCAGTTCCTGGATCCGACGGTTCGCCTGCCGCAGCTCGGTGGTGAGCCGGTTGACGAAATAGCGCAGCCTGTCCTTGTCCTCGTCGGCCATGGCTCAACGCCCCCTCTGGTCCAGGTCCCTGGTTTCGGATATTCCGAACTCTTTTTCGATGAACGCGAAGACTTCGTCGTCCGAAGCCGCGGCGATCTCGTCGTCGACGTCAGCCGACTCGGGTCGACCGGTCGTGCCGCTCGGGGTTTCGCTCAACCTCGTGACCAGGACGCGCAGCCGGTTGCCTATGCGTGCCCGGTCGGCGGCGCTCAGGTCGGAGTTGGACAGCAGCGGTTCGAGTTCGTCCAGCCCCGCGAAGACCGGGTCCGCGGGGTCGGCCGCGGCCGGCAGCACCAGCGAGCGCAGGTGCCGGGCCAGCGCGGCCGGGGTCGGGTGGTCGAAGACAAGCGTCGCCGGGAGCTTCAGGGCGGTCTCGCGCGACAGCAGGTTCCGAAGTCGGACGGCCGCCAGCGAGTCGAAACCGCAGTCCTTGAAGGCCCGGTCCGCGGCCACCGCCGACGGGCCGGAGTGGCCCAGCACCACGGCCGTACGGTCGCGGACGAGATCGAGCAGCACGGCGTCGCGGTCAGCTTCGGAAAGCCCGGCCAGTCGCTCCCGGAGCCGGGCCGACGCGTCGGAGCGCCGCTCCTGCTCCCCGTCGGCCATCCGGGCTTCGGACAACTCGGCGAACAGCCGGGCGGGCCGGTCGAACGCCAACTCGGAGACGTAGGTGGGCCAGTCGACATCGGCGACGGCCAGCACCGGCTCGTCGCGGTCGAGGGCCGAACCCAGAACCTCCAGGGCGAGATCCGCGTCGAGGGTGGACACACCCCTGCGGCTCAGCCCCGCGGCGACCTCCGGCGATCCCACGAGCCCACCTCCGGCCCAGGGGCCCCAGGCCACCGAGGTGGCCGTCAACCCTTCCGCGCGCCGCCGCTGGGCCAGCGCGTCGAGCATCGCGTTGGCCGCCGCGTAGGCGCCCTGGCCGGTGTTGCCGACGGCGGCGGTGAAGGAGGAGAACAGCACGAACGCCGACAGGCCCAGCTCCCTGGTCAGATCGTGCAGATGCAGCGCGGCACGGGCCTTGGGCGCGAGAACCGCGTCGATCCGGTCCCGGTCGAGCGCGCCGATCAGCGCGTCGTCCAGGACCGCGGCCGTGTGGACCACAGTCGTCAGCGGCCGGTCGGGCCGGATCGTCGCCAGCACCGAGGCCAACTGCGAACGGTCGGCCACGTCACAGGCCAGGACCTCGGCCGTCGCCCCCAGGTCTTCGAGCTCGGCGACGAGTTCGGCCGCCCCCGGCGCGTCCGGCCCACGCCGGCTGACCAGCACCAGGTGCTCGATGCCCCGCTGGACCAGCCAGCGCGCCGTCCGAGCGCCCAACGCGCCGGTGCCTCCGGTCACCAGCGCGGTGCCGTGCGCACGCCACTCCCGCGCGGCCCGCGACGCCGTGACCGGAGCGCGCAGCAGGCGTCGCACCCGCACCCCGGAGGTCCGGATGACGGCCTCGGACTCCTCCCCGTACGCGCCGGAGACCACGGCCAGCACCCGCTCCCAGGTCCGTTCGTCGACCGCGGCACCCTCGACATCGACGAGGCCGCCCCACCGGTCCGGATGCTCGAGTGCGCAGACCCTGCCCAGGCCCCACAGCGCGGCACCGTCCGGGTCCGGCGCGACACCGTCCGCGCCGGTGGAGACCGCCGAGCGGGTGAGGCACCACAGCGGTGCCGGCAGTCCGGCCTCGCCGAGGACCCCGATCAGCGCCGCGGTGGCGTGCAGCGCCGCCGGCTCCGCCAGCCCGAGCAGGGAGATGACGCCTGCCACGTCCCGCACGGCCCGGAGGGCGTCCAGGAGGCCGTCGCCGTGGCGGAGGACAACGGCATCGGCACCCGCCCGCTCCAGCGCGCGGACGGCGGCACCCACCAACCCGGCCTGGTCCTGTTCCTCAGCCGCCACCAGCACCCAGGCCCCCCGCAGGGTGGGAGCGGTGCCCTCCGTACCCTGCGCGGGCTGCCACTCGATCCGGTAGCGCCAGGAGTCCGTGACGGCGGCGGCCATCCGTTTCCTGCGCCACGCGGCCATCGCGGGAAGAACGCTGCTCAGCGGGGCCGCCGGGTCGACGCCGAGTTCGGCGGAGAACTCCGCCAGGTCGCCGCGGTCCACCGCGTCCCAGAGGCCACTGTCGGGGGTGCCCGCCACCACCGGCACGTCGTCGTCGAGCCAGTAGCGCCTGCGCTGGAAGGCGTAGGTCGGCAACTCCACGGTCGCGGGGCCCGAGCCCTCGAAGACCGGCGACCAGTCGACGTCGACCCCGCGTACGAGCAGCACCGACAGCGAGAGCAGGAACCGCCTCATCCCGCCGTCGGCCCGTTGCAGCGTCCCCGCCACCAGCACCTGGCTCGCCTCGCGTTCCTCCGCGACCGCCGTCATCCCGACGGCGAGCACCGGATGCGGGCTCACCTCGACCAGGATCTGGTGCCCCTCGTCGAGCAGCGCGCCGACGGCCGACGCGAACTGGACGCTCTGCCGCAGGTTGCGGTACCAGTACTCGGCGGTCAGCGAGGCGCCGTCGCGCTCGACCCATGCACCGTCCACCGTGGAGTAGAACGGCACCGTCGCGGGCGTCGGCCGCAGACCGTCCAGCACCTCGATCAGGCGCGCACGGATCCCCTCGACCTGAGCCGAATGGGAGGCGTAGTCCACCGCCACCCGGTTCGCCCAGACGCCCCGGGCCTCGCACGCCGCGAGAAACTCCTCCAGGGCCGCCGGCTCGCCGGCGACCACGACCGAGCGGGGGCCGTTGGCCGCGGCCAGCGAGAGGCGGTCCGCCCAGGGGGTCAGGAAGTCCGCACACTCCTGTGGTGTCAGGGTGGCGGTCACCATTCCGCCGCCTCCGGCCAGGGATTCCCCGATCAGCCGGCTGCGCAGCGCCGCCACCTTCGCGCCGTCTTCCAGAGAGAGGATTCCGGCCACGCAGGCGGCCGCGATCTCGCCCTGGCTGTGCCCGACGACCGCCGCGGGCCGCACGCCGAACGAGCGCCACAGTTCGGCCAGGGAGACCATCACCGCCCAGAGCACGGGCTGGACGACGTCCACACGGTCCAGCGGAGGCGCGCCGTCGGCACCGCGTACCACGTCGAGCAGTGACCAGTCCGTGAACGGCGCCAGCGCCGCCGCGCACTCGGCCATCCGTGCGGCGAACACCGGCGACTCGTCGAGCAGCTCCACGGCCATCCCGGCCCACTGCGACCCCTGCCCGGGGAAGACGAACACCGGGCCGGACGGCGCGGTACCCGAGCCGTACACGATCTCCTCGTGCTCCTCGCCGTGAGCCCAGGCGCGCAGCGCCGCCGGGTCGGTCCCGGACGCGACGGCGACGGCCCGGTGCTCGAAGCGCGTACGTGTGGCCACCAGCGACCTGGCGACGGCAGCCATCGAGAGTTCGGGACGGTCCTTGAGAAAGGTCGCGAGCCGACCGGCCTGCGCCCGCAGCGCCTCCTCGGACCGGGCGGACAGCACCAGCGGGAAGGTCGACACCGGGGATTCCCCCGTGGGCGTCTCCTCGTGCGGCGGGCCCTGTTCGAGGATCACGTGCGCGTTGGTGCCGGAGACACCGAACGCCGACACCGCGGCCCGGCGCGGACGTCCCGTCTCGGGCCACGGCCGGGCCTCGGTCAGCAGCCGCACGGCCCCCGCCGACCAGTCGACGTTCGGGGACGGCTCGTCGACGTGCAGGGTCTTCGGGAGGACGCCGTGCTCCAGCGCCTTCACCACCTTGATCACGCCCGCGACACCCGCTGCCGCCTGGGCGTGGCCGATGTTCGACTTCAGCGAGCCCAGCCAGAGCGGACGATCGGCGGGGCGGTCCTGCCCGTAGGTGGCCAGCAGCGCGCCCGCCTCGATCGGGTCGCCCAGCCTGGTTCCGGTGCCGTGTGCCTCGACCGCGTCCACGTCGGCCGCGGTCAGCCCGCCGTCGGCGAGAGCCTGCCCGATCACCCGCTGCTGGGACGGGCCGTTCGGGGCGGTCAGGCCGTTGCTCGCGCCGTCCTGGTTGACCGCCGAACCACGGACCACCGCGAGCACCCGGTGCCCGTCACGACGCGCCTGGGCGAGAGGCTGGAGCAGGAGCATGCCCGCGCCCTCGGCCCAGATGGTGCCGTCGGCCGCGGCGGCGAACGACTTGGCCCGACCGTCGGGGGCGAGCCCGCGCTGGCGGCTGAACTCGACGAACATGCCGGGATTGGCCATGATCGTCGCCCCACCGACCAGGGCGCGGGAGCACTCGCCCCGGCGCAGCGCCTGCACCGCCAGGTGAAGCGCGACAAGCGACGACGAGCAGGCGGTGTCGACGGTGACGGCCGGGCCTTCCAGGCCGAAGGTGTACGCGATCCGGCCGGACGCGACGCTCGCGGTGTTGCCGGTGAGCAGGTAGCCCTCGACCTCTTCGGTCGCGCGGTGCAGCCGCGGCCCGTACTCCTGCGCGGCGGCGCCCACGAACACGCCGGTCCGGCTGCCGCGCAGCGACGTCGGGTCGATGCCCGCCCGCTCGAACGTCTCCCAGGCGGTCTCCAGCAGCAGCCGCTGCTGCGGATCCATCGCGAGCGCCTCACGCGGGGCGATGCCGAAGAACTCGGCGTCGAACTCGTCCGCGTCGTGGACGAAGCCGCCTTCGCGGGCGTAGCTCGTCCTCGCCCTGTCGGGATCCGGGTCGTAGACGCCCTCGTTGTCCCAGCCTCGGTTGGCCGGGAACGGCGAGATCCCGTCGACGCCATCCGCCAGCAGTCGCCACAGATCCTCCGGGGTCGCCGCGCCACCGGGAAGACGGCAGCTCATCGCGACGATCGCGATCCGATCTTCGTGCACCGCGACCGGCACGGGCTGTGCCTGCGTCCCCGTCGTGCCGGCGAGCAGGGCACCGAGATGCTCGGCCAGGGCCTCCGGTGTGGGATGGTCGAAGACGATCGTGGGCGGGAGCGCCATCCCGGTCTCGGCCGCCAGCCGGTTGCGGAGCTCCACTGCGGTGAGTGAGTCGAGTCCGAGATCCTGGAAGGCCCGGTCCACCGGCACGGCCGCCGACGAGGTGTGGCCCAGCACCAGGGCGACCTGGTCACGGACGAGTGTCGCGACCGCCTCGGCCCGCTCGGCGCCGGACAGCGCGGCGAGCCTGCGGAGCAACTGCGTGGACGCGCCGACACCGCGCCGCGCACGGGTGGGCAGCAGGCCGTGGAACACCAACGGCACGTCGTCCGTACGCCTACCGCGCAGGTCCACGGCGAGGGCGGCCACGACCGGCTCGTCGCGGCCGAGCGCGGCGTCGAAGAGGGCGAGCGCGACGTCGGTGGCCAGCGGACGCAGCCCGCGGGCGGCGATCCTCGCCCGCGCGGCCGCCGTCAGGCCCCCGGCCATGCCTCCCTCGTCGGCCCAGGGCCCCCAGAGCAGCGAGAGCGCGGGCAACCCCTCGGCCCTGCGGCGTACGGCCAGCGCGTCGAGGAACACGTTCGCCGCCGCGTAACCCGCCTGGCCGGCGCTGCCCGCCAGGCCCGCGATCGAGGAGCACAGGACGAAGAAGCCGAGCGCGTGGTCCCGGGTCAGCTCGTGCAGGTGCCAGGCCGCGTCGGCTTTGGCGGCGAGGACACCGTCGATCCTCGCGTGGTCCAGCGAGGCGACGGCTCCGTCGTCCACGACTCCGGCGGCGTGCACCACCCCGGTCAGGGGACGGTCCGGTGGGATCGCCGCGATCAGCTCGGCGAGGGACCCGCGGTCGGTCACATCGCAGGCGGCCACCTCGACCGTGCCGGCGCCGAGCCGTTCCAGTTCCGCCGTCAGCGCGGAGGCCGCGGGTGCCTGCGGACCGCTGCGACTGACCAGCAGCAGGTGCCGGGCTCCGTGCTCGGTCACCAGGTGGCGGGCCAGCGCCGAGCCCAGGGCGCCGGTGCCCCCGGTGACGAGGACCGTGCCGTCGCGCGGGTCGACGCCGGGCGAGGCAGGTCCCGCGTCGGCGCGTACCAGCCTCGGGACGAGGGGGGCGGAGCCGGCACGGACGGCCAACCGCGGTTCCCCCGCGGCGAGCACTGTCGCGAGCATCCGCGCCGACAGACGCCGGTCGGCGGTGTCGACCAGGATGATCCGTCCCGGGTGCTCGGCCTGCACCGACCCGACAAGGCCCCACACCACCGCCGCCTGCGGCTCCGGCAGCTCGTCTCCGACGGCGACCGCGGCTCGTGTCAGCAGGACGAGGCGGGCGTCGTCGAAGCGGCTGTCGCCGAGCCACTCCTGGACGAGGTCGAGGGTCCGATGCGCCGCCTCCCGCGCCGATGCGGCCGGGCTGCCGTCCGGGCGCGGGAGGATCGGGGCCAGCACCACCGCCGGCTCGCCGGTCACCGAGGCCAGGTCCGCGAAGACCTCGACCGGCGCGTCCTCCTCGGCGAGGGCTGCCGCGTCGGGGGCCACGACGACGACGCGACCGTTCGGTGGTGCCTCGGCTGCCGTGCCGGGTTCGAGTTCCCGCCAGGTGAGGGTGTGCAGGGAACCGTCCCGGCCGGTCCGCGCGGCACCGCGGAGCTGGGCCGCCGCGACCTGCCGGAGCACGAGCGAGCCGATCGACAGCACCGGACGCCCGGTGGAGTCGGCCACCGCGACGGCCACCATGTCCGGCCCGGTCCGCACGATGCGCAGGCGCAGGCTGGAGGCGCCCGCGGAGTGCAGCCGCACGCCGGTCCAGCTGAACGGCAGCCTGGCCTGGTCCGGATCCTGCTCCAGGTCGTGATTGACGAAGCCGAGCCGCATGGCCTGCAGGCCGCTGTCCAGCAGGGCGGGGTGCACGCCGTACCCGGCCACGCTCGGACCCTGTGCCGGGTCGACCTCGGCGAACAGTTCGTCGCCACGTCGCCAGGCCGCGCTCAGCCCCTCGAACGCCGGGCCGTAGCGGAAGGCGGTGCCGTCGAGGTCGTCGTAGAAGCTCTGGACACCGACAGCCGTGGCACCCGGGGGCGGCCACGAAGCGAGGTCCGGGTGGTCGTCCGGCGTGTCGTCGGGGGCGAGGACTCCGCGCGCGTGGCAGGTCCACGGCTCTTCGCCGGTGCGGGAGTGGAGTGCGAGGGTACGGCGGCCGGAGTCCTCGGCAGCGCCGACCGTCAGCTGGAGGACCAGCTCGCCGTTCTCCGGGAGGATCAGCGGCGCCTCGTGGGTGAGTTCGTCGAGCCGCTCACACCCGACCTGTTCGCCGGCCTGGAGCGCCAGTTCCAGATAGGCCGTGCCGGGCAGGACGATCTCGCCCAGCACCGTGTGGTCGGCGAGCCAGGGGTGGGTGCGCAGGGACAGCTTGCCCGTCAGCACCAGGCCGTCGGCCTCGGCGAGGCCGACCGCGGCGCCGAGCAGCGGGTGCTCCGCCGAGCGCAGTCCCATGGCCGTGACGTCGCCCAATTCGGGGCCCTGCTCCAGCCAGTAGCGGCTGCGTTGGAACGGATACGTCGGCAGATCAACAACCCGACCACCAACAACCCCGAAGAACGCCTCCCAATCCACCGCCACACCCCGCACCGCCAACCCCGCCACCACCCCCGCCAACGCCCCAACCTCACCACGCCCCGCCCGCAAAAACGGCACCACCGTCGCCTCCGGCAACGCCTCCCGCACCAACCCCGACAACACCCCATCCGGACCCAACTCCACAAACGCCGTCACACCCTCAACCGCAACAGCCCGCACACCATCCAAAAACCGAACCGGCAACCGAACCTGCCGCACCCAATACTCAGCAGAACCCAACTCCCCCGCCGCCACCACACCCAACACACCCGACACCACCGGCACCCGCGGCGAACAAAACTCCAAACCCTCCACCACCGACCGGAACTCATCCAACATCGGCTCCATCCGATGCGAATGAAAAGCATGACCAACACCCAACCACCGCACCCTCCGACCCAACCCACCCCAATACGCCGCCACCTCCCCAACCGCATCCTCATCCCCCGACACCACCACCGACGACACCCCATTAACCGCCGCCAACCCCACCCGATCCGACAACAACGGCACCACCTCCACCTCCGAAGCCCGCACCGCCACCATCGCCCCACCCACCGGCAACGCCAGCATCAACCGACCCCGAGCAGCCACCAACACACACGCATCCGACAACGACAACACCCCCGCCACATGAGCCGCCGCAATCTCCCCCACCGAATGACCCAACACAAACGACGGCCGCAACCCACACCACTCCACCAACCGAAACAACGCCACCTCAAGCGCAAAAAGACCCGCCTGCGCAAAAACCGTCCGACCCAACAACTCCGCATCCCCACCAAACACCACCTCCCGCACCGACACCCCCAAACGCCCATCCAACTCCCCACACACCGCATCAAACGCCTCAGCAAAAACCACCGACGACCCATACAACTCACGACCCATACCCAACCGCTCCGAACCCTGACCCGAAAACACAAACGCCAACCCACCCTGCTCAACCGCCACCCCACCCACCACACCCGACACCACCACACCCGACGCCACCGCCCGCAGGCCGTCGTCCAGGTCGCTTCTCGTCGTGGCCAGGACGGCCGCCCTGTTCTCCAACGCGGCCCGACCCGTGGCGAGCGAACGGCCCAGATCGGCGGGCGTCAACTCTTCGTCGTCGGCGAGCAACTTCCGCAGGCGGGCCGCCTGCGCGCGGAGCGCTTCCTCGCCCCGCCCGGAGAGCAGCACCGGCACGGGGTACGAAACCGTCGCCGACGCCTCCGCCGGCGCCTCGGCCGGCGCCTGCTCGAGAATCACGTGCGCATTGGTCCCACTAATACCAAAAGACGACACCCCCGCCCGCCGAGGCCGACCCACCTCCGGCCACAACCGCGACTCCGTCAACAACCGCACCCCACCCGACGACCAATCCACATGAGA
>NZ_JBICTZ010000015.1:0-165576 GCF_043197875.1 Micromonospora sp. NPDC048935 | reverse complement strand
AGACTGCCCTCAGCTTCGATGCCCTACCACGACAGGACATCGGTGCAGGTCTCCCACCTCCACTCGATCGAATAGCGCCTCGTGGCGCACGTAGCAGTCAATCCAGCACCAACCGTCATAGGTGATCCAGTCGAGTTTCCTGATCACTCGGACGGTGATGGGGATCATGAACTGAATGCTTGCAGCCCGGTCGAGCCGTAGCAGGTCACCGGCCTTCATCCGCACTTCCTTGCACGCCAGACCTTCAAAGTCCTGCCTGCTTCGCTCAGCCTGGGGCAGAAGCCGACGGGCAGGCAGCTCGGACAACGTCTGCGGTGGTGAAGGTCAATGATGAACCCCGCCATGATCACGGTGAAAGGCGGTTCGGGCCGATACTCCTCAAGCATCGTGCCGCCCGTCTCGCTGGTTGTGACGCTTGAGCGCTTGTCGTCTGGTGCTGGCCTCATCCGGCTTCTCTGGTGGCGCGGGAGAAACGCACGCTACGGGCTGGTAGGCGGAGCGTTCGACAACGTCGATCGGCTCATCAGGTCTCTGAAACCACTTCCAACGGCGCACGGTTCTGCCTCCCGAGAGTCCTTGGGTGGCCGACACGGAGTGCCTACCCCTAGATCACTCTGCGTGCCGGCCACACCCGCAACCGTAAGCCTGTCTATGCAACCTGTCTAGACGGGTAGTGTTCGTGTCGTGGCAAGCGAGCACTCAAGAAGATCGGGAGTACGGTGACGGGCGTGCCTACCCCGCACGTACCACCCCGCCGATACCGGTTTGTTGCCGACGAGCTGCGCCGCCGCATCGAGGCTGGCGTGATCCCACCTGGCTCTTTGCTGCCCAGTGAATCGACCCTGATGGCTGAGTTCTCAGTCGCACGGGGAACCGTTCGTGAAGCCCTGGCGCTGCTGCGGTCTGAGGGCTTGGTCCTGACCGAGGTGGGACGTGGAACCTACGCCAGGCCGGTGATGCCTGTGCGGAGACTCGCCTCTGAGCGGTACCGCAGGGAGCTTGAGCAGGTTCGTAGTGGTGAGCTCGGTACGTCCTTCACCGCCGATCAGCAGGTCGACTGGGCTGCGTACAGCCTGGACAAGGACTTCCGCGAGGTGCCGGCTACTGAGGCGGTAGCAGAGTTGTTCGGCATAGAGCCAGGCACGATGCTTCTCGAACGTCACCTCCTCTTCCGCACTCATGGTGCGCCGCAACAGATGTCCGTCTCATGCCTGCTGCTCGACATGGTCGCTGGCACCCCGGTTGCCGATCCTGATAACGAGCCATGGCCGGGCGGCAACACGTCGCAGCTCTACAGCCTCGGGCACACCATCACTGGCGTCCGTGAACGTCCACGATGGAGGCTGCCTTCGCCTGATGAGGCCGAAGCCCTACGCATTCCTGCCGGGGTTCACGTAGTAGTGATCACTCGACAGACGTACGTCGGTGAGCGGGTGGTGGAGGTGGCACACATTGTGAGGCGTGCCGACCTGGTCGACTTGGACTACTGGATTGATCTTACTTAAGCTGCCGCGGAGTCGACCAGGCGATCGCGTCGAACGTGGAGGTGGGGAAGTGGCGGCAGACCGGTTCGCACCGGGTGACGTGGTCGTTCGGCGCGAGATCCTGCGCGGCGAGGTGTGGTTCGCCTGCCCGACGATCTGCGTCGAGGACTCGGCCGACCTGCTCGCCCTCTATCTTCCACCGGGGGCCGAGTTCGGCTTCCCGACCTCCGGGGCCTTTCCGTGCGGGCGGCACCCGTGGGAGACCGCCGGGCACCGCTCCTGGTCGGGGCACGGCAAGCTGATGCTGCACCGCCCCGGTGAGGCGCACTCGGTCGACGTGTTCTGGGCCGGCCCCGGGCGCGACTTCGCCGGCTGGTATTTCAACCTCCAGGACCCGTTCCGGCGTACGCCGATCGGGGTGGACACTCTCGACCACGAGCTGGACCTGTGGTGGGGCGCGGACGCCGACACCTACGTCTGGAAGGACGTGGAGATCTTCGCCGAGCGCCTCGTCGAGGGGCGCTACCCGGGCATGGGGGATGCCATCCGGGCCGAGGGTGACCGGATCGCGGCGCTGCTCGACGCGGGGGAGCGCTGGTGGGACCCGGCGTGGGCGACGTGGCAGCCCGACCCGTCCTGGTCGGCACTCGCACTGCCGGCCGGCTGGGACGAGGTGCCACCCACCCGCTGACCGAGGACCAGGTGACGTCGGCCCGCTGAGCCCCGAACGGGCGTCGGCGTCCGGTCCGGACACCGACGCCCGCGGCTGAACCGTCGGCTCAGCCGATCGTCTCCCGCTCCCGCCACGCGGTCCGCAGGGAGGTCCGCCCGTTGGTGCGCAGCAGCGACCCCTCGTACACCCGGGATCCGGCGAGCAGGAACGCACCTGCGGCGAGCAGCAGGATGACAAGCGAGACGAACGGCTCCCAACCGGCCGCGTCACCGGTGAACATCCGCAGTGGCATGGCCGTGGGCGACGAGAACGGCAGGTAGGACAGCACCCGCATCGCGGTGTCGTTGTCGTTCAGGAAGATCACCGCGAAGAACGGGATCATGACGGCGAGTTGCACCGGCGTCGACACGGCGGCGATGTCCTCCTGCCGGTTGGCCAGGGCGCCGGCCGCCGCCCACATCGCCGCGAGCAGGATGAACCCGAGCAGGAAGAACGGCACGAACCAGCCGATCGCCGGGGCGAGCAGGCTGAGCAGGCCGCCGCTGTCGCCGAGTTGGAGCCCGATCACCGCCACCACCGCGATCAACGCGATCTGCGCGAACGCCAGGATGGCGCCGGCCACCACCTTCCCGGCCAGCAGCGCCCGCACCGGCACGGCGGCCACCAGGATCTCCACGATCCGGGTCTGCTTCTCCTCGATGACACTCTGCGCGATCTGCACACCGAACGTCTGCGAGGTGATGAAGAAGACGAACGCGAAGACGAACGGCACCAGGAACGCCACCACGGGGTCGACCGCGTCCGGGTCGAGCAGTTGCACCGAGGGCGCGCTGCTCAACGCCCGGACCACGTCGTCCGGGGCCTCCTCCATGGCGAGCACCTTCGGGCCGGCGACCACCGCGGCGTCCACGTCGTCGTCGCGGACGGCCCGCTCGGCGGCCCGGTCGTCTCCGACCACCCGGACCTCCAGGCCGGCGGCGCGCAGCGGACCGGCGGCGCTCTCGGTCACCGCCACGGTGGACGGCCCGCCGGAGAGCAGCGGCGGCAGGATGGTGCCCGCCGCCGCGATCAGCAGGAAGAAGAGGGTGCCGAACAGGAAGGTGCGGTCGCGCAGCTTGACCCGGATCTCCCGTTCGGCGACCAGCCTCGTGGCCTGGGTGATGTTCACTGGGTGACCTCTCGGAAGATCTCGGTGAGCGAGGGGCTGACCGGGCGGAAGGTGCGGACCGGACCCCGCGCGAGGGCCGCCCGCAGCACGGGTTGTTCGTCGGCGCCGGCCGGCAGGTCGAAGACCACACGCGGCCCGTCCAGCTCGACAAGAGTCACGCCGGGTTCGTCGCGTACCCAGCCGGCGTCGGTCGCCACCACCAGCTCGAAGCGGGGCACGGTGTACGAGTCGCGCAGCTGCTGGCGGCTGCCGGCGGCCCGGATCGCCCCGTCCGCGATGATCACCAGGTCGTCGCAGAGGCGCTCCACGACGTCGAGTTGGTGGCTGGAGAAGAGAACCGGCGCTCCGGCTGCGGCACGTTCCCGCAGTACGGTGACGACGGTGTCGACGGCGAGGGGGTCGAGGCCGGAGAACGGCTCGTCGAGCACCAGCACCTCGGGGTCGTGTACCAGCGCGGCCGCGATCTGCGCGCGTTGCTGGTTGCCCAGCGACAGCGTCTCCAGCAGGTCGTCGCCGCGTTCACCGAGCCCCACGCGGTCCAGCAGCGCGTCGGTGGCCCGCCGCGCGGCGGGGGCGTCCAGACCGTGCAGCCGTCCCAGGTAGGTCACCTGCTCCCGGGTGGTCATCTTCGGGTAGAGGCCGCGCTCCTCCGGCATGTAGCCGAAGCGCCGCCGGTCTTGTCGGGTGAGCGTGGTGCCGCCCCAGCTCACCTCGCCGGCGTCCGGGGCGAGCACACCCAGGATGATGCGCATGGTGGTGGTCTTGCCGGCGCCGTTGGCGCCCACGAAGCCGGTCATCCGACCGGCCGCCACCTCGAAGGACACGTTCTTGAGCACCTGCCGGTCGCCGAAGCTGCGGTCGACGCCGTCGAGGCGAAGCGTTCTGGTCACCCGTCCACGCTAGAACGAACGGCGTGTCCCGCCGTCCGCCCGGTGGGTGAGCGGACGGTCCGTCGCGCGGCGGATGGCGGTCAGCCGCCCGGCCGGACCACCCCGTTCTCGTACGCGAACACCACAGCCTGCACCCGGTCGCGCAGGCCGAGCTTGGCCAGCACCCTGCTCACGTGGGTCTTCACCGTCGCCTCGCCCAGGTGGATGCTCGCGGCGATCTCCGCGTTGCTCGATCCGGCGGCGAGCAGCACCAGCACCTCCCGTTCCCGTGGGGTCAGCCCGGCCAGTGCGGCGTCCGCCTCCGGTCCCCGGTGGGCGGTGCCCGCCGGGTCTCCGGGGCGGGCGAACGTGGAGATCACCCGACGGGTGATCTCCGGGGCGAGCAGGCCGTCGCCCCTGGCCAGCACCCGGATCGCCTCGATCAGTTCCTCCGGTGTGCCGTTCTTCAACAGGAAACCGCTGGCCCCGGCCCGCAGCGCGGCGAACAGGTAGTCGTCGCGGTCGAAGGTCGTGAGGATCAGCACCGCCGGCCCACCGGGCCCGTCGGCGGTGATCTGCCGGGTGGCCTCCAGGCCGTCCATCCCGGGCATCTCCACATCCATGAGTACGACGTCGGGGCGGGTGGCTCGGGTCATGCGGACGGCCCGTTCGCCGTCGGCCGCCTCGCCGACCACCTCGATGTCGTCCTCCACCTCCAGGATGACCCGGAAGCCGGTGCGGACGAGGTGCTGGTCGTCGGCGAGTAGCACCCGGACGGTCCGACCCGTGGCCGACGTCTCGTGGGCTGGCGCGGCGCTCATGCCGAGCGGTTGGTGTAGGCGGCCGGCTGTCGCTCGTCGCTCGGCTCCCGCTGCGTGCGGACCGGCGGGTCGGCCGGGGCGAGTGGAAAGCGGGCGCGGACCCGCCATCCGCCGCTGACACGCGGCCCGGCCTCCAGGTCGCCGTCGTGCGCGGTGACCCGTTCGCGCATCCCGATCAGGCCCAGTCCGACGGCGTCGGCTCGACCGCCGGTTCGTCCGTCGTCGGTCACGTCGACCTCCACCTCCCGAGCCAGGTAGCGGACCCGCACGTCCAGCAGGTCCGCCCCGGCGTGCTTCAACGTGTTGGTCACCGCCTCCTGCGTCACTCGGTAGGCCGCCTGCGAGACGGATTCGGGCAGCGTGACCGGGTCGCCGTACACCCCGAGGGTTGCCGTCAGGCCCGCGGCCCGGGCCCGTTCGACCAGCTCGCCGATCCGGTCGATGTCGCCGGCGGCCGGCGGCGCGGCGTCGGCCGTGCCGGAGGTCCGCAGCACGCCCAGCATCCGGCGTAGCTCGTCGACAGCGGTGCGGGCGCTGTGCTCGATGGCGGTGAGCGCGGCGCGGGCCTTGCCGGGGTCGCGGTCGAACACCCGGCGGCAGGCCGACGCCTGGACCCCCATCACCGACACGTGGTGGGCGACGACGTCGTGCAGCTCCCGGGCGATCCGGACCCGTTCGCCGAGCACCGCCCGTTCCCGGGACTCGGCCTGCGACCGACGCAGGTCCTCGGCCTGGGCACGCAGCTCGTGTTCGCGGCGCGCGGCCACCCAGGCGGTCTCGCCGAAGAAGTAGGCGAAGCCGAGCGTCAGCACGTTGACCAGCACACCGTTGACCATCGCGGCGAGCACGGGTGGCACCGGACCGACCGCGTCGTCGAACGCGTCGGGAGGAATGTGGTCGATCGTCACGGCGTAGTAGACCCCCAGCCAGGCGAACATCGCGACGATCACGCCGATCCGCAGCCGCTGCGCCAGCCGATGATCCTGCCCCCAGGCGCCCGCGGTGTAGAGGACGCAGAACAACGCCCAGGCGGAGAACTGGGTCTCCGGCGCCGATCGTGCCTGCGCGGCGACGAACACCACCGCGACGATCAGCAGGGTCGCGGCCGGCCAGCGCCGCCGCCAGATCAGCGGCAGCGTCACCGCGACGGTCCAGAAGAGCTGCTCGGGCCCGGACGGCGGCGGGCCCAGCAGGAACGCCCCGGCGCTGCGGGCCAGGGTGAGGCTCACCAGTGCCAGCCCGGTCACCCCCAGGCCGATCCACAGGTCGTTGCGGCGCTGCTCCGCCGTCGGACCCGGACGGCGCCACTCCTCCGGCTGCCCCACGGTCATCCCCGAACGATGCCACGCCACCCGGCACGGCCGTCGGGCGGGCGGACCGGTGCCGGCCGGATCCGGCCCACGGGCGGCGGCCCGACGCGGGACACGCGTCGGGCCGCCGGGTGGGTTCTCGCTCACGCCGGCTGACGGCGGGTCTTGATCGCGGTGTCGATCAGGTCCCAGACCACGACCACGGCCGCGCCCAGCGCGATGGCCAGGCCGAGGGCGTCGCGGTTGTCCGCCTCGGCCAGCCAGTTCAGGCGCACGCCCAGGGCCGGGTTGAGCAGCCGGTCGGTGAGCGCCAGCCACACCAGCGGCACCGCGAACGCCAGGTTGAGCAGCGCCTTGGTGCCGAACAGGGCCCAGGTCCAGCGCCCGATCCGGTACTTGACGACCTCGAAGATCACGCTGGCGACCAGCACGACGATCAGCGCCGGCAGCCAGAAACCCCACAGGGCCGGGTCGAGGATCGGGATGTTGTCGCCGTCGGTGGCGTGCACCCAGGACTGGAAGTGCTGTAGGACGAGGTATCCGATGGTCGCCACCGACATGACCACCGACGCGATGGTGTCGGCGAGCGGAATGCCCCGGCGCACCGGAGCGTCGGGCAGATCGTCGAGGCTCCACTCCGGCACGTCCACACCTGACTGGGAGCGCTCGATGAGGACGAAGACCAGGGTGAGCCAGAAGCAGATGTGCACCGTCACGTGCAGGGCGACGACGAGGCCGGGCCCGATGGCGCCGAAACCCTTGCCGCTGGCGGCTTCGACGACGGTGACGATCGTGCCGGCGAGCGCGGGGATGAAGCTGAGCAGCAGCTTCAACAGCCGCAGCCAGAGCAGGTAGTAGGTCGGCCCGATGAGCTGTAGCTGGCGGTCGGCGTACCGGGCGGCCAGCACGTCCGGGTTGCCCAGCTCGGTGAGCACCTCCCGCTCGGCGGTGGCGGGGTCCGCGCCACCGTCGGTCCGGCCCTCGATCATGTCGTCGATGGAGGCCCTCAGCTCGGTGGCGATCTCGTCGCGACGCGGGGCGGGCACCGAGCGCAGGGTGGCGGCGAGGTAGCGGTTGGTCAGGGTGTTCATCGGTCCACTCCTTGGATCAGCCCGGTGATGGAGGTCTGCACGGCGGCGAGGTCGTCGAGAAGCCGGCTCAGCATCGACTCGCCCTCGTCGCTGGTCCGGTAGAACTTGCGCGGCCGGCTCTCCTCGGTGTTCCACTCGCTGGTCAGCAGCCCCTGGTCCTCCAGGCGGCGCAGCAGCGGGTAGAGCGTGTTGGCGTCCACCGGAAAGCCGTGGTCGGTGAGCCGTTGCAGCAGTGCGTAGCCGTAGTCCGGTCGACGCAGCGCGACCAGGCTGGCCACCACGACGGTGCCTCGACGCAACTCCTGTAGGTGCGTCCGTAGAACGTCCTCGCTAACCATGTGTCACACCATAGTGTGTGCCACACAGTGTTGTCGAGCGCGACATCATCGTGCCGCTCACAGATCCGTGCGCCGGACAGCATGCGGGGCGCCCGGCACGAACCGGACGCCCCGCCGCCTGACCCCGATCAGCAGGCCGAACCCTGGCGGAAGTTCCGCTCGACGAAGTCGGCCGGCCCGACCTGGAAGTAGCCCACGCCCGGACGGATCGGATGCCCGGTGAACAGCTCGACCCGCGAGCCGACCCGCACGAGGTACGCCTCGGCGTCCCCCGCGTCGTTGCGGACCAGCGAGCCCCGCCGGCCGTAGATCGCCTCCAACTCGTCGAACGACATCCCGACCGTGGCACCGGCGGGGGAGCGCGGCGGTGCGGTGGCCGTACCGACCTCCACCAGTCGCCCGTCGCGGAAGGCCAGCAGGAGCACGCCGGCCCAGGAACCGGTCACGCCCGCGTGCACCACCCCGCCGCAGCCCGGCGCGGTCCAGTCGATGTGTCCGTTCGTGGTGAGCGTGCGCAGGCTGGCGCCGATCCGGTAGACGCCGGCGCCGGCGACGCTGAGCACCTGCGGGTGGCTGTGCCCGAACGCGGCGGCGAGCGGGCCGCGCGCCGAGGCAGGTGCCGTGCCGCCGGCCCGGGGTGCCGCCGCCGCCGGACCGGCGACGGCCACCGGGGCCAGCGTGCCGAACGCCAACGCGGCGGTGGTGAGGAGGATCGTGGGACGGTTCATGGTGGCTCCTTCGGTGATGGGTCTCCTGCCCTGTTAGTCACCGCGCCGGGGCCAACGGTTCGTCGGGTTCCCGACCGACCGGTCTACTGTGCAGAGAGACGCCGACCGACCGTGCCCGCCGGGGGTGACACGGTGACCGCTCCGCTGCGAATCGGGCCGTACACCATCGAACGTCTGCTGGGCGTCGGCTCGTTCGCGACCGTCTGGCTGGGCTACGACCCGGCGCTCGACGCGCACGTGGCGATCAAGGTGCTGGCCGAGAACTGGAGCCACGACCTGCGGGTCCGGGAACGCTTCCGCGACGAGGCCCGCCTGCTGCGGCGGCTGGAGCACGAGCGGTTGGTGCGGGTACACGCCGTCGGTGAGCTGCCCGACGGCCGACCGTACGCGGTCCTGGCCTGGGCGGACGGGGGGAGCCTGCGGGACCGCCTGGCCACCGGTGAGATTCCCGTGCCGGTGGCGTTGCGGCTGCTCGGCGAGATCTGCGCCGGGGTCGCCGTGCTGCACCGGCACGGCGTCGTGCACCGTGACCTCACCCCGGGCAACATCCTGTTCCGCTCCGCCGGGCCGGACGACCCGGACGCCGAACGGGTGCTGATCGCCGACCTCGGTCTCGCCAAGGCGCTCGCCGCCGCCTCCGGGCTGACCGCCCGAGCGGGTACCCCGGGCTACATGGCCCCCGAGCAGGACGACCCGGGCGCGGTGGTGGACACCCGCGCCGACGTGTACGGGCTCGGCCGGCTCGGCCTCCGGCTGCTCGCCGCCGACCCGCTGGGCGCGGGTCCGGCCCGGCCCGACCGGCTGGGTGCGGGTCCGGCCCGGCCCGACCGGCTGGGTGCGGGTCCGGCCCGGCCTGACCCGCTGGGTGCGGGTCCGGCCCGCCCGGACCCGCCGCGGCACGTCCCGGAGGTCCGCCTGCGGGAGGACGTGCCACCGGCGGTCGCGGCGGTGCTCGTCCGAGCCACCGCCCACCACCCGGCCGACCGCTACGCCGACGCCGCGACCCTGCACGCCGCGTTGAGGCGCGCGAGCCGTGCGGCGGGGCGACCGGTCGCGGCGACCGACGGGAGCGGGCCGGCGCGGCGGCCGGTCGTGTCGAAACGCGCGAGCGACCCGGTCGCGGCGACCGCGCCCGCCCGGCAACCGTCACCCCGAGTGGGGGACCGCCGCCGGTGGTGGCCGGCCGGGGCCGCCGCCCTGGCCATCGCCGCGGTGGGTGCGGTGGGCGCCGAGCCGGGTGGCGGCGGGTCGGGTCGGCCGGTCGACGGCACGTACACGAGCGGGCCGCTGACCGTGGCGTTGCCACCCGGCTGGTCCGCCACGGGTGCCACCTGGGCCGGCCAGTACGGTGCCGACGGCGACCCGGAACCGGCGCTGGTGATGTCGCCGCAACCCCGCCGGTGGGCTGTCGACCCTCGTCTGCCGGGCGCGTTCGTGGGCCTGTCCGGCAGCACGGCGGCCCGCACCACGCCGGCCGGGTTCCTGGCCGAGCGTACGCACGGCGACTGCGTGCCGGCGCCGGCCCGCACCAGCCGGCCGGCGGGCGTCGAGTGGACGGTGGTGGCGTACCGCTGCGAGCAGGGGCGCCCGCAGATCATCGAGTCGGCCGCCCTGCACCCCGGCCGCCCCGCCCTGGTGTACGCACAGATCGTCCCCCCGGCAGGCAGCGGACCCGCCTTCGTGGACGACCTGCTCGCCGGCGTACGGCTGGGGTAGGTGCGCCGGGCGCGCGCCCCGGTGGTGCTCTGTTGGGTCGGCGAGAAACACTCGGACCCGCCGAGGATCGGCCCGGCCCGTCGGTCGCGGACGCCGACGGTCGGGGCGTCGTGCGGCTCTACGGCATGTCGGCCAAGGGCCCGCGGTGCCAGCTCCGGACGCAGGCGGCCAGCCGCTCCGGCGACTCCACGTGCCAGGTCGGCCGGTGCTCGTCGAGCGCCCGTGCCACCTGGTATCCGTAGCCGACCGCCACCACGTCGACCGGCACCGCCCGGCCGCAGATGATGTCAGCCGCCGTGTCACCGACGTACACGGACGGCACCGGCGACCGACGCGCCAGCAGACGCCGTACCTTCTCGACCTTGCCGCCGGTGTCCTCGGCACCCGCGATGGAGGCGACCGACGCTGGAACACCGCCGACGCACCGGGTCAGCACCTGACGCACCCGCTGCGCCCGCGCGCCGGTGACGATCGACACGCTGCCCGCCGGCAGCGCCAGCAGGAGATCGCCGATGTGCGGGAACAGCCCGAGCTCGGTGGCGAGGTCGGTCATCCGGGCCTCGTGGCAGCGCCAGAACGCGTTTGCGCGGTCGACGCCGAGCCAGGGCGCGAGCCACGTCCCCGGAGGCCCGGCGCAGACCCAGTTCAGGTCGGTCACGCTGCCGACCTCCGGCAGGTCGGGGAATTCGTCGCGGAGCTCGCGATAGATCCGGACGCTCAGCGCGGCGCTGTCACACAGCACGCCGTCGAAGTCGAACAGCACGTGCCCGTACGCGGCCCGTTCGATCACGGCGTCTCGGCGAGGTCGGCGAGGCGCTGCGGAAGCGACGCGCTCAGGCTCGCCAGGATCCGCTCGCCCTTCTGCGCCGTGGCGGCCGACGGGCGTCCGATCACCCCGTGCGGGGTGTACGCGCGCATGCCCCGGGTGAGCAGCCCGCCGCGCCACTCCTCGGTCTCCCAGTCGGTCTCCTCGTAGCCCGGCCGTACCAGCTCGGGATGGAGGTGCAGAAGCAGCGAGACCTCGTACTCGCCGCCGTGCATGTCGGTGTGGCCGGCGCGCGTCGAGAGCGCGGCATCGTCGCAGGCGGCCGCGACGTCGAGGGACGTGGGGAAGAGGACGATCCGGGGACCGTCGACGTTCAGCTCCTGCACCGCGTTCGACAGCACGTAGTTGCCGCCGTGACCGCTGACCACCACCAGCCCGGCCCAGCCGTCACGGGCGAGCGAGCGCCAGATGTCACCGATCACCGAGTGCAGGGTGACGGCGCTGATGCTCACCGTCCCCGGGAAGCCCGCGTGCTCGTGCGAACACGAGATCGTCATCGGCGGAAGCGGGAACAGTTGGTGGTCGTGGCAGATGCGGTCGCTGATCGCGGTGGCGACGATGGTGTCGGTCGCCAGCGGCAGGAACGGCCCGTGCTGCTCGAAACTGCCCACCGGCAGCACCGCCACGCCGCCGCGCCGCACGCCGGCGTCATCGGACGTGACGCCGGAGAAGAGGAATCGTGGGTCCACCGGTCACTTCCGAATCAGGTACGAGTAGCCCCGCGACAGCTTCGACATGACCTCGCTGGCCGCCTCCGCCGAGCAGGGAGGGGCGATCTCCGGGTCGACCGAGACCGTGATTCCCGCGTCGGACAACGCTTTTGCCTTGTCGGGGTTGCCCGACAGCAGACACACGTCGTCGACGCCGATGTGGTGGAGAACGTGCGCGGCGAGGCCGTAGCCTCGGGCGTCCTCCTTGGCGCCGATCGCGACGTTGCGCTGGTAGGTGTCGCCGTCCTGGAGGAGGCTGCGGACCTTGTCGTACAGCCCGATGCCGCGCCCCTCCTGCCGGAGGTAGACGATGACACCGTAGCCGCGGGCGACGATCTGGTGCCGGGCCGCGCGGAGTTGGGCGCCGCAGTCACACCGGTCGCCGCCGAACACGTCGCCGAACAGGCACTCGGAGTGCACGCGCACCGGCACCGGCCGGGCCGGCAGGGTCGGGAACGCGCCCTTCGGCGGAGCGGTTCCGGCCGCGTACACCAGAATCAGATGGTCGGCCCCGGTGTGGCCCTGCGCGGGGTCGTACGCGCGCACACAGGCCGCATGCCAGTCGCGGTCGTCGATCCGAATTGTGGCCACCGTGGAACGTTGAATGGTCATGTGTGCTGTCCTCGACGGTGAGGGCCGGCCCCTGTTGAGCGTGGCGGGCCGACGGAGTGACGGTCGGCGTGACCAGGATCTTGACTGGTCCGGGTCGTTGACAATGCAATTCCGGCGGCAGGATTGCCGGCCCGGATCATCCCGGCCGGAATCACCGGAACCCGGAGAACCGGGCCGATTTCCGCCGTCCGAAACGCGTGGCGCAGGACTGCCGGAGCGGCGAGCATGTATCGATTCGGACCCGGTTCCCTTGAGGGAGAGCATTGTGTCGCTGCAGGTCGACGACCTCCGAACAGATGCGCGTACCAACCCGCTGGGCATCGACAATCCGACGCCGGAGTTCGCCTGGCGCCTCGTGGCCGACCGACCGGGCACGCTGCAGGCGGCGTACGAGATAGAGGTGTCCACGTCGGACGGCACCTGGTGGAACAGCGGACACATCCGGGGTGACCGCCCGTTCGGGGTGGCGTACGCGGGGCCACCGCTTGAGTCGTGCCGCCGCTACCACTGGCGGGTGCGGGTGGTCGACGACGCGGGAAACAGCAGCGGGTGGAGCGAGCCGGCCTGGTTCGAGACGGCCGTGCTGGCTCCGGCCGGTTGGCGGGCGCACTGGATCAGCGGTCCGCCGCTGTTCGCACAGGACCATGCCGCGCTCTACCTGCGCACCACCGTGGAGGTGCCGGACCGGGTCGTGCGTGGCCGCGCGTACGTGTCGGCGCTGGGCTGGTACCGCTTCTTCGTCAACGGGCACGACGTCACGGGTGATGCCCTGGTGCCGCGGTGGACACCGCTCGACCACATGGTGGAGTACCAGACGTACGACGTCACCGGACTCTTCCGCCCGGGCACCAACGTCGTCGCGATGGCGGTCGGCGACGGACGGTTCCGCGGCCGGCTCGGGGCACTCGACAAACGCTCGGTCTACGGTGACCGGCTCGCCGGCCTCGTACAGGTCGACCTGGAACTGGCCGACGGCGGCGTGGCCCGACTCGACTCCGACGAGCGGTGGTGTGCCGGGCCCGGCCGCATCCTCGCGTCCGACCCGAAGTGGGGCGAGCGCGTCGACCTCCGGATCGACGACCACGCGTGGCGCACCGCCACCACAGCGCCGGCGACCCTGCGCCCGGTGGACGTGCTGCCGTGGCCGGATCGGCAGGTGGTGGCCGAGGAGGTGGAGCGGGTTCGGTGCATCCAACGACTGCCCGCCACGCGCGTGTGGCGCTCGCCCAGCGGACGGCAACTCGTCGACTTCGGCCGCAACGTCTCCGGTGTCGCGCGGCTGCTGCTTGCCGGCCCGGCCGGCAGCACGGTGAGCGTGACGTACAGCGAACTCCTCGACCCCGCGGGCGAACTCGACAGCATGTACGTGGCGAACCACGGCAGGGCCAAGCCGCAGCGGGACCACGTGACGCTGGACGGCGGCCCCACGTGGTACCAGCCCTGGTTCACCGTGCGGGGGTTCCGCTACGTCGAGATCGACGGGCCGACCGAGGACCTCACCGGCGCCGAGGCGATCGTCCTGTCCACCGACGTGGCCGCGACGGGCCGCGTCGACACCTCCGACGAGCGACTGAACCGTTTCCACGACAACGTGCTGGCAAGCGTGCGGGCCAACTTCGCCGACACGCCGACCGACTGCCCCACGCGCGAGCGCTCCGGATACACCGGCGACATCCAGACCTTCGCGCCCACGGCGGTCGTCTGTGTCGACGCGCAGGCGTTCCTGCGCCGCTACCTCCGCAATCTGGCCTGCGAGCAGCTACCGGACGGCCGCGTACCGCCGATGATCCCGAGCGAGGACTCGACGTTCTCCGGCGGCTGGAGGGCGTTCTCGAAGCTGGCGTCCGGGTCGGTCGGGTGGGGCGACGCAAGCGTCGTCCTGCCCTGGACGCTGTACCGCTACCACGGTGACGAGCGGGTGCTCGACCGCCAGTACGACAGCATGCGCCGCTGGGTCGACCACCTGGAACGGCGGGCACGTACCCGCTCGGGCTGGGCCCGCTGGTTCGGGAGGCGGGTCGGTGGCCAGGAGCGGTACATCGTCGACTCCGGGTTCCACTTCGGGGAGTGGTACCGCGCCGGGTCCGACACGGGATCGCAGTTGCGCAACCTTCTCGTGCGTCGGCCGGTGGTCGCCACCGCCTACCTCGCGCGGTCCGCCCACCTCCTGTCCCGTGCGGCGGGCGTCCTCGGCCGCGACGCCGACGCCACGACCTACGCCGATCTCGCGCACGCCGTACGCGCCGCGTGGCGCGCCGCGTTCGTGCGCCCCGACGGCCGGATCGGCGCCGACGGCCAGGACGACTACGTCCGCGCCCTCGGGTTCGACCTGCTGACCGGTGAGCAGCGGCCGGCGGCCGTCGCCCGGCTGGCGGCCCTGGTCGAAGACGCGGGAACCCGCGTCACCACGGGTCTGTTGAGCACACCGATGATCCTGCCCGTACTCGCCGACGGAGGCCGCGCCGACCTCGCCTACGCCCTGCTGATGCGCACCGCGTCACCGTCGTGGCTGGCGCAGGTGGAGCGCGGCGCGACCACGGTGTGGGAGACCTGGGACGGGTACGACGACAAGGGCCGCGGGCGCCTGTCCCACAACCACTACACGCACGGCGTCGTCGCCGGATTCCTCACCGAGTACGTCGCCGGGCTGACCCCGGCGGAACCCGGCTATCGCGTCATCGACGTGCGGCCCGTGCCCGGTGGCGGCCTCACCCACGCGTCCGCGACGGTGCGTACCCCGTACGGACCGGCGTCCAGCGCGTGGCGCGTGGACGGCGGGACGTGCACCCTCACCGTCACCGTGCCCGCCGGGACGAGCGCCAGGATCCACACCGATCGCACTGTCGACGTCGGATCGGGCGACCACGAGATCAGCTGGGGTCAGATCGCGGTGAGGTAGGCCGCCACCTCGTCGGCGGAGCGGGTGTCTACACCGATGTAGCCGTCCGGCCGCACCAGCACGTACCCCGAGTCCCCGTAGGCGGCCCGGAGGTGTCCGTCCGGATCCAGGAGATCGACGCCCACGCGGTACGCCCGCACCGCATCCGACACACCCTCTGGAACCTCTCCCGGGCGTTCGAGGCACAGCAGCGTGGGCGAGGTGCCCCGGAACACGTCGAAGAGGCTGGTCGACGTGCCGTCGGCGGTGTGGCACGGCGCGTCGGGTGCGCGGTCGCCGCCGCGTCCGCCCGCCGCCAGTGGACCGTCGCGGTACGACAGCCCGAGTTGGAGCGTCCGGTCGTCGGGCTCGGCCTGCTTGTCGTCGAGCAGTTCGGTGCTCAGCCCGATTGCCTGCTCGGCGACCGGCCGCCGCTCCGCCTCGTACGTGTCCAGCAGCGCGTCCGGCGCTCCGGCGAGCACACGGGCGAGCTTCCAGCCGAGGTTGTAGGCGTCCTGGACCCCGGTGTTCAGCCCCTGGCTGCCGGCCGGCGAGTGGACGTGGGCGGCGTCGCCGGCGAGGAACACCCGGCCGACGCGGTAGCGGTCGGCGAGCCGCATGCTGACCCGGTAGTCCGTCGGCGCCGCGAGCGTCGTGACGGTCAGGTCGCGCCGATGCGTGCGCTCGGTCAGGAGCCGCTGGAATCCCTCCAGCGTCAGATCGGGTGTGTCGTCGGCGGTGATCGGTGCCGACATCCGGAAGTAGTCGGTGCCGGCGACCGGCCAGATGCTGGCCCGGACCCGCTTGTCTACCGGATCGAGCCAGACCTGCCACACGTCGCGGCGCATACCCGGCACGGTGACGTCGCCAAGCAGAAGGCGTTCGGCGGGCCGGGTGGTCCCGGTGAAGCCGACGCCCAGCGCCTTGCGCACGCCACTGCGGCCGCCGTCGGCACCGACCATGAACCGTGCCCGGATCGACGAACCGGCCGCGGTGGAAACGGTGACCCCGTCGTCGTCCTGGTCGAACCCGACCATCTCGGCGTCGTGCTCCACCGCCACGCCGAGTCCGGCCAGCCGCTCGCGCAGGATCCGCTCGGTGCGCCACTGCGGCTGCACGATCGGCACCGGGTACGGCACGTCGGGCGTGGGCTCGCTACGCCGTTGGGTGTGCCCCTGGTACACCGGGGACCCTCCGAAGTACACCTGGACCGGCGGGTACTCCTGGCCGGTCGCGAGGATCGGGTCGATGATGCCGAGGTCGTGGAATACCTCCAGCGTGCGCGGCTGTAGCCCGTTGCCGCGTGTGCCGGGGTAGAAGTCGGCCGGGTTCCGGTCGAGGATCCGCACCCCCACCCGGCGCCGGGCCAGCTCGATGGCGAGGGTGAGCCCGGTCGGACCGGCCCCCACGACGACGACGTCGGTGTCTACCTCGGCGTTCGCATGAGAGACCATCGCCACAGTATTGAGGGGCGAACCCGGGAAAGGCCGCCCACCGGCAGTTTCATCGCAGTTCCGCCGCCGGAAACGCGTGCGTTAGCGCGTGTTGCGGACGCGGCGGTGAATCGAGGAGCGGGATCGAGTGAGCTAGCGGACGACCACGGTGATGGTGTGCTCGCGGCCCTCCTCGGGGATCGTCACGGCGACGGTGCCGGGGCGGACGAAGCGGATGTCCACCACGCCCGCCTCGTACTGCTGCGAGACCAACTCCGGGCGGTCCACGGTGACGAGCCCCGGCCCGATGCCCTGGATCCGCAGCACCGCCCCGGTGGCGAAGCAGAGCGATCTCAGCAGTTCGACCTCGGTCTCGGCGAGCGGCAGGTCGTAGCGGACCGCGCCCTGGCAGGCCGGCGTCGTGTCGGTCGGCGGGGGAGTCGTCCGGGGCGTACCCCTGGTCCTGGCGGGTGTGGGCGGTGCCGGGGCCGGGCGCGCGCCGGTCGGCGGTGGCCGGGACGGCGACCCGGCGGGCGCGGTGGTCGCGGTGGTCGCGGTGGTCGTGGCGGGCCCGGTGGTCGCGGTGGGCGTCGGTGTCGACGGGCTCGGGCCGGGCGGTTGGACGGGCAGTGGCGAGACGGCGTCGGTGCCGCAGGCGGCGACCCCCACGGCGGCCACGAGGGCGACGACGAGCCGGCGCGACGACGCCGGGCTCATTGGGCGCCGAGTCGTTGCCGGACCTGCCGGCGGGCCAGGTGCAACCGGGACTTCACGGTGCCCACCGGCACGTCGAGCAGGGCGGCGATCTCGGGGTAGCTCAGCCCGAGGACATCGCGCAGGGCCACCACCTCGGCGAGGTCGGGATGGACCGAGTCCAGGGCGTCCAGCAGGTCGAGGCGGGTGCCCGCGACCACGCTCGTCCGCCGCGCGTCGGCCCGGTCGGGCAGCGGTACGCCGCCGGCCTCCAGCCGCCAGCGGCGGCGCAGCGTGCGGTAGGTCGAGCGGGCCCGGTTGGCGGTCAGCCGGTGCAGCCAGGTGCGGAACGAGGAGCGTCCCTCGAACCGGGTGATGCCGTTGGCCAACGCCAGCAGCGTGTCCTGGCAGGCATCCTCGGCGTCCTCCCGATTGGGCAGGAATCGGGCACACAGCCGCAGCACCTCCGGGCGCACCGCGCCCAGCAGGGCGTCCAGCGCCGCCGGGTCGCCCTGTGCGGCGGACCGGGCCAGGGCGTCGACGTCGTCCGCGTCGGGCATGCCGGGTGTCCAATGCTCGCCGGTGCCGATCCCCGATCGTACGACCGTCGACGCTGTTTGACCCTGCTCCGGTCCGCCACCCGACCCGCCCTACTCGAAGCGGGACACGTCCCCGGCGCCCCGGCGCAGGATCTCCGGCTCGGGCCCGGACAGGTCGATCACGGTGGTCGGGTCCCTGCCGCAGTCGCCCGCGTCGAGCACCGCGTCGAGCTGGTGGTCGAGCCGTTCCTTGATCTCCCACCCCTGGGTCATCGGCTCGTCGTCGCCGGGCAGGACCAGGGTGCTCGACACCAGGGGCTCGCCCAGCTCGGCCAGCAGCGCCTGGGTGACGGTGTGCCGGGGCACCCGCACCCCGACGGTGCGCTTCTTCGGGTGCAGCATCCGGCGGGGCACCTCCCTGGTGGCCGGCAGGATGAAGGTGTAGCTGCCCGGGGTGGACGCCTTCACCAGGCGGAAGACCGAGTTGCTGATCTGGACGAACTGGCCGAGCTGCGCGAAGTCCCGGCAGACAAGCGTGAAGTGGTGCCGGTCGTCGAGGTGGCGGATCTGGCGGATCCGGTCCAGCCCGTCCGGGTTGCCGAGCTGGACGCCGAGCGCGTAGCAGGAGTCCGTGGGATAGGCGACCAGCCCACCACCACGGATCAGGTCGGCCACCTGGCCGATGATCCGGGGCTGCGGGTTCTCCGGGTGCACGTCGTAGTACCTCGCCATGCCGATGAGCCTAGGCTCGTTTTCCGCGACGGGGGGACGCGGGCCCGGTGGACCGTCCGGCGGGGGAGACGCGGGCCACGACCGTCGGCGCGGACGGTGGAGCCGTCGAGATCACCTCGGTAGGGTAGGTCCCGGTCGGCTCCGACCACCAAGATCCACACCGCCGGGGGGCGCCAGGCATGGCCGATTCGTTCGCGCATCTGCACGTGCACACCGAATACTCGATGCTCGACGGAGCGGCCCGACTCAAGGACCTGTTCACCGAGGCCAACCGGCTCGGCATGTCGGCGGTGGCGATCACCGACCACGGCAACATGCACGGCGCGAACGACTTCTACAAGCAGGCGATGGCCGCCGGGATCACCCCGATCCTGGGCGTCGAGGCGTACGTGGCGCCGGAGTCGCGCTACCACAAGGCGCGGGTCAAGTGGGGTCGGCCGGAGCAGAAGAGCGACGACGTCTCCGGTAACGGTGCGATCACCCACAAGACCATGTGGGCGAAGAACGCGCAGGGCCTGAAGAACCTGTTCACCCTCAACTCGCGGGCCTCCATGGAGGGCCACTACATCAAGTGGCCCCGGATGGACATGGAGCTGATCGCCGAGTATGCCGAGGGCATCATGGCCACCACCGGCTGCCCGTCCGGCGCGGTGCAGACCCGCCTGCGGCTCGGCCAGTTCGACGAGGCGCTCAAGGTCGCCGCCACCTACCAGGACATCTTCGGCAAGGACAACTACTTCGTCGAGATCATGGATCATGGCCTCTCCATCGAGAGCCGGGTCCGCGAGGGTCTCACCGAGATCTCCCGCAAGCTCAACATCCCGCCGGTGGTCACCAACGACTCGCACTACACGGTCGAGGAGCAGGCCACCGCGCACGACGTGCTGCTCTGCGTGCAGACGGCCAGCAACATCGACGACCCCAACCGGTTCCGCCTGGAGGGCGGCGGCTACTTCATCAAGAGCGCCGACCAGATGCGCGCGGTCGACACCTCCGAGCTGTGGCAGCAGGGGTGCCGCAACACCCTGCTGGTGGCCGAGAAGGTCGACCCGAAGGGCATGTTCGAGTTCCACAACCTGATGCCGCGCTTCCCGGTGCCCGACGGCGAGACCGAGGAGTCCTGGTTCCGCAAGGAGACGTTCGCCGGTCTGGGCCGCCGCTACCCGAACGGCATCCCGGAGGGGCACGTCGTCCAGGCCGAGTACGAGCTGGGCGTCATCAACCAGATGGGCTTCCCGTCGTACTTCCTCGTGGTCGCCGACTTCATCCAGTGGGCCAAGAACCAGGGCATCTCGGTGGGTCCGGGTCGTGGTTCGGCCGCCGGCTCGCTCGTCGCGTACGCGCTGGGCATCACCGACCTGGACCCGATCCAGCACGGGCTGATCTTCGAGCGGTTCCTCAATCCCGAGCGGGTCTCGATGCCGGATGTCGACATCGACTTCGACGAGCGTCGGCGCGGTGAGGTGATCAAGTACGTCACCGACAAGTGGGGTGAGGACAAGGTCGCCCAGATCGCCACGTTCGGCACGATCAAGGCGAAGGCCGCGATCAAGGACTCGGCCCGGGTGTTGGGCTTCCCGTACGCGGTCGGCGACCGGATCACCAAGGCGATGCCGCCGGCCGTGATGGGCAAGGACATCCCGCTCACCGGCATCTTCGACCCGAAGCACCCGCGCTACGCCGAGGCCGGCGAGATCCGCGGCCTGTACGACTCCGACCCGGACGTGCGCAAGGTGATCGACACGGCCAAGGGCATCGAGGGCCTGATCCGGCAGACCGGTGTGCACGCCGCCGGCGTCATCATGTCCGCCGAGCCGATCATCGAGCACATCCCGTTGATGCGCCGCGACGCCGACGGGGCGATCATCACGCAGTTCGACTATCCGACCTGCGAGTCGCTCGGGCTGCTGAAGATGGACTTCCTCGGCCTGCGCAACCTGACGATCATCGACGACGCGGTCAAGAACATCGAGCTCAACCACGGCCTCAAGCTCGACCTGCTGGCCCTGCCGCTGGACGACAAGGCCGCGTACGAGTTGCTGGCCCGCGGTGACACCCTGGGCGTGTTCCAGCTCGACGGTGGGCCGATGCGGTCGCTGCTGCGGTTGATGAAGCCGGACAACTTCGAGGACATCTCCGCCGTCCTGGCGCTCTACCGGCCCGGCCCGATGGGCGTCGACTCGCACACCAACTACGCGCTGCGCAAGAACGGCCTCCAGGAGATCACCCCGATCCACCCGGAGCTGGAGGAGCCGCTTCGGGAGATCCTGGCGCCCACCCACGGCCTGATCGTCTACCAGGAGCAGGTGCAGCGCGCCGCGCAGATCCTCGCCGGCTACACCCTCGGTCAGGCGGACCTGCTGCGCCGGGCGATGGGTAAGAAGAAGAAGGAGATCCTCGACAAGGAGTTCATCCCGTTCCGGGACGGCTGCCGCGAGCGCGGTTACTCCGACGAGGCGATCCAGGCGGTGTGGGACGTCCTAGTGCCGTTCGCCGGGTACGCCTTCAACAAGGCGCACTCCGCCGCGTACGGCCTGGTCTCCTACTGGACCGCGTACCTGAAGGCGCACTACCCGGCGGAGTACATGGCCGGGCTGCTCACGTCGGTCGGTGACGACAAGGACAAGATGGCGCTGTACCTGTCCGAGTGTCGCCGGATGCGTATCCAGGTGCTTCCACCGGACGTGAACACCTCGGCCGGTCCGTTCACCCCGGTCGGCAAGGACATCCGCTTCGGCCTGGCCGCGGTGCGCAACGTGGGCGCGAACGTGGTCGCCTCGATCATGCGCTGCCGCCAGGAGAAGGGCGACTACACCGACTTCTACGACTTCCTGTCCAAGGTGGACGCGGTGGTCTGCAACAAGAAGACAATCGAATCACTGATCAAGGCCGGTGCGTTCGACTCCCTGGAACACCCCCGCAAGGGTCTGCTCGCGGTGCACGCCGACGCCATCGACGCGTACGCCGACGTGAAGCGCAAGGAGGCGGTCGGCCAGTACGACCTCTTCGGCGCCGGCTTCGGTGACGTCGACGCCGGCAGCACGACGGTGATGCCGACGATCGGTGACAGCGAGTGGGACAAGCGCGACAAACTGGCATTCGAACGCGAGATGCTCGGCCTGTACGTCTCCGACCACCCGCTGTTCGGCCTGGAGCACATCCTCGGCGCGGCGGCCGACACCACGATCGCGTCCCTCGCCGAGGACGGCGCGGTGCCCGACGGGGCGGTGGTCACCCTCGCCGGCATCCTGTCCGGGGTGCAGCGCCGGGTCACCAAGCAGGGCCGCGCCTGGGCCTCGGCCACCCTGGAGGACCTGGCCGGTGGGGTGGAGGCGCTGTTCTTCCCCAACACCTACGAGGTGATCGGCCAGTACATCGCCGAGGACGCCATCGTGGTGGTCAAGGGCCGGGTGGACCGCCGCGACGACACTCCCCGGATCATGGCGATGGACATGTCCATGCCGGACGTCAGCACCAGCGCCACCAACAAGCCGGTCACCCTCACCATCCCGGTGCACCGCTGCACACCACCGCTTGTGGAGCGCCTCAAGGAGACCCTGGTCCTGCACCCCGGCGACACCGAGGTGCACGTCAAGCTGCAAAACGGCGGGCGCACCACCACCCTGCGGCTGGGCCCGTTCCGGGTGGCGGCGACGACCGCGCTGATGGGTGACCTGAAGAGCGTCCTCGGCCCGGCAAACGTGAGCTGACCGTCCGCGGCCCGGCCGGCACGCGCCGGGCGGGCCGCGGACGGCCGGGCTCAGGCCCCGTCGGGCGCCCCGATCTCCCGTAGTTGCCCGTCGGCCAGCCGCAACCAGCGCCGCACGCCGATCTCGGCCAGGAACCGTTCGTCGTGGCTGACCACGACAAACGCACCCTGGTACGCGGACAGCGCGCTCTCCAGTTGGGCGACGCTGACCAGGTCCAGGTTGTTTGTCGGCTCGTCGAGCAGCAGCAGTTGCGGGGCCGGTTCGGCGCAGAGCACACACGCCAGGGTGGCGCGCAGCCGCTCGCCGCCGGAGAGCACCCCGACGGGCAGGTTCACCCGGTTGCCCCGGAACAGGAACCGGGCGAGCAGGTTCATCCGTTTGGCGTCGGGCAGGCTCGGCGCGTACGCGGCGAAGTTCTCCGCCACCGTGCGGTCGAGGTCCAGCAGGTCCAGCCGCTGCGACAGGTACGCGATCCGCCCGTCGCCGCGCTTCAGCTCGCCGCCGGACGGTTGCAGGTCGCCGTTGACCAGGCGCAGCAGGGTCGACTTGCCGACGCCGTTCGCCCCGGTGAGCGCGATCCGCTCCGGCCCCCGGATCACCAGGTCGGCACCGTCGCCGCCGAACAACTCCCGGTCGTCGAAGCGGGCCCGCATGCCCTGGCCGGAGAAGACCGTGCGCCCACCGGGGACTGTGGTGTCCGGCAGGTCCACGACGATCCGGTCCTCCTCACGGACCGCCCGGCCGGCCTCGTCGAGCCGGGCCCTGGCCTGGCCGAGCCGGTTGGAGTGCGTCTCCTGCGCCCGGCCCGCCGACTCCTGCGCGCTGCGCTTCAGCCCACCGGCGACGATCCGGGCCAGGCCGGCGTTCTTCAGGTTCTTCGAGGCGTTGCTGGCCCGCCGGTCGGCACGCTCCCGGGCCTGCTGCATCTCCCGCTTCTCCCGCTTGACCTCCTGCTCGGCGTTGCGCAGGTTGCTCTCGGCCACGTCCCGTGCCGCCTGCACCGCCTCGGTGTACGCGGTGAAGTTGCCCCCGTACCAGCGGATCTCGCCCTGCTCCAGCTCGGCGATGCGGTCCATCCGGTCCAACAGTTCCCGGTCGTGGCTGACCAGCAGCAGGCACCCGGACCAGTCGGTCAGCACGTCGTACAGCTTGTGCCGGGCCTCCAGGTCCAGGTTGTTCGTCGGCTCGTCGAGCAGCAGCACGTCCGGGCGGCGCAGCAGTTGCGCCGCCAGGCCGAGGGACACCACCTGGCCGCCGCTGAGGGTGTGCAGCCGCCGGTCGAGCGACAGCTCACCCAGGCCGAGGCGGTCCAGCTCGGAGCGGGTGCGCTCCTCGATGTCCCAGTCGTCGCCGATGGTGGCGAAGTGCTCCTCGCCGGCGTCGCCCGCCTCGATGGCGTGCAGCGCCGCGATCCGCTCGGCGACGCCCAGCACCTGCGCCACGGTCAGGTCGCCGACCAGCGGCAGGGTCTGCGGGAGGTAGCCGAGCAGGCCGTCGACGGTGACGCTGCCACCGCTGGGCGTCAGCTCCCCGGCGATCAACCGCAGCAGGGTGCTCTTACCGGCCCCGTTGGGCGCGACCAGGCCGGTGCGACCGCCCGGGACGGTGAGGGACAGCTCCGAGAAGACCGGGGTGTCATCCGGCCAGGAGAAGGACAGGTTCGAGCAGACGATGAAAGCGTCAGACATGCGAGTGACCTCAGAGGGTGGGGTGGGCGCGCCTCAGCCGCCCGACGACACGGGACCGGTGGAACGACGGCATGGCCACGGCGGCTGCGCGGACGCGCGCCGAACCGCTGGCCGAACATGTCCGGTCTCACCCGGAGATGTCGTCGTCACCCGCCATGTCTGGTCTCCCCAGTCGTACCGCTAACCCAACCCGGTGAGTCTAACAACGGATCTCCGCCCCGCCACCGGGTTCCCGTCCCCCGCCACCGCTGCTGCGATGGGCGTCCCGTTCAGCGGGGGCGGTATTCGACTTCCGGGCGGCCGGGGGTGCCGTAGCGGGGGCTGCGGGCGGCCCGGTCGACGGTGACCAGATACTCCAGGTAGCGGCGGGCGGTCACCCGGGAGATGCCGGTCGCCGCGCTCACCTCGGTCGCGGACAGTCCCACCTGTGGGTCGGTCCGGTCGGCCAGCGCCACGCGTACCCGATCGAGGGTCTGCGCGTCGAGGCCCTTGGGCAGGCTGTGCCCGGCGGTGCCGCGCAGGGTGGCGAACATCTGGTCCACCTCGTGCTGGGCGGCCACCTCGCCGTCGGCGCGGGCCTGCGCGCGGTAGTCGGCGTAGCGTTCCAGCTTGTCGCGGAACGCCGCGAACGTGAACGGTTTGAGCAGGTAGTGGGTCACCCCGAGGGACACCGCGGTGCGCACCACCGCCAGGTCCCGGGCGCTCGTCACCGCCAGCACGTCGACGTCGCTGCCGGCGGCCCGCAGCGCCCGGCACACGTCCAGGCCGTGCAGGTCGGGCAGCCGAAAATCCAGGAGTACGAGGTCCACGTCGCCGCCCGCGCGCAGCGCCGCCATCGCCGCCCGCGCGGTGTGCGCCACCCCGACCACCACAAAACCGGGAACCCGTTCGGTGTACGCGCAGTGCGCCTCGGCGAGCAGCGGCTCGTCCTCCACGACCAGCACGCGGATGTTGGTCATCGGTGCTCACCTCCGTTCGGCAGGCGGACGGTGAAGAGGCTGCCGCCGTCGTCCGAGCGGCCCACCTCGTAGCTGCCGCCGTGCCGGCGGACCACCTGCCCGACAAGTGCCAGGCCGAGGCCCCGGCCGGTGCTCTTGGTGGACCAGCCGCGCCGGAACGCGTCGGCCACCCGCTCCGGGGCCAGCCCGGGGCCACTGTCGGCGACCCGGATCACCAACTCGTCCTCGATCGTGCCGACGAGGACCCGCACCCGGCGGGGCGCGGACGTGCCGGCCACCGCCTCCAGGGCGTTGTCGACCAGGTTGCCGACCACGGTGAGCAGGTCGCCGGTCGGCAGTGGGCTGTCGTCGAGGCGGCAGTCCGGCTCGACGACCAGGTCGACGCCGCGCTCGCTGGCCTGCGCCGACTTGCCGAGCAGCAGCGCGGCCAGGGCCGGTTCGGTGACCGCGCCGACCACCCGGTCGGTCAACTGTTGGGCGAGGGCCAGGTCCCGGGTGCCGAGCCGGACGGCCTCGTCGGCGCGGCCCAACTCCACGAGCGTCAGCACGGTGTGCAGCCGGTTGGCCGACTCGTGGGTCTGCGCCTGCAACGCCTCGGTCAGCGCACGCACCGAGTCCAGCTCACTGGCCAGGGTGCGCAGCTCGGTCTGGTCGCGCAGGGTCAACACGGTGCCGAGCACCGCGCCCTCGAAACGGGTGGTCCGCTGGTTGGCGACGAGCACCCGGTCACCGGCGAGGACTGGTTCGTCGCGGGCGTCGCGCCCGGAGCCGAGCAACTCGGCCACCGCGGGCGGCAGGTCGATCCCGGCGACCGGCCTGTCGATCACCGGCGCGTCCACGTCGAGCCCCACCAGCCGGCGACCCTCGTCGTTGATCAACGCGACCCGCCGGTCGGTGGTCAGCACCACGAGACCCTCACGCACCGAGTGCAGGACCGCGTCGTAGTACTCGTACATCCGGGTCATCTGTGCCGGGCCGAGACCGTGCGTCTGGCGGCGCAACCGGCGGCTGAGCAGCCAGGAGCCGGTTGCCGCGAGCGCCAGGGCCGGCGCGGCGACACCGAACAGCACCGGCAACTGGCCGAGCAGCTTGCGGTTGATCGCCCTGGTGGTGATGCCCACCGACACCAGGCCGATGATGCGCCGCCGCTCGTCGTACACCGGGACCACCGCCCGCACCGACTCGCCGAGGGTGCCGACGTTCGTGGTGGTGAACGCGTGGCCCGCGAGGGCGGGCCCGATGTCACCGACGAACGGCTCGCCGATCCGCTCCCGGGTGGGGTGGGAGAACCGGGTGCGGTCGGGGGCCATCACCACCACGAAGTCGGTGCCCGTCGCCTGCCGGGTCGATTCGGCGTACGGCTGGAGGATCCTCGCGGGGTCGGCGGTCGTGAGGGCCGCGCGGACGTCGGGGGAGCCGGCCACGGTCTGTGCCACCGCGAGCACCTCCTCCTGCGCGGCCTGGCGGGAGTCGCTGCGGGCCAGCCAGACGGCGCCGGCCGCACCGGCCAGCACGAGCAGCGTCACCACCACCGCCTGGAGGGCGAAGAGTTGCCCCGCGATGCTCCACTGACGTCGGGCCACCTCCACCACCTCCTCGTCGCGTCGCCGCCGCTGTCGGGTGCGCGGTGAACAGAATGACCGCAAGGCTGTCAACGGGTGAGACACGGTTCACATTGTCGACATGGACACCACCGCACCCACCACCTCACCGGCACCGGCGGTCCGCCGGGACCGTACCCGTTACCTGTACCTCGCCGTCATCGTGGCCGTGCTCGCCGGCATCGTGGTTGGCCTGGTGGCCCCCGATTTCGGCAAGGAACTCAAGCCGATCGGCACCGGCTTCGTCAACCTGATCAAGATGATGATCAGCCCGGTCATCTTCTGCACCATCGTGCTCGGCGTCGGGTCCGTCCGGCAGGCCGCGAAGGTCGGCAAGGTCGGCGGGCTCGCCCTCGGCTACTTCCTCACCATGTCGACAGTCGCCCTCGCCATCGGCCTGGTCGTCGGCAACCTCATCCACCCCGGCTCCGGCCTGAACCTCGGTGCGGACCTCGCGGGCGCGGGCAAGGCCGCCGCCGGCGACGAGGCCGGGAGTACGACGGAGTTCCTGCTCGGGATCATCCCGACCACGATGCTCTCCGCGCTCACCGAGGGCGAGGTGCTCCAGACACTGCTGGTGGCCCTGCTCGTCGGCTTCGCCGTGCAGGCCATGGGCCGGCGCGGCGAACCGGTGCTCGGCGCGATCACCGTCATCCAGCGGGTGGTGTTCAAGGTCCTCGCCATGATCATGTGGCTGGCGCCGATCGGTGCGTTCGGTGCCATGGCCGCCGTGGTCGGCGCGACAGGCGTGGACGCGCTCAAGAGCCTCGCCCAGATCATGCTGGGCTTCTACGCGACCTGCCTGATCTTCGTGCTGGTGTTCCTCGGCGCGCTGCTCTGGTTCGTGGCCCGGATCTCGATCTTCTCGCTGCTGCGCTACCTCGGCCGGGAGTTCCTGCTGATCCTGTCGACCTCGTCGTCGGAGTCGGCGCTGCCGCGGCTGATCGCGAAGATGGAACACTTCGGGGTGAGCAAGCCGGTCGTCGGCATCACGGTGCCGACCGGATACTCGTTCAACCTGGACGGCACGGCGATCTACCTGACCATGGCGTCGCTGTTCATCGCGGACGCCCTGGGCAACCCGCTCTCCATCGGCGAGCAGGTGTCGCTGCTGCTGTTCATGATCATCGCGTCGAAGGGTGCGGCGGGCGTGACCGGCGCGGGCATCGCGACCCTGGCCGGCGGCCTCCAGTCGCACCGGCCCGACCTGGTCGACGGGGTCGGCCTGATCGTGGGCATCGACCGGTTCATGTCGGAGGCCCGCGCGCTTACCAACTTCGCCGGCAACGCCGTGGCGACCGTGCTGGTGGGCACGTGGACAGGTGAGTTCGACCGGGACCGGGCGGTCGGCGTGCTGCGCGGCGACGACCCGTTCGACGAGGCCACCATGCTCGACGAGCACGACGACGAGTCGCCGGCACGCCCCGACGAGGCAACCACGCCGGCCGGCGTCCCCGCCTGACCGTCCACGCTGGCCGGTCCGGCCCCCGCGGTGCGTGGCCGGGTGCTGCACGCCTGGGCGCGTGAGCTGGGTGCCTCGCCGGGAGCGCTGTCGCACCGGCACGTCAACGCCCTGGACGCCCTGGTCACCGACTGGCACGGTCAGGGCCCGACCGATCTGCCCGGGGGTTTTCGGGTGCTCCGCCGCGGCGGCCGACTGTCGCCGCTGAACCCCGGCTGATTCGCCACCGGTCGACGCCTCGACCGCGTCCCGCCGAGGACCCGCCCCATCGCCCTGCGGGCCCCCTTTGCTCTGCACCCGCCGATGCGCCAGTTACGGACCGTGCGCGGTGCGCGGGCGGGTGCAGAGCAAAGGCGGCGCGGGTGGTGCATCGGTCGGCCGCCTGCCCGGGTCATCCGGCGGTACGAGCCGGTGCCGAGGGCCTCAGTCGCTGTGTGCCCGGTCCCGGAAAATGGTCCGGCGGTTGCCGCGGCCGAGGCGTCGGCCCACGTCAGTTCGTTGCTCTGAGGACCGCCGCACAGAACTCGGCTGGTGGCAGGTATTCGTGAGCGGCGACGTAGTGGAGCAGGAGCTGAGGTGCGGCGTACGCGACGCCTTCGCCCTCGACCTGGAACTCGGCGCTCCCGCGGGCGATCAGGCCCTGCCGAATGGCGTCCATGGCGTCCTCGCCCATGTCCCGGACGCAGATCTCGCAGTAGTGGTAGCCACGTGTCTGGCGGACCGGCACCGTGGCCAGTTTCGTCAGCGCAGGAACCAACCCGTCCGGGGGAGCGCCGGTCGGCAACGGATGCGAGGCGTCCAGCCAGCCGACGTTGAGTAGCGGCAGGTCCGGCCACGGCTCGTCGGCTAACCCTGGCTCGTCCTCATGCCGCTTCAGGTACGTGTATGGCGTCAGGTCCGCGAAATAGGTCACGAGCCATACGTACCATCATCTTTAGACCTTGAGTCGTACCGCTCGACGGCACATGACATGGCGGGCCACCCGAGCGCTGCCGCACTTGACAGGCGATGTGTGAGCGTTAACATCGACAACCACCACTGTCTTCCGGGAGGTCCGATGACGCTCGTCCTCGCGCGTTCCACCGCACGTCGGATGGCCGGGCTCACGGCTCTGGTCGTGCTGCTCGCCGTCGGCCTCACCGTCATCTCCCCGAAGCCGGCCATGGCGTGGGACAACGGCACGGCGGACACCCCGCCGATGGGGTGGAACAGCTACGACTCGTTCAACTGGCGGGTCACCGAGGCGGACGTACGGGCCAACGCCGACTACATGCGCGACAACCTGCGCCAGCACGGCTGGCAGTACGTCGTCATCGACTGGGCCTGGTACTACCCGGGCCAGCACAACAACAGCCCCAACCAGGACGCCAACCTGAATCCCCGGCTGCGGATGGACGCCAACGGGCGGCTGCTGCCGGACACCACGCGGTTCCCCTCGGCGGCGGGCGGCAACGGGTTCAAGCCTCTCGCCGACTACGTGCACGCGCAGGGGCTGAAGTTCGGCGTCCACCTGATGCGCGGCATCCCCCGGCAGGCGGTCGCCGACAACGTGCCGATCCTCGGCACCAACTGCCGAGCCAACCAGATCAACAACACCACCACCGCGGCCTGGCTCAACCTGATGTGGGGCCTGAACATGTCCAACGCCTGCGCGCAGGCGTACCTGGACTCGGTCTTCCAGCTCCTGGCCGGCTGGGGTGTCGACTACGTGAAGGTCGACGACATCGCGGCCCCGACGTACCGGCAGGCCGAGGTCGAGGGTTACCGGACCGCGATCCAGCACAGCGGCCGGCCGATGGTGCTGAGCCTGTCGCCGGGCGCGACACCGCTGGCCAGCGGCCCGCACGTGCGGGACAACGCGCACATGTGGCGCATCGTCAACGACCTGTGGGACAACTGGTCGTCGCTCGACGCGCTCTTCGACCAGTTGCGCAACTGGACGCCGTACCGGACGACGGGTGCCTGGCCCGATCCGGACATGATCCCGATCGGGCGGCTGTCGAAGTACGGGCCGGTCGGCGCACCCCGCTACTCCGCGCTCACCGCCGACGAGCAGCGCACGCTCATGACCCTGTGGGCGATCAACCGGGCGCCGCTGATGTGGGGCGGCAACCTGGTCGAGAACCGCGCCGCCGAGCTGGCGTTGATGACCAACGCGGCGGTGCTCGCCGTCGACCAGAACAGCGCCAACAACCGCCAGCTCGTCGGCGGCACCCGGCAGGTGTGGACCGCCGACGTCCCAAGCAGCGACCACCGGTACGTGGCGCTGTTCAACCGGGAGAGCGCCACCGCCAACGTCTCGGTGAACCTGGCCGACCTGGGCATCGGCTCGGCCATCGTGACCGACCTGTGGTCCGGCGCCAACCTCGGCACCGTCACCGGCACGCTCACCCGCTCCCTCCCCGCCCACGGGAGTGGCCTGTATCGGCTGGCGCCGCAGACCACCGTCCCCACGCCGACCACCGACACGGTGGCCGCGCGGCACAGCGGCAAGCTTCTCGACGTCTCCAACGCGTCCACGGCGGACGGTGCCAACATCGTGCAGTGGGCCGCGAACGGGCAGGCCAACCAGCGGTGGCGGATCCAGGACGCCGGCGGCGGCTACTCCACGGTGACAAGCGTCAGCAGCGGCAAGTGCCTCGACGTGAATGGCGGCGCGAGTGCCACCGGCGACGGCGTCCGGGTCATCCAGTGGGCCTGCAACGGCGGCACCAACCAACAGTGGCGTGTCGAGGACCTCGGCACCGGCTATGTCCGGTTCGTCGCCCGCCACAGCGGAAAGTGCCTGAGCGTGCTGAACGCCGCCACCGCGGACGGTGCGCAGGCCGTGCAGTGGACCTGCGGCACCGGCACCAACCAGCAGTGGCGACGCACCAGCGTGTAGGCAGCCGCATGCCGCCGTGGGACATTCAGCGGCGGCGCGCCCGCCACATCGTGTGCTCGCGGGAGATCGCGGTCTCCGTATCGTTGACGAACTGCGACAACTGGGCCTCCGAGGTGATCCGGCTGGCGAGTGACCCCATGGCGGCGAGCTCCTGGCTGGCCAGGGCGTAGGCGGTCGCCACCGCGGAGTGTTGCCGCGTCTGCGTCCAGGCCGCGCCGGCCGCGACCGCGGCGGCGGCCACTCCGAGCAGGTCGACGTCGGTGAACCCGGCGACCCTCGACATCGCCAGGGCCAGCCCCACCAACTCCAGGACCAGCATGGTGACCGCCCACCGCGTCGCCCGGGCGCGGTTCGACAACGACCGCTCGGCGTACCAGACCCGCTGGGTCTCCAGGCGACCGTTCACGTACGACTCCCGGCGCTCGGCGAGGGAGGTGGCCCGTACGGTTCGCATCCCCTCCGTGATCTGCTGCCCGGCCAGGGCGGGCGCCGCCAGCCCGGCCCCGGACATGTCCCTGGTCAGGCCCAACAGCCGGCCGGTGAATTCCTCGACGCACTCGGAGTCGCCGCGGGAGCGGGGAAACGGATCGGCTGCCGTCGCGAATCGCCACGTCAGCGACTTGATGGACTCGGAGAGCGCCCTCCCGACGTACCACCGCTCGTCGGGACGGTTGGTGAGCAGGAAGACCTCCACGATCGAGGTGGCGGCGAAGGCGCCCACCGCGATGGCCGGGCCCAGCGCCAAGCTGTCGAGCTTCCAGGTGCCGACCCCCGCCAACGCGGCCAGCAGGAGCAGCGACAGCCGCAGGGCGATGAGGGACGTGAACACGCGTTGCCCGCGTAGCGACTCAGTGGACACGGCCCGCTGGAAGGGCGGAAAGTCCTCGGCATTCAGCATGGCGTCGACCTCCCGAGGAGAACCTTCCCCAAACATAGAGGGTGGTGTCTACGGCGGGATGGCCCTCGTGGCGGTGATTCGCCGCGAAACCCGCCACCACCGGCCCGCCGGGGGCGAGAATGGTTGGTCGGGGAGGGGTGCCGCGACGATCCGGGGGAGCAGGCGTGCCCGCAACCAGCCTGCTTGGCCGGCTCCGCCGCCGTGACCCGGGGGGTGCCGCCCTGCGGCGGGCGGCACGGCTGACCCTCGTCGCCTCCGTCGTCTTCTACGGCTGCCGCTACGGCGCGGGCAGCTCGGTCCTGGCCACCTACGGCCTGTTCGGCACGATCGCCGCCGGGTCGTTCGCGCAGTTGCCCGGTCCGGCGCCGCAACGGGCACGGGTCCTCGTCACGGCACTGCCGGCGATCTGGGCGCTGATCGCCGCGGGCTCGTTGTTGGCGTGGAGCACCTGGTCGGCCGCCAGCGGGATGCTGGTCATCGGGTTCGTCGTGGCGTTCGCCGGGGTGGGCAACCCACGCCTGGTGGGGTTGGCCAGCGCGTTCCAACTCTTCTACATCCTGGCGTCCTTTCCGCCCTACCAGCCGGGCACCCTGCCGGAGCGACTCGGCGGCGTCACGCTCGCCATCGTGCTGCTCGCCGCGGCGGAGGTACTGCTCTGGCCCGATCCGGTGCCGGTCTCCTACCGCCAGTTGCTCACCCGGGCGGCGGACGGCGTCGGGGCCTTCCTCGACGCCACCGCCGACGCCCTGACCGACAGGAACGCCGGTCACGGTGCTCCGGAGCGGCGGCGCACGCGGGCGTACGACATGGTGGCCCCGCTCGGGCTGGGCCGCAACCCACCGGAACTGTCGCCCACCGCGGCGGGCGCCCAGGACCGGGCGCTGCGGATCTCGGCGGCGGCGCTGCGGGAGGTGCTCGCCGGGGCGGACCGGCTCGCGAGGGACGCCCCGCCGGAACCGATCCCGGATCTGGCGGCGGCGCGGCTGCTGCGTGTCTGCGCCGACACGACCCGGGCCGCCGGCCACAGCCTGGCACCGGGGGCACCTCCGGTCGACCTCGGGAGCCTGGACGCCGCGATCCGCACGGCCGAGGCCGCGTACCCGGTGGGGCGCGGCGGCGGCGCGGCGGACGTGCCCCGGATGTGCCGGGACGCGACCGCGCTGGCCCTCGCCGACCAGGTGCGGGTCTTCGCCGTCGGCGCCCGGGTCGCCGCCGGGGCACGGCCCGCCGTGGGCGATGCCTACCCCACGCTCTTCGAGTACGCGCGACACCGCCCGTGGACGCTGTACTGGCGACAGTTCCGCGCTCACCTGGCACCGCGCTCCGCCCACCTGCACAGCGCGCTGCGACTGGCCGTGGCGCTGTCGGTCGCCCGGGTGGGCGCCGGGCTGCTGCAACTCCACCACGGTTTCTGGGTGCTCCTGGCGACGCTCACGGTCCTGCGGACCTCGGCCGCCGACACGCGTACCGCGTTGCGGCCCGCCGTGCTGGGCACCATCGCGGGCGTCGTCGTCAGTGGCCTGCCGGTGCTCCTCGTCGAGGAGCCCGTCGTGTACGCCGTCGTGCTGCCGGTCACGCTGCTGCTGGCGTTCGGTGTCGGTCGGCTGCTGGGCCCGGTGTGGCAGCAGGCGCTGTTCACCCTGCTGCTGACTGTCGTCTTCAGCCAGCTCAGCCCCGAGGGTTGGCGGCTCGCCGCGGCACGTCTGGTCGACGTCGGACTCGGCGCGGTGATCGGCGTGCTCGCCGGCGTCGCCATGTGGCCGCGCGGCGCGAGCCACGACCTGCGCCACAACGCCGCCCGCTACCTGACGGCCAGCGGCGACGCGGTCCAGCAGACCGTGGAGGCGGTCCTCGGCGACGCGCCGCCGCCCGAGGACGACCTCGACCGCGTCCGCCGGCGGATGGTCCTTGTCGACTCGTCGTACTGCCAGTACCACTCCGAGCGCCACGACCCCCGACACGCGGGCGTGAACTGGGATGCCACCCTGGTCGCTGGGCAGCACGTGGTGCCCGGCGCCGAGTCGCTGCTGCGCCGCAACCCGCCCGGCTGCCTCGCCGGCTGGCCGGCTGCGGCGGTCCTGCTGCGCGACGCGGCCGGGCAACTGCGGTCGGCGTACGACGACCTGGCCGGCGAGGTGGCGCACGGCCGGGCCTCCGGCCCGGTGCCCGCTGCGACCGACTGTGTCGACGAGGTGGACCGGATCCGTCCGTTGCTCGGCACGGTCGACGCGGCGGCGGTGCGGCACCTGGTGGAGGTCGACAGGTGGCTCGCCGGCCTCGCCGACAGCCTGGCCCGGATCCACCCGCCTCCCGGCTCCGCGGGGCGGCCGTGAGCCGGCCCTGGTCAGGGGATGACGGGTAGGCCGCTGTGGTCGAGGTGCTCGAACTGGCTGTGGACCCAGAGGATGCGGCCGTCGGGGCGTACCACCTTGCGGAGGTCGGCGATGGTGACGTCCTGGGATCGCAGCACGACGTGCGGCGTCCGGAGGACGGCGCCCTCGGCGTGGACGGGAGACGCCGGTGCGTGGGGGGCCCGTTCCGCAACCGCGCACACGCAGCTCAGAGGCCGCCGATCGCCGATTGGCCGTGCCCGTTCGACGATGCCCCGCCTAGCGTCGACGGCATGGAGTTCGAGCAGGCGCAGCAGTTGTGGAAGCCGGAGCCCGGCTGGTTGAACACCGCCTCCTACGGGTTGCCGCCCGAGCCGGTCTGGACGGCGTTGCAGGAGGCCCTGGCCGACTGGCGGGTCGGCCGGACATCGTGGGAGGGCTGGGGCGAGTCGGTGCAACGGTCCCGTGCGGCGTTCGCCGACCTGATCGGGGTGCCGGCCGGTGACGTCGCGGTCGGCGCGGCCGTGTCGCAGATCCTCGCGCCGGTCGCGGCCGCCCTGCCGGACGGGGCGACGGTGGTGGTCCCCGAGGTCGAGTTCACCTCGAACCTGTTCCCCTGGCTGGTGCAGGAGGAACGCGGCGTCAAGGTGCGCACGGTGCCGCTGGACGACCTGGTCGACGCCATCGACGCCGACACCGACGTGGTCGCGTTCAGCCTGGCGCAGTCGGCCGACGGGGCGGTGGCGGCGTACGACGAGATCGTGGCCGCGGCCCGCGCACACGACGCGTTGGTGGTGGTGGACGCGACCCAGGCGTGCGGCTGGCTGCCGTTCGACGGGAGCCGGGCCGACGTGGTGGCGGTGGGCGGTTACAAGTGGCTGATGAATCCGCGCGGCACGGCGTACGCCTATCTGGCCCCGGCGTTGCGTGAGCGGCTGCGCCCGGACGCGGCCGGCTGGTACGCGGGCCGCGACCCGCACGCCTCGTACTACGGTCTGCCGTTGCGGTTGGCCGACGACGCCCGCCGGTTCGACATCTCGCCGGCCTGGTTCAGCTGGGTCGGCGCGGCGCCCGCCCTGGAGGTGGTCGCCGAGATCGGTGTGCCGGCGATCGGGGCGCACAACGTGGCGCTGGCCAACCGGTTCCTGACCGGGTTGGGCCGGCCACCGGGGGAGAGCGCCATCGTCAGCGTGGACGTGCCCGGTGCCGAGCAGCGCCTCGCGGCGGCCGGGATCCGCGCGGCGGTACGCGCCGGACGGGTCCGTGCCTCCTTCCACGTCTACTCCACCGAGGCCGACGTGGACGCCGCGTTGACCGCGTTGACCGGATAGGCCGGCCGCGCCCGTTGCGGGGCACGGCCGGCCGGTGGTCAGGAGCAGATGCTGAAGCTGGCGTCCGTGTACGAGAGGGGCTGCCACTCCAGGTCAGGCCCGAGGCTCATGTCCCACCTGCCGTCCGCGAGCCGCCCGAAGTAGACGAAGTTGCTGCCCAGCCCGTCGTAGTAGAACCAACCCTCGTACGTGGTGAGGCGGGTTGCCGCCGTGGCGAAGGTCCGGGGACCGACGACGCCGTCGCTGACGAGACCTCGGTCGGTCTGCCACCGCCTGGTCGCGGCCGTCGTCGCCGGCCCGAACCGGCAGTCGACGCCGGAGGCGGCGAGGTAGCCGTCGGCCACCAGGATCTTCTGCCACATGGCGACGACATTGCTGTACGAGCGGGTCGACGCGGAGATCGGGCCCTCGTCGCCCCAGTCGTCCGTCCAGGTGCCCGAGCCCGTGACGTAGCCCTGGCTGACGTTGGCCGACGCCGGCGCGGCCGGGATGGCGACGGCGCCGACCGTGGCGGCGACCATCGCCATCGCGACGGCCTTGATTCGTAGGTGCATGAGCATCCCCCTGTGGCTGATGGGCAGCTGTCATGGGGGTAGATGGTCGGCGGACCCACTTGGTTCACGATGGGCTGACATCCGTTCTCAGGCCAGGTGGCCGCCGATCTTCGTGTACCCGCGCAGCAGATCGCGGGAGATGATCAGCCGTTGCATCTCGTCGGTGCCCTCGAAGATCCGGTATAGCCGGACCTGCCGGTACCAGCGCTCGATGGGCAACTCCCGGGTGTAGCCCATGCCGCCGTGGATCTGGAGCACCCGGTCGACCACCCGGTTGACCATGCCGGCGCCGTAGAGCTTGCCCATCGACGACGCGTGCCGGGGGTCCATGCCCTGGTCGACGGTCCACGCCGAGCGCAGCACCAGCCAGCGGGCCGCCTCCAGCTCGGTCTCCGAGTCGGCGATCATCCACTGGATGGCCTGGTTGGTGCCGATCTTCGTACCGAAGGTCTCCCGGGTGTTGGCGTAGTCGATGGCCATCTGCAGGACCCGCTCGGCGATGCCGATGGCGTGTGACGGGATGGTGTAGCGGCCCTTGCCGATCCACTCCATGCCCAGCGTGAAGCCCTGCCCGATCTCGCCGAGGATGTTGCGGTGCGGCACGCGGACGCCGTCGAAGATGAGCGAGGCGGGCCCGCCCTCGCCCATGGTCTGGATGAACTCCGAGCGCCACCCCATCGACCGGTCCACCAGGAACGCGGTCGCCCCACCCTTGCGGGCGCCCTTCTCCCGGTCGGTCACCGCGACCACGATGGCGAAGTCGGCGTCGTGGCCGCCGGTGATGAACGTCTTCTCGCCGTCGAGGACCCAGTCGTCGCCGTCGCGCCGGGCCGAGAGCCGGATGTTCGCGGCGTCCGAGCCGGCTCCGGGCTCGGTGATCGCGAAGCAGGAGCGCCGTTCGCCCTCGATGGTCGGGATGAGGAACTCCCGCTTCTGCTCCTCGGTGGCGTGGAACAGGATGTTGTCCGCCTCGCCGCCGAAGCGGAACGGCACGAAGGTGTGCCCCAGCTCCGTCCAGATCAACGACTGGAGCACCGCGGGCAGATTCATCCCGCCGTACTCTTCGGGGGTGGCCAGGCCCCAGAAGCCGAACGTGCGCGCCTTGAGTTGCAGCTCGCGCACCTCGGAGTGGTCCAGGCCCGGCTGGTGCGCCCGCTCCCGCCGGAGCACCTCCGCCTCCAACGGCATCACCTCACGGCGGATGAACGATCGGACGGTGTCCCGTACCGCCCGCTCCTCGTCGGTCAGCGAAAAGTCCACGTGGTCCTCCTGGCGTCGGCGCGGCCGGTCACCCTTAAACTAGCGGTGCAAGTTTTGTCACGTCCAGACCTGATGGCCGAGACCCGTGAGGAGCGCAGTGCCCCGACCCCGCCAGCCCCGGCTGACCCGGCAGCTGATCGTCGAGACGGCCACCGCGCTCATCGACGCCGAGGGCCTGCCCGCCTTCTCCACCCGGCGGCTCGCCGCCCAGTTGGGCGTGCGCGGGCCGTCGCTCTACAACCACTTCGCCACCAAGGACGAGATCCTCGACGCGGTCGCCGACACCGTCACCGGCGCCGTCGACACCAGCGGCTTCGCCAGCCGGGACTGGGCCGCCGCGCTGCGCGACTGGGCCTGGTCGTACCGGCGGGCGCTCACCGCCCACCCGAACATCGTGCCGTACCTGGCGCAGGGGCCCGGTCGTCGGCCGGCCGCACTGGCCATGGCCGACGCGGTCTACGGCGGGCTGGTCCGCGCCGGCTGGCCGCCGGCCCGCGCCACCCACATCGGCGCCGCGCTGCGCTACTTCGTGGCCGGGTCGGCGCTCGGCTCGTTCGCCCGCGGCTTCGTCGAGGACCCGGAGTTGTACGCGGCGCACTACCCGCACCTGCGGCAGGCGCACCGGCTCGCCGAGCACCAGCAGAGCGTGGACGAGGGCGCCTTCGCCCTCGGCCTGGACGCGCTGCTGCACGGTCTTGCCGCCGAGTACGCCCGCACCGTCGACCCGGTGGAGTCCGCCCGGCCCAGCGGGTAGCGTCCAAACTCCCAGCGCTAGTTTCATCGTCCGCCGCGACTCCGTCGCCATCGCCCGCCGCGACCCCGTCCCCACCGCCGGTCGCCCACCCCCGAAGGGACGCCATGGACCTCGCCGCCCCGCCGTCGCAGTTGCCCGACACCCTGCGCCTCCGGCACCACCTGCACGTCGGCGGCGAGTGGACCTCTCCCGCCGGCACCGACGTGATCGACGTGGAGAATCCGAGCACCGGCGCGTCGATCGGGCAGGTGCCCGCCGGCACGGCGGCCGACGTGGACCGCGCCGTCGCCGCGGCGCGGGCCGCCTTCCCCGGCTGGGCGGCCACCGCCCCCGGCGAGCGCGCCGCCCACCTCGACCGGTTGCACGCCGCACTCTCCGCACGCGCCGACGACCTCGTCCGCACCATCGCCGTGGAGCTGGGCTCGCCGCTCAAACTCGCCACCCGCGTACAGGTCGGGCTGCCGTTGACAGTCCTGCGCGACCACGTCGCGCTCGCCGCCCGCCCACCGGCCCAGGAGAGCATCGGCAACTCCCTCGTCGTCCGCGAGCCGATCGGGGTGGTCGGCGCGATCACCCCGTGGAACTATCCGCTGCACCAGGTGCTGGCGAAGCTGGCACCCGCCCTGGCCGCCGGCTGCACGGTGGTGCTCAAACCCAGCGAGCTGACGCCGCTGACCGCGTACCTGCTCTTCGACGCGGTCGCCGAGGCCGGGTTGCCGCCCGGGGTGCTCAACCTGGTCCCCGGCACCGGGCCGGTGGCGGGCGAGGCCCTGGTCGGGCACCCCGACGTCGACCTGGTCTCGTTCACCGGCTCCACCGCCACCGGCGCACGGATCATGCGACTCGCCGCCGACCGGATCGCCCGGGTCGCCCTGGAGTTGGGTGGCAAGTCCGCAAACGTGATCCTCCCCGACGCCGACCTGGGCACCGCGGTCAAGGTGGGTGTCGGCAACGCCCTGCTCAACTCCGGGCAGACCTGCACGGCGTGGACCCGGATGCTGGTGCACCGCGACCGGTACGACGAGGCACTCGACCTGGTCGCCACCGCGGTGGCCGGCTACCGGCTCGGCGATCCGTTCGACCCGGCCACCCGGCTCGGGCCGCTGGTCTCCGCGGCTCAGGCCGACCGGGTGCGTGGCCACGTCGACCGGGCACTGGCCGACGGCGCCCGGCTGGTCGCCGGCGGCCCGGACGCCCCGGTGCCGGCCCGGGGGCACTTCGTCGCCCCGACCGTCTTCGCCGACGTGCATCCGGACAGTGCGCTCGCCCAGGAGGAGGTCTTCGGCCCGGTGCTCGCCGTTCTCCCGTTCGGCGACACCGACGAGGCGGTCGCGATCGCCAACAACTCGCGGTACGGGCTGGCCGGCGCGGTCTGGTCCGCCGACACCGACGCGGCGCTCGCGGTGGCCCGGCGGATGCGCACCGGCGCGGTCGACATCAACGGCGCCCCGTTCAATCCGCTCGCCCCGTTCGGCGGCTACAAGCAGTCCGGCCTGGGCCGGGAGTTGGGCGTGCACGGGCTCGCCGAGTTCTGCGAGCTGAAGGCGATCCAGCGATGAGCGGCACCGAGCCGGCCCCGGCGGGCGGCCGCGAGCCGGCCCCGGCCGCGCCGCCGGTCACCGTCCGCGCGCTTGTCGCGCGCGGGGTCGGTGCCGAGTTGCGAATCGAGCGGGTACGCCTGCCCGCGCCCGGCCCCGGCGAGGTGCGGGTGACGATCCGTGCCGCCGGCGTCTGCCACTCCGACCTGTCCATGGTGAACGGCACGATCGCCGCGCGGTTCCCGCTGGTGCTCGGGCACGAGGCGACCGGCGTGGTGGCCGAGGCCGGGCCGGGCAGCCGGCTGCGGGTCGGCACCGAGGTGGTGTTGAACTGGGCGCCGGCCTGCCGGGCCTGCTGGTGGTGCCGCAACGGCGAGCCGTGGCTCTGCGCCGACACCACCGCCCCGACGATGCCACGCGGCGAAACCGACGACGGCACTCCGCTGCACCTGACCCTCGGCCTCGGTGCGCTCGCCGAGGCGGTGGTGGTGCCCGAGACCGCCGTCATCCCGATCCCCGCCGGCCTGCCCTCGGAGCGGGCCGCGTTGCTCGGCTGCGCGGTGCTCACCGGTGTCGGCGCGGTCCACCACACGGCCCGGGTCGCACCCGGCCAGTCGGTTGCGGTGATCGGGCTCGGCGGGGTCGGGCTCGCCGTGCTCAGCGCAGCCCGCCGGGCCGGTGCCACGACGATCCTGGCCGTTGACGTCGCCGAGGCCAAGCGGGAGCTGGCGCTCGCCGCCGGGGCGACCGACTTCCTGCTCTCCGACGACCGGCTCTCCAAGGAGGCACGGGCACGTACCGAGAGTCGGGGTGTCGACCACGCCTTCGAGTGCGTCGGACGGGCCACCACCATCCGGGCGGCCTGGCGACTGACCCGGCGTGGGGGAACGGTGACAGTGGTCGGCATGGGCGCCAAGGACGACATGGTCAGCCTCGGCGCGCTGGACATCTTCCACTCCGCCCGCACCCTGCGGTCCTCGGTGTACGGCTCGTCCGACCCGGACCGGGAGGTGCCCGTGCTGGCCGCCGAACTGGCCGACGGTGTGCTGGACCTGGGCGTGCTGGTCAGCGGCACGGTTCCGTTGGACGAGGCGCCCACGGCGTTCGACCGGCTGGCCCGGGGTGAGGGGGCCCGCTGGGTGGTCACTCTGGACTGAGCCGAGGGGGTCGGCCGCGCTGGCGCGCCCTGACGTCCGTCACAGCCGGGATTTCAGCACGTCGACCTCGCAGCCCGGCGCGAACGGGTCGAAGCCGTGCGTGACGAGCCAGCGGACCACAACCAGGCTGCGCAGCGACCACCACCCGCGGATCACGTCGAGGTCGACGTCGGCGCGGTAACCGGCGAGGAGGTCGCCGAGGCGTTCCTCGTGTCCGAGCGTCAGGGTGGCGAGGTCGAAGTGGGCGTCGCCCCGGCCCGCCTCGGACCAGTCGAGCACCCCGGTGACCTCGTCACCGTCGACGAAGATGTGGGTGATCTGCAGGTCGCCGTGCGTGAAGACAGGTGTCCACGGCCGGAGCGCCGCCTCGGCGATCTGGCGGTTGCGGGTGACCAGGTCGGTGGGGAGCACGCCGTTGCTGACGAGCCACTCGCACTCGGCGTCGACCCGGGCGGCGACCTCGTCGAGGCTTTGACCGGGCCAGGGCGGCAGCGGCGCGTCGTGCAGCGTCCGGACGGCCGCGCCCGCCGCGGCCCAGGCCGCTGGCGACGCGGTCGAGGGTTCGCCGAGGCGACCGAGCGCCGTGCCGGGCAGGGCGGCGAGCGCGAGCACGGGCGGCCTGTGCCAGAGGACCTCGGGGGTCGGGACCGGCGCCAGCGTCATCGCCTCGACCTCGATGTCGGTACGCCCCGGGTCGGCGTCGATCTTCAGGAACACGTCGCCGACGCGCAGGGTCGCGCGTTCCCGGTGGGCGACGACGACTTCGACCTCCGACACATCGGCAATTGTCGCGCCCCGACCATCGGCAGCCCAGCGGTTTATCGGGACGACAGGCGTGGTCGGTCAGGCGCCCCGGGTCGACCCCGGACGGGGCCGACCCTGGGCGTCGTGCGGCTGGTCAGAAGGGCGGGGCGTCCTCGCCCATCAGCGCCAGCACGACGCCGCCCTTGCCGCTCTTGAGGCCCTGCACCACGACTCGGCCGGTGCTGCCGTCGGGCAGCTCCAGGGTGAAGGTCTTTCCGATCGCGTTCTTGGGGCCGTTGCCGGCGCTGTTGGCGGGTCGGAAGTCGCCTGCCCACGGCGAGGTCCCGCCCTTACGGGCCGGCTCGGCGAAGAGCGCGGCGGTCCCGGGAGTGCGGGTGCCGTCGGCGGAGAGGAGCACTGAGGCGCTGCGAAAGGTAGCCATATGCGCCAAGGCTAACCCGGACCGTGCCCGTTCGTGGCACCCCAGCTGCCCGTGCCGGCGATTCGGTGACCACCCGTTACCGGACGCGCCAATACCTAGCAGTACGATGCATCGTACTTCAGGGTTAGGGGTGGGAGGCTTCGTGAAGGTCGCCAAGGATCTGGTCGCCGCCTCGGCGACACCGATGGTGCTCGGCATCCTGGCCGAGGGTGACAGCTACGGCTACGCCATCCTCCGGCGGATCAACGAGCTGTCCGGGGGTGAGCTGGACTGGACCGAGGGGCTGCTCTACCCGTTGCTGCACCGGCTCGAGCGCCTCGCCTATCTGGAGTCGAGCTGGCAGGCGGTCGCCGGTGAGCGCAGGCGCAAGTACTACCGCATCACCGACCGGGGTCTGGCCGAGCTGGCCGAGCAACGCCGGCAGTGGGACACGGTCGTGGGCGCGCTCAGGGAGATCTGGCACGACCGCGCGCCGCTGACGGCGCACCCGCTGGAGGGCCTCGCATGACGACACACGATGGGCCGGAGGAACTGGAAGCGCAGTTCGCGCAGTGGCGTCAGTACGTGCTGCGCCGCAGGGAGCTGCAGGCGGTGGACGCCGACGAGCTGGAAGACCACCTTCGCGGCTCGGTGGACGAGCTCATCGCCGCTGGCCTGAGCCCGGACGAGGCGTTCCTGGTCGCGGTGAAACGGATGGGCAGCCTCGACGACCTCTCCCGCGAGTTCGCCCGGGAACACTCGGATCGACTGTGGAAGCAGTTGGTGCTGACCGGCGACTCCGACAGCCCGGTCGCCGGCACGCGCTCCCGCCGGACCCTGTGGGTCATGCTCGGCTGCGCGGCGGGTGCGGTGGTGTCCGTCAAGGCGCCCGCGCTGTTCGGGCTGAGCTTCGACGAGGACGGCTCGTTCTACGCGCGCAACGCCACAGTGTTCGCGCTGCCCTGGCTGGCGGCGTTCCTGGCCTGGCGCCGGCGAGCCCGACCGGCGGTGATCGCGGTGCTGGTGGCGCTGCTCGCGCTCGGCGTCGCGGCGGCCAACGTCTACCCGCTCGCGGACGACTCGCAGTCGGTGGTCGTCACCGGCGTCCACCTTCCCATCGCCCTCTGGCTCGTGGTCGGTCTTGCCTACGTGGCCGACGACTGGCGCTCGTCTCGTCGACGCATGGACTTCATCCGCTTCACCGGCGAGTGGTTCATCTACTTCGTGCTGATGGCCCTCGGCGGGGGCGTGCTCTCCGCGTTCCTGTTCAACACCTTCGCGGCCATCGGAATCGTCCCCGAGGCGTTCGTCGCGCAGTGGCTCCTGCCCTGCGGCGCCGCGGCCGCGGCCGTCGTGGCCGGGTGGCTGGTCGAGGCCAAGCAGAGCGTCGTGGAGAACATCGCGCCGGTTCTCACCCGGCTGTTCACGCCGCTCTTCACGGCCGCCCTGCTCGCCTTCCTCGTCGCCGTGGTCTGGACCAGCCACGGCATCGACGTCGAGCGCGAGGCGCTGATCCTGTTCGACCTGTTGCTGGTCGTGGTGCTGGGGCTGTTGCTCTACTCTCTCTCGGCCCGTGATCCGCTGGCCCCGGCCGGCCCGTTCGACAAACTCCAACTCGCGCTCGTGGTCAGTGCGTTGGCCATCGACGTGCTGGTGCTGCTGGAGATCACCGGGCGCATCACCGACGAGTACGGCAGCACGCCCAACCGGGCGGCCGCGCTCGGCGAGAACGTGATCCTGCTGGTCAACCTCGCGTGGTCGGCGTGGCTCCTGCTGACCTTCATCCGTCGGCGTACGCCGTTCACCACGCTCGAACGGTGGCAGACCGGCTACCTGCCGGTGTACGCGGCCTGGGCCTGGATCGTGGTCCTCGTCTTCCCGCCGTTGTTCAGCTACGCCTGAGGCCCTGTCTCACAAGAACTGGCCGGCCTGTGGGGGGCCCGGCTCGACCTCTGCGTCATCGCGTCACCGCTGGGCCGCCCCTGCCGCTCTCAGCAGGACGAGCGGATGTCCAGGACGACCGGGACGCTCTGCGTGTCGACGCCGTCGGTGGCCCGCAGTTGCGGCACGTACCGGCCGAGTGGGGCGTCGTGCAGGCGGAACGCGGCGAGGACCTGGACGATGTGGCCGTCCCCGGAACCGGGGAGGGCGGTCAGCGGGCTGTACACCTCGGTGCCGTCGGGCATGCCGGTGTAGTCGACGCTGATCGGCGTCGACCAGGTCCCGTCGAGAACGACGAAGTAGTAGAGCGTGCGCGGATCGTCGGGGGTGGTGCAGATCTGCTGCGGCAGGTCGACGAGCGTCCAGGTCGACGGGGTGGCGGTGGTCTTCGCGGCGGGCCCCGCGGAGGCCGGCGCGCCGACGACGAGGGCGAGCAGCGTTGTCACGATCGCGGCGGCGGCGATCTGTCGGGCTGTGCGGAAGTACATCACCATCGACTCCTAGGCTCTGCGACCGACATGGGTGCGGGCGCGCCGAATGACGACGTCGCGAGACGTGGAACGACGATCCCGCAACCGCCGTTCGACGGGACGCCAGGGACCGGCGCGACCCGCCGACCAGACTGGCAGAGGTATCTCAGAGGGCTCTGAGAAGAGGCCAGCAACCGACGCCGGGCGGCTTGCGGTTACTTGCCGGTGACGATGCCGGGGTTGATGCAGAGACCCGGGTTGGCGCCGTTCTTCTCGGCGATCTCCAGGCAGCGGGTCACCCTGTCGCCGCGCTGACCCGCCGGCTGGCGGCCCGTCGCCGAGGAAATCCCGCCACAACGCATCCGCCGCGCGTCGTTTCAGCGAACCCCCGGGTAGCGAACGTCTACCCGGGGGTACGTCTGGTGCTGACCGATCCGATGCCGGTGGAGGCCGTGGAGATCGCGCACAAGCAGGTGTCGCTGGCGGCCGAGGACCTGGACGGCAACGGTGTCGCCACGCTGGTGCTGGAGTTGGCCGACGCCTGGGGCGTACCGGCGCTCTGGGAGCAGGTCTGCCGTCCGTTGTTGGCCCGGCTGCGGGGGCGCGACGCCACCGAGGTCACCGTCGAGCGCGCCCTCTGCGAGGGGGTCCGGGTCGGGTTGGACGTGCACCGCCGGGAGCCGGGCCGGCCGCTGCCCGCCGGCGGGGTGCTGCTGGCCGGCGTCGAGCGGGAGACGCACTGCCTGGGTCTGCACGCGCTCGCCGCCGCGCTGCGCGAGCAGGGCCGCGGCTGCCTGCACCTCGGCCCCGCACTGCCCTGGTCCGCGCTGACCGGCGCGGTGTACCGGGCCCGCCCGCACACCGTCGTGCTCTGGTCGCAGACGCCGGTCACCGGCCGCGCGTACCGCCTGGTGCGCCTGGCCCGGGACTTTCCGCGCCTGCGGGTGTACGGCGCGGGGCCGGGCTGGATCGAGCCACTCACCGTGCGGGCGGCCCACCTCGGCACGCTGTCGGACGCGGTCGCCGCCGTCCTGGCCGTCCCACCGGGGCGTGATGCGCACCACATGCGATACGGATCGGTCCCGTATCGTTAATGGGCGTCGTAGGCTGGCTCACGTTACGAGTCTGACCCGTATCGTATTGCGTCGCGGGGAAAGCGTGGGGGGAAAACACGGCATGGAGCTGCACAACAACACGGGCCACCCGAGGAGGTGGGCGATCCTGGGGGTGCTGGTGATCAGCCTCCTCGTGGTCGTCCTCGACAACACGATCCTCAACGTCGCACTGCGCACCCTGGCCGACCCGACACACGGCCTCGGGGCCAGCCAGGGCGAGCTGGAGTGGGCCATCAACTCCTACACGCTCGTCTTCGCCGGGCTGCTGTTCACTTTCGGGGTGCTCGGCGACCGCGCCGGCCGCAAGCGTTTCCTGATGGTCGGTCTGGTGCTGTTCGGCCTGGCGTCGCTGCTCTCCGCGTACGCCCAGAGCCCCGGCCAGCTCATCGCGGCCCGCGCCCTGATGGGGGTCGGCGGCGCGGCCATCATGCCGGTGACGCTGTCGATCATCTCCAACGTCTTCGACCCGCGTGAGCGTGGTCGGGCCATCGGTGTGTGGGCCGGCGCGGTCGGTCTCGCCGTGGCGATCGGCCCGATCCTCGGCGGCGCGCTGCTGGAGCACTTCTGGTGGGGTTCGGTCTTCCTGATCAACGTGCCGGTGGTCGTCGCCGGCGTGGTCCTGGTGGCGCTGCTGGTCCCGGAGTCGCGTGACCCGCGGCCGGGCCGCGTCGACGTACTCGGCGTGCTGCTCTCCGTGGTCGGCCTGGTCGCCCTCTCCTACGGCATCATCGACGGCGGCGAGCACGGCTTCGACCGCCCGGTGGCCTGGGGTTCGATCCTGGTCGGCATCGCGGTGTTGGCCTGGTTCGTGCAGCACGAGCGGCGCAGCGACCACCCGTCGCTGGACGTCCGGCTGTTCAGGGTGCCCCGCTTCGCCGCACCGGTCGCCATCGTCGGCCTGGTGTTCTTCGCCGCGATGGGCTCGATGTTCTTCGGCTCGTTCTACCTGCAACTGGTACGCGGCTACAGCCCGCTGCAGACCGGTCTGCTCTTCCTGCCCTTCGCCGGCGCTCAGCTGGTCTTCGCACCGCGGAGCGCCGCGATGGTCCGCCGCTACGGGGGTCGGGCCGTCGCCACCGTCGGGCTGGTGCTGACCGTGGTGTCACTCGGCGCCTTCGTGTTCATCGGCGCCTCCACCCCGATCTGGGTCGTGCTGCTCGTCTTCCTCATCCAGGGCGCCGGGATGGCCAACATCATGCCGCCCGCCACCGAGTCGATCATGTCGGCGCTGCCCCGGGAGAAGGCCGGTGTGGGCTCCGCGGTCAGCAACACCATCCGCCAGGTGGCCGGCGCGCTCGGCGTGGCGATCCTCGGTTCCGTGCTCTCCGCGGTCTACCGCAGCGACATCGGTGACGCGCTGACCGGCCTGCCCACGCAGGCCCGCGACGCGGCCAACGAGTCGATCTCCGGGGCGTACGCGGCGGCGGGCCAGCTCGGCCCGGCGGCACCGTCGCTGATCTCGGCGGCCAACGACGCCTTCGTCACCGCCATGCACTGGGCGGCCGGGCTCTCCGCGGTGATCGCCGCGGTCGGGATCATCGTGGTGCTGCGCTGGATGCCGGGCCGGGAGGAGACCAGCGCCGCCCCGGCGGCTCCGGTCGCCGAACCCGAGCTGGCCGGAACGGCGTAGGGCCGGAAAAGATGTCGGACATGACGTCCACCGCCGATGCTCCGCGGTCGCCCGGGCGACCGCGGAGCCTCCGCGCCGACGAGGCGATCGTCGAGGCCACCCTCGACCTGCTCGCCGAGGGCAGCACCATCGAGGCACTCTCGATCGAGGCGATCGCCGCCCGCGCCGGGGTCGGCAAGGCCACCATCTACCGGCGCTGGGCAGGCAAGGACGCGCTGCTGCTGGATGCCCTGCGTCGGCTCAAGGGCGTCATGGCCCAGCCGGCCGGCCACTCGGTCCGTGACGACCTGGTGCTGCTCGTCGGTGCGATCGGTAAGAACATCGACCCGCGGGCGGCGAAGATCATGCCCTGCCTGGTGCCCGCGGTGAACCGCAGCCCGGACCAGTTCCAGCTCTACCAGAACATCATCTCGCCCCGGCGGCAGCTGATGCGCGAGGTGCTGCGGCGTGGCATCGACGAGGGCCTGCTGCGGCCCGACATCGACGTGGAGGTGACGATGGCTCTGCTCACCGGGCCGATGCTGATCCAGCGGGTGCTGCAGTGGAATCCGGAGCTGGACGAGCGGGCCCTGCCCGAGCAGGTCGTCGACGCCGTGCTGGAGGGCATCCGGGTCCGCTGAGGCGGGTGCCGCGGGCGTCCGGGGCGGCGGGCGTTGCTCGGTGCCGCGGGTGCCCGCGTTCGCCGAGCGTCTTGGCGTGCGGGCGTCCGCGCCGGCCGGCGTCGCTCAGCCGGCCGGGGCGCGGAGCCGGTGCAGGCGCAGCGCGAGCTGCACCTCCAGCGCCCGCTCGGGCCGTTGCCAGTCCGCGCCAAGCAACTGCCCGACCCGCTCCAACCGCTGGGTCACCGTGTTGACGTGCACGTGCAGCTGCTCGGCGGCGCGGGCCAGGCTGCCACCCACCCCGAAGTACGCCTCCAGCGTCTTCACCAGAGCCGTGCCCCGCCGGGCGTCGTAGTCGACCACCGGCCCGACGGTCGCCCCGAGAAACTGGGCCACGTCCTTCTCACCCCGGTCACCGACCGTGCCCAGCAGCAGCCCGACGAAGCCCAACTCGGCGGTGCTCGCCCCCTGACCGGCCCGGCCCAGCGCGCCCAACGCCGTCAGGCACCGGTCCGCCTCCTGGAACGTCCCGGCCAACGCCGCCGGGCCGTTCGTCGGGCCACTCGCCCCGGCGGTCACCGGACGGCCGGTCACCCGGGACAGGTCCCGGGCCACCGCACGGGCACTGCCGCCCGCGTCCAGCCCCGGCAACATCAGCACCACCCGACCGTCGCGCGCCGCCGCCAGGCCACCCCGCGCCGAGGCGTACGTGGTGGCCCAGGAGAGCACCCGCTGTCGGGCCGAGCCGGTCGCGGCGATCGCGTCGTCTCCCACCGCCACCAGCACGTGCGGCGCGTCCAGGTCCACCCCGAGGCGTCGGGCCCGGCTGCGCAGCGCGTCGGTGTCGCGCAGCGGTCGGGCGATCAGGTCGTCCAGCAACTCGCCACGTACCCGCCCCTCCGCCTCGGCGACCGTCCGGCGGAACAGCAGCAGCAGCGCGGTCACCAGCGCCGCCCGTTCCAGGATGCGCTGGTCGGCGTCGACCAACTCGTCATCCGGGCGCAGCACCAGGGCACCCAGGTTCTCCGCGCCCGCCACCACCGCCGCGAACCACAGTGGGCCGCGGCGCACGCTGCGCCCCTCGGTGCGGGACGCCGCCACCGCCTCCACGATGTCCGCCCGGTCCGGCTCGTCGATCTCACCGACCCGGGCCAGCAGGCGACCCTCGGCGTCCAGCGCCAGCAGCGCCCCGCCCAGCACCTCGGTCACCGCCGCCGCCACGTCCTCCACGCCGCCGCCGCGCAGCACCAGGGCCGTCATCCGGTCGTGTGCCGCCGCGGCCCGCTCCACCGAGCTGCTGTGCGCCCGGATGGTGGTGTTCGCCGCCGACAACTCGGCCAACGCCGAGCGCGTCTCGGTCAGCAGCCGGGCGGTGTCGATCGCCACCGCGGCGTGCGCGGCCAGCGACACCAGCAGCGCCACCTCCTCCCGCACGAACGGGCGGGCCGAACGGTTGGCCGCGTAGAGCACACCGATCGAGGTCGCACCAAGCCGCAGCGGCACCCCGAGGATCGCCACCAGGCCCTCCTCGCCGACCCCGGCGTCGATCTCACCGGTGTGGTGGAACCGCGCGTCCTCACCGTAGTTCGCGGTCACGTACGGCGCGCCGGACTGGGCCACCAGACCGCCGAGGCCGGCGCCCATCGGCAGCCGCAGCCGCTGGAAACGGGCCGAGACCGACCCGTCGGTCACCCGCATGTAGGTGTCGCCGCGCTCGTCGTCGTTGAGCGTCATGTAGGCCACGTCCGCGCCGAGCAGGTGACGGGCCCGGTGCACGATCGCCCGCAGCACGTCGTCCAGGTCGCGCAACCCGGCCAGGTCGCTCACCGTGTCGTACAGGCCGGACAGCTCGGTCTCGCGGCGACGCCGACGCTCCAACAGCGCCCGGACCCGCAACGCCACCGACCTGGCCTGCTCCAGCTCGGTCAGCCGCTCCGGCGGCAGTCCCGCGGCCCGCGCGGCCACCAGCGGTCCCTCGAACTCGACAGCCGCGGCCTCACGGGCGAGCAGTTCCAGGAACTCCACCGGCGATGACATGGTCGACATTGTGCTCAGCCCCACTAGTTGGCCGTCCAGCCCCCGTCGAGGGCGATCGACGTACCGGTGATGAACGCCGCGGGCGGCGAGCAGAGGTACGCCAGCAGTTCGGCGACCTCCTCCGGCTCGATCAGCCGCTTGATCGCGGCCCGAGCCAGCATGATCTTCTCGATCACCTCGGCCTCGTCGATGCCGTGACTCGCCGCCTGGTCGGCGATCTGGTTCTCCACCAACGCCGTACGCACGTACGCCGGATTGATGCAGTTGGCGGTCACCCCGTGCGCGGCGCCCTCCAGGGCGACCACCTTCGACAGCCCCTCCAGGGCGTGCTTGGCCGAGACGTAGGCCGCCTTGTACGGCGAGGCGCGCAGCCCGTGCACCGAGGAGATGTTGACGACGCGACCCCAGCCCCGGGCGTACATGTGTGGAAGGGCCCGGCGGATCAGCAGGAACGGCGCCTCCACCATCACCCGCTGGATGTACTCGAAACGCTCGACGGGAAAGTCCTGCAGCGGCGCGACGTGTTGGAGCCCGGCGTTGTTCACCACGATGTCCACGTCCACGTCGAGACGGTCCACCGCCGCCGCGTCGGACAGGTCCACGCCCTCGGCCCGGCCACCGGCCTCGGCGGCCACCGCCTTGGCCGCCTCCAGGTCGCGATCCACCACGAGCACCTTGGCGCCGGCCGCGCCCAGCCGCAGGGCACACGCCCGCCCGATGCCGCCGCCGCCCCCGGTGACCAGGGCGGTCCGACCGGCGAGGTCGAGCTGTACGACGTGGGGGACCGCCACGGGTTCTGCCGTCATGGCGCAAGAAGTTACGAGCTGTGTGCTCCCCGGCACATGGGCCAGCAACACATACTCCGATGCCAAGCTGTGTGGCCTCAAGATCGCGCAATGTCCCGGATGTAGTGGTTTCCGGGCGCCCCGAGGCCACTGCACCCTGGCCCGACTGCGACCTTGTCGGCCGCACGTGCCCCGCCCTCGCTCCCGATCTCGCCGGAACCGTGTGTCATCGAGATCCGCGCACTATCGGGGATGTTGCTGTCTCTTCCGCGCCGGAGGCAGCAACATCCGGGAAGTTGCGTGGATCTTGGCGCGGCGGCGCGGCGGCGCGGTGGCGCGGTGGCGCGGTGGTGGGGTGGTGGGGTGGCGCGGTGGTGGGGTGGCGCGGTGGTGGGGTGGTGGGGTGGCGCGGTGGTGGGGTGGCGCGGTGGTGGGGTGGCGCGGTGGTGGGGTGGCGCGGTGGTGGGGCGCGGGGCGGGGTGGTGGGGCGCGGGGCGCGGGAGGGCGTGTCCCGTGGGGCTGGTGGGAAGGGCGCCGGTTAGGGTGTCGAACACACGTACTGCTGACGGCTGGGGAGGGGGCGGCGTGCGCGTGCTCGGTGTGGACCCCGGGTTGACCCGGTGCGGGGTGGGTGTGGTCGAGGGTGTGCCGGGGCGGCCCTGCACTCTCGTCGCCTACTACGTGGTCTACACCGATCCGGCTGACGACCTGGCGCTGCGCCTGCTGCACCTGGACCGTTCGCTGACCGAGCTGGTCGCCGAGCACCAGCCGGACAGCGTCGCCGTCGAGCGGGTGTTCAGCCAGCACAACGTGCGTACGGTGATGGGCACCGCACAGGCCAGTGGCATCGCCGTGCTGGCCGGGGCGCGTGCCGGCCTGCCGGTGCAGACGTACACGCCGAGCGAGGTGAAGGCGGCCGTGACCGGGTCCGGTCAGGCCGACAAGGCGCAGATGACCGCGATGGTCACCCGGCTGTTGCGGCTGGCCGAGCCACCGAAGCCGGCCGACGCGGCCGACGCGCTCGCCCTGGCCATCTGCCACGTGTGGCGCGGCGGGACCCGCTCCAAGCTGGCCGCGGCGGCCGACCGGGTACGACGAGGAGGAGCACGATGATCGCCAGCGTGCGGGGCACGGTGACCGCGACGGGTCCGGACCAGGCCGTGATCGAGGTTGGCGGCGTCGGCCTCGCCGTGCACTGCGCCCCGGGGACCCTCGCGGAGCTGCGGGTCGGCCAGGTCGCCCGGCTGGCCACCAGCCTGATCGTGCGGGAGGATTCGCTGACCCTCTACGGCTTCGCCGACGACGACGCGAAGTCGCTGTTCGAGTTGCTCCAGACCGCCAGCGGGGTGGGCCCGCGACTGGCCCAGGCGGTGTTGGCCGTGCACAGCCCGGACGCGGTGCGCAAGGCGATCGCCAACGCCGACACGGCCGCGTTGACCCGGGTGCCCGGGATCGGCAAGAAGGGCGCCGAGCGCCTGGTGCTGGAGTTGCGCGACCGGATCGGCCCGGTGCCGATCGGCGTCGACGGCGTCGCCGGGGTGACCCGTGGTAGCTGGCCGGAGCAGGTTCGGCAGGCGTTGGTCGGGTTGGGGTGGACGGCTGGCCAGGCCGATCAGGCGGTGGCCGCGGTGGCGGAGACGATCGAGGGCGAGACGCCGCCGGTGCCTGTCCTGTTGAAGCAGGCCATCCGCCTGCTGGGTCGCACCCGATGAGCGCCCGGTGGCGACGGGAGGCGGCACGGTGAGCGCGAGGAGTGAGCCGGGGTCGCGAGCCCCGCAGTCGCGAGTGAAGAGGGCACGGTGAGCGCGAGGAGTGAGCCGGGGTCGCGAGCCCCGCAGTCGCGAGTGAAGAGGGCACGGTGAGCGAGACCGACGGGCTCGTCTCGGCGTACGTCAGTGACGCGGACCGGGACGCGGAGGCCACGGTCCGGCCGCGGCGGCTGGCCGAGTTCATCGCCCAGGATCGGGTGCGTGACCAGCTTGACCTGCTGTTGCAGGGCGCGATGCGGCGTGGGTCGCCCCCGGATCACATTCTGCTGTCCGGCCCACCCGGTCTGGGCAAGACGAGTCTGGCCAACATCGTGGCCGCCGAGTTGGGCGCGGGTATCCGGGTGACCAGCGGCCCGGCGATCGAGCGTTCCGGTGACCTGGCGGCGATCCTGACCAGTCTCACCGAGGGGGATGTGCTCTTCATCGACGAGATCCACCGTATCGCGCGTCCGGCCGAGGAGTTGCTCTACAGCGCGATGGAGGACTTCCGGGTCGACGTGGTGGTCGGCAAGGGGCCGGGGGCGACGGCGATCCCGCTGGATGTCGAGCCGTTCACCCTGGTCGGCGCGACGACCCGCTCGGGTCTGTTGACCGGGCCGATGCGGGACCGGTTCGGTTTCGTCGCGCACCTCGACTTCTACGCGCCGGCGGATCTGGAGACGCTGCTGCACCGTTCGGCGCGGATTCTCGGCGTGCCGATCACCCCGGAGGGCGCGACGGAGATCGCCGGTCGTTCCCGGGGCACGCCCCGGATCGCCAACCGGCTGTTGCGCCGGGTCCGCGACTACGCCGAGGTGCGGGCCGACGGCGTGGTCGATGTCGACACCGCCCGTGCCGCGTTGATCGTGTACGACGTGGACGCGCTCGGGTTGGACCGGCTGGACCGGGCGGTGCTGACCGCGTTGGTCGACTCGTTCCGGGGTGGCCCGGTGGGTCTGTCCACCCTTGCCGTGGCGGTGGGGGAGCAGCCGGACACGGTCGAGGAGGTCTGTGAGCCGTTCCTGGTCCGCGCTGGCCTGTTGGCCCGTACGCCGCGGGGGCGGGTGGCCACCGAGGCCGCCTGGCGGCATCTGGGGCGCACTCCGCCGAATGGTACGTTTGGCATGGATAGTCCACCTGTGCCCGATCTGTTCTCCTTGGATACCGAACAGCCGTGATGTGAACGTGATCTGTGCCGCATTCGATGTTCTCAGGTGCAGGGTTTAGACTTCGCCGCGGTCTGTACAGGACGTGAGATTCCGCCTCCGCTCCGGCACCCCGGGTGCCGGGCCGGCGGCCAGTGGGAAGGTCAGTAACCGTGCATTACACAGCAGCGGGCGCCACGGGCGGCGGTATCACGCCGGTCCTGATGATCGTCCTGCTCTTCGGCGTCATGTATTTCATGATGATCCGACCCCAGCAGAAGCGTCGCCGTGAGGCGGAGACGATGCAGTCCGGGCTCGGCCCGGGCGACGAGGTCGTCACCATCGGCGGGCTCTACGGCACGGTCACCGGCATCGAGGACGACACCGTCCTGATCGAGGTCGCTCCGGGCGTGCAGACCCGCTACGCCCGGGCCGCCATCGCCCGGGTGGTCACCCGCGCGGAGCTGCCGAGCGAGCCGATCAGCGGGGACGCCGACGTCATCAAGGAATGACGTCTTCTCCGGGGGTGGCGCGTCCGGCGTACGGCCGGTCGGCCGGCTTCCGGGCCCACCGCGCCCGACGGGGCAGCGGACGAGACGTGAAAACTGGATAGTTGGGTCGACGCCGGGCGTCGGCACGTTCTCCTGACCATCGGCGTTCCGCGCCGGGTTGTCCGGGCCACGTGTCGGCATCTCGTCGGCTCAGGTCAGACCCGTCAGCCGGGACCCCCGGCCCGACCCCGCCGCCGCTGCGCACAGCGGCGCGACCGCACAGGGAGACAGGACAGCCGTGGCACCACCTCAGGGACAGATGCGCCCCGGGCGGCAGCTCGCCGTGCTCGGGTTCATCTTCGTCGTCCTCTATCTTCTGGTGTTCTTCTCCGGCGGCGCCAAGGGCAGCTTCCAGGACCGGCTCGAGCCTCGGCTCGGTCTGGACCTGATCGGCGGCACCCGGGTGACGTTGGAGGCGACCAACAGCGTCGACGGCAAACCTCCGACGGCGGAGAACCTCGAGGAGGCCCGCCAGATCATCGAGAGCCGGGTCAACGCGTTCGGCGTGGCCGAAGCCGAGGTGGTCGCCGAGGGCAACCGGAACATCGTCATCTCCCTGCCCGGTGAAAATCGGGACCTCACCGACGTGGGCAGCGCAGCCGAGCTGCGCTTCCGCAAGGTGCTCAAGGGCGCCGACGGCAGCGGCACGGCCACCGCGCCGCCAGCGGCCACGCCGTCCGGCAGCGCCGCCCCGACCCCGTCCGGCAGCGCGACCCCGTCCGATGCCACCCCGACCCCGTCGGGCAGCGGCGCGCCGAAGGTGACCTCGTCGCCCAGCGGCGGTCAGGGCGGGATGGCCCCGGCATCGCCCAGTGCCACGCCGACTCCGTCCGCGTCCGCGTCCGCCTCGGCCTCGGCGAGTGCCGCCGCGCCCAGCGCGAGTGCCGAGCCGGTCCCGGCCAGCGTCGAGGAGCAGCGCAAGGCCGTCGAGCAGAAGGTCGGCGCCGCCGCGTGGCAGGCCGCGAACGGGTTGCAGGCCCCCGCCGACCTGACCGCTGATCCGTCGCTGGCCGACAAGCTCAAGCCGTTCGGCACGCTGTCGCCGCGCGAGGTCGCCGTGCTGCCGGCGCAGATGCAGTTCAACGTGCCGACCATCGGTTGCGAGCAGCTCGACAAGCGCCCGCCCGCGTCGATCTCCGACCCGAAGCAGCAGGTCGTCTCCTGCGAGGGCGGCGCCTCGAAGTACCTGCTCGACCAGGCCAAGGTGCTGGGCACCGACGTGGACGACGCCGACGCGGTGCTCGACCAGACCAACGCCTGGGTGGTCAGCCTCGACTTCAGCGGCGAAGGCCAGAGCAAGTGGACCGCCCTGACCCGCGAGTCGTTCAACAACGAGGGCCAGGCCTGCGACGCGACAGCGCTCGGCCAGGACGGCAAGTGTCGGGTGGCCGTCGTGCTGGACAACCTGATCGTCTCCTCCCCGGAGATCCAGGGCGTGCTGACCGGCAACTCCCAGATCACCGGCAACTTCAACCAGAAGGACGCGAGCGCGCTCGCCAGCCAGCTGCGCTACGGTGCGCTGCCGGTGACCTTCGAGCAGCAGGAGCAGCAGAACGTCACCGCCACGCTGGGTGCCAGCCACCTGCGCGCCGGTCTGCTCGCGGCCGGCATCGGCATGCTGCTGGTCATCATCTACGCGTTCTTCTACTACCGGCTGCTCGGTTCGGTGATCTTCCTGAGCCTGATCCTCTCCGCGCTGCTGGTCTTCGGCGCGCTCGTGGTGCTCGGCCGGCAGATCGGCTTCACGCTCACCCTCGCCGGCATCGCCGGCATGATCGTCTCGCTCGGTGTGGCGGCGGACTCGTTCGTCATCTACTTCGAACGGTTGAAGGACGAGATCCGGGAGGGGCGCAGCCCGCGCAGCGCGGTGCCGCGCGCCTGGATGCGGGCTCGCCGCACGATCATCTCGGCCAACGCGATCACCCTGCTGTCCGCGGTGGTGCTCTACGTGGTCTCGGTCGGCACGGTCAAGGGCTTCGCCTTCGCCCTCGGTCTGGCCACCGTGCTCGACCTGGTCGTGGTCTTCCTCTTCCGGCACCCGATCATGACGATGTTCGCCCGGACCCGGGCGTTCCTGTCCCCGCGGGTCAGCGGTCTGGGCCGGGCACTGCCGGCCCGCACCCAGCAGACTCAGCCCCGCAACCCGCGCGCCAAGGAGGCCTGAGATGGCTGAAAACGGTTTGGCGAGCCGCCTCTACAACGGCGAGGCCGGTCTCAACGTCGTCGGCCGCCGCAAGCTCTGGTTCGGCGTCGCCGGGGCCCTGCTCCTGATCGCGCTGCTCAGCTTCGGGCTGCGTGGGTTCAGCCTCGGCATCGAGTTCGCCGGCGGCAACTCGTTCCAGGTGCCGGCCAGTGTCGGCAGCCTGGAAGACGCCGAGCGGGAGGTCAACTCGGCTCTCAAGGCAGAGAACACCGGCATCGAGGTGGTCACCGCGCAGAAGGTCGGCGGCCCCGGCGGCGACTCCTACGAGCTGCGTACCGCGCAGCTCAGCGCCGAGCAGACCAACGCGGTCAAGGGGCAGATCGCCGAGGATCTCGGTATCAACGCCGACCAGATCAGCGGCAACCAGGTCAGCGAGGCGTGGGGCAGCCAGGTCACCGAGCGGGCCGTGCTCGGTCTGGTCATCTTCATCGCGCTGGTGATGGTCTACCTGATCCTGCGGTTCGAGTGGCGGATGGCGGTCGCCGCGGTCGCGTCGCTGTTCACCAACCTGGTCCTCACCGCCGGCATCTACTCGCTCGTCGGCTTCGAGGTCACCCCATCGACGATCATCGGCTTCCTCACCATCCTGGGCTTCGCGCTCTACGACGTGGTGGTGGTCTTCGACAAGGTCCAGGAAAACACCCGGGGCATCACGGCCAACAACAACCAGACGTACGGCGAGGCGGCCAACCTGGCCGTCAACCAGAGCCTGATGCGGTCGTTGAACACCTCGGTGGTGGCCCTGCTGCCGGTCGGTGGTCTGCTCTTCATCGGTGCCGGCCTGCTCGGCGCCGGCACGCTGAAGGACCTCGGCCTGGTGCTGTTCGTCGGTATGGCGGTGGCGTTCCTGACCTCCATCCTGGTGGCCACGCCGCTGCTGGCCCTGCTGAAGAACTACGACCCGCGCATCCAGGCGCACAACAAGCGCGTCCTGGCCCGGCGGGGCGCGCTCGCCCGGGGCGAGGTCACCGGCAAGGGTGCGGTGAGCCCGACCCAGGGCCAGTCGACCGAGGAGCAGCTCGACCCGGACGCCGCCGCGCTGGCCGGTGCCGCACCCAAGGTGGGCGCTCGTCCGGCGGGTAAGCGGCCAACCGGTGCCCGGGGCGGTCGCCCCGGCGGTGGCGGCAACCGCCCGGGTGGCGCCAAGCGCCGCTGACCCGGCACGAAAACCGAACGGCGTCCGGCATGCTGTGCGAGCAGCCCGGGGCTGTGTCGAAGCGCCTCGGCTCGACCGAGGCCCTCGACACCGCCCCAGCCGGACGCCGTCGTCGTCGAGAGGAAACGCAACAGCCGTGACGGAGACCCACAGCACCGTGGCGCACGGGGACAGCGGCCCGGAGGCCGCCCGACTGGTCGCCAGCCGGGTGCTGGACGTGCCCGACTTCCCCAAGCCCGGTGTCCTGTTCAAGGACCTGATGCCGCTGTTCGCCGACGGCAGGGCGTTCCGTGAGGTGATCGACGGGGTCGTCGCGTACCACGGTCGGGACGCCTTCGACGTGGTGGTCGGCATCGAGGCGCGCGGGTTCGTCGTCGCCGCGGCCGTCGCGTACGCGACCGGGGTGGGCGTGGTGCCGGTCCGCAAGGCCGGCAAGCTGCCCCGCCCGGCGCACTCGGTTTCCTACGCCCTCGAATACGGCGAGGCGACCCTTGAGGTGCACGAGGACGCCTTCACCGCCGGGCACCGGGTGCTGGTGGTCGACGACGTGCTGGCGACCGGCGGCACCGCCGAGGCGACACTGGACCTGGTGGAGCGGGCCGGTGGGACGGTGGCCGGCTTCACGGTGCTGCTGGAGCTCGGTTTCCTGGGCGGGCGGGAGCGGCTGGCCCCGCGTCCCGTCCATGCCCTGCTGACCGTTTGAACCCGTCGGTGGCGCACTGACCGTTTGGTCCGAGGCCCGTCGGGCGGTGCCCGCGCCGACCGTCCGGCGGAGCGGCAGCGGACCGTCCGTGCGGGTAGCATTGCCCTTTGCTGACGCCGGCGGTACGCCGTCCGGCGGGGCGAGACCAGGCCGGCCGATTGTTCGGCAGGTGTTTTCCGGCGAGCGGTGAGGAGGCCGGTGTCCCACGATGTCGTCCCTCCGGCGGAGGGCACGGTGCACCCGACAGGCGACGCTGACGGCACGGTGACCGACCGGGCAGGCGACGCGCCAGCCCGGGTGACGGGCGCCGGCAGCGGCTCTGACAGCGCTGCGGGCGAGAGCCCCGCACAGCCGATCAGCGCCCCGCCGAGCGTCCAGGCGTCCCCCGGTGCCGACGGGGTGGTGGTGCCGTTCCCGAGTGACGCCGGCGTCGACCCGTCGCCGAGCGGTGGCTTCGGGCTGTCCAACGCACCCACCGGCCGGCGGGTGCGGGCCCGGTTGGCCCGGTTCAACGCACCCTGGCAGACCTCCCAGGTCAGTGAGGTGCTGGAGCCGCTCATCGCGAGCCACCGGGACAATCACCCCAAGGCCGACGCCCGGCTGCTCCAGCGCGCCTTCGACACGGCCGCGCGGTGGCACTCCGGGCAGTACCGCAAGTCCGGTGACCCGTACATCACCCACCCGCTCGCGGTGGCGACCATCCTCGGCAACCTGGGGATGGACACCACCACGCTCGTCGCCGCGCTGCTGCACGACACCATCGAGGACACCGAATACACCCTCGACGCGATGCGCGCCGACTTCGGCGGCGAGGTGGCCCTGCTTGTCGACGGCGTCACGAAGCTCGACAAGGTCAAGCTGGGTGACGCGGCCAAGGCCGAGACGATCCGCAAGATGGTCGTGGCGATGGCCAAGGACCCGCGGGTGCTGGTGATCAAGCTGGCCGACCGGCTGCACAACATGCGTACCCTGACCTTCCTGCCCCGCCCCAAGCAGGAGCAGAAGGCCAAGGAGACGCTGGAGATCCTGGCGCCGCTGGCCCACCGGCTCGGTATGAACACGATCAAGTGGGAGCTGGAGGACCTGTCCTTCGGCACGTTGTTCCCGAAGCGCTACGAGGAGATCAACCGGCTGATCGGGGAGCACCAGCCGCAGCGTGAGTCGCTGCTGCGGCAGGTCACCCAGAAGGTCGGCACCGACCTGAAGGCCGCCAAGATCAAGGCGGAGACCACCGGGCGGCCGAAGCACCTCTACTCGATCTACCAGAAGATGATCGTGCGGGGTCGTGACTTCAACGACATCTACGACCTGGTGGGCGTGCGGATCCTGGTCGACACGGTGCGCGACTGCTACGCGGCGCTGGGTGTGATCCACGCCAACTGGCAGCCGGTGCCGGGCCGGTTCAAGGACTACATCGCGATGCCCAAGTTCAACATGTACCAGTCGTTGCACACGACTGTCATCGGGCCCACCGGCAAGCCGGTGGAGATGCAGATCCGCACGTACGCGATGCACCGCACCGCGGAGTTCGGCATCGCCGCGCACTGGAAGTACAAGGAGCACAAGGGCACCCAGATCGTCGGCCCGCCCGCGCACATCGACGAGATGACCTGGCTGCGGCAGCTGCTCGACTGGCAACGGGAGGCGGCCGACCCGAGCGAGTTCCTGGACGCGCTGCGCTTCGACCTGTCCAGCCAGGAGGTGTACGTCTTCACCCCGAAGGGTGACGTCATCCCCCTGCCGACCGGCTCGACACCCGTCGACTTCGCGTACGCGGTGCACACCGAGGTGGGGCACAAGTGCATCGGGGCGCGGGTCAACGGCAAGCTGGTGCCCCTCGAATCGACGCTGTCCAACGGCGACGTGATCGAGATCTTCACCTCGAAGTCCGAGACGGCCGGCCCGACACAGGACTGGCTGGGCTTCGTCAAGAGCCCCCGGGCGCGCACGAAGATCCGTCAGTACTTCAACAAGGAGCGGCGCGAGGAGGCGATCGAGGCCGGCAAGGACGCGATCGTCAAGGCCATGCGCAAGCAGGGCATGCCCCTGCAGCGGATGCTCACCTCCGACGCGCTGATGTCGATCGCACGGGACCTGCACCTGGCCGACGTGGCGTCGCTCTACGCGGCGGTCGGCGACAGCCAGGTCTCCGCCCAGTCGGTGGTGCAGAAGCTGATGGCCGCGTACGGCGGCGAGGAGGGCGCGGCGGAGGACATCGCCGAGACCGCCGTCGCCACCCGGCCACCGCGCAGCCGACAGAGCAGCAACGACCCAGGCGTGGTGGTCCGGGGCGTCAGCGACGTCTGGATCAAGCTGGCCCGCTGCTGCACCCCGGTCCCACCCGACTCGGTGTTCGGCTTCGTCACCCGCTCCGGCGGGGTCAGCGTGCACCGCGACGACTGCGCCAACGCCGAGGACCTGCGGGCCCAGAGCGAGCGGGTGGTCGAGGTGAGTTGGAAGCTCACCTCCGCCTCGACGTTCCTGGTCGCCATCCAGGTCGAGGCACTGGACCGGCACAAGCTGCTGGCCGACGTCACCCGGGTGCTCTCCGACGAGCGGGTCAACATCCTCTCCGCCACCGTCACCACCACCCGCGACCGGGTGGCGGTGAGCCGGTTCAGCTTCGAGATGGCCGACCCGAAGCACCTGGGCCACCTGCTGGCCACGGTCCGCAAGGTCGACGGCGTCTTCGACGCGTACCGCGTCACCTCCGGCGCCTGACGCGTACCCCGGGCACGACAGCGCCCGCCGGCTCAGCCGGCGGGCGCGTGGTCGTCTGCGCGGGTGTCAGCCCTGCGGTGGGCTCATCGTGAGGTCCTTGATGATGACCTCCTTCTTCGGGTGGCCGCCGCCGGCCTGCTGGGCGAACGCCCCGTCGTCGCCGGCCTTCGCCACGTCCTTGACGATGTCCATGCCGCCGGTGATGGTGCCCAGCACCGTGTACGCCGGGTCCAGCGGCGAGTCGCCGTAGACGATGAAGAACTGGCTGCCGGTGCTGCCCGGGTCCTGCGACTTGGCCATCGCGATGACACCCTCCGGGTACGGCGGGCGCTTGTCGGTGGGCAGGTTCTCCTCGGCCATGCGGTAGCTCGGGCCGCCCTGGCCGTCGGTGTCCCGCCAGCCGTTGCCGGTGGCGCTGGGGTCGCCGCACTGCAACACCTTGATGCCCTCGCTCACCAGGCGGTGGCACTTGGTGTTGTCGAAGAAGTTCTTCTCCGCGAGGTAGCTGAAGCTGCCCGCCGTGCACGGCACCTGCGACCTGTCGACCTTGGCCGTGATCGGGCCCAGGTTGGTGTCGATCGTCATGGTCTGCACGCCGGTGGCGGACTGCTGGTTGCTCGGCACCCCGACGTCCTTGATCTGCGGGGGCCGCTGATCGGTGGGCAGCGTGTTGAACGCGCACTCCGCCGCGCCGGCCGCCGGCGCGGCGGAGTCCTTCTTGTCGTCGTCGCCGCCGAGGCTCACCGCCAGCCACACGGTGCCGGCGACCACCAGCACCAGCGCGGCTGCCGCGCTGACGATCGCCTGGGTCTGCCGGCGCTTGCGGGCCTTGGCCGCGCGCTCGGCCATCTCCTTCTCGAGCCGGGCGCGTGCCGCCGCGCGCTGCCGCTCTCTGGTGGACGTCACGCCTGGATCCTCCTGGCTGTCTGCTGCTGGGTGCCGTGTGGGTGGGTGGTGGCGGCCGGTCAGCCGGCGCTCGGGCTGCTGGACGGCGCGCCGGAGGCCGACGGTGCCGCCCCGGTGACCGGCTCACCGACAGTGAGGCTTTGGATCGTCACGTCGGTGCTGGGCTTGACCTTTGCCCCGGTCCCATTGTCCACGGTCGGGAGGGCGCCGATCTTTTCCACCACGTCCAGCCCGCCGGTCACCCGGCCGATCACCGGGAACTTCGGGTCAGTGGTGGTGAAGTCCTTGAAGAAGATCAGGAACTGGCTGCCGTTGCTGCCCGGCGGGTTGGCGATCATCGCCACGGTGCCCTTCGGGTACGTCGGCGGCTGGCCGGGGGCCGGACTGGCCGACGGGGACGCCGAGGGCACGGTGGGCAGCTCCTCGTCGTAGAACGAGTAGGTCGGCCCGCCGAGGCCGGTGCCGCTCGGGTCGCCGCAGCGCAGTGCGCCGTCGGCGGTGATCTCGTGGCACTTGGTGTTGTCGTAGAACGACCGGCTCGCCAGGTGCGCGATGCTCGCCGCCGCGCACGGCGAGTTGGTCAGGTTGAGCTCCGCGGTGATCGGCGCACCCTGGTTGGTGGTCACGGTCATCGCCCGGGTGCCCGCGGTGGGGATGTCCTTGGTCGCCGGGGTGCCGACGTCCTTGAGGTTGGTGTTGGCCGTCGCGTCCTGCGGCGTCCAGAGGCAGGTGTCCTCCGCCGCCGTCTTCTGCTTCGAGTCGGAGTCGAACGCCCCGAGCGCCCAGGCGGAGCCGGCCACGACCAACACGAGGATCAGGGCGGCGCCGACACCGGCCTGGATCTGCCGACGACGCCGCGTGGCGGCAGCCCGGCGAGCCAACTGCCGGTCGAGCTTGGCCCGCGCCAGTTTGCGCTGCCGGTCCCTGCTGGAAGCCACAGGTGCTCCCCTTTCCTCTGCCTGGTCGTCGCCGGCGGCCGGGCACCCCGGCCCGTCCGGGCGTCACGTGTGCCGCGCCACACGCCCGCCAGAGTGTACGGCTAGTGACTGGGAAAGTGGTGTACGAGGTCCACCCCGTCCCGAGCAGCGCTTATCGGGCGACGTCACTGTGCCGTGCGGGGCGCGTGGGACGGACGCGGCAAACTCGCTCGGCGCGCCCGTTAGGCTGCTGGGCAGGACGACCAGCCGCTCGACGAAAGGACAGCGCCCGTGCTCGTGGCCGGCTTTCCCGCGGACGCCTTCGGCACCAACTGCTACGTGGTTGCCACCGCGCCGGGGGAGCAGTGCGTGGTGGTCGACCCCGGCATCGGGGTGCTCGACCAGCTCGACGCGCTGCTCGCCGAGCACCGCCTGCATCCGGCCGCCGTGCTGCTCACCCACGGCCACCTGGACCACACGTTCTCGGTCGCGCCGGTCTGCGGTGCGCGGGGCGTCACCGCCTACGTGCATCCCGGCGACCGGGAGATGCTTGCCGACCCGGCCAAGGGCCTCTCCGCCGACCTGAGGTCACTGTTCGGCGGGCGGCTGAGCTACACCGAGCCGGAGGACGTGGCCGAGCTGACCGACGGCGCCACCCTCACCCTCGCCGGCCTGGAGATCGCCGTCGACCACGCCCCGGGCCATACCGGCGGGTCGGTGCTGTTCCGGCTGCCCGGCGCGGGCTCGGGCTGGGAGGCGGACGAGATCTGCCTCTCCGGCGACGTCCTCTTCGCCGGGTCGATCGGCCGCACCGACCTGCCGGGCGGGAGCATGCCGGCCATGCTCACCAGCCTGCGCGACAAGATCCTTCCGCTGGCCGACGACACCGTCGTGCTGCCCGGCCACGGCCCGAGCACCACCATCGGCCGCGAGCGCGCCAGCAACCCGTACCTCGTCGAGGTGGCCGGCACGACGCCGGCCGCACCGAACCGGGGCCTCTAGTTCTTTCGTCCGCGCCGCGCGCGGACCCACGACACCACCGCGCCGCGGGCGCGGAACCGCAAGGAGTACGCCGATGAGCAAGCCCACGCCCATCTCCGGGTTCCCGGAGTGGACCCCCGGCCAGCGGATGATCGAGCAGTTCGTGCTCGACAAGATCAAGGCCACGTTCGAGCTGTACGGCTTCGCGCCGCTGGAGACCCGCGCCGTGGAGCCGCTGGACCAGCTGCTGCGCAAGGGCGAGACCTCGAAGGAGGTCTACGTGATCCGTCGGCTGCACGCCGACGCCGAGGGAGCCGGGGCGGATGACCAGCTCGGCCTGCACTTCGACCTGACCGTGCCGTTCGCCCGCTACGTGCTGGAGAACGCCGGCAAGCTGACCTTCCCGTTCCGCCGCTACCAGATCCAGAAGGTGTGGCGCGGGGAGCGGCCGCAGGAGGGCCGCTACCGGGAGTTCGTCCAGGCCGACATCGACATCGTCGACCGGGACACCCTGGCCGCGCACCACGAGGCGGAGATGCCGCTGGTCATCGGGGACGCGCTGCGGTCGCTGCCGATCCCGCCGGTGACCATCCAGGTCAACAACCGCAAGATCTCGGAGGGCTTCTACCGGGGCATCGGGCTCACCGACCCGGAGGCGGCGCTGCGGGCGATCGACAAGCTCGACAAGATCGGCCCGGCGAAGGTGGCCGACCTGCTGGCCGAGACCGCCGGGGCGAGCGAGGCGCAGGCCAAGGCGTGCCTGTCGCTGGCCGAGATCTCCGCACCGGACACGTCGTTCGCCGACGCCGTCCGCGCGCTCGGGGTGAGCGACCCGATGCTCGACGAGGGCATCGAGGAGTTGGTCCGGGTGGTGCAGACCGCCGCCGAGCACTCGCCCGGTCTCTGCGTGGCGGACCTGCGCATCGCCCGTGGCCTGGATTACTACACCGGCACGGTCTACGAGACCCAGCTGCGCGGCTACGAGCGGTTCGGCTCGATCTGCTCCGGCGGCCGCTACGACAACCTGGCCAGCGCCGGCGCTGTCTCGTACCCCGGGGTGGGGATCTCGATCGGGGTGACCCGGCTGCTCGGGCTGCTCTTCGGCGCGGGGGAGCTGTCGGTGTCCCGTTCGGTGCCCACCTGTGTCCTGGTGGCGTTGGCCGACGAGGACCACCGCCCGGCCAGTGGCCGGATCGCGGCGGCGCTGCGGGCCCGCGGCATCGCCACCGAGGTTTCGCCGAGCGCGGCGAAGTTCGGCAAGCAGATCCGTTACGCCGAGCGGCGCGGCATCCCGTACGTGTGGTTCCCGGGGGCGGACGGCGCCCCGGACGAGGTGAAGGACATCCGTTCGGGTGAGCAGGTCACGGCCGGTGCGGAGGAGTGGGTGCCACCCCTGGTGGACCGTAAACCGACGGTCAGCTGAGTCTCCCCACTGGCGCTCATGGTCCCGGGGACCTACGGTAGCGTAAGTTACGCCACCGTAGGGAGTTTCTCGTGACCATGAGCACCACACTGAGCCAGACCGCGCTCCTCCTCGAGTTGGAGCCGGTGGTTGCCCGCAACCTCGACCGCCATCTCTCGCTGGCCAAGGAGTGGTTCCCGCACGAGTACGTGCCGTGGAGCGAGGGTCGGACCTTCGACGGGCCGCTGGGCGGTGAGGCGTGGTCGCCGACCGACTCCACGATCCCGGACGTGGCCCGCACCGCGCTGATCGTGAACCTGCTGACCGAGGACAACCTGCCCTCGTACCACCACGAGATCGCCACCCTGTTCGGCCGGGACGGCGCGTGGGGCACCTGGGTGCACCGGTGGACCGCGGAGGAGGGTCGGCACGGTGTCGCGATCCGCGACTACCTGACCGTCACCCGGGCGGTGGACCCGGTGGCGCTGGAGCGGGCCCGGATGACGCACATGTCCGAGGGCTACACCAACGCCCACGGCGACGAGGTGCTGCACTCGCTGGCGTACGTCTCGTTCCAGGAGCTGGCCACCCGGATCTCACACCGCAACACCGGCAAGGCCACCGGCGACCCCGCCTGCGAGGCGCTGCTGGCCCGGGTGGCCGCCGACGAGAACCTGCACATGGTCTTCTACCGCAACCTGCTCGCCGCCGCGTTCGAGCTGGCCCCGAGCCAGGCCATGCGGGCCGTCGCCGACGTGGTGGCCGACTTCCAGATGCCGGGCTCCGGCATCGACGGGTTCGCCCGCAAGTCGGTGGCGATCGCCCTGGCCGGCATCTACGACCTGCGCCAGCACCGCGACGAGGTGTTGCAGCCGGTGCTGCGCCAGTGGGACGTCTTCAACGTGACGGGCCTCGACGCCGACGGCGAAGCCGCCCGCGAACAGCTCGCCGCCCAGCTGGACAACCTGGACCGCGCCGCGAGCCGCTTCGAAGAAAAGCGCGACGCCCGAGCCGCCCGCCTAGCCCTCCGCTAAACCCCACCCCACCCCCACCCCCTCTACCCCTTGTTGATCATGAGGTTGGCGGGTCTGTCGATCTCCGAATCGCCCGCTAACCCCATGATCAACGCAGTGGGGCGGGGGTGGGGGGTGGGTTAGGGGTGGGGGAGGAGTAGGCAGGTGCTGGTGGCGTGGGCTATCAGGCGGGTTGTGGCGTCGGTGATGCGGGCTTCGGCCAGGGCCGTGCGGCGGCCGCGTTGCAGCACCGTGCCCTCGCAGCGCAGCGTGCCACTGTCCACCGTGACCGGGCGGAGGAACTTCACGTTGAGGTCCAGCGAGGTGTAGCCGACGCCGGCCGGCAGGGTGGTGTGCACGGCACAACCGGCGGCGGTGTCCAGCAGTGTCGAGAGGACACCACCGTGGACGCTGCCGAGCGGGTTGTAGTGGAACTCCTGCGGGGTCAACTCGACGACGACCCGACCCTCGTCGGCCTCCATCCGGGTCATGTCGATGAGGTGCATCACCGGTGGTGCGGCCAACTCGCCGGCGATCATCGCCCGGAGCATGTCCAGGCCGCTGCGTCGACCGATCTGGGCGGCGTTGACCGACGGGTCCGCCCAGGTGAAGGTGCGGCTACGCGCCGGTTCCTGCATCTGCGTCATGGACGCAGCCTGGCAGCCGGTTGCTGAGTCTGTCAACGAGACCTAGCCTGGTCGGATGGGACCCGCGGCACTGGACTGGTCGGTGGAGAACTGCACCATCGCCCGCGCGATGGAGATCCTCGGTGAGCGGTGGACCCTGGTGGTGCTCCGGGAGGTGTTCACCGGCGTGCGCCGCTTCGACGACATGCGGGTGCGTACCGGTATTCCGCGTCAGGTGCTGACCAACCGGCTGGCCACACTTGTGGAGCAGGGCGTGCTCCGCCGGGAGCCGTACCGGGAGCCCGGCAGCCGGCTGCGCCACGAGTACCGGTTGACGGAGAAGGGCCTGGACCTGTGGCCGGTCCTGGTGGCCGTGCTCGGGTGGGGTGACCGCTACCTCGCCGACGCCGAGGGCTCACCGCTGACCGTTGCTCACCGTGACTGCGATGCTCCGGTACGCGTCGAGCTGCGCTGCGCCGACGGGCATGAGGTGGGGCGGGTCCGCGACGTGCTGCCCCGCCCCGGCCCCGGCGCCCGCCGCCGGACCCCCTGACGCACGACCCCCGCTCCGGCAGGCACCGCAATGGCATCGATGACCATCCCTGCCTGCGACGCGTTGGGTGTGACGGTGACTGTTCGTGAACGTGTCGGTGGTGTTGCGGCGATGTAGCCCCGCCAGGTTCGGTGAACCCGGGTTGAACCAAGCCTTGTCAATGATCTTAAGTATGTGAATACTTCAGTTCACTTGGCCGGTTTCCCCAGATCGGCCGGGCTGTCATCGGGTCAGCCGACCTCGGCGAGACCCGCTCCCCCGCCCAGGAGGTTGTTACATGCGACCCACGAGGTCCACATTCCGCGTTGCGGCGACCGTCGCCGTTTCCGGAAGCCTGGTCGTCGGCGCGCTCATCGGCGCACCGGCCCAGGCCGCACCCGCCGCCTCGCCCGACGCCGCGGCCGCGCTGTCCGCGCAACTCGGCGACCGCTCGGCCGGCTCGTACATCGACGCCAGCGGCAGGTCCGTCGTCACGGTGACCGACGCGGCCGCCGCCAGCGCGGCGAGCAAGGCCGGCGCCGCCGTCCGCTACGTCACCCGCGGTGCCGGTGAGCTCAACCGGGCCACCGCCGACCTGGAGCGCTCCGCCAAGATCCCGGGCACCGCCTGGTGGAGCGACCCGGTCACCAACCAGGTCGTCGTCTCCGTCGACAGCACCGTCACCGGCGCCAAGCTGGAGCGGGTCAAGGCCGCCGCCGCGCGGGCCAACGGCGCGGTCCGCGTCGAGGCCGAGGCCGGTGTGCTGAGCACCCGGATCTCGGGTGGCCAGGCCATCTACGCCGGCGGTGGCGGGCGCTGCTCGCTCGGCTTCAACGTGCGCAGCGGCAGCACCTACTACTTCGTGACCGCCGGGCACTGCACCAACATCTCGGCCAGCTGGTATTCGAACTCCGCCCAGACCGCGCTGATCGGCACGCGCACCGGCACCAGCTTCCCGGGCAACGACTACGGCATCGTGCGGCACAGCAACTCCGCCAACGCGGCCGGCAACGTCTACCTCTACAACGGCAGCTACCGGGACATCACCGGCGCCGGCAACGCCTCCGTCGGCCAGTCGGTGCAGCGCTCCGGCAGCACCACCGGGCTGCACAGCGGCACGGTGAGCGCGACGAACGCCACGGTGAACTACGCCGAGGGCTCGGTCTCCGGCCTGATCCGCACCAACGTGTGCGCCGAGCCGGGCGACAGCGGCGGCTCGCTGTTCGCCGGCAGCACCGCCCTGGGCATGACCTCCGGGGGCAGTGGCAACTGCCGCAGCGGCGGCACGACGTTCTTCCAGCCCGTCACCGAGGCCCTGAGCCGCTACGGCGTCAGCGTCTTCTGATCGATCCACCGCCCGCGGGCCGCCGGAACCATCCGGCGGCCCGCGCCGCGCGTCCGGGCACCGGCTGCTCAGGCGAGCCGGTCGGGCCGCTGGGTGGGCCGCAGGGGATCCGGGGTACGACAGGCGTGGAGTCACCGGGTGCCGCGACACCGACGGACCAGGCGAGATGCGCCCCACGGGCCGAGAGCACCGCCAATAGCGGCCAGAGGGAGACCGCCACCGCCGTCACCCGCTCGGCCAGCCCGGTGCGGGACCCGCCTGTCACCTCGAAGGCGCACCAGCCGAAGAGCGCGAGCAACACCAACGTGGCGCTCAGCCCCACGGCCCGGCGAAACGCCCAGGGTGGCTCCGGGCGGGCCGGGTGCGCGGCGTCGTGGCCCCGCGGCAGCCGCAGTGCCGACCCCGCAGGCCAGAGCGCCAGGGCGAGGACGGCCACCGTCGCCGCGATGCCGTGGCTGAGCGAGCCGCCCACCGGCGGCCGGGGGAACGCGACGAGCGCGATGGTGGCCACCCCACCGACCGCGAGCAGGAACCGGCTGGGCAGCCCGGCCGCGTGCAGGACGGCGGCCACCGACAGGTAAGAGCAGCCGAGCAGCACCAGCGCCACAACCATGATCCAGGCGTCGGTGGCGTCCTGCCCCGCCAGCTCGCTGATGGTGTCCCGAATCGGGTCGTACCCGGCGGGTTGCCGCGCCGCCGCGACCGTCCAGCCGCCCACCAGGAGCAGAGGTGCGGCCGCCGCCGTGGCGACGGCCCAATTGGGTACGGCGCGCATTTCGCCACGTTAACCGGCGCGGCGGGCGGCCGAGTCGGGTTCGCCGCTCCGCCCCACCAGCGAATCGTGCCGGCCTGCCGGGTGCCCCGGAGGCGGGGCGGCCACCCCTGACAGAATGCCGGTGAGGACTGTTCCACGATGAGGAGTTGCCAGCCGTGATCCGTACCCACAATGCCGGAAGCCTGCGCGCCGCGGACGCCGGCTCGACGGTGACGCTCGCCGGGTGGGTGGCCCGCCGGCGCGACCACGGCGGGGTCATCTTCGTCGACCTGCGCGACGGCACCGGCGTCGTCCAGGTGGTCTTGCGCGAGGAGGATGCGCACGCGCTGCGCAACGAGTTCTGCGTGAAGGTCGTCGGTGAGGTGACCCGCCGGCCGGCCGGCAACGAGAACCCGGAGCTGCCCACCGGTGAGGTCGAGGTGACCGTCGCCGAGCTGGAGGTGCTCTCCGAGGCGGCGCCGCTGCCGCTGCCGGTGGACGACCAGATCGAGGCCGGCGACGACATCCGGCTCAAGTACCGCTACCTGGACCTGCGCCGCAGCGGGCCGGCGAACGCGATGCGGCTGCGTTCGCGCGCCAGCCACCTGGCCCGGGGGGTGCTGCACGAGCGCGACTTCCTGGAGATCGAGACGCCGACGCTGACCCGGTCGACGCCCGAGGGCGCCCGCGACTTCCTGGTGCCGGTGCGGTTGCAGCCGGGCAGCTGGTACGCGCTGCCGCAGTCGCCGCAGCTGTTCAAGCAGCTGCTGATGGTCGGCGGCATGGAGCGGTATTACCAGATCGCCCGCTGCTACCGCGACGAGGACTTCCGCGCCGACCGGCAGCCCGAGTTCACCCAGCTCGACATCGAGATGTCCTTCGTCACCGAGGACGACGTGATCGATCTCGGTGAGGCGATCGTCTCGACGCTGTGGAAGGACCTGGCCGGGCACGAGATCTCCGGGCCGATCCCACGGATCACCTGGCACGACGCCATGGCACGGTACGGCTCGGACAAGCCGGACCTGCGCTACGGCGTGGAGCTGACCGAGCTGACCGACTACCTGCGCGGGACCGAGTTCCGGGTCTTCGCCGGGGCGATCGACGCGGGCGGCTACGTCGGCGCGGTGGTGATGCCGGGTGGGGCGGCGCAGAGTCGCAAGGAGCTGGACGGCTGGCAGGACTGGGCCAAGGCGCGCGGGGCGCGCGGCCTGGCGTACGTGGTGTTGGACGCCGAGACCGGCGAGGCACGCGGCCCGGTGGCGAAGAACCTCTCCGCCGAGCACCTGGGCGGGCTCGCCGACGCGGTCGGCGCCAAGCCGGGTGACGCGGTCTTCTTCGCCGCCAGTGCCACCGCCCGGGAGGCGCAGGAGCTGCTCGGCGCGGCCCGGGTCGAGATCGCCAAGCGGGCCGGCCTGATCGACGAGAGCGCCTGGGCGTTCTGCTGGGTCGTCGACGCGCCGATGTTCGAGCGCACCGACGAGGGTGGTTGGACGGCCGTGCACCACCCGTTCACCTCGCCGAACGCCGAGTGGGTCGACCGGTTCGAGGAGGCCCCGGACCGGGCCCTGGCGTACGCGTACGACATCGTCTGCAACGGCAACGAGATCGGCGGCGGGTCGATCCGTATCCACCGGGGTGACGTGCAGAAGCGGGTCTTCGACCTGCTCGGCATCACTCCCGAGGAGGCGCAGGACAAGTTCGGCTTCCTGTTGGAGGCGTTCAAGTACGGCGCTCCGCCGCACGGCGGTATCGCCTTCGGCTGGGACCGGGTCTGCATGCTGCTCGCCGGTGCCGACTCCATCCGTGAGGTCATCGCCTTCCCGAAGACCCGGGGTGGCTTCGACCCGCTGACCGGCGCTCCCACCCCGATCACCACCCAGCAGCGCACCGAGGCCGGCATCGACGCCAAGCCCAAGCCCCCCGCGACGGCCCACACCGGCACGGCCGGCCCGGCAGCCCCGGTAGCCGACCCGGTCTGACCCCCGCCCCAACCCTGTTTGGTTGATCAAGAGGTTTGCGTCATCATCGCCCCGCGAGGTGACGCGAACCTCTTGATCGTCTGTGGGGGAGTGGGCCGGGATGCGGGTGCTTGTCGTCGGGGGTAGTGGGTTACTGGGGCGGTCGGTTTGTCGGCGGGGGGTCGACGCCGGGCTCTCGGTGGTGGGGACGTTTCACTCGGGTGAGATCGCTGTGCCGGGTGTCCTGGCGCGGCGGCTGGACGTGACCGATCGGGCCGCCGTGCGCGCGCTGGTCGGCGAGGTGCGGCCGGACGCCGTGGTCGGGACCCCCTATCGGTACGGCGACTGGGCGGTCACCGCCGACGGGGCCGCGCACGTGGCGTTCGCCGCCGCCGAGGTGGGTGCCCGGCTGGTGCACGTGTCCAGCGACGCGCTGCACGCCGGACGACCCGTGCCGTACGCCGACGACGAACCACCCACGCCGGTGCACGCGTACGGTGCCGCGAAGGCGGCGGCCGAGACCGCCGTACGGGCGATCGACCCGAGCGCGGCGCTGGTGCGGACCTCCCTGATCGTGGGGGAGGGCAGCAAGCAGATCCAGCTCTGCCGGGACGCGCTCGCCGGCCGGGCCACCCTGTCCAGCGACGAACTGCGCTGCCCGATCGACGTCACCGACCTGGCCGACGCCGTGCTGGAGCTGGTCGCCTCGACGTACGCCGGTCTGCTCAACGTGGCCGGCCCGGACGCGGTCAGCCGGGCCGAGCTGGGCCTGCTGGTCGCCGGGCGGTACGGCATGGACGCGGCGGGGTTGCGGACCACCACCAGCGCGGCCACCGGTCTGGTGCGCCCCCTTGACGTACGCCTTGACTCCGCGCGCGCCGCCGCCCTGTTGCGCACCCGGCTGCGCGGAGTACGCGAACTCCTCGCCCGCTGAGTACTGCGCCTGCACACTTTCCTGCACAACTATTGTGCATGGAAAGTGTGCAGAGATAGTGTGCAGGCATGGAGAAGCCCTCACCCGATGGCCGCCCCGAGCCACGGCGCGTCGATCTTGACGGCCGGCAGGTTCGGGTGTTGGCCCACCCACTGCGGATGCGGCTGCTCGGCTCGCTGCGTATCGACGGCCCGGCGACCGCGACGGCCCTCGCCGAGAAGTTGGGCACCAACACCGGCGCGACCAGCTATCACCTGCGGCAGCTCGCCGAGGTGGGGCTCGTGGCCGAGGATCCCGACCGGGGCACCGGTCGGCAGCGCTGGTGGCAGGCCGCGCACGACATGAGTCACTTCGAACCCACCGACTTCGACGAAGACCCGGACACCCGCGCCGCCGTCCAGTGGATCCAGGCGGACCAGGTGCGGCTGATGGGTGAGCTGGCCGAGCGGTGGATGGCCGTCGAACACCACCAGTCTCCGGCCTGGCGTGACGCCGCCGGGATGAGTGACCTGGTGCTGCCGCTGGACCCGGCTCGGCTGCGTGCTCTCAGCGACGACCTGTGGGCGGTGCTGATGCGCTACCGCGACGACGACCCCGCGACCGATGCCCCGGACGTCAAACCCGTGCACGTGTTCCTGGCCGGCTTCCCGCGTCTGGACGAGCGCTGGTGAGCGCCGGGAGTGAGCGGGTGTCGCGAGCCCCGCGGTCGCGAACGGAGGTGTCGTCGTGAGTGCGCTGACCGTCCGTCAGATCCGACGCCGTTACCTCACGCTCTACGGCCTGCGCTGGCTGCCCACCGGTCTGATGATTCCGGTGATGATCCTGCTGATGCAGGAGCGGGGCCTGTCGCTGCCGCAGATCGGCCTGGTCAGCACCGCGCAGGGGCTGTTGGTGCTGGCGCTGGAGCTGCCCACCGGTGGGCTCGCCGACGCCCTCGGCCGCCGACCGGTGCTGCTCGCCGCCGGGGTGCTCAACCTCGCCTCGCTGGCGCTGTTCGCGGTGGCCGACTCGTTCTGGCTGTTCTTCGTGGTCTGGGCTCTACAGGGGGTCTACCGGGCGTTGGACAGCGGCCCGTTGGAGTCCTGGTACGTCGACGCCACCCTGGCTGTCGACGCGGAGGCCGAGTACGAGCGTGGCCTCGGGCATGCCGGCACCGTTGTCGGCGGTGCGATCGGTGCTGGCGCGTTGCTCAGTGGCGGTCTGATCGCGCTCGGCCCGATCGGGCCGGTCAGCGCGCTCACGGTGCCTGTCCTGGCTGCCATCGTCGCGCAGGCGGTGGCGCTCGTCGCACTTGTCGTGCTGCTGGTCGAGCGGCGCTCGGCCACCGGGTTCGCGGCGGTGCGGGCCTCGGCCGTCCAGGCGCCCCGGATGATCGGCGAGGCGCTCGGGCTGCTGCGCCGGTCCCGGGTGCTGCTGGCGTTGGTCGCGGTGGAGCTGTTCTGGGGCTTCGGCATGGTCACCTTCGAGTCACTGCTGCCGGTACGGCTGGCCGAGGTGATCGGCGACCCGGAACGCGCCGCCGCGCTGCTCGGGCCGGCGAACTCGGTCGCCTGGCTGGCCTCGGCCGCCGGCGCGGCGCTGACCCCACTGCTGCTGCGCTGGTTCGGCGCTGCACCGGGCGCGGCGCTGCTGCGCATCCTGCAGGGTGTGACGGTGGTCGGGATGGGACTGTTCGCCGGGCCGGTCGGGGTGCTGGTGGCGTACCTGGCCTGCTATGCCGTGCACGGGGCGTCCAACCCGCTGCACAGCGGGTTGCTGCACCGGCAGGTGGACGGCCCGTACCGGACCAGCGTGCTCTCGCTGAACTCGATGATGGCGCAGCCGGCCGGTGCGCTCGGTGGGGTGGTGCTGACCGCGCTTGCCGCCGCCACCAGTGTCGGCACCGCGATGGTGGTCGGCGCTGTGGTGCTGGCCGTCGCCGCCCCGCTCTATCTGCCCGCCTGGCTGGCCGGCCGTCGGGCCGCACCCGCCGTCGAGCCGACCCCGGTCCCAGTTCCCGCCGCCGACCGTTAGGGCACACCCCTCGCCTGACCGGCCGCTGGCCGGTCAGGCGAGGCGGATCGTGCTGAGCGGGAGGATGTTGGTGAAGCCGAGCCGACGGTAGAGGCGTGCCGCACCGACGTTGTGCGTGTAGACGCCGAGCGCCACGGTGTCGTGGCGGGCCAGCAGCGCCCGGGTCATCCCGGCGGCCAGCGACGCACCCAGACCCCGACCCCGCAGGTCGGGGGCCACGGTCAGGCCGGCGATGAAGCCGAGCTCACTCTGGCTGCGGTCCGCGCCGCACGCCACCAGTCGGCCGCCGGCCCGAATGCCGTACCAGTCGACCACCCGCGGGTCGCCGGGGCGGGAGGTGGTGCTGGGGAACGCCTCGTCGACGAGCGCCTCCAGCGCCGGGGTGTCGGCGTCGGTGAGCCGGACGACCGGTTGCTCGTCCGGCTGCGCCGGTGGTGGCGCGTCGGTCCAGTGGAAGTCCCAGTCGTGGTGCTCGGCCACCGCCAGCCGGCCGGTCAGCAGAGCGCGATCGTGCCGGGGCAGATGCAGTCGATGCCCGGGGCGCAACGTCCCGCTGTCCCGGAGCGCGACACAGATGTCGAGAGCCGGTCCGGCCGGGCCGATCGCGCAGCCGGTCGGCCCGTGCCTGGTCGGCACCAACCACAGCACCGCACCCTCGCGCCGGTATCCCGTCGCCGGTAACGCCGGCCCGAGTGCGTGGCGGGCGAACGGGTGGTGGCCGACGGCACCCAGGATGGCGGCCCGGTCCTGGAGCACCTGGTCGTCGAGGATCATGCTCACCAGCCTAGAAGCCTGGGGTACGACGCCCGCGTCGGGCAGCGGCGAGGCAGCCAGATCCACCGTGGAGATTGGCGGGTCGACCGATTGGGTACATCACGCGCCGACCCACTGGGAACCCCCACCGGAGGACCGACATGCTCGCCATTCTCGCCGCCATCGTCTTTGGCTTCGCCCTGCTGCTCGACCTGCTCAACACAGACTTCGGAGCACCGGATCTGTTCAACTGGAACACTCTCGTACTCATCGGGTTGCTCCTGCTCTCGCTCTACCTGGGCGGCGTGGGCAACGGTCCGCGCGGCGGTGGTGGCGGCCGTTGGTACCGGGGCCGGCGCCCGGGTCGTGGCTGACCGGAACCGATCACCGGTGGCGGGCCCACGGCGCGATTCCGGCCTCGTGGGCCCGGCCCGGTACTGTCTTCGTGATGGAGTCCGACGCCCTCTTCTCCCTCGGTGAACCCGCCGGGTCGCGCAGCGCGCCCGACGGTCCCGCCGGTGTCGACGGCTTCACCGCGGTGGCCGACGATTCGCCCCTGCCCGTCCGGATGCGCCCGGTGACCCTCGACGAGTTGGTCGGGCAGGACCACCTGCTCGCCCCCGGCGCCCCGCTGCGGCAACTGGTCTCCGGTGGCGCCCCGATGTCGGTGATCCTCTGGGGTCCGCCGGGCAGCGGCAAGACCACCATCGCGCACCTGGTGGCCGGGGCGACCGACCGTCGCTTCGTCGCCATGTCGGCGCTCTCTGCCGGCGTCAAGGACGTGCGGGCGGTGATCGAGGCGGCCCGCCGCCAGCGCCGTTCGGGCGGCCCGCAGACCGTGCTCTTCATCGACGAGGTGCACCGGTTCAGCAAGACCCAACAGGATTCGCTGCTCGCCGCCGTCGAGGACCGTACTGTCACGTTGCTGGCGGCAACCACCGAAAATCCGTACTTCTCGGTCATCTCGCCGCTGTTGTCGCGGTGCGTGCTGCTCACCCTGCAACCGTTGGACGACGAGGCGGTGCGGGGCCTGCTGCGCCGCGCGGTCGCCGACAAGCGCGGCCTGGACGACGTGCTCACGCTGACCACCGAAGCCGAGGACCACCTGGTCCGGCTCGCCTCCGGTGACGTCCGTAAGGCACTCACCGCGCTGGAGGCGGCGGCGGCCTCGGCCACGGCACTGGGCAGCGGGCGGATCGACCTCGCCACCGCCGAGCAGGCCGTCGACGTCGCGGCGGTGCGCTACGACCGCGACGGCGACGCCCACTACGACGTGGTCAGCGCCTTCATCAAGAGCATGCGCGGCTCGGATGTGGACGCCGCGGTGCACTGGCTGGCCCGCATGCTGGTCGCCGGCGAGGACGCCCGGTTCATCGCCCGCCGCCTGGTCATCTTCGCCAGCGAGGACGTGGGCATGGCCGACCCCGGCGCCCTGAGCGTCGCCACCGCCGCCGCCCACGCCGTCGAGTACGTCGGGCTGCCCGAAGCGCAGCTCAACCTGGCCCAGGCGGTGATCCACCTGGCCACCGCACCCAAGTCGAACTCGGCCACCACCGCCATCGGTGCCGCGATCGCCGACGTCCGCGCCGGCCGCGGTGGCCCGGTGCCGCGCGGGCTGCGCGACGCGCACTACGCCGGCGCCCGCGGGCTGGGCCACGGCACCGGCTACCGCTACCCGCACGACGACCAGCGCGGCGTGGTCACCCAGCAGTACGTCCCGGACGACCTGGTGGGCACCGACTACTACCAGCCCAGCCCGCACGGCGCGGAGCGGTCGGTGGCCACCCGGCTGCCGGTGCTGCGCCGGATCGTGCGTGGCCTGCCGGCCCCGGCCACCCGTCCGGACCCGGGAACAGCCGAGCCGCCGGTAACGACGCGGGCCGCGTCGGCGCTTCCCGGTGAGATCGGTCGCTCGACGACGGGCACGGGCGCCCCCGGCACGACGCAGGACAGCGGCGCTGACGCCGCAGGAGAGGGTCAACAGTGAGATCGCGTGGTGGGGACCGCCCGGACGAGGGCCCGGACGAGCGGCGCGATCGGAGCGCCAAGACGCGCCGGTGGGGTCGAGGCCGGGCGGCCGAGGTCGAGCCGGAGGAGCCGGTCGCCGGCGAGGAGTTCGGCTGGATCGACGACCTGCGGTCGGCCAAGCAACAGCGCGGCGAGCTGGGCCCGGACGGCGCACCGGCGGGCCCCGACCGCCCACACGGAGCTGCGCCGGGGGAGCCGGCCGGGCCGCGTCGGGGTGCGCCGGCAGAACCTGCCGGGCCGCGTCCGGCGATGCCCCCGGAGGCCGGGGGGCCGCCTGCCGCGCGCCAGAGCGGCCCCGGTGGCGCCGCCGCCCGTCGACCGGTCGACACCCCCTGGCCGGGGGACGTGCCGCCGGGCCGCCGCCCGGACGACCGGCCGCCCGCCGCCGCTGCCCCCGTCCAGGGCCAGCCCGTGCGTCGGGGCGTACAGCCGGCAGCCGGTGCCCGTGCCGCCGTGCCGCCGGCACCGCCCGCCGCCCGCCCGGGTGGCGGTGACCCGGCCGGCGCGTCCGTGCCTCGCCCGACTGCGGACGCACCCGGCGGTCCGGCCCGGTCCCGCCCGGCGACGGCTCCCCCCGGCCCACCCGCGGGCCCACCGACCTCGGGCGCCCCGATCGGCCGTCGCCCGGAGGCCGCCGTTCCGCCGGGTCGTCGGCCGGAGGCCGCCGTTCCGCCGGGTCGTCGCCCGGAGGCCGCCGTTCCGCCGGGTCGTCGCCCGGAGGCCGCCGTTCCGCCGGGTCGTCGCCCGGAGGCCGCCGTTCCGCCGGGTCGTCGGCCGGAGGCCGCTGCTCCGCCGGGTCGTCGGCCGGACGCCGCCGCAGCCGGGGGGCACCCGGACGCGATGCCGCCGCTGCGCCGTCCGGACGCCGGCCCACCGGGGCGCCGGCCGGGCCCGGAGTCCGCCGAGCCCGGTCGTCCACTGCCGCCGGCCGACGGCATGCCCGCTGGCCGACGCGTCGCGGCGGCACCCGATCCGACCCGGGCCGCCGGGCCGCCTGTCGCCTCCGGCGCGGCCCGCGTGGACGGCCCACCGGCCGCTGCCGTGCCACCGGCCACGGAGGGCCTGCGGCCCGATCCCGCCATCGACCGCGACCCGCGTACCGCGCGGCGTCGCCCAGGCCCGGTCGACCCGGGAGCCCCGGAGCCCACCGACAGTCGTCCCGCCGACCGCTCCCGTCCGGCAGCCGGCGGCCGCCGCCGTGCCGCCGAACCCGATGAGACAGCGGTGCCCCGCTCGGGCAACGCGCCGCAGGTGCCCGAGGCCGCTGGCGGTCACAGCGGTGCCACGCCCACCATCGGGGCGGCCGACGGCACCGGTCGCCGCCGGGCCGCCTCCGCCGAGCCCGAGCGTCGGCCGCCGGCCGCCGGTGAACCCCGGACCGACCGCCCCGAACGGCCCGCCGACTGGCTGCGCCAGGCCGGCCGCCTGCCACACACCGACCCCGGCCTGCCGGTGGTCAACCGCCGCGGTGGCACCCCGCCGGCCGCGGATCGGCGTCCGGCACCGGCCAGCGGTACCGGCGACCTCGTCGACCACGCGTCCGGTCGCCTCGGCGTGCCCGACCCGGCCGCGGAGCGCACCGCCGCCCGCCGGCCCGCCGGCCCGCCGGCTGACCCGGGTGCGGACGCACCGGCCGGTCGCCGTGCCGTCCGACCCGACGCGTCGAGCAGCACCGGAGAGCAGGCTCTGCCCCCGTCGCCGACGTCCGGCGATCGGCGCGCCCGTGGCCGAGACGCCGCGGCGTCCGTTGCGGACCCGACCGGTGGGCGCGCCCGTGGCCGAGACGCCGCGGCGTCCGTCGCAGACCCCGCCGGCGGGCGCGCCCGTGCGGTGGCCGCGCCCGGCCCGGACGCCCCACCCGTGCCCGATCCGACCGGTCGACGACGCCGGCCACCAGCCGAGCCCGGCCCGGACGGCCCGGGTCGACCCGGGCCGGCGAACGACCGAGGCGACGGCCCCTACCCCGGCGGACGGCCCGCGCCCGGCGCCGAACCCGCCGCTCCGGTTCGGGGCGCCGCCCGCTCCGCGCCGCCCGCCCGCTCCACCCCGCCCGGCCGGGCCCGGCCCGTCCCGGCCGGCGCACCGGTCCCGGACGCCGGCCGCCGTGGCGCCGACGCCCCGCCCCGCCCCGCCCCGGGTGCCGAGGCGGGCCCCCGGGACGCCGCCCGTCCGGACGGTACGGCGCGTACCGCCGGTGCACCGGGCGCGGACGGCCCGGTCCGTGCCGCCGCCGCAGCGGGTGTGGACGGCCCGTCGCGTTCGCGCCCGGACGGTCCGGCTCGTGCCGCCGTCCGGCCACCCGTCGGCGCGCAACCGCCCCTGGCCGACGATCGGACGCACGGTGAGCCGGGTGCCGGTCCCGGCTCCCCGGCGCGTGGTGGCACCGCGGCCGGGCGGGCGACCCCCGCCGACCGTGCCGCCGGGCGTGCCGTGCCTCCGCACCGGGAGCCCGGCCGAGCCGAGCCGAGCGGCGTCGCCCCGGTGCCACCGCCCGGCCGCCCCGGGGAGCCCGTCGGGGTGGCCCGTGCCGCCGCCGCCGTGCCGGTCCCGTCCGGCCCGGTGGACCACCCGACACCGGAGCCGTCCGGCGGGCCCGCGCTGCGCGCGGTCGGCCAGGACGCGCCCGACGACGCGGCCGGTGCCCGGTCCGAGGTACGCCGGCAGTCGCGCGAACGCCGTCGCCTCCGGGCGGCGGTGCTGGTGCTGGTCAGCGTCGTGCTGCTCGGCGCGGTGCCGCTCTTCTTCGGCATCCGCACGCTGAGCCGTGACCCGGTCTTCGACAACCTGGATCAACTCAACGTGCCCGGCTGGGCCGCCGCCAAGACGGTCGACGACGTCAGTGGCAGTCGGTGGTGCCTGCTCGACTGCCGGTTGCGGGAGCGCACCGTCACCTCGGAGAAGTCGCCACAGGACACGGCGCAGGTCTACGAGGACGCGCTGCGCCAGGACGGCTGGCAGCCGTGGAAGGTGAGCCGCTGCCCGGAGCAGAAGACGAAGGGCAGCTACACCTGCTGGCGTCGCGACGAGTTGACCCTCGACCTGTGGGTCCGCGAGCCGACCTGCGTACCGCCACCGGTCGACGGTGAGCCGGCCGTCGTGCCGTCCACCGAACCGTCGGCCGCTGCGACGGAGTGCACCGGCTCGTTGGTGTCGGTGAAGGTACGCAACGCGATCGACGACGAGCGGACCAGGCCGCAGCCGACCACCGACCCGTCACTGACCGGAGAGGACCCGTTCCCGACGGTCAGCGCAGACCCGCTGGGTGAGCTGACACCCTCACCGTCGTGAGCCGGTCTCCATCACGGACGGTAGGGTCTGGGGCTGGCGGGCTCGCCCGCTGCCGGTGACCGCCGACGGCTCGGCGGCCGGCACGGGTGCCATGGTTCTGCGTTCCGGGGACGTCGGGTCCTGCGGAACTCTGCTTGAGGAGGACAGGCGTGGGCGACATTGCAGCCATCGCGGCGCTGATCGCGGCGAGCGCGTTCGCGGTGCTGGTGCTCATCCTGACGCTGCCCATCCTGCGGCTGCGGCACACGGTGGACGCCACCACCCGGATGATCAACGACCTGAACAATCGGACCGGGCCGCTGCTCGGTGACGTGAACACCACCGTGAAGAACGTCAACACCGCGCTGGAGCAGGTGCAGACCTCGCTCGACGGCGTGAACCTCCAGCTGGCGAAGGTCGACACGATGACCAGCCACGCGCAGAACGTCACCGCCAACGTCGCCAACCTGGCCACCGTGGTCTCCGCCGCGGCCGCGAACCCGCTGGTGAAGGTGGCCGCGTTCGGCTACGGCGTACGCAAGGCCGCCGCCGGTCGCCGGCACGCCGAGACCGAGCGCGAGGTCCGCGACACCATCAAGCAGCAGCGGCGGGCCGCGCGGCGCGGCAACAGCTGACCGGCCGGCGTACCAGGAGGTAGCGAGACATGAGGCGCTTGTTCTGGCTCGGCATCGGGGTGGCCGTCGGGGTGATCGTGGTCCGCAAGGCGACCCGGACCGCCCAGGCGTACACGCCGGCCGGCATCGCCAGCTCGCTGACGGAATCCGCTGGCGGGCTCGTCGAGTCGCTGCGTAGTTTCGTGGAGGACGTCCGGGTCGGGATGGCCGAACGCGAGCAGGAGATCCACCACGCGTTCGCCCAGGGCGAGGCGTTCGACGATCAGTTCGCCGACCTGCGGGAAGACCCGCGCATCGGCGATCGAGACATCTTTCCGGAGGAACACCAGCGATGAAGACGGCGGAGATCAAGCGGCGGTACCTCGCGCACTTCGAGGCGAATGGCCACACCGTGGTGCCGTCCGCTCCGCTGCCCGCCATCAGCGACCCGAACCTGCTGTTCGTCAACGCCGGCATGGTGCAGTTCGTCCCGTATTTTCTGGGTCAGCAGACTCCCGCCTACCAGCGGGCGGTCAGCGTGCAGAAGTGCATCCGCACACCGGACATCGACGAGGTCGGCAAGACCAGCCGGCACGGCACGTTCTTCCAGATGAACGGCAACTTCTCCTTCGGTGACTACTTCAAGGCCGGTGCGATCCCGCTGGCCTGGGAGCTGTCCACGAAGCCGATCGCCGAGGGCGGTTACGGGCTGGATCCGGAGCGGATCTGGCCGACGATCTACCTCGACGACGACGAGGCGTACGAGATCTGGCGGTCGGTGGGCGTGCCGGCCGAGCGGATCGTGCGCCGGGGCAAGGCGGACAACTTCTGGTCGATGGGCATTCCCGGGCCGTGCGGTCCGTCGTCGGAGCTGTTCTACGACCGGGGTCCGGAGTACGGTCGCGAGGGCGGCCCGGCGGTCGACGAGGACCGGTACATGGAGTACTGGAACCTCGTGTTCATGCAGTTCGAGCGGGGTCCGGGCACCACCAAGGAGGACTACCCGATCCTGGGTGACCTGCCGGCGAAGAACATCGACACCGGCATGGGCCTGGAGCGGATGGCCTCGATCCTGCAGGGCGTCGACAACCTGTACGAGATCGACGAGGTTCGGCCGATCCTGGCGCGGGCGGCGGAGCTGACCGGTAAGCGGTACGGCGCGCACTCCGGTCACGTGGCCAGCGAGTCGCACCCCGACGACGTGCGGCTGCGGGTGATCGCCGACCACGTGCGCACGGCGCTGATGCTGATCGGCGACGGGGTGACCCCCTCCAACGAGGGTCGCGGCTACGTGCTGCGCCGCATCATGCGCCGGGCGATCCGGTCGATCCGGCTGCTCGGCTGGCAGGACCGGGCGCTGCCCGAGTTGCTGCCGGTGGCACGGGACTGCATGTCCCCGTCGTACCCGGAGCTGGCGACCGACTTCGACCGGATCGCGGACTACGCGTACGCGGAGGAGGAGGCGTTCCTGTCCACCCTGCGTGCCGGCACGACGATCCTGGACACCGCGATCGCCGAGACCCGCACGGCGGGCGGCTCCGCGCTGTCCGGGGCGAAGGCGTTCCAGCTGCACGACACGTACGGCTTCCCGATCGACCTGACCCTGGAGATCGCCGCGGAGCAGGGCCTCACCGTCGACGACGAGGGTTTCCGCCGGCTGATGGCCGACCAGCGCACCCGGGCGAAGGCGGACGCGCAGGCGCGCAAGACGGGGCACACCGACCTGTCGGCGTACCGGTCGGTGCTCGACTCGGGTGGCCCGGTGACGTTCACCGGGTACAGCGAGGTGGCCCGCGAGTCGACGGTGCGGGCGCTGCTCGGCGCCGACGGCCCACGTCAGGCGGCGACCGAGGGCGACACCATCGAGCTGGTGCTCGACACGACCCCGTTCTACGCCGAGGGCGGTGGCCAGCAGCCCGACCAGGGCATGATCACCGTTGGTGGCGGGCAGGTCGAGGTGCTCGACGTGCAGCAGCCGGTGCCCGGCCTGATCGTGCACCGGGCCCGGGTGATCCGGGGTGAGGTGCGTGCCGGCGAGGCGGGTTACGCCGAGATCGACACGACGCGGCGGCGGGCGATCTCCCGGTCGCACACCGCCACCCACCTGGTGCACCAGACCATGCGGAACTTCCTCGGCGAGTCGGCCACGCAGGCGGGTTCGCTGAACGCGCCGGGCCGGCTCCGGTTCGACTTCAACACCCCGACCGGGGTGTCACCGAGCGTCCTGCGGGACGTGGAGCAGCAGGTCAACGAGGTGCTGCTGGCCGACCTGGAGGTGCACGCCTTCATCACCTCGCTGGACGAGGCGCGGCGGATCGGCGCGATGGCGCTCTTCGGCGAGAAGTACGGCGAGGAGGTGCGGGTCGTCGAGGTGGGCGACTACGCCCGGGAGCTGTGCGGCGGCACGCACGTGGCCCGCTCGGCCCAGCTCGGCCTCGTGAAGATCCTCTCCGAGTCGTCGATCGGCTCCGGTGTCCGCCGGGTCGAGGCGCTTGTCGGCATGGACGCCTTCGGCTTCCTGGCCAAGGAGCACCTGCTGGTCTCCCGGTTGGCCGAGCTGTACCGGGTGCCCAACGACCAGGTCGCCGACCGGGTGGAGCAGACCGTCACCCAGCTCCGGGACGCGGAGAAGGAGCTGGAGAAGCTGCGCGCCCAGTTGGTGCTGGGCGGGGCGTCGGCGCTCGCGGCGCAGGCCAGGGATGTGCGCGGGGTCGCGTACGTGGGCACCGAGGCGCCGGAGGGCGCGGCCGGTAACGACGTGCGGACCCTGGCCCAGGAGATCCGGGGCAAGATCGACGCGGCGCGGCCGGCGGTGGTCGCGGTGGCGGCCCGGTCGAACGGCAAGGCGTCCCTGGTGGTGGCGGTCAACGCGGCCGCGCGCAGCCGGGGCCTGGCCGCGTCGGATCTGGTGAAGGCGGCGTTCTCCGGGCGTGGTGGTGGCAGCCCCGACCTGGCCCAGGGCGGCGGCCTGCCCGCGGCCGAGGCGCCGACCCTGCTGCTCACCGTCGAGAAGGCGATCTCCGAGGCGTGATGGACGAGCATTGTCGGCCAGGGCGGACCATTTGGTCCGCCCTGGCTCGTTCGACCTCGGTGGTGACCTTAGGTGGCTGAGTTGACACGTGGTGTGCGGATCGGGGTGGACGTCGGTCAGGTGCGGGTGGGAATCTCCCGCTCCGACCCGGACGGGATCCTGGCCACGCCACTCGTCACCCTGGCGCGCGACCTCACGGCCGCGCCGGACGAGGTGCCGAGTGATCTCGCCGAGCTGGCCGCGCTGGTGGCCGAGCACGAGGCCGTGGGGGTCGTCGTCGGCCTTCCGGTCAATCTCGCCGGTAAGCACGGCCCGGCGGCTGTCCACGTGAAGGCGTACGCTGACCGACTGGTCGATGTGATAGCGCCCGTTCCGGTAACGCTCACCGACGAGAGGATGTCGACGGTGGTCGCCTCTCGTAGGCTTGCCGAACGTGGCGTCCGAGGTAAACGTCAACGTGCGGTTGTCGATCAGGCGGCCGCAGTGGAGATCCTGCAGAGCTGGCTGGACGCGCAGCGGAGGCGGCAGTAATGATCGACGATCTGGACCTTGGGTTCGACGAGGCGGAGCGGGGGGAGAAGGGCCGGCACCGGCGCAGCTTCCGCAAGCGCAACGGCGGGTCCGGCGGTGGCCGGGGCAAGACGTTCCTGGCACTGCTGATGGCCCTGGTCCTGCTGGGCGCCATCGGCGGTGGTGCGTACTACGGCTTCGACCGCATCCAGAACTACTTCGTCACCCCCGACTACGACGGTGCCGGGTCCGGTGAGATCACCGTCGAGATCAAGAACGGCGCGCTGCTGGCCGACATGGCCGATGCCCTCGTCACGGCCGACGTGGTGAAGAGTCAGAAGGCGTTCATCGAGGCGGCCGAGGCCAACTCCCGCAGCAAGAACATCCAGCCGGGCACGTACAAGCTGCGTAAACAGATGAGCGGCGCCAGTGCCGTGACCGCGATGCTCGACCTGAAGAACAAGGTCGTCAACGGGTTGACGATCCCCGAGGGTCGCACCAGCCTGAACGTCTACAAGCTGCTCTCCGACAAGACCAAGATCCCGGTGAAGGACTTCCAGGCCGCCGCGAAGGACCCGGAGGCGCTCGGCGTTCCGGACTGGTGGTTCAAGCGCGACGACGGCAAGAAGGTCGTCAAGTCCATCGAGGGCTTCCTCTTTCCGGACACCTACGAGATCCCGCCGAAGTCCACCGCCGAGAGCATCCTCAAGCTGATGGTCAACCGCTTCCTCTCGGTGACCGGGGAGATGAAGTTCGCCGACACGGTGCAGGAGAAGCGCAAGGTCAGCCCGTACGAGGCGCTGATCGTGGCGTCGCTGGCCCAGGCCGAGGCGGGCAACGCCGACGACCTGGGCAAGGTCGCCCGGGTGGCCTACAACCGGGCGTACGGGGATTTCTTCTGCAACTGCCTGGAGATGGACGTCACGGTCAACTACTACCTGGAGTCGATCGGTAAGCCGACCAAGTCGTCCAAGCAGATGACGGCGGCCGAGTTGGACGACCCGAAGAACCCGTACAACCGCAAGCTGGCGGGAATGATCCCGACGCCGATCAACAGCCCCGGCAAGCAGGCCCTGGAAGGGGCGATGGACCCGCCGGCGGGCAAGTGGCTCTACTTCGTGGCCATCGACAAGCAGGGCCATTCGGCGTTCGCCGAGACGTACGAGCAGCACCAGCGCAACGAGGCCAAGGCCCGGGAAGCCGGCATCATCTGACGGCCTCCGATCCGGCGCACACGCGAGAGGGCAGAAGGTGACGACAACCGGTGGTGATCGTGTCGACGCGTAGGGCCGCGGTACTGGGAAAGCCGATTGCGCACTCGCTCTCCCCGGTGATCCACAACGCCGGGTACGCTGCCGCCGGGCTGACCGGGTGGTCGTACACCCGGATCGAGTGCGCGGCCGCGGAGCTGCCGGATCTGGTCGCCGGCCTGGGCCCGGAGTGGGCCGGCCTGTCGGTGACCATGCCGGGCAAGGAGGCGGCGCTCGCCGTGGCCGACACCGCCTCGCCGGTCGCCGTCGCCGTCGGTGCGGCCAACACGTTGGTACGCCGTGCCGGCGGCTCCTGGTACGCGGACAACACCGACGTCGCCGGCATGGTCCAGGTGCTCACCGACGCCGGGGTGCTCCCCGGTGCCGCCGTGACGGTGCTCGGCGCTGGTGGCACGGCCCGCGCCGCGCTGGCCGCCGCCGCGCGGCTCGCCGGCACCTCGGTCACCGTGGTGGCCCGCCGGGCGGCGGCGGTCGACGAGCTGCGGCCGGTGGCGGACGCGCTCGGTGTCGCGCTGGTCCCCGCCGACTGGGCCGACGCGCGCCGCCACCTCGCCGCCGCCGACGTGGCGGTCTCCACCGTGCCGAAGGGAGTCGCCGACCCCTTGGCCGACGCGGTGGCCTGGCGGTCGGGTGCGGTGTTCTTCGACGCGCTCTACGATCCGTGGCCCACCCCGCTGGCCGCCTCCGCCGCCGCGGCAGGTCTGCGGGTGGTGTCCGGCCTGGACCTCCTGCTGGCTCAGGCGGTCGGGCAGTTCGAGCAGTTCACCGGCGTGACCGCGCCGGTCGAGTCCATGCGGGAAGCGGTGCGACGGGCGACCGGCGGCGGCGTTCTTTAGCTGACGGTTAAGACGCGCTTACGGGAAACTGTCCTCTCTGCGTTGTGCCCTGGTCATGGATACGCTGCTCCCCGTTACGGCCGCAGACACAGGGAGTTTCCTTGACCAGGCACGGACTGCACCGCATCACCCGGTTCCGCTCCGCACCCCGCCGTAAGGCGATCGCCATCGGCGTGGTCGGCGGATCGGTGGTGGCCGGCATCGTGGCGACCATGATGCCGATCCTGGCCAGCGACGACCTGTCCATCCGGGCGGCGGCCGACACCACCGCGACCGCCGTGACGCAGGACGGCGACAACGCGACCAAGACGACGCTGGCGACCTGCCCGACGCGCTGCGACGGCAATCCGCGTGGTGGCCGCCAGGCGGTCATCGAGTTCGCGGTGACCACCGTTCCGGCCACCGCGGTCAATGTCCGGGCGACGTTGCGGGTGCACGCCTGGCAGCAGTTCCCCGCCACGGTGACGGCGCACGCCTCACCGCTGAGCGCCCGCGAGTCGCGGCCGCCGCTGGCGACGGCCGGCGCCGTACTGGACAGCGTGACGAGTGTGTCCAAGGGCTTCAACGAGTGGGACGTCTCCAAGCTGGTCACCGGCAACGGCACCTGGACCGTCGCGCTGGCCCAGAGCGGCCTGGAGAGTCGGGTCTACTGGGCGTCGGCCGACAACCGTAACCCGGACCTGCGCCCCAACCTGCTGATCAGCTACGACATCGGCAGCCGGCCGTCGCCGGTGACGACCACCCGGCCCGCGCCGCCGCCGAGCGCCGCGCCGACCACCGCCGCGCCGAAGCCGTCGGCCACCACCGCCCCGAGCCGGACGGCGACGCCGAGTGCGAGTGGCACCCTGCCGTCCGGTCGGTGTGGGTCGGTGTCGGACAAGCTCGTCCCGTCCTGCGGCGCCTGGTGGGGCATGTACTCGCCGGCGGGGGCGGGCGGTGGTTGGGACCACGGCAAGGCCGTCACCAACGTGGAGGCGCAGGTCGGGCGCAAGTTCGACATCGTGCACCGCTACCACGACTTCTCCAACGCCGGCAGCAACGGTGCCTTCCCGGACGCGTACGAGACGCAGCAGATGCGCGAGGGCCGGTTGATGTTCTTCGCCTGGGAGTCCCGTGACTTCTCCGCCGGCACCACCCTGAAGTGGTCGGATGTCTACAGTGGTCGGCAGGACGCGACGATCGACGCGGTGGCCGGCCGCATCCGCGCGGCGGGCGTGCCGGTCTTCATGGGCTTCGACCACGAGCCGGAGGACGAGCCGAACAAGGGCAGCGACGCCGACTTCGTCCGCGCCTGGCGCTACGTCTACGAGCGGTTCGCCAAGGCCGGCGCGACAAACGCGGTCTGGGTCTGGACGATGATGGGCTGGTCCGGCCACTACTCCCGCTACGCCGGCCTGTACCCCGGTGACCGCTACGTCGACTGGGTCGCCTACGACCCGTACAACTTCCACGTCTGCAACGGCAGCACGGTGTGGAAGAGCCCGAGCACGACCGTGGGCGGCTTCTACGACTGGTTGGACGACAGCGGCATCGGCGCCGGCAAGCCCCGGATGCTCGCCGAGTTCGGCACCAACTTCAACGCCGCCGACCCGGGCGCCAAGCAGCGCTGGTTCCAGGACTTTCCGGCCGCGCTGAAGGAACACCCGAAGATCAAGGCCGCCATCTACTTCAACTCCGCGGGCATGACCAGCCGCACGGCGACCTGCGACATGACGATGAACCACGACGCCTCGGCGGTGGCCGGCTTCGCGAAGGCCGGGCAGGACCCGTACCTGCGTCAGCCTACCGGGGGGAGCCGCTGACGACTGACTCACGCCAGTGACAGAACGCCGCGCACCGGGGGTCGGACATCCGATCCGCCGGCGTTCTGTCGGCTAGCGGATTCATGCACCGCCCAATCGGCGGATTTTGCTGACCAGGCTGGACGAGGCACGCTACCTCGGGTTCTCATCCATCTTGGAGGCGCAGCGTGCCCAAACTCTCGCACTTGTGGCGTTTCGCAGGACGACGTCGTACCAGGGCGGGGATGGTCGCGTTGGCGATCGTCGCCGCAGTTCTAGGCGTACCCACCACCGCGTCGGCCGCGGTCGTGCCGGTCCCGGAGACGGCGACCCTGGTCTCGCCCAACCCCGCCGACGTGACACCGCATGCCCGAGACGGTGAGACCCGTGCCTTCGCGCAGGTGGGCAACACGGTCTTCGTCGGCGGCAGCTTCACCCAGATCCGGCAGACCGCTGCCTCCGCGTGGGTCACGCAGCGCTACCTCTTCGCGTACGACCGGATCACCGGCACCATGTCCACCACGTTCCTGCCGGTGCTCGACGGCGCGGTCAACACGCTCGTCGCCGGTCCCGGCGGCACGCTGATCGCCGGGGGCGCCTTCAAGAACGTCAACGGGGTCGCCCGCAGGAACCTGGTCGCACTCGACCCGGCCACCGGCGCGATCATCGACAGCTGGGTCGGCCGCTCCGACGGCGGCACGGTCCGCGACCTGGCGCTGCACGGCAACTGGCTGTACGTGGCCGGCGCGTTCAACTGGCTCAACGGCACCGCGCACGTCGGCCTCGGCCGGCTCAACGCGACCACCGGCGCGATCGACCCGAGCTTCGTCGTCGACGCCACCGTGGGGCGGCACGGCACCACGTCGTACGTCTGGACCCTCGACGTCGCACCGGACGGCGACACGCTTGTCGTCGGTGGCAACTTCACGCTCGTCAACGGCCTGGCGCGCAACCAGATCGCGCTCGTGGACGTCTCCGCGACGCCCACGCTGCTCGACTGGAGCACCGAGAAGTACTCCTCGCCCTGCGCGTCGCCGTCGACCTTCGTGCACTACGTGCAGGACGTGAAGTTCGGCGAGGACGGCAGCTGGTTCGTCGTCGGCAGCAACGGCGGCGGTGGTTGGCCGACCGCGTACTGCGACGTCCTGGTCCGCTTCGAGACCGGGGCGCGGGGCAGCGGCCTCGTCGCCACCTGGGCCGACTTCACCGGCAACGACACCATCACCTCGGTCGAGGTGGCGGACAACGTCATCTACCTGGGCGGGCACTTCCGCTGGATGAACAACCCGAACGCCAGCGACGTCGCCGGCCCGGGCGCGGTGGACCGGCTCGGTATCGCCGCCGTCACCCCGGCCACCGGGATGCCGGTCAACTGGAATCCGCGCCGCAGTGGCAGCGCCTCGATGCCCTCGGGCACCAGCAGTTGGGGCTCGGCGGTGCCGGTGCTCTGGCGTGGCTCGGACGGCCTCTACTTCGGGCACAACTCCGACGGCATGGGCGAGGAGTACCACGGCCGGCTCGGCATGTTCCCGCTCGCCGGCGGGCGTACCTTCGCCCCGATGAACCCGCCGTCGGCCACCACCGGCAACCTCTACCTGAACACCGGCGCGGGCACGCTGGCGAAGGTGCCGTTCGACGGCACCGCGCTGGGCACCCCGGCCACGGTGAGCCAGCCCGCCTACACCGAGGCCGGCGCGACGTGGCGGGTGAACGACCGGATCTACTGGTCGCACACGGTGGCCGGCACGCCCACCGGCAGCCGGATCGACGTCTCGCTGTTCAATGGCGGTGCGATCGGCTCGTCGTGGGAGGCGTCCGGCTACAACGACTGGTACAACCCGGCGGTGTTGACCGGTGCCTTCTTCCTCGACGGTCGGCTCTACTACACCCGTACCGGGGCCAACAATCTCTACTACCGCTACTTCGAGATCGACGGCAACTATCTCGGCGCCACCGAGTTCGTCCTGCCGACCACCGGGGTGACCTGGTCCGGAGTGCGTGGCATGGCCTGGGTGGGCGGTCGGATCGTCTACGGTGGCACCGACGGTGCCCTGCGTAGTGCGCCGTTCGACCCGACGTTCGCGGCGAGCATGGCGGTCGACGGCGCGACGGCGACGGTCATCAGCGCCGCGACGCCCGAGTTGTCCTGGTCCACCCCATCGACGTTCTTCTCCGTACAGTGATGGTCGAACGTTCGTAACGGAGCGTCGGTAGATTGTTCACGTTGGGTCGGTGGCGGGCACCACCGCCACCGGCCCCGTGACGTGGGGGAGGCTCGTTGCTCGGCGCCGCTGGCATTCGGACGAGACGCGTGGTGCGTCTGGTCTTCGCGGTCAAACGTGGGTGGTACAGGGTCCGTTACCGGCGGTTGACGCTCGGCCGGGACGTGGAGATCCGTGGCCGGATCCGGCTGCGCCGTGGCGTGCGGGTCACCATCGGCGACCGCACCCGCATCAACAAGCTCGTCCGCTTCGCGGGCCCCGGTGAGGTACGCGTCGGTGCCGACTGTCTGCTCAACGCCACCTGGATCGGCACCTGGACATCGGTGACCGTGGGGGACCGGTGCCTCCTGTCGGATTGTGAACTGCTCGACAACGACTTCCACAACCTGCCGCCCGCGCAACGGCACGCACCGCCCGGCCCGGCCACCCGCGCACCGATCGTCCTGGAGGACAACGTGTGGGTCGGTGCGCACGCCCTGGTGCTCAAGGGGGTGCGGGTCGGCCGGGACAGCGTCGTGGGCGCGGCGACGGTGGTCCGCACGGACGTCCCACCCGGCGTCGTGGTAGTCGGCAATCCTCAACAGACGGTGAAGAAGTTCCATGACTGATGCGACCTCCGGTTCCTGGCCCACGGGCGGCCCGTCCCCCGCGACCCCTGGCACGGTGACACTGACCGACCTGCTGCGGGTGCCGATGCACCGGATGCGGCTGGTCGGTGCGGTGGCCCTGGTCGGTCTGCTCGCCGCACTCGGCTACGTGCTGCTGGTGCCGGCGGCGGTGACCGCGAACGCCGTGGTGGCGGTCCGGCCGGTGGTGACCGACGCGTTCACCCCCAGCGGTGCGGGTGCCGACCGGGCGGTCAACATGAACGTGGAGAGCGGCATCGCCACCGGCACCGAGGTCGTGCAGCGGCTCGCCGACGCGGCCGGCGGCCACCCGCGCGACGTCCGCGGCGCGCTCGAGGTCGAGGTGCCCACCGGTGGGCAGATCCTGCGCTTCACCTACCAGGCGGGCGACGCGCAGCGGGCCGTGCAGAGCGCCAACCTGGCCGCCCAGACCTACCTCGACGTGCGACGCGCCATGTACGAGCAGCAGCGCGCCGAGATGCTGCGCTCCTACGACGCCAGCATCACCAAGGTCGCCGCCCAGCAGGCCGTCCTGCAGAAGCGGGCCAGCACCGTCAAGGACACCGCCGCCGGCGACGCGGTGGTGGCCGAGCTGGCCGGGATCAACAACCAGCTCACCCAGCTCAACGCCGCGCGCACCGAGATCGCCGCGGTCGACGTCAACCCCGGTTGGGTGACCCAGAGCGCCGAGAAGTCGCTTGTCACCTCCGCCGGGCACCGGCCGCTCTACCTGGTCGCCGGCCTGCTCGGTGGCGCGCTGATCGGCATCGTGCTCGCGTACGCCTGGGAGTCGACCGACCGGCGGGTCCGCTCGGTCGCCGACGGCCGGGACGCCAGCGGTCTGCCGCTGCTCGGCACCGTGCGTCGGCCGGCGTTGCGGGGCAGCCCCCGGGCGGTCGACGCCGACGTCCGGTACGTGGCGATGGCAGTCGCCGAGCGGGTCCGTCCGCCCGCCCGGGTGGCGCTGCTCAGCACCCGGGAGGACGCCACCGCGCTCACCGCCGGGCTCGCGGTGGCGCTCGCCGCCGACGGCCGCGACGTCTTCGTCGCCGACGACAGCGGGCGCGCCGAACGGCTGCGCGCCACGGTGCTCGCCGACCGGGGACGGCTGCCCATCGATCCGTCCCGACCGCTGGTGCCCAAGCCCCGCCCGGCCGGCAGCCCTCCGGCCGCCGCCGGGGGCGGGGAAGCCGCGGCCCCCCGCCGGCCCTCTCCGCATCCGCCCGGCGCCCGCCCGTCCACCGACGCGGACGCCACGCTGACGCTTCCCCGGGTGTCGTCCGCCCGACCGGACAACGGTCGGGTCGTCGACCCGGACGAGGTGAGCGTCGGGGTGGGCAGCGTCCGGTTCGGCACCTGGCGACAGGGCGCGGACCACGGCCTGGTGTTGTTCAACGCCCCGCCGGCGGAGTCCGACGAGCGCGGCGTCGCCGTCGCCCGGCAGGGCAGTGCGGTGGTGATCGTCGAGCGGGACCGCACCCGGCAGAGCGACCTGCGACGCCTGGTGGAGCGGCTGCGCGCCGCCGGGGTCACCCCGCTGGGCTTCGTGCTCACCCGCAACGGCCGGGCCTGAGCGTGTCGGTCACCCGCGCCCCGGCGACCGACCCGCCGCCCGGGGGCGCTCCCGTCGCCGTCGCCCCGGTGCCGCTGCCCGTGCCGCCCCGGCTGCCGCTCTGGCCCCTGTCGCTGATGTTCGGCCTGGTGCCGCTCTGGTGGCTGTTCGGCGCGTTCTACCTCGGCTGGCCGTTGCTGGGTGCGTTGCTGCTCGCGCTGCTGCTCACCCGGGGTCGGGTGCCGCTGCCGCCGGCGGCCGGGATCTGGCTGCTGTTCCTCGCCATCGTGGTGGTCAGCGCCACCCAACTGCCGTCGCCCGCCTCGCTGCTGACGTTCGCCCTGCGCCTGGCGTTCTATCTGACCGCGCTGGTGGTCGGTGTCTACGTCTACGTCGCCGCCCGGGAACGCGCGAGCCTGGTGGTGGTGCTCAGCCCGCTCTGCGCGTTCTGGTTCGCGCTGGTGGCGCTCGGCTGGCTCGGGGTGCTGGTGCCCCGGCTGGCCATGGCCACCCCGATGGAGGTGCTGCTGCCCGCCGGGGTGGCCCGCACCCCGTTCATCCAGGACATGGTGCACCTGACCACCGCGGAGTACAGCGCCCGGTCGCTCAACCCGATCTACCGGCCGGCCGCGCCGTTCGCGTACACCAACAACTACGGCAGCGCGTACGCCATGACCCTGCCGTGCATGGTGGCGTACACGATGCTGCGCCGGCGGGGTTTCCTGCGCTGGGTGCTCCTCGCGTCGTTGCCGCTGTCGCTCGCGCCGGCGTTCCTCACCCTCAACCGGGCGATGTTCCTCAGCCTCGGCACCGGGCTGGCGGTGCTCGGGCTACGGGCCAGCCTGCGCGGCAACGTCCGGGTGGCCGCGTCCATCGTCGGCGTGGTGGTGATCGGGGCGTTGGCCACACTGTTCATCCCCATCACCGAGCTGATCAACAAACGGGTCGACTCCAGCGACACCAACACCGACCGGCTCTCGCTCTACACCGAGGTGATCCGCCGGGTGCAGGAGTCGCCGTGGTTGGGCTACGGGGCGCCGGTGAACGTCGACACCGTGTCGGCGGACGCGCCGATCGGCACCCAGGGGCAGCTCTGGATGGTGCTGTTCAGCCATGGCGTACCAGCGCTCGTCTGTTTCCTCGCCTGGTTCGTGGCCGCCGCGGTGATCTGCGCGCGGGCGACCTCGGCGGCCGGGCAGTGGCTGGCGGTCGTGCCGGTGGTCTGCCTGGTGCAGATCCCGTTCTACGGCATGGCCAACCAGAATCTGGCTGTCGCGTTCTTCGCGGTCGCCTTCGCGATGGCGCTCACCGAACGGGAACGCGCCGCCGGGCCGCCCCGGGTGGCCGGGTGGCAGCCGCCCGCCGTGGCGGTGCCGGCATGACCGCCGCGACCCGACCGCCGGCCGACCCGGAGCGCCCGACGCCGGTGCCCGCCGGTGCGGACCAGCCGGACACGGACACGGGTGCGACCGAGACCCGACGCAGCGCCCGCAGTGGCGTGGCCGGGCTGCTCGGCGCGGCCACCAGCGGCCTGTTCGGCTTCGTGCTGGCGGTGGTGATCACCCGGGGGTACGGCACGGCTGGGGCGGGCGCGTTCTTCGCGGCGATCGGGGTGGTCACCGTGGCCACCGCGATCTGTACGCTCGGCGCGGAGACCGGCCTGATGTGGTCGCTGCCCCGCCGTACTGCCGGTGTACGCGGGGACGCCGCCCGGGTGCTCCCGGTGGCGCTGATCCCGCCGTTGGTGGCCGGGTTCCTGGTCGCTGGGGCCGGCGTGCTGGCCGCCGACGCGCTCGCGCCCCGGCTGCTGCGGGGCTCCGGTGCGGCCGCCGAGGCGCTGCTCACCGTCACGTTCGCGGCGGTGCCGGTGGTGGTCGCCATGACCCTCCTGCTGGCCGCGTTGCGCTGTGTGCGGTCCATCCGCGCGTACGTCGGGGTGCAGTTCCTCCTGCTGCCGGTCGCCCGGCCGGTGCTGGTCGGCGCGGCCGCGCTGGCCGGCGGAGGTCTGCTCGCCGGCATGACCGGCTGGCTGGTGCCGGCGGCGTTGGCGCTGCTGGTCTGCCTCGTCCTCGTGGCCGGTCCGCTCGGGCTGGGCCGGGGCGCGGCGCTGCGGCCGAGTCGCGGCGACTGGTCGACGTTCTGGCGCTTCGCGTTGCCCCGGGCCGCGTCGGCGGCCATCGACGCGGGCAGCATGTGGGTGGGTGTGCTGCTCACCTCGGTGTTGGCCGGGCCTGCGGACGCCGGCGTGTTCGGCGCGGTCGGGCGGTATGTGCTGGCCGGCCAGCTCGCCATGCAGGGGCTGCGGGTGGCGGTGTCGCCGCAGTTGTCCCGGCTGCTCGGGCGCGGCGAGCGGGCCGCGGCGGCGGCCGTGCACCGGCAGCTGACCATCTGGGGTCTGGTGCTGTCCTGGCCGGTTTACCTGCTCCTGGCGGTGTTCGCGTTGGCCTTCCTCCAGCTGTTCGGGCCGGAGTTCACCGCCGGTGTGCCGGCGATGACCGTGCTCGCGCTGGCGATGCTCGTCAACACCGGGGTCGGCAACGTGCAGAGCCTGCTGCTGATGGGTGGGCGCAGTGGTCTGCACCTGGTGGCCACCGTGGCCGGGTTGACGGTGACCGTCTCGCTGGGCCTGTGGCTGATTCCCGGTCACGGCGCGACGGGCGCGGCGGTGGCCTGGGCCGCGGGCATCGCCACCGAGAATCTCACCGCCGCCGGGTTCGCCCGGTCGGTGGTCCGGCAGCCGTTGTTCGATGCCGCGACGGTGCGTGCCGCGGTGGTCACGGCCACCGGGGTGGGCCTGGCCGCCGGTGCCGGTGTGCTGGCGGGCGGGCGCGGCCTGCCGGGCCTGGCGGTGGCGTTGGGTGTTCTGCTGGCCGGCTGCGTCGGCATGTTGACGTTGCCCCGGGTGCGCGCCGGCATCCGGGGGACCATGAGGCAGGTCCGTGGACGGGACGACGCGGCCGTGGCCGCCGACCCCGGCCCGGTATCGACGAGAGGCAGGTGAGGTCCGTCGTGGCGTCCATCCGTGACCGGGTCAAGCAGTTGGTCCCGACCCAGGTGACCGTGCGGGTGAAGGAGTCCCTGGTGGACTACGGGGTCCGTACGAGTGACCGGCGGCCCCTGCCGGACTTCCTGATCATCGGCACGAAACGGGGCGGCACCACCTCGCTGTGGAACTACCTCATCCAGCACCCGCTGGTGCCGCGCCTCTTCCCGGCCTGGAACACCAAGTCGGCGCACTACTTCGAGGAGCACTGGGGGCGCGGCGAGTCGTGGTACCGCTCGCACTTCCCGACCCAACGCCACCGGGACGCCCTGTCCAAGCGGCACGGCGGGCCGGTCCGGGTCGGCGAGGCCGCACCGCTGTACATGTTCCACCCGCTCGCCGCCGAGCGGGTCGCCGCGCTGCTGCCGGCGGTGAAGCTGATCGTGCTCCTGCGCGACCCGGTGGAGCGGGCGTACTCGCACTGGAAGGAGCGCCGCACGCACGGCATCGAGCCGTTGGACTTCGCCGACGCGCTGGCCGCCGAGCCGGAGCGCACGGCGGGGGAGCGGGAGCGGCTGATCGCCGAACCGGAGTCGTTCAGCGAGGCGTACGACTGGTACACGTACCGGGCCCGGGGGCGCTACCTGGAGCACCTGGAGCCGTGGTTGGAGCGTTTCGACAGGCAGCAGATCCTCTTCCTGCCCAGTGAGGACCTCTACCGGGACTCCCGCGCCACCTACCGGCGCACCCTCGACTTCCTCGGGCTGCCCGCGTACGACCTGCCGCACTTCAAGGTCTACAACGACCGGCGCTCGGCACCGCTGGAGCCGGCGGTGCGCGCGGAGCTGACCGACTACTACCGGCCGCACAACGACGCGCTGCGCCAGCGGCTCGGGCTGGACCTCGACTGGGCGGACCGGCCGGCGTGACGACACGGGTCGACCCGGGCACGGACCCGCGGTCGCGGGTGGACGGCCTGGGCTGGGTGAGCCGCGCGGTCTTCCCGGACGAGCGGGTCAACCTGAGCGTGGGCGGCGGCGTCCCGCCCGGTCATCGGGCGGTGGCCCGGTACGCGGTGGTGCCGTCGGTCGCCCGGGCCCGGTTCCTGGTGCCGTTGGGCGCGCCTGCGGCCGGGGCGGCGTCGCTGCTGGCGTACAACGCCCTGCGACCACCGAAGGTGCGCGCGTTGCGGGCGGTGCTCGGCGGGCTGGCCCGGTTCGGTGCGGTGGGGCTCGCGCCCTTTCCGACGTTGACCGTCTCGGTGCCCGCCGGGGCGGTGGCCGCGGAATTGCTGCTGACCGAGCGACTCGCGGCCGAGTTGGGCGGCACGCCGCTGCTGGCCGCGTGCGGGGTCCGACCACCCGACCCGAACGTCAAGCCCACCCTGCAACTCTTCAGCGCCGACGGTCGACCGCGGGGCTACGCGAAGATCGGCTGGAACGACGCGACCCGCGCGTTGGTCACCGCCGAGGCGGCGGCGCTGCGCGCGTTGGGCGCGGTGGCCGGCGTCGCCGACCACCCGACGCCGCCGAGGCTGCTCACCGAGACGACGTGGGCCGGTCAGGTGGTCGCGGTGATCGAGCCGTTGCCACCGGCGGTACGCGGTGTGCCGGTCGACGACGCCCCCCGGATCGCGGCGCTGCTCGCCGTCGCCCGACGCGGCGGCCCGGCGGACCCGCCCCGGGCACTGGCCGGGTCGACCTTCCTGTCCCGTCTGGCCGGGCAGGCCGACCGGGCCGCCGCGGCCGGGCAGAGCGGCGCGCGGGCGGTCGCCGCGGTCGCCGCGCTGGCTCGCCGGCACGGCGACACAGGTGTCGAGTTCGGCCACTGGCATGGTGACTGGGTTCCGTGGAACCTGGGCCGGCACGACGGCGGGTTGGTCGCCTGGGACTGGGAGCACAGCGGGGCGGACGTGCCGGTCGGCTTCGACCTGGCGCACGACGCGTTCCAACGGTCCCTGGTGCTACGCGGTGAGTCGGCGGCCGTCGCGGCGTCGGCCGTCGACGCGTACCTGGACCGGTACGGCGACCGACTCGGCCTCGGCGCGGCACAGCGGCGGCTGGTCGCCGATGCGTACCTGGTGGAGATGTGGTTGCGGACCTGGCGGCTGGCCGACGCGGGCGCGGGCTGGAACGCCGCACTGCATCCCGCACTGCTGGACGTCATCGAGAAAAGACATAGCGGCTGATCCGGAGGAATCGCGGTGCCGGCGGCGCCGCAGAGTGACGACAAAAACGCAGGTGGTGACAACGATCGATGAATTTCGGACGTTCGACGGGTTCGACCGTCCGAGGTGGAGATCGATGCCTCGTCCGATCACGCTATTCAACGACCACAGAACGTGTGATCTGCTTCTGCGTGGCGTGAACTGGAATTCCAAGCGAACTTGTGGGGAGTCGCGTGGACACGAAGAACGACGACGATGCCGCGCCGGTGCTCCTGCTGGTCGGCTCCAGCGGTGGCCACCTGGCCCAACTACTAGCCCTGCGGCCCTGGTACGAACAGTGGCGGCGCTGCTGGGTGACCTTCGACACGCCGGAGGCAGTGTCCCTGCTGACCGGCGAGGATCTGGTGCCCGCGCACCACCCGACCACCCGCAACGTACCCAACCTGCTGCGCAACGCGCTGCTGGCCTGGCGGGTGCTGCGGGAACGGCGGGTCGCCGCGGTGGTCACCACCGGCGCCGGGGTGGCGGTGCCGTTCGTGGTGCTGGCCCGGCTCTGGCGCATCCCGACCGTCTACATCGAGGTGTACGACCGGATCGACACGCCGACGCTGACCGCCCGGCTCTGCCGACCGTTCCTGTCCGCGATGCTCGTGCAGTGGGACGAGCAGCGCCGGCAGTATCCCGAGGCGACAGTCGTCGGGACGCTCCTGTGACCGGGGAGGCCGGCACCGCCCGGCGTTCACAACCCCGGTCGGCCGACGAGGAGGCCCGGCTGCCGCGCCAGCGCGACACGCCGGCCGGCCAGCTCCGGCTGCTGGTCGCCGTCGGCACCGACAAGCACCCCTTCGATCGGCTCGTCGACTGGCTGGCGCAGTGGCACCAGCAGGCGGGCGACCCGATCGGGCTGACGGTGCAGCACGGGCACACCACCGCTCCACGACTGCCCGGCGCGGTGGCGTTCCTCGGCCACGACGCACTGCAACAGGCGATGGACGAGGCCGACCTGGTGGTCTGCCACGGCGGCCCGGCGACCATCCTGGAGGCACGCCGGCACGGCCACCTGCCCATCGTGGTGCCCCGCGACCCGGCCCGCGGTGAGCACGTCGACAACCACCAGCTCCTCTTCGCCCGCCGGCTCGGCGCGGCCGGCCTGGTGGCCCTCTGCGAGACCCGGGAGGCGCTGCACGACGCGTTGGCCGACGGGTTGGCCGACCCATCCCGGTACGCGGTGACCGCCGACCCGGCGGCGCACGAGGCACGACGGGCGGCGGTGGCCCGCGTCGGGCGGATCGTCGACGAGTTGGTGGCCCGCTCGACCCCGCGCCCACACCGGCGGCGGGCCTGGTCCCGGCCGCGCCCGGGTGCGAAGGAGATCCGATGACCCACCAGCCGAGCGTCAGCGTCGTGGTGCCCACCCGGGACCGCCCCGAGCTGCTGCGGTCCGCGGTGCGCGCGATCCTGGCGCAGGAGTACCCGGGCCGGATCGAGGTCGTGGTGGTGTTCGACCAGTCCGTGCCGGACGAGTCGCTGACCGAGCTGGGCGACGGCCCGGCCCGCGCGGTGCGGGTGGTCCGCAACACCCGTACCCCGGGGTTGGCCGGTGCCCGCAACAGCGGCACCCTCGCCGCCGAGGGGGAGCTCGTCGCGTTCTGCGACGACGACGACGAGTGGCTGGCCGGCAAGCTGGCCGTGCAGGTCGACGCGCTGGCCGCCGATCCGGCGGCCGAGTTCGTCTGCTGCGGCATCCGGGTCAGCTATGACGGGCACACCGTCGACCGGGTGCTCGACAAGGACCGGATCACCCTGGACGACCTGCTGCGCGACCGGTTGACGGAGCTGCACCCGTCGACCTTCCTGATCCGCGCCAGCGCGCTGCGGGACGGGTTCGGGCTCGTCGACGAGGAGATCCCGGGCAGCTACGCGGAGGACTACGAGTTTCTGCTCCGGGCCGCGCGCAGCGCGCCGCTGATCAACCTGCGGACACCCTCGGTGCTGGTGCGCTGGCACAAGCGCTCGTACTTCTCGCAGCGCTGGGACACCATCTCCGAGGCGTTGCAGTGGCTGTTGCGGCGCTACCCCGAGTTCGACAGCCAACCGGCCGGTGCGGCCCGGGTGACCGGGCAGATCGCGTTCGCCCAGGCCGCGTCCGGCGACCGTCGGGGCGCGCTGCGGTGGGCCCGGCGCACCCTGCGGAGCAATCCCCGCGAGCCGCGCGCCTATCTGGCCCTCGCCGTCGCCGGTCGGGTGGTCCGGGCCGACGCGGTGCTGCGCACCCTGCACAAGCGGGGTCGGGGGATCTGACCTGCCGCCGGTGCCCGGTCGTCGACCGGGCACCGGCGTCCGCAGGGCGGGACGCGGCGGGCAGCGTGCCGGGTCGGTGGCGCGCCGTGACAGACTGACCGCTGTGTTGCGCTGGCTGACTGCAGGTGAATCGCACGGTCCCGCTCTCGTCGCGATGATGGAGGGGGTGCCGGCCGGCATCGAGGTGACCACCACCGCGATCGCCGACGAGCTGGCCCGCCGGCGACTGGGCTACGGCCGGGGCGCGCGGATGTCGTTCGAGCGGGACGAGGTCGAGGTGCTCGGCGGCCTGCGGCACGGCGTCACCCTGGGCAGCCCGGTGGCGATCCGGGTCGGCAACTCCGAGTGGCCGAAGTGGCAGACCGTCATGGCGGCCGACCCGGTCGACCCCGACGAGCTGGCCCGGCAGGCCCGCAACGCCCCGCTGACCCGGCCCCGGCCGGGCCACGCCGACCTGGCCGGCATGCAGAAGTACGGCCACACCGACGCCCGGCCGATCCTGGAACGCGCCAGCGCCCGGGAGACCGCCGCCCGGGTGGCCGTCGGCGCGGTCGCCAAGGCGCTGATCCGGCAGGCGCTCGGCATCGAGATCGTCTCGCACGTCATCGAGCTGGGCCCGGTGGCCGCGAAGCCGGGGCTGCGTCCCGTCCCGTCCGATGCCGACCGCATCGACGCCGACCCGCTGCGCTGCCTGGACCCGGAGGCCAGCGCCCTCATGGTCGCCGAGGTCGACGCCGCGAAGAAGGCCGCCGACACGCTCGGGGGTGTGGTCGAGGTGCTGGCGTACGGGGTGCCGCCGGGGTTGGGCAGCCACGTGCAGTGGGACCGCAAGCTCGACGCCCGACTGGCCACCGCGCTGATGTCCATCCAGGCGATCAAGGGTGTGGAGATCGGCGACGGCTGGCAGCAGGCCCGGTCCCGGGGCTCGGAGGCGCACGACGAGATCATCCCGTCGGCCACCGGGGTCCGCCGGGTCACCGACCGGGCCGGCGGGCTGGAGGGTGGCATCACCACAGGTGAGCCGCTGCGGGTTCGGGCCGCGATGAAGCCGATCTCCTCACTGAACCGGGCGCTGGCGACAGTGGACATCACCACCGGCGAGCCGGCCACCGCGATCAACCAGCGCTCCGACGTCTGCGCGGTGCCCGCCGCGGCGGTGGTCGCCGAGGCGATGGTGGCGCTGGTGCTCGCCGAGGCGGCCACCGAGAAGTTCGGCGGCGACTCGATCGCCGAGATCCGCCGCAACCTCGCCGGCTACCTCGACGCTCTGGTGATCCGCTGATGGCGCCGGTCGTCGTGCTGGTCGGCGCGCCCGGCTGTGGCAAGACCACCGTGGGCCGGGCTCTCGCCGGCACCCTCGGGGTGGAGTTCCGCGACACCGACCTCGACATCGAGCAGTTGGCCGGCAAGCCGATCCCGGAGATCTTCATCGACGAGGGTGAGGCCCACTTCCGTACCCTGGAGCGCGCCGCGGTGGCCGCGGCGCTGGCCTCCGGCACCGGTGTGCTCGCCCTCGGCGGCGGCGCGGTGTTGGCCGAGGAGACCAGGGCCGCGCTGATCGGGCACCGGGTGGTCTATCTCTCGGTCGAGTTGCCGGACGCGGTGAAGCGCGTCGGGCTCGGCGCCGGCCGGCCGCTGCTGGCGATCAACCCGAGGGCCACGCTGAAGCACCTGCTGGACCAGCGCCGGCCGCTCTACGCCGAGGTGGCGACCGAGACGGTGGTGACCGACGGCAAGGCCCCGGCGCAGGTAGTCGCCGAGGTAGCGGCGGTGCTCCCGCACTGACCCGGCGTCGATCTTGCACTTCGTGTCGCGACAGAAGTGGCGAATCAGGGCGCATCGGCGACAGTAAGTGCAAGATCGACGCAGGTGGGGTCTTCAGGCACGGGCGGCGGCGTCGAGCACGTCGGTCAGGGCCTTCGGCTCGCTGAGCATCGGCCAGTGCCCGGTGGGCAGCTCGAACAGCTGACCGTCGGCCAAGCCGGTGAAGAACGGGTGCCCCTCGTCGATCATCTGCCGCACCACGCTGAGCGGGAAGGTGCTGGCGACCAGCGCGGTCGGCACCGGGCGCCCACCGGTGCGACGCACCGGGTCGGTGGCCGCCGCCAGCGGCTGCGGGGTGGCCCGGGCGCGCAGCAGGGCCAGCGTCGGTTCGTCCAGACCGGCCAGGTTGGTGGGGTCGGCGGCCGGTTCCCACGCTGGCGGCGGCAGCAGGTGGCCGGTGCCGATCGCGGCGCGCAGCCGCTGCTGCTCCTCCGGTGGCATCGTGTCGAACTGCGCGACGCCGTCCGGTAGGGGCCCACTCTCCACGTAGATCATCCGGGCGATCCGGTCCGGGATGCGGTCCGCGGCCTGGGCGGCCGGCATCCCGCCGCCCGAGTGGCCGACCAGCAGCACGTCGCGCAGATCCTCGACCTCGATCAGCCGGACGATGTCGGTGGTGTGCGTCTCCAGGCCGATTTCCGGGCCGGCGAGATGATGGCGTTCCGCCACCCCGGTCAGAGTCATCGGGTGGACCTCGTGCCCCTGCGCGCGCAGCGCCGAGGTCACCTCCCGCCACGCCCAGGCGCCCAACCAGAACCCCGGCACCAGCACGAACGTCGCCATCTGTCGCTCCTTATCTCGGCTACCGGATGACCGTACGATCGCAACCGGACAGAATCCGCCCGGTTTGAGGGAGTGGTCTGTGTCACATCCCGCTGGTCGTGTGCTGGCCCTACTCGAACTGCTGCAGACCCGGCACCTGGCGACGGCTGCCGAGCTCGCCGGCCTGCTCGGCGTGGACGAGCGGACCGTGCGCCGGTACGCGGCCACCCTTGTCGAGTTGGGCATCCCCGTCATCGCCGACCGGGGCCGCTACGGCGGCTACCGGCTGCGTTCCGGCTACAAGCTGCCGCCGCTGATGCTCACCGACGACGAGGCGCTGGCGGTGCTGCTCGGTCTGGTCGTCGCCGAACGGGTCGGGCTGGCCACCGAGTTGCCGGGCACCGCCACCGCGCTGGCCAAGATCCGCCGGGTGTTGCCGGTGCCGCTGGCCGACCGGCTGACCGCCGTGCAGGAACACCTCGGTTTCACCCTGCGGCGCACGGAGCCGGAGCGGGGGCCGGCATCGGGCACCCTGCTCACCCTGGCCGTCGCCGCCCGGCACCGGCAGCGGGTGGCACTGGACTACCGCTCCTGGCGGGGTGAGCAGTCGCGCCGCGAACTCGACCCGTACGGGCTGGTCTTCCACGCCGGCCGCTGGTATGTCACCGGCCACGACCACCGGCGCGGCGAGGTCCGCACCTTCCGGCTGGACCGGATCGGCACCGTGACCCCCACGGCGGCGACGTTCACCGTGCCGGACGGCTTCGACCCGGTGGCCCGGGTCACCAGGTCGCTGGCCGGCGTGCCGTACACGCACGAGGTCGAGGTGCTGTTGGAGACCGACCTGGTCGCCGCCCAGCGCCGCATCCCGCCCAGCGTGGCCGAGTTGACCGCCACCACCGACGGGGTGCTGCTGCGGGCCCGGGCGGAGAGCCTGCCCGGCATGGCCGCGCTGCTCGCCGGGATGGGTTGTCCGTTCACCGTGCGACACCCGGAGGCACTGCGTGCCGCGGTGGCCGAGCACGCCCGCCTGCTCGCCGACTGGGCGACCCGACCAGCAGGTGGGCAGACGCCGTTGCCGCGCCGTCCGCTCGACTAGGCTGCCGGCGATGGACGAGGTGACCCGGATTCCGGTCGGCGGCGAACGGCCGTACGACGTTTTGGTGGGACGTGACCTGCTGGGCGCGTTGCCCGGCCTGCTGCCCGGTGCGACCCGGGCGGCGGTGCTGCACACGCCCCCGCTGAAGGCTCTCGCGGACGCGCTCGGCGAGCGACTGCGCGCCGCCGGCGTCGCGCCGTTGCCGATCGAGGTGCCCGACGCCGAGTCGGGCAAACAGATCGACGTGGCCGCCGCCTGTTGGGACCGGCTCGGGGCGGCCGGCTTCACCCGTACCGACGCGGTGGTCGGGGTGGGCGGCGGCGCCGTCACCGACCTGGCCGGCTTCGTCGCGGCCTGCTGGTTGCGCGGGGTGCGCTGGGTGCCGGTGGCGACCTCGCTGCTGGGCATGGTGGACGCGGCGGTGGGCGGCAAGACCGGCATCAACACGGCCGCCGGCAAGAACCTGGTGGGCGCCTTCCACCCGCCGGTCGGTGTGCTGGCCGACCTGGCCACCCTGGACAGCCTGCCGGCGGTCGACCTGGCGGCCGGGCTCGCCGAGGTGGTCAAGTGCGGGTTCATCGCCGACCCGGCGATCCTGGACCTCGTCGAGCGCGACCCGGTGGCCGCCACCGACGCGCGCGGGCCGGCGACGCGGGAGCTGATCGAGCGGGCGATCCGGGTCAAGGCCGACGTGGTCGCGGGCGACCTGCGCGAGTCGGGCGTACGGGAGGTGCTCAACTACGGCCACACCCTCGCCCACGCGATCGAGCAGAACGAGGGCTACCGCTGGCGTCACGGGCACGCCGTCGCCGTCGGCCTGGTCTACGCCGCCGCGCTGGCCCGGCTCGCCGGCCGGCTGGACGCGCCGACCGCCGACCGGCACCGGGCCACGTTGCGGGCGCTGGGCCTGCCGGTGAGCTACCCGGCCGACGCCTGGCCGCGGCTGCTGGCCGCGATGCGGGTGGACAAGAAGGCGCGGGGCAGCCGGCTGCGCTTCGTGGTGCTCGACGGGCTGGCCCGCCCGGCGATGTTGGAGGGCCCGGACGACGCCCTGCTGGAGGCCGCCTACCGGGAGGTGTCCGCCTCGTGAGGGTGTACGTCCTCAACGGGCCGAACCTGGGCCGGTTGGGCACCCGGGAGCCGGCGGTGTACGGCTCGACCACCTACGCCGATCTGGTGGCGCTCTGCGAGACCACCGGCCGGGAGCTGGGGCTGGACGTGACGGTCCGGCAGACCGACGCCGAGCACGAGCTGCTCGGCTGGCTGCACGCCGCCGCTGACGAGGGTGCCGCTGTGGTGCTCAACCCGGCGGCTTGGTCGCACTACTCGTACGCCGTGCGGGACGCCTGCGCCATGCTGCGGGGGCCGCTGGTGGAGGTGCACCTGTCCAACATCCACGCCCGCGAGGAGTTCCGCCACCACTCGGTGGTCTCCGCGGTGGCGACCGGGGTGATCTGCGGGCTCGGCGTGGACGGCTACCGCCTCGCTCTGCGTCATCTGGCCGCGTCGGATCTGGCTGCGGTGGATCCGGCTGCGCCGGGCGACGACAGCTGACAGCGGACCGTCACGGCGGCTTCGCACGTACTCCTGCTTTCCTTTTCTCACAGTGAGTGGCGACGGCCCCGGCCGATCCCGACCCACCGCCTCCCTTTGCTCTGCTGCTCTATGTGCACCACCGCGACTGAGCTGCGCTTTCGACCGACGACGCCCGCGGCGGTCGGGACCATGAGGGAACTCATCGTGACCGTCGCCTCGGCGGGTGCAGAGCAAAGGGTGTGGGCGGTGTTGGTGGGGTCCGTCCGGCGGGTACGGAGGGTGCCGCACCGGGCGAGGCCGTCGGTGCCGAGACGGTGGCGGCCAACCTCCGGCGCGGAGAGTAGACTTCCCAGGTCTGTCCGCCAATTGATGATCAAGGCAGGAAATGGCCTCCACCAACGACCTCAAAAACGGCCTGGTACTCAACCTTGACGGCGAGCTCTGGGCCGTCGTCGAGTTCCAGCACGTCAAGCCCGGTAAGGGTGGTGCCTTCGTGCGCACCACGCTGAAGAACGTGCTGTCCGGGAAGGTGGTCGACAAGACCTTCAACGCGGGCACCAAGGTCGAAACCGCGACCGTGGACAAGCGCACGATGCAGTACCTGTACGCCGACGGCGAGGACTTCGTCTTCATGGATCTGGAGACGTTCGACCAGATCACCGTGCTCGGCGGCACAGTCGGAGAAGCAGCCAACTACCTGCTGCCCGAGGCGGAGGCGACCGTCGCCCAGCACGAGGGTGTGCCGCTCTACATCGAGCTGCCCACCAGCGTCGTGCTGGAGGTCACCTACACCGAGCCGGGCCTGCAGGGCGATCGCTCGACCGGCGGCACCAAGCCGGCGACGGTGGAGACCGGCGCCACCGTGCCGGTGCCGCTGTTCATCACCACCGGTGAGAAGATCAAGGTCGACACCCGCGACGGCCGTTACCTCGGCCGCGCCTGATGGCTGAGGGTTCCAAGCAGCAGATGCCGGCGCGCCGCAAGGCGCGCAAGCGGGCGCTGGATGTCCTCTACGAGTCCGACCTGCGGGACAAGCCTCCGGTGGAGGTGCTGGCCGGCTACGTGCAGCGGATCGAGCAGCCCCGACCGGAGCACCTGGGCTACGCGGTCGGCCTGGTCGAGGGCGTCGCCGAGCACCTCGACCGGATCGACGAGCTGATCGCCAGCTACGCCGAGGGTTGGACGCTGGAGCGGATGCCGGTCGTCGACCGTAATCTGGCCCGGATCGCCGTCTACGAGTTGCTCTACGTCGACGAGATCGACGACGCGGTGGCGATCAGTGAGGCCGTGGAGCTGGCCCGGCAGATGTCGACGGACGATTCGCCGCGCTTCCTCAACGGGGTGCTCGGCCGGATCGCCGAGTACGCCACCCGCTGAGCGTCCCCACCGCACGCCGTGACACGAAAGGGCCCGTGCCAGTCGGCACGGGCCCTTTCGGTACAGCGACAGCTCAGGAGGCGAAGAACGCCCGCGGGTCGGCCACCAGCACACCGTGCTCGGTGAGCCGCTCGATCAGACCCGACGGCGATGCGTCGTAGACGATCGCGAGCGCCCGCAGGTCGTCGGCGCGGATGGAGAGCACCCGGCCGTTGTAGTCACCACGCTGCTGCTGGATGGCACGCGCGTAGCGGGCGACGTAGGCCAGGTCCTCGGAGGCCTCGTCGTAGAGCCGCTCCAGGTCCAGGACGATCTTGCTGGTGGGCTCGTGCCGGACACCACTGCCGTCAGGCAGCAACTCCGAGACGGGGACACGGTAGAACTCGGCCAACTCGGCCAGACGGGACACCGTCACGGCCCGGTCGCCGCGCTCGTACGAGCCGACCACCACGGCCTTCCACCGCCCATTCGACTTCTCCTCCACACCCTGCAGGGAGAGACCCTGCTGCTGGCGGATGGAGCGCAGGCGGGCGCCCAGAGACTTGGCGTATTCAGAGGGCATTCGGACACTCCCAGTGCTGCTCGGGGTTCTCCCGTCGATCGCTACGGAGCGTGACGGTACGGGGAATGCGACACCTGGTCAAGTGGTCGAGACCCGACCGTTGGGGAGCGCCCGGGAAGTTATCCCCTTTTCCCGGTCCTGATCGGGTGGTCAGCGGCCGCCGTCCATCGGCCCGGTGACCACTGGTAACGTGGCGTGAAGCCCCGGCCTGTCCGCTGCGCGGTCCGGTCGGAGGTGCCCGACATCCTTTAACGACCCGTCCCGTGAGGCGGGGAAGGAGGTCCGCCGTGGCATACCCACCGGCTGCCCATCCGTCGCCACCGCGACAACCCTCGGTGAAGGTGATCCTCGCCAGCGCCGACGTGCAACGCGTGGTCGACCGCATCGCCCACCAGATCCTGGAGAAGACCCAGGGCGCCGCCAACACGGTGCTGCTCGGGATTCCCACCCGGGGCACCCCCCTCGCGCGGCGGCTCGCCGACCGGATCAGCACCTTCGAGGACGTCGCCATACCGGTCGGTGTGCTCGACATCACCCTGTACCGCGACGACCTCCGTCGGCACGCCACCCGCGCCGTGGGCCCGACCCAGCTGCCGTCCGGCGGGATCGACGGCAAACGGGTCATCCTCGTCGACGACGTGCTCTTCTCCGGCCGCACCGTCCGGGCCGCGCTCGACGCGCTCAACGACGTGGGCCGCCCGGCCTCGGTGCAGCTCGCCGTCCTGGTCGACCGTGGCCACCGGGAGCTGCCGATCCGCGCCGACTACGTCGGCAAGAACATCCCGACCTCGCTCGCCGAGAGCGTGAAGGTGACGTTCGCCGAGACCGACGGGGCGGACGAGGTCAAGCTGTACGGGGGGACCGTCTCATGATCAAGCATCTGCTCTCCGGCGGGGACCTGGACGCCGACACCGCCACCGAGATCCTGGACACCGCCGCCGAGATGGCCACCGTCGCCGGCCGGGAGATCAAGAAGTTGCCCGCGCTGCGCGGCCGGACCGTGGTGAACCTGTTCTACGAGGACTCCACCCGTACCCGGATCTCCTTCGAGGCGGCGGCGAAGCGACTCAGCGCCGACGTGATCAACTTTTCCGCGAAGGGGTCCAGCGTCACCAAGGGCGAGAGCCTGAAGGACACCGCGTTGACCCTACAGGCCATGGGCGCGGACGCCGTGGTCGTCCGACACCCCGCCTCGGGCGCGCCGCACCGGCTGGCCAACTGGGTGGACGGGTCGGTGGTCAACGCCGGTGACGGCACCCACGAGCACCCCACCCAGGCGCTGCTGGACGCGTACACCATGCGGGCCCGGCTGGGTCGGCTCGCCGGGCTGTCGGTCGCAGTGGTCGGGGACGTGCTGCACTCCCGGGTGGCCCGCTCCAACGTGCTGCTGCTCTCCACCCTCGGCGCCAAGGTCACCCTGGTCGGCCCGCCGACCCTCATCCCGGTCGACATCGCGGGAGCTCTCGCCCCCGGCACCGACGTCTCCTACGACCTCGACTCCGTGCTGCCCAACGTCGACGTGGTGATGATGTTGCGGGTGCAGCGGGAGCGGATGAACGACTCCTACTTCCCCTCCGCCCGCGAGTACGCCCGCCGCTACGGGCTGGACGGGCCGCGGATGCGCCGGCTGCCCGAACACGCGATCGTCATGCACCCCGGCCCGATGAACCGGGGGATGGAGATCACCCCCGAGGTCGCCGACTCACCCCGCTCCACAATCGTCGAACAGGTCACCAACGGGGTCTCCGTGCGGATGGCTGTCCTTTACCTGCTGCTCGGAGGAAACAACCGGTGAGCGCGTACCTGATCACCAGCGTGAGTGTCGTCGGCGCCGCGCCGACCGACCTGCTGATCCGCGACGGCGTGGTGGCCGAGGTCGGCACCGGCCTGACCGCGCCGGACGCGACAGTCGTCGACGGCACCGGCCTGGTCGCCCTGCCCGGCCTCGTCGACCTGCACACCCACCTGCGCGAGCCCGGCCGGGAGGACGCCGAAACCGTCGAGTCCGGTTCCCGGGCGGCGGCGCTGGGCGGCTACACGGCGGTCTGCGCGATGGCCAACACCTCCCCGGTGGCGGACACCGCCGGTGTGGTCGAGCAGGTCTGGCGGCTCGGCCGGGAAGCCGGCCTGGTCGACGTGCAGCCGATCGGCGCGGTCACCGTCGGACTGGCCGGCGAGCGCCTGGCCGAGCTGGGCGCGATGGCCGACTCGGCGGCCCAGGTGCGGATCTTCTCCGACGACGGGCACTGCGTCGCCGACCCGAAGCTGATGCGTCGGGCCCTGGAGTACGTCAAGGCGTTCGACGGGATCATCGCCCAGCACGCCGAGGAGCCCCGGCTCACCGAGGGCGCCCAGATGCACGAGGGTGAGGTCTCCACCCGGCTCGGCCTGATCGGTTGGCCGGCCGTCGCCGAGGAGGCGATCATCGCCCGGGACGTGCTGCTCGCCGAGCACGTGGGCAGCCGACTGCACGTCTGCCACGTCTCCACCGCCGGCAGCGTCGAGGTGCTGCGCCAGGCAAAGGCCCGCGGGGTACGCGTGACCGCCGAGGTGACCCCGCACCACCTGCTGCTCACCGACGAACGGGCGGAAACCTACGACCCGGTCTACAAGGTGAACCCGCCGTTGCGCACCGCCTCGGACGTCACCGCGTTGCGCGCCGCCCTCGCCGACGGGGTGATCGACGTGGTCGCCACCGACCACGCCCCGCACGCCGTGGAGGACAAGGAGTGCGAGTGGGCGTACGCCCGGCCGGGGATGCTCGGCCTGGAGACGGCCCTCTCCATCGCGCTGGACGTGCTCGGCCCGCAGTGGGATCTGATCGCCGAGCGGATGTCGCGCACCCCCGCCCGGATCGCCGGGCTCACCGGGCACGGCGTCGACCCGGCACCGGGTGTGCCGGCCAACCTGACCCTGATCGACCCGGCCGAACGCCGCACCATCGAGCCGGCGGAGTTGGCCAGTCGCAGTCGCAACACCCCGTACGCCCGCATGACGCTGCCGGGTCGCATCGTGGCGACCTTCCTGCGCGGCGAGCCGACGGTCCTGGACGGAAAGGCTGTCAAGTAATGGTCAAGCGCAGATCCGCGATCCTGGTGCTAGAGGACGGGCGCACCTTCCCCGGTGCGGCGTACGGCAGCGTCGGGGAGACCTTCGGCGAGGCGGTCTTCAACACCGGCATGACCGGTTACCAGGAGACCCTGACCGACCCGTCCTACCACCGACAGGTGGTGGTGCAGACCGCCCCGCACATCGGCAACACCGGCGTCAACGGCGAGGACGACGAGTCCGGCCGGATCTGGGTGGCGGGTTACGTCGTCCGTGACCCGGCCCGGATCGGCTCGAACTGGCGCGCCACCGGCTCCCTGGAGGACCGCCTCGCCACCGAGGGTGTGGTGGGCATCAGCGGGGTGGACACCCGGGCGCTGACCCGGCACCTGCGCGAGCGGGGCGCCATGCGGGTGGGCATCTCCAGCATCGACAACGACCCACAGAGCCTGCTGGCCCGGGTCCGCCAGGCACCGCAGATGGTCGGCGCGGACCTGTCCGCCGAGGTGAGCACCCCCGAGCCGTACGTCGTCGAGGCGCTCGGCGAGCACCGGTTCACCGTGGCGGCACTGGACCTGGGCATCAAGCGCAACGTGCCGCGCCGGCTGGCCACCCGCGGGGTGACCACCCACGTGCTGCCGGCCACGTCGAGCATCGAGGACCTGCTGGCCACCGGCGCCGACGCGATCTTCCTGTCGCCCGGCCCCGGCGACCCGGCCACGGCCGACGGCCCGGTGGCGCTGGCCCGGGAGGCGCTGCGGCGGCAGGTGCCGCTGTTCGGCATCTGCTTCGGCAGCCAGATCCTCGGCCGGGCGCTCGGCTTCGGCACCTACAAGCTGGGCTACGGCCACCGGGGCATCAACCAGCCGGTGCTCGACCGGGTCACCGGCAAGGTCGAGGTGACGAGCCACAACCACGGCTTCGCCGTTCAGGTGCCGGGTGCGGGTGTCGGCGCGGTCGTCCCCGACCAGGTGATCGACACCGACTTCGGTGGCGTCCGGGTGTCGCACGTCTGCCTCAATGACAACGTGGTCGAAGGGCTGCGAGCCGTGGACGTGCCCGCCTTCACCGTTCAGTACCACCCGGAGGCGGCGGCCGGCCCGCACGACGCGGACTACCTCTTCGACCGATTCGCCGACTTGATCGAAGGCCGGACCCACAGCAAGGGGCGCAGCAATGCCTAAGCGGACCGATCTCAAGCACATCCTCGTGATCGGCTCCGGGCCGATCGTCATCGGGCAGGCCTGCGAGTTCGACTACTCCGGCACCCAGGCGTGCCGGGTGCTGCGCAGTGAGGGGATCCGGGTCAGCCTGGTCAACTCCAACCCGGCGACGATCATGACGGACCCGGAGTTCGCCGACGCGACGTACGTCGAGCCGATCACCCCGGAGTTCGTGGAGCTGGTCATCGCCAAGGAGCGCCCGGACGCCATCCTGGCGACCCTCGGTGGGCAGACCGCGCTGAACACGGCCGTCGCCCTGCACGAGGGCGGCATCCTGGAGAAGTACAACGTGGAGTTGATCGGCGCGAACATCGACGCCATCAACCGGGGCGAGGACCGCCAGCTGTTCAAGGAGATCGTGGCGAAGGCCGGAGTACGCCTCGGCGTCGAGGACCCGACCGGGCTGGTGCCCCGCTCGCGGGTCTGCCACTCGATGGACGAGGTCGAGGCGACAGTCGCCGAGTTGGGCCTGCCGGTGGTGATCCGGCCGTCGTTCACCATGGGTGGCCTGGGCTCCGGCATGGCGCACACCCCGGAGGACCTGGCCCGCATCGCCGGCGACGGCCTGGCCGCCAGCCCGGTGCACGAGGTGCTCATCGAGGAGAGCGTGCTCGGCTGGAAGGAGTACGAACTCGAGCTGATGCGCGACCGGCACGACAACGTGGTGGTCGTCTGCTCGATCGAGAACATCGACCCGATGGGCGTACACACCGGCGACAGCGTCACCGTGGCACCGGCCATGACGCTCACCGACCGGGAGTACCAGCGCCTGCGGGACCTGGGCATCGCGGTGCTTCGCGAGGTCGGGGTGGACACCGGCGGCTGCAACATCCAGTTCGCGGTCAACCCGGTCGACGGCCGGATCGTCGTGATCGAGATGAACCCCCGGGTGTCGCGCTCCTCGGCGCTGGCCTCCAAGGCGACAGGCTTCCCGATCGCGAAGATCGCCGCGAAGCTGGCCATCGGCTACACCCTCGACGAGATTCCCAACGACATCACGTTGAAGACCCCGGCGGCGTTCGAGCCGACCCTGGACTACGTCGTGGTGAAGATCCCCCGGTTCGCGTTCGAGAAGTTCCCCGGCGCGGACCCGGAGCTGACCACCACGATGAAGTCGGTGGGTGAGGCGATGAGTCTGGGGCGCAACTTCACCGAAGCGCTGAACAAGGCCATGCGCTCGATGGAAACCAAGGCCGCCGGTTTCTGGAGTGTGCCGGATCCGGCAGGCGTCACCCTGGCGGACACCCTCGCGGCGCTGCGGATCCCGCACGACGGCCGGCTCTACACCGTCGAGCGGGCACTGCGTCTCGGCGCGTCGATCGCCGAGGTCGCCGAGGCGTCCGGCGGGATCGACCCGTGGTTCCTGGACCAGATCGCCGCGCTGATCGAGCTGCGCGCCGAGATCGTCGACGCCCCGGTGCTCGACGCCGAGCTGCTGCACCGGGCCAAGCGGGCCGGCCTGTCCGACCGGCAGCTCGCCGCGCTGCGCCCGGAGCTGGCCGCCGAGGACGGCGTACGGACCCTGCGGCACCGCCTCGACGTGCGCCCGGTCTACAAGACGGTGGACACCTGCGCGGCCGAGTTCGAGGCGACCACGCCGTACCACTACTCGTCGTACGACCTGGAGACCGAGGTCGTGCCGTCGGACCGGCCGAAGGTGCTGATCCTCGGCTCCGGCCCGAACCGGATCGGGCAGGGCATCGAGTTCGACTACTCGTGCGTGCACGCGGTGCAGGCGCTGCGGGCGGCCGGCTACGAGACCGTGATGGTCAACTGCAACCCGGAGACGGTCTCCACCGACTACGACACCGCGGACCGGCTCTACTTCGAGCCGCTGACCTTCGAGGACGTGCTGGAGGTCTGGCACGCCGAGGACTCGTCCGGCCGGGCGGCCGGCGGGCCGGGTGTGGTCGGGGTGGTCGTGCAGCTCGGCGGGCAGACCCCGCTGGGGTTGGCGCAACGCCTCAAGAACGCCGGGGTGCCGGTGGTCGGCACCTCCCCGGAGTCGATCCACCTGGCCGAGGAGCGCGGCGCGTTCGGCGCGGTGCTGGCCCGCGCCGGGCTGCGCGCGCCGGCACACGGCATGGCCACGTCCTACGACGAGGCCAAGACGATCGCCGACGAGATCGGCTACCCGGTGCTGGTCCGCCCGTCGTACGTGCTGGGCGGGCGGGGCATGGAGATCGTCTACGACGACCCGACGCTGCGCGACTACATCGGTCGGGCCACCGACATCTCCCCGGATCACCCGGTGCTGGTGGACCGGTTCCTCGACGACGCCATCGAGATCGACGTGGACGCGCTGTGCGACGCCGACGGCGAGGTCTACATCGGTGGCGTGATGGAGCACATCGAGGAGGCCGGTATCCACTCCGGCGACTCGTCCTGCGCGCTCCCGCCGATCACCCTCGCGGGCTCGCACCTGGTCGAGGTCCGCCGCTACACCGAGGCCATCGCCCGTGGCGTCGGCGTCCGCGGTCTGCTCAACGTGCAGTACGCGCTCAAGGACGACGTGCTCTACGTGCTGGAGGCCAACCCGCGGGCGTCGCGGACCGTGCCGTTCGTCTCCAAGGCGACGGCGGTACCGCTGGCCAAGGCGGCGGCCCGGATCGCCCTCGGCGCGCGCATCGCGGAGTTGCGGGCCGAGGGCCTGTTGCCGGCGACCGGAGACGGGGGCACGATGCCCGCCGACGCGCCGGTCGCGGTCAAGGAGGCGGTGCTGCCGTTCAAGCGCTTCCGCACCCGCGCCGGCAAGGGGATCGACTCGCTGCTCGGCCCGGAGATGAAGTCGACGGGCGAGGTGATGGGCATCGACACGAACTTCGGGCACGCCTTCGCCAAGAGCCAGTCGGCCGCGTACGGTTCGCTGCCGACCGCGGGGAAGATCTTCGTGTCGGTGGCGAACCGCGACAAGCGCGGCATGATCTTCCCGATCAAGCGGCTGGCGGATCTGGGCTTCGAGATCGTGGCGACCACCGGCACCGCCGAGGTGCTGCGTCGGCACGGCATCGCCTGCGAGCAGATCCGCAAGCACTACGAGGCTGGTGAGGGCGACGACGCGGTGTCGCTGATCGGTGGCGGCCAGGTGGCGCTGGTGATCAACACCCCGCAGGGCTCGGGTGCCAGCGCCCGCTCCGACGGTTATGAGATCCGCAGCGCGGCCGTCACCGCGGACATCCCCTGCATCACCACGGTCCCCGGCGCCGCCGCGGCGGTGATGGGCATCGAGGCGCGGATCCGCGGCGACATGCAGGTCCGCCCCCTGCAGGACCTGCACGCCACCCTCCGGGCGGCCCAGTGACCCTGTTCGAGCGGGCGGTGCGGCCCTGGTTGTTCCGGCTCGGGGGTGGGGACGCCGAGGCGGCCCACGAGTGGACGCTGCGGCGGTTGACCGCCCTGTCGCGGCGACCGGCCGCGCTCGCCGCGCTGCGCGCCCGGTACGCGGTCGACGCGCCGCGCACGGTGTTCGGGGTGCGGTTCCCCAACCCGGTCGGGCTGGCCGCGGGAATGGACAAGGACGGCGCGGCGCTGCCGGCCTGGCCGGCCCTCGGCTTCGGTTTCGTCGAGGTCGGCACGGTCACGGCGCACGCCCAGCCGGGCAACCCACGGCCACGGCTGTTCCGGCTGCCGGCCAGCGAGGCCGTGGTCAACCGGATGGGCTTCAACAACGCCGGGGCCGCCGCGTTGGCCGCCCGACTGGCGGCGCTGCCTCGCCCGCTCGGGGTGCCGCTGGGCATCTCGCTGGGCAAGTCCAAGGTGACCCCGCTGGACGAGGCGGTCGAGGACTACCTCGCCTCGTACCGGGCGCTTCGCGGCCACGGCGACTACTTCGCGGTCAACGTGTCCTCACCGAACACTCCGGGGCTGCGCTCGTTGCAGGACCGTGCCCACCTGGACGCGCTTCTCGGCGCGCTGGTGGGGGAGAAGCCGGTGCTGGTCAAGATCGCGCCCGATCTGACCGAGGCGGCGATCGCCGAGCTGCTGGAGGTCTGCCTGGCCCGTGGTGCCGCCGGGGTGATCGCCACCAACACGACGCTGTCGCGTACCGGTCTGGCCACTGTGGACGCCGAGCGCGGCGCCCAGGCGGGTGGTCTCTCCGGTCGGCCGCTCACCGGGCGGGCTCGGGAGGTGGTCGACTTCGTGCACCGGGAGACCGGTGGCCGGCTGCCGGTCATCGGTGTCGGCGGGGTGCTGGACCCGGACGACGCGGCGCGGATGTTCGACGCCGGTGCCGCCCTGGTGCAGCTCTACACCGGCTTCATCTACCGGGGTCCGGCCCTGGTCCGCGCCGCCGCCCGCGCGGCGGCCACCACCGCGGCACCGGACCCCGTCGCGGGCCGGTGAGCGTCCCCGGCTCCGGTGCTGGCCCGGCGCAACCGGATGCCGGGTCCGCTCCGGGCTGAGGAGCACGGGCCCCGCTGTTGCCCCTTTGCTCTGCACCCGCGGGTGCACCACCACCCGCAGCGCGACACCCGACCACCGGGCGTCGCATCCGCGGGTGCAGAGCAAAGGCGGCGGGGGAGGGGTCCGACCCCGCTGTAGGACGTCCGTCGTCCGGACCGCTTGAGGCGCAGAGGAGTACGTGTGACACCCGAGGAGATCCTGGCCGCCGATCGGGCGCACGTCTGGCACCCGTACGCCGCGCTGCCGCCGACGAACCCGCCGTACGTGGTGGAGAGCGCCGCGGGGGTGCGGCTGCGGCTGGCCGACGGGCGGGAGTTGGTGGACGGGATGTCGTCCTGGTGGGCGGCGATCCACGGCTACCGGCACCCGGTGTTGGACGCGGCGGTGACCGACCAGCTCGGCCGGATGAGCCACGTGATGTTCGGTGGGCTCACCCACGAACCCGCCGTACGGCTCGCCCGGACCCTGGTCGAGCTGACCCCGGAGGGCCTGGAGCACGTGTTCCTGGCCGACTCCGGCTCGGTGAGCGTCGAGGTGGCGGTGAAGATGTGCCTGCAGTACCAGCGGGCCGTCGGTCGGCCGCAGCGGCGCCGGTTGGCGACCTGGCGGGGCGGCTACCACGGCGACACGTTCCACCCGATGAGCGTCTGCGACCCGGAGGGCGGCATGCACCACCTCTGGGGTGACGTGCTGCCCCGGCAGGTGTTCGCCCCGGTCCCGCCCGGCGGCTTCGACGACCCACCCGACGACGCGTACGTGGCGGCGTTGGTGCGGACCGTCGAGCGGCACGCCGACGAACTGGCCGCGGTCATCGTCGAGCCCGTCGTCCAGGGCGCCGGGGGGATGCGTTTCCACCACCCGGGTTACCTGCGGGTGCTGCGCGAGGTGACCCGGGCGCACGGGATTCTGCTGATCTTCGACGAGATCGCCACCGGATTCGGCCGTACCGGCGAGATGTTCGCCGCCGAGCACGCCGGGGTGACGCCGGACGTGCTGTGCCTGGGCAAGGCCCTCACCGGCGGCTACCTGACGCTCGCGGCGACCCTGTGCACCCCGGAGGTCGCCCGGGGCATCTCCGCCGTCGGCGTGCTGGCGCACGGGCCGACGTTCATGGGCAACCCGTTGGCCTGCGCAGTGGCGAACGCCTCCATCGGCCTGCTGCGGGCCGGAGACTGGGCCGGACAGGTCGCCAGGGTCGGCGCCGGCCTGCGCGCCGGCCTGGAGCCCCTGCGCGGTACGCCCGGCGTGGCCGACGTGCGGGTGCTCGGCGCGATCGGTGTGGTCCAACTCGACCACGAGGTCGACCTCGGCGCGGCCACCGCGGCGGCGGTGGACCACGGGGTCTGGCTGCGCCCGTTCCGCGACCTGGTCTACACGATGCCGCCGTACGTCACCGACGACGCCGACCTGGCCCGGATCACGGCCGGGGTGGCGGCGGCGGTGGCGGCGGGCTGAGCCGCCGTCGTCAACGGACACCCGGGAGGCCCGTGCGCCGCCCGGCAGGAGAGAGGGAGTACCGGATGGAGAGCTTCGGAACCCGGCTGCACCGGGCGATCGGCGAGCGGGGGCCACTCTGTGTGGGCATCGACCCGCATCCCGGTCTGCTGGCCCGCTGGGGCCTCCCGGACGACGTTCACGGGTTGGCCAGCTTCACGCGGACCGTCGTGGAGGCCCTCGGTGACCGGGTTGCGGTGGTGAAGCCTCAGTCGGCCTTTTTCGAGCGGTTCGGATCCCGCGGAGTGGCGATTCTTGAGTCAACTATCCGACAGTTACGGGATGCCGGCTCGCTCGTGCTTCTCGACGTCAAGCGCGGCGACATTGGTTCGACGGTGAGCGCGTACGCCTCCGCGTACCTTGATCCATCCAGCCCCATGTATGTCGACGCGGTCACCGCGAGCCCCTACCTGGGAGTAGGTTCGCTGGCGCCGATGTTCGAGCTGGCCGCCGAGCACGGCGGCGGTGTGTTCGTGCTGGCGCTCACCTCCAACCCCGAGGGGGCGGCCGTGCAGCGGGCCCGCACGGCCGACGGCCGCACCGTGGCGCAAACCGTGATCGACGAGATTTCGCAGCTCAACAGGGGTGCGACCCCGCTCGGGAGCTTCGGGCTGGTGGTCGGTGCGACCATCGGCGACACCGGTCACGACCTCTCCGGCGTGGGGGGTCCACTGCTCGCCCCGGGGCTCGGCGCACAGGGTGCGGGTGCGGCCGATCTGCGTACCGTCTTCGGCTCGAGCCTCGCCTCGGTGCTCCCGTCGTACTCCCGGGAGGTGCTCTCGGCCGGCCCCGATGTCGCCGCCCTGCGCGCGGCCGCGGACCGCGTCCTGGTCGACTGCCGGGCCGTTCTGCCTGCCCGGTGACTGACTGACTGGTCGGTCACTTTACGGTGATCATGCGGCCCCCACGTTGCCGAAAGTTCCGTTGGCCGCTAGTTTTCCCCGCGCTGGGAACCATGGACCCCTTGGTTCACAGCGACACCACGTTTCACAGATGCGGCGGTGCGCCCCGCCCGCCGCGATAGGGACCTGAGGAGAACTGGTGCCGCTCCCGTCACTGACCCCCGAACAACGCGCTGCCGCGCTCGAGAAGGCCGCGGAGATCCGCAAGGCCCGTGCTCAGCTGAAGGAGCAGCTCAAGCAGGGCAAGACCACTCTCGGTGCCGTCCTCGAGCGCGCCGAGAGCGACGACGTCGTCGGTAAGCTCAAGGTTTCGGCCGTCCTGCAGGCCATGCCGGGTATCGGCAAGATCCGGGCGACCCAGATCATGGAGAAGCTCAAGATCGCCGACAGCCGTCGCCTGCGTGGCCTCGGCGAGCAGCAGCGCAAGGCACTGCTTGGAGAGTTCGCCGCCAACTGAACCTGGCAGCGTGTAGAAACAAGCAGTGAGCACGGATGACGAGGCGCGCCCGGCTGCTCGGCTCACTGTCCTGGCTGGACCTTCGGGTTCCGGCAGGGAGAGTGTCGTCGAGTTGGTCCGGGCGCGTTTCCCGTCCGTGTGGATCCCGGTGCCGGCAACCACCCGGCCGCGCCGGGAGTCGGAGATCGACGGGGCCGACCGCGTTTTCCTCGCCCCCGCCGAGTTCGATCGCCGGCTCGCCGGTGGCGAGCTGTTGGAGTGGTCCCGGATCGGTGGCTACCGCCGGGGGACTCCGTACCCACCGTTGCGCGCCCGGCTCGACGCCGGGCAGCCGGTGCTGCTCCCGCTCGACCTGCGCGGTGCCGCGCTGGTGGGTGCGCGCCTGCCCGGTGCGCGGCTGGTGCTGTTGAGCCCACCCGGGTACGAACCCGACACCACCGTGGCGGCCGCCGCCGAGCACACGCTGACCCACGACCGTACCGAGCGGGTGGTCGACGAGCTGGTAGGCTTACTCGGTTCTTCTTATCCGGACCCGGCCTGGTCGCGCGTGCTGCGCGGCTGAGCGCCGGCCGTTGAGACTCAGCACCGCGTCCGCGCGGCTCGAAAGACGCAGAGGTTAATTCGTGGGATCCATCGCCAACCCCGAAGGCATCACCAACCCGCCGATCGACGAGCTCCTCGAGAAGACGACGTCGAAGTACGCGCTGGTCATCTTCGCCGCCAAGCGCGCGCGCCAGGTCAACGCCTACTACAGCCAGCTCGGCGAGGGCCTGCTGGAGTACGTCGGCCCGCTCGTCGAGACCACCCCGCAGGAGAAGCCCCTCTCCATCGCCATGCGCGAGATCAACGCGGGTCTGCTCACCGCCGAGCCGACCGACCAGCCGTAACCGCTCACCGGCCGATGTCCGCCTCGATCGTCCTCGGGGTCGGCGGCGGCATCGCCGCCTACAAGGCGTGTGAGCTGCTGCGACTCTTCACCGAATCGGGTCACCAGGTCCGGGTCGTGCCCACCGCGTCGGCGCTCCGGTTCGTCGGGGCGCCGACCTGGGCGGCGCTCTCCGGGCAGCCGGTCGCCGACGACGTCTGGACCGACGTCCACGAGGTGCCGCACGTCCGGCTCGGTAAGCAGGCCAACCTGGTGGTGGTCGCGCCGACCACCACCGACCTGCTCGCCAAGGCCGCGCACGGGCTCGCCGACGACCTGCTGACCAACACGCTGCTGACCGCCCGCTGCCCGGTGCTGCTGGCGCCGGCCATGCACACCGAGATGTGGGAGCACCCGGCCACCGTGGCCAACGTCGCCACGCTGCGCTCCCGGGGTGTGCGGGTCATCGAGCCCGCCGTCGGGCGACTCACCGGCGCCGACACCGGCAAGGGTCGGCTGCCCGACCCGGCGGAGATCTTCGCCGTCGCCCGTCGACTCCTGGCCCGGGGTGACTCCGCCCCCGCCGACCTGGCCGGTCGCCGGGTGGTCGTCACCGCCGGCGGCACCCGGGAGCCACTGGACCCGGTCCGCTTCCTGGGCAACCGCTCCTCGGGCAAACAGGGGTACGCGTTCGCCCGCGCCGCCGTCGCCCGGGGTGCCCGGGTCACCCTGGTCGCGGCAAACGTCTCCCTCGCCGACCCCGCCGGCGTCGACCTGGTCCGGGTCGGCACCACCGCCGAGTTGCGGGAGGCGACGCTGAAGGCCGCCGTCGAGGCCGACGCCGTGGTGATGGCGGCGGCTCCGGCCGATTTCCGGCCGGCGACGTACGCGGCTGGCAAAATCAAGAAGTCGGACGACGGCGTCGCACCCACCATCGAGCTGGTCACGAACCCGGACATCGCGGCGGAGCTCGGCCGGCGCAAGCGACCGGAGCAACTGCTCGTGGTGTTCGCCGCCGAGACCGGCGACGCCGAGGCCAACGGCCGAGCGAAACTCGCCCGGAAGCGGGCCGACCTGATCGTGGTCAACGAGGTCGGTCCCGATCTGGTCTTCGGTGCCGACACCAACACGGTGACGGTCATCGGCGCTGACGGCTCGGTCAGCCGGCTGCCTGAGCAGGCCAAGGACGCCGTGGCCGACGCCGTCTGGGATCTCGTCGTGGCGCGACTGCCGGGCCGCCGCTCCTGACGGGTGGAACGGAGCGCGACCGGGCCATACACCGGCCGCAGTGGTGATTAGACTGCCGCGGAACGACCTCACACGCTTAGGAGTGCCGTGACACGCCGCCTCTTCACGTCCGAATCGGTCACGGAAGGCCACCCGGACAAGATCGCCGACCAGATCAGCGATGGCATCCTCGACGCGTTGCTGACCGAGGATCCGCACAGCCGGGTCGCGGTTGAAACCATGATCACCACCGGCCAGGTGCACATCGCCGGTGAGGTGACCACCAAGGCGTACGCCGACATCCCGACCATCGTCCGGCGGACCATCCTCGACATCGGCTACGACTCGTCGAAGAAGGGCTTCGACGGCGCGTCCTGCGGGGTCAGCGTCTCCATCGGCGCCCAGTCCGAGGACATCGCGCAGGGCGTGGACAACGCCTTCGAGTTGCGTACCGGGGCGTCGGAGAGCGCGTTGGACGCGCAGGGCGCCGGTGACCAGGGCATGATGTTCGGCTTCGCCTGCTCGGAGACGCCCGAGCTGATGCCCCTGCCGATCGCCCTTGCCCACCGGCTCGCGCGCCGCCTGTCCGCGGTGCGCAAGGACGGCACGATTCCCTACCTGCGCCCGGACGGCAAGACCCAGGTGACCATCGAGTACGAGGGGCTGCGCCCGGTCCGGCTGAACACCGTTGTCGTGTCCAGCCAGCACGCCGCGGACATCTCACTGGACTCGCTGCTCACCCCCGACGTGCGCGACCACGTGATCGCTCCGGAGTTGGAGAGCCTGGGTCTGGACACCGACGGTTACCGGCTGCTGGTCAACCCGACCGGCCGGTTCGAGATCGGTGGTCCGATGGGTGACGCCGGGCTGACCGGCCGCAAGATCATCGTCGACACGTACGGCGGGTACGCCCGCCACGGCGGCGGCGCGTTCTCCGGCAAGGATCCGTCCAAGGTGGACCGGTCGGCCGCGTACGCGATGCGCTGGGTGGCCAAGAACGTGGTCGCCGCCGGTCTGGCCGAGCGGTGCGAGGCGCAGGTCGCCTACGCCATCGGCAAGGCCCACCCGGTGAGCCTGTTCATCGAGACGTTCGGCACCGAGACGGTGCCCGTCTCCTCGATCGAGAAGGCCGTCACCGAGGTGTTCGACCTGCGTCCGGCCGCGATCATCCGGGACCTCAACCTGCTCCGCCCGATCTACCAGCAGACCGCCGCGTACGGCCACTTCGGCCGCGAGCTGCCGGACCTGTCGTGGGAGAGCACCGACCGGGCCGCCGACCTCAAGTCGGCCGCGGGAGCCTGACCGCCACCAGGCGTAGCGACCGGCGACCCGCTGATGGGTCGCCGGTCGCGCGCGTCTGCGTGGATGTCGGACTGGCGCACCTGGACCGGCCGTTCGACTATCTGGTGCCGGCGGAGCTGGACGAGGCGGCGGTGCCCGGCACCCGGGTGAAGGTGCGCTTCGCCGGGCAACTCGTCGACGGGTGGCTGTTGTCGCGCGCCGAGGACTCCGGGCACACTGGGCGTCTCGCGTACCTGGAGAAGGTGGTCTCGCCGGAGCCGGTGCTGGCGCCCGAGATCGCCCGGCTGGCCCGCGCGGTCGCCGACCGGTACGCGGGCAGCCTCGCCGACGTGCTCCGGCTCGCCGTCCCACCCCGGCACGCCCGGGTCGAGAAGGAGCCGCGCGGCGACCAGCCCACCCCGGCGGACGCCGACACCCCCGCCGCACCCGCCGACGACCCCACGACCGTGCGGCCGGCGACCGTCGGCCCGGGGGCCGTGCGGCCGGAGTCGACGGCGTCTGCGACCGTGCGGCCGGAGTCGACGGCGTCCGCGGCCGTGCGGCCCGGGACCGTCGCCCCGGGGGCCGCCGGGCCGGTCGGTGCCGTGGGGGCGGTCGACCCGCGCGGGTGGCGGGACTACCCGACGGGCCCGGCGCTGCTGCGGGCGCTCACCGACGGCCGGGCACCCCGCGCGGTCTGGTCGGCGTTGCCGGGCGAGGACTGGGCGGCCCGCTACGCCGATGCGGTGGCCGCCACCGTCGCCGGCGGGCGCGGCGCGGTGGTGGTGGTGCCCGACGCCCGCGACCTCGACCGGCTGGACGCCGCGCTCACCGGCGTGCTCGGCCCGGGGCGGCACGTCAGCCTCTCCGCGGCCCTCGGGCCGGCCCGGCGCTACCGGGCGTTCCTCGCCGCCCGCCGTGGGCAGGTGTCGGTGGTGATCGGCACCCGGGCGGCGATGTTCGCCCCGGTGGAGCGGCTCGGCCTCGTCGCCATCTGGGACGACGGCGACGACCTGCACTCCGAGCCCCGGTCTCCGTACCCGCACGCCCGCGACGTGCTGCTCACCCGTGTCCAGTTGGCCGAGGCCGGTGCGCTGGTCGGCGGGTACGCCCGCACCGCTGAGGCGCAGCTGCTGGTGGAGACCGGCTGGGCTCGGGAGGTGGTCGCCGACCGGGCCACCGTGCGGGCCCGGATCCCGGCCATCGCGCCGACCGGCGACGACCCACAACTGGCCCGTGACCCCGGGGCCGCCACCGCCCGGCTGCCCAGCCTGGCCTGGACGGCCGCCCGCGACGCCCTCCGGCAGGACCTGCCGGTGCTGGTGCAGGTGCCCCGCCGCGGCTACCTGCCGTCGATCTCTTGCGCCGAGTGCCGCACCCCGGCCCGCTGCGCGCACTGCTCGGGGCCGCTCGCGCTGCCCTCGGCCGGTGGCACCCCGGCCTGCCGGTGGTGCGCCCGGGTGGCGGCCGCGTACGCCTGCCCGCAGTGCGGCGGGCGGCGGCTGCGGGCCGCGGTGACAGGTGCCCGGCGGACCGCCGAGGAACTGGGTCGGGCGTTCCCCGGGGTGCCGGTACGCACCTCGGGGCGCGAGGAGGTGCTGACCGACGTGCCCGGCGGCGCGGCCCTGGTGGTGACCACACCCGGCGCCGAGCCGGTCGCCGCGGGCGGCTACGGCGCGGTGCTGCTGCTCGACTCGTGGGCCCTGCTGACCCGGGCCGACCTGCGTGCCGGCGAGGAGGCGCTGCGCCGCTGGCTGGCGGCGGCGGCGCTGGCCCGTCCGGCACCGGCCGGCCGGGTGGTGGTGGTCGCCGACGGTGCGCTGGCCCCGGTGCAGGCGCTGCTGCGCTGGGACGCCGCCTGGTTCGCCGGCCGGGAGTTGGCCGAGCGCCGGGAGTTGGGTTTCCCACCGGCCGTCCGGATGGCGAGCGTCACCGGTCCGGCCGAGGCGGTGGCCGACCTGCTCGCCGCGGCCCGGCTGCCGACCGACGCCGAGGTGCTCGGGCCGGTGCCGGCCGAGGAGGGCCGGGAGCGGATGCTGGTGCGGGTGCCCCGGTCCCGGGCCGCCGCGCTGGCCGAGGCGTTGCACTCGGCCGCCGGTGCCCGCGCCGCCCGCAAGGCCGCCGACCCGGTTCGTCTCCAGGTCGATCCGCTGAGCCTGTTCTGAGGTGTTTCGGCCGGTGCCGACGTCGGCGGTCCCGGCCCGCGCGCGATGGCCCTCGCACACCGCGTCCGGCAAAGCGGTGGCGCTCAAGTGGTAGCATCGCCCGTCATGTCAGGCGTACGACGGCTCCGGGTCGCAACGGAGCGTCACAGGCGCCGAGCTGGGGCCGCGCAGGATGGCGCGACGAGGGCGGGAACGCGTCCGTCGGACGCGATGTCGATGATGTCTTTGAGCCGGTGATCAGGGGTGGACCAGTCGTGACCGTTGGACAATCGATCGTCTTCAACGGCGACCTCGGCAGCGGCAAGAGCACCGTGTCGGTCGAGATCGCCAAGCGGCTCGGCATGCGCCGGGTCAGTGTGGGTGACCTCTATCGGGAGATGGCGCAGCAGCGGCAGATGACCGCTCTGCAGCTCAACCTGCACGCCGAGCTCGACCAGGCCGTCGACGGCTACGTCGACCAGCTCCAGCGGGACATCGCCGCCACCGGTGAGCCCCTCATCATGGACTCCCGGCTGGCCTGGCACTTCTTCACCGACGCGCTCAAGGTTCACATGATCACCGAGCCGGCCGAGGCGGCCCGCCGGGTGCTCGCCCGCCCGTCCGGGCCGGCGGAGAGCTACGCCTCCCTGGAGGAGGCCAAGGCCAAGCTCCGGGAACGCAGCGCGAGCGAGCGCAGCCGGTTCATCGTCCGGTACGGGGTGGACAAGGCCCGCCTGCGCAACTATGACCTGATCTGCGACACCACCCGTGCCTCGGCGGCCGAGGTGATCGAGCACATCGTGGCCGCGTACGAGGGCACGCTCGGTGCCGAGGTGCTGCGCGACGGGCCGCCGCTGTTGCTGCTGGACCCGGCCCGCGTCTACCCGACCGAGGACATCGCCACCCTGCGGGGCCTGTGGGACACCGACTTCGTCGGCGACGTGGCTGAGGCCGGTGACGAGGCCCTCGAACCGCTGAAGATCGGTTTCACCGGTGAGTACTTCTTCGTCGTCGACGGTCACCGCCGGCTCAGCGCCGCCCTGCAGAACGGCTTCTCGCTGGTCCCCGCCCAACTGGTCGCCGAGGTCGACGAGCCGGTGGTGGGCGGGATGACCGCGATCGACTACTTCGCCGCCCAGGTCCGCCCCGGCCTGATCTACGACTGGGAGGCGGCCCACAAGATCCGGCTGCCGCTGCCCGAGCCCGCCCTGCTGCGTGGTGACGCGGTGCTCGCCGGGGACCCGGCCGCCAGCGCCTGAGCCCAGCATCGGACCGGGCCGGCACGCGGGGTGCGTGCCGGCCCGGCCACCTGTGCAGTCGTCGCGCCGAGGTGGTGCCTCAGCTTCGGTCGTCGCGCCGAGGTGGTGCCTCAGCCGAGGACCACGCCGGAGGCGCCGACGCCGGCCATACCCGAGAAGATGTCCTCGTAGTAGAACCGCCAGGCGCAGACCCGGCCGAGGGTGACGTAGCCGGTGCAGGCCACCGAGGTGTTGGTGTCGTCGATGGCGGTGTTGGTTCCGGTCGCCCAGACCTGGAGGGTGTTCGCCGCGTTGACGATCTCCACCGGGCCGCCGCTGTCCCCCTGGCCGACGGCGTTGGCGCCGGTGGTGTTCTCGGCCTGCACCTGACCACAGACCGTGCCGAAGTTGCGCACGTTGATGCACAGGTTGCGGGCCTTCACCTGGATCGAGCAGCGGGTGCCGGAGTACGCGCCGGAGGTGCAAACCCAGTTGCCGACCTGGCTGGCGGTCGCGCCGATCACCTGGTTGTTGAACTCACTGACCACCGCGCCGGCCGCGTCGGTGCTGTTGTTGAAGACCCGGCCGCCTCCGCTGCCGTTGAGCAGCAGGGTGTCGGTGCTGACGTTACGGGTGCCGACGGTGCCGATCGTCTGCCCGGTCGGGTCGGTCGCCAGGACGTTGAGGTTGGCGCAGTGCGCGGCGGAGAGCACCCGCGTCACCCCGCCCTGGAAGACCCCGAAGCCGGTCGAGCAGCCGCCACCGGTGGCGGTGTTGCGCCACGCGGCGCCACCCCACCACGGCGGGGAGTCGTCCCACCGGGTCGCGGGCGCGGCGGCGACGCCGGTCTGCACGGTCACCGGGACACCGGCGAGTGCCGTCGCGCCGAGCAGACCGTCCTGGGTGCCGACGAGCAGGCCGGCGCCGTCGGCGCGCGGACCGACCGTGGTGATCTGGTTGCCGACCTTGGCCCGCAGCCGGTCGGCCGCGGCGACGAGTTCCCGCTGCGAGTACGGGGCGGACAGCACCTTCGTCGCGACGGTGGCCCGGGCGGTGGCCACCAGGTGGGCCGGCGGCTCGCCCTTCCAGTAGACCTGGAGCTGGCGCGTGGTGGGATCGGCGACGATCCCGGCGAAGCCGGAGTCCGCGCTGCGCTCGGCGGCCTTCGTGATCCGCGCGGCGGCGGTGTTCATGCGCTCCTGTAGCCGGAGCAACTCCGACCAGGAGGCGAAGCCGCCGGGCACCGGTGTGCTGTCGACGAACGATCCGGTGCTGGCGGCCTTGCCTCCGGGCGCGGCATTGGCCGGTGCGGCGGTCACGCCCGCCACGAGCAGCGTGAGGCCGAACGCGGCGACGGCGGCGCGCCGCAGCAGCGACGGGGACCGCCGGACGGTCAGATGTGGACGGATCATCAGGTACCTCTTCCCCCAGGGGTAGTGGAGCGGGTCGAACCCGCACCAGGACGGTGGCATGTGACGTCGGCGGCACGAGGCGGATCCTGGACGGCACTGGACACCGCCGGACACCGCCGGACGGGCCACGCTCCACCGTGGAACTGTCAGACATCGGCGCTCGGCTATCGAATGGCGTGCGGGCGGAATTAGCCTGCCCCTGCGCATCCGGGGCGGCTGGGTGCACGGGGGGTGGGAGCCGCATGTCCGACCAACGGGTACCTCCCGTTCGACAGGCGGTGCAGGAGTCGCCCGGGGCGTTCGAGGTGGCTCGCGGCGGCACCGACGCGCAGACATTGCCGGAGCTGGCCGGATTGCTGCGCCAGTTGCGCCGCCGGGAGGCCCGGCAGCAGGGCGAGACCCAGCTGACGTACCGGCAGTTGGCCGCGAAGACCGGCTGGTCGCGCGGGATCATCGGGGAGTATTTCGCCGGCAACATCCTGCCGCCGCCGGAGCGGTTCGACGTCCTCATCCGGCTGCTCGGGGCAACTCCCGCCGAGCAGGGAGTGCTGGCCACGGCACGGGACCGGATCGAGGAGTGCCGGAGGCGCCCGAACCGGGACCACACGGCCACCGGGCGGGCGAGCGCCGGGGCCGTCCGCGCCAGGCCCGGCGGCCCACGCCCCGCCGCTGCCTCGGCCCGCTTCCCGGTGCCCCGGCAACTGCCCCCGGCGCTGCCGGGCTTTGTCGGTCGTACCGCCCAACTCGCCCAACTCGATGCCGCCTGCGCCGACTCCGGCGCGTCCGGGGACGGTGGCATGGCGCCGGGCACCGTCCTGACGTTGTCCGGCACGGCCGGGGTCGGCAAGACGACGCTGGCGGTGCACTGGGCGCACCGGGTAGCCGACCGTTTCCCGGACGGGCAGCTCTACGTCGACCTGCGCGGGTTCGACGCCTCCGGAGCGGTGGTGACGGCCGTCGAGGCGGTACGAGGCTTCCTCGAGGCCCTCGGGGTGCCGCCGGAGCGGATCCCCACCCACCTGCCCGCGCAGGTGGGCCTCTATCGCAGCCTGCTCGCCGGCCGCCGGATGTTGGTGCTGGTCGACAACGCCCGCGACATCGACCAGGTTCGTCCCCTGCTGGTCGGCAGCCCGAGCTGCCTGGTCCTGGTCACCAGCCGCAACCGGCTCGCCGGCCTGATCGCCGCCGACGGCGCCCGGCCGATCGGCGTCGGCCTGCTCAGCACCGACGAGGCATGGCAACTGCTGGCCCGGCGGCTCGGCGGGGACCGGTTGGCGGCCGAACCGCAGGCGGTGGACGAGATGATCGAGCGGTGTGCGCGCCTGCCGCTGGCGCTGGCCGTGCTCGCCGCCAGAGGGGCGGGCAATCCCACCTTCCCCCTGGCCGCTCTCGCCGACGAGCTGCGCGAGGCGCCCCGCCCGCTGGACTCGTTCGACGGCGGTGACACCGGCACCGACGTGCAGGCGGTCTTCTCCTGGTCGTACCGGAGTCTGACGCCCGCGGCGGCGCGCCTGTTCCGGCTGTTCGGCTGCCATCCGGGGCCGGAGATCGGGGTGGCGGCGGCGGCCAGCCTGGCCGGGCTGCCCCGGGGGCAGGTGCCTCGCCTGCTGGCGGAGCTGGCCCACGCCCACCTGGTCACCGAGCACGCCCCCGGCCGGTTCGGCGCGCACGACCTGCTCCGGGCGTACGCGGCGGAGCTGGCGGAACGTCTGGAGCCGCCGGAGGCCCGGCGGGCCGCGATCCGGCGTGGGCTGGATCACTACCTGCACACCGCGCACGCGGCGGCGCTGTTGCTGCAACCGGGCCGCGACCCGGTCGACCTGGCCGCCGCCCCGCCGGGTGTGCTGCCCGAGGAGATCGCCAACCACGGTCAGGCACTCACCTGGTTCACCGTCGAGTACCCGGTGCTGCTGGCGGCGGTCACCCACGCCACACGTGCCGGGTTCGACGGGCATGCCTGGCAGTTGGCCTGGACACTCGTGGATTTCCTGCAACGCCGGGGGCGGTGGACGGATCTGTGCGTCGCCCAGCGGACCGCCCTGGCCGGGGCACGGCGGGCGGGCGACCGACTCGGGCAGGCGAACGCCCACCGCGACCTGGCCCGGGTGCTCTCCCGGCTGGGCCAGGTGGACGAGGCGGCGAAGAACTACCGCCAGTCCCTGGTGATCTTCGAGGCGTTGGGTGACCACACCGGGCAGGCGCGGACCCACCGGGCGCTCGGCGCGATGTTCGACGGGCTCGGCCGGTACGCCGAGGCGCTGGACCACGGTCAGCGGGCTCTCGCGCTGTACCGGGACGCCGGCCACGCGGCCGGCGAGGCCAGCGCCCGCAACGCGGTGGGCTGGGCACACGCCCAACTCGGCCAGTACGGGCCCGCGCTGGTGCACTGCCGGCAGGCGTTGGCGCTGCTGCGCCCGACCGGGGACCGGCACGGTGAGGCGAACACCTGGGACAGCCTCGGCTTCATCCACACCCAGCTCGGTGACCACCGCCAGGCGATTCGCTGCTACCAGCGGGCGCTGGGGTTGTACCGGCGGATCAGCGACCGCTACGACGAGGCGGACACCCTGTCCCGGCTCGGCGAGACCCGGCACGCGGCGGGGGACACGGCCGGCGCCGTACGGACCTGGCGAAGGGCCCTGGGGATCCTCGACGACCTCGGCCACCCCGACGTCGAGCGGGTCCGTGACCTGTTGAGCCGGGCGGCGGAGGGGTGAGAGCCGACGGGTCGTGCCGGTCGGACGTCGGCGGCGCGTCGCCGCCGGGCGGGTGTCACCACCGCCCGGAGGCCGTCCGGTGACGCTTGGCACACCGGCGGTGGCCGATCGAGGTACGCCGGCCAGCTCGCGGCCGGGCACTCCGTAGACTGGTACGGCACGGCCCGTCCCACCTGTCGAAGGAGCCTTCCCGCGTGACCGTCCAGCCCATCCGTCTTTTTGGGGATCCGGTGCTGCGCACGCCGGCCGATCCGGTGGTCGACTTCGACGCCGAGCTGCGTCGGCTCGTCGCCGACCTCACCGACACGATGCGTGAGCAGAACGGCGCCGGCCTGGCCGCGCCGCAGCTCGGCGTGAGTCTGCGGGTGTTCACCTTCGACGTCGACGACGTGCTCGGGCACCTGATCAACCCCGTGCTCGAGTTTCCCGACGAGGAGGAGCAGGACGGCCCGGAGGGCTGCCTGTCGATCCCCGGGCTCTACTTCGACACCAAGCGCCGGCAGAATGTCATCGCCAAGGGCTTCAGCTCGTTCGGCGACCCGATGCAGATCGTCGGCACCGGTCTGATGGCGCGGTGCGTCCAGCACGAGACCGACCACCTCGACGGGGTGCTCTTCCTCGACCGGCTCGACGCCCAGGGGCGCAAGGACGCCATGAAGGCGATCCGCCAGGCCGACTGGTACGACGCGGCGGCCCCACCGACGGTCAAGCTGAGCCCGCACATCAGCGACCCCTTCGGTCTGGGTCGGTGACCCGATGCGAGTGATCTTCGCCGGTACGCCGGCCGTCGCCGTTCCCGCCCTGGCCGCCGTCGCCGCCTCCGGGCACGACCTGCTCGCCGTGGTCACCCGGCCCGACGCTCCCGCCGGGCGGGGGCGTGGCCTGTCCCGTTCCCCGGTCGGCGAGTGGGCCGACGCGCAGGGCGTCGAGGTGCTCACGCCGGCCCGCCCCCGCGACCCCGAGTTCCTCGACCGGCTGCGGGCGCTCGCACCGGACTGCGTGCCGGTGGTCGCCTACGGCGCGTTGGTGCCGCCGGCGGCCCTGGAGATCCCCCGGCACGGCTGGATCAACCTGCACTTCTCGCTGCTGCCCGCGTGGCGTGGTGCCGCGCCCGTGCAGCACGCCGTCCTGCACGGTGACGAGTTGACCGGGGCCAGCGTCTTCCAGTTGGAGGAGGGCCTGGACACCGGCCCGGTGTACGGCACCCTCACCGACGAGATCCGGGCCGCCGACACCTCCGGTGACCTGCTGGAACGGCTCGCCGACTCCGGTGCCGGGCTGCTGGTGGCGGTGCTCGACGCGATCGCCGACGGCACCGCCCGGGCGCAGCCGCAGCCCGCCGACGGGGTGTCGCTGGCGCCGAAGTTGACCGTGGACGACGCCCGGGTGCGCTGGGGTGACCCGGCCTTCGCCGTCGACCGGCGGATCCGGGCCTGCACGCCCGCGCCTGGTGCGTGGACCACGTTCCGGGGCGAGCGGGTGAAGCTCGGCCCGGTGGTGCCGGTGCCCGACGGCCCCGAGTTGAAACCGGGGGAGTTGTTCGTGGAGAAGTCGCGGGTGTTGGCGGGCACGGCGACGGTGCCGGTGCGCCTCGGTGAGGTGCGTGCCGCCGGCAAGCGGGCCATGGGCGCGACCGACTGGGCGCGCGGCGTCCGGGTCGGCACCGGCGAGGACTTCGCGTGACGGCCCCGGAGGGTACGCGTCCGACACGTTCCGGCCCGCTGTCCGGTCGTGGCGGTGACCGCCGTCCGGTCCGGCCGCCACTGGATCGACCGCGCCGTGCGGCGTACGAGGCGGTGGCCGCCGTGCACCGCGACGACGCGTTCGCCAACCTGGTGCTGCCCACCATCCTGCGCGACGAGGGGCTGTTCGGCCGGGACGCGGCCTTCGCCACCGAGCTGACCTACGGCACCCTGCGCAACCTGGGCACGTTGGACGCGATCCTGACCGACGCGGCCGGCCGGGACGTGGCCCGGATCGACCCCCCGGTCCGCGACGCGCTGCGGCTCGGGGCGTACCAACTCCTGCACACCCGGGTGCCGGCGCACGCCGCGGTGTCGTCGACCGTCGACCTGGTCCGTTCGGTCGCGCCGGGCGCAACCGGCTTCGCCAACGCGGTGCTGCGCGAGGTGTCCAGCCGGGACGCGGACGCCTGGGTGGCGAAGCTCGCCCCACCGATGCAGACCGATCCCGTCGGGCACCTGGCGTTGGCGTACAGCCACCCGCAGTGGATCGTGCGGGCCTTCTCCGAGGCGCTCGGTGGCGACCTGGGTGAGACCACCCGCCTGCTGATCGAGGACAACGAGCGCCCGCCGGTGCACCTGTGCGCACGGCCGGGGCTGATCGACCCGATCGAGTTGGCCGACCAGGTCGGCGGGGCGCCCGGCGCCTTCTCCCCGTACGCCGTCTATCTGTCCGGCGGCGCGCCGGGCGACATCCCGGCGGTGGTCGACGGCCGTGCCCACGTCCAGGACGAGGGCTCCCAGTTGGTCGCCGCGGCACTCACCAACGCGCCGCTGGACGGCCCGGACGGGCGTTGGCTGGACCTGTGCGCCGGCCCGGGCGGTAAGGCCGGCCTGCTCGGGGCGCTGGCCGCGCAGCGTGGTGCGCGGGTGACCGCGGTGGAGGTGGCCGAGCACCGCGCCCGGCTGGTCTCCCTGGCGACCCGTGACCTGCCGGTGGCCGTGCTGGCGATGGACGGCCGTGACGTGGGCGCCGACCCGAAGCTGCCGGAGCAGCACTTCGACCGGGTGCTGGTGGATGCCCCGTGCACCGGGCTGGGGTCGCTGCGGCGTCGGCCGGAGTCGCGGTGGCGCCGGCAGCCGTCCGACCTGCCGCCGCTGACCCGGCTGCAACGAGAGTTGCTGGGTGCGGCGTTGCGGGCGGTCCGCCCGGGTGGTCTGGTCGCCTATGTCACCTGCTCGCCGCACACCGTCGAGACGCACGTGACGGTGACCGAGGCGGCCCGCCGCAGTGGTGTCGCGGTGGACTTCGTGGACGCTCGGCCGCTGCTGCCGGCCGGCATGCCCGGTCTGGGCGACGGGCCGACGGTGCAGCTCTGGCCGCACCGCCACGGCACCGACGCGATGTTCCTCGCCGTCCTGCGCCGAGGCTGATCTGTTCGACGCGTCCGGCCGGTCACCCGACCGGCCGGACGCGGGGCGCTCAGGTGACCGGGAGCCCCTTGGTGCCGGCGCTCTTCATCGAGCGGGTCAGGTTCCGGTCGGAGATCCAGAGGAAGCACTGCACACCGCGGTTGCCGTTGCGCCACTCCTCCTCGTACGGCTGGTAGAAGATCGTGCCGGCGCGGAACTCGAGCTGGGAGTTGTCCGGCACCTTGGCGTACTTGGCGATCATCGTCTGGCAGGCGCGGTGGGTCTTCTGCACACTGCGGGTGAACGCGCTGTAGCTGATCTCCGGGGCCTGCCAGACGCCGACGAACTCGGCGTGGTGCCTGGCCGTGCAGGAGACCGGCAGCATCTCGTCGATGTCGTCCTTGACCAGCTTGGGGTTGAAGCAGCGGTACGCCAGCGGCGCCGCGCCCGACAGCGCACCACGGAGACTGCCGGTGCGCAGGCCGACGGTGGTGTCGTCGATGCTGGCGATCTCGCTGACGTCGCAGCGGTACCACCGGGCCCCGCCCGCCCAGGCCTGCGGTGACGGCAGCACGACGGTCAGGCCGAGCCGCCCGGAACGCCAGTCGGCGCCCACCGCCTTGTTGACGACCGTCCCGCACCCGGCCTGTGCGGCCCGCATGCCGGCCGAGCCGGGCTGCGGGGGCGTGGCCGGCTCGGCGTTCGCCCCGGTGAGCGTGCCGACGTGCATGGTCTCCGCCAGGTGCGACTCGGTGCACGCCGTCGGGTTGTAGCCGGTCAGGAAGCCGACCTGCTGAGCGGTCAGGTGGCAGACGTCGGCGGCGGGCACGAACTGCTGCGCGGCGACCGGCGCCGGCCAGTCGTCGACGAGGTCCCTGTCGATTCCGGCGGGTGCGCTGCACCCGGCCAGCACCAGGGCCAGGGCCGCACCACCGGCGTACGCCGTCAACCACCGTCGCATTCCCGACCTCCCGCCACTGTGGCCTCCGGCCGAACCCAGCCGGTCGGTAGCGCCACGGCGCAGCAGCATACGCTAGCTTGCGGGCAGTCCCTCGGGGCCGGCGCCGCGGATCGAGCGGGTGAGTTTGCGGTCGTCACTCCACAGGAAGCAGCGCACCCCACGGTCACCCTCCTCCCACTCCCGTTGCGACGGCGGGTAGTAGATGGACCCGGCCCGGTACGGTAGGTCCTTGTCGTTCGGCACGGCGGCGTACTCGGCGATCAACGCCATGCAGCGCTGGTGCGACCGCGCGGCGGAGCGGGCGAACGTGGCCCAGTCGGTGTCCTGTTCCTGGTAGACGCCCACGAACTCGGCGCGGTGCGGCTCGCTGCACAGCACCGGTGCCATGTAGTTGAGGTTGTCGCCGATCAGCTTGGGGTCGAAGCACCCGTGGGTCAGCGGGTTGTCGCCGATCAACGCGCCGCGCAGGCTGCCGGTGCGGTTCACCGGGCGGGTGTTGTCGATGCTGCCGGTCTCGCTGAGGTCGCAGCGGAACCACCGTGCGCCCCCGGCCCAGGCCGGCGCCGATGGCAGCGCGAGGGACAGCGTGAGCCGGGCCGTGTGCCAGTCGCCGCCGAGCACCTCCCGGGCCCGTTGGTCGCACTCGGCGCGGGCCGTACGCAGCGCCGACGACCCCGGTTCCGGTCGGGTCTCGGTCAGCGCGTCGGGCCCGACGAAGGCGCCGACGTGAATGGCCTCGGCCAGGTGGTTGCGCGCGCAGTCCACTGTCTCGTAGGTGCTGGCCTGCACGACCGCGGTGATCCGGGGCAGGCAGGTGTCGGTGGCGGGGGTGAACGGCGTCGGGTCCCGCAGCGCCGGCCAGTCGTCGGTGAGATCACCGTCCGCGCCCCGTGCCGGCGCGCAGCCGGCCAGCAGCATCATCGTGACGCCGGCCAGCACCAGCGCTGGGAGCCACCGTCGCATCGTCCGCCCTTCCGGGAACTGACGGCCGGTCACCGCGTCCCGCGGCGAGACCCCGCCGGGCGTGCCCCGTTCGGCACCGTCCCGCTTGGAGTGTCGTCGCGTTTCCGTCGATCGGCCAGCCACTCGTGTCTGTTCGTCCGGATTCGGCAGTCCGGAACGACCAATTCTGCACCACCGGTCACTGTCGCATCACAACGCGTCGGAGTTGGTGCCGCGATGCGGATGGTGGGTGGCCACGTTCGTACACTGGCCCCGTGACCGTACCGCCGCCGATCGTCGCGCCGAGCATCCTGGCCGCCGATTTCGCCCGTCTCGCCGAAGAGGTCCGTGCCGTCGAGGACGCCGCGGACTGGTTGCACGTCGACGTGATGGACAACCATTTCGTGCCGAACCTGACCATCGGTCTGCCGGTGGTGCAGAGCCTGCGTGCGGTCACCGCGATGCCGTTCGACGTGCACCTGATGATCGAGGATCCGCGCCGGTGGGCCCCCGGTTACGCCGACGCGGGGGCGTACAACGTCACCTTCCACGCGGAGGCGTCCGACGACCCGGTGGCGCTGGCCAAGGACCTGCGCTCGGCCGGCGCGAAGGCTGGCCTGGCCATCGACCGGGACACCCCGATCGAGCCGTACCTGGACCTGCTGCCCAGCTTCGACACCCTGCTGATCATGACGATCAAGGCCGGTTTCGGTGGGCAGCGGTTCATTCCCCAACTGCTGGACAAGGTGCGTGCCGCCCGCCGGCACGTCTCGGCCGGGCACCTGGAGCTGCGCATCGAGGTGGACGGCGGGATCGCCGCGGACACCATCGAGCAGGCGGCCGCCGCCGGCGCCGACGCGTTCGTGGCCGGCACCGCCGTGTACGGCGCGGCCGACCCGGCGGAGGCGGTACGGCACCTGCGGGCACTGGCGGAACGCGCGGCTCGCGAGGTCTGAGGTGGACCCCGAGGGCGATCACAAGGACGTCATCCTCGTCGTCGACGACGACGAGGACATCGCCCGTTTCGTCGAGTTCAACCTGCGGCTGCACGGCTTCGAGGTCATCCACGCCAGCGACGGGCAGGAGGCCCTCGAGGTCATCGAGCGGCAGCGACCGGACCTGGCGGTGGTCGATCTCATGATGCCCCGCATCGACGGGCTGGAGCTGACCCGGCGGCTGCGCGCGGACCCGATGACCTCCGCCCTGCCGGTGATCATGCTGACGGCCAAGGGGATGACGGTCGACAAGGTGCACGGGCTCAGCGCCGGCGCCGACGACTACCTGGTCAAGCCGTTCGACACCGCCGAGTTGGTGGCCCGGGTCTCGTCGACGCTGCGCCGCAACAAGGAGTTCCGGGAGGTCTCCCCGCTCACCGGGCTGCCCGGCAACAGCCGGATCCGGCGGGAGATCAGCGACCGGGTCCGCCACGGCGTGGACTACGCGGTCGGCTACATCGACATCGACCGGTTCAAGAGCGTCAACGACCGCTACGGTTTCGTCCGCGGTGACGACTTCATCTCCGCGCTGGCCCGCAGCCTGCACCGGGCGGTGGTGGCGGTGGGGCTGCCACCGGCCTTCCTCGGCCACGTCGGCGGTGACGACTTCGTCATCGTCTGCGCACCGGACCAGGTCCGCCCCCTGACCTCCCGCGCGGTCGTCGACTTCGAGAAGTCCGCCGACACGCTCTACGACGCGACCGACCGTGAGCGCGGCTTCGTCGAGCTGAAGGACCGGCGCGGCACCATCCGGCGCGCCGCCCTGGTCACGCTCTCCATCGGGGTGTCCCTCTCCGACGCCGGCAAGCGGTTCACCGACCCCCTGGAGGCGATCGCGGTGGCCTCGGAGATGAAGACGGTGGCCAAGAGCCAACCGGGCTCGTACGTCGCCGTGGACCGGCGCCGTGGTGTCACGTGAGCATGACGACGCTGTGAAGTAGCTCGCCACGGTGGCGACGCACCCCCGTCGGCGTGTAAGACTGCCCTGTACCCACCACGCGCTGGCGGGACTCGGTGAAATTCCGAACCGGCGGTGATCCACGGTCCAACCGTGGTCAGCCCGCGACCCGGACGGCTCACGCCGCCCGGTGGACCTGGTGAAAATCCGGGGCCGACGGTTGGGAGCGGTTCGTCCGCCCCCAGACAGTCCGGATGGGAGACAGCGCGCGGGACGGACGGGTCCGAGCCGGCCGCTGGCTTCAGCGCGCCGTGCCGACCCTCCGGGGGCGGCTGTGCCGTTCCCGGAATCCGCGGGCGGCTCGCGCCGTTCCCGGGATCCGCCACCGCCTGCCCGTGGCCCCATGGCCACCGCCTCCCTGACCGCCCGCGCGCGGACCGGCGAGTGAGAGGGCAGGGCAGGGCGATGGCCAGCGTCTCCGTCGACGAGGCGATGCGGCGTGCGATCGAGTTGGCGGCACGCGGGCTCGGCACCACCAGTCCCAACCCGGTGGTCGGCTGCGTGCTGCTCGACGAGGACGGCCAGGTCGTGGGCGAGGGCTTCCACGCGTACGCCGGCGGGCCGCACGCCGAGATCGTCGCCCTGGCGCAGGCCGGGCGACGGGCCAAGGGCGGCACCGCCGTCGTCACTCTGGAACCGTGCGACCACACCGGCCGCACCGGCCCCTGTAGTTCCGCGCTCGTCCAGGCCGGGGTCGCCCGGGTGGTCATCGCCGTGCCCGATCCCAACCCGGTCGCGTCCGGCGGCGCCGCCACCCTGCGCGCCGCCGGGGTCCGGGTCGAGGAGGGGGTACGCGGCGAGGAGGCCGAGGCCGGCAACGTCGCCTGGCTGACCTCGATGCGCCGCGGCCGGCCGTACGTGATCTGGAAGTACGCCGCCACGCTCGACGGGCGCTCCGCCGCGGCGGACGGCACCAGCATGTGGATCACCTCGGAGGCGGCCCGGATCGACGTGCACGCGCTGCGCGGCACTGTCGACGCGGTACTCGCCGGGGTGGGCACCGTGCTCGCCGACGACCCTCGGCTGACCGCCCGCAACCTGCGCGACGGCAGCCTGGCCATCCGGCAGCCACTGCGGGTGGTCGTGGACAGCTCGGGGCGTACCCCGGCTGACGCCCGGGTCCGCGACGGCGCCGCGCGGACGTGGATCGCGACGGCCGACGAGGTCGGCGCCGACCCGGACGGCCGGGTGGATCTGTCGGCGTTGCTCGCGGCGCTGCATCAGCGCGGGGTCCGCGCGGTGCTGCTGGAGGGCGGCCCGCGACTGGCCGGGGCGTTCCTGGCCGCCGGCCTGATCGACAAGATCGTCTCCTACGTCGCGCCCCGGTTGCTCGGCGCCGGCCCGACCGCCCTGGTCGACGCCGGAGTGAGCACCATCGCCGAGGCCATCGATCTGGAGTTCGTCGACGTTACGCAGATCGGTCCGGATCTCCGGATCACCGCTTTGCCCCGCAAAAGGGAGGGCTGACATGTTCACCGGCATTATCGAGGAGTTGGGCGAGATCGTCCGGGTGACGGCGACCGCGGGCGATTCCGCCCTTGTCGCCGTACGCGGTCCGCTCGTCACATCCGACGCCCGGCACGGCGACTCCATCGCGGTCAACGGCGTCTGCCTGACCGTCGTGGACGCCACCGACGGCGTCTTCACCGCGGACGTGATGGGGGAGACGCTGCGCCGCTCCGCGCTTGGCGCGCTGCGCCCCGGCGACCCGGTCAACCTGGAGCGGGCCGCCGCCCTCGGCAGCCGGCTCGGCGGGCACCTGGTGCAGGGCCACGTCGACGGCGTCGGCGAGCTGATCTCCCGGGAGCCCGCGGAGCAGTGGGAGACCGTCCGGTTCCGGCTGCCCGCCGCGCTGTCCCGGTACGTGGTGGAGAAGGGCTCGATCACCATCGACGGCGTCTCGCTGACCGTGGCCGAGGTGGGTGCGGACGAGTTCGCCGTCGGGTTGATCCCGACCACGCTCAAGCTGACCACACTCGGCGCCAAGGGCGTCGGCGACCCGGTCAACCTGGAGGTCGACGTGGTGGCCAAGTACGTCGAGCGGTTGCTCGGCGACCGGCTCACCGGCACCGACGGCACCGGGGTGGCCCCGAGCACGGGTGGGGTGGCCTGATGGGCCCGCTCGGTTGGCTGCTGGACGCCCAGGTGCAGGTGGCCGGCTCGCCGGTGCTGGCCCGGGAGATCGTCGGCAACGCGTTCGGGCTGTTCTCCGCGCTGCTCGGGCTGCGCCGGCTGGTCTGGGCCTGGCCGGTCGGGATGGTCGGCAACGCGCTGCTGCTCACCGTGTTCCTCGGCGGGGTGTTCGCCACCCCGCAGGAGCACGACCTGTACGGGCAGGCCGGCCGGCAGGTGTTCTTCTTCGCGGTCAGCGTCTACGGCTGGTGGCGCTGGCGGTCCAACCGTCGCGCCGACGCCGGTCGGGCCGCGGTCGTCCCGCGCTGGGCCACCGGGCGGGAGCGGCTGGTCATGCTGCTGGCCGCCGTGGTCGGCACCGCCGCCGCGTACCCGGTGCTCAAGGCACTGGGCTCGTGGGGCCCGCTGCCCGACGCCTGGATCCTCACCGGCAGCCTGCTGGCCACCTACGGCATGGCCCGCGGCTGGGTGGAGTTCTGGCTGCTCTGGGTCGCGGTGGACGCGGTCGGCGTGCCGCTGTTGCTGCGCGGCGGTTTCTATCCGTCGGCGGCCATGTACCTGGTCTACGGCGCCATCTGCGTCTGGGGCTTCGCCGCCTGGTGGCGCACCTCGCGCGCCACCCGACCGGTCCCCGTCCGTCCCATCTACACGGAGGCCGTGGCGTGACCAGTTTCGGAGATATCGAGCAGGCTATCGCGGAGATCGCGGCCGGGCGGCCGGTCGTCGTGGTCGACGACGCGGACCGGGAGAACGAGGGTGACCTGATCTTCGCGGCCGAGCTGGCCACGCCGGAGCTGATGGCGTTCATGGTGCGCTACACCTCCGGGTACGTCTGCGTGGCGGTGACCGAGAGCGAGGCCGATCGGCTCGACCTGCCGCCGATGCACCACACCAACCAGGATCGGCGCGGCACCGCGTACACGGTGACCGTGGACGCTCGGGAGGGGATCGGCACCGGCATCTCGGCGGCCGACCGCGCGCACACCAGCCGGCTGCTCGCCGGCGCGGCGACCGACCCGACCGACCTGGCCCGACCCGGGCACGTGGTGCCGTTGCGTGCCCGCGAGGGCGGGGTGTTGCGGCGGCCCGGGCACACCGAGGCGGGGATCGACCTGACCCGGCTGGCCGGGCTGCGCCCGGCGGGTGTGCTCTGCGAGCTGGTCAACGACGACGGCACCATGATGCGGCTGCCGGACCTGGAGAAGTTCTCCGCCGAGCACGGCCTCATGCTGATCACCATCGCCGACCTGATCGCCTACCGGCGGCGTACCGAGAAGCAGGTCGAGCTGGTCGCGGACGCCCGGATGCCCACCCGGCACGGGGTGTTCCGGGCGCTTGGCTACCGCGCCGCGCACGACCCGGCCGAGCACGTCGCCATGGTGCTGGGTGACCTCGGCGACGGCCAGGACGTGCTGGTCCGGGTGCACTCGGAGTGCCTGACCGGGGACGTGTTCGGCTCGCTGCGCTGCGACTGCGGGCCGCAGTTGGACGCCGCGCTGGCCCGGGTCGCCCGCGAGGGCCGGGGCGTGGTCCTCTACGTCCGCGGCCACGAGGGGCGCGGCATCGGGCTGCTGCACAAGTTGCAGGCGTACCAGTTGCAGGACGCCGGCCGCGACACCGTCGACGCCAACCTGGACCTGGGGCTGCCGGCCGACGCCCGCGACTACGGCACCGGCGCCCAGATCCTCTACGACCTGGGCGTGCGCTCGATGCGACTGTTGACCAACAACCCGGCCAAGCGGGCCGGGCTGGAGGGGTACGGGTTGACCATCACCGGCCGGGAGGGGCTGCCGGCCGGCGCGCACCCGGAGAACCTGCGCTACCTGCGCACCAAGCGGGACCGGATGGGTCACCTGCTGGACGAGTTGGACGAGGTGTCCGAGGCGCCGCTGGGGCGCCCGGTCGCCAACGACGAGATCGGAGCATGACGATGGCGGGTTTCGGGGAGCCGGGAGTCGACGCGGTGGACGCCGCGGGGCTGACCGTCGGGGTCGTCGCCGCCCGGTGGCACGGTGACCTGACCGACCACATGCTGGAGCGGGCGGTGGCCGCCGCCGAGGCGTGCGGCGCCCGTTCCGTCGTGGCCCGGGTCGCCGGCTCGGTCGAGCTGCCGGTGGTGGCCCAGGCTCTGGCGCGCCGCTGTGACGTGGTGGTCGCTCTCGGCGTGGTGGTGCGCGGCTCGACCGCCCACTTCGACTACGTGTGCCGCTCGGTCACCGACGGGCTGACCCGGGTGGCGCTGGACGAGGGCAAGCCGGTGGCACACGGGGTGCTGACGGTGGAGACCATCGAGCAGGCCCGCGACCGGGCCGGTCTGCCCGGCTCGGCCGAGGACAAGGGCTGGGCGGCCACCGTCGCCGCGCTGGACGCCGCGCTGGCCGTGCGAGCGGTGGCGGCCGGCAACGCCCAGCGGGTCGGCTTCGGCGGCTGACGCCTCAGCCGCCTCGGCCGGCTGGTGCTTGGCGGCTTCTGCGGCTGCCGCCCTGGCCGGCTGGCGGCTTCGGCGGCTGCCGCCCTGGCCGGCTCTGCGGGCGGGTGTTCAGAGCCGGCCGGCCTCGATGATCCGGTGCAGGAACTGCCGGGTCCGGGGCTGGGTCGGCTCGCCGAGCACCTGCTCCGGTGGGCCGCTCTCGACGACCCGCCCGGCGTCCAGGAAGCACACCTGGTCGGCGACCTCCCGGGCGAAGCCCATCTCGTGGGTGGCCAGCACCATGGTCATGCCGTCGGCCTTCAGGTCCCGGATCATGGCCAGCACCTCACCGACGAGTTCCGGGTCCAGCGCGGACGTGACCTCGTCGAGCAGCATCAGTCGAGGTGAGTTGGCCAGCGCCCGGACGATCGCCACCCGCTGCTGCTGCCCACCGGAGAGCCGGTCCGGGTAGGCGTCCGCGCGGGCACCGAGCCCCACCCGGTCGAGCAACTCCCGGGCCTGGGCCTCCGCCTCCGCCCGACCCCGCCCGTGTACGCGGCGCGGCGCCAGGGTGATGTTGTCCAGGACGCTCAGGTGCGGAAAGAGGTTGTACGCCTGGAACACCATGCCGATCCGCCGCCGGACCCGGTCCGGGTCCACCCGGGGGTCGGAGATGTCTTCCCCGTCCAACTCGATGGTGCCGTCGTCGAGGTCGTCCAGCAGGTTCACGCAGCGCAGCAGCGTCGACTTGCCCGACCCGGACGCGCCGATCAGGGCCACCACCTGGTGCTCGGCGACCGTCAGGTCGAGTTGGTCGAGCACGACGGTGCCCCCGAACTCCTTACGCAGGCCCCGGCAACGCAGCAGAGCCATGGTCAGCCTCCCGACTGTCGGCGTGCCGCGCGCAGCGTCACCCAGTCGGTGACCGCGATCAGCGGGATCGCGAGCAGCACGAAGAGCACCCCCGCCACGACGTACGGCGTGTAGTTGAAGGTCTGGGCGGTGGCGATCTGCGCGGCGCGGACCGCGTCGATCGGCCCCGCGAGGGAGACCAGCCCGACGTCCTTCTGCAACGCCACCACGTCGTTGAGCAGCGGTGGCGCCACCCGGCGCACGGCCTGCGGCAGGACCACGTGCCGCATCGTCTGCCGGTAGGTCAGGCCCAACGAGCGGGCCGCCGCGAGCTGGCTGGGGTGCACCGACTCGATGCCGGCCCGGAACACCTCGGCGAGGTAACCGCCGTAGGTGAGGACCAACGCGATCCCACCCAGCGCCAGCACCGGCGGCATGCCCTGCAACCGCAGGCCCGGCACGCCGAGGGTGAGCAGGTACAGCACGATGATCAGCGGCAGGCCGCGGAAGGTGTAGGTGTAGCCGGCGGCCAGCGCCCGGACCGGGAAGAAGACCGGGCCGCGCAGCGTCCGCAGCACCGCGATCACCAGCCCGAGCAGCAGCGCGCCGACCGCGCAGCAGACCAGCAGCCGTACGTTGAGCCAGAGCCCGCTCAGCACCGCCGGCAACGCGTCGGAGGCGATCGCCGGGTCCAGGAACGACCGCCGGACCCGCTCCCAGCCGGGAGCACCGGTCACCGCGACGACGAGCAGAGTGCCGAGAGCCGCCGTGGAACAGGCCGCGACCAGCACGCTGTAGACGGTCTGCCGACTCCGGTACGCGGACCGCCGCCGCTGCGCCTCGGACGGGACGTGTTCGAGCAGTGTCACCGCAGCTCGGCCGCCCCCGCCACCTGCGCGAGCCACTTCTGCTCCAACTGCTTCAGCGTGCCCGCCTCGGTGAGCTGGCCGACCGCGCCGGTGACGCAGGAGGTCAACGGCGAGTTCTTGTCCAGCAGCAGCCCGAATGCCTCCGGTGAGCCGACCTGCGGCACCTGCCCGACGATCGTCGCGTCGGTGATCTCCGCGCCGGTGATGTAGAAGGCGGTCGGCAGGTCCACCACCAGACCGTCGATCTGCCCGTTCTGCAGGGCCTTCTTGGCGTCGTCGTTGCTGTTGTAGACCTGCGGCTTCGCGGCCGGCGTGATGACGTCCGTGATCGCCTGATAGCTGGTGGTGCCGACCTGGGCGCCGAGCTTGGCGTCGCGCAGCTCCGCCAACGACTTCCGGCCGGCGATCTTCGAGGACTTCAACGCGATCACGGTCTGCCGGACCAGGTAGTACGGTGCGGAGAAGTCGACAGCCCGCTTGCGCTCCTCGGTGATGGAGAACTGGTTGATGTCGAAGTCGAAGTTCTTCGGCCCCGGTGCGATCGCGGTGTCGAACTTGACCCGGGTCCACGTGACGTCGGCGCGGGCGTAGCCCAGCTTCTCGGCCACCGCGTACGCGACGGCGGATTCGAAGCCCTCGCCGCTGTCCGGCTTGTCCTTGGCGAACCACGGCTCGTACGCGGGCTGGTCGGTGGCGATGGTGAGCTTGCCCGGCGTACGCGTGGGCAGGCTGTCCTTGGCGCAGGACGGCGCGGCGGTGACGGTGGGGTTGGGTTTCTCCTCCTGTGGCGCGCACCCAGCGACGGCGGTGACGACCGCACCGGCGAGGGTGAGCGCGAGGAGACGTGAGCTGCTGGCCATGGCCGACAGCGTAGAGGTATCGACGGGTCTGCTTGGGGGCTTGTCCCACCATGTTGATAGGGAATTGTCCGCTTGCTGGATTTCGGCCGACCCGGACGCGGGGCGTCGCCGCGGCGGCTGGAAGAATCGTCTCCCGTGAAGACGTTCGAGGAGTTGTTCGCCGAGCTGCAGGCCAAGGCCGCCGCCGGCACCCCGGGCTCGGGCACCGTCGCCGCCCTGGAAAAGGGCGTGCACTTCATCGGCAAGAAGGTCGTCGAGGAGGCGGCCGAGTCGTGGATGGCCGCCGAGCACGAGGGGCCGGAGCGCACCGCCGAGGAGATCTCCCAACTGCTCTACCAGGTCCAGGTGCTCATGCTCGCCAGTGGTCTCGACCTCAAGGACGTCTACCGACATCTGTGAGTGCATCCCCACCCGTTGATCGCCATCCGGATCGAAGGAGCACTCCGTCATGCTGCGTGTCGCCATCCCCAACAAGGGCACCCTGGCCGAACCTGCCGCCCAGATGCTGCGCGAGGCGGGCTACCGCCAACGCACCGACCCCAAGGACCTCGTCTGCCGCGACGAGGCCAACGACGTCGAATTCTTCTACCTGCGCCCCAAGGACATCGCCACCTACGTCGGCTCCGGTGACCTCGACCTCGGGATCACCGGCCGGGACCTGCTGATCGACTCGGCCGCGCCGGCCGAGGAGGTGGTCGACCTCGTCTTCGGTCAGGCCACCTTCCGCTTCGCCGCCCGCCCCGGCGACATCGCCTCCGTGCAGGAGCTGGGCGGGCACCGGATCGCCACCGCGTACCCGGGGCTGGTCGAGCGGCACCTCGGCGAGGCGGGCGTCAAGGCCGACGTGATCCGCCTCGACGGCGCGGTGGAGAACGCCGTACGCCTCGGCGTCGCCGACGTGATCGCGGACGTGGTGGAGACCGGCGCCACCCTGCGCCAGGCGGGCCTCGTGGTGTTCGGCGAGCCGCTGCTGCGCTCGTCGGCGGTGCTGGTCCGCCGTACCGACGCCCCGCCGCACCCGCAGTCCGAGCAGCTGCTGCGCCGCCTGCACGGTGTGCTGGTCGCCCGTCGTTACGTGATGCTCGCCTACGACGTGCCGGCCGGTCTGCTGGAACGGGCCAGCGGGCTCACCCCCGGCATCGAGTCGCCCACCGTGTCCCCGCTGCACCGCGAGGGGTGGGTGGCGGTGCAGGCGATGGTGCTCCGCGACGACGTCCACCGCATCATGGACGAGCTGTACGAGCTGGGCGCCCGCGCCATCCTCGTCACCAACATCCACGCCTGCCGCCTCTGACCGTATCCCGCTTGATCAACTCGGTTTCGTGAAAACGGGGGTGTCCGGCCGCCAGGGACACCCCCGTTTTCACTGACCTCGAATGGGTTTGTCGGGTTCGTGTGGGTTTGACGCGTGGGCGCGCGTCGCGGCCGTTCCAGGAGAGGCAAGATCACGCTCGAACCAGGATGTAGTGGCCTCCACCACCACCGAGACCACTACATCCTGGTTCGAGCACGATCATGCGGTGGGTGCCCGGTGCCCGGTGCCCGGGGCTCGGCGTCCGGTGCCCGGTGCCCGGGGCTCGGGGTGGTGGCTCGGCGGGTGGTGCGTTTGACGGGTGGGTGTGGGTGGCAGACTGGTGGGGTGAGTGAAACCGAGCTGGTCCGCCTGAAGCCCCGCCGCATCCGCGTGGTCTGCTGGTCGGCAGCGGCTGCCCTGGTGGTGGTGTTCGCTCTGGTCGCCACGTCGCTGAGTGGCCCGACCGGCGACGGTTACGGCAGCTTCCAGCGCGGCGACCAGATTGCCATGATCGGTCTCGGCGTCTTCGGTGCTCTCGGCTTTCTGCTGTTCACCCGTCCTCGGGTGGAGGCGGACGCGCGCGGCATCCGGGTCCGTAACGTCATCAGCTCCTACGAGCTGCCCTGGGAGGTCGTCCGGGGCGTCCGCTTCGACCGGGGCGCGCCGTGGGCCAGCCTGGAGTTGCACGACGACGACCTGCTGCCGATGATCGCCCTGCAGGCCGCCGACAAGGAGTTTGCCGTCGACGGGGTCCGCGCGCTGCGCCGACTGCACCAGGCTCACCAGGCCCACCTCGCCGAACGCGCCGCGCGTCACTGACCCCGACCATCCCGCCTCTTCGGCCGGCCCACGCGGTCACCGCCCCTCCCCACGCCGTCACCGCCCCTCCCCACGCGGTCACCGCCCCTCCCCACGCTCCAAGATCCACGCAACATCACCGAAAGTGCTGCCTCAGCCCGCCCTGAGGCAGCACTTTCGGTGAATTTGCGTGGATCTTGATCCCGCCGGGCCCGACCGGGCCCCCGGGCCCGCCGCGCTGACGGGTCTACCGCGCTGACGGGTCTACCGCGCTGACGGGTCTACCGCGCACGCCGGGCCGCTCCGCTCGCAGTGGCTCGCCGGGCCGCTCCGCCCGCGGGGTGACCCGGGCCACCGGGGGGCGGGCGGCGTGTGTGGAGGCCCTGCGTGGGTTGGGTGTGCCCGGTTTGGGGGCGGTCGGGGCGCGGGTGTAGTGTTATCGAGTCGACCAGGCTGTCTCCGCATGCGAGCAGGCAGCCTTGAAAGCGGAGCGCCTGCTCCCACCCGAGTCGCCGCTACGGTGGCCGGGTCCGGTCACCGGTTCCGGGCACGTCCCGGCGTCGGATGAGCGATCCTGTGATCGTGCTGACCGGTCGAGCGGGCCCTGGCATGCGCCGGGGCCTTCTGCTTTCCAGGTCGGTTCCCACCTGGGAGCCGCGGGGGTCGGCACCTGAGCAGAAACGACTCGAGGAGGCCCCATCAGCGTCGAACCACGCGTGAACGAGCAGATCCGGGCACGTGAGGTCCGACTGGTCGGCCCCGAGGGTGAGCAGGTGGGCATCGTCCCGCTGGAGCGCGCCCTTCAGCTGGCCGCGGACGTCGATCTGGACCTGGTCGAGGTTGCGCCGATGGCGCGCCCGCCGGTGTGCAAGCTCATGGACTTCGGCAAGTTCAAGTATGAGAGCGCACTCAAGGCGCGCGAAGCGCGGCGTAACCAGCAGCAGACCGTCATCAAGGAAATGAAGCTTCGGCCGAAGATCGACCCGCACGACTACGAGACCAAGAAGGGTCACGTGGTGCGGTTCCTCAAGGCGGGCGACAAGGTCAAGGTGACGATCATGTTCCGCGGTCGCGAGCAGAGTCGCCCGGAGCTGGGTTACCGGCTCCTGCGCCGGCTCGAATCCGAGATCACGGACCTGGGATACGTCGAGGCCGCTCCCAAGCAGGACGGCCGAAACATGATCATGGTTCTCGCTCCGCACCGGGCCGTCAAGGCCTCCGCGGTTGCCGCTACGGCGTCCCGCGGTGGGCCTCGGGACCGGGCGGCGGACGAGTCCGCCGCTCCGGCAGCCGAGGAGACCGCGGCGGTCGGCGAGACCGCAGCAGCCGGTAACACCGGCCTCGCCGCCGATACCAGCGGCGAGTAACAGGGGAGAAGACGTTCCACATGCCGAAGATGAAGAGCCACACGGGTATGGGCAAGCGGGTCAAGGTGACCGGCCGTGGCAAGATCGTGGCCGAGCAGGCCGGCAAGCGCCACCTGTTGGAAGGTAAGTCTTCCACCCGTACCCGCCGGTTGACCGGCACGGTCGAGGTGGCCAAGGCCGATGTCAAGCGCATCAAGAAGCTGCTCGGCCGCTGACGCGCGCCACCTTTACGTTTTAAGGAGTTGAGATGGCACGCGTCAAGCGGGCTGTGAACGCCCAGAAGAAGCGTCGTACCCTGCTGGAGACCGCGAGCGGTTACCGCGGTCAGCGCTCCCGGCTGTACCGCAAGGCCAAGGAGCAGGTGCTGCACTCGATGCAGTACGCCTACCGGGACCGTCGCGACCGCAAGGGCGACTTCCGGCAGTTGTGGATTCAGCGGATCAACGCGGGCGCCCGGGCGAACGGGATGACCTACAACCGCCTGATCCAGGGCCTGCGTCTGGCCGGCATCGAGGTCGACCGCAAGATCCTGGCCGACATGGCCGTCAACGACGCCGCGTCCTTCGCGGCGATCGTCGAGCTGGCCCGGGCCGCGGTCACGGCCGAGGGCACCGGCGGCGCGGCGGCTCAGGCCGCCTGATCCCCACGCACCAGAGCGAGGCGTCTCCCGTGTCGGCACCGCCGTCCGGGGGGCGCCTCGATCGTGCCGGAGGAGCCCACACCATGGCCTTCACCCCGCGTACCCCCAGGATTGTCGCCGCCCGCCGGTTGCAGCGCCGCCGCGACCGCGACGCCGCCAGCCGGTTCCTGGCCGAGGGACCACAGGCGGTCCGCGAGGCACTGGCGCGGCCGGGGGTGGTCACCGAGTTGTTCGGTACGCCCGCCGCGCTCGACCGGCACCCGGACCTGGCCGCCGCGGCGGCCCACGCCGACGTGCCCGTCTCCGAGGTGACCGACGACGCCCTCGCCGCGTTGGCCGAGACCGTCGCCCCGCAGGGGCTGGTCGCGGTCTGCCGGCACCTCGACGTGTCGCTCCAGCAGGCCCTCGCGAACGCACCCCGGCTGGTGGCGGTGCTCGCCGAGATCCGCGACCCGGGCAACGCCGGCACCGTGTTGCGCACCGCCGACGCGGCCGGGGCGGGTGCGGTGGTCTTCGCCGGCGAAGCCGTCGACCCGTACAACGGCAAGTGTGTGCGGGCCTCGGCCGGCAGCCTCTTCCACGTCGACGTCGTCCGCGCGCCGGACCCGGTCACGGTGGTCGACGCGCTGCGCGCCGCCGGACTGTCGATCTTCGCCACCACGGGGTACGGCGACAGCGACCTGGACGACCTGACCGACTACGGTCGGCTCGTCGGGCCCACCGCCTGGTTGTTCGGCTCGGAGGCGCACGGGTTGCCCGAGGAGTTGACCGCCGCAGCCGACGCCCGGGTGCGGGTGCCGCTGTACGGGCGCGCGGAGAGCCTTAACCTGGCTGCCGCGGCGGCGGTGTGCCTGTACGCTTCAGCGAGAGCACAGCGCTGACGGTGATCGTGCCCGGCGCGACTGACAGCAGGGGAGAGCGTCCGTCCATGAACGCGCAACGGCGTTCGTTTAGCCAGCCCGCCGGTGTCGGCGGGCGGCGGGCCTGACCTGCTCCCTGCACGGACTCCTACCGGCGGGCTGCGGCACAGCCGCGCGTCCGTAGACTCGCTTAGCCGCCCCGCTGAGGGCTGGCGCCGCCGTGAGGGAGTGCCCGTACGCCATGAGCTACCGCAACGATCCGTACGACCCGAAGCAGGTCGCCCTGCTCGACCCCGCCGCCCTGGCCGAGGCCGTCGCGGACGCCACGAAGGCGTTCGAGGCCGCCGCCGATCCGGACGCGCTGACCGCGCTGCGCTCGGTGCACCTGGGGGACCGGTCCCCGGTCTCCCTCGCCCGCCGGGAGATCGGCGCGTTGCCGCCGGCCGCGAAGTCCGACGCGGGTAAGCGGGTCAACGAGGCCCGCCGGGCGATCGAGTCCGCCTACGCCGAGCGCGCCGAGGTGGTGGAACGCGAGCAGGCCGAGCGGGTGCTGGTGGAGGAGCGGGTGGACGTCACCCTGCCCTACGACCGGCGTCCGCGGGGGGCCCGGCACCCGTTGAGCACCCTGATGGAGTCGATAAGTGACCTCTTCGTCGGGATGGGCTACGAGGTGGCCGAGGGGCCCGAGGTCGACCTGGAGTGGGTCAACTTCGACGCGTTGAACATCCCCGCCGACCACCCGGCGCGGGGGTTGATGGACACCTTCCACATCGCACCGGAGGGCTCCGGCCTGGTGCTGCGCACGCACACGTCGACGGTGCAGACCCGCACCATGCTCAGCCGCAAGCCGCCCATCTACGTGATCGTGCCCGGTCGCGTCTACCGCACCGACGAGATCGACGCCACCCACAGCCCGGTGTTCCACCAGGCCGAGGGCCTGGTGGTCGACAAGGGCATCACGATGGCGCACCTGCGGGGCACGCTCGACCACTTCGCCCGGGCGATGTTCGGCCCGGAGGCGAAGACCCGGTGGCGGCCGCACTACTTCCCGTTCACCGAGCCGTCGGCGGAGTTCGACGTGTGGTTCCCGGAGCACCGCGACGGCCCGCAGTGGGTCGAGTGGGGCGGCTGCGGGATGGTCAACCCACGGGTGCTGCGCGCCTGCGGCGTCGACCCGGAGGTCTACTCCGGGTTCGCCTTCGGCATGGGCATCGACCGGACCCTGATGGTCCGGCACGGGGTCAGCGACATCCGCCATCTCTTCGAGGGCGACGTGCGGTTCAGTCGGGCGCTCGGGACCGGGGCGTAGGCGATGCGGGTACGAGACACGGGAACGGTGGTCTGACGTCATGCGAGTTTCTGTCAGTTGGCTGCGGGAGTACGTCGATATCCCCGCCGACCTGCCCACCGGTGACCTGGAGCAGGCCCTGGTCGACCTCGGCATCGAGGTCGAGTCCGTGGTGGACCTGGCCGAGACCGTCACCGGCCAGCTCGTCGTCGGTGAGGTCCGCGAGATCGAGGAGCTCACCGGCTTCAAGAAGCCGATCCGGTTCTGCCGGGTCGACGTGGGTGCCGCCAACGGCACCGGCGAGCCGCAGGAGATCGTCTGCGGTGCCCGTAACTTCGCCGTGGGCGACCGGGTGGTGGTGATCCTGCCCGGCGGCGTGCTGCCCGGCGGCTTCGCCATCGGCGCCCGCAAGACGTACGGGCACAACTCGGCCGGCATGATCTGCTCCGCGAAGGAGTTGGGCCTGGGCGACGACCACTCCGGCATCATCGTGCTGGGCGCGGACGTGACGGCCAAGCCGGGCGACGACGCGCGCCCGGTGGTCGGCCTCGACGACGTCGTGCTCGATCTGGAGATCACCCCCGACCGGGGGTACGCGTTGAGCCTGCGCGGCCTGGCCCGGGAGCTGTCGCACGCGTTCGACGTGCCGCTGCGCGACCCGGCTCTGGTGCCCGCGCCGGCCGGCACGGCGACGCCGGCGTACCCGGTGGAGGTCCGCGACCCGGTCGGCTGCGACCGGTACGCGGCCCGCCTGGTCCGCGGCGTCGACCCGAGCGCGCCCACCCCGTCCTGGATGTCCCAGCGGCTCGTCACCGCCGGCATCCGCAGCATCTCGCTGCCGGTCGACATCACCAACTACGTGATGCTGGAGCTGGGCCAGCCGATGCACGCCTTCGACGCCGACCGGATCGCCGGGCCGCTGGTGGTCCGTCGCGCCGAGGCGGGGGAGAAGCTGACCACCCTCGACGGGGTCAACCGGGTGCTCACCGCCGATGACATGGTGATCTGCGACGACACTGGTCCGATCTCCCTCGCCGCGGTGATGGGCGGCGAGACCAGCGAGGTCGACACCGGAAAGACCACCAACGTGCTGTTCGAGGCCGCCCACTGGGACCCGGCGATGGTCGGGCGGACGGCCCGCCGGCACAAGCTGTTCAGCGAGGCCGCGAAGCGCTGGGAGCGGGGCGTCGACCCGGCCGTGGCGCTCGTCGCGTTGGAGCGGGCCGTGCGGCTGCTCACCGAGCACGGCGGGGGCACGCCGAGCGCGGAGGTCCTGGACATCGACCACGTCCGGCCGCGTACCCCGATCAGTCTTCCAGCGGACCTGCCGACCCGGCGGGTCGGCGTCGAGTACCCGCCGGCGCGGGTGGTCGCCCTGCTGGAACGGGTCGGCTGCACCGTCGCGCAGGGCGCGGACCGGTTGTCCGAGGACCCGGGCGCGGTCGGCGTGGCCAGCGGCGTCGGGGTGACGCTCAGCGTCACCCCGCCGACCTGGCGGCCCGACCTGACCGACCCGGCCGACCTGGTCGAGGAGGTGGTTCGCCTCGACGGGTACGACAGGGTGCCGGCGGTGCTGCCGACCGCACCCCCCGGCCGCGGGTTGACCCCGCGGCAGCGTCGGCGTCGGGCGGTCGCGGGGTCGCTGGCCGAGCGAGGGTACGTGGAGGTGCTGGCGCACCCGTTCGTGTCGCCGGAGCTGGCCGACCAGCTCGGCCTGCCCGCCGACGACCTGCGCAGGCCGGCGGTGCGGCTGGCCAACCCGCTGTCCGAGGAGGAGCCGCTGCTGCGTACCACGCTGCTCGGCCCGCTGCTCGGCACCCTCAAGCGCAACCTCGGCCGGGGTCACCGCGACCTGGCCCTCTACGAGATCGGGGCGGTCTTCCACCCGCGCCTCGGCGCCGGCAGCCCGCCGGCGATGGGCGTGGACCGACGTCCGACCGACGCGGAGTTCGCCGCCGCCGACGCGGTCGTGCCGGCGCAGCCGGTTCACGTCGCCGTGGTGCTCGCCGGCGACCTCGACCCGGCCGGCTGGTGGGGCGCGGGTCGCCCGGCCGGCTGGGCGGACGCGATCGAGGCGGCGCGTGACGTGCTGGCCGCCGCCGGGATCCCCGACGAGCGGGTGGAGGTGCGGGCGGCCGAGTACGCGCCGTGGCACCCCGGCCGCTGCGCCGAGCTGCGAGTCGACGGCGCGGTCGTCGGGCACGCCGGTGAGCTGCACCCGGTGGTGGTCGCGGCGCTGGAGCTGCCCCGGCGCACCTGCGCGATGGAGTTGGACCTGGACGCGCTGCCGGCGACCCCGGTGACGCCCGCGCCGACGGTGTCCGGCTTCCCGCCGGCACTCATCGACGTGGCCCTGGTGGTGGACGAGTCGGTGCCGGCGGAGCAGGTGCGCCGGGCACTGGAGGCGGGCGCCGGTCCGCTGCTGGAGGACGTGCGGCTGTTCGACGTGTACTCCGGCGCGCAGCTCGGCGACGGTCGCCGGTCGCTGGCGTACAAGCTGACCTTCCGTGCGCCGGACCGGACGCTGACCGTCGAGGAGGCGGTGGCGGCCCGGGACGCGGCGGTCGCGGTAGCGGCGGAACGCCTCGGCGCGACCCTGCGCGGCGCGTAACGGAGCCGATGGGCCCCCTCCTGCGGACGGCAGGAGGGGGCCCGTCAGTCTTCGCTGGATTCCAGGTCGCCGAGCTTGCGCAGACCTGCCAGATCGCGGACGGTGATCCGGCGGTAGTCGGTGTCGACGAATCCGTCTGTCCGTAGCTCCCGCAGCGCCTTCTGGATGGAGGTCTCGGAGGCGCCGCAGATGGTGGCCAGGTCGGGCTGCGTGAGTCGGACGTCGATGATGATGCCGTCGCGCCCTTGTCGACCGTGGGTCCGGCACAGTTCCGCGATCACTCGGGCGACACGCAGTTTCACCGGGTACGAGGTGAAGTCGATCCGCCGTCGATTCGACCAGCGCAGTCGGTCGGACACCATCGCGGCGAGTTCGAGGGCGGCGTCGGGGTGTTCCTTCAGGAACCGCTTGAACCGGTCCGGTTGGATCACGCTGTACCGTGCGGGCCCGCAGGTCGTGACGGTCGCGGAGCGGGGAGCGTTGTTCAGCGCGGACATTTCGCCCACGAGGTCGCCGCCGACCCGGAGCGACAGCAGGGCCGACCGGCCATCCGGCAGCGTGGCGGTGACTTTGGTCAGGCCCTCTTCGAGGAGTACCAGGTGGGATTCCCGTATGCCTTCGTGGATCACGATCTGCCCGGCGGGAACCTCACGACGAACGCCCAGCCCCAGCAGCGTCATGCGAACCGGCGGCGCGAGGCGTTGTAGGAACGTGCCGTAGGGCCACTTGCCGCCGGAAAGCTCGCGTGGTCGTCGCATCTGCGGCCTCAGCCTCCTTCGCCACTGACAGCTGCCGAAGCGTAGCCGTTCCTGCGCGCAGCGCGATGCCCCTGTCGCGGCGACGATTTCGGCCAGCAGGCGGATCGCCATCAGCACCATCACGGCCACGGGTGGCCATTCGAGGGTGGGCAGCAGCGCAAACAGGTTCGTCCTCATGCGACAAGGACACCGTCCGGGGGTGTCGCTGACTCCCGAACAGAACGGGATGACCGTTTTTCGACAGCCCCGAGACGATGCCGTACTTCTACGGGGTCCCGACTGGTCCCCGGCGCTTCGATGGCTCCTGCGGTGCTCGCTCGTCGGGCGAGCCGGTGACGAGGGGCGGGAGCCTGATGCAACATCCCGAGCGGCGACTGTTGATCTCTGTGGATATGGAACGGTACAGCCGACGCAGCAACCTGCAGCAGTATGAGGCGCAGCGGCATTTCGGAGAACTGCTGCACGAGGCTGCTGGCGCTGTCGGCCTGGACCGTGTGGCCTGGACCACTCAGCGGGCGGGTGACGGCGAACTCGCAATCCTGCCCCGGGAGGTGGCCGAGTCTCGTGTCATCGGTAGGTTCGTGCCGGAGCTGAACCGGCGGCTGCGCAACTACAACGGCAGCCGCCTCCCCGTTGCCCGGATCCGACTCCGGGTGGCCGTGCACCAGGGCCTGGTGCACATGGACGGTGCGAACGGTTTCCCCGGCAACGCCGTCGTCTTCGTCTGTCGCCTGTGCGATGCCGATCCCGTCAAGAAGGCCCTGGCGGCCTTTCCCGAGGCGGGGGTGGCGCTCGTCGTCTCGACCGAGATCTTCCGGGACGTGGTCAGCGAGTATCCGGAAGAGATGCGGCCGGAGCGTTTCGTGCGGATCGAGGTGGCCCATCCGGACAAGGAGTTCCGCGAGTACGCCTGGCTGTGTGTCGTGGACGAGGATCTCGGCGGCGCGGCGGTCCCGGGCGTCGTACCCCCCGTTGTGGAAGGCCCTGCCCCGGCTGGGGAGAAGCCGGCAGGCACCGCCGAGGGGAAGCCCACCAACAGCGCGACAGGTCACGGTGGAATTCGGACCGGTGACATCCGGGTCCAGGGGCAGAACGCGATCGGCCAGGGTGCGACGGCGATCGGCTCGGTCGGCCGCGACGCGAACGTCGGCCCGAGACGAGGCAGGTCCCGATGATCGTTCGGTATCCCTCTGCCTCCGCCGGCACCGCGCGGGCTCTGGACGACCTCGTGCACGATTTTTCGGAGGAGCCCTCGGCCGACGACCCGTTCGGCGACGCCGGTGCTGGTGTGCTCGCCGGATCGGGGGACACCCTGCCAGCCACGGGTTCCCTCGATGGCCAGGACGAGCCGGGTTCGACCGGGGAACTGCCCGAGGAGCCAGCGGAGGAGGAGGCGGACGAACCGGAAGACCACCTCGACCCGACGGACGTGTTGCGCCGGCTGGCCGGCCTGCTGGGTGGGTCGAGCATCGGAGTCGGCGATGTTCGGGTCCAGGGACAGAACGCCACCGGTCATGGCGCCGTCGCCATCGGGACCGTCAATGTCACCGCCGCCCGGTCCGACGGCGCGGGGCGGGTCTGGTTCGAAACACTTGTCGAGGCAGGCGTCCACGAGACCGCCAGCGGGTACGCGTCCACGCCCAGTGACCGGCGGCTCGACCGTCATCTCCACCAGCACCACCTGGTCTGCCTCTCCGGACCGGTGGGGAGCGGACGGTTCACGTCGGCGACCCTCGCGGTGGCCCGCAGACACGGGTTCAACCGGGTCTGCGTGCTCGGCGTCGAGCGGTTGTCCGATCTGCTCGGCGCGGGGGTGTCGTTGCCCGCGGGACACGGTTACGTGGTCGAACTGAGCGAGGTGGTTCTCCGCGCGGTCGACGGATTCACACTGGTGGCGCTGGCCGCCAGGGCCGCGACCTCGGGCACGACGGTGGTCCTGGTCGGTGACTTCTCCCAGCGGAAGCACGACTTCGTCAGCCACGTCGTGGACCATCGCCCGGCCCCGGCAACCGAGGTGTTTCGGGCGCAACTCCGTCATCAGCTCAGAGGGCGGTGTGTCGGCTGGTGCACGGACACCTGCGACGGACGCTGCCTGGAGCGGTATGTGGATCTGGACTGCGTCGGACATCCACTGCTGTCGGCCTACCTGGCCGGAGAGCCTCGACCCAGCGAGGTCCTGAAGGTCGTCGCGGCGCTCTCTCCCACCGCTCCCAAGGCTGGCGCCCTGGCCGTGCGGCTGGAGCAGTTCCTGCCGCTCCAACTTCGGGAGCGCGCCGTGGAGATCCTCGACGTGCGACGCCGCGGCGAGGAGACGGACGGGTTCACCGACGAGGAGGTGCGCGCGTTCCGCCTCTCCTGCGCCGTGCTGGCCGGACAGCCCGTGGCCGAGATCCACGAGGCAGCCCAACGTCTGGCTCGCCAGGGCTTCCCGGAGATGACGCCGATCGGTGCACCCCTGCGCGGGTCGGCGATCGACATGCTGTTGGGGCAGGCGCTGGGCCAGGCTGTCACACGGGTGCCCGACGGGCGGGTGCCGGGCGGGTGCCGGATCGACTTTCCGGCGGGTAGCGAGTCGATCCGGTCGGCACTGCTGGACGTCGCGTGGACCGACTGGTGGTCGCCTGGACAACTCCTCGACTGGCTCGCAGACCTGATCCGGGCGGACCTTCCGCCGGTCCGGCAGGCCGCCGCCGGGGCCATCGGTTGGTCGGCGACGCGCGATGTGCGGGCGGCCCTGCACACGGTGGGGGAATTGGCCCGGGACCGGCGGGCTGGGGTCCGACAGGCGGCAGCGATCGTGCTGGTCGCCATGGCCATGCAGCCGATGTTGCGCCTTCGGGTCCGCGCCGAGCTCGATCAGTGGGCCGCCGGTCCGGCAGCGCATCTGCAGGACACCGTGGCGCGCGCGTACAGCCTCGGGTTGGCCCGGCTCTGGCCGGACGTGGCGTTGGCGCAGTTGCGCCAGGTGGCTCGGGCCCGGATGCAGCGGCGCAACAACTCCGTCGTCCGAGGACTGGTCGAGGTGTATGAGAACGGCCATGCCGCGAGCGTCGTTCCGGCGCTGGTGGACTGGGCGGCGTCCGCCGACCCCGAGGTGCAACTCCACGCCGCGCGGACCCTGCGGGTGCTCGCGGACCGTTGGGCGGAACCGCCGAGAGAGCACTGGCCGCAGTTGCTGCACCTGGTCGACCAGAAAGTGATTCGTCTGGCCGATCTGGCCGGGCTCTGGGCGGTCGCCCTCAGCCTGCCACGGACGGCGTACCGCACGTGGCGGACCCTCGGGTTCTGGCTGGACCGGGCGGACCGGCAGCCAGCCGTTGCCGGCCACTGCCTTGACCTCGTGCGTCATCTGATCGCGGGAGAGCCCGCACTGCGTCATCGCCTGGACCATCAGCTCCACCACGTATGGCGTCCCGTGCTGCCCCAGAACGACCTGCTCGATGACGTACAACGACTGATCGACGAGGAGACACGATGATCATCAATCCGCCTGGCGGTCCCGGCACGAGACCATCCGTACCCGGGCAGGTGGCACGCCATCGTTGGTGGCACGCGTTCTTCCCGCCGGCGGAACTTCCGCTTCCGCCCGCTCCGCCACCGCCGGTCGTCCCGGCCACGGTCACGTTCCGGCAGGACGCCCCGGCGCCGATCCTGGTCCCGGCGAAGGGAGACGCGTTCGACTTCCGCCTGCACGCCCTCTACCACTGGACGGGGCAGAACATGGCCTACGAGGAGTTGCGGCTCCGCGCCGAGCGTTACCTGGGCTGGGCTGCCGGGATCGTCCGGGAGCGGGCAGTTGACCTGGCACGTGAACACGAACCTCACCGTTCGCACGATCTCGAGCGTGCGCTGAACAGCCGTCTCGGCGGCCAGCGCTGGCCGCGCGAGGGTGCCCTGCCGCACTTCGGTGTGCTCATCCGCGTCAGCCCGGACGAGCGTGTCCGGGAGAGGCTGCGGCCGTACTGGGAGGAACGGATCAGGCTTGAGTGTGATCACGAGCTGCAGAAGATCAAGGCGACCCAGGCGAACGAGCTGACTCGTCGCTGGTGCGCGGTGCTACAGGGTCTTGAGGACGATCCGGTGACCTCGCATGCGGCGCGGTTGACTGGTGAGCAGTTCGCCGAGGTGTTCCGCCGGTACGTTGAGGAACGCCGAGAGAGCGTTCCCGAACTCGTCAAACTGCTTCGTGAGGCGGTGCGGGGACATGGCGATCTCGGTATGGGGCCGAGCGAGTACACAGAGGCATGGGACGCGGCCCTGAGGACGTATGAGCGTCAGCACGGGTTGTCCGAGCGGGTGAACTGACACGGGTGTCCTCTGCCGGGATCATCTGGCAGAGGGCAGTCAGCGCTCGACCGATGCGGTCCGCCTTTCATTAGCATGCACTGCTCTGCATGAACTTGCACTCGTGAGTCGTCCTTGTTAATCTTCGCTGCATAGTCATGCGGAGGTGAGTATGGGGATCCGAGTCGCGGTTGCCGGTGCGAGCGGTTACGCGGGGGGTGAGCTGCTGCGACTGATCGCCGGTCACCCGGAGTTCGACCTGGTCGCCGCCACTGCGCACAGCCAGGCCGGACATCGTGTCGACGTGGTGCATCCGCAGCTCACCGGGCTCGACCTGGTGCTCGGCGAGACCGACCCGACGACCCTGGCCGACGCGGACCTGGTCTTCCTGGCCCTGCCGCACGGTGAGTCGGCGGCCCTGGCGGCCCACCTGCCGGCCGAGGTGCGCGTCGTCGACCTGGGCGCGGATCACCGGCTCGCCGACCCGTACGCCTGGGCGCAGTACTACGGCGGCACGCACGCCGGGCAGTGGACCTACGGCCTGCCCGAGCTGCCCGGCCAGCGGGAGCTGATCGCCGGCTCCACCCGGGTGGCGAACACCGGCTGCTACGCCGCCGCGATCACCCTGGCGCTCGCGCCGCTGATCGCCGACGGCGCGGCCAGCCCCGCCGACGTGGTGGTGGTCGCGGCCTCGGGCACCTCCGGGGCGGGACGGTCGGCCAAGGCGCACCTGCTGGCCAGCGAGGTGATGGGGGACCTGTCGCCGTACCGGGTGGGCACCCACCAACACGTACCGGAGATCAAGCAGGCCACCGGCGCGACCGGGCTGTCGTTCACCCCGGTCCTGGCGCCGATGCCGCGCGGCATCCTGGCCACCGTCACGGCGGTGCCGGCGCGCGGCGTCGACCCGCAGGAGGTGCTGGCGCGGGCGTACGCGGACGCGCCGTTCGTGCACGTGCTGCCGGAGGGCCGTTGGCCGCACACCGCCGCCACGTTGGGCTCCAACTCGTGTCACCTACAGGCCACCGTCGACGTCGACTCGGGTCGCCTGATCGTGCTCAGCGCGTTGGACAACCTGGGCAAGGGCGCCGCCGGTCAGGCCGTCCAGAACGCCAATCTGATGCTCGGCCTGCCGGAGACGACGGGCCTGTCGATCTGGGGAGTAGCACCGTGAGCGTTACCACCCCACGGGGGTTCCGGGCGGCCGGGGTGGCCGCCGGTCTCAAGGCCGGCGGTGGCGCGGACGTCGCCCTGGTGGTCAACGACGGCCCGGACGCGGGTGTGGCAGGTGTGTTCACCACCAACCGGGTCAAGGCCGCGCCGGTGCTCTGGAGCCAGCAGGTCGTGCGGGGCGGCGTGGTCCGCGTCGTGGTGCTCAACTCCGGTGGCGCCAACGCCTGCACCGGCCCGGCCGGCTTCCAGGACACGCACGCCACCGCCGAGCACACCGCCGCCGCGCTGACCTCGGTCAGCCCCCGGCTGATGCTCGGTGCCGGTGAGGTGGCGGTCTGCTCCACCGGGCTGATCGGTGAGCGGCTGCCGATGCCGAAGCTGCTGTCCGGCGTCCGCTCGGCGATCCGGGGGCTCTCCCGGGACGGCGGCCTGGCCGCCGCCGAGGCGATCATGACCACGGACACCCGGCCCAAGACCACGGTGGCCCGGGGCGGCGGCTGGACGGTCGGCGGCATGGCCAAGGGGTCCGGGATGCTCGCGCCGGGGATGGCCACCATGCTGTGCGTGTTGACCACCGACGCGGTGGCCGGGCCGGCGACGCTGGACGAGGCGCTGCGGGCGGCGACCCGGGTCACCTTCGACCGGGTCGACTCCGACGGCTGCATGTCCACCAACGACACCGTGCTGTTGCTGGCCAGCGGCGCGAGTGGCATCGAGCCGACGCCTGCCGAGCTGACCGCCGCCGTCACCGCGGCCTGTCACGACCTGGCCCAGCAGCTGGTGTCTGACGCCGAGGGTGCCACCAAGGAGGTCGCCATCGACGTGGTCGGCGCCGCCGACGAGGACGACGCGGTCGAGGTGGGCCGCACGGTGGCCCGCAACAACCTGGTCAAGACCGCGCTGTTCGGCAACGACCCGAACTGGGGTCGGATCCTCGCCGCGGTCGGCACCACCGCCGCCGCCTTCGATCCGGACGAGGTGGACGTGGCGGTCAACGGGGTGTGGGTGTGCCGGGGCGGTGCCGGCGCCGAGGACCGGTCGAAGGTCGACCTGACCGGGCGGGACGTGACCATCCGGATCGACCTGCACGCGGGTGGGTCCGCCGCGACGATCTGGACCAACGACCTGTCCCACGCGTACGTGCACGAGAACTCGGCGTACTCGACGTGAGCGCGAGGAACGCAGCGCAGCGGAGTCCCGCAGTCGCGGACGAAAGGTTGGCGCGGTGACCCTCAGCAGCGACCTCACCCGCGCCCAGGTCAAGGCGGAGACGCTGATCGAGGCGCTGCCCTGGCTGGCGCGCTTCTCCGGCTCCACGGTCGTGGTCAAGTACGGCGGCAACGCGATGACCGACCCCGAGTTGCAGCGGGCGTTCGCCGCCGACATGGTCTTCCTGCGGTACGCCGGTCTGAAGCCCGTGGTGGTGCACGGCGGCGGCCCGCAGATCTCCGCCATGCTGGGCCGGCTCGGCATCGCCAGCGAGTTCCGGGGCGGGCTGCGGGTCACCACCGCCGAGGCGATGGACGTGGTCCGGATGGTGCTGGTCGGGCAGGTGGGCCGCGAGCTGGTCGGGCTGATCAACTCGCACGGCCCGTACGCGGTCGGCCTCTCCGGCGAGGACGCCCGGCTGTTCACCGCGGTGCGCCGCCCGGCGTACGTGGACGGGTTGCCGGTCGACGTCGGCCAGGTCGGTGACGTCGAGTCGGTAGACGTGTCCGCGGTGACCGACCTGATCGAGGCCGGTCGGATTCCGGTGATCTCCACGGTGGCGCCGGACGCGGACGGGGTGCTGCACAACCTCAACGCGGACACCGCCGCCGCGGCGCTGGCCATCGCCCTGCGCGCCCGCAAGCTGGTCGTGCTCACCGACGTGGCCGGCCTGTACGCCGACTGGCCGGACACCACAAGCCTGGTCTCCGAGATCGTCGCGGACGACCTGGCCAAGCTGCTGCCCAGCCTGGAGTCGGGGATGGTGCCGAAGATGGAGGCGTGCCTGCGGGCGGTGCGTGGGGGAGTGCCGGCCGCGCACGTGGTCGACGGCCGCGTGGCGCACTCCACGTTGCTCGAGGTGTTCACCTCGGAAGGGTTCGGAACGATGGTGGTGCCGGGAGACGGGATGGTCGCATCGTGAGCACGTTGGCGCAGCGCTGGACGCAGTCCATGATGGACAACTACGGTACGCCGCCGCTGGCGTTGGTCTCCGGCGCCGGTGCCGTCGTGGTGGACGACACCGGTCGGGAATACCTCGACCTGGTCGGTGGCATCGCGGTCAACGCCCTCGGGCACGCCCACCCGGCCGTGGTGGCGGCGGTGTCCAAGCAGGTCGCGACCCTCGGGCACGTCTCCAACCTCTACGTCGCCGAGCCGCCGGTCGCCCTGGCCGAGCTGTTGCTGGCGCTCGCCGGCCGGCCCGGCCGGGTCTTCTTCGCCAACTCGGGCGCGGAGGCCAACGAGGCGGCGTTCAAGTTGTCCCGGCGCACCGGCCGCACGCACGTGGTGGCCACCCGGGGCGGCTTCCACGGCCGCACCATGGGTGCCCTGGCTCTGACCGGGCAGCCGGCGAAGGCCGACCCGTTCCGGCCGCTGCCCGGCGAGGTGACCCACGTCGACTACGGCGACGTCGCCGCCCTCGAAGCGGCGGTCACGGAGGCCACCGCCATGGTGATCCTGGAGCCCATCCAGGGCGAGAACGGCGTGGTCGTCCCCCCGGCCGGCTACCTGGCCGCGGCCCGGCAGATCACCGCCCGGCACGGCGCGCTGCTGGTCCTCGACGAGGTGCAGACCGGCATCGGCCGCACCGGCCACTGGTTCGCGCACCAGGCCGAGGGCGTGGAGCCGGACGTGGTCACCCTGGCCAAGGGCCTCGGCGGCGGGCTGCCCATCGGGGCCACGCTGGCCTTCGGCCGGGCCGCGGACCTGCTCACCCCCGGCTCGCACGGCACCACCTTCGGCGGCAATCCGGTGAGCTGCGCGGCGGCGCTCGCGGTGGTGGCGACCATCGCCAACGAGGGCCTGCTGGACAACGTCAAGCGCGTCGGCGAGCGGCTGCGTCGCGGCATCGAGGCGCTGGGCCATCCGCTGATCGCCGGGGTACGCGGTGCCGGGCTGCTGCTCGGCGTGACGCTCACCGCGCCGGTGGCACCGGTGCTCGCCGAGGCGTTGCGCGAGGCGGGCTTCCTGGTCAACGCCGTGCAGCCGGGTGTGATCCGGCTTGTCCCACCGCTGATCCTCACCGCCGCCCAGACGGACACCTTCCTCGCGGCGCTGCCCGCCGCCCTGGACGCGACCGCCCCGGCAGCCACCGCAACCGCCGCAGATCTTGGAGGGAAAGCGCCCCTCCAGGGGCCGAAACCTTCCAAGATCTCGACGACCACCACCACCACGACGGGAACGAGCGCATGACTCGGCACTTCCTGCGCGACGACGACCTCTCGCCGGCCGAGCAGTCCACGGTCCTCGACCTGGCGGCGCGGATGAAGGCGGACCGGTTCGGCCACCAGCCGCTGGCCGGCCCCCGTTCGGTGGCGGTGCTCTTCGACAAGCAGAGCCTGCGGACCAGGATCTCGTTCGACGCCGGCATCGCCGAGCTGGGCGGGCACCCCCTCGTGGTGGACACGCAGGTCACCCACTTCGGGCGGGGTGAGTCCCTCGCCGACGCGGGGCGGGTGCTGTCCCGCTACGTCGCGGCCATCGTGCTGCGGACCCACGGCGACGACCGGATCGCCGAGGTGGCGAGCGGCGCCACCGTGCCCGTGGTCAACGCGCTCACCGACGGGTTCCACCCGTGCCAACTGCTGGCCGACCTGCTCACCATCCGGGAGCGGTGCGGCGGCACGGCCGGGCGCACCCTGACCTACGTCGGCGACGGCGCGAACAACATGGCGCAGTCGTACCTGCTGGCCGGGGCGATGGCCGGCATGCACGTGCGGATCGCGGGGCCGGCCGGGTTCGCGCCGGACGAGGCCGTGCTGGACCGGGCGGCCCGGATCGCCGCCGACACCGGCGGGTCGGTGCGGGTGCTGACCGACCCGGCCCAGGCGGTACGCGACGCCGACGTGCTGGCCACCGACACCTGGACGTCGATGGGGCAGGAGTCCGACGGGCTGGACCGGATCACCCCGTTCCTGCCGTACCAGGTCAACAAGGAACTGCTCGGCCAGGCCGCGCCGGACGCGATCGTGCTGCACTGCCTGCCCGCGCACCGCGGTGAGGAGATCACCGACGAGGTGCTGGACGGTCCGCAGAGCGCCGTCTTCGACCAGGCGGAGAACCGGCTGCACGCGCAGAAGGCACTGCTGACCTTCCTGCTCGACACGACGACCGAAGCTGCCGCGACCGGGGCTGCCGCGACCGGGGCCACCGTGGTCGGGGAGTCGCGTTGACTGGGCCACTGACCCGCGCGGCCCGGCACGCCCGGATCGTGGAGCTGATCCGGGAGAAGGCGATCCGGTCGCAGACCGAGCTGGCCGACCTGCTCGCCGCCGACGGTGTCGTCGTCACCCAGGCCACCCTCTCGCGGGACCTGGAGGAGTTGGGCGCGGTCAAGGTGCGCGGCGGTGACGGGCCCGCCGTCTACCTGATCCCCGAGGACGGCCAGCGACCGCTGCGCGACGCCGAGGCCGCGCCGGCACGGCTGGTGCGGTTGCTGCGCGAACTGCTCAACGGGGTCGACTCCAGCGGCAACATCGCCGTGCTGCGTACCCCGCCGGGGGCGGCCCAGTACCTGGCCAGCGCGTTGGACCGAGCGGGTCTGCCGGAGATCGTCGGCACCATCGCCGGTGACGACACCATCCTCGTCTTGGCCCGCGAGGCCGTCGGCGGGGCCGCGCTCGGTGACAAGCTCGCCGGTTGGGCCGGCCGGGAAGACAACGCCGAAGGGAACAGCACGCCATGACCGGGCGGGTCGTGCCCGCGTACTCCGGGGGGTTGGACACCTCCGTCGCCATTCCGTACCTGGCCGAGCGGACCGGCGCCGAGGTGATCGCGGTCGCGGTCGACGTCGGGCCTCTACGACTTCGGGATGGCCACCTACGACACCTTCGACCGGTCTCTGGCGAAGGGCTTCGTGCGGCTGTGGGGCCTGCCGAGTCGGATGGCCGCCGCGCGGGACGCCCGGCTGGGCGGTGCCGGACGGTGACGCCCGCCAGCGCGCGGAGTGAGCGAGCGCAACGAGTGGGCCCCGCAGTCGCGAGTGAAAGGCGAGCAGAGCAATGATGGGCGACGTGGACGACAAGAGCCTGACCGAGAACAGCGCAGCCACCAACCGGACGAGCCTGTGGGGTGGCCGGTTCGCGGGCGGCCCCGCCGAGGCACTCGCCCGACTGTCGGTGAGCGTGCAGTTCGACTGGCGCCTGGCCCCGTACGACATCGCCGGTTCCCGGGCGCACGCTCGGGTCCTGGCCGGCGCCGGCCTGCTCGACCCCGAGGAGTTGGGTCGGATCCTGGCGGCCCTGGACGACCTGGAGGCGGCGTGCGCCTCGGGGTCGTTCCGCCCCACGATCGACGACGAGGACGTGCACACCGCGCTGGAGCGCGGGCTGCTGGAGCGCCTCGGCAGCCTCGGTGGCAAGCTGCGCGCCGGCCGGTCGCGCAACGACCAGGTCGCCACCGACCTGCGCCTCTACCTGCGCGACCACGCCCGGGGCGTGGCCAGCCGCCTGGTCGAGTTGGCGGAGGCGCTGGTCGAGCAGGCCGAGCGGCACATCGACACCGCCGCGCCGGGCATGACCCACCTTCAGCACGCCCAGCCGGTCACGTTCGGGCACTGGCTGCTCGCCCACGTGCAGCCGCTGCTGCGGGACCTGGAGCGGTTGCGCGACTGGGACCACCGGGCGGCGATCAGCCCGCTCGGCGCGGGCGCCCTCGCCGGTTCGGGGCTTCCGCTGGATCCGGTGGCCGTGGCCAAGGAGCTGGGTTTCCGGACGTCGTTCGCCAACTCGATGGACGCCGTCGCCGACCGGGACTTCGTCGCCGAGTTCCTCTTCGCCACCGCCCTGATCGGGGTGCACCTGTCCCGGCTCGGTGAGGAGGTCGTGCTCTGGACCTCGCACGAGTTCGGCTGGGTGGAGTTGGACGACTCGTTCGCGACCGGTTCGTCGATCATGCCGCAGAAGAAGAACGCGGACATCGCCGAGCTGGCCCGGGGCAAGTCCGGCCGCCTGGTCGGCGGTCTGGTGACGGTGCTCACCATGCTCAAGGGCCTGCCGATGACCTACGACCGGGACATGCAGGAGGACAAGGAGCCGGCCTTCGACGCCGTCGACACCCTGGAGCTGCTGCTCCCGGCCCTGGCCGGCATGATCTCCACGATGTCGGTCCGGGTGGACCGCCTCGTCGCCGCCGCGCCGGTCGGCTTCTCCCTCGCCACCGAGGTCGCCGACTGGCTGGTCCGGCGCAACGTGCCCTTCCGGGACGCCCACGAGATCACCGGCCGGCTGGTGGCGCTCTGCGCGGCCCGGGAGTGCGAGTTGGAGGACGTCTCCGACGACGACCTGACCACCATCAGCGAGCACCTCGACCCGTCGGTGCGCGACGTGCTCTCGGTCCGTTCGGCCCTCGCGGCCCGGACCACCCCCGGCTCGACCGGCCCCGGCCCGGTGGCCGACCAACTCGCCACCGCCGCGGACCGGCTGGCCACCTGGCGGGAGTGGTCCGCCGAGCGGGTCGTCCCGCGCTAGAAGTTGTCGTGGGGGGGGGGGGGGGCGCCCCCGCCCCCCCCCGGGGGGGGCCCCGGGGGGGCCCGCGGGGGGGGCGGGGGCCCCACCCACTAGTTAGCCCCCGGGCCCCGCACGGGCACCGCCACCGCGGGGCGTGC
>NZ_JBICTZ010000014.1:149288-194394 GCF_043197875.1 Micromonospora sp. NPDC048935 | reverse complement strand
GTTGGTGCCGTTCCAGTCGGCGTACTGCACGATGTTGCCACCGTCGGCGGTCGAGGCGCCCTGCACCTCCATCACCTTGTTGCTGTTGCGGTTGACCAGCCGGACGTACCCGCCGTCCGAGTCGGCCAACCGGAACTGCTGGTTGGTGCCGTTGTTGTCGGACCACTGGACGATCGCCCCGCCGTCGGCGGTCGAACGGCCGGAGACGTCCAGCACCTTGCCCGACAAGCGCGACTTCACCCGGTAGTAGCCACCGCCGGAGTCGACGAACTGCCACTGCTGCTGGTTGCCGTTGTTACGGGTCCACTGGGTGATCCGGGCACCGTCGTTCGTGGCCAGGTTGTACACGTCCAGGGCCTTGTTGCTGTTGCGGTTGACCAACACGTACCACGCGCTCGTGTCGACCGTCGCTGCGGCAGCGGGAGACGACACCACCGCTACGGCGGCACCGCCGACCAGTATCGCCGCCGCGCCAGCGGCGACAATGCGGGGCAACCACCAACGCCGCCGCGTCGGCGGCGCGATCGATGGAGACCTATCGAGGGCAGACATGATCCTCCTTCAGTGACCAAAGCCAAACGGCCTGCCCGAGATGGGCGCACCGCGACACGTGCCCGGGTGCATGCGTCGAGGAAGTTAGCGCTAACAAGACGCCTGCACACCCTGACGCACGCCTGGTTCGAGGTCGACGAAGCAGGCTTCCCCGGCAAGCCGAAGGTGTCGTCGTCCTTAGCCATCGACTGTGAGCGATAACATGCCGTTCGTCAAGACGTAACGTGCTGGGAACATCAGGCGGTGGCGCGCTGCGGCCCGTGGCGCGATCACGTCTCAGTGGTCAACCGGCGAGCGCCACCCAAGCGGTCGGAGCAGGACTGCCGCCGGACCCTTGAGGACGACTGATCGTTTACGTTAACATCGACGGCCACCCATGAGCCTCGGCCGCTGGCCACGGCGGTCGGCGGCACCGGGACGAGGCCGTCAGCGCTTCGCGGCCCAGAAGACGTAGACCGCTCCGTACGGCACGGCCGCCGTCGTGCCGTCGACGCAGGCGCCGGCCGGGGCGACGCCACCCGAGGTCAACAGACGGCTGATGTACGCCACGTTGCCGAGCATGCCGGTGCCGCTGTGGGTGTCCACGGTCAGCAGCAGCTCGGGGATCGTCCCCGGTCGCGGGCTCTCCGCTGTCTTCTTCGCCGTGACCAGTGAGCCGTCCCGCTCGGACTGCCAACTCGGGCCCCGGAAGTGGTGGACCCGACCGCCCGTGCCGATGAGCTGAGCCTCCGGCACCGACGCACCGGTGAACACACCGCCAGCACACGTGTAGGTCTGCGTTCCGCGCGTGACGACGTACGCGCCGACGGGGCGCGCCCCCGCTGGCGGCCTGATCGTCGAGGCGATGCGCGGGATGGCGACCCGGCGCGCGTCGGCGCCCACGGCAGCCGGCGCGGCCACCGCAGCCGGCGCGGCCAGTTCGGCGGCGGACGCCTGCTGGGTCACCGCGCCGATCGCCGCCACGACACCGGCCATACTGACGACCGCGAGGGCCCGGACCCGAGAGTGAGACGTGCTGAGCATGCGATTCCTCCGTTCCAGGGGCGCATTCGCACCCACTTTCTTTCTGCACGGACAGAATGCGCAGACCGATCAATGTTTCGCCGAGCTTTGAACGGACACGTCCATACGGGTTCCGCCCGCCATCGCCGGACCGGGCGTCGTCGCACGTCGACGGGCTTCACCTGCTTCGGTCGGACCGGGTGACCGGGCATCGCTTCGCACGGTGTCCGTCCGCGCTGCGCTGGAACGGCATCGCGATCCGCGGAAGCCAGTCGGCGCTACGAGAAGACCGTGCAGACGTGTGGTGCATCGTCCGGTCGGATCCTTTGATCGATGGACCTCGTCCGGTAACGTCGCCCGCACCGGACGTGCCGGACCTGACGCGCAACCGGTGAGGAAGTTGCTGCGGTTGGGGGCGTATGCGTGGAAGTCACGATTGAGACCGTGGAAACCGGCTGGCCGCAGATACTGGGCCTGTTCCGTGACGGTGGGCCGGCGCGGGTCACCACCCGGCACGGCATCTCGTTCGACCTGCCCGGGCTGACAGTCTGGCTCCAGAACCCGAACGATCTCACCGCCCCGGCCGACTACCGGTACCCGGAACTCATCAAGGACTACCGGGACCGACTCTTTGGTACGCAACGCGACAAGTCGCTGCTCTTCCAGCGGATGCGCCGGTGGCGCGAGAACGGCGGCGACGCGTTCGACCAGATCCAACACATCACCGACCTACTGCGCCGGGATCCCAGCAGCCGTTCCGCGGTCTTCTCCACCTGGTTGCCCCCGTCCGATCTGGAGACAGCCTTCCCCGTCTCGCCGGTCGGCGGTGCGGTGCGGGTGGTCGCCGACACGCTCCACCTCTTCGTGACCGCGCGCAGCGTCGACGTCTGGGTCGGCTTCGTGCCAGAACTACTCGCCTTCGCACAACTGGCTGCCGAGTTCGCGCTTGACCTCGGTGTGCGACACAGCACGGTGTCGTACCAGTGCTGGAGCGCCCACCTCTACGAGGTCGACTTCCTGACGTACCTCACGAGGCAGTGATGGAACGATCGCTCACGATGCTCGACAGCGGCCTCGTCGGGTACGACACGCTGGACCGGATCCTGCAGGCGGTCGTCTTCTTCGCCGACTCGATCGCCATCCGCTCGTCGTACCAGGTGGCCCCGACGGACAGGGCCGACGCCGCGCTTATCGAACGCCGGGTCCTGGAGTTGCGGGACCAGGGGTTCGTGAAGCTCTGGGCACACGAGTACGAGGTGGGCGACTCCGGGGAGGTGAACACGCCAAACGCGGCCGACGGAGCGCGGCGTCCGAGCGACCTGGTCCTTCCCACCGCGACCCTCGGCGCCGGCCTGGGCGAGATGGACGAGGTGATGCGCTCGGTACGAGAGTTGGCTTACGGCGGCGAGTCGCAGGCGCCGGTGACGCTGCGGCAGGGCACGGCCGAGATCGTGGGTCTGCGGAACCACCTCGCATCGCTGGTGATCTCCAGCGAGCTCAACCAGGACGGCATGTTGACCAACCCAGCCGTGCGTACCGCCCTGACCAGGAGTTTCCGCAGCGGCGGGGAGAGCTTCCAGAACGCGGTGGTGCAGGACGTCATCGCCCAGATGCAGCTCGGCTCGCTGACACGACTGACGGCCGACCAGGTCGAGGAGTGCCGCCGGTTCAGCCGCGACTTCCGTTTACTGCTCGACGAGTCGCTGTTGGCGGTCGCCCGGGGTGTGGATCCGGTCCTCACCCCCGTGGCCACGGCTCAGGAAATCATGAACCGGTACCGGGCCATCTCCGCGGAGTACGCGCTACCCCAACTGGGGCCCGAGATCGGCGGCGAGATCATCTGGGACGTGCTCGGCGCCACCATCCCCGCCAGCATCCTGCTGAAGTACGGCACAAAGGCCTTCCGTTGGCGGCGGGTCGCCCAGGAGATTCGACCGTACCTGCTGCTGATGCACCTGGAACGTTCGCTCTACAAGGGAGGAAAACCGCGAGCATGATTATTGCCCATGCTGGCCGACGGGGCGTCCTGTTCGTTCGGGACACAGACAGTAGCGTGGGAAGTTAATCGTCGCCCCGGTGGAGAGTCGAGGCTGAAAGAGGAGCTGGAAGCCGCAGAGAGGAGAGATCGATGACGTTGGTGGCCGGCGGGATCGGGCAGGACATGTGCCGCACCATCATCCGCGCCGGGGTTGATCTGTCGATCGGGCAGCGAATCGGCTGGCGGGTCACGGATCGCCACGAACATGGCTCCCTTGCCGCGCTCTCCCGCGAACTGCACTCGTGCCAGACGGACGGGCGCCGCTTCGACTTGCCGGAGTCGGTCCAGGGCCTGTTCGGTCTCCGGTGCGATATCGCCGACACCCCGTTTCCCCTGGCGATTCTCTATCTGTGGATTCTGGGAAGCCTCGATGACCAGAGCGACCCGGGCCCGGAGCGAAACGCCGCAGACGCCCTCATATGGCAGCTAAGCCGGCTTGCGCCCGATCTGCCGTACCGGGAGTTCCAGGAGCTTCGGCGGGCCCTTGACCGAGCGGCAAGTGTCGATGTAGAAATGTAGCTCCAGGCATATCCGGCGCTAGATAGTCGAACTCGCCGGAAATTCGTGGCAGAGGATCACGAAAGCGCGGTGAACCGTGAATCCTGCAAACGACCAGGTCGGTACGGAGATTATTTTCGAAGACGAGAAAGTGCGCGTGTGGATGCTCGACCTGCCCCCGCACACGTCTTCTTCCTGGCACACCCATCAGGTCCCCTACCGATACGTGGTTACCCAGCCCGGCCCGGTCGCGACCGAATATCAGGACGGGCGACTGGAATACCAGGACGACACGGTCGGCGATTCTTGTCGCCGTTCCGACAGTCAGCCACACAGGCTCGTCAACCTTGGCGACTCGGCGTACCAGAACGTCATCGTAGAATTCCTAAACCTTCATGGGTGATCCCCAGCAGGCCCTCAACGACTGGGTCTCCTCGCTGCATCCGGATCTGCCCGAAGTCGCTGCCGCAATCGTCAATTCCCAGGCGGAGGCGCCCGCCCGAATTTCCAATGCCTACCGGGAGCTACTCTCCGGATACCGGATTGATCGGGCCGATCTCATCAAGATCACCACCGTGCTCGATCCCACGGTCGAGTACCACGGCGTGGTGACGGCCCACGACATTCCATTCGTGTCGCTCTGCGCGCACCACCTGCTCCCGTTCTTCGGTCACGTGGCGATGGCCTACCAACCGGGCGCCATGATCCTTGGCATCGGCAAGCTGCCACGCCTGGTGGAGATGCGGGCGCGGCGGTTCCAGATTCAGGAGTTTCTCGCTCGCGACCTCTGCGACGACCTGATGGACGCGGTGCGTGCCAGGGGAGCCTTTGTCCGCACCACCGCCCAGCACCTCTGCGTCTGCGGGCGCGGTCCCAACAAGCAGGAGGTCTGGAACACCACGACGTACGCGCGCGGCAGCCTCGGCACGTGGCGCGACCTGCCAGCCGCAAGCGTCGGGGGGTGAGCGGCTTCGAGTGGGAGAGTCTCTTTCCCGCGAAGATTGACTGCGCGGTCACCGTTCCGGATTCGATGTTGACGCCAGTCGTCCGGCGGGTGGTCCAGACAACCGGCCTCGACTACCTCCAGACCGTGCACGAGTCCCAAGCGGTCGCCGTCGCGGTCGGGCTGGCCCTCGCCGGGCGCCAGCCCCTGGTATGCATGGAAAATTCGGGCCTACGGGCGGCCGCGGAGACTATCGGACGGCTCGTGGTGCTGCACCAGCTCCCGCTGCTGGCGCTCGTCTCCGACCGCGGCGGGTACGGCGATCCGAACTGGTGGGCCCAGCACCACTCCGAGCACATGCGCGGGCTGATCTCGCTCTTCGCCCTGGTGAGTACGGTGGCCGCGACTCCGGCCGAGCTGACCCGGGCACTACGCGGTGGCCTCGACGTGGTCGCGACCCGGATGCGTTCCGCCGTCGTGGTGGCCACCCCCGAGCTGCTGGAAGGGCTGCGACGTGAACTCGGATGAAGCCGTGGGCGCGATGCACGACGTCGTGGGCGGGGACGTGGCGGTGGTTGCCGGGGTCGGCCGCGCCGCATGGGCCGCCAGCCAGTACTGGCCGAAGCGGACGCTGCACCTGGACGCGCTCGGTGACGTGCTCCCCGTCGCGTCCGGACTGGCCCTGGGGCTCGGACCAACCTGTCGGGTCATCTCGATCGAGGGGGACGGCTCCCTGCTGTTCGGGCTGGCGGGGCTTGCCACCATGGCTGATCTACGCGAACGGCTCGGCCGCTTCACCGCAGTGGTCCTCGACAACGAGCGTTACGAGTCGGGCGGAAACCAGCCCTCCCGCTACTTCCCGCTGGACTGGCAGGCCCTGGTCGGCGCATTCGGACTGCCGTTCGGGCAGGCGCACCGACCCGCCGACGTCGCGGCGGCGCTCGCCGCCTCCGCACCTGTCGGCGTGGTGCGACTCGTCGTCCACGACGAGACCGCGTTACCCGCACCGACCAGCACCGACAACGGCCGTGAGGCGACGCACGAGTTCCGCCGGATGCTGACCCTTCGGTACGGGGTGCGTCCGACCGTGCCGGCTCGAAAATTCTGAGGTGACGCGCTGATGCGACTCGTACCGGTAGGGGCGGCGGGCCTGCACAAACTCGACTGGGCGGGACGACCCGAGACGTACGTCTTCTCGTGCCCGTCGGGTCGCCGTCTGCTGCGCGATGCCACGGTGGTCGGTGCGGCCTTCCAGGACCTTCTTCGACGCTGTTGCGTCGAGGCGCTGGGTGCGCTGCTCCGACATGACGCCAGCCTGGCAGAGGCCCTCGCCGCGACGCCCGCGGACGTGCTCTACATCCTGCGCGGCGGGCTCAACTTCGGGCTGCACGGCGTGCTGGAGGAGTTGTCCGGACGCCCGTGCCGGGTCAGCTTCCTGAGCAGCCAGCGCAGCGTAGAGCGGGGACGGCCGGTTGTCACGGGCGACGACTACCGTCGCTTCGACCTGGTGGGGTCCGGCGTGCTCTGCATTGGCGACATCGCGGCCACCGGCCGCACCCTCGACAACGCGATCTCACTCCTCGCGGCCGCCGAACCGCCGCTGCTGCCGCCCCGGGTCGTCGTGGTCGTCATCGGCACCGTCGACGCGGTACGGCGACTCGACGAGTTGGCCGCCCAACTGGCGCTGACGAATCCGGCGACCCGGCTGACCGTCGTCGCGCTCGAAGGGCTTTTCGGCCTCTACCGCAGCTCGTACGGACTGGCCTTCCACCTCGACCAGACGGACTTCGTCCGCCGCGACGGTGTGCTGGCGCCGGAGTTCCGGGCCGATTCCGTCCACGACCCGATCGCCCTACTGGAACGATGTGTCGTCTACGACGGCGGCCTGCGGGGGTTTTCCCCGGCCGAGCACCTCCGTGGCCTGCTCGATTACTGGGCCGCGCTGTGTACCGAATTCGCCGCCGAGCCGGCACTGATCCAGCAGCACATCAAGGTCAAGAATGACTTTTCCGCCATTGTGGCAGCCGATCATGCTGACGACCGTGGCGGATCCGTGCCCGCCGCGCGTCCCCTTGACTCGACAACTGTGCTTGCACAATGCTGTGCCCACCGCGACCGCATCAAGTCAATGGTCGATCAAATGGGCGAGAGGCAAGAATGAAGGTCATCGACAAGCTCGCGTGGGTGCACGTGACAGAGGGCAAGATCCTCAGCACCAGGTCGTACGGCAAGGATGCCTGGTACATTCCGGGCGGCAAGCGGGAAGAGGGCGAGACGGACCACGAGGCCCTCAAGCGCGAAATCCGAGAAGAGCTCTGCGTCGAGCTGATCAGCGAATCAATCGAGCCGATGAAGGTCTTCGAGGCCCAGGCGCACGGAAAGTCTGAGGGCGTCATCGTCCGGATGACCTGCTATCGCGCCGATTACAAGGGTGACCTCACGCCGGGTTCGGAAATCGAGGAGATGTCCTGGCTCGACTACTCCGACAAGGAGAAGTCATCCACGGTGGACGGGCTGATCTTCGACTGGCTGCACGACCGCGGCGAACTCTAGATCACCGAGGCCGGGCCGAACCGGCCGACGGCCGCCCATTCCGCGCCGGAGTTCCAATGCCGGCAATGGCGACATGCGACGCCGCCTCTCGGCGACCCGGTCGGGTTTTTCCCCCGTCGTCAGACCGCGCCCCGGTCGACCAGACTGAAGGTGGTGTCGAGCGGGGCGTCACCGAGAAACTCGACGAAGATCTCCTTCCTGGTCGGGCTCCACTGCACCGGGCCGTACTCGTCGTTGAGGAAGGCGTAGGAGGGGCGCCCCTTGTCGTCCTTGCCCTCACGGGAGATCGCGAACAGGGTCGCCTTGGTCGGCCGGCAGTCGGCTCCCACAAGCGACTTTTCCCCTTCCGCGTCTCTCTTGACGCCGAGGCACGGTCGGTGGGCGATCTCCGGGTTCACCGATTTGATCATGAAGTCGACGCCTACCGGTTCGAGCACGAAGAGCGCCTCCTTACCGGTCCCGTCGCCGACCCCAAGCTCACCGTCCGACGGCAGCGACAGGTCACGGTCGATCTCCACCACGTGCAGCAGGATTCGTCGCTGCCCGGCGAGGATGGCCTCGGTGGGGTCCGCTGCGGCCGACGGTGACCCGGTCGTCGGAGCCGCTGCCGGCGTGGACGCGGCGGCCGACGCTCCGCCCGCTGCCGGGCTCCCCGCCGCCGTCGAGCCGGTCGGGTCGGGTTTGGCCTGGTTGTTCAGCAGGTGCGGACCGAACAGGAAGGCGGGCACCAGCACCGCGATCACCGCGGCGACCGACCCCAGAGCAATGAGCCAGCCACGCCGCCCCGAGCCCGCGCGACCGGCCGACGATGTCGAACGCCGCCCCCGGTCAGCACCACCGCCAGCGCGCGCCATCCGCACCGTCGACATCCCCGCCAGATCTTGGGCCGACCGGGCGGCACCCCCCTGATCCGCCACGGTCAACAGTCCGTCGAGCAGTTCCCGGGCGGTGGGCCGGGCAGCGGGATCCTTCTCCAGGGCCCGCGAGACCAACTCCCGCAACGTACCGCCGAGGCCGGTCAGGTCCGGCGGTTGCGTGAGTATGCGCATCGCGGTGGCGGTAGGGGAGTCGCCCCCGAACGGGTTGCGGCCGGTCGCGGCGTGAGCGACGAGGGCACCCCAGGCGAAGATGTCCGCCGGAGGGCCCACCGGGTGGCCGGACGTCGCATCGAACCGCTCCGGGGCCATGTACGAGACGGTCCCGACCACCTGGTTGGTCCGGGTGTGCTGGCTCGTCGCCTCGAACGCCCGGGCGATGCCGAAGTCGATGACCTTGATCCCACCCGGAGCGACCAGCACGTTTGCCGGCTTCAGATCCCGGTGGATCACCCCGGCGCCATGGATGGCGGTGAGCGCGGTAGCCACCCCGACCGCGATGCTGTGCAACTGCGCGGCCCCCAGCGGCCCCTGCTCCCGGATCACCTGGGCCAGGCTGGGGCCCTCGACATACTCCACCACCAGGTACGGCGGGTTGTGGTCCGGGTCGGCGTCCAGGACCTCGGCGGTGCAGAACGGTGGAACCTGGCGGGCACGGTTCACCTCACTGCGGAACCGGCCACGGAACTCCTCGTCATGCGAGAACTCCGGACGGACGACCTTGACCGCCACCCGCCGCCCCTGCGGGGACCGGGCCAGGAAGACAGTGCCCATGCCACCATCGCCGAGCCGGTCGAGCACGTCGTACCCACCGAGGTGGGTCGGGTCGCCCGGACGCAGGCCGTCGCTCACGTCGATTGCCCGCTGACAGCGACCGCCCCGCGAGCCGTTCCGCCTATCACCCGTACCCCTTAGGTCACTCGGACGCCGCCCCGCAGCCTATCGCCCACCCACCAAACTCCGTCGATGCCGTCCACCCACGCCAGGCCCGGCGAAACTATCCTCGGGCCGTGGTTCCGCGCCGCGGAGGACGCCGGACCGAGCCACCTGGCATCGATGCGGCGTACCTCGATGCGCAGCTCAAGAGAAGAGAGAACCCCACGCGAGTTCGTCTACTGCTCCGGTTGGGACCGGACGCCCTTCGCTGACCTCCGTGCTCGACTCAGCACTGAGCCCGGTTGGCAGGTCCACGACCTGCCGACCGGCCACGACGCGATGCGCGAGGCCCCGGACGCGGTCGCCGCGCTGCTGCTCGGCGCATGAACCACACCAGTCGTCCCGCTGCCCGTGGTCACCCACCGTGGTCCCCGGTCCCGAGGACCGGCGCCCCCTGGACTGCCCGCTGCTCGTGCTCTACGGCCGTGACGACCCGCTCACCTCGGCGACCGCGCTGCGGCAGTGGCACAGGTACACTTCCGGGCCGTATCGGTTCCGGTCGTTCTCCGGTGGCCATCTTTTCCCCCTGGAGCATCCCAGGGATTTTGCCGCAGTGGTCGAGGAAGAGTGTGCCGCGCTACCTGGGAGGAGCTTGCGATGAGCCGCACCGTGTTGCGGGGAAGCGCACTGGTAGCGGTGTCCGCGGCGGGCTTCGGGCTGATGCCAGTCTTCGCCAGGTACGCCTACTCCGCCGGCCTCACCGTCTCGACGCTTCTCTTCCTGCGGTTCGCGGTTGCCGCCACGCTGCTCTTCGGCTACCTCGCGATCAGACGTCGGCTGCCCCGGCGCGTCACCGCCCGGCATCTCGGCGCCCTGCTGCTGCTCGGCGCGGTGCTGTACGCGTTGCAGTCGCTGTTCTACTTCTCCGCGGTGGAGCACATCTCGCCGGCCCTCGCCGTGCTGCTGCTCTACCTGTACCCGGCGTTCGTGCTGCTGCTGTCGAGCGCCCTCGGCCGGTACCGGCCGCCGTTGGCGGGGGTGGTCGCGATTCTGCTGTCCCTGGCCGGCATGGCGCTGGTGCTGGGCCGGCCGAGCGCCGCCGTCAACCTGGTCGGCGTGCTGTACGCCGTCGGTGCCGCCGGGGTCTACGCGGTCTACATCGTGGTGGGTGACCGAACCTCGGCTGACCTGCCGCCGCTGACCACCAGCGCCTTCGTCGCGTCCTTCGCGGGTACCTCCTTCCTGGTGGCCGGAACCGGCACTGGCGAGCTGCACTTCGATTTCCCCGCTTCTGCCTGGCTACCGATCGTCGGCGTCGCCGTGGTGTCCACCGTGGTGGCCATCGGCGCGTTCTTCGCGGGCATGGCCGTCATCGGCCCCACCCGGGCATCGATCATGAGCATGGTGGAGCCGGTCGTCAGCATCGGCGCGGCCTGGGTGCTCCTCGGTGAGGCGATAACTCCGTTGCAGGTGGCGGGTGGTGCCGTGGTGCTGGCGGGAGCGGTCTGGGGGGTGACCGGAGCCGTCGGCGCTGGCACCCCCGCCGAGCCGAAGGAACCGGTAGCAGCGGCCCGCGTGCCGTCCTCGTAACGGGGCGTGTCGAGGCGGGTCTGTTGCGTTGGGTGCAAGCATGATCGACTACGGCTTGGCCGGTGTGATCTGCTTACCCGGTGAGGTCGTAGTCTCGGGTCCGATCCTGGTCTCCGCCGTCGTCGGCATTCGTGGGGGTCCGGTTCCCACCCGAGGTGATCGTGCTGGCGGTCCGTTGGTACCTGCGGTTCAACCTCTCTTATCGGGATGTGGAAGAGCTGCTGGTCGAACGCAGTGTCGAGGTGGATCACGTCACCGTCTACCGATGGGTGCAGCGGTTCACCCCGCTGCTGGCCGACGCCGCCCGGTTCGCTCGTCACTCACCTGGTGCCCTCCGCCATCACCGGAGGCGGCGATCACCGTTCGCTACACGTCCCTCACGGCAACGTGACACTAGCCGAAAACGAACGCGACGGATTGCCCGGACACCGGCCCCGCCCCAAACAGCTCGACATGCCGCGAACCAGCCTGGATTGCGTGGCAGATTGCCGAGAGAAGCCGTCCCAGGATCCGGGCGTCAGGGTCGGCGCGCCAAACCATGATCAAAACCCAGCCGGACACGACAACCGCCCACCGGACAGGCCCGGACGCGAGGGGTGCTCGTCGCAGGAGCACCCACCGAGCACCCGGCCGACCACAAGGGACGGAAAACCAAAGGGCCCGACCGCCGTTTCGACAGGTCAGACCTCGTGCAGTGATCCCCAGGCCAGCAACTCGTAGGCATTGCCTCCCACGGTGACGGGGAGGAACTGCTCCCAGTCGCTCATGGCCCCGATGATGGCAGGGTCACGTCGTGCGGCCGGGTCACGTCGTGCGGCCCGGTCGCGTGGCTGGAGGGGTGGCTGTCACCTCAGGTGGGCGGCGAGCGGGATGTTCTGCGCTCGGAGGGCGGTGGCGATCAGGCCGGCGATCTGTCTGGCCCCGGCGGCCTCGAAGTGGGTGTGGTCGTTGCAGAAGAACGCACCGACCGCGCCCGTCGAGTAGTTACCGTTGTTCGGGCACAGCCGGAGCGTGTTGTAGAGCGCCACGCTCTTCGCGTGCAGGTCGATGACCGGTACGCCGTTGGCGGCGGCCGCAGCCGTCGTCTCGGTGACGAAACCGCGATTGCCGACGGCGGTGCTGCCGCTGCAGGTGATCGCCGCGACCGGGGTGACGAAGATCGGCTTCACGCCTCTGGCCTTGGCAGCCGTAGCCATGACGCCGAGCAGTTCCTTGAAGCGGTTGGTGCCGACGTGCCGCGGGCAGGCCGAGTCACCGTCGTTGATGCCGAACTGGATGATCAGATAGTCACCGGCCTTGAAGCCGCTGTCGGTGTTCAGCATCGCCGCCCACCGCGCGCTGTAGGCAGTCGAGCTGAGGGTGCACTCGCCGGCCGAGTTCTTGGTGGAGGTCACATTGCCCTCGTACAGCCACGTCTGGATGCTGCGACCGCCGACGGCGCTGTTCTGCACCGTGACGTCCGACGTGAGGTAGGACGCGAACTGGCTGCCCCAGCCGATCGGACAGGAACTGGCGTTCATCATCGTGGAATCGCCGGCCATCCACACCTTGATCGGCGCGGGTGTCGGCGACGTGGAAGGGGTCGCCGATGGCGTGCTCGGTCCGGTGCAGGGCGTTGCCGTCGGCGTTGGTGTTGACGTCGGCGTTTGCGTCGGCGTTGACGTCGGCGCGGTGGGGGTCGCTGTAGGGAGGCCGGCACAGGTGACGCCGTTGAACGAGAACGACGACGGCACCGGGTTGCTACCGCTCCACGTGCCGGTGAAGCCGAAGTTGACCGAGGCGCCAGTGCCGAGGGCACCGTTGTAGCTCACGTTGGTGGCGGTCGCCGCCGTGCCGGTGACCGTGACTGCGGCGTTCCACGCCTGTGTCACGCCCTGCCCGGGGGCGAGGCTCCAACCCACGGCCCAGCTGGTAACCGCGTCACCGAGGTTCGTGACGACGACATCGGCTCCGAACCCGCCGGTCCACTGGCTGGTGACCCGGTAGGCGACATCGCAGGCCGGGGTGGCGGCCTGGGCGGTGGCGATGCCGAGCCCGCCGGCCACGACGGTCAGGACCGTCGCCACCAGGACCACGGGACGCGATCGGCGAACCTTCATCGGGTCACTCCTTGCCTTGGTCGGAGACGCTCGCCGTCAGGTGGCGGCGGTGCACGGGGAGCCGTTCAGGGCGAAACCTGTCGCTCCGACGAGCGGGCTGTCGGTGACGAATCCGAAGCTTGTCGAGCCGGCGGCCGGGATCACCGCGTTCCAGGAGACGTTGACCGCCGTGGCCGCCGCACCGGACTGGGTGACTGTGGCATTCCACGACTGCGTGATCCGCTGACTGCCCGGCAGGGACCAGGTCAGTGTCCAACCGTCGACCGGGACGGTGGAGGTGTTGCTGAGCGTCACGTCGAACTGGGCACCCGTACCCCAGTCACTGGTCTTGCGGTAGGCGACCGCGCAGTCTCCGCCCGCGGGACTGGTCGGCGCGGGCGTCGTTGGCGCGGCACTGGTCGGCGCGGGCGTGGGGGACGGGGTCGTGGTCAGTGCGGCGCTGAGGACCGGGGCCAGCCGGTCGGTGATGGCCTGGTGGCCCGCGTCGTTCGGGTGCACCGAGTCGCTCAGACCGCCGGACGGCAGCCAGCCGGTGGTGTCCACGTAGAACACGTTGGCGTCTCCCGCGGCGTTGCGTGCCCGCACCGCCGCCTCCGTCTCCGCCGCATAACGACCGATGAACGTCCGCATGGCGAAGAGTTTGGCGTTCGGAAACCTGGCCCGGATCCTCGTGAGGAAGGTGGTGTACGTCGCCTGGAAGGACGCGGCGCTCACGCCGCGGCTCTTGTCGTTGGTCCCCAGGTTGATCACCACGCCGTCGGCCGTGTAGCGGGAGAAGTCCCACTGGTCGGTGCCGGCCTGGCCACCGGACGACATCCAGTAGCGCGTCGACTGTGCCCAACATCCATCGGTCGTCTCGGCCAGACACATGCCGCCGATCGCGATCTGGGTGTGGTCGTAGCCGAGCCTCTCACCGACCTTGAAGGCGTAGTCGGTCACAGCAAGCTGACTGCTCGTGGCACCTGCGGTGATCGAGTCACCGACGAACTCGACGAGCTTGGGGCGGGCCGGCGGCTTGAACGTTCGCGCGCCCGAATCCAGTGTCAGCCCCTGGAAGACCGCGTCTCCGGTGTAGGAGCCGGCCACCTGCCGGTAACTGACGATCAACGTGTGGTCGCCGGCCGCCAGCGCGGTCGGCGTGAGGTTGATCGTGCCGGAGCCGGTGAAGGACGTGAACGGCCTACCGTCGATGCTGGCCCACAGCTGGATGGTGTTGCGCTGCCTGAGCTTCACCGTCCTGCCGGTGAACCCGACCCGCAGGTACGCGCCGGCCCAGTAGGGCACGTACGCCGAGGCGTTCGTCTTGTTCCACCGGCCGACGAAGCTGATGTTCGAGTCGGTCGGCGTGCCGTCACCGACCGCGGCCTGGGCGCTGAGGACCGGCAGTCCTGCGGCGAGCACCCCGGCCGCGACGGCGATGAGCGCCGCGGTACGCGTCTTTGCCAACGCGTTCGTGAGTGCCCCGAGTCGGGTGCGCGGGCGCACGGGACGGTGACCAGGCTCGAAGGACCGGATCGTCGTCATCGGATGGGGTTCCAGCCGTCGTTACCCGCCAGGTAGGCGGTGGGCGTGTACTGGGTGGCGGTGGAGGCGCTCATCTGGGGGCGGTTGGCGTTGACGCCGGCACCGGGACCGGTGCTGCTGTACTCGGCGAACCGGGCGGTCCGCCACGAGAAGCCGGACATGTCCGTCCATGGGTCGGTGCGGATGTGCGCGCCCATCGCGACGCCCCGGTAGAGGACCTGACCGCGGGCGTTGACGTCGCCGCTGGGGTGCCAGGGCCGACCCAGATAGACGGTCCTGGCAGGGGCGTTGCTGGTCAGCGTGGTGCCCCAGAACAGATAGCCGAACTTGTTGTTGATGTCGGTGGCCGCGGCGGTGATGTAGCCGTTGTTCGACGACGAGCCCCGGGTGAGCGAGTGCACGGTGCCGTTCTGGAAGACCATGGTGCCCCGCCCGAAGATGAAGTCGACGTCACCCTCGACGTAGGAGTTTCGGACGTAGAGTCGCCGGACCGAGCTGACACTTGGCGCGTTGACCAGCAGGGTGTCCTGGTTGCCGAGGATGCGGACGTTGTCGAACTGCACCCGGTCGCCGGAGGTGTTGACGGCGACGGCCTGCTCGGCGTCGAGGTTGTTGGCGGCCTCGTTGAAGTCGTTCGACATGGTCAGGTTCTTGATCGTGGTGTCGTTGGCGTTGACGAAGACCGAGGCACTGCCAGACGTGCCGTACGTACCGCCGCCGGGCTTGGTCTGGCCGGACGCGTGCCCTTCGACGATCACCACCTGGGCGGCGGAGCCGCCGTCGCCGGCCAACGTGAGGTGGGGCTTGTTGGCGGGAATGGTGACCACACCCCGGTAGGTGCCGGGTTTGATGGTGATGGTGACCGGAGCGCCGTTGTTCGCCGCGACACTGTCGATCGCCGCCTGCACGGTCGTGTAGTTGCCGCTGCCGTCGGCGGCCACGGTGATGGTCGCGGACGCGGACGCGGACGCGGCAGAGGCCATCGAGACGGCGGCGGCGAGGGCGCACACCGTTACCGCTGCCACCGGGCGCACGCGAAGAACCTTGCCGGATGTGGTCATGAGCGTTCTCCGATCCCACAGGTCCTCCGCCGAGGATCATGCAGGCCGGCAGACGACGATGTAAGTTAACGCTAACATCGACAATCTGAAATATAAAGATGGTTGTGGAGTGGGCCTGGCCCTCCGGGGCCGACGCGGACGAGGACCCGGAAGAGCAGGTAGCCGGCGGTGCCGGCGACGACGACCAGTTCCCTGCCGGCGGGCCCGAGGCAGCAGCGCACCCACCTCTGAAACGCGGCCTGGGGCCTGTTTCACAAGGGCGGTCGAGCCGAGGCGGAGTCCGGGCGGCGATCCGGCAAGGCGCGGGTTCGTCCGGATACCGGTGTTGTATCTGGACGAGGCCACAACGCCGCCGGTCGTCGTCCGGGCCCGCCGCAGGCCGGCCAGTCCTTGTGAAACAGGCCCTAGCAGGCCGTGTTCTGCTTCGGCAGGTGCCCGTGCACCAGGTAGGCGGTGACCGTGCCGGTCAGGCAGGCGTTGGCCTGACCGCTGAGCAGCGGCACGTGGGTCTGCTTGTCGACGGTGACCAGCCGGGAGCCGGTGATGGCCCGGGCGGTCGCGATCGAGTTGGCCGGCGGCACCGAGGCGTCGCGCAGTGCGGCGACGACAAGCGCCGCCGGTGCCCGGTTGCTGGCGAGCGGCGGGGTGTTGTCCTGGCTGACCGACCAGAAGGCGCAGGGGTTGAGGTTGGCGATCGACGGGCCGAAGACGGGATAGCGGGTGCCGAGGCGGGCCAGGTCGTGGCGGTAGGTCGCCAGGTCGCGCGGCCACGCGTTGTCGCCGCAGCGGAAGGCCATGTTGACCGCTGTGTGGTTGTCCGCCGGCACACCCGGGGTCCCGGGCAGGGCCGCCGGGCGTGGGTCGAGTGGAATCGGCGGCGGGGTGTGGGCGAGGATGGCGGCCAGGTTGGTCGCGACCACCGGCCACAGCTGCTCGAAGTACGTCGCGATGACCGTCAGGGAGCCGAGCTCGCCGGCGGTCCAGGCGTGCTCTCCGGCCACGATCGGCTCGACCGCCGCCTCGGCGAAAGCCCGGCTCAGGGTCTCCGCGACCTCGGCCGGCGTGGTGCCGAGCCCGAACGCCGCGCTGTTGTCGGCGACGTACCCGGTGAAGGCGGCGTGGTTCTCCTCGAAGGCCGGGAGCCGCCCCAGCTCGTAGGGGCGCCAGGCGAGGTCGTAGTTGACCGGGCTGTCCAGCACGAACCGGTCCACCCGGCGCGGGAAGAGGGTGCCGTACGCGACGCCGAGCATCGCCGCGTACGAGCCCCCGAGGAAGGACAGCTTCCGCTCGCCCAGGCGTGCCCGGATGGCGTCCATGTCGCGGGCGGCCTGTGCGGTCGTGGCGAACGGCAGTGCCCAGCCGGCGTGCCGGGCGCAGGCCCGGGCGTACCCGCGGGCCTCGGCGGCGGTGTCGTTCAGGGATTGATAGGTCGAGGTGCGCACCCAGTAGCCGCCCGGCTCCTCCTCCGGCTGGCCACAGGTGATCGGAGTACTGCGTTCGACGAAGCGCATGTCGAACCCGACGATGTCGTACCGGGCGCGCACCGCGGGATCGACGACGGCGGCGAGATTCAGCGGCTCGGGAACACCGGCACCACCCGGCCCGCCACCCGTGGTGATCAGCACACCGCGGCGAAGCGCCGGGTCGGTCGCGGGGAGCCGGGAGATCATGATGTCGATCGTCGGGCCGGCTGGCCGCGCATGGTCGAGCGGCACCTGGATGGTGGCGCAGCGCAGGCGCGTGTCATCGACACCTGGGCAGGCCCGCCACGCGAGGGTCGTCCCGCTGGCCGCCGACGCTGGGGCGGCGGTCAGGGCAAGGCAAGCGACAACGACAGCGGCTATCGCGCGCATTTACGTCCCCCCGACCATTGACTCGTGTGCATCTATGTCACACACGCTAGGGTGCACGTCCCCACATCGCAACGTGGCTCTTCGGCACCGCTCCCCGCCCCGGGGAAACCGCCACAGGACCCGGGGCGCGTCCCAGGCTGATCGTCGGGTGGCTGCGGTCCGCGAACCTTGGCGGTGTCGACGAACGGCGGCGAATCGGTGGGCACGCCGAGCCGCGTCAGAGTCAGATGGCGCAGGAGCGGCATGCGTCCACCAGGAGACAAGCAAAAGGCCCCCGAACCGTAGTTCGGAGGCCATTTGTGCGCCCGAAGGGACTCGAACCCCTAACCTTCTGATCCGTAGTCAGATGCTCTATCCATTGAGCTACGGGCGCTCGTGCTCAGCCAGTCTACACACCCGGCTTTCGCGCGGAGACTCCGGGATTCGAACCCGGGAGGGGCTTTAAAACCCCAACCGCATTAGCAGTGCGGCGCCATAGACCAGACTAGGCGAAGTCTCCCCGGTGATCCGCAGACCACCGCGCCCGAGGATACAGGTCGCCCCCCACCGGGAGCAAAACGACTTCCGGGGTACGCCCACCGCGGCCGCCCGCCCCCGTGTTTCGACGCTGTGCGGCGGCGTGATCGGGACTACGCTCCATCGATATGCAGGAGCAGCCGCCGAGCGAGTCGACCCGTCGAGAGCCTGCTGAACGGGCGCGTCGGCGCTCCCCGCGGCCCACCTTCACGCCGCCGGCCGCCGCCGAGCAGCCTGGAGAGGCAGCGGCACCACCGGCAGCCGCTCCGGCGAGCCCGCGCCCTCGACGGGCCAAGGCCGCCCCGGCGGTGCTCTTCCAGCCACCGGAGCCGGACCGCCCGCTGCCTCGGCAGCCGGTCCGCTCGTCGCCCTCGCCGAGCGCCCCACCCACCGTCGACCAGGCCGACCCACCCGACGAGGCCCTCCCCGCCGCCGACCAGGCCGGCCCGCCCGAGACGACCCCAGCGGCCACCGAAAAGGGCAGCCCACCCGAAACGATCCCCGCCGCCGTACAGGGCAGCCCTTCCGAAACGACCCCAGCGGCCGCCGGACAGGGCAGCCCACCGGCGGGCAGCCGGCGACCAGCCACCGCACCGCCGGCACGCACGCCGACGGTCCGCGCCGCCCCTCGTAAGGCCACCGCTCGGAAGACCGCGACATCGACCCCCACAGCCCCGGCTGGCCCCGAGGTCGCCGACACGACGGACGGCCCGACCGGGCAAGCGCCAACCCCGGCCAGCACGACGACCACCCCGACCAAGCGGGCCGCGCCGACCAGAAGCGCCGCGCCGGCCAAGAAAGCCGCCCCGACCGACAGGGCAGCACCGACCACAAGCACCACGCCGACCAAGACGGCCGCCCCGACCAAGACGGCCGCCCCGACCAAGAGGACCGCGCCGGCCAAGACGGGCAAGACGGCGACCGAGCCGACCGCGCAGGCCGTCACCCCGGCCAGGCGCACTGCCTCGGCGGCCAAGCGCGCCGCTACCCCGCGCCAGAGCGCCCCACCCTCGGAAACCACTCCAGCACCGCAGACCGCAGCGCCCCCACCCCACAGCGCCACGCCCAACGAAACCACCTCAACAGCACAACCCACGGCAGCCCCAGCGCTGGTCGACCGGGGGCCGGGGCGTACACCGGAATCGGAGCTGCGCGCGGTCGCCGCGCGCGTGCTCGACCACCCGGGCTTCGCACCGGAGCTGTTGGCTCTGGCGGCGGTGCGGTCGCTCGGGCCCGGCGCGGCCGACTGGGCCGCGCGGGTGCGCGTCCGCTATCCGGACGCTCCGGCGGACGGCCTGGCCCGGCTGGTGACCCGGCGGTACGTGCGGGCGGCGGGCGCGGGTGGTGCCGCCACCGCGCTGGCCGGGTTCTTCGCGCCGCTCGCCGAGTTGGCCTCGGTGTCGTGGACGCAGGCGAACCTGGTGTTGCACCTGGCTGCGGTGTACGGCAAGGATCCCGCGCATCCCGACCGGGCCGTCGAGCTGCTGGTGCTCACCCAGGTTCATCCGGACGCGGCCAGCGCGCGGGAGGCCCTGGCTGCGGCGCAGACGGCGGGCGACCCGGTCGAGGGTGCCTGGCCGCGGGCCGCGGAGGCGGCCTGCCGGTTGGCCGCGCCGCTCACCGCGCAGGCCGGTGGTTGGGTGGCGTTGCGGCTGGTGGCCCGGCTGCTGCCGGGCGCGGCGGTGCTCGCGGCGGCGCTTGGTGACGCGGCGGCGGCCGACCGGCTCGCGGCCCGGGCGGTGGCGGTCTACCGGCCGCGCTGACCGGTCAGAGCCAGTCGAACCACTCCCGGGGCAGCGACGCGTAGCCGACGAAGGCGACCACGTCGAGCAGGGTGTGCGCGATGATCAGCGGCAGCACCCGCCGGGTACGCAGGTAGAAGAGGCTGAAGATCACGCCCATCACCGCGTTGCCGACGAACGCGCCGAAGCCCTGGTAGAGGTGGTACGAGCCGCGCAGCAGCGCGCTGGCCGCGATGATCGCGGCGAGCCGCCACTGGAGCTGGCGCAGCCGGGTGACCAGGTAGCCGACCACGATCACCTCCTCCAGCACGGCGTTCTGCACGGCGGCGAGGATCAGCACCGGGATCGCCCACCAGACAGGTGGCAGTGCGGCCGGCACCAGCGTGGCGTTGAGGCCGAGCTGGGCCGCGACGAAGAACAGCGCCAGTCCGGGTAGGCCGATCAGCGCGGCCAGGCCGGCGCCACGGGCCAGATCCTGGCCGGGCCGCCGCAGGTCCACGCCGAGGGTCCGCGCCGGGTCGCCGGGGTCCCGGCTGAGCAGGTGTACGGCGAGCAGCACCGGAAGCAGCGCGAACACGATGCCGAGTAGCTGGTACGTGAGGTCCAGCCAGGGTCGGGGCGACGCCGAGGTGTTCAGCGAGGCGGTCTGCTTGGAGAGCGGACCCTCGGCGGTCAACTTCGCGATGATCGAGACCAGCGCGTAGACCGCCGACTGGCCGAGGGACAGGCCAAGGACCAGCAGCGTTTCGGTGCCCAGCAGGCGGCGGGACACCGGGCGGGTCAGCTCAACTGTCACCGCACCACTCTGCCCGACGAGCGGAACCGGTGACACGGCTGACCGGCCAGCATGAGCCGATCGCACATTCTGTGCGACCGGTCGACACTCTCCGTGGAGATTCTATGGGCGCCCGATCCGCTGCCGACTGGAGGAGGAGCGCCCCGTGGACAACCTCGCACGGTTGCTGAAGGAGAGCTGGACCTTGGTCGAGGACGATCGGGATCGACTGAGCGCCCACTTCTACGCCCGGGTGTTCCTGCTCGACCCCGCCCTGCGGCACCTCTTCCCGGTGCAGATGAGCGGCCAGGGCGACCGGCTCCTGGAAGCGATCATCACGGCGATCCACTCGGTCGACGACCCGGAGAGCTTCGACGAGTTCCTCCGGTCGTTGGGCCGTGACCACCGGAAGTACCACGTCGACGAGCGGCACTACGCGACGATGGGCGTCGCCCTGCTGGACGCGCTGCGCGGCATCGCCGGCGACGGCTGGAACCTGGAGTACGACCAGGCGTGGCGGGAGGCGTACGGGGCGGTCGCCGCGCTGATGGTGGCCGGGGCGACAGACGACGACGGCCCGCCGTTCTGGCACGCCGAGGTGCTGACCCACAAGCGGTACGGCCCGGACACCGCCGTGCTGACCTGCCGGGCGTTGCAGCATCCTTTGCGCTGGAAGGCCGGGCAGTACCTCAGCCTGGAGGTGCCACGACACCACCCCCGGGAGTGGCGGAACTACTCGGTGGCGAACGCCCCGAACGACGACAACGTGCTGGAGTTCCACGTGCGGTCGCCGGGGGCTGGCTGGGTGTCCGGCGCGCTGGTGCGTCGGGTGCGGCCGGGTGACCTGCTCCGCCTGGCGGCGCCGATGGGGTCGATGACCCTGGACCGTTCCTCGGAACGGGACATCCTCTGTGTGGCCGGCGGGGTCGGTCTGGCACCGATCAAGGCGCTGGTGGAGGAGTTGGCCACCTGCAACCGCGCCCGCTGGGTGCACGTCTTCTACGGTGCCCGGCAGGCATCCGACCTGTACGGCCTGGCCGCGTTGCAGGAGTTGGTCGCCGCACACCCGTGGTTGTCGGTCACCGCGGCGTGCAGTGAGGACCCGGACTTCGACGGTGAGCTGGGCGACATCCCGGATGTGGTGGCCCGGTACGGCCCGTGGACCACGCACGACTGCTACGTCTCCGGCTCGGCCCGGATGGTCCGGTCGACCCTGCGGGTGCTCGCCGCGGACGAGGTGCCGCCGCCGCACATCCGCTACGACACCTTCGGTGACCTCTAGACGTTCCTCCCCCCACACCGGGGCGCGTGCCCCCGCCCCCTGGGGCACGCGCCCCGGTCCCTTCTTGGTCAGTAGCGCCAGGGGTGCCCGGTCTCGCGGTATTCCTCGACCGGCACCAGCGGCACGCCGGGTGCCATCCGGTCGACGTAGAGCCGACCCTCCAGGTGGTCAATCTCGTGTGCGACAAGCCGAGCCATGCCGAACTCGAACGACGTGATGATCCGGCTGCCGTCCCACTGGGCGTGCTCCACGTCCAGGCGCAGCGGCCGGGGCACCAGACCTCGGTGATCAAAGAAGGACAGGCAACCCTCGTACTGCTCGTCGGTGTCCGTGGCGGCGTCGACCACCCGGGGGTTGAGCAGCACGACCGGCTCGGCCGACCGGTCCGGGGGCCGCACCACTGCCGCGGCCCGACCGATGCCGAACTGCGGGGCGGCGACGCCCACTCCCTTGTTGAACGGGTGCAGCTCGTCGAGCCGGGCCAGGGCCGTGGTGAGCCGGTCGACGACGTCCCGCGCGACCTGCTCCTCCGCTGGCAGGTCGAACGGGCGGGTGTGTTGGCGGAGCAGGTCGGCGCCGCGCTGGACGATGCCGAGGCCGCGCATCCGGTCGCTGGGCCGCACCCGGACACCTCCGGGGCCGGGGTCTGGTTCGGTGTCCGGACGGGCACGGAAGCGCCACTGCATCCGGTAGCGGGCGTTCAGGGGTGGGTCGTCGGTCTGCCATTCGTAGATCGCCCGGTCACCCTCGTCGTGCCGCTGCGGTGCCGTCCGCAACGGGCCCTCCTCCGTGGAGAGCGAGGTCTCCTCGCCCCACACCTGCGGGTCGAGCGCCGTGGGCAGGTCCAGGCGTACGGCGAGGTGTCGGGTGGGTAGCCGGACGGCCCGCTGGAACCAGGGCCCCCACTTCTCGTGGCCGACGCTGTACGCGTACTCGATGGTGGCCCGGTCGCCCGGATAGAGCGGGAAGCGCCGTTCCCCGTTCTCGAAGAGCAGCCAGATCTCCTTGAACGCGTCCCGGTCGTGCTTGGCTCGCCAGTGCATCGGCTCCGGGTCGCCGCTGCCGTCGTCCCGACGGGCCTGTAGTTGCAGCTCGGCGAATGTGAGCTGGTGCTCCCGGTGGTGTCGGTTGGAGCGGCCGGGATCGTTCGGGTAGCGGTCGACGGCGACCCGGACCAGGTAACGGGTGACCGGCTCGGTCCCGGCGTTGTACAGCTCACGGTGGATGACGCACCGGTAGCCGGCGTCGGTGTGGGTGAGGGTGGCGAGCTCCCGTTCCACGACGAGGCCGGTGCCGGGCGGCAGCCACTGCCCGGGCAGGTGTGACTCGCGGTGCGGCTGACCGCTGCGGGCGTGCCGTAGGTCGTCGTACTCCCGGAAACGCTGCCAGATCGCGCCGTTGGCTTCCAGGACGGCCTCGGCACGGCGGGCGAAGTCCTCGGTCGGACGGTGCCGGCGCCCTTCGACGTGGCTCACGTAGGACGGGTCGAACCCCATGAGAACGGCCAGTTGTTTCTTGGACAGCCCGCGCCCGGTCCGTTGGCGGGCGAGCTCGGCCGCGAAGGAGTCGGCAGCCCGTTCGAGGGGTGAGGTCGTCATCAGCTTCCTCGCGGCCGGGGCATTAAGTTTCACGTTCTGTGCGTGAGCACACACGCATCTGGCATGTTTTCGACACACCGCTTGACAATTCACCGATGACCATCAATCGTGCGGTGGCGTTTCCCAGGGCCGACTCCGGGTAGTACGCGATGCGCCACACCGACGGATGTGCGGCCATCTGTGACCAAGGCGAGGCTTCCCTTACGGTCGACGAGCTGGTTAGGCTAGCCTTAGCTCAGGACGGCACTGGTTCGTCCGCCGGGGCGCACACCTCGGTCACGCAGACGGGGGATGACTCAGGTGACAGCGGTGATGCCGAGGCGGGACGCCGTCGCCACCCCGCTCGCCCCCGTCACCGCGGCACTGCGGGCCATGTTCGGCACCGACGACGTTCCCGGGCTGGCCCGGGGCCTGGTCGTCGACGACGAGTTCGGCTGGGCGCCCGCCACCACCCTGCTCGACGGCAGTCGGCTGCCGGAGTTGCTGCGCGGCGCCGCCGTCCGCTGGGGTGGCACCCCGCACGCCTGCGCCGCGCTGGCCTGGAAGTCGTACAGCTACTGGACCGCGCTGCCGGTCGTGCTCGGCTGGGCCTCCGCCCGGCAGGTGCCGCTACTCGATCCGGCCGACGTGCTGATCCACTTCGAGGACCCCCGGCAGTTGCTCACCATGGGCCTGCGTCGTGGCACCACGGTCGCGGTGCTGCCGAACGACCCGTTGGCGCTCGCCGGCCTGCCGCAGGTGCGGGTCGTCGCCGACGAGGCCGAGCTGTTGGGCGCACTGCGTGCCTCCCTGCTCGACGCCCACCTCGCACCGCTCATCACGGCGATCCAGTCGGAGGTCCGGGTGGGCACCCGGACGCTGCTCGGCTCGGTCGCCTCCGGCATCGCACACGGCCTCCTGCGGGCCGCCGACGGCCTGCCGGGCTCGACGGTGCAGAGCATCGACACCCTGCTCGGCGCGCTCGACCTGGCCGATCTGGTCGAAATGGTGCCGGGGTCGACCGGTGAGCCGACCGTGCAGCGGCGCACCTGCTGCCTCGCCTTCACCCTGCCCCGCCCGAAGGTCTGCCAGGGCTGCTGCGTCCGCTAGAGCGCCGGGCCGCACGGCTCAGTCGGTCAACGACCGGACGTCCCACACCCACACACCGCCGGTGAAGCTCGGCTGGATCCCGGTCAGCTCGGTCATCCCCCGACGCAGCGCGGTCTCGTGCTCGTGCGGCCCGAGGATGACCACACCCGCCCGCCAGAAGCGCAGGTCGTCGACCGCGCGGACCCGTCCCTGCGGAGTGATCGGCGGCACCGCACCGGTGCGTCGGATGGTGGTGAAGAAGGTGCTGGTGGGGCGGGGTGGCGCACCGAACAGTGCGACACGCGGGGCCTCGGCGTTCGGGCGGGTGTCCGGGCCGAGGAAGTAGCCCCGGGCCAGCGGCATGTCCAGCCGGGTCTGCGCGGACCAGCGCAGTGGGTCCGCGTAGGTGGTGTCCGGCAGCGGCAGGGTCACCACACTGCGCCCACCTGTCACGTACGGACGCCAGGCACCACTTGTCACAAAGGTGGGGACCGGGTCGAGACGGGTCACCGGCAGCGGAGTGGGGACGATCGGCAACAGGGCCATCGTGAGCACGGTGGCGGTGACGAAGCGGATCTGCCCCCGGGCGGCCGGGTGCGAGTCGGCCAGTGCGCGGGCGCGTTCCGCGCCGTAGGCGAGGAGCAGTCCGATGATCGGGGTGATCGCCAACGCCCACCGCGTCGGCACCACCGAGTGCAGGATCGGCAGGTTCTCCAGTGCCGCCCAGGGGCCCGGAACGCCCGTACCCCGGTTGTCGAAGCGGACCTCCCGACCCAGCGAGAGCACCGCGAAGAGCAGCCCCAGCCCGGCGAGCGCGAGCACCACGACCGAGCGCCGCATCCACCAGACCAGGCCGACCACCAGCACCACCAGCGCCCAGCCGAAGAAGCTGTTCTCCTCGGTCGGGTTCTTGGCCAGGCCCGCGGCGGTACGCGGGCTACCGGCGAGCGCCTCCCGGGAGTACGCGACGAACGACGCCAGGTCGCTGGAGTAGCCGCGGATCAGCCGGGACAACCCGGAGTACGCGTCCGGTCCGAAGAACTGCACGTAGAGGGGGTACGCCAGGAGCAGCGCGGCGAGACCGGCGGCGACGGCGAGACCGGCGAGGAAGGATCGGGCGCGGGAGCGCAGATCCGCCCGACCGATGGCGAGCACGCCGACGATCACGCCGAGCCCGACCGCGGTCATCAGCAGGATCTCCAGGTTGAGGAATGCCTGCCAGACGATCACGAGCGCGAGCAGGATCCCGTTGCGCAGCCAGCGGCCCGGGTCGCCGAGGCGCAGGGTGCGCCAGATGAGCAACGGGACCACGAACTGCGACACGATGTTCGGGTGCCCGTTGGCGTGCGACACCATGGCCGGCGCGAACGCGCAGAAGCCGGCGCCCAGCCATGCCGGCCCGCGGCTGCCGATGAGCACCCGGGAGAGCAGGAAATACCAGGCGGTGGCGGTGGCAATCATGCCGAGGGTGAGAAAGACCAGGAATGCCACGCGTGGCCCCAGGAGGAGGGTGACGGGCGTCAGTGGCAGCGAAATGGATAATACGGACGTATTGGCCATCAGATTCACGCCGTCCGGGACGTTCATCTGATTGGAATGAAACGGATACGCAAAGTGCGTCACGACTCGCGCACCGTGCGCCATCATCCATTCGAACTGCGACTGATCGGACCTGTTGTCCCGTACGCCGCTGCCCGGATCCAACCAGAGCCGAGCGGTCACCCACAGGCCGAGAAGCACGAAACTCAGCACGGCGAACAGGTCGGTCCGCCTGCCCCGGCGGGAAGGCCGAGCGCTGCCAGGGCTCCCCCGCGCCGACGACGCGGCGGCCGGCCCGTCGCTGCCGCTGGGCGCGGCCGGCTCAGGAGTAGTCATGACAATTCACAGGGTAGTCAGGGCGTGGCGCTGCCGTGACATGTTTCGGGGTACTGCCGTACTATGTGCCGGGTTCGCCGACCGCCGATCACGAGCCCACCCCCGACCACAATTCGGCCACCCCCGATGCCCCGATTCTTCTGCCGTCCCAGCGGATGATTCACTCTGTCGGTCCAGGCACGGGTCGAGTTCATATGGTGAGGAATCGACGCATGGCAGAAATCACTGGGGATCAGCGCGTTCAGTCCGAGGTGTTGGAAGGCCTCGCGACCGCCGTCAACCACCGGCGCTGGTTCATCGAGTTGGCCGTGCCGCACCTCGGCGACGACCCGATCGAGATCGGCAGCGGCCTCGGTGACTACGCGCTGGAGTGGTCCGAGCTGCTGCCCCGGTTCACCGCCACGGAGGCCGACCCGGACCGGCTGGTGCAGCTCAAGGAGCGCCTCGCCGACCGGCCCAACATCGACGTCCGGCAGATGCTGCTGCCACACAGCGACCGGGGCCACTACAGTGCCGCGGTCTCGTACAACGTCCTGGAGCACATCGAGGACCACGTGGGTGCGCTGAGCAGCATGCGCGACCTGGTCCGACCCGGCGGTGCCGTGATCATCATCGTGCCGGCGTTCCAGTTCGCGATGAGCCCGGCCGACGTCGCCACCGGGCACGTCCGCCGCTACACGAAGAAGACCCTCCACGCGGCGATGACCGAGGCCGGGCTGACCGTCGAAAAGATCCACTACGCCAACGCGCTGGGCCTGATCGGCTACTTCATGGCCACCAAGGTCTTCCGGCTGATGCCGAAGGAGGGCCCGATGGTCAAGGTGTACGACACTCTCGTGCTGCCCGCCACCAAGGCCGCCGAGCAACTGGTGCGCCCCCCGTTCGGCCAGTCCGTCTTCGCCGTAGCCCGAGTACCGTCCTGACCCCCGCTCTCACCCCCGCGATCTTGCACTTTCTGTCGCCCTAATGTCCCTTGTGCCCGGGAATGTCGGGGCAGAAAGTGCAAGATCGCGGAGTACGGGTTAGTCCTTGATCTGGTACGTCGGGCGGATCACCGCTCGGGCCAGGGTGTGGAACGTCAGGTTGAAGCCCACGTAGGCGGGGCTCGCGTCCGGGGTCAGGTCCAGGCGGTCCACATCTACCGCGTGCACCGCGAAGACGTACCGGTGCGGGCGGTCGCCGGCCGGTGGGGCCGCCCCGCCGTACCCCTGGTCGCCGTAGTCGTTGCGGACCGCGAACGCCCCGCCAAGGTCGGTGCCGGCCGCCCCACCGGCGCCGCTGGGCAACTGCGTGACCTCGACCGGCACGTTCACGAGAACCCAGTGCCAGAAACCGCTGCCGGTCGGGGCGTCGGGGTCGTAGCAGGTGACCGCGAAACTCTTCGTCTCGGCGGGGAAATCCGACCAGGTGAGCTGCGGCGAGACGTTGTCACCCCCGGTGCTGCCATGCGCGTGCCGGGCGTCCATCGGCTCGCCGTTCTGCACGTCGTCACTCGTCAGCGTGAACGAGGGCAGCGTCGGCAGCAGCTCGTACGGGTCCGGGGCGATCGGTCGTTCCAGGGTCATCGGGACGCGTCCTTCCGGTGTGCGGAGCTTTCCGCCTCTTCTTACCCCGTCGAGGGGCCGCCGACGACCGGTTGGGCGCTCTCCGGGACTTCCGCGCGGATACGATCATCGCCGCGTCACCCACTGGGGAGACTATTGGGCACCTGGCGTGACTTCCTGGTCGCCGCCGTGCCCGGCATCCAGAAAACCGGGGCATCCGCACCGCCCGGACACCCCGATTTCCGGGAAGCCGAGTGGATCAGGCGGGGCGTTCGGGTGGGCGGAGGGTGTGGGATTCGAACCCACGAAGACATCGCTGCCTTACCGGTTTTCAAGACCAGCGCCATCGGCCACTAGGCGAACCCTCCTGGGCCGCCACCCGCGGGCGTACGGCCACGCACAGTCTGCCACGACTCCCGCCGGGCTGCCCGGCGTCCCTCCCCGAACCCGGTGACCAGGCCATCCCGGCCGTCCACTGTGGCCTGGCGGGTGCGCCTGCGGCACCCGGCGAGATCGGGAAGACTGGGCCCATGCGAGCCATCACCATTCCGCAGCCCGGTGGACCCGACGCGCTGGTCTGGGCCGAGGTGCCCGACCCGGAGCCGGGCCCCGACGAGGTGGTCGTGGATGTGCGGGCCAGTGGGGTCAACCGCGCTGACCTGCTGCAACGGCAGGGGCACTATCCGCCGCCGCCGGGCGCGTCCGCGTACCCCGGGTTGGAATGCTCCGGGGTTGTCACCGAGGTGGGGTCGGAGGTCGCCGGGTGGGCGGTCGGGCAGCAGGTGTGCGCGCTGCTGGCCGGCGGCGGGTACGCCGAGCGGGTCGCGGTCCCCGCCGGGCAGTTGCTGCCGGTGCCGGCCTGCGACCCGGTGGACGCCGGGGCGCTGCCGGAGGTGGCCTGCACGGTCTGGTCGAACCTGATCCAGGTGGGTCGGCTCGGCGCGGGTGACACGCTGCTGGTGCACGGCGGGGGCAGCGGGATCGGCACCTTCGCGGTCCAGCTCGGGGCGGCTCTCGGCGCGACGGTCCTGACCACCGCGCGGGAGGCAAAGCACGCCCGGCTGCGGGAGTTGGGCGCGGCACACACGATCGACTACCGGGAGCAGGACTTCGTCGAGGAGGTCCGACGGGTCACCGACGGTCGGGGTGCGGACGTCGTCCTGGACATCATGGGCGCGTCCTACCTGGGCCGGAACGTCTCCGCGCTGGCCACCGGCGGCCGGCTGGTGGTGATCGGGATGCAGGGCGGGCGCAAGGCCGAGTTGGATCTCGGCGCGCTGCTGACCAAGCGGGCGAGCGTCGCCGCGACGTCGCTGCGCTCCCGACCGCTCGCCGAGAAGGCGGAGATCGTCCAGGGCGTACGCGACGAGGTGTGGCCGTTGATCGAGGCCGGCACGGTCCGGCCGATCGTGGACCGGCGGGTGCCGATGAGCGAGGCGGCGACGGCCCACCGGCTCGTCGAGTCGAACGACCACTTCGGCAAGGTGCTGCTCACGCGCGGGTGATCAGACGAGCGAGTCTGCCGGATCGGCGTCCTCCGTCGGTCGGGGCAGCATCAGACGGGCGCCCGGCCCCTCGCCGGCCAGCGCGTCGCCCGGGTTGTTGAGTGTGCAGCGTTGCAGCGAGAGGCAGCCACAGCCGATGCAGCCGTCCAGGTCGTCGCGGAGGTTGGTGAGCAGGCGGATCTTCTCGTCCAACCGGCCGCGCCAGCTCGCGGAGAGCCGCGCCCAGTCCTGTGGGCTGGGCGTACGGGCCTCGGGGAGCGACTCCAACGCCGCCCGGATCTCGTCGAGCGAGACGCCGACCTGTTGGGAGATCCGGATGAAGGCGACCCGGCGCAACTCGGCGCGGGCGTACCTGCGCTGGTTGCCACCGGTACGGTCGGCGCGGATCAGGCCGAGTCGCTCGTAGTAACGCAGCGCCGACGGTGCCACGCCGGAGCGGGCGGACAACTCGCCGATCGTCAGTAGATCCTGCATCACCAGGTCCTTGAGTTGAAGTGCACTTCAAGTCACACAGTAGTGGCATGACCACCACACTGACCACCGACACCGACACCGGTGCCCGGCTTCCCGGGCTGATCCGAAGACTGACCGGCGACGAGAAGCACGCGCCAAGCGCGCACTCCACCATCGACGTGCTCCAGGTGCTCTACGACCGGGTGCTGCGGGTCACCCCCGACACCGCCGACGACCCGGAGCGGGACAGGTTCCTGCTCTCCAAGGGGCACGGGCCGGCGGCCTACTACGCGGTGCTCGCCGCGCACGGCTTCATCCCGGACGCCTGGCTCGACGACCTGGCCGGGCCGGACAGCCGGCTCGGCCACCACCCGGACCGGGTGCTGGTGCCCGGGGTCGAGATCGGCTCCGGCTCACTCGGCCACGGGCTCGGGCTGGCCGTTGGCACCGCCCTCGGCCTGCGAGCACAGGGGCTGCTCACCCCCCGCGTGTACGTGCTGCTCGGCGACGCCGAACTGGACGAGGGTTCCAACCACGAGGCGATCGCGTACGCGGGGGCGACCGGCCTGGACAGCCTCACCGCGATCGTGGTCGACAACTCGTCCGCCACCCACGGCTGGGCCGGTGGCATCGCCAGCCGGTTCACCGTCAACGGCTGGACCGCCGACACCGTCGACGGACGGAACCACAGCGCCCTGTACGCGGCGCTGACCGGGCACCGGCCACGACTGCCGCACCTGGTGGTCGCCCGCGTCGAGAACAAGGGATGACCGATATGCGTAACGCCTTCATCGACACCACCACCGCCCTTCTCGACGAGGACCCGCGTACCGCGCTCGTGGTGGCCGACATCTCGGCCAGCCAGTTCGCGCCGGCCGGCCATCGGCACCCGGACCGGGTGCTCAACGTCGGCATCCGGGAGCAACTGATGATCGGTGTGGCCGGCGGGCTCGCCCTGACCGGGCTCCGCCCGATCGTGCACTCGTACGCGACGTTCCTGGTGGATCGGGCGTACGAGCAGATCAAGCTGGATCTGGACCACCAGGGCATGGGCGCGGTCCTGGTCAGCATCGGCGCGTCGTACGACGGGTCGGCGGAGGGCCGAACCCACCAGTCGCCCGCGGACGTGGTGCTCTTCGACTCGCTCGGCGACGGCTGGACGGTGCGGGTGCCCGGCCACCCGGACGAGGTCGCCCCGCTGCTCCGGCACGCCGCGACCGGTGACGACCCGGTCTACCTGCGGCTCAGTGAGCAGCGCAACGCCGAGGCGTACCCGGACGCGGACCGGCTACTGGTGCTCCGGCGGGGCGGGACGAACGCGCCGCTGGTGGTGGCCGTCGGGCCGACGCTCGATGCCACGTTGGCGGCGACCGAGGCGATGGACGTGACAGTCGCGTACACCCACACGCCCCGGCCGTTCGACACCGCGGGGCTACGGGCGCTCGCCGGGACCGAGGTGGTGCTCGTCGAGCCATACCTGGCGGGCACGTCGAGCGCGATGGTCAGTCGGGCGATGGCGGACGTGCCGCATCGGCTGCTCACGCTCGGGGTGGGTCAGACCGACCTGCGACGCTACGGAAGCCCGGCCGACCACACCCGGTGGCACGGCCTGGACGCCGCCGGTCTGCGGCGGTCGATCGGCGCGTTCCTGGGGTCAGCGCGGGGCTGAGGTGGCGGGACGGCGGCGTGCGCGCTCGCGGCCGAGGATCCAGATCGCCTCGACGCCGTCCTTCCAGGTGATCTTCTTGCCCTCTTCGCGGCCACGTGCCCGGTAGCTGATCGGCACCTCGTACGGCCGGATCCGGCGGCGCAGCAGCTTGCCGGTCACCTCGGCCTCCATGCCGAAGCCGCGCGAGCGCACCTCCAGCGACCGGTAGAGCGCCACCGGCATCAACTTGAAGCAGGTCTCCAGGTCACCGATGTACGAGTTGAACAGCACGTTGGCCGCCATCGTGACGCCCTTGTTGCCCATCACGTACCAGAAGCTGTAGGCGCTGTGGCTGCCGAACGTGCGATTGCCGTAGACGACTGTGGCGCGCCCGTCGAGCACCGGGTCGAGCAGCTTGGGAATGTCCTGCGGGTCGTACTCCAGGTCGGCGTCGAGGATGACCATGTAGTCACCCTCGGCGCTGTCGACGGCCGTCTTGATGGCGGCACCCTTACCGGCGTTGCGCTGGTGGGTGATGACCCGCAGGCGTGCGTCGTCGGCGCGACCGAGAACCTCGCCGGTGCCGTCCCGGCTCCCGTCGTCGACCACGACCAGCTCGATCTCGCACGGATAGTCCACCGCCAATGCCTGCTTGAGGGCATCCGCGATGCGTTCTTCCTCGTTGAAGACCGGCATCAGGATCGAGAGCTTCACGGGAATCTCCACGGTGGCGACGACACGTCGGGCATAGCCTAGCCCGGCTGGTCAGTGCGACGTTGGCCGCCACCGCCGGGCAGTCGACGTGGCAGTCCCAGACCGATGGTGTTTACTTCCCGCCATGTCGGCTGCCGGCTCCCTGCTCGCGGTGGTGCCTGCCGCCGCGGTGCTCCTGCTCACCGTCGTGACGAGGCCGCGCGGGGCCGCCGGGGTGGCACCGCTGCGGCTCGCCGTGGTACGCGCCGCCCTGCTCAGCGGGGCGTACGCGGTGCTCGTCGTCGAGGTGCTCGGCGCGTCGCACGCGCTGACCCAGCCGGCGTTCGTCGCCGCCTGGCTGCTCTTCCTGCTCGCGTGCGCGGTGGCGGCGGTTGTGCGCCGGTGGCGGGACGCCACTGCCGCGCAGCAGCCCGCCGCGACACCCCGGCCGGTACCGGTCGGGGCGGTGGTGGCCGGCGGCGCCGGCCCGGAACTGCCCGCGCCGAGCACCGACGCTGGCCCAGCCGGGCGCGGCCACCGGCCGGTCGGTCCGGCCCACGGTGGCCTGCTCACCAGGGCGCTCGACATCTGGCGTACGGCGGGGCGGGGCGAGCGCCTGCTCGCCGGCACGGTCGGCGGGCTGGTCCTGGTGGAGTTGCTCGTCGCGCTGCTGGCCGAGCCGAACAACTTCGACTCGCAGACGTACCACCTGCCGAAGGTGGAGCGCTGGGTGGCCCAGGGCGACCTGGACTTCTGGCCCACCGCCATCCACCGGCAGGTGACCATCCCGCCCGGAGCCGAGTACCTGCTGCTGCACCTGCGCCTGCTGACCGGCGGGGACCGGCTGCACAACCTGGTGCAGTGGGCCGCCGGAGTGCTCTGCCTGCTGGTGGCCGCACGGATCACCGCGCAACTCGGCGGCGGCCGGCGGGCTCAGTTGTTGACCGCGTTCGTGCTGGCCACCACGCCGATGGTGGTGCTCCAGGCGACGAGCACGCAGACCGACCTGGTCTGCGCGGCCTGGGTGGCCTGCGCGGCGACCCTGGTGGTGGACGGGCTGCGTCGGCGGACCGGCTGGGGCACCCTGCTCGGGCTGGGGGCGGCCACCGGGCTGACCGCGGTGACGAAGACCAGTGGCCTGATCGCGGTGGGTCCGCTGCTCGTGCTCTGGGGGTTGGCGCAGCTCCGACTGGCCCTGGCCGGCCGGGCACCGGCTGCCGGCGGGTCGACCGCCCGCCCGGTCGCCGGCGCGGCGCGCGTCATCTGTGGTTCCGTGCTGGTCCTGCTGGTCGCGGCCGTGGTGGTCGGCCCGTTCCTGGCCCGGGTGACCGCCGAGTTCGGGCATCCGCTGGGCCCGCCCCGGTTGCGCGAGTCGATCCCGATGGAACGGCACGATCCGCCGTCGATCCTGGTCAACGCGCTGCGGATCGGGCACACCGCGTTCGACACGCCGCTGGCGCCGCTGCGAGATCTCGGCGGAAAGGCGATCATCGGCGGCGCGGACGCGATCGGGGTCGACCCCCAGGACCGGGCGATCACGTTCGGCCGGGAACTCTTCCCGGAACCCGCCTGGTACCCGGACGAGGACCGGGTGGCCTTCCCGATCGTCGGGGCGCTGGCGTTGATCGGCACGGTGGTCGCGCTGGCCCGGCCGCGCCGAATCGACAGCGGGCAGATCGGGCCGCTGCGGGCGTACGCGGTGGTGGTGCTGGCCACGGTCCTGCTGCACACCTCGATGATCAAATGGCAGCCGTGGGGCAACAGACTACTGCTCTACGCCCTGGTGCTGGCCGTGCCGCTCGCCGGACTGTGGCTGGACGCGCTACTGCGCCACCGCGCCGGCCGCACCATCGGCACGTCCGGCCGCCGCCGGTCGGTGGCCACCCTGACGGTGGTCGTCGTATTGGTCACCTCGGCGTTGGCCGGGGTGCTCGCGCTGTCGTACGGCTTCCCGCGCCGACTCGTCGGCTCCGGCTCGGTCTTCACCACCTCGGACTGGGACACCCGGTTCCTGCGCCGCCCGCAGTGGGCCGACGAGTTCCGCTGGGCCGCCGGGGCGGTCCGGGACAGCGGCGCGCGGCGGATCGGGCTGGTGGAGCAGAACGACAACTGGGAGTACCCGTGGTGGCTGCTGCTGCGCCAGCCGGACGGCCGCCCGCCGGAGCTGGTGTCGTTGCAGTCGGTCCTGCCGGAACGACCGCCGGCCGACCCCACCTCGGTGGACGCGATCGTCTGCACCGGTGCCAAGCCGGCCTGCGCCAAGCTCGTTCCGGCCGGCTGGCGGTTGGAGTTCCGCGGCTACGTGGGCTACGCCCTGCCCCCCGGCCGCTGATCCGGCCGGACACTCGGACCGGACCCGCACCGCCACGCGGTCGGCGCCCGGATCGTCCGATCCGGGCGGTTCGGCAGCCCGCGCGCAAGGATCCGAGACGCATTCACATCGATTGATCCGCACGTTACCGTCTGGTAACTCAGTCGACGTCCCGCGACTGAGCCGAAAGGAGTGCGTCGATGCCTGCAACCCCCGCCAGGCCCGAACGCGCGACCCGACGACGGGCCAGCACCGTGGTCGTCGCCGTCGCCGCTCTCGTGCTACCGATGCTCGCCGGACCTGCCGCCCCCGCCACCGCCGCCGACCGACCGGCCGTCCAACCACTCCCCGCCAACCTCGAAGCCGTCCGCGCCGCCGAGGCCACCGCCCTCTACGGCAGCCCGGCGATCCGCCCCATCGAGCAACGCCGCACCGCGTTGATCACCATGGGCGACAGCGAGATCTCCGGCGAAGGCGTCGGCAACTACGTCCCCGGCACCCACCAGGACGGCAACTGGTGCGACCGCTCGTACGACCAGGCGGTCTTCCGCACCGGCATCCCGTCGGACACGCAGTACAACATCGCCTGTTCCGGTGCCACCCCGTGGAACCTGATGGCCGGCGGCCCGACCCAGCACAACGAGCTGAACCAGGGCGACTACCTGGGCATCAAGGCGCGCAACACGCACGTGAAGCTGATCTGGGTGGTGGTCGGCGCGAACGGTGACGGCACCATCCAGTTCGGCCCGGTCGCCACCGACTGCGCCATCCGTCGGGTGTTCTTCCAGGGAACCTGCTATCCCACCTACACCGACCAGTGGACGATCCGCACCGACGGCAGTCGGCAGGCCGTGACCGACGCGCTCACCGACATCCGGCAGACCATGACCGACGCCGGCTACCTGCGCTCGGACTACGAGCTGGTGCTCATGTCGTACCCGAGCCCGGGTAGCCCGGACGTGGAGGACAATCCGAACTTCCCCGGCTGGTACTCCGGCGGCTGTCTGCTCTACCTGGCCGACGCGGCGTTCGCCCGCAACAAGGCGGTGCCGCTGTTCGAGTCGGCGCTGCGCGCCGCCGCCACCGCGACCGGCACCCGCTACCTGGACGCCAGCCGACTCTTCCACGGCCACGAGGTGTGCACCGACAACACGTCGGTCCGCGGCCTGTTCATCGAGGTCGGAATCTGGAACGAGAACGCCGCCCGCCAGTCGTTCCACCCCAACGCCCGGGGGCACGGCATGTTCGCCCAGTGCATCACCCAGTTCTGGAACTCCGGTCAGGAGCGGGCCAGCTGCGTCGACCCGGCAAGCACCGGCGGCGGCGTGCTCTACCCGGGGCTGCTCGAATTCAGGCAACTGCGCAACCTGGCCACCGGCACCTGCGTCGACGGCAGGGGCTACGACTCCCGCAACGGCACCGTGCAGCAGCCGCATGCCTGTCACGGTGGTCGTAACCAGGGCTTCTGGTACGACTCGACCCGGCGGTCGCTGCACTCGGAGCTGTCCCACGACCGCTGCCTGGACGTCGCCAACAGCTCGATGACCGCCGGCACCGCTGTCAACATCTACGACTGCAACGGCACCGGCGCACAGCAGTTCGTCTTCGTGGGCAACCAGCTCCGGCCGGCGGCGGGCAACCTCTGCGTGGCGTTCGACAACCCGTTGCTGGGCAGCTCTCGCCTGCGCCTGGCCAACTGTTCCAGCAGCACCCGACAGCAGTGGTCGTTCGAGGCGCGTACCGCCGCCAACCCGGTCGGCTACGGTCACGACGACTTCATCGGCTCCCGCGTCTACTGACGAAGGAGGGGCCCCTGCGTCGACGCAGGGGCCCCTCGGTCACTTGGCGTGCGGGACGAGGATGAGGCGGGCCACGCCCTTGTCGCCGTCCTGGGTGCCGGCGACGCCGAGCGTCGCGCCGACCTTGACCTCGCTCGGCTGCACCGTGGCGCGCCGCTCGACGACTCGCAGGTCGTCGCCGAAGGTCCAGGTCATGGTGAAGCCGTCGGTGGACTTGACGGTCATCGAGTCACCGTCGATAGCGGTCACCTCGCCGCGCTGCACGGCGACTGTCTGCGTACCGCCGTCCTTGTTCTTCACCACGGCCTCGCCGTGCAGGGTGTTCTTGCGCAACTGCACGCGGGCCTGGTGGCGCTTGCGCAGCTCCTCGCCCCGCTTCTCCCGGGCCTTGTCCTTTGCGGTGGGCGAGGCACCCGGCGTCGGGGTGGCCGGCGCGGCAATGGTCCGCACGTCCAGGTCGTCCGCGTCGAAGCCCATCGCGGTCAGCGCCTGACCCTCCACGCCCATCGCGGCGGCGACCTCGACGGCAGCCTCCCGGGCGGGTTGGCTGGCCACCTCGGCCGCACCGCAACCGCTGACACCGAGCGCGACCGCCGCGAGCAGCGCCGTGGTGCCGGTGGCGAATCCCCAACGTGGCATGGCTTTTCCTCTCGTCCGTGGAGGTCTCAGCCTCTCCCGTGACGACGAGCGGAGCGTCAGGCAGATGTTCGGGCCAGGTAAGGATCGCCGGGCAGTCGGACCGTGAAGGCGGCCCCGCCCTCCGGCGCGTGCCCGGCGGCGATCTGCCCGCCCAGCCGCCGGACCAGCCCGGCCGCCAGCGCCAACCCCAACCCGCTGCCCACCTTGCGGACCCCCCGGTAACGCTGGTGCAGCGCGCCGCGTTCGAACGCCACCGCCAGGTCGTCGTCGGTGAAGCCCGGCCCGCCGTCGCGGACCTCCAACACGCCGCCGTGCGCCGGGTCCACGCCCGCCGGCCGGACCGCGAGCACCACCGGCGACCCCGGGGGTACGACCCGAAGCGCGTTCTCCAGCAGCCCGTCCAGCACCTGCCGGATGCGCCCCGGATCGGTGTACGCGGGCACCGGCTGACCGGGCGTCTCCACCCGGAACGGCACGCCCACCGCCGCACAGCGACCGGCCCAGGTCGGCTCGGCGTCCAGGGCCAGCTGGGTCAGGTCCACCGACACCGGTTCGAGAGGGAAGTCGGCGGCCTCCAGCCGGGCCAGCGCCAGCAGATCACCGATCAGCCGGTCCAGGTGTTGGGCCTCGGCCAGCATCGTCCGGCCGGTGTCGACTGTGTCGTCCGCGCCGAGCACCCCGTCGGCGAGTGCCTCGGCGTACCCCCGGATCGCGGTCAACGGGGTGCGCAGTTCGTGCGAGACGGACAGCAGGAACTCCCGTTGCCGCCCCTCACTGGTGGCCAGTGCGCCGGCCAGTCCATTCAACGCCTCGGCCAGGTCGGCGACCTCGTCCGGCGGCTCGACCGGCACCCGGACGGCGCGATCGCCGGCGCGTAGCCGGGCGGCGGCGGTGGCCGCGACGCGGATCGGCCGGGCCAGCCGGCGGGCCAGCAGCAGCCCGGCCACCACACCGGCGGCCAACCCGGCCAGCAGCGGCAGCCACAGGCTGCGCAGCACCTGGGCCCACAGCCCGTTCGCCAGAGGACGGGAGAGCACCACCCCGTTGCCGCCGGCCAACGCCCGGCCCTCGACCAGGGCGCGCTCGCCGTTGACGGCGCGCCGGGCCGACACGTTGCGCCCCTGCCCGATGCGCTGCACCACCCGGGCCGGCAGACCCGGCCGGTCGGCCGCACCACGCCGAATCAGGTACGCGTTGATGCCCTGGTCACGCAGTTGCTGGACGAGCCGTTCCTCGTCCGCGGTGCGGCCCCGGTCGAGGCGGGTCCGCAGCACCTCGGCGGCGAGCCGGGCCTGCGCGGCGAGCGCCTCCTGCTCGCTCCGCTCCGCGCCGCGGATCGCCAACGGCACGGCGACGATCGCGGTGACCAGCACCGACACCAACGCCACCGCACAGGTCACCAGCACCGCCCGGGCGGTCAGGGTGCGGCCGAACCGGCCCCGACGAGGTGCCGCCGGCGGGCCGGCGCCGACCACCGGTAGAAACATGGTCGGTGACTCGGCGCGCGCGGGATGATCAGGCATCGACCGCGTACCCCACGCCGCGGTGGGTGCGGATCACGCTGGTCGGGCCGAGCTTCGCCCGCACCTGGGCGACGTGCACGTCGACGGTGCGGGTGCCGGCGTGTGCCGCGTAACCCCAGACCCCGGCCAGCAGCTCCTCCCGGGTGAAGACCCGACCGGGCCGAGCCATCAGGTGGGCCAGCAGGTCGAACTCGGTGGAGGTGAGCTGCACCGGCGCGCCCGCGACGGTGACCGTGCGGCGGCCCGGGTCGAGCGTCACCGGGCCGACGACACGCGGCCGGTCCGCGCCCTCTGGGCCACCGGCGGCCCGGCGCAGCACCGCGCGCACCCGGGCGACCAACTCGCGAGGGCTGAACGGCTTGGTGACGTAGTCGTCGGCGCCCAACTCCAGGCCGACGATCCGATCCACCTCGTCGTCCCGGGCGGTGAGGAAGATGACCGGGGTCCAGTCGCCGACCTCGCGGAGCCGACGGCAGATCTCGGTGCCGGGCAGGCCCGGCAACGCGATGTCCAGGACGCAGGCCACCGGGCGCAACCGGCGGGCGGCACTCAGGCCGGCGGCACCGTCCCGTTCCAGGTGGACGCCGAATCCGTCCCGGACGAGGTACAGCCGGACCAGGTCGGCGATGGCCGGTTCGTCCTCGACCACGAGGACGAGCCCGCGGTGCGGCGGTTCGACGGTCACCGGCCCATGATTGCCGACGGCGAACGCTCGACGCGATCGGTGTGTGTACGAGTTCGGTAAAGGTACGGCAAGGCGTGGCCGGGTGTCAGTTCACCAGGACGGAGCGAACATCCCGGGCCGCGCGCCGGCCGGTGCGTCGCCGATGCTGGCGACGACCCGCGCGCCGGGCGGTCGCAGGCGGCTCCGGAACGCCTGGTTGAGCAGCGCGTCGAGCTGCCAGACCTGCTTCGGGTGACTGGTGCGGATCAGGAACCGCTCACGGATCCCGTCGATCGCGGTGGCCGCCATCTCGACCGACTGGAGTCGCGGGTCCGGGCTCCAGGTGACGTTGCTCAGCTCGCGCAGCTCGGTGTTGAGATGCAGACGCAGACGGTGCAGTAGTCGGGTCTGCTGGGTCACCACCAGGCGGCGGTGGGTGAGCAGCAACAGGTAGTCGCCGGTGACCGGACGGTCGGGGCGGCTGCAACGGGTGACCAGGATGGTGGCGTCACCGGAGCCGACACAGCGCCGGAAGACCGGCATGTGCCGGCTCACCGTCTGCACGGCCAGGCCAGCCTCGGCGGCGGCCGGAAGGAACGTTCGGGAGAAGACGTCCATGACCTGCCCAACGACGTCGCCAGCAGGGTGACGCGGGTCACGCGGGTCTTTTGGAAGTTCCACGCCGGCTGTCGCACTGGCTGTCCGATTTCCGACGTCGACGGATCATGGTCAGGAATCGGGCTGAAGTGGACTGGCGGCGAACAGCTCCTCCAGCCAGCCCGGGACCGCGTCGGCGTACTCGACACGGGACTCCTCGGCTGTGTCCAGGGCCCGACGCCAGGACAGCGACCGGCTCACCGGCCCCAGGCCGATCGCGAGGTCGACCGCCTCCACGAGGGTCCGCCGGTCGTACCGGTCGGTCCACGCCTCCAGGTACGCGTCGCGCAACCGCGCGAGCTGGGCGTCGTCGGCGGCGAGCCTCTTGTCGTGCCGGATGGAGCGCAGGGTGACCAGCAGCGTGCCGAACGGGTGCGCCACCGAGGCGTCGCCCCAGTCGAAGTACCGGTACCCGGCCGCGCCGGCGAAGACGTTGCCGTCGTGCAGGTCGTCGTGTTGCACCGTCGCCGGAATGCCGATGTCGGCGAGCCGGCGGCACCGCTGCGCGTACGCCGGCAGCTCGGCCCGCAACCGCTCGTGCACCTCCGGGCTGAGCCCGCCCTCGGCACCGATCAGCAGCGCCTCGTGATCGTCGAGCAGCTCGGCGAAGAGACCGGCCAGCACCTCCGGACGCTGATCCGGCACGCCCAGGCCGACCAACTCGTCGGCGCGCGACGCGCTCGCCAGTTGCAGCGCCGCGTACCCGGGCAGCGCCCGCTCCCAGTGCGCCAGATCAGGATCGCGCGCCAGCACGTCCCGCAACGAATCGCCGCCGTCGGGCAGCAGCGACCAGCCCTGCGCCGGGTCCACCGCGATCGGCGTCAACACCCGGTCGGGCGTCAACTCGGCGAGCGCCGCGATCAGAGCCGCCTCGTGCACCGTGCCCGGATTGTTGGCCTTGAACCAGACCGGGCCGTCGTCGGTGGGCACCCGCCACACCAGCGACCAGGGACGAACCCGAGGCTCCACCAGCCCGGTCACCCGCCGGCCGGCCTGGCTCAGCCGCGCGTCGACCCAGGACCGCGCCCGCACCTGCCACTGCTCGCTGGACCAGTCGGGCGCGCGCTCACCGGCGATCGTCGTCACGCTGGGCACCCTAGGCGGCCGTTCCGCGTCGAGGCGAGGCGTTTTCCCGCCCCGCGTCAGACCAGCTCGACGATTGTCGCGTTGGCCATGCCGCCGCCCTCGCACATGGTCTGCAGGCCGTAGCGGATCCCGTTGTCCCGCATGTGCTGGAGCATGGTGGTCATGATCCGGGCACCGGAACCGCCGAGCGGATGACCGAGGGCGATCGCCCCGCCACGCGGGTTGAGCCGCTCCGGGTCCGCCTCGGTCTCCGCCAGCCAGGCCAGCGGCACCGGGGCGAACGCCTCGTTCACCTCGTACACCCCGATCTCCTCGATGCCCAGCCCCGCGCGGCGCAGCGCCTTCGCGGTGGCCGGGATGGGCGCGGTGAGCATGGTGACCGGGTCGTCGGCGGCGACCACTGCGGTGTGGATCCGGGCCAGCGGGCGCAGGCCGTGCCGGCTGGCCCAGTCGGAGGTGGTCACCGCGAGGGCGGCGGCACCGTCGGAGATCTGGGACGCGGAACCGGCGGTCACCACGCCGTCGGCGCGGAACGGGGTGGCCAGCTCGCCCAGCTTCGCCAGGGAGGTCTCCCGACGGATGCCCTCGTCGGCGGCGAACTTGCCCCCGTCGGCGAGCGGCACCGGGGTCAGCTCCGGGTCGAACGCGCCAGCGTCCTGCGCAGCGGCCGCCTTCTCGTGGCTGGCCAACGCGAACTCGTCGAGCTGGGCACGTGAGAGCCGCCACCGCCGGGCGATCAGCTCGGCCCCGACCCCCTGGTTGAACGGCAGCGGCGCATCGTCGGCGAACCCCTCGACGCCCCGGTAGCGGGCGCGCAACTGATCGCTGACCGGCATGCCGCCGGCCACACTGGAGCCCATCGGCACCCGGGTCATCGACTCGACACCGCCGGCGACCACCAGGTCCGCCTGGCCGGAGAGCACCGTCGCGGCGGCGAAGTGCAGGGCCTGCTGGCTGGAACCGCACTGCCGGTCCAGGCTGGTGCCGGGCACCGTCTCGGGCCAGCCGGCGGCGAGCACGGCGTTGCGGGCGACGTTCCACGACTGCTCACCGACCTGGGACACGCAGCCCCAGAAAACGTCGTCGACCTGAGCCGGGTCGAGCCCGGTGCGCTCGGCGAGGGCGCGCAGCACGTGCGCCGAGAGGTCGACCGGGTGGACGCTGGCGAGACTGCCCCTGCGCCGTCCGACCGGGGTGCGCACCGCGCCGACGATGACCGCGTCACTCATGTTTACTCCCCGGTAACGTGGGCTGCCCCGATCCTACGTCGTCCGTCGACCGGTCGTCCGGCCACACCCGCACGAGGTGCCGGAGTCCGACGGCCACTGGCATGCTGGGCGGGTGAATGAGACCTCCCCGGCACAGCAGTGGCGGGTGCCGTCGAGCCTGCCGGCGGCGAAGCTGGCCGGCGCCGTCCTGCTCGTCGCGCTCGGGCTGCTCTTCGCCGACGGCGACCCGGTCCGGCTGGTGGTGGCCGTCCTGGCCGCCGCCGCGCTGGCCGGCTGGGCGGTACGCGACCTCGTCGCGCCGGTCCGGTTGGCGGTGGACCCGGCGGGGCTCACCGTCATCCACGGGTTCGCGGGCCGACGGCTGCTGCCCTGGTCGACGGTCGAGGAGATCACCGTCGACCGGCGGCCACGGCTGGGGCTGACCAGCGAAACCCTGGAGATCGACGCGGGCGACTCGCTGCACCTGTTCGGCCGGTACGACCTGGGGGCGTCCCCGGAGGAGGTGGCCGCCGCGCTGCGGGCCGCCCACCCGGACACCGTCGGATAGCCCTCGACCGCTCAGCCGAGCAGGGCGGTGCTGCGGAAAAAGGCCAGGGCGAGCAGGATCAGCAGGATGATCGCACCGCCGGTGACCTGCACCAACGTGCGCCGGCCACGCGGCGCGTACGCGAGCACCAGCGCCATCAGCGCACCGACCACCAGACCGCCGAGGTGCCCGGGGATCGAGATGCCCGGCACGGCCAGCGTGAACACCAGGTTGATCACCAGGATCGGAATGATCTGGGAGATGTCCCGGCCCATCTTGCGCTCGATGATGAGCAGCGCGGCGAAAAGCCCGAAGATCGCGGTGGACGCGCCGGCAGTGGTCGCGTTGCGAGCACTGAACAGGTAGGCCGCCACGTTGCCGCCAAAGCCCGCGATCAGGTAGAGCGCGGCGAAACGCACCCGCCCGAGGTTGGCCTCCAGCGACCGGCCGAGCACCCACAGCGCCCACATGTTGAGCAGCAGGTGAATCACGCCGTAGTGCAGGAACATCGCGGTGACCAGCCGGTACCACTGGCCCTCGGCGATCCCGCCGAGCGTGCCGTCGGGGAGGACCGCCAGCCCAAGCACCGACCCCCAGTTGGTCAGCGGCGTACTGCCGCCCATCAGGCCGCCGAAGCCAGAGCCACCCACCGCCGCGTCCCCGCCCCGGTCCGACGCGATGGACAGCACCATGAGCAGCACGTTCAGCGCGATGAGCGCCTTCGTGACGTAGCCGTGCCGGCCGGCGGTACCGCCACCGAAGGCGGTACGCGCCGGCCGGACACTGCGACGTCCCTCGTTGACGCACTCCGGGCACTGGTGCCCGACGGACGCCTCCCGCATGCAGTCCGGGCAGATCGGCCGGTCGCAGCGGGTGCACCGCACGTAGGTCTCCCGGCCGGGGTGCCGGTAGCAGACCGGGGCGGTCGGCGGAGACTCGCTCACCGGGCCGCCCCTCCGTCCACCGACGCGCGATCCACCGACGCCGGCCGGTGCGGTGCTCCGGAGCGCTCAATCATGCGAGCAAAGGTACCTCGCCGGTCGGTCAGGAAGCAGATCGCTCGATCTCGACCCGCTCGATGACGACGTCCTGGAGCGGACGGTCGCTCGGGCCGGTCGGGGTGCTCGCGATCGAATCGACGACCTTCACCGACTGCTCGTCGGCAACCTGGCCGAAGATGGTGTGCCGGTTGTTGAGGTGCGGCGTCGGGGACACGGTGATGAAGAACTGCGAACCGTTGGTGCCCGGTCCGGCGTTCGCCATCGCCAGCAGGTAGGGCCGGTCGAAGCGCAGCTCCGGGTGGAACTCGTCGGCGAACTTGTAGCCCGGCCCGCCCCGGCCGGTGCCGGTCGGGTCGCCCATCTGGACCATGAAACCGCTGATCACGCGGTGCGAGATGGTGCCGTCGTAGTACGGCCCGCTGCCCGGCTGACCGGTGCGCGGGTCGGTGTACTCCCGGTTGCCCTCGGCCAGGTCGACGAAGTTGCGGACGGTCTTCGGCGCGTGGTTGGGGAAGAGCTCCAGCCGGATCGGGCCAGCGTTGGTGTGCAGGGTGGCGTAGACAGCCTCGGCCACGGGTACTCCTCACTCGTTGGTCAGTTCCATGCGGATCCTCCCATGTGCCCGATCTGGCATCGCGGAGGCATCCGAAGGTGGAGGATGACGAAGGAACAACTCCCAGGAGGTAGGACCGTGTTTGGATTCGGGCGGCGTAAGTCCCAGGGGCAGTTGGCCAAGGCCGAGCTGAACCAGAGCATCAGCCACCTGGTGCAGGCAGCCAACCACGCCGCGAAGGGTGCCGGCGCGACCGTCGGCCCGCGGGTCCAGGTGGCCCGGGGTTACGTCGGGCCGGCCGCGGCGAGGGTTCGCGACCAGGCGTCGACCGGCTGGGGGACGACACTCACCACGCTGGCACCGCTGGCTGCGGCCGCCCGTGACGGCGCCGCGCAGGCAGGGCCGCTGACCAGGAAGGCCAAGTCGAAGACCATGCGGATCACCGGTAAGAAGAAGCAGCCGCGTCGTCGCGGCTCGATGATGACCGGCCTGCTGGCAGCAGGCGTCGTCGCCGGCCTGGCCGGCGCGGTGGCCATGCGTCGCCGCCGGGAGCAGCAGGAGTGGGCCGAGTACGACCCGACCCGCGGCAGCCTCGAACCGATGCGTGACGAGGTCGACTCGATCGAGGTACGCACGCCGTCCGCCACCAAGGGCAGCGACGGGGCCGCCGTGACCGGCGCCGCGGGGATGACCGGTGCCGGCAGTTCGGCGGTGGCCGGCGGCACCAGCGCGAGCACCACCGGCCCGGCCAAGCAGACTGGCATCCGCCCGACGGACAAGGTCCCGTCGGTCGCCGAGGGTGCCACTGACGTCTCCGGTCGGCCGACCGACGACCTCACCAAGGCGCTGGGCAAGGACACCGCCCGCACCAACGGCCGCCGCTGACACCAGCGACAGCGCATCGAGCGCCGACGAGCGGGCTGCCCCCGCTCGTCGGCGCTTCGCGTGCGCGGGT
>NZ_JBICTZ010000014.1:0-149191 GCF_043197875.1 Micromonospora sp. NPDC048935 | reverse complement strand
GGACTTCCGCGCGCGCCGGACTTCCGCGCGCGCCGGACTTCCGCGCGCGCCGGACTTCCGCGCGCGCCGGACTTCCGCGCGCGCCGGACTTCCGCGCGCGCCGGACTTCCGCGCCTCGGGCTTCCGCGCGCGCCGGACTTCCGCGCCTCGGGCTTCCGCGCGCGCGGGGCTCCCGCATGCGCGGGGCTCCCGCATGATCGACTCGGCTTTCATGGAGTCGCGGTGTCCAGGTGCGTGGGATGCCGCGCCTTCATGAAAGGCGAGTGGATCACAGCGCCGGTTGGGCGGCGGATCGGTCCGGGTGCTACCGCCGCGCGGTCAGAGCCAGCCGTTGCGGCGGAACCACCGGTAGAGCGCCAGCGAGACGCCGAGCATGAGGGCCAGGGCCACCGGATAGCCGTACGTCATCTTCAGCTCGGGCATGTTGTCGAAGTTCATGCCCTCGACGCCGGCGATGGAGGTCCAGACCGCGGCGATCGCCGCCCAGGCGGCGATCTTGCGCATGTCGTTGTTCTGGTCGACGGTGACCTGGGCCAGCCGCGCCTGGAGGATCGAGTTCAGCAGGTCGTCGTAGGAGTTCACCTGCTCCACGGTCCGGCTCAGGTGGTCCTGCACGTCCCGGAAGTACTTGCGGATCTCCTTGGGCACGTCCCGGTTGACCTGCGAGGTCAGCGTCATCAGCGGCCGTTGCAACGGCACCACCGCCCGCTTGAACTCCACCAACTCCCGCTTCATCTGGTAGATCCGCTGGATCCGCCCGTGGCCCTGCCGGTCGAAGACCTCGGCCTCCAGCACGTCCAGGTCGTCCTCGATCTGCTCGGCCACCTCCAGGTAGAGGTCGACCACCCGGTCGGTCACCCCGTACGCCACCGCCCACGGGCCGTGCAGCAGCAACTCCTGCTTGGTCTCCAGGTCGGCGCGGATCGGGGCGAGCCGGCAGGCGTCCCCGTGGCGGACGCTGATCACGAAGTTCGGGCCGATGAAGAGCATCACCTGCCCGGTCTCCACCACCTCGGAGTTCTCGGTCAGCTCGGCGTGCTCGCAGTACCGCGCGGTACGCAGCACCAGGAAGACGACGTCGCCGAACCGCTCCAGCTTGGGGCGCTGTTCGGCCTTCACCGCGTCCTCGACGGCGAGCTCGTGCAGCCCGTAGGTCTCCGCGATGGCGGTCATCTCGGCCAACTCGGGCTGGTGCAGACCGATCCAGACGAAGCCGTGCTCCTCCCGGCGGGCCGCGGTCAGCGCCTCGGCGTACGTCCAGTCGCCGGGTTGCCGCTTGCCGTCGACGTAGAGCGCGCAGTCGACCACCGCACTGCGGCCGATGCCGCTGGGGGTCGGCGCGGGAGGCGAACCGTCGGCGTTGAGGATCCGGGTCATCGCCCGGACCGGGGAGGGCCACGCCCGAGGTCGCAACACCCGGCCGGTGGACGGCGGTGCCGTCCGGTCCCGCTCTGTCCGATCCGTCATCGCGTCACCTCCCACGCTCGGCTGCGGCTTGCAGGCTACGCCGACCGGGCTCCGGGACACCTGTGATGGCCGTCGCGCGGGGGCGGCGCCGGGCGGGCCGGGCCGCATCGGGGGGTGTGCGGGGACGACACGGCCCACCCGGCACCTGTGGGGGCGGGAGGTTGTGCTGCCGCGTCACCCAACTCGCGGCCAGGCCCGGAAACCGGGCGGTGACGTCCGCGACTGCTGATGGGTGACGCTCGCAGCATTGTGGGCCGCCGACTGCCCGGGCGGGAGTCCCGAGGCGGCCGACGTCGTCCTTCTGTCGGAAACCCGACAGTTAACTCAGCTGCGGATCGCCTCCACGGCCTCGGCGAGCCGACGGACACCCTCGTCGATCTTGTCCGCGGTCACCGCCGAGAAGGCCAGCCGAAGCGCGTGCCGCCCACCGTCGAGAACGAAGTCACTGCCCTTGACCACAGCGACCCCACGCTCGGCCGCCGCCGGGGCGAGCCGGTCGACAAGCACGTCCTCCGGGAACTCGACCCAGAGGAAGTAGCCGCCGTCGGGCTCCACGAACCGCGCCTGCGGCAGGTGCCGGCGCAACGACTCGGCGAGCACCCGGGACCGCTCGCCCAGCGCCGCTCGTACCGTCTCGATCGAGCGGTCGATGTCACCGGAGACGCAGAACTCGTGCACGATCGCCTGGGACACCATGCCCGGCGAGATGTAGAGGCTCGTCGCGTTCTTGGCGATGGCGGCGATCAGATCCGACGGGCCGACGAGGTAACCGACCCGGACGCCGGGGCAGACCGTCTTGGTGAAGCTCGACGCGTGCACCACCACGTTGCGGGTGTCCAGCGAGAGCATCGACGGCAGCGCCTCGCCCCGGAACCGGACGTCCGCGTACGGGTCGTCCTCGAAGATCGTGAACTCGTACTCGGCGGCGAGGTCGAGCAGCTCCCGACGCTTCTCCAGCGACAGCGTCATGCCGGCCGGGTTCTGGTAGTTCGGAATGACGTGCGCGAGCCGGGGCCGGACCCCGGACTCCAGCAGCTTGCGCAGCTCGGCGGTGTCGAGGCCATCCGGCTGGACCGAGATGGAATGCAGCTCACTGCCCATCCGCTGGAGGTTGAGCAGCGTCCGGTCGTACGTCGGGCGTTCCACCACCACCGCGTCGCCGGGGCGGACCAGGTGGTCGAAGAGGAACGCGTCGGCCTGGAGCGACCCGTTGGTGACCAGCACCTGGTCGGCCTGGACGCCGTGCTTGTCGGCGATCCACTTCCGCAGCGGAAGGTAACCGACGGAGGTGCCGTACGCCGTGACCCCCGCGGGGTCGGCGTCGAAGGCGCGGACGGCTGCGGCCTTGAGCCCCTCGACATCGACGATGTCCAGCGAGGGAGCCCCACGGGCAAAGGAGATCAACTGCTCGGCGGTCATGGATGTTGAGCGTACGGGCGGCGGCGGGGGACGCGCGGACGGCACGGCGATGTCCGCATCCTGAGCCACCGGGACGGGTGACTCGACTCCACCGGTCGGCGGCAGATCAGACCGGAAGGGCGAGCGCGTCGTGGTGCGCCACCCGGGACAGTCCCTCAAACTGCACGCCGATCGCGTCGAGGAGCTGACTCCAGTCGAAGTAGGAACGCCAGGCGGTGATCCGGCCGTGCCGTGCCCGGACCACGTCGGCCACCTCCCAGCTCACCAGCCGGCCGGTAGGCGCGACGGTGCCGTACGGCGAATGCAGCGTGCCGGTGTGGGTGCCGGTCAGACGCAGCTCGACGGCGGCGCCACCGCTGGTGCGGACCGCGCCGAGGGGGTCGACCCGCAGGTCCCCGAAGGCGCCCGTCCAGGTGCGCAGGAGTGCGGGCAGCTCGATCGGACGGACTGTCACGCCCGGCATGGAGTAGAACGCCTCCGGGGCGTAGAGATCCGGTAGACGGGCCACGTCCCGATGCAGGAGCATGGCGTACTGCTGCTCGACCAGCCGCTCCGCGTCACGCATCGGAGACCTCCCCCACGGGCCACGGCATCTCCGTGCCCGCACGGGATCCTTACCCGTCGATCCGGCCCGCCACACCTGCGCGGCTTCAGGTCGTGGCGGGCACCTCACCCTCTGCCCAGACCCGCATGATGTCCCGCACCGAGATCACCCCGGCCACCTCGCGGCCGTCCAGCACCACCAGGTGCCGGAACCCGCCCCGGGCCATCGCGGCGGCGGCCTCGGCCACCGTCCATTCCGGGCCCGCGTAGACCACGTCCCAGGTCAGGTGGGCGCCGGTGCGTTCCACGTCGCAGTCCAGGCCCGCGCCGATGGCCTTCAACACGTCGCGTTCGGTCATGATCCCGACGCCCTCGGAATCCGGGTCGATCACGACCGCCGACCCGACACCGCGGGCCGACATCATCCGGGCCGCCTGGCGCAGTGTGTGCTCCGGGCCGACGACGAGAACCTGGCTGGACATGGCATCCCGTACCTGCATCACCCATCACTCCTTCGGGACGGTGGCCCCCGGTACGGACATGGTCGTCCGTGGATGTTTCCGGGACAAGGCCGAACGTCGCCGTACCACCGGCCGCTCGCTACTGTCGGACCGTGTCCACCGAGCCCCTGCGCTGCGCCGGCGCGCTGATCGTCGACCACGACGGCCGCATCTTCTTCCAGCGCCGATCACCGCACCGACGCCTCTTCCCCGACTGCTGGGACATCGTCGGCGGCCACCTGGAGCCGGGCGAGGAGATCGACGAGGCGCTGCGCCGGGAGATCACCGAGGAGACCGGCTGGGTCCTCTCCCACGTCCTGGGCCAGGTGGGCGAATACACCTACGCGGGCGACGACGGCCTGACCCGGATCGAGTACGACTTCCTGGTCCGCGTCGACGGTGACCTCGACCGGCCGAGGTTGGAGGCCGGCAAGCACACCGAGTACCGCTGGCTGGCCGAGCACGAGGTGTCCGTGCTGGACGAGCACCGCGACGTCAACGACGGGCTGATCCGGCGGATCGCGGAGGAGGGCTTCGCTGTCCTGCGGTCGATCGGTCGGTGAACACCGTCGAACTGGCGCCGCACCGCATCGCCGGGCTGCTCGCCCCGGCCGTGGACCGGGTCTTCCGCGCCGGCATGCTGGCCGGCCGCGACGGTGGAGGCGCCGAACTGAGCCAGCGGTACGGCGGGCCGGCCGCGAGCGGCTTCCTGGTGGACCTGCGCACCCGGCTGGCGGCACCGGGCGGCACCGTCGACGCCCCGGGATTCGCGGCGATCACCCGGTACGCGGACCCGGTCGTCGCCCGCCGGACGGTGGACAAGCAGGTGGCGCACGGGATGCTGCACCGCGGCCCGGACGGCGCACTGTCCGCCACCGAGCGGGGCGCGGCCTTCCTCGCCGAGCTGTACCAGGTGCACGCCGAGGTCACCGAGGAGCTGTGGGCCGGGCACGACGAGCGGGTTTCCCGGCTGGTCGCGGTGCTCGGCCGACTGCTGTCGTACGCGCTGGTGCTGGCCGACACCGACACCGACGGCGACCGGGGCGGTTCGGCCTTCGCCGCGTTGGCGCCGCCGCACGAGCCGGACGGCACCCCGGCGGGTGTGCTGCTGCTCAACCGGCTCGGCACGCTGCGCCACCACCGGGCCGACGCGCACGCCGCCGCCTGGGCCGCCGCCGGGCACACCGCGTCGAGCATCGCCGCCCTGCCGACCGGCCCCGAACGGCTCGCCATCGAGCTGGAGACCGACCGCCGGGCCGCCGGCCCGTACTCCGTACTCAGCGTGGACGAGCGACTGACCATGCTCGCCGACCTGGCCGCGCTGCCCGGCTGACCCGGTTGGCCCCAGCGGTGAGGTCGGCCGGCGCTATCCTCCAGCGGTGACGGGGAGCAGGACGAGGGAGGATGTCGCGATGATCGGAATGGTGCTCGCGGCCGGGGCGGGACGACGGCTGCGCCCGTACACCGACACCCTGCCCAAGGCTTTGGTGCCGGTGGACGGCGAGACCACGATCCTGGACATCGCGTTGGGCAACCTCGCCGAGGTCGGGCTCACCGACATCGTGATCGTGGTCGGCTACGCGGCGGACGCGGTCGTCTCCCGGCAGGCGGACCTGGAGAAGAAGTACGGGGTGACGCTCACCCTGGTGCACAACGACAAGGCCGAGGAGTGGAACAACGCCTACTCGCTCTGGCTGGCCCGCGAGTACTTCGCGCGAGGCGTGCTGCTTGTGAACGGGGACACCGTGCACCCGGTCAGCGTGGAGAAGACCCTGCTGGCCGAGCGCGGGCCGGGCATCCTGCTCGCGGTGGACACGCTGAAGGCGCTGGCCGAGGAGGAGATGAAGACCACCTTCGACGCCGCCGGCCAGCTCACCCGCATCACCAAGATCATGGACCCGGGCGAGGCGTACGGGGAGTACATCGGCGCGACGCTCATCGAGCCGCAGGTCGCCGACGCGCTCGCCGACGCGTTGGAGGCGACCTGGCGACGGGACCCGAACCTCTACTACGAGGACGGCTACCAGGAGTTCTCCGACCGGGGCGGGGAGGTGCGGGCGGCGCCGATCGGTGACGTCCCGTGGGTCGAGGTCGACAATCACGCCGACCTGGCCCGCGCGCGGGAGATCGCGTGCCGCTACTAGCTCGGAGCGTCCTCACCCCGCTGCACATCGACGTGCGACGGGGGGCGGTGGCCGACCTGGCCGCGATCCTCTCCGACGGGCGGATCTCGGCCGGCGGTGACGTCGCGGTGGTGGTCGGCCCGGGTCAGGGCACCCAGATCGCGGAACTGATCCGGCCGTCACTGCGAACGGCCGACGTGTTCACCGTCTCCGGGGGGACCCTGGACGCCGCCGACGATCTCGGCGGCAAACTCCGTGCCCGCTCGTACGACGCGGTCGTCGGCATCGGTGGCGGCAAGACCATCGACGTGGCCAAGTACGCGGCGACCCGCCGGGGGCTGCCGATGGTGTCGGTGGCGACGAGCCTCGCCAACGACGGGATCGCCTCCCCGGTGGCCAGCCTCATCACCGACGGCCTCAAGGGCTCCTACGGCGTGCACATCCCGATCGCGGTGATCGTCGACCTGGACTTCGTGGAGAGCGGCCCGGACCGGCACAACCGGGCCGGCATCGGCGACGTGATCAGCAACATCAGCGCCCTCGCCGACTGGGAGCTGGCCCGCCGGGTACGCGTCGAACCGTTCGACGGGCTCGCCGCCTCACTCTCCCGGGCGGGTGCCGAAGCGGTGCTCAACCACCCGGGCGACATGGCCGACGACGCCTTCGTCACCGTGCTGGCCGACGCGCTGATCTCCAGCGGCCTGGCGATGGCCATCGAGGGCACCAGCCGCCCGTGCAGTGGCGGCTGCCACGAGATCATGCACGCCATCGACGCGCTCTTCCCCGGCACCGCCTCACACGGCGAGTTGGCCGGGCTGGGCGCGCTGTTCTGCACCTGGCTGCGCGGGGACCTGCGCCGCTTCGGGGAGATGTCGGCCTGCCTGGCCCGGCACGGTCTGCCCCGGCTCCCCGCCGAGGTGGCACTCAGCGACGACCAGTTCGTGGAGGCGGTGCAGTTCGCGCCGCGTACCCGACCGGACCGGTACACCATCCTCGAACACCTGGCGCTGTCGCCTACCGAGACCCGGGACCGGCTGGCAGACTACGCCGGTGCAATCCGCGACCAGCTTGGCTGACCACCGTCCCACCGTCGCCGACTTCCACCGGGTGAACCGGGGCGGCGGCCTGTTCAGCGAGTCGATCAGCCAGTGGCTGGGTGCCGTCTTCGCGCTCGTCGCCCACCGTCTCGGCCTGCGTCCCACGGCGCTGACCATCACCAACCTGGTGCTCGGGCTGGCCACCTCGGTCACCGTGGTGGCGCTCGCCGGCCCGGTCGCAGACGGGGACGTACCGGCCTGGGTGGTCGGCCTGCTCGCCCTGATCGGCTGGCAGGTCGCGTACTCCCTGGACTGCGCCGACGGGCAGCTCGCCCGGGTGACCGGCCAGGGCAGCGCGGCCGGGGCCCGGGTCGACATCCTCTGCGACGTGGCCGCGCAGATCGCCCTGGTGGCAGCCCTGGCCGCCACCGCCGTGGCGCAGGAGCCGTCGACGCCGACCTGGCTGGTGGCGACGTTCGCGGGCACCTGGATGGTCAACCTGGTGACGTCGGTGATGCAGGCCGGCCCGAACGCCGCCAGCATGGTCACCTCGACCTCCCTGCCGGTGCGCCTGGTGAAGCTGGTCCGCGACTACGGCGCTGTGGTCTTCGTGGCAGCGCTGGTGCTGGCCGTGGCTCCCGCGTTGGTCCTCTGGGTGCTCGTCGCCTTCACCGTCGTCAATGGCGGTTTCCTGCTGGCGAGCATCGCCTTCTCCGCCCGCGCCTCCCTGTAAGGGCCCAATGGCGCGTTGACGAAACGCCACCCGCGATGGGGGGCGCACGGGTTGCCAGCAGCGCTGTGCGTCGTCGAGCTGACCGGTGGCGTTGCCTCTCGCCTCAGCACTCGCAGTTCTCGCCTAAATTGCGCCGAGCGCCCTTAGCAGGTGGTGCATGCCGGAGGACGGGTTGTCGTCGGGAGAAGTGGTGTCATTGTTCTCATGACGCTTCTCTAGTTGCTCGGCGCGGCGGGCTGCCTGCTTCCGCAGCGGCAGGTAGACGCTGCTGTCGATACTCTTTCCAGCGCGGCCGTCGAGGCTGCGGCTCAAACTTTCCGCTTCGGCGGTGCTGATGAACCGGGTGTGCCCACGGTGATGCAGAATGAGCCACAGCTCAAAGCACGGATTCGAGATCACCAGCCTGACACCCTTGCCCTGAGCGAGCTGCTTGGCGCGAAGCAGGTTGGGGTGGTTCTGCGGCCATTCCACATCGAAGATGCACCAGCATTCGTCCACCTCCGGGTCGGCAAGACGTTCGGCCGCCATCTGCACAAGTGTGAGCGGGACGCCCTGTTCGGGGTGGATTTCGAGGTTCAGGGCGGTGTTGTCCGCGATTTCCGGCAGCTTCTTCAGCCCGTTGATGTAGTCGGGCTCGGAGTTCTTGCCCTCGCAGAATACGACGACCGTCCGCAACTCTGGACGTCGAGCGACAGTGCGCTTGAGGGCTTTCGTCTCCCGGCGGCGTGGCCTCATAGTATTCCTCAGCCGATCAGACCGAGCGCCCGCAGGAACTCTGTCTGGTCAACCTGGGGGAGCGCTCCGAACCGGCCGTGCAGGTAGGCACTTTCGAGGTTCTGCGATTTCCGCACCCGCTCACCGGCGAACTCGGCGAGCGCGCCGAGCCGGGTGGAGCCGTCGAGCTGCTTTTCCGTGAGCCAGACCTCGTCCCGGTTCAGGTGGTTGAGCAGGCTGGTGTCATGTGAGGTGAAGATGAGCTGAGCGCCGTGGGGGTTGGTGACCGGGCTCTGAAAGACCCGCAGTAGTTCCGCAGACAACGTCGGGTGCAGACTCGCGTCCAGCTCGTCAAAGATGACGATCGACCCTGCCTGTAGTGCTGTCAGCACCGCCCCGATCAGGCCGAACCACGTTCTCGTTCCTTCCGATTCAGCAGAGAAATCGAGCGGTGCGGAGTCGTTTCCGGACCTGTGCAGAAGACGTAGGCGACGTTGGGTCATGGTCTCGCCGGTGCCGGAAACAACTTCCTGCCTGTCGATGACGACATCTTCGATACCCAGGTCGGCAAGGCGTAGCAACGCCAATGCCTGTTGACGTCTGCTCAGGGTCGACCACTCTTTGCGCTCATCGCCGAGAACAATATCTCCCTCGCCGAAGAAGGAGAACAGCGATGGCTGGTCATTCTCTGGACCATCGAACCACCGGGTCGTGTCAGCCTTGGCGGAGTGTCGCGGCCTAAACCTGTTGTAGAACGCTGAACGGCCCCGGCGCGGCAGTTGGCCGAGTACCTGAATGCGCAGGATATCCCTGGCGAAGTTTGTGACGAGCGGTTCATCGAAACGTCGCGCGCCGGACAGGGCGAGTGTCCGTTCCGTCAGCAACTCGCGAGTGCCGGACAGTGCGCCCAGGCCACGCTGAAGCTTAAGCTCGGAACCTTCTCGCTCAAAGATCCGACGACGCTTCTTCTCGGGATAGTGGAAAAGCCCTTCATAGATGATATGGCGGGCGTCGAGTTCGACGATGTACTCGAAGCGCACGCCGTCAACCGTAGTTTCTATGACGAATTCGCTGGAATCGGCCAACCCCGAGCTGAAGGCGAAAGGCTCCAGCGGAATCTCGTCCTCCCACAGGCGAAGCGAGTCTTCGACCGCGTCACGCAGCCAGGCGAGCGCACCGACGACGTTCGACTTACCGGACGCGTTCGGCCCGTAGATCGCGGCTCGGGTCAGCAGACTCTCGCCGAGATGGGGTGCGTCCCGGGCTGCCTCGCGGTCGCGGTCCACCGCCACCATCGACAACTCGACACCCTCGGCGATCGACCGGTAGTTGCCGGCCTCGAACCTGATAAGCACATGTGCACGCTACCGCAGGCCAGGTGCAATCACCGGTGACATTTTGCAGGACTTTGACGAAAATCGGCCTGTTCCTGCGTCCCAGGTGCTGCTGAAACTCCGCACTCCCGTTGAGCCTTCTCCGTCAGCCCACCACCGAAGCTCGATCATGCGGGGGAAATCAGCGTGTCCCGGCCTCCGGGACGGGGGCCGGGACAGGTCACTGTCTCATCCAGTACGGAGAGGTAGCGTCAGTTGCTTTTGAGCGAGTCGATGAACGTGCGCCAGCCCTGGGCGTCGAAGGCCAGCGCCGGGCCGGCCGTGTCCTTGCTGTCTCGGACGGCCACCCCGTCGCGGAGGTCCGCCACCTCGACACACGCGCCGCCGTTGGAGTCGCTGCGGGTGGACTTCCGCCACACCGCGCCGGTGAGGTCCGGGTTCGACATGTCAGCCTCTACTTCATCTCGCCTGCGATCCGCAGGATGAGCCTGCGGGACTCTGCCGGCCCCAGGGCCGCAGCCTGGAGACGACCCCACAGCCGATTGTAGGCCCGGATGGCATCGGCGCTGTCGAGGTAATCCGCGTCCGTGAACGTCTCCAGGTAGACGACGTCCGAGGCGACTTCCTCCCCGAACCGGAGAATGATGAAGTTGTACGAGGAGGTCACGTACGTCTCGGCACCCAGCGGAAAGACCTGGATAGTGACGTTCGGGCGGTTGGCGAGCGTGGCGATGTGGGACAACTGCTCCCGCATTGCCGCCGGGTCGCCCAGGTCACGCCGGAGTGCGGACTCGCTGAGGATGAAGTTCAGCTCTGGTCCGTCCGGGCGATCGATGACCTTCTGTCGCTCCAGGCGCACTGCGGTCTGCCGCTCGACGTCCTCTCCTTCGATGATCGCCCGGATGTAGGGCTCGATCTGGAGAACGCCGGGAATGACCTCGGATTGGTACCAGCGGATCTCCGCCGCGTCCGCTTCCAGGTCGAGGTACTGCCGGAACCAGTCCGGCACCACGTTGCGGTACCCGCTCCACCGGCCCCGCTGTCTGCCTGCGCGGGCGAGGTCCCGCAGCGGTTCGGCCTCCTCGGTCGGCACGCCGTAGAAGTCGAGCAGCAGCTTCAGGTCGGTGAGCCGGATGCCGGACTGGCCCAGTTCCAGCCGACTGATCTTGCTCGATGCCGAGTCGATGACCTCCGCGGCCTCTTCCTGGTTCTTGCCTGCCGCCTCGCGGGCTCGCTTGAGGGCGTTGCCGAGGCGCCGTCTCTGGATCGTCGGGGTGACCATTTGGCGAGTATTCCGCCCCTCCGGCCGCCAGTCCGGCGACACGCCGTGGATTCCCAAAACAGGTAGAAGGGCCCTAGCATCCGTTTCTAGGTTCCTATTTTAGGTAACCGGAGGAATCCTCGGGAGGGTTCATGGCTCGGCATGTGAATTACCCGACGCGCCCCGGTTGGCTGCGGAGGCTCTGGTCGTGACGGCGCGGCGAACGCCCGACCGCGAGGACCGGGGCGAGCAGATCCAGGCGGCGGAGCGTGAGGCGGCGCGGCAACGGATTCTCGACCAGGCCGAGGCGGAGCGGATACCGGCAGAGGAGACGACCCGGGCGGTGCCGGATCGGCGGTGGCGGCGTGGACAGCAGTGAGCTGCTGCCGATTGGCCGGCGGGTGGCGTACTGGCGGAGGCGGCGAGGGTTGTCGCAGCAGGTGTTCGCCGATCGGCTCGGCAAGTCGAAGTCCTGGGTCGACAAGGTCGAGCGGGGCGTCCGGGCGCTGGACAAGGTGTCGACGTTGCGGAACATCGCCACTGCCCTACGGATCGACACCGCCGTCCTACTCGGCCGGGACGTTCAACCCGCGCTGGTGGCCGAGCGGGTCGAGGGGGTGGAACGGATCCGGGAGGACCTGTCGGCGTACGACATTGTTCTGGGGCGGCCGGCGGCGCGCGGCGTGGTGCTGCCCGCGGACCGGTTGGAACGGGATGTCGAGCTTGCGTGGGTCATGTTCCAGCATGCCCGGTATCCGCAGGTGGTCGCCGTGGTGCCGGGCCTGCTCGCCGGGATGCAGCATGCCGCCGCCTACGAGCCCGGGTGGGGCCGCCCGCTGCTGGTGGAGGTGTACCGGTTGGCCGCGTCGCTGCTGGTGAAACTCGGTGAGGTCGAGCTGGGCTGGCTGGCCGCCGACCGGGCCATGGCCGTCGCGACCGGCGATCCCCTGCTGGTCGCCGCCGCCACGGTGCAGCTCGGCCAGGTGTTCCGCGCTGCGGGGCGGGCGCGGACGGCGCAGTCGGCAACGCTGGCCGCCGCGTACCGGATCGCCCCACCCGATCCGGACGACGGTGCGCCCGGCGCGTTGTCGTTGTGCGGGACGTTGCTGGTGCAGGCCGCCCTGGCGGCAGCCCGCCGGGGCGACGACCACGCCACAGCCGAACTCCTCGACGAGGCCGCCGGCATGGCCGCGCGGGTGGGCGAGGGCCACGATCACCACCGGACGGCGTTCGGGCCGACGGCGGTCGACCTGGCCCGCGCCGCCGCAGCCCTCGACCTGGGCGACGCGGGCGAGGCAGTGGCCTGGCACGAGAAGGTGACCAAGCGGGACGCCTGGCGGTGGCTGCCGGTGGAACACCGGGCAGCGCACCTGGCCGATGCCGCCCGCGCCTACCTCCAGGGCGGCGACCCGGTCAGCGCGAGCCGGGCGTTGATCGACGCCGAACGGATGGCACCGGCGGAGGTACGCCACCGCCCGGCCGTCCGCGAGGTACTCGCCCAGGTGGCCCGCCACCCGCACGCCCCGGGCACGATCATTCAACTCGCCGTCACCCTCGGGGTGACCTGACCATGACCGCGCCGTTCCTGTCGTTGGCGCAGATCCGCAACCGGCTGACCCTCACCGCCCGCACCTCCCTCCGCTGACCCCCGCCCCCGCCCCCGCGCAACCTTCGGGCTCGTCGATCATGGAGTAGTGGTGCCTGATTTGAAGCTATACGAGCGCTTTGTCGCCCACCACAACTCCATGATCGACGAGGCGGTGGCGGGCGACGGGGCAATGGCGGGCGACGGGGTGGTGGCGGGCGGCGGGGCGGCGGGGCAGCGCAGGGCCGCCCGGCACGGGTTCAGACTCGGTTGGGGGTTCGGGTGACCCCGGTGTAGATGTCGATGAGCTGTTTGGTGACCACGTCGGGGTGGAAGGTGCGCTCGTAGCGGGCACGGGCGGCCACTGCCAGCCCGGCCGCACCCGCCCTGGCGACCGGCAGGGCGGTGGCCAGCGCGGCCGCCTCCGGTGCGACGACCCAGCCGGCCTCGCCCACCTCGATGCCGGTCGGCATGGGCGTCCCGCCGCCGACGACAGCGGAGGCGACCTCGGCCGGGCCGGTGCCGGCGGGCTCGCGGGGCCCGTCCGCGCCGACCAGGTACGGAATGCCGCCCAACGCCGTGCCGAGCACCGGCCGGCCACTCGCCATCGCCTCGATGATCACGGTGGGCAGCACGTCGTGCCACATGGAGGCGGCGATCACCACGGCGCTCGCCTCGACTGCCGCGCGCACCCCGGCCCGGTCGAGCTGCCCGAGGTAGACCACGTCGGGTCGCTCGGCGGCGGCGGCCTCCACAAGCGGGCGCAGTTCCCCGTCGCCCGCCACGCGCAGCGTGCCCAGGGCACCCACCGGGTGCCGCCGCCAGGCGTCCAGCAGCAGGTCGACGCCCTTCTCGGGGGAGAGCCGGGCCAGGTAGAGGAACCCGTCACCCAACGGCGCCGGCCGACCCGGGTCGGGAACGGAGTTCGGCTTCACCACGATCCGTTCGTCCGGAATGCCGTAATCGCTGAGGTGGTCGGCGATCGCCGAGGTGAGCGCGACGTACCGGTCCACCGACCGCCAGGTGCCCCGGTGCACTGCCAGGGTGGTCGCCATCAACGCGCTCTGCGCCGCCGAGTCGCGGTAGCAGCGATGCTTGATCGCCGGCACACCCAGCACCCGACCCTTGCAGTCCTGACAGATCACGCCGTCCCGGAAGTAGATCCCCGACGAGCAGACCTGCCGGTAGTTGTGCACCGTCTGCACCACCGGCACGCCGTGCCGGTGCGCGGTCCGCACCACCCAGGGCGACAGCAGGGGGTACGGGTTGTGCAGGTGCAGAACGTCCGGCCGGTGCTCGGTGAGCAGCCGGCTCAGGTCGTGCTGGGCGCGGGGAGCCCAGATCGGCGAGATCGGCAGCAGCGCCTTCGCCACCTTCGACATCGACGGGATCTCGTCCGAACTCCGGATGAAGGGCAGCACCTCGACGCCGGCGGCGGTGAGCTGGGCGATCTCCGAGTCGACGATGGTGTTCTCGCCGGAGGGCTGAGCTTCCCGGTACCGGTTGTGCGCCACCACGATTCTCACGGGAAGAAAGGCTACCGTTGTGGCGTGCCCGAACTACCGGAGGTTGAGGCGCTCGCGGGTTATCTGCGGCAGCGCGCGGTGGGCCGGCGCGTCGATCGGCTGGAGATCGCCGCGATCAGCGCCCTGAAGACGTACGAACCGGCACCGAGTGCGGTCTCCGGTCGGGCGGTGGTCGACGCCAGCCGGCACGGCAAGTTCCTCGACGTGCTCTTCGAGGGTGACCTGCACCTGGTGGTGCATTTGGCCCGGGCGGGCTGGCTGCACTACCGGGAGGCGTTCCCGTCCACCACCCCGCTGCGCCCCGGCAAGGGTCCGATCGCGCTGCGCGTACGCCTGGACGACGGCTCCGGGTTCGACCTCACCGAGGCCGGCACCCAGAAGAAGCTTGCCGCGTACCTGGTGACCGACCTGGCGGAGGTGCCCGGGGTGGTCAAGCTGGGCCCGGACGCGCTCGCCGCCGACCTGGCCACCTTCGCGGAGCGACTGCGCAGCCGGCGGGGGCAGGTCAAGGGGGTGCTGACCGACCAGTCGGTGCTGTCCGGGGTGGGTAACGCGTACTCGGACGAGATCCTGCACGCCGCGAAGCTGTCCCCGTTCGCGATCACCGACCGGCTCACCGACGACCAGCTCGCCAGCCTGCACGCGGCCACCCGGCAGGTGCTCGGCGACGCTGTCGAGCGGTCGCTCGGTCAGCGGGCCGCGGAGCTGAAGGGTGAGAAACGCTCCGGGTTGAAGGTGCACGCCCGCACCGGGCTGCCCTGCCCCGTCTGCGGCGACACCGTGCGGGAGGTCTCGTTCGCCGATTCCAGCCTCCAGTACTGCGCCACCTGCCAGACCGGCGGAAAGCCCCTCGCTGACCGACGGTTGTCCCGACTCGTACGGTGAGTAACCCCACTCGGTGACTACGCAGCGGAATCGCCCGCAGTGAGCGGAACCTCCGGTCCGCCGTTCTCGCCATGCGCGCATCCATCGGTATAGTGGCCCGGTCCCCGGCTTCTGAAATGGTGCGGAGCCGGCCAGATCCCTCCGGCACCATCGGTCGCCAATCTCGTTCGGGGCGGCGACCGGTCGGAGCCCGCGTGGGAGACTGGGACGGTGGGCGACCCGGGCCCTCACGCCGAGTGAGCGGCCCGTGTCATGCGGGAGGACATGGGTGAGGTGACGGCAAGCCTCCAGCGCCCGGTATCCAACGAAGGCCGGAGCAGACTCGTGCGGCACGTCGACAGCTTCGAGATCCAGCCGCCGACGCCGCCGTCTCACAACGGCGTCCCCCGGTCGGCGTGGACGAGATCGCGTCGCCGGGTCTCCCGCTGGCACCGCCCCTACATCGCCGTCCTGCTCCTGCTCGACTTCGGCGCGGCGGCGTTCGCCAGTTGGATCGCGATCCAACTCTTCGACCAGGCCGCCTCCGGTTTCTCTGGCACCCAACAGGACCCGACGTGGTTCCACACCGTGTCCTACCTGCTGCTGCCGCTCGGCTGGGTGGTGATCCTCTGGAGCAACCGGGCGTACGACCGGCGCTATCTGGGGCTCGGCCCGGACGAGTTCAAGCGGGTGATCCGGGCCTCGGTGACGGTTGCCGCAAGCGTCTCGTTCCTCGCCTTCTCCACCGTGACCCAGCTCTCCCGGTTCACCGTGGGCACCGCGCTGCTCGGGGCGACGCTGCTGATCCTCTGGGGCCGGTTCGTGGCCCGCTGGGCGCTGCACTACATCCGTCGGCGGGCCGGTCAGGCCGCGCACCGGATGGTGCTGGTCGGCACCCTGCCCGAGTGCCTGGAGGTCTACGCGGCGGTCACCCGCAGCCCGGCCGCCGGGCTGATGCCCGTCGCCATCCACATCACCGACGGGTACGCGGCGGCCCGCGGCATGCCGACCCCCGTCCCCGTGTACGCCGGACGCGACGTCCTGGCCCTGGTCCGTGAGGTCGGGGGCGACACCATCGCCGTCTGCGGGTCGGCCAGCGCCGAGCCGGGCGAGCTGCGCCGACTGGCCTGGCAGCTCGAAGGCTCCGGTGTCGACCTGGTGGTCGCCCCGCAGTTGACCGACATCGCCGGGCCCCGGGTGCACATCCGGCCGATCGAGGGTCTGCCGCTGCTGCACGTCGAGGAGCCGACCCTCTCCGGGCCGGCGCTGCTGGCCAAGAACCTGATGGACCGGGTCGCCGCCGGCCTCGGCCTGCTGCTGCTGGTCCCGCTCTTCCTGGCCATCGCCGTGGCGATCCGGATCTCCGACCGTGGGCCGGTCTTCTTCCGCCAGCCCCGGGTGGGGCACGAGGGGCGCACGTTCCGGGTGTGGAAGTTCCGGACCATGTACGTCGACGCCGAGGACCGGCTGGCCAGCCTGGTCGACCGCAACGAGACCGACGGCATGCTGTTCAAGATGAAGCAGGATCCTCGGGTCTTCCCGGTGGGCCGCTTCCTGCGGGCCTCGTCGCTGGACGAACTACCGCAGTTGATCAACGTGCTCTGGGGTGAGATGTCGCTGGTCGGGCCCCGCCCGCTGCCGGCCGACGACGGCGACTTCCTGGGCGACGTCCGCAGGCGGCTGCTGGTCCGCCCCGGCATGACCGGCCTGTGGCAGGTCTCCGGCCGCTCCGACCTGTCCTGGGACGAGTCGGTCCGACTGGATCTCTACTACGTCGACAACTGGTCGCTCGCCTACGACCTGAGCATCCTGTGGCGCACCGTCGGGGTGGTGCTCGCCCGCAAGGGCGCGTACTAATCGCTGCGTGGCTGCCAACCTCTCCGCCGTGGTCGGCGTCGTCTCACTCGTCACCGCGCTGACCGCGGCGCTGCTGGCGGTGCTGCGGCTGCGGGCCCGCCGGGGCATCGCGACCGCCACCCAGCGGGCCACCTACGAGGTCCTGCACACCGCCGGCCTGGCGGCCGAGCCGCTGCGGACGGGGCTGAGCGAGGCGGGCGCGGCGAAGGCCGTACGTCATCTGCGGGCCCTGGTGGGCGCGGTCGGGCTGGCGCTCACCGACGCCGACCGACTGCTGGCCCTCGATGGGCGCGGCACGCACCACGGCGAGCAACTGCTCGCTGCGGCCCAGCGGACGGTCGACAGCGGCCGCTCGGCGGTGCTGGGTGAGCAGGATCTGCACTGCGACCGGGTCGACTGCCCGGTCCGGGGGGCGGTGGTCGCCCCGTTGCAGGGGGCGGACCGCCGGGTGGTCGGCGCGTTGGTGGCCGTCGCCGACAGTCCGCCGGCCCCGGGGTTGGTGCAGGCCACCCTGGAGACCGCGCACTGGGCCGGCAACCAGCTCGCCCTGGCGGAGTTGGACTCGTCCCGGGAGCGGCTGGCCCGGGCCGAGGTCCGCGCGTTGCGGGCACAGATCAGCCCGCACTTCATCTACAACGCGCTGACCGCGATCGGCTCGTTCGTCCGCACCGATCCCGAGCGGGCCCGGGAGTTGATCCTGGAGTTCGCGGAGTTCACCCGCTACTCGTTCCGGGCGCACGGGGAGTTCACCACCCTCGCCGAGGAGCTGCGTTCGATCGACCGCTACCTGACCATCGAGCGGGCCCGGTTCGGTGACCGGTTGCAGGTGCGCTTGCAGATCGCCCCGGAGGTGCTGCCGGTGACGCTGCCGTTCCTCTGCCTCCAGCCACTTGTGGAGAACGCCGTCCGCCACGGGTTGTCCCGCAAGCCGGGCACGGGCATGGTGAGCATCGAGGCCCGGGACGCGGGCGCCGAGTGCCACATCACGGTGGAGGACGACGGAGTGGGAATGGACCCGACCACGCTGACCGCCGGCATCGCCGAGTTGGCCCGTGGCTCCGCCGATCCGGGCGACGACACGGGCCAGCACGTCGGCCTCTCCAACGTCGACGAGCGACTGCGGTCGGTCTTCGGGGACCGGTTCGGCCTGGTCGTGGAGACCGGGCTTGGTTCGGGTACGAAGGTGAGCATGCGGGTGCCGAAGTTCCATCCCGGGGTTCGGGCAGGCTCGTGACTGCCGCCTTTCTCCGGGTGCTCGCGGTGGACGACGAACCGCCCGCGCTCGACGAGCTGGCGTACCATCTGCGGGCCGACCCTCGGGTGGCCCGGCTGCACACCGCCGGGGACGCGACCGAGGCGTTGCGGCTGCTGCGCGACGGTGACGTGGACGTGGTCTTCCTGGACATCCGGATGCCCGGCCTGGACGGCATGGAGTTGGCCCGGGTGCTGCGCCGCTTCGCCCGGCCACCGGCGATCGTGTTCGTCACCGCGTACGACGACGGCGCGGTGGACGCCTTCGACCTGGGTGCCACCGACTACGTGCGGAAACCGGTGCGCGCCGACCGGCTGGCCGAGTCGCTGCGCCGGGTGATCGGCTCACGGGTGGTGCCGTCGCACCCGGCGGCGCTGGCCCGCGCCGAGGAGGACCCGACCATCCCCATCGAGTTGGCCGGCACCACCCGGATGCTGCCCCGGTCGGCGGTGCGGTGGGTGGAGGCGCAGGGGGACTACGCCCGGCTGCACACCGCGGAGGGGTCGCACCTGGTACGCGTCTCGCTGGCCACGCTCGCGGAACGATGGGCCGATGCCGGTTTCGTCCGGGTGCACCGGTCGTACCTGGTGCAGTTGAAGTTGATCGCGGAGCTGCGGCTGGTCAATTCCGGCTATGTGGTGGTGATCGACGCCACCGAGCTGCCGGTGAGTCGGCGGCACACCCGGGAGTTGAAGGACAAGCTGGTCCGGGCCGCGAAGCAGGACTGGGGTCGCTGAGCCGGGTTGACGCGGTGGGAATAACCCAGGCTTCCCGTACGTCGTACGGTACGTTTGCTGGACGACGAATGGAGCCGCCGTGTTCGACGCCGCCACCGAGTTCGACAGTCAACTCGACCACCTGGTGCAACTCGACTACCCCGAGCTGGCCGGGCTGTCCGAGAGCGCCTTCCGGGACCTGGTCGCCCCGCTGCGGGCCAGGGCGGTCGAGGGCACCGCCGGCCTGCCCGACCCCACCGACGCCCGGGTGCCGTTCCTGCTGGTGATCACCAGGGACCTGATCGGGGTGCCGGAACGAGTGGGCCGCACCACCCTGGCCGGCAAGCGCAAGCCCGGCGTCGTCGACCGCAACTACGCCGAGGACGACCTGCCGCGCTTCGACCCGATCAAGGAGTTGGAGGTGCCGGCCGGGCCGGCGTACCTGCTCTTCGACATCGATCGGGGCGAGGAGTTCCGCAACCTGCCCCCGGCCACCGCGATGGAGGGGATCACCGCCCAGGGTCGGCTGCCACTCACCATCGACGAAGGGCTCGCCTTCGTCACGCTGCACCCGGCCGCACTGGCGAGCAACAGGTGCTTCTCCCTGGTCGGCTCGCGCTGCGGCGACAAGCGGGTGCCGGCGCTCTGGATCAGCCAGGGCGCACCGAAGTTGGGCTGGTGCTGGTACGGCAACCCGCACACCTGGCTCGGCTCCGCCTCGGCCCGACCGGAGCGCGTCGGCCTGGAGTGACAGTCCGCTGAGGAGGGATGACCGGTCGGGCGGGTCCGCCCGACCGGCCCTGCCGACGGACATCGCCAGTCACCTATTCTTCGGGTGCCGGTTCCGTACGGGGCGCAGGGTCGGTGTGGGCGAAGCCTGCTCAGGTCGCCCCGCCACCCTCACATTGGGACATCGATGCAGCTAACCACAGCTCGCCGCGCCCTGCTGGCCGGTGCCCTCGTGGCGGCACTCGTGCTGCCCGGCGCCACCCCGGCTCAGGCCGCGGCCACCGGCGCGGTCAGCGGCCGACTGACCACCAGCGCCGGCACCGCCGCCGCTGAGGTCCAGGTACTGGTCTACGACCCCGACAGTTACTCCTACGTCGACGACACCAGCACCGACGCCGACGGCAACTTCACCCTCGCCGGGCTGCCCGCCGGCCCGTACCTGGTGGGCTACTTCCCTCTCGAACAGCCTGGGCAGTATTACCACCAGCAGGCGACGATCTGGACCGCCAACCCGGTGACCGTCACCGCCGGTGGCACCACCAGGGCCGACGACCAACTCTTCGCCGTCGGCACCTTCACCGGTCAGATCGTCAACACCGCGGGCGACCCGATGCCGAACCTGTCCGTCAACGCCCGCGAGGTCGACACGGGCGCCGTGACCGGAGGCCAGACCGACGAGCAGGGTCGATACACCTTCGCCACCCCGCCTGGCCGCTACGTGCTGAGCCTCCAGCCGATCGAGGGCGTCGACCAGGTGCAGTACGTGCCCGGGAAGCTCGATCGGGAGAGCGCCACCGTCTTCGAGGTGAAGGCGGACGAGGCGACAGTGGTCAACGAGACCGCGCTGCCCGCGGGCACCCTGAGCGGCCGGTTCACCACCGCCGCCGGTGCCCCGCTCGCCGATGCCCAGGTGAGCATCAACACCGACAGCGGCGGCGTCGGGGCGTACACGGAGACCGACGCGAACGGTGAGTTCACCGTGCAACTGCTGCCGGCCTCCTACCTCGTCGGCCTGTACGCCGGTGATCGCCAGCAGTACTACCGCGGCAAGTTGACCTCCGAGGAGGCCGACCGCGTCGAGGTGCGCGGCGGGCAGCAGACGAGGATCACGGACAGCCTGCTGGGCACCGGTTCGGTCACCGTGCAGGCGGTCGATTCGGTCAGCGGAGCGCCCATCACCAACTTCTGCGCCCAGTCGGTCTGTAGCAACGGCACCGGCACGGTGACCGTCACCGGCCTGCCACAGGGCACCCACACCATCTACCTGGACGTGCCGGACCGGCTGCACTTCAACCGCGAGGTGACCGGGGTGCGAGTGAAGGCGGACCGCGACACCAAGCTGACCGTCAAGATGCGGCCCGGCGCGCTCATCAGCACCACAGTCCTCGATCGGCAGAGCGGCCGGCCCGTGCCGGACGTCTGCCTGGACACGTTCCTGCCGAAGCAGGCGAAGCTCTCGGACGGCTACGGCGACTGTAGCGACCAGAACGGCAAGATCACGGTGGGGCCGCTCGCCGCCGGCAGCTACAAGCTCTTCGCGGTGCCGCGGGACAGCAACTACGGCCGCCAGTGGGTGGGCGTCAACGGTGGCAGCGGCGACGAGCGGGAGGCAGCGGTCGTCGCCGCGACCGCCGGCCAGGTCGCCACCGGCCCGCAGATCAGACTGGACCGGGCCGGCACGGTCACCGGCACGGTCACCGACCCGGCAGGCAAGCCGGTGGAGAATGCCGGCGTGTCGGTGCTGACCGCCCACCCCGGGGTCGGTGCGCAGGACGCCGTTACCGACGAGCACGGCGTCTACACCCTTGAGCGGCTCGGCCCGTACGCCTGGCCGGTGATTGTCGGCGCCAATCCGTACGCGAGCGTGTGGTCCGGCAACAAGCCCAGCCGGTTCACCGCCACTCCGGTGCCGGTAACCGCCGGAGCGGCCGCCACCCACAACGTCCAGCTCGACCAGGGCGTCCAGCTGAGCGGCACCTTCCGCACGCCCGACGGCACCCCGTTCACCAGTGGGTTCGTCGTCGCCCACAGCGTGGACACCGGCGACATCGCAGGCAGCGGCTGGCTGACCGACTGGCGGTACAGCTTCCGCGTCAAGGGGCCGCAGCGGGTCTTCTTCACCTACAACGTCGCCCTCGGTGACGAGCAGTTCGACGGCCGCTACCTGGTGACCCAACCGGACGGCACCCGCAAGCTGGCCCAGTTCACCATCCCGGCCAGCGGCAGCGTGTCCGTGGACCTGGTCGTGCCGACCAGCTGACGGTTCGACGCAGCGGGGCCGGTGGCACGGCGCCACCGGCCCCGCCGCGTACCCGCGCTCAGTCCGGGAGCGGTAGGCGCGTCCAGGATGCGCCGTCGCCGGTCAGCTGCACGTGGTCCGCACCGCCAGCCGCCAGGTCGTCCCGGCCGTAGAGCCAGGCGTATCCGGGCGCGGCACCGACGCGCCCGTCGCGTCTGTCGTACTCGCGGACCGTCTTGAAGTGTCGCCCGGCATCCAGGCCGATCATGGCCGCGGACCTGTTGTTGGAGGTCTCCCTGTTCCCCGTCTCGACGAGCAGCAGGGAGCCGTCCGAGCCGACGACCAGGCACCGGTTCTCCAACGCGTTGGGCAGGTCGGTGCCCATGTCCGCCCAGGTTCGCCCCCCGTCCGTGGTACGCAGCAACTGCGACCTGCCCTCGACCTCCGTCGGCTGGGGCCCACCCGGTGGTGGCAGCGCGATCAACAGGTACGCCTCCTGTGCGCTGACCCCGGCTATCGCGATCACGTTCGCCCCCTCGCCCGACTGCCAGGTTGTCCAGGTGGCTCCCCGGTCCACGCTCCGAGCCACCACAAAGGCGCCGATGTAACCCGGCCAGTAGGTTGCCCAGATGGTTCCGTCCGCACTCGGATAGATGTTCGTGGGTGGACGGGGCGACGGCGGCTTGCCTCCGAGCCGGTAGACAGTTCCCGTCGGCGAAACCGCCACCGGTTCACGGAGCGCCCCGCAGCCCTGGTTCCACTGACAGAAGACCGGCTGCGCCCTCGCCGGAAAGGCCGGCACCGTCACCATCGCCTGCTCGGCGTCCCGCCAGGTGCGGCCGTAGTCGGTGGAGAGCCGGAGCTGGTCACCATCCCGGACCAGGTAGGAGCGCTGGCCCAGCACCGAGAACTCCGGGTTGCTCAGCGGATCTCCCTCTGCGTCCTTTCCGCAGAAGCTGGTGCGGTACCGGGTCATCTCGTCGTCGGTCCAGTTCCGCCCGCCGTCGTCGGTGCGCCGGAACCGCACCGTGAAGCAACCGTCGTCGGCGTCCCACACCCGCGCGACGACTGCCGACTCCGGCCCGGTCAGGAAGAGCTGGCCGCCGCGGTCCGGCGTGACCGGCGGCTGGTCCGGACCTGTCCATCCACCCCGGCCGGTGTTGCCGAACAGCGGCAGCATCGCCACGCCGGCCACGGCGACAACCAGAGCCAGCGCCACGCTGGTACGCCGCCGACGTCGGGCCCGCGCTGCCGTCCGCATGTCGTCCAGGGGTGGCTGGCGGACCGCGTCGGCGACGGTGTCGACGTCGAATCCGGTGAACTCACGTGTGGACATCGATCCTCCCGATGGTCATGCTCTCGCTGATCGCTGAGTCGGTGAGCAGCGCTTTCAACGCCTGCCGGCCCCGGGACAACCGGGACTTCACAGTGCCCGGCGAAACGCCGAGCGTCGCCGCCACCTCGTCGATCGGCAGGTCGACCAGGTAGTGCAGGGCCAGCGCGTGTCGTTGCCCCGGAGGCAGTTCGCGCAACGCGGCGAGCAGCGCCAGGTGCTCGGGCGAGCGGTCGGCAACCGTCGGAGGCGGGTCGATCCGACGCAGCAGCCCGTCCAGCACCCGCCGCCGCCGGTGACGACTACGCGCGATGTTCACCGCGACCCGGCGCAGCCACGCCTCCGGGTTGTCGAGGCGGGCGAGCCGACCGGGTGCCGCCAGCGCCCGGGTGAACGCCTCCTGGACCGCCTCCTGCGCCTCGCACAGATCGCCGGTCACCGCGTAGAGCTGCACCACGAGTCGTCGGAAACAGCCCGCGTAGAGCTCGGCAATCAGATCAGCGTCGGACACCCTCACCACCCCTCGTCACCTGTCCCACTCCTGGGCGAAGGGAAAGGTTCCGAGCGACGGTCAGAAGATGTCGGCCAGCGGCAGGGCGAGGGGGAACGGCTGCGCGGTGCGGTAGACCTCGCCGAACGGGACAACGGCCTGCTCGCGGTAACCGCCCGTGCCGTTCTCCAACACGGTCAGAGTCTGCTTTCGCGGCTCGACCAGCCAGTAGAGGGGAATGCCGACGGCCGCGTACTCGTGCCGTTTGAGCACCAGGTCTCGGCCGGCGTTGCTCGGTGAGATCACCTCGACGACGAGGAGCACGTCGGCCGGGTCGAGTGCGGCACCGCCGCTGTCCAGTGCGCTCTCACCGGCGACGAAGAGATCCGGCACGAAGTACGACGAGCGCTTGGCACTGACGCCGATGTCCTGACCGACGAGCACACCGGCGGGGGCCTGCCGGTCGAGGATCCGGCGGAGGCGGTTGGCGACCGCGCCGTGGAAGACGTCCGCATGGGGGGACACGAGCAGACTCCCGTCGAAGATCTCGTAGACCTGGTCGTCCTCGGGGAGGCTCTGGAGGTCGTCCACCGTCCAGGCGTCGCCCCAGCCGGGCCGGGCAGGGTTCGTCACCGTCACACCTCCTCTCTACCGGACCACCCTGACAGCTCGCCCGGTCGTCCACAACGAGCCTCGGGAGTTCGCCCACGCCAGCCGGCATGGTGGCGGAGTTATCCACAGGCGTGAACGGTTCTCCACAGGTTATTCACAACGCGACCCACTGATCTCCACGGCGGCTCCCTACAGTCGGGACCCATGAAGGAACGCCGGATACTGGTCGTCGAGGACGAACGGACCATCGCCGAGTCCATCGCCGCCCGACTGCGCGCCGAGGGCTTCACGGTGCAGGTCGCGGCGGACGGGCCCAGCGCCGTCGCGCAGTTCCGCACCGGCCAGCCGGATCTCGTCGTACTCGACGTGATGTTGCCCGGCTTCGACGGCCTGGAGGTGTGCCGCCGGATCCAGGCCGACCGGCCGGTGCCGGTGCTGATGCTCACCGCCCGCGACGACGAGACCGACCTGCTGGTGGGGCTCGCGGTAGGCGCGGACGACTACCTCACCAAGCCCTTTTCGATGCGGGAGCTGGCCGCCCGGGTGCACGTCCTGCTGCGGCGGGTGGAGCGGGCCGCCACCCCGGCACCGCCCGCGATCCACCTCGGCGACATCGAGATCAACGAGGCCGAGCGGCGGGTCCGCCGGGCCGGCGCGGACGTGCACCTCACGCCGACGGAGTTCGACCTGCTGGTCCACCTCGCCGGACGGCCCCGCACGGTGCTCCCCCGGGAACGGCTGCTCGCCGACGTGTGGGGATGGGCCGACGGGAGTGGCACCCGCACGGTGGACAGCCACATCAAGGCGCTGCGCCGCAAGCTCGGCGCCGACCTGATCCGGACCGTTCACGGCGTCGGGTACGCCCTGGAGGTGCCCGCGTGACCGGTCGGCTGCTGGGCTGGCTGGACCGGGTGTTACCCCGTCCACTGGACCCGGTCCGCTCGATCAAGATGAAGCTCGGCGTCCTGCTCGTCGCCTCCTGGGCCGTGGCCATCGGCTACTTCTGGTACGGCGTCGGCTGGCTCCCGCCCGGCACGGCGATCACCAGCATCGGCATCGCGCTTGTCACCTCGCAGGTGCTCGCCCACGGGATGACCTCGCCGCTGCGGGAGATGACGGCGGCGGCCGGCGCGATGGCCCGGGGCGACTACACCCGACGGGTACGCGCCACGTCCCGCGACGAGGTCGGCGAGCTGGCTCAGGCGTTCAACAAGATGGCCGAGGATCTGCACGCCGCCGACCAACGTCGACGTGAGCTGATCGCCAACGTCTCACACGAGCTGCGTACGCCGATCACTGCCTTGCAGGGCGTGCTGGAGAACATGGTGGACGGGGTGGCCGATCCCGAACCGGCCGCGCTGCGCTCGGCGCTGTCCCAGACCGAACGGCTCGGCCACCTCGTCGCCGACCTGCTCGACCTGTCCCGTCTCGACGCCGGGGTGGTGCCCCTGCGCCGGGTACACATCGACGTGAACGACTTCCTCGACGAGGCGGTGGAGCATGCCACCGCCAGTGCGGTCGGCGCCGCACTGGATGTGCGCTTCCAGCTCCGCGAACTGCCGGCACCGCTGACCGTCTACGCCGACCCGTGGCGGCTGCACCAGGTCTTCGCGAACCTGCTCGACAATGCGGCACGGCACAGCCCGCCCGGCGGCACGGTGCGACTGAGCGCCGAGGAACACGCCGACCAGCTCCGCTTCGAGGTCAGCGACGAGGGGCAGGGCATCTCGCCGAGCGAGCGGTCCCGGGTCTTCGAACGGTTCACCCGAGGCGATCGTGCCGCCGGCGGCGGAACCGGGCTCGGCCTGGCCATCGCCCGCTGGGTCGTCGAGTTGCACGGCGGTCGGATCGCCGTCCTCGACCCCGTCACCCCACCGCACCGGGTCGATCGGCCCGGCTGCCGCATCCAGGTCACCATCCCGAGCGACGGGTCACACCGGAAAGAGGTCGCATGACCAGCCCTGGCGCCACCCCGCTTCCGGCCAGCGGCCCGACCGCACCGCAGGTCTCTCCGCCGGTCGGACCAGGCCCGACCACACGGCAGGTCTCTCCACCGGTCGGACCGGGCCCGACCGCACCGCAGGTCACTCCGCCGGTCGGGCCGGGCCCGGCCGTCGGTCGGCCCCAACCGTGGCCGATCGCGCCGGCCCAGCCCAGGCCACCGTCACTGATCGAACGGCGCTGGCCGGGGCCGTCCGGCTCCGCCCGTCCGCTGGTCCTGGCGGCGGTGACGATGGCGGCGGTGGTCGGTGCCGCGACGCTCACGACGGTTCGTCCCGGCCTCGGCTGGCTGGTGGCCACACTGGCCGGCACCGCCGCCCTGGTCAGCGTCAGCGTCGCCCGCTCCCGGACGCCGTCCCCGCCAGCGGGCGGCACCGCGCCGGCCGTGCCCAGCGCCGCACCGACCGTGCCGCCGACGCCGACCACGCCGACTGCACCGGCCACGCCGACCACGCCGACCACCCCGACTGCACCGGCCACGCCGACCACGCCGACCACGCCGACCGCGCCGACCACCCCGACCGCGCCGACCACCCCGACTGCACCGGCCACGCCGACCACGCCGACCACGCCGACCACCCCGACTGCACCGACCGCGCCGGCCACGCCGACCACCGCCACCACGCCAGCGGGCACCATGTCGGCCGCGACCGCGCCGCCTACTGCGAGGGCGGCCGGCCGTCCCGGTGCCACGGGGGCACCGGGACGGGCGGCACAGATCGCCTGGGCCGTCGCGACGATCGTGTTGGTCGCCGTCGGCACGGTCCGCGCGGCCGGTTGGCTCTTCGCGCTCTGCCTGGTCGCGGCGGCGGTGACCGGGACACTCGCGGTGACCGGCGGGCGAAGCCCGCTCGGGATGCTTGTCGCCGCGACGCTTCCGCCGGCCGCGACGGTACGGGCGCTCCCCTGGGCGGTACGCGGGCTGCGCGACACCCGCCCGGCCGGGACGGGGATCGGGTTCGGCCGCATCCTGACCAGTTTGGCGACCTCCGCCGGCCTGTTGCTGCTGTTCGGTCTGCTCTTCTCCTCCGCCGACGCGGTCTTCGCCGATCTGGTCACGGGTCTCCTGCCCGACATCTCGGCGGCCAGTGTGGTTGGCTGGCTGGTGCGTCTGGGGCTGATCGGTGGCGGTCTGCTCGGCGCGGCGTACCTGGTCAGTCGTCCGCCCGACCTGGAGGGCCTGCGGCCGGGGCCGGCCCGACCGGCCCACCGGCTGGAGTGGACCCTGCCGCTGGTGTTGCTCGACACCCTGTTCGCCGCGTTCGTGCTGGTCCAGCTCACGGTGTTCTTCGGCGGCGCGGGGCACGTGCTGCGGACGGCGGGGCTCACCTACGCCCAGTACGCCCGCGGTGGCTTCTGGCAGTTGCTCGCCGTCACCGCGCTCACCCTGTTGGTGATCGCTTTCGCCGCCCGCCGGGCACCGAAGGCCACCCGAGCGGACCGGCTGCTGGTTCGAGCGCTACTCGGCACGCTCGCCGCGCTGAGCCTGGTGGTCGTCGCCTCCGCGCTCTACCGGATGCAGGTCTACGCCGACGCGTACGGCGCGACCCGGCTCCGGCTCTTCGTGACGACAGTCGAACTCTGGCTCGGGCTGCTCTTCGTCCTGGTCGGTGTGGCGGTGGTACGGCTGCGGGCCGCCTGGCTGCCTCGGCTGGTGATCGGCACGGCGGTGCTGGCGCTGCTCGGGTTGGCAGTGGTCAACCCGGACCGGCTGATCGCCGACCGCAACGTCGACAGGTACCTGGAGACCGGCCGCCTGGACGTCGGTTACCTGTCCGGGCTGTCGGCGGACGCGGTACCGGCGCTGAACCGGCTGCCCGAACCGATGCGTGGCTGCGCCCTGAGGCAGCTCGCCGCCGAGCTGCCCCGCGACGGGCTCTGGGGGACGAACCTCGGCCGGGAGCGGGCGCGGCGGGATCTCGAGGAGGTCCAGGGGGCCGCTGCGCTGATGGACTGCACCGCTCTGCGGGGCTGGTGAGCGCGAACGCTTGACAATCGCGCGCGGCGGGCAAGACTGCCGGGGTGGCCAAGCAACTCCCTGACGTGGGGTCGGGCGGTGCGGCACCGCCGCCCCGGCGGGCCCGGATCGTGCTGGCCGAGATCAGCCGGCAGGACACCCGCGCCGAGCGGACCCGCGCCGAGCTGGCCCAGCAGACCCAGGTCGGCGAGGCGCTGGTCCGCGGCCTGGTCCGGGCCCAACTCGCGCTGGCGTTGCGGCTGTCCCTGGTGGTGGCCATCGGGTTGGGTGGGCTGCCGTGGCTGTTCGCCATCGCACCCTCGCTCGGCCGGACCACGGTCGCCGGCGTCAACCTGCCGTGGTTGCTGCTCGGGGTGGCCTCGTTCCCGTTCCTGATCGGGGTGGGCTGGGCGTACGTGCGGTTGGCCGAGCGCAACGAGCAGGACTTCACCGATCTGGTGCAGCGGCCGGAGCACTGAGGTGGGCAACGACTTCGTGGTCCCGGCCATCGTCGCGGTCACCCTGGTCACCGTCGGGATCGGCTTCTACGGGCTGCGGTTGGCGCGGACCACGTCCGACTTCCTGGTGGCGTCCCGGGCGATCAGTCCGACGTGGAACGCCGCAGCCATCGGCGGGGAGTACCTGTCGGCGGCGAGCTTCCTCGGCATCGCCGGTCTGGTCCTCAAGTACGGCGTGGACGTGCTCTGGTATCCGGTCGGTTTCGCCGCCGGCTACCTGGCCCTGCTGCTGTTCGTGGCCGCGCCGCTGCGCCGCTCGGGCGCGTTCACCCTGCCCGACTTCTGCGAGCTGCGGTTGGGGTCCCGCCGGCTACGCATCCTGGCCACCGCGTTCGTGATCTTCATCGGTTGGCTGTACCTGGTGCCACAACTCCAGGGCGCCGGGCTCACCCTGGCCACGGTTGCCGGTGCCCCGTACCCGGTCGGTGCCCTGCTGGTCGCCGCCGTGGTCACCGCCAACGTGGCGCTGGGCGGGATGCGGGCCATCACCTTCGTGCAGGCGTTCCAGTACTGGCTCAAGCTGACCGCGCTGGCCGTACCGGTGATCTTCCTGGCGTTGCAGTGGCAGGCCGACGGCCGCCCGGCGGTGACGCCGCCCGACGGGCCGACGTTCCGGGCCGCGACCACCGTCGTGGTCGAGCACCGCGCGACCCTCACCCTGCCCGACGGTGACATCCGGGAGGTACGCCCCGGCGAGGAGCTGACCTTCGCCGCCGGTGACCCGGTGCCGGACGTGTCCGGGGTGGCGACCGGTGCCAGCGACTGGCTGCTGCCCAGCGCCGCGGGCAACGACGACCGAGGGCTGTTCGCCACGTACTCGCTGATCCTTGCCACGTTCCTGGGCACCATGGGGCTGCCGCACGTGCTGGTGCGCTTCTACACCAACCCGGACGGCGCGGCGGCACGCCGGACGACCCTTGTCGTGCTGGCCCTCGTCGGCGTCTTCTATCTGCTGCCCACCCTGTACGGGGTGCTCGGCCGGATCTACACACCGCAACTGCTGGTCAGCGGGCAGACCGACGCGGTGGTGGTGTTGCTGCCCGGAGCGGCACTCGGCGACGGGGCAGTCGGGCGGCTGCTCGCCGCGCTGGTCTCGGCGGGCGCGTTCGCGGCGTTCCTCTCCACCTCGTCCGGGCTGCTGACAAGCGTCGCCGGAGTGATCTCGACGGATGTGCTCGGCCAGGGCTCGGTACGCGGCTTCCGGCTGGCCACGGTGCTCGCCGGAGCGGTGCCGACACTGCTGGCGCTGCACGTCTCCGGACTTGACGTGTCGCAGGTGGTCGGGCTGGCCTTCGCGGTCGCGGCGTCGAGTTTCTGCCCGCTGCTCGTGCTCGGCATCTGGTGGCGTGGGTTGACCGACGTGGGCGCCGCCGCCGGTGTCGTGGTCGGAGGCGGCGCGGCGATCGGGGCGGTGCTGGTCACCGTGCTCGGGCCGCCGTTGTCCGGCTGGCCGGCCACGCTCACCACCCAGCCGGCCGCCTGGACGGTGCCACTGGCGTTCACCGTGATGGTCGTGGTGTCGATGGCCACCCGGCGTCGGGCCCCGGCCGACATCGCGGCCACGATGCTGCGCCTGCACACCCCCGAGACCGTCCGCCTCTAGGTTGTTCGGGCGGCTACGCCTCCAGGATGATCGCGAATCCGTCCGCCGCCGGAGGGCGGAACTGGCGATCGACGGATAACGTCGGCACATGACTGTTGAGCACCCCGCGCTCGCACTGCGTGGCCTGGCCAAACGCTTCGACGGCACGATCGCGGTGGCCGGCGTCGACCTGGACGTGCCGGCTGGCTCCTTCTACGGCCTGCTTGGCCCGAACGGCGCCGGCAAGACCACCACCCTGTCGATGGCGGTCGGGCTGCTGCGGCCGGACACGGGGTCGGCGTGGGTGCTCGGGCACGACGTCTGGCAGGACCCGGTGACCGCCAAGCGGCTGCTCGGGGTGATGCCCGACGGTGTTCGGCTGTTCGACCGGCTGACCGGGGCGGAGCTGCTGGCGTACAACGGGTTGTTGCGGGGGATGGACCCGGCGGTGGTCGACCAGCGGGCCGCCGAGTTGCTTGACGTGCTGGCGCTCGGTGACGCCGGCCGGACCCTCGTGGTGGACTACTCGGCGGGCATGAAGAAGAAGATCGGCCTGGCCTGCGCGCTGCTGCACGGCCCTCGGGTGCTGGTGTTGGACGAGCCGTTCGAGGCGGTCGACCCGGTCTCCGCCGCACTGATCCGGGACATCCTCACCCGTTACGCGGCCGGCGGCGGCACGGTGATCTTCTCCAGTCACGTGATGGAGGTCGTCGAGCGGCTCTGCTCGCACGTGGCGATCCTCGCCCAGGGCGTCATCAAGCGGGTCGGGACGCTCGACGAGGTCCGGGGCGACCGTTCGTTGGAGCAGATCTTCGTCGAGGTGGTGGGCGGGCGCACCGCGACCGGCGAGGAGCTGTCGTGGCTCTCCCAGTGACCGTGGACGCCACCCCCGCCGCGCCGGTCCGCGCGGTCTCCGCTCGCCACTTCGCCCGACTCAAGCTGCGGGTGATGGGCAACAACTTCCGGGGCCAGGGCTGGCGGATCGCCCTGTTCATCGGCGGCGCGCTGCTCGGGCTCTGGTTCGCCGCCAGCGGCTTCTTCCTCTTCGCCGCGCCCGGCCTGGCCGGCGACGGCACGTACGCGGTGCTTGTCGCGGCCGCCGGCGGTGGGCTGCTGGTGCTCGGTTGGTTGCTGCTGCCACTTGTCTTCTTCGGGGTGGACGAAACCCTGGACCCGGCCCGGTTCGCGCTGCTGCCGCTGCCCCGCCGGACGTTGGTGACCGGCCTGTTCGTCGCGGCCCTGATCAGCGTGCCGGTGCTGGCGGTGCTGATCGCGTCGTTCGGGCTGGTGCTCACCGCCCTGTCCCTGGGCGGTTGGTCGGCTGGGTTGGTCGCCGTCGTCGGCGTGCTCGCCGGGCTGCTGCTCTGCGTGGCCGCCAGCCGGGCGGTGACCAGCGCGTTCGCCACCATGTTGCGGTCGCGTCGGGTCCGCGACCTGGCGGCCGTGCTGCTGGCGGTGACCGCCGCGATGCTCGGCCCGTTGCAGGTCGTCGGCCTCGCCGCCCTGCGGGAGGCGGACTGGGCCCGACTGTCCGGCGTGGCGACAGTGATCGGTTGGACGCCGTTCGGCGCGCCGTGGACGATGGGCATCGACGTGGCCCAGGGCCGGGTCTGGGCGGCACCGGTCAAGTTGCTGATCACGGTGGTGGCGATCGGTGCCCTGCTGCTCTGGTGGTCGCGGTCGCTGGAGTCGGCGATGGTGGGTGCGGCCAGCGGTGGCAAGGCCCCGGCTCGGCGCGGCGTCGCCGGTGGCGCGGTCGCCCAACTGTTCCCCCGGGCCGTCGGCTGGGCGCGCCGGGACCGGTTCGGTGCCCTGGTCGCCCGAGAGGCGCGCTACTGGTGGCGGGACGCTCGCCGCCGGGCCAACCTGATCACGATCGCCGTGGTCGGCATCTTCGTACCCGTGTTCATCAACGTCACGGGCGGGGACTTCGCGGCCATGGAGGACGGCGGGTTGACTGCGGCGGCCAGCGACAGCTCACCGGTCGTGGTCACCATCTCCATGGTTCTCGTGGGCGTACTCGCCGCGGCCACCCTGGCCAACCAGTTCGGCTTCGACGGCAGCGCGTACGCCGCGAACGTGGTGGCCGGGGTGCCCGGTCGGCTGGAGCTGCGGGCGCGGATGACGGCCTTCTCGCTGTACGTGCTGCCGATGCTGGCGTTCGTGTCCGTGGTGCTGTCGGTGCTGGTGAGTCGACCGGGTTGGATCGGGCTCACCTTCGGCAGCCTGGTCGCCACCTACGGTGTGGGGCTGGCGGTGAACAGCCTGGTCTCCGTGCTCGGGGCGTACTCGCTGCCGGAGACGAGCAACCCGTTCGCGATGAACAGCGGTGCGGGCCTCACGAAGGGGCTGCTCACCCTGCTGACCATGATCACCTCGGCGGTCGCTGCGGTGCCGATGGTGGTGGCCGCAGCACTGCTCAGTGACGCCTGGCTCTGGCTGGCACTGCCGGTGGGTGCGGCGTACGGGGTGGGCGCGGCGCTGCTGGGCGCGTACCTGGCCGGCGACGTGCTGGACCGGCGTCAGCCGGAGCTGCTGGCCACGGTCACGCCACGCCGTTAGCCGACGCGCCTTCGACCACAGGGGGCGGATGCGGTGCACCCGACGCCATGAGCCGCCGTCAGTCCACCGGGATCCGGTAGACCAACTCGTACCGACCGCGCGGGAGCACGATGTCCGCCGTCTCGACCGGCACGCCAGCGGCGTAGTACGTCCGACTGATCTCGTATACGTCCGCTGGCCGGCCGGGCAACCCCAGCGCTTCCGCCTCGGCGTCCGACGCGGGCCGGGAGTTGATCCGCTCTTCGAACTCGTCGACGTGCACACCGATCGCGTCCATCCGGGCGACCACGCCGACCGCGGCTCCCGCCTCCGGCCACTCCACGGGTGTGCCGCCGGTGACGCTCAGCGGCTCGTACGACGTCGACAGCTGGATCGGATCACCGTCGCTGAGGAACCGGTATGCCGTACGCATCACCGGCGCTCCCGGCTCCACGCCGAGCCGCACCGCGATCAGGTCGTCGGCCAGGTCGTGGCGGCTGTCGTGCTCCCAGGTGGCCTGCTGACCCGCGCGGGCCGCATCCCGAGCGAATGGTGATGTAGGGCCCGGACTGCCCCGCATCTCGCGGCCGTGAGCCTGTCGAACCAGTCGCCGGGCGGTCCGGACGTAGACGCCCGACCCGGCTCGCCCTTCGACCAGTCCCTCACCCTTGAGCACGGCAATCGCCCACTTCGCGACAGTGCGGCTCACGCCGAATCGGTTCATGAGCGTGGTTTCGCTGGGCAGCTTGGCGCCGGCTACCAGCGTGCCGGACTGAATCTCCGCACGCAGCTCCGCAGCAATCGCCAAATAGGCGGGCGTCTTAGCCATGGGGCACAACCTCCGGTCAGCCCACCCAGTCGATCACAGAGAACCTGGTGTGCCAAGTTGGGGCGACGCCCTTGCTCGACCGCACCTAGTGTACTAGCTTTTGAGGTAGCTCCCCGCTATCGATCGGCTCCGGTCAGCAACCACCGCTGGCGGTGGCGGGGAGTCCCGTACGCCGCGCAGTCGGCCAGCAGCTCGCCCGCCGCGGCCCATCCACCCGAAGGGATGTCGATGTGGCGCAACCTGATCAACCGCATCTCCCGCAGGATCGGCCGGCGGCGCGGTTCCTCCGCCACCCAGGCATGGGAAGCCGGCGACCGCCTGGCCGCTCACCAGCGACTGCTCGACCAGGCGCGGCACCGATCGGCCGCGCACCACTACGACAGGCCGGCCTGACGGTGGTCGGGGAACCCGCCCTCGCCCAGGCGGCCGTCAACAGCCAATACGAGCAGTCCCTACGGGAAATCGCTGCGGTCGAAGCCCGTCTCGCGGACGAGCACGTGCCGCGCCGTCCCGGGTGGACATGCCAGTCGTGCGAGCCCGACACCTCCTGGCCATGTCTCCCGGCGCAGGCACACCTGGCCGAGCAGTACCGCAACGACCGAATCGGCCTGGCGATGCACGTGGGCAGCCTTTACTACGTGGCCGTCAACGAGCGCCCGGACGAGGACGCCGCCGAACTGTACGAGCGGATCGTCGGATGGATCCGGGAGCCGTAGCCCAAGACCCGTTCGCGATGGAGCTGCTGGCCACGGTCACGCCACGCCGTTAGCCGACGCGCCGGCCGGGAGCCTGGGCCGTGTCGGCGACGAAGCCACGCCAGGCGGCCGGCGCGAAGGTGAGGGTCAGCCCCGAGCGATCCCTGCTGTCCCGAATCAACACGACGCCGGGCAGATTGTCCGCCACCTCGACACAGTTGCCGCCGGAATCGGTCAACCGGGAGTAGATCAGCCATGTTCGGGTTCATCCGGGGCAGGAGCGGGACGCGGCGGTCGTACCCGAAAGGGAAGCTGGCGGGACCGGCGGCGGTGCCGGACGCTCGTCGCCAAGATCCGCGCAACATCAGGGTTGTTGGTGTCTCCCATGTGTCGGAGGCAGCAACATCGGGGAAGTTGTTCGGATCTTGGCGTGGGCTCGACCCCTCCTGCCGTTGCCGTGCATTGGGGAAGCCCGGGGCGGGGAGCTGAGGTGAGCCGGCGGCACCTGCCGATGCGACCGCTGTGGCGGTGTCGCGGCTGCGGCGCGCTCTGGCCATGCCAGCCGGCGCGGCTGACGTTGCTCGCCGAGTACCGGCACGATCGCGTGGCGCTGCTGATCTACCTGGGTGCTCTGATGACGGAGGCGGGTGATCAGCTCGCCCGGCTCGGCGGGCGACCCACCGACCTGCACGAACGCTTCGTGGGTTGGGCGCGGGGTCGGGGCGGCACAATGTTTCACGTGAATCATGAGCCGGGTGCCGAGATCCATCACACCGATCCGTTCGCGGTGCCGAGCGGGCAGCGGTCGCCGGTACGCCGGCTACGCGGTCGCCTCGCCACGCCTGTGACACTCTGGACGGCGCAGGGCCCGGCCGGGCTGACGGTGTCGTCCACCCTGGTGGCCGAGGGGGAGCCGGACCGGCTGCTCGGGCTGATCGACCCGGAGTCCGACCTCTGGGCGGCAGCGGAGGAGGCGGGCCGGTTCGCGGTCACGCTGCTCGGCCCGCCGCACCGGCAACTCGCAGACCGGTTCGCCGGCCTCTTTCCCGCCCCGGGCGGGCTCTTCGCCACCGGCGAGTGGATCGACACTTCGCACGGGCCGGTGCCGGGGGATGCCGGCGGCTGGGCCGGATGCCGGCTGGACAGTGCCCGCGAGTGCGGCTGGGGCCTGCTGGTGGAGGCCACCATCGAGACTGTCGAGTTGACCGAGGAGGCGTCTCCCCTGCTGCACTTCCGCGGTCGCTACCACGAGTTGCCGGCCTGACCGGGCGGCCCGACCGGACCGACCGGTCACCGGGGTGACCTGAGTCACTTGGCGCAGGCAACCCACCGCTCGGCGCAGTCGTCTACCGGCGTCGATCTCAGCCTTCCCTGTCGGGGAGCGCGCTCTCTACCGTGCGCGAAACTCCTCTGACGCCTGTGAAGGTGGTGATCCACAGATGTCCACGGACACACCCGCTCCGGCCGCTTCCCAGTCGGACAAGTACCTGGCCGTACAACGGTCGGACGAATTCGCCGGGCTGCGGCGTGCGCTGCGCGGCTTCGTCTTCCCGATGACCGTCGCGTTCTTCCTGTGGTATGCGCTCTACGTCATTCTCTCCGCGTACGCCCGGGACTTCATGGGCACGAAGCTGTTCGGCAGCAACATCAACGTCGCACTGGTCTTCGGCCTGCTCCAGTTCGTCTCCACGTTCCTGATCGCCTGGCTCTACTCCCGGTACGCGGACCGGAAGATCGACCCCATCGCGGACCGCATCCGCGTCGAGATCGGGGAGGTGACCCGTGAAGACGGTTCACGCGGTTGAGACGTTCCTCGCGGCCGAGGCGGGCGATCACACCGCCCGCAACCTGACCATCACGCTCTTCCTGGTCTTCGTGGCGGTGACCCTGGGCATCACCATCTGGGCCAGTCGGCAGACCAAGACGGCTACCGACTTCTACGCCGGCGGCCGGTCCTTCTCCGGCTTCCAGAACGGCATGGCGATCGGCGGCGACTACATGTCGGCCGCCTCGTTCCTCGGCATCGCCGGCATCATCGCGCTGTACGGCTACGACGGCTTCCTCTACTCGATCGGCTTCCTGGTCGCCTGGCTGGTGGCCCTGCTGCTGGTCGCGGAGCTGCTGCGGAACTCGGGCCGCTACACGATGGCGGACGTGCTGGCCTTCCGGATGCGTCAGCGCCCGGTGCGTACGGCGGCGGCGGTCTCCACCATCACGGTGTCGATCTTCTACCTGCTCGCCCAGATGGTCGGCGCCGGCGCGCTGGTCGCGCTGCTGCTCGGCATCCGGCCGGGGACGACCTTCCTCGGCATGGACGCGGCGACCGCCAAGGTGGCGACCATCATCATGGTCGGCGCCCTGATGATCATCTACGTGACCGTGGGCGGCATGAAGGGCACCACGTACGTGCAGATCGTCAAGGCGTTCCTGCTGATGAGCGGCGCGCTGCTGATGACCGTGCTGGTGCTGGCGAAGTTCCACTTCAACCTGTCGGAACTGCTCGGCGCCGCCGCAGCCAAGTCCGGCAAGGGCGATGCTCTCCTGCAACCGGGCCTGCGGTACGGCGTGGAGGTCGCCGGGAACGCCACGCAGACGTTCTACAACAAGATGGACCTGCTCTCGCTCGGCATCGCCCTGGTGCTCGGCACCGCCGGCCTGCCACACATCCTGATCCGCTTCTACACGGTGCCGACCGCCAAGGCGGCCCGCAAGAGCGTGCTCTGGGCGATCGGCATCATCGGCGCCTTCTACCTGCTCACCCTGGCCCTCGGCTTCGGTGCGGCGGCGCTGGTCGGCAGCAAGGCGATCACCGATCAGGACAAGGCCGGCAACACCGCCGCACCGCAGTTGGCCGAGGCGTTGGGCATGGACTTCTTCGGCGGTGACCTGGGTGGGGCAGCCCTGCTCGCGATCATCGCGGCGGTCGCCTTCGCCACCATCCTGGCGGTGGTGGCCGGGTTGACCCTGGCCTCCTCGTCCAGCCTCGCGCACGACTTCTACGCGAACGTGCTGAAGAAGGGGGAGGCGTCGGAGCGCCAGGAGGTCCGGGTCGCCCGGATCTCCGCCCTGGTGATCGGCGCGGTCTCCATCCTGCTGTCGATCTTCGCGCAGAACCTCAACGTGGCGTTCCTGGTGGCGCTGGCCTTCGCGGTCGCCGCCTCGGGCAACCTGCCGGCGATCCTCTACAGCCTCTTCTGGCGGCGGTTCAACACCTCCGGCGCGGTGTGGGCGATCTACGGCGGGCTGATCTCGGCCGTGCTGCTGGTGTTCTTCTCTCCGGTGGTCTCCGGTGCGGCGACCTCGATGTTCCCGGACCACGACTGGCAGTGGTTCCCGCTGTCCAACCCGGGCATCCTCTCCATCCCGTTCGGTTTCCTCTGCGGGTGGATCGGGACGGTCATCTCCAAGGAGCACGACGAGGACAAGTACGCGGAGCTGGAGGTGCGTGCCCTCACCGGCTCTGGCGCCCACTGATCCAGGCACCGGGCCCCCTGCTGACGCCACGCGTCCGCGGGGGGCCTCTCGCCGTTATCGGGGATCGGTAGGCTGACCAGCATGAAGGTTGCTGAGCGCTTCGGTTCCGGTCACCGCGTTCTCGTCACCGGCGGAGCTGGTTTCGTCCCGTCGCACCTGGTGGACGTCCTGATCGCCCGCGGATGCGAGGTGGTGGCGCTGGACAACTTCGTGACCGGCTCCAAGGAGAACATCGCCCACCTGCTGGATCGGCCAACCTTCACGCTCGTCGAAGCGGACATCTCCGACGGTCTGCCGACCAACCACCCGGCACTGGCCGAGCGGTTCGACGCGATCCTGCACATGGCCTCACCGGCCAGCCCCACCGACTTCGCCCAACTGCCGGTGGAGATCCTCCGGGTCGGCTCGGTGGGCACCCTGCACCTGCTGGAGCGCGCGGTCGCCGACGGCGCCCGGTTCCTGATGGCCTCCACCTCCGAGGCGTACGGGGACCCGAAGGAGCACCCGCAGCGCGAGACCTACTGGGGCAACGTCAACCCGATCGGGGTGCGCAGCGTCTACGACGAGGCGAAGCGCTTCTCCGAGGCGGCCACCATGGCGTACCACAGGTACCGCGGGCTCGACGCGGCGATCGTCCGGATCTTCAACACGTACGGCCCGCGGATGCGCCCGGACGACGGCCGGGCCATCCCCACCTTCATCTCCCAGGCGCTGCGCGGCGAGCCGATCACCGTGCACGGCAGCGGCAACCAGACCCGGTCGATCTGCTTCGTCGAGGACCTGGTGCGGGGCATCCTGCTGCTGCTCGACTCGACCGAGACCGGCCCGATCAACTGTGGCACCGAGCACGAGCTGTCCATGCGGCAACTCGCCGAGTTGATCGTGTCACTCTCCGGCAGCAACTCGACGGTGACCTATGTCACTCGCAGCTCGGATGACCCGGAGATGCGGCGGCCCGATCTCACCCTGGCCCGCGAACTGCTCGGCTACGAGCCGACGGTGGCGCCCGAAGACGGCCTGCGACGCACGATCGCGCACTTCCGGGCTCACCTCGGGTAACGCGACGGCGATCGCTGAGTGTCGGCTGAAGGCGGCACTGGCTCCCGCTACGTACCCTGAGTGACATGTCTGCGACCTCGTCTGCCGGCGTCCCGCATCCGCACCTGCACCGCAGCTCCGGGCGCGCGTCGGTGCCCGGCCCCGATCGGGCGGCCTCCGGGCGCGCCCGTCCGACCGAGGCACGCTTCTACCCGCCGTACGACGAGGAGCAGCCCAGGCCCGGCGGCCCGGTGGGGCCACGGGGGCCCGGCGGGCCGGGTGGCCTGGGCGGGTCGGGGCGACGTGGGCCGCGACCGCGCTGGGGCCGGATCGCCCTCGTGGCGGGGGTCGCGGTGCTGGTGCTGGCGCTGCTCGGCAGCGTGGGTGCCTGGTTGTACGCCCGCAACCTCAACGGCGACCTGGCCCGCACCGACCCGTTCGCGGAGATCACCGGTGGCCGGCCGGCCAAGACCGTCGACGGCGCGCTGAACATCCTGCTGGTCGGCAGCGACTCACGGGACCCGGACGCGCCGGTCGACGTCAAGAGTCAGTGGCGCGCCGACACGATCATCGTGATGCACATCCCGGCCGACCACCAGCAGGCGTACCTGGTCTCCATCCCGCGCGACCTCTACGTACCGATTCCGGAGAGCGCCGGCGCGGACTGCGGCTCCGGCCAGCGCGCGAAGATCAACGCGGCGTTCGCGTTCGGCGGGCTGCCGCTGGCGGTTCGCACCGTGGAGTGCTTCACCGACGTCCGGATCGACCACGTGATGGCGATCGACTTCGGCGGCTTCAAGGAGGTCACCGACGCTCTCGGCGGAGTGGACCTGAAGGTGGAGCGGACCGTCACCTCGATCCACAAGCCGTACCGGACGTTCACCAAGGGCACCAACCACATGGACGGCGCGGAGGCGCTGGACTGGATCCGGCAGCGCAAGCAGTTCCCGGATGGGGACTTCGCCCGGATGCGGCACCAGCAGGAGTTTCTCCGGGCGCTGATGGACAAGGCGGCGAGCAGCGGCACGCTGGCGAACCCGGCGAAGCTCAACAACTTCCTCAAATCGGTGACCGCGGCCGTAACCGTCGACCAGGATTTCTCGGTTACCGACATGGCGCTACAGTTCCGCAACCTGCGCGGCCAGAACCTCACCTTCCTGACCAGCCCGAACTCGGGCAGCGACACGATCAACGGCGAGTCGGTGGTGGTCTCCGACCGGGAGAAGGCGCTCGGCATGTACAAGGCCATGACGGCGGACACCATGGCGGACTGGGTCAAGGCCAACCCGCCGAAGGGCAAGGACGGCGGCTGACGGGTGCCGGTCGGCCGGCGGGCCGACGGTCGTCCCGCCGTTCGGCCCATCGGGATGCGGCGATCGATCCACTCTGTGGGAAATCGACGTCCCGATTGACCCGTGATGAACTCGCCAAGTCGATTTGATGTACGTAGAGTGGTGCCGCCCCCTCCTGATCACGAGCTGGAGCACGCATGCCGGTTCAGGCCAGTCGTCGCCCTTCGTCCCCCGGGTCCGCCGCGCCCAGCGGCCGTGCCGCCGCGGCCATACCGGCCCAGGCGCGCCCCTCGCGTGGCGGGCCGGGCGGTCGCCCGCCCGGCGGCGGCAATGGTGGCCGGGTCGTTTCCGGAGGGTCGGCGAAGAAGCGGACCAGGCGCAAGGACCCGCTGTGGGCCCGGCTGACAGTGGTGTTCGGGGCGGTGCTGATGCTCAGCAGCGGCGTGGGCATCGTCGGCGGCAAGGTGCTGATCGGTCAGGCGACCGGGGACATCGCGCAACGGAACCTGCTCGGTGACGCGAGCAAGTCCGACGCCGAGGGCGGGGCCAGTCTGGACGGCCCGATCGACATGCTGCTGCTCGGCGTGGACGCCCGGGAGCGCTGGGCCGCCGACGACGTCCGCTCGGACAGCATCATCATCCTGCACATCCCGGCCACCCACGACCAGGCGTACCTGATCTCCATTCCCCGCGACACCGAGGTGCAGATCCCGGCCCGCCCGAAGAACGGTTGGTCCGGCGGCAGCGCGAAGATCAATGCGGCCTTCGAGGTGGGCGCCCGCAACGGTGCCGGCTGGGAGGGCGGTGCCCAGTTGATGGCCGAGACGATCAAGGGACTCACCGGCGTCAGCTTCGACGGCGCGGCGATCATCAACTTCGGCGGCTTCAAGAACGTCATCGACACCCTCGGCACCGTGCGGATCTGCGTGAGTCGCGAGGTCAAGTCGCATCACATGTCGTTCGTCGACGGCAAGCCGATGTGGAACGCCGACGCCAAGAAGACCAACAAGAAGATGACCCCGGTGGTGCACAAGAAGGGCTGCCAGCAGATGGAGGGCTGGGCGGCGCTCGACTACTCCCGCCAGCGCTACGGGCTGCCCGGTGGCGACTACGACCGGCAGCAGAACCAGCAGCAGCTGATCAAGGCGATGGCCAAGAAGGCCACCGATGGCGGCATGCTGACCAGCCCGACCAAGCTCCAGCAGTTGATCAAGGCGGCCGGCAAGGCGTTCGTGCTGGACACCGGCGGGGCGTCGATCGAGAACTTCATCTTCACCATGCGCGGGGTGACCGCGAACGAGCTGACCATGCTCAAGACCAACAACGGCACCTTCAACGGCACCGACAACGGCACCGAGGCGTTGAACGACGAGACGAAGGAGATGTTCCGCGCGGTCAAGCAGGACAAGCTCGCCGAGTTCGTCTTCACCCACCCCGAGGTGATCTCCAGCCGCAAGTGAGCGGTGCCCGTCGGAAGTCCCGGAAAGCCGGCGACCACCCCGTCACCGCCCGTAACCTGACGTGAGCAGGATTCACGTATCGGTCGCGGGGAGGCGGTCACGTCCAGGTGGGGACGGAACGTGGCGGGCCGAGCCGGAGCGGCTCCGCCCCGCCGAGCACGCCGCGCCCGAGGGTCACGGATCATGCTCGGCATCGGCCTGACCCTCGTCGTGCTGGCCGGGCTCGCCGTGATCGGTCTCAAGACGCTGAGCAACAGGTACGACCGCACGGTCACCAAGGAGCAGTTGCTCGACCCGGACGCCCGCACCGAGCGCACCGACCTGGACGGGCCCCTCAACTATCTCCTGGTCGGCTCCGACCGCCGCCCCGGCGGCAGCGGACCGGACCAACGCTCCGACACCATCCTCATCGTGCACGTGCCGGCCGGCCAGCGGGAGGCGTACCTGGTCTCCGTGCCGCGTGACCTGCTGGTCGCCATCCCGCCCGCGAACGGCTTCGGCGGCGGACAGGACAAGATCAATGCGGCGTACGAGCACGGCGGCGGCGGACCGGCCGGCGCCCAGCTACTCTCCGCCACCCTCAACCGGCTGACCGGAATCCGGTTCGACGGTGCCGCGTTGATCGACTTCTCCGGCTTCCGGAAGGTCATCGACCTGCTCGGCGGGGTGCGGATGTGCGTGGACACCGAGGTCCGCTCCATCCACACCAACCGGGTCTTCCCCGTCGGCTGCCAGCAGATGGACGGGGCGCAGGCCCTGGACTACGTCCGGCAGCGCTACGACCTGCCCGGGGGCGACTACGACCGGCAGCACCACCAGCAGCAGTTGCTCCGGGCGATGCTGGACAGCGCCGGCAGGGCGGATCTGCGGAGCAACCCGGTCAAGTTGGATCAGGTGCTCCGCGCGGTGGGCAGCTCGTTGACGGTGGACACCAACGGCGTACCCCTGGAGGACCTGCTCCTCGCGCTGCGCGCGCTGCCGCCCGACGGGATGCGCGGCGTCCAGGTGCCGTCGTCCCCGCAGACCATCGACGAGGTCTCGTACGTGGTGTTGGACAACGGGGGCAACGGCCTGTTCGAGGCGGTACGCGGCCGGCAGATGCCGTCGTGGGCGCAGGCCAACCCGCACTGGGTGACCCGGTTGTGACAGTGCCGACGGCGAGGTCGGTGCCGAACCGGCCGACGAGGATCTAGTGTTGCTTCCTGTGTTCGGACCCCAGGTTCCCACCGTGCCCGTGACCGAGATCGCCGACGAGACCTACCTGCTGGATGTGCGGGAGGCCGACGAATGGGCGGCCGGCCATGCGCCCACCGCCCACCACCTGCCGATGATGGAGCTGCCGGCCCGGCTCGCGGAGGTGCCCACCGACCGGGACGTGGCGGTCATCTGCCGCTCCGGCGGGCGTTCCGCCCAGGTCGTCGCCTACCTGGTCAACAACGGCTGGGAGCAGGTGCGCAACGCCGACGGCGGAATGCGCCAGTGGGCCGCCGTCGGCCGCCCGGTGGTCGACGCGAACGGGCAGCCCGGCCAGGTCATCTGAGGCGGCCGGGATGGGTGGGCCACTTGTCTTCGCGCACCGCGGCGCGTCGTACGACCTTCCCGAGCACACCCTCGCCGCGTACCTGCGCGCTCTCGACGAGGGTGCCGACGGCCTGGAGTGCGACGTCCGGCTGACCCGGGACGGGCACCTGGTCTGCGTGCACGACCGGCGACTCGACCGCACCAGCAACGGTCGCGGTCTGGTCAGCGCGCGGACGCTCGCCGAGCTGGAGGCACTGGACTTCGGCTCGTGGCATCCGGGCAGCGCGCCGAACGGGGACGTACCCTCGGACGACTCGCACACCCGGCTGCTGACCCTGACCCGCCTGCTGGACGCGGTGCTCGCCGCGGGCCGGCCGGTCCGGCTGCTGGTGGAGACGAAGCATCCGTCCCGCTACGGCTCGAACGTGGAACGGCGACTGGTCAGCCTGCTGCGCCAGTACGGGCTTGCCGACCCGGCGCCGGACGACCCGGTGCAGGTCACCGTCATGTCGTTCTCGCCGCTGGCGGTCCGCCGGGTGCACGAACTCGCGCCGAAGGTGCCCACGGTGCTGTTGCTGGAGGTGTTGCCGCGTTGGCCGCGGCTGGGGCGGCTGCCCTTCGGCACCCGTATCGCGGGGCCGGGCATCGGCCTGGTCCGGGCCCGCCCGCAGCTACTGCCCGCACTTCGCACGGCCGGCAACCAGGTGTACGTCTGGACGGTCAACGAGCCCACCGACCTCGACCTGGTGCTCGCCGCCGGGGTGGACGGGATCATCACCGATCGGCCGGGCTACGCCCTCGCCCGACTGGACCGCTGACCCGGCGGGGGTGCCCAAATCCAGGCCGGCGAGGCAGACTCGGCACATGCCGGAGCGTATCGATTTCCCCGCTCTCCTCACCGGTCACACAGTCGTGATCGAGATGATCAATTCGGGGGAGGCGGGCCTTCCGGTCCTCACCCAACTGCTGCGGGTGGCTCAGCCGTCCCTCGGCGCGACAGGGATGGCGTTCGTCGAGTTCGGTCCGACAGGTGGTCGCGTGATCGCCGCCACCGGCACGGCCGGATGGGCCCTCGGCCGTCCACTGGCGGCCGACGACCCGGACACTGTCTGCCTGCTCAACGGGCCACGGGTGCGCAACGTGCGGGTGGGCCATCTCAACGGCAAGTTGGCCGGCGAGCTGGCCGGCAGTGACCTGCGCTGGATGGTGGTCTCGCGGGCCGAGATCGGCGGCCACACCGTCGGCAGCCTGCACGCGCTCTACCCCGGCGACGACGAGCCGGACGCCGAGCGGCAGGGGGTCGTCGCCTACCTCGCGTCCTGTGTCGCGCACATGTACGGCGACCAGAGCGGCCTACCGGTGCACGGTGACGGCCCGGTGGTGGCGGCACTCGCCGACGGGCTGGCCGTCGTCGACCGCGACGGGTACGTCCGCCTCTGGAACCCGGCCGCCGCCCAGGTCACCGGTCGGTCGGTCGAGCAGGCGCTGAGTCGTCCCCTGCCGTTTCCGTTGCCGCCCTCCGGTCAGGTCCGCGACCACCGGATGCCGGACGGCCGTTGGCTGCGGATCACCTCCGGCGAGCTGCCCGGCCCGGGCTCGTTGCGGGTGGTCACCTTCCGCGACATCACCGACCAGCAGCGCCGCGACCACGACCGGGAGCTGTTCGTCGCGGTGACCAGCCACGAGCTGCGCACCCCCGTCACCGTCATCAAGGGGTACGCGGACACCCTCACCGACCACTGGGAGTCGCTGACCGACGTCGACCGGCGGCAGGCCGCCCGGGTGATCGGGCAACGCGCCAACGAGTTGGCCCGGCTGGTCGACCGTCTCCTCAGCTCGGCGGCCGAAGCCGGGCCGGGCGACGATCCGCCCACCCCGTTCGACCTCGGCGAGGCGCTGCGCTCGGCAGTCCTGGACCTACCGACGGAGTTGCGCCGCCGGCTGGTGCTGCGCCTCCCGGCCGACCTGCCCAAGGCGCTCGGCCACCGGCCCAGCCTGGCCACCGTGCTGACCGAGCTGACGACAAACGCCGGCAAATACTCCGCACCGGATTCTTCGATCGAGATCGCGGCCGCGGCGGACGGTCAACTGGTGGCGTTCCGGGTGAGCGACCGGGGCATCGGCATCCGACCGGAGCACGTGGAGCGGGCGTTCGACAGGTTCTGGCAGGGCGAGTCCGGCGACCGGCGCGGCTACCCCGGGGCAGGGCTCGGCCTCTATCTCGTTCGCCGAATCGTTGAACAACAGAATGGATGGGTATCCCTACGTCCGAGGACCGGTGGCGGTACGGTCGCAGAGGTGCGGCTACCGCGCGGTTGACCGAGGTGGCGCGACGTGGAGGCAACGGTGGCAGCGGCAGCGGCAGCGAGGGATCGGGCGTGGTGCGTGGTGGTTCCCCACCACCCGGCCGGGGCACGGCTGGCCCGGCACCGGCTCGCCGGTGAGCTTGCGGACGTCGTACCCCCGATACTCCTCGCGGATCTGATCGCGGTGCTCGCGGAGCTGGTGGGCAACGCGGTGCGGCACGCCCGGCCGCTGCCCGGTGGAGTGGTCCGGGTGGCCTGGCGGTTGCGGCCCTCGGCCCACGGTGTCCTGGTCCAGCTCGGCGTCACCGACGGCGGCGGCGCGAGCACCGCGCCACGGCTCCGGACGGCCAACGCGGACGCGGCGGACGGGCGCGGGCTGCACATCGTGGCCGGGCTGGCCACCCGCTGGGGCGTCGAACGGGACGGGATGGGCCAGCGGGTCTGGGCCGAGTTCGACCCGGTGCCGACACCTCTGCCCGACCTGGTGCCGGCCGGCTGAGGCTGGCCCGGGCGGGTCCGGGCCACGGTCGGCCGGCCGGGGCTCTAGGCTGTGACGCCGTGAGTAAGCGTCGAAAGAGCCAGCGCACCACCGCCGACACCACCCCCCGCCGCGAGAAGGTGCGCGACGTCTTCGTGCCGCGCCCGTTCGACGGGCTGGTCGACGAGGTCGAGTGGATCGCGCTGCGCGAGTTGGTGCCCGCCGCCTCCGCGCCGCTGCGGCTGGCACCCGCCCTGGTCGAGGAGTTCGGTGACCGGCCGGCGACGCTCGCCACGGTGCTGCCGATGGCCGCCCCGGCGATCACCAAGCCGGACGGCCGGGTGCTCATCGGCCTCCAGCGCCACCAGCAGTCCGGTGACGTCTCCCGGGATCTGGCCGAGGCGCTGCTCAGCGCGCTGCGCACCGAGCCGGGTGGCCAGGTGACCGTGCCGCCGCTGCCCGGCCCCGGCCCTCGCCTCCAGGACATCCTCGTGGACGGCCCGCTTGAGGTCACCATGCACGAGGGGTTCGAGTTCTGGCTCGACCCCGGGGCCGCCGACGATCCGACAGTCCAGGCGTCGCTGGAGCGGGCGAACGCGGCCATCTACCCGACCGTGCGGCTGACCGCCGCGAAGGCCGCGTACTGGTGCCAGGTCCCGGAGAAGGCACACGTGCGCTGGGTGCTCCCGGACGACGAGGACGCCGCCCTGGACGCGCTGGCCCGCCTCGGTGCCGCCGGCACGCTGACGCTCGGCGAGCAGACCAAGTTCGCCGGCATGTTCCGCGCACACGGTCGGCTGGTGCCGGTCTGGGACCTGCCGGAGGAGACCCCGGCGGCCGAGTGGGAGGAGCCGGTGGCGCAGTTCGCCAAGCGGTACGCCGAGGCGCTCGCCGCCACCGACCCGCTCGACGCCGCCGGCCGACGCGCCCGCCAGGGGCTGCTCGGCCGCCAACTCACCCTGCGCTGAGTGCCGCCGTCCCGCTCAGCCGGCGACGGGCAGGGGGTCGCGGGTGATCGGGCAGGACATGCAGCGCGGCCCGCCACGGCCGGAGCCCAACTCGGAGCCGGCGATCGGGATCACCTCGATGCCGGCGCGCTCCAGTTGGGCGTTGGTCTCGGTGTTGCGCTCGTAGCCGACGCAGAGCCGGGGCGCCAGCGCGAGGGTGTTGTTGCCGTCGTCCCACTGCTCGCGTTCCGCGGTCACCGGGTCCAGCCCGGTGTCGATGACCCGCAGCAGGTCGAGGTCCATCGCGTCGGCGGCGGCCCGCAGGAACGGCGCGGGCCCGTCCACCCGCGGGTCCGCACCATCGGCGCCGGCAATCACGGTGTACGCCGACAGCGTGCTCGCGATGTTGGGATACATCAGCACGGCGTCCACGTCGACCATCGTGCAGACCGTGTCGAGGTGCATGGTGGCGCGCTTCTGGGCGATCGGCACCACCAGGATGGTGTGGGCGAGCCCGGCGGCGAAGATCTGCCGGGCGAGGCGTTCGGCACCGGCCGGTGTGGTCCGCTCACCCACCCCGACCGCCAGCACCCCCGGTGCGAGCAGCAGCACGTCCCCGCCCTCCAGGTGCTCCAGGTTCGGGCGGTAGACGAACTCGGTGCCGGCGAAGCGTGGATGGTGGCGGTAGATGGCGTCGGTCAGGGTGGTCTCGCGTCGGCGGGCCGGCATGGCCAGACTCGTCACACCGACCCGATCGCCGATCCACAGCGACGAGTCGCGGGTGAACAGCAGGTTGGGCAACGGATCGATAACGAAATCGTGTCGATCCATCAGCGTGTAGACCAGCCCGCCCGGCCGTGCCGAGCTGATCCGCAGTTCCTCGTGGGCCAGCCCGGCGGTGAGCACGTCGGCCAGGGCGGCCGGGTCGAGGTAGGAGAGATGGTCGGCGACGCGGGCCCGCAGGGTGTCGCCGAGCCGCCGGGAGCCCAGCACCTCCTCGGTGAGTTCGGCCCGGGCGTCCGCGACGGCCAGCGTCTCCGCCAGCAGGGTCGCCAGGTAGAGCACCTCGACCCCACGATCGCGGAGGGCGGTGGCGAACGCGTCGTGCTCCTCCTGGGCGCGCCCGACCCAGGGGATCGCGTCGAACAGGAGTGAGTCGTTGTTGCGTGGCGTGAGCCGGGCCAGTTCCGGGCCGGGCCGGTGCAGCAGTACGGTGCCGAGCCGGCCGACTTCACTGTCGACGTAGTGGGTCACTCCCGCAGCGTAGGGCAGGGTTTGGCGGCATCCGAGAAAAGAACTGTGGATGAATATGGCATTCATCCGTAGTCACTCCGGCGCTCCGGCTTGCCGAACACCGGTAGTGGCAACGTAGGGTAGTGAGGACATAACTTCGAGGGACCTTTTGCCGGAGGTCGCGATGACTGTCTTTCCCGCACGACGAGCCGTACCGTCCGCTCGGGCACTGCCGCCCGTCGCGGTGCCACACCCCCGCGTCGAGTCGCCAGGGGCGCTCGAACCGGCCCGTCCGACACCGCTCGAATGGGCCCGCCGCCGTCGCGCCGAGCGGGGTGCACGCCGCCTGGAGGCCGCCGGGGCACGGGCACTGGGCCAACTCGACCACCTCGGGCCGGCCTGGCACGTCATCGAGTGGCCGCGCACAGACGTCACCGACGTCCTCGATCGCGGTCAGGACGAGCGGGCCGGGTTCCTCGCCATCGGGCCGAGCGGTCTCTTCGCCGTGACCATCGCCGATCACGGCCGGGCCAGGGTCCTCGTCGCCGGTGACGTCGTGCAGATCAACGGCAAGCGTCCACCGTACGTGGCCGAGTCCCGCCGGGACGCCAAGCGGGCCAGCAAGGCCCTCTCCGACGCGGTGGGGTTGACCGTCCCGGTGACGCCCGTGCTGACCTTCGTCGGCTCCGGTGTGATCAGCGTCTACGGCCTCCCCAAGGACTGCCTGATGGCCACCCACCGAGAGCTGGACCGGCTCCTCGTGGCTGGTGGCAGCCGGATCAGCCCCGCCACGGCCGAGAAACTGTCCCGGGTCGCACAGCATCCCAGCACCTGGCTCAACGGCACGTACCGTCCAACTGCCGACTACCGGTGGTATGAGGAGGGCCGAACGGCCGCTGACAAGCCGGCCCACCGCCGGTAACGTCACCGTCGACGCCACGCGACTCCGGTCCCCCCGACCACCCACCGGTCTCCGCGCCGTCACCGGTCGCCTCGGTTCACGCTGCGCGACTCGGTGACCTGGTGCGCTCGGTGATTCCGTCGGTGACCCGCTAGCGTGGACAGTCGATCGGTGCACATAGGAGGCGCGGTGGCCCACGTCGAACTTTCGCTCTCAGAAGCGTTCGTGCCGGCGGCGCGGGCCTCGACAGAGCCGGAGTCCGGCAACGTCGGCCATTGGTCCTCGACAGTCTCCCGGGCCGACGAGCCGTGCTTGCTGATCGACACCGACACCCTGGTGGTGGCGATCTCCACCGCCGGCTGCCAGTTGCTCTGCCTGGGCGAGCCGGATGGCCTGATCGGGCGACCGCTGCTTGACGGTGGGCTGCGCCTCCTCGACTTCACCGCCAACCGGGGCGAGCTGACCGAGGCCGAGATCGACAAGATCCCGCCCCTGCTGGCGCTCTCCTCCGGTCGACTCGCCCGAGGGCTGCTCCGGGTCCAGGGCGCCTCGGCGAACAACTCCGACGCGACAGTCGACGCGATCTCCACCCCGGTGCTCACCGACGGCGCCGTGGCCGGTTCGCTCACCTTCTTCTCAGAGGTCTGACCTGCGACAAGCCGCACACGGCGTTGCTGGCCCAGCCCCGCGCGAGTAGGCCGTAAGGTGCCCCCATGCTCGATATCGTCCTACTGCCAGGGGAGTACGCGGTGTGGCGGTTGGCCGCCGGCACCGCCCTGCCGTACGCGTTGTCGAGCGGGCTGAGCGGCACCGACGTGGTGACGGTGAGCTGGACCTCCGATGGGATCTCGGTGATCTGCCCGGCGGACCGGGTTCCGGTGCAGGTCGTGGTGGAGACCGCCTGGCGCTGTCTACGGGTCACCGCCCCGGCGGACCCGGCCAGCACCGGCAGCCTGGCCGCACTCGTCGATCCGCTCGCCGAGGCACGGGTCAGTGCGGTCACGTTCTCCACCTTCGACACCGACTACCTGCTGGTGCCGGCCGTCCGGCTGGCCGAGGGCACGGCCGCCCTCCAGCGCGCCGGGCACCGCGTCACCGGCTGACCTTCACCCGGCCGGCCGCTGACCCTACGATGGGCTCGGCCACCCCGGCCGCGACGAATTCTCCGATGTCCCGAGGATCGGCCCGTGCCGTTCACCCCGCTCCGCCCCTCGTCTCCCCCACCGCGGGCGACGGCCTCCGTCCCACCGGCGACACGTCACCGGGCATCCGATCACGTCCCCACGCGGGCCAGCACCCGGATCCGACCGGTCGCGCTCTCGGTGCTCGCCGTCGCGGTGCTCGCCGGCTGTGGGGCCCCACCCGAACTGCGGGAGCCGACCGCCGCGCCCACCCGCACCGCGGCCCCCACGTCAGCCGGCCCGAGCACCGCACCCACCACCCCGCCGGCCAGCGCACCGCCGCTCGGCACGCTCACGCCCACCCCGGACGCCGGGCTGGTCGCCACGGCCTGCCGCAACGGGCCGACCGGCCAGCGGGTGGTGCAACTGCTGCGCGGCCGGGCCGGGGTGCTTCCGGCAAACGTTCGGGTCCAGGTCCGCACCGGGCCGCTCTGCGCCGCCGAGTGGCAGTACACGGTCCTACAGGTGACCGGGCACGAGGAGCTCCAGGTGGTCACCCGGGGCCAGGCCACCGCACCGACCCTGGTCACCGCCGGCACCGACGTCTGCACCATCGAGGTACGCGCCACCAGCCCGGCCGGGATCCGCGCCCTCGCCTGCGACGCCGCTCCGGCCACCCGGCCGAGTGCGTAGGCTGACCGGCATGCCGGGAACACCGCCGACACGCTTCGTCTACCTCGGGCCGGAGGGCACCTTCGCCGAGCAGGCCCTGCGCACCCTTCCCGCCGCCGAGCGCGGCACCCGTACACCCGCCCGCAGCGTCGGGGAGGCGCTGGACAGCGTCCGGACCGGGGACGCCGACGCCGCGCTGGTGCCGCTGGAAAACTCGATCGGCGGCGCGGTGGGCGTCACGCTTGACGAGATGATCGAGGGGGAGCCCTTGGTGATCACCCGGGAGGTGATCCTGCCGGTGGCGTTCGTGCTCGGCGCTCGACCCGACACTCCGCTGACCTCGATCCGCACCGTGGCGGCCCATCCGCAGGCGTCCACCCAGTGCCGGGGCTGGTTGCGCAACCATCTGCCCGACGCCGTGGTGGTCGACGTGCTCTCCAACGGCGCGGCGGCGGCCGGTGCCGGCACCGGCGCGTACGACGCCGCGATCTGCGCGCCGATCGGGGCGGCCCGCCACCGGCTCGTGACACTCGCCGACAAGATCGCCGATCATCCGGACGCGGTGACGCGGTTCGCGCTGGTGGCCCGCCCCGGGCCACCCCCACCGCCGACCGACGACGACCTCACCTCGCTGGCGGTCTACATCGCGCACGACCGGGTCGGCGCGCTGCTGTCGGTGCTGATGGAGCTTGCCGTCCGCGGCGTCAACCTGACGCGCATCGAGTCCCGTCCCACCGGCGAGGCCCTGGGCCGGTACGTCTTCTTCCTGGACTGCACCGGCCACGTCGCCGACGTACGACTGGGCGAGGCGTTGCAGGGGCTGCGCCGGGTCTGCGCGGAGGTCCGCTTCCTGGGCTCGTACCCCCGGCACCGGTGGGTTGGGGCGGCGCGCGACCGGCCGGTGCCCGCGCCGGCGGGCCTCTCCGACGCCGAGTACGTCGATGCGGCGGCCTGGCTGACCCGGCTGCGCACGGGTGAGTTGACCTGACCCGGCGGGGCGCTCCCGAAGGTCGGGAGCGCCCGCGCCACAGGTGATCAGCTCAGCAGACCGCCGAGCAGGCCGCCCTCCTGCTGCTGCTGGCCGCTGCCCATGACCGGCGGCTCCTCGGACGGCTGCACCACCACGAAGCCCTGACCGGCGAAGCTCATCGTGAACGACTCACCGGTGCGCCGACCCAGCAGCGTGCCGAGGCCCAGTTGCTCGGCCCGGTGGTAGCCGGTCTGCAGGTTGGCCGACCAGCACACCGCGGCCTGCGGGTCGACGTACGTGGGGGCGTCGACGTTGAGCACGACCGGGGTGCCCTTGGTGGTGATGGCGATCCGGCCGTGGCCGCTGAACACACAGTTGAACAGGCCGGACGAGGAGGCCATCCCGGCGCCGCCGACCATCCTGATGTCGTACTGGAGGGTCGAGTCGAAGGCGAGCACGCTGGAGCCGTTGATGGAGAGTGCGTCGCCCGGCTCCAGGTCGATGATGTGCACGTCCTTGGCCAGTTCGGCGAGGAAGACGTCACCGTGGCCGGAAACCTTCATCAGGGGGACGCCCTCGCCGGTGAGCTTCTGCTTGAGAAACTTGCCGAGCCCGCCCGAGCCGAGCGCCTGGAACTGCACATTTCCCTGGTAGGCGACCATCGACCCGACCCGGGCCATCGCCTCACCGTTAAGTTCGATCTTCAGCATCTTGGAGTTTTGCAGCCGCATGCCGGGCTGCGCGGACTCCTTCTCCAGATTTTCCGCGGAGAACAGCTCACTGCGCATGAAAGGGTGCCTCCTGACAGGGTTGCGATTGCTGCACCGAAGGTAGGCGACCAGGGCAACCACGGGCCATCGTCCGAGCGGTGACCACGGCTGTCGGAGGGTTCAGCCCCAGCCCAGGGCGTGCAGCCGTTCGTCGTCGATGCCGAAGTGGTGAGCGATCTCGTGCACGACGGTCACCGCCACCTCGTCGACGACATCGTCGTCGTTGTCGCAGATCCGCAGGATCGGGTGTCGGTAGATGAAGATCCGGTCCGGCAACACGCCGGAGTAGTCCCAGCCGCGGCTGGTGAGGGCGTGGCCCTCGTAGAGGCCGAGCAGGCCGGGCTCACCGTGCGGCGGGTCGTCCTCGACGAGGATCACCACGTTGCTCATCAGGCCGAGTAGTTCCTCGGGAACCTCGTCGAGAGCGTCGGCAACCAGCTCCTCGAAGCGCTCGCGGCTCATGTCTACCGGCACGGCACCCATTCTGCCCGACGCCGCACCCGTTGGGCCGATCGAGACGTGCCGCCGATCGGATCCGCAGGCTCACGGAGAGAGTGACCGCCCAGGGGCGGGCGGAGACTCTCGTCCGTGAACGAGCGGTTGTGGGTGGACCGGCTCAGGAGGCCAGGCGCGCGTCGAGGGTGATCTCGGCTCCCGGCGAGAGCAGGCGGGAGATCGGGCAGTTGGCCTTGGCGGCCTCGGCGAGCTTCTGGAACTCCGCGTCGTCGATCCCCGGGACCTGGCCGACGGTCTCCAGGTCGATCCGGGTCACGGTCATGCCGGCGTCGGTCTTGTCCAGGTGGACCTTGGCGGTGGTCTCGACCGAGGTGGCCGTCGAGCCGGCGTCGGCGAGCGCCTTCGAGAACGCCATCGAGAAGCAGCCGGCGTGCGCGGCGGCGATCAGCTCCTCGGGGTTGGTGCCCTCGCCCTCCTCGAAGCGCGACTTGAAGGAGTAGTTGCCCGACAGGCCGCCCTTACCGGTGCGGACCGTGCCGGAGCCCTCGGTGAGATTGCCCTGCCATTGTGCTGAAGCGGTACGGATAGGCATGAGGAGAACGCTAGCGGAAAGGTGACCGTCGAGCGACCGACCGGCACGGACGCCTACCCTGCGATCCCTGTCACGATCGGCCGGCTGTGCCATGATGCGACCCAGGTCCGTGACCGGCGGAAGGATGGCCGATGTCCGACGAGCTACCGATCCCCCGGCAGGGCGGCCGGTCCGAGGAGCCGGCCGTGATCGAGTGGGGTGCTGTCGACCCGGCTCCGCGGCGCCGGTTCGGCTGGTCCCTGGCCGGTTTCGCACAGGACCCTCGGCTGCCCCTGCTCCTCGCCGGTCTGGGCGCGGTCGCCGGGATCGCCTCGCTGGTCGGGGAATGGCTGGTGATGAGCCTGCCCAACGGTGGCGGGCCCGAAGGTGAGGGCACGATCGAGGTGCCGGCCGGCGTGTCCGAGGTCGGCGGCTTCGGCGTTGGCTACCTGGTCGGGCTGCTCGGTCTCGTCTGCACCGTGGCGCTGGCCCTGCGGGGCACGGCGGCCGTGCGGCCGAACGCCCGGCTGGCTGGTCTCACCCTGGCCGGTGCCCTGTTGGCGGTGCTGATCGCCGCCACGGCCACCCTCAACGACCCCAGCCAGCGCAACTTCTTCTACTCGCCGCCGGACGGTTTCCGGGCCGAATACGGCCGTGGGCTGGTGATGGCGTTCGCCGCCTGTGTGCTGTTCGCGGCCGCCCTGCGGCTGACGCCCGCCGCGTCCTCCGGCACGTTCGCCGGGCCACCGGACGACGACAGGCCCGCCGACGCGCCACCGCCACGACTCTGGCGCCGCCGCCGCAACCCCAACCCCACCGAGTACGACCCACCCGCCCCAACCGACCTGACAGTCACCCCCGCCGCCCCCTTCGCCCACCCCGACCCCCAGCCCTAAAACCCCACCCCCACGCCCCACCCCCCACCTCGGCGATCTTGCACTTTCTGTCGGGGCATAAGGGGCGTTAACGGTGCAAAAAGGGGACAGAAAGTGCAAGATCGCGGGGGGAAGGGGGCGCGGAGAGGCGGGGCGTGGGTTGTTCGCGTCCGATTCGTCTGGAAGCCATGGATCCGACCCTTTGCGCGAGGTACGGTTGCTGCCCGCCGTGACGCCGGGTCTCCTCAGCAGAAGGGGACAGCAGGTGCGACGGCGGCGGGCGAAGGAGGAACGATGACCCGCCCGGGCCTGCCCAAGCTGATCGCGACAGACCTCGACGGCACGCTGGTGCGCAGCGATGACACCGTCTCCGCGTACACCCATGGGGTGCTCGACCGGGTGCGGGCCGCCGGAATCCCGGTGGTCGGCGCGACCGGTCGCGGCCCTCGGCTTACCGAGTTGACCCGCAACGACATCCGGGCCGCGGACTTCCTGGTGATGGCCGGCGGCGGCCGGGTGGTCGACCAGAGCGACCCGGCCGGCCCCGTGGTGCTCCGCGACGAGCGGCTGCCCGCCGAGGTGCTGGCCCGGCTGCTCGCCGACCTGGAGGCCGAGGTCGGCCCGCTGACCGTGATGGTCGAGGCGTCCGACGAGCACGACGCTCCGCTCTGGGGCGACTACCACGAGAGTTGGCCCTACCAGGATCGGTTCGAGGCCCACAGCCGCGCGGAGTGCCTCGCCTGCGATGTGATCAAGGCGTTCGCCCGGACCGCCGACCACCACGTGGACGAACTGCTGGCGGTGGCCCGCCGGATCGTCGCGCCGCAGGTCGCCACGCTCACCCAGGCCGGGCTCGGCTTCATCGAGATCTGCCCGCCGGGCGTGGACAAGGCCACCGGGCTGACGGTGGTGGCGCAGAGCCTCGGGGTGGATCCGGCCGACGTCCTGGTCTTCGGTGACATGCCCAACGATCTGCCGATGTTCGAGTGGGCCGGCTGGTCCCGGGTGGCGGTGGCCAACGCGCACCCCGCCCTGCGCGCCGCCGCCGACGAGGTGACCCTGCGCAACGACGACGACGGTGTGGCGGTGTACCTGGACCGGCTACTGTCCCGGTGATGGGAGAGACACCCCGCCTGATCGCCACCGACATCGACGGCACGCTGATCCGCGACGACCACACCGTCAGCCCCCGCACCGCCGACGTGCTCGCGCGGATCTCCGCGCGAGGCACGCCTGTCGTGCTGGTCACCGGCCGCCCGGTCCGCTGGCTCAAGATGGTGTACGACCAGCTCGCCCGACCGCTGCCGGCGGTCTGCGCCAACGGTGCCGTGGTCTACGACCCGTTCTCCGACGAGGTGGTGCGGGCCGACCCGCTTGCCCCGCACCACCTGGCCGAGGTGGCCCGGAGGCTACGGGCCGAGGTGCCCGGGATCAGCTTCGCCGTGGAGATCCTGGACAGCCGGGAGATGCGGCACGAGGCGCACTACCCGCTGCGCTGGGACGTCGACCCGGAGGGCATCCGCCCGATCGAGACGCCGGAGGAGCTGCTCTCGGTGCCGGCGGTGAAGCTGCTCGCGCGGGCCGGCGAGCAGGACCCGGACACCTTCGCCGAGCTGATCGCCACGGCGGTGGCGGGGCTGGCCGAGGCCACGCACTCGTCGTCCTCCGGCCTGGTGGAGATCTCCGCTGCCGGGGTGACCAAGGCGGCCGGGCTGGCCTGGTACTGCGACCAGATCGGGGTGGCCGCGGCGGACGTGCTGGCCTTCGGCGACATGCCCAACGACGTGCCGATGTTGAGCTGGGCCGGCCGGGGCGTGGCGGTGGCCAACGCGCACCGCGCCGTCCTGGCGGTCGCCGACGACGTGACGACGGCGAACACCGAGGACGGCGTGGCGGCGTACCTGGAGAAGGTTTTCGGGGTGGGCTGAGGTTTACAGGTACTGGCCGGTGTTGTGGCCCTCGCCGCCGCCCGGCTGGCCGATGCCGGACATCCCGGGGACGATCCCGCCGGGGCCACTGGGCAGCGCCTGACGCCCACCGCGCATCTGCTCCAACTGCACCCGGGCGGCCATCTGCTGGGCCACCAGGGCCGCCTGGATGCCGTGGAACAGGCCCTCCAGCCAACCGACGAGCTGGGCGTGCGCGATCCGCAACTCGCCCTCGCTGGGGGCCTTGTCCTCCGTGAAGGGCAGCGAGATGCGCTCCAGCTCGTCGCGCAGCTCGGGGGCGAGGCCCTCCTTCAGCTCGACGATCGACCGCTCGTGGATCTCGCGCATCCGGTTGCGGCTGGCGTCGTCGAGAGGTGCGGCTTTCACCTCCTCCAGCAACTGCTTGATCATGCTGCCGATCCGCATCACCTTGGCCGGCTGTTCGACCAGGCGGGTCGGGTCCTCACCCTGGCCCTCGTCGGTCTGCATCGTCCCGATCGGCCGGCCGTCCGGACCGACCACCACGACAGTGCCGGGGTGGCCGGAGTCGTCGGTGCCGGGCTCGTCGTCGTGTCCAGCTGAGCGCGCTTCGGTCATGGGGTCCATCTTTACCCAGCGGGCTGGACCGTTGGTGCCCGGGACCGACTACCGGGACCGAACCACCCGCGCGGGCGCGCTACCGTCGCGCCATGCCTGTCGACCCGCGCGCCGTGTTGACCCGGCCCGCACCGGCGCCCGATCGGACGGTGGCGTACGGCGACCACCCGGATCAGGTGGCCGACCTGCGGTGGCCGGCGGGAGCTGGGCCGGCGCGCCCGCTGGTCGTCGTCCTGCACGGCGGCTTCTGGCGGGTCGAGTACGACCGACGTCACACCGACCCGTTGGCTGCCGCACTCGCCGCCGACGGCTATCCGGTGGCGCAGCTGGAATACCGGCGGACCGGGCAGCCGGGAGGTGGCTGGCCGGGCACGTTGACCGACGTGCTGACCGGGGTGGCCGAGTTGCCCGGGCTGGCCGCCGAGGCGCTGCCGGGCCGGGTGACCCGAGCCGCGCCGCTCCTGGTCGGGCACTCCGCCGGCGGTCACCTGGCGCTGTACGTGGCGGCCACCGCGCCGGCGACGGTGGGTGCGGTGCTCGCCCTGGCCCCGGTGGCCGACCTGGGCGAGGCGTACCGGCGGGATCTGGACTCGGGTGCGGTGGCCGAGCTGCTCGGCGGCGGCCCGGCCGAGGTCCCGGACCGGTACGCGGCGACGGATCCACGGCTGCTGGTGCCGACGCGGACACGGACGGTAGTGGTGCACGGCTCGGAGGATCAACAGGTTCCGGTGGAGATGAGCCGGGGCTTCGTGGCGGAAGCAACCGCCGCAGGATCCGATATCTCCCTTGTCGAACTGCCCGGATGCGAGCATTTCGGGCTGATCGACCCGGAGTCCGTCGCCTGGCCCCGCGTCCTCGCCGAGCTGCGGTCCCTGCAGGATGATCACTAGCCATTGACGCAGCGTCGCGGACCAGGTAGAACGCCGGAGGGGCGGTGTTCAGCCCTGCAACGCTCCTTGGAAGGAACTCGGTGTCGCAGATGAATCGCAGGCGGGCGCTCCAACTGTTGGCCGCGCTCGGTACCACCGGGTTCGTCGCCGGATGTGGCTCCGACACCGACCCCGAGCCGACGGTCAACCGCAGCCCGATCAAGATCGGGCTGATCACCCCGCAGGCCGGTGGTTTCAAGAGCATCGGCGATGACATCACCAACGGCTTCCAACTCTTCCTCGACCTGCACGACAAGCGGCTGGGCGGCCACCCGGTGGAGTTGTTGACCGCCGACGAGGGCGACACCGCGAAGACCGGCAAGGCCGCCGTGGAGGGCCTGCTCAAGCAGGGCGTGCTGGCGCTCACCGGTGTGGTCAACTCGGCGGTGATGGTCGGCATCCGGGACACCGTCGAGCAGGCCAAGGTCCCGCTGATCGGCTCCAACGCCTCACCGAGCAGCCTCCAGAGCGTCTTCTACATCTGGCGGACGTCGTACGTGCTGGACGAGGCCGGCAAGGCGCTGGGCCGCTACCTGCGCGACCAACTGCCCACCAACGGCCGCGTGGCGATCATCATGCCGGAGAACGTCGGCAGCCCGGACGTGGTGCGTGGCTTCCGGCAGGAGTTCGGCTCGACCGACCCGCGAATCAGCGACCCCGTCACCTACACCAGCGCCAACCCCAACCCCGGCAAGACCACGTTCTCGGCGGACATCAGCACCGCGCTGGCCAAGGAGCCCACCGCGGTCTTCTGCTTCTTCGCCGGTGCCGCCGCGGTGGAGTTCATCAAGCAGTTGCGGGAGAAGTTCGCCGGGCCGATCTACGCACCCGGTTTCCTCACCGAGGGCACCGTGCTGGAAAGCCTGAAGGAAAACGCGCTGGGCATCCAGACCGCCCTGAACTACTCGGCCGACCTGAACAACACGTCCAACCGGGTCTTCGCCTCTGCCTACCGCAAGAAATACCAGGTCACCCCCACCACGTACGCGATGGCGTCGTACGACGCGGCGCAGGTGCTCGACCAGGCGATCCAGCTGACCGGCGGCGCGCCCAACCCGCAGCAGGTCAACCTGGCACTCGGCCGGATCGGCCAGATCGACAGCCCGCGTGGCGTCTGGCAGTTCAACCAGCCGCGCACCCCCCAGCAGAAGTGGTATCTGCGGGAGGTGCAGCGCGACGGCCAGGTCATGTCGAACGTGCTGATCAACGAGCTGGCCACACTGGGCTGAGCCCGGAGCGACGACAGGGCCGGCCTCCCGTCGGGGAGGCCGGCCCTGTCGTACGGGAGTCAGTGCCGCAGCTCGGCGATGCAGCACTTCACGCTGCCGCCGCCCTTCTTCAACTCGCCCAACTCGACGGGGACCGGGGTGTAGCCGGCGGCCTTCAACTTGCCGGCGAACCGGGTCGCCTCGCTGCTGAGCACCACGTTCGCGCCGTCGCTGACCAGGTTGAGCCCGAAGGCCAGAGCGTCCTCGTCGTCGGCGATCACCGCGTCCGGGAAGAGCTGGGTGAGCACCCGCTGGCTGGCCGCGGAGAACGCGCCCGGGAAGTAGGCGACGTTCGAGTCGTCGATGGCCGCGAGTGCCACGTCCAGGTGATAGAAGCGGGGGTCGATCAGACGCAGCGACACCACCGGCCGACCCAGCGCCTCCTGCGCCTCACCGTGCGCCGGCAGCTCGGTGCGGAAGCCGTGCCCGGCGAGGATGAGGCCGCCGTGCGCCTCCGGCACGTACGCGAAGTCGCCCTCGCCCTCGTTGGTCTCCCCCGGTGCGACGAACCGCCAGCCCTGCGACTCGTAGAAGGCGTGGTGGGCGGCGGCCTCGGCGGCCCGCTGCTCGTGCCTGAACCGGGCGCCGTACACGCTGCCGTCCACCACGAAGGCACCGTTGGCGGCGTAGACCATGTCGAGCAGGCCCTGCTCGGGCGTGAGCAGGTGCACCTCGTGGCCGAGGCCGACGAGCGTCTCGTGCAGCCGGTCCCACTGTTTGACGGCCAGGTCCCGGTCGACGGGCGTGGTCACGTCCATCCACGGGTTGATCGCGTACTCGACCGCGAAGTGCTCGGGCGAGCACATGAGATATGTCCGCTTTCGCGGGACTCGCTGCTGGTTCACGGTCACCAAGAGTAGGTACCGTGGAACTTTGGTAACAGCCACAACCGTTGCTTCTCAGAGGCGGAACGTTGCAGATAGACGCGGTAGACCAGCGGATCATTGCGTTACTCGTCGCCGACGCCCGTGCGTCGTACGCCGACATCGGCACCCGGGTGTCACTCTCCGCCCCGGCCGTCAAGCGTCGCGTCGATCGGCTACGCGCCACCGGCGTGATCCGGGGATTCACGGCCGTGGTGGACCCGGCCGCCGTCGGCTGGACGACCGAGGCGTTCGTCGAGTTGTTCTGCGCCGGCCGGACCACCCCCGCCCAGATCGGCGTGGCCGCCCGGCGACACCCGGAGGTGGTCGGCGCCTACACCGTCTCCGGGGAGGCGGACGCGCTCGTGCACCTACGCGCCGCCGACATCGCCCACCTGGAGGCGGCCCTGGAACGGCTGCGCGCCGAGTCCTTCGTGACCTCCACCCGCAGCACGATCGTGCTGTCCCGACTGGCCGAGTCCCCGGGCGTCGGCCCGTCGCCCCGCACCGCTTGACCTCAACCCTGGTTGAGGCGCTTCGCTGTCCCCGAGTGGACGCCGTCGCGATTCGAGGGGGACTTCATGCGTGCGGTCTGGTTACGTGAGTTCGGCGGGCCCGAGGTGCTGCTGCCCGGCACCGCGACCGACCCGACACCCGGCCCCGGTCAGGTGCTGATCGACGTCGCGTACGCGAACATCACCTTCGTCGAGACGCAACAGCGCGCCGGCCGACCCGGGCCGTTCCAGGTCACCCCGCCCCTGATCCCCGGCAACGGCGTGGGCGGGGTGATCGCCGCCGTCGGCCCGGACGTCGACCCGGCACTGCTCGATCGACGGGTGGTCAGCGCGACCGGCGGCTCCGGCGGATACGCCGAACGCGCGGCGGTCGACGCCGCCGCGCCGATCGAGGTGCCCGCCGAACTGGCCCTGGACGAGGCGGTGGCACTGCTGGCCGACGGGCGTACCGCCACCATGCTTGTCGAGGCGGTCGGCATCCGCCCCGGTGACCGGGTGCTGGTCGAAGCGGCCGCGGGCGGAGTGGGCAGCCTGTTGGTGCGGCTCGCCGCCCAGGCCGGTGCCCGGGTCGTCGGCGTCGCCGGTGGGCCGCGCAAGGTGGACCTGCTGCCCGGCCTGGGTGCCGACCTGGCCGTCGACTACCTCCAGCCAGACTGGGCCGACCGCGTACGGGCCCCGCTGGGCGGCGTCGACGTGGTGTTCGACGGGGTCGGCGGGGCGGTGGCCCGAACGGCCTTCGACATGCTGGATCCGGGCGGTCGCATGGTCAGCTTCGGCCTGGCGAGCGGGGAGTGGTCCCCGGTGTCGGCGGAGGCCGCCACGGCACGGCAGGTCACCCTGGTACGGCCGGACACGTCACCCGCGCGACTGCGGGCGTACACCCGGCAGGCCCTGGCGGGCGGTGCGGCCGGCCGCCTGCGCCCGCTCATCGGCCAACGATTCCCGCTGGAACGCGCGGCCGACGCGCACGCCGCCATCGAGGCGCGCGCGACGGTCGGCAAGACCCTGCTCGACCTCTAGAGATACATGCCGGTGCGGTGCTCCGAGTCGTCACGCCGAACCGGCTTGTCGCCCTCGCCGAAGAACCGCTTCCCGCCGAACTCGCCGTGCAGACGGTCGTCCAGCTCGTCGGCGAGCCCGGTCATCACCCGCACCGCAAGCATCAGGTGGGTGGCCTGGAAGTTGCGACCGAAGACCGGGATGGAAGCCCAGACCGTGTCGTCGGCGCAGTAGAGGCGGCCGATCGGCATCCGGTTGGTCAACTCGGAGAGCTTGACGTAGAGCCGCTCGGTCGGCTCCACCTCGGTGAGCACCGGGGAGAACACGTCCACCAGCGGCGGATTGTCCCGCACCCGGACGAAGACCATCGCCGAACCGGCCCGGATGTTGATGTCGCCGTCCGAGTCGACCTGCAACCGGTCGGTGTCCGACTTGAGCATCGTGGAGACCACGGTCCGGACCCGATCAGCCAGGTCGAGCACGTCGTCCCGCTCGACCTGCGCGGAAGCCGCCTCGGCCAGTGCCTCCTCCAGGTCGGCCTCGACGTCGGCGTCCGGGCCGAACTCGCTGCGTGCCGTGCCCAACGGGTCCACGGCCAGCGGCTCACCCTCGACGTCCTGCACCAGGTAGACGAGGAACGCCGGGTGCGGGGCACCGTAGACGTCCCGCAGCGTCCGGGAGAGCAGCGCGGCCATCCGGGTCGACTCGCCCGTCGCGCCGTCCAGCCCGAAGAAACCGCCGGACCCAGCGACCACCCCGGGTGGCGACCAGCCGAGCGCGACCATGTCCGCCACCGCGCCGCGGTCCAACCGGTAGCCCGCCGGCAGCGTGGCGTTGCCGACCGCCCGCGCGGACAACGCGCCACCGTCGCGCACGTCCACGCTCACCGAGTAGACGGCGTCCCCGGTGCCGGAGGCGGTCGGGTCCAGGGTCACCTCCAGGTGCGCGCCGACGGGAAGCTCCCGCAGCCGCACGGCGAGCGCACGGGCGAACTCCTGCCACGCCTCGGTCACCTTCGCCCGCAGGTCGGTCGTGCTGGGTTCGTCGAGCAGGATCGATTCCGCCGGCTCAGCCGTACCGCCGGGCAGGTCACCGATCGGCGCCGAGGGGTGGTCAGCCGTCATGATCGCCTCCGTCCGTCACGATCACCCTACCCACGCAGCCTGGCGGCCCAATCAGCCCGGACCGGGATCGGACAACGGCGGTCAGGGGGCCGTCGGGTCCACGGGGTCCGCGCCCAGCTCGACGGGCCAGGCGCCGGCCAGGGCACTGAGCCGGGCCGCGGCGTCCGCCGGGTCGGCACCCCGACCGACCGCCAACCCCAGCAGGTACGCGGTGACCGGCGCACCCGGCCGCAACACCTGGTGGGCGACGTCGCGGGCCAGATCCAGCACCGCCGGGACGGGCACCCCGGTCGGGTCCAGGTCCAGCTCGGTACACGCGGCCGTGACCCAGTCGTCCATCACCGTCATCGCGCCCACTCCTCCGCCCGGCGTACGTCCTCGTCAGTGTCGCAGTCGAACCAGGGCGGCGGACCGTCACCGGCCCAGGGCACCTCCCGCACGTCCAGGCCGGCCAGCAACGCCCGGACCGGGGCACCGGACAGGCTGCCGCTCCGCTCGACAGTCAACCGGTCCAGCGCGGCCCGCAGCGCCGCGACCCGCCAGACACCGCAGAGCGACTGCCGCCGTCCGTCCCCGTCGACGAAGCACGCCCCGTCGGGCCGCCGCCCGCTCCCGACGACGCCACTCCCGACGCTGCTCCCGACGGGGCCCCTGCCGACGGGGCCGCTCCCGACGACGCCGCTCCCAACGACGCCGCTCCCGACGAGGCCGCTGCCGACGACGCCGTTCCCGACGACGCCGCTGCCGGCCACCGGGGCGGCATGGCCGGGGTTCTCCTCGCTGAGGTGGGCCAGCAGGTCGCCGATCGCGGCCCGGGTGAGCAGCGGCAGGTCGGCGGCGAGCAGCGCGACACGTGTGGTGTCCGGATCGAGCAGTGCCAGCCCGGCGGCCGCCGCGGCGACCGGACCCCCGCCGGGCGGGTCCTCCCGGGTCACCCGCACACCCTCCGGGACGGCGTCGACCGGCCCGACCAGCACCCGGGGCCGGGCGTCGCTGACGGCGGCCAGCACCCGCAGGCGCATCGGCCGGCCACCGACCGGGAGCGCGGGCTTGTCCACCCCGCCCATCCGTCGGGCGGACCCACCTGCGAGCACCACTGCGGCATACGTCCCCACCCGGCAACCGTAGCCGTGCCGACGCGCACTGGCGGTCGCCGCCGGGTGCGCGATGACAGGTGGCCGTGCGGGCGTACCGGCGGGAGGTGGAGGATGGCGGGATGGGACGGGCAACTGATCGGCGCGGCGTACTTCGGATCGACCTGGACGCTGCGACCGCCGGCCGCGGGTCCATCCGCCGGCCGGACACGCTGGCGGTGGAGGAGCCGCTGGAGATCCGGGTCGGTGCCGCCGGCCCCGGCCGGCGACAGCCCCTCGCCGTGACCATGCGTACCCCCGGCGACGACCTGGACCTGGCCATCGGGTTCCTCCTGACCGAGGGGCTGATCCGGTCGACCGACGACGTGCTGACCGCCCAGCTCTGCGCCGGCGCGGAGACACCGAACACGTACAACGTGGTGGACGTGGTGCTCGCCCCCGGCGTGCCGGAGCCGACCACCGACCCGTCCCGGAACTTCTACACGACCAGTTCCTGCGGAGTCTGCGGCAAGGCCAGCATCGACGCGATCCGCACCCGGTCCCAGTTCCCGGTCTCCGCCGATCCGCTCAGCGTGCCGGCCACGCTCCTCGCCGAGCTGCCCGACCGACTCCGCGCCGCCCAGCGTGGCTTCGACCGGACCGGTGGGCTGCACGCGGCGGGCCTGTTCACCCCCGGCGGTGAGCTGGTGGTGCTGCGGGAGGACGTGGGCCGGCACAACGCGGTGGACAAGGTGATCGGCTGGGCGGTGCGAGAACGTCGACTGCCACTGGCCGGCCACCTGCTGCTGGTCTCCGGCCGGGCCAGCTTCGAGCTGACCCAGAAGGCGTGGATGGCCGGGTTGCCGCTGCTGGCGGCCGTGTCCGCCCCGAGCACGCTCGCCGCCGAACTGGCCGACGGGGCGGGGATGACACTCGTCGGTTTCCTGCGCGGCCGGACCATGAACGTCTACACCGGCCCACACCGCATCACGCTGGAGCAGCCAGCCTGACGATGCCCCACCCGTGCCCGCGCCCGCGCCCGCGCCCGCGCCCGCGCCCGCGCCCGCGCCGATCTTGCACTTTCTGTCCCCCCATAGGGGGGCGTACCACCCATAACGGCGACCGAAACTGCAAGATCGGCGTCCCGGGCGTTGAGCTCACTTACCGATTCGGTCGATCAGGTCGAACAGCGCCAGTCGCGCGGCGGCGTCGCGGGCGATCAGGAAACCGGCGATGCCGAGGATCCAGCCCAACGCACCGCCCGCCTTCGCGACGATCCACGCGTTGAGGCGGGCCAGCACCGGCTCGACAAGCGCCGGGCGGGCCACCCTGGCACCCAGCAACACCACCGCCGGCAGCACCATGACCAGGCAATATCCGGCGAGCAGCGCCACCACGGCCACCGCGCCCACCCCCGAGGTCGCCAACAGACCTACCGCGCCCAGGTACGGAAGCATCGTCGCCACCTCGGCGAGCGCGGCCAGCAACGCCAGCCCGACCAGCCAGCGGGCCGAGGAGTCGCCGGCCGTGGCCCGGTCCCGCCACCGCAGCACACCACCGGTACGGGGGCGCCTTTTGCCGTCGTAGCGGAAGCTGAGCGCCAGCATCGCGACGCCCAGCACGAGTTGCGCCCAGAGGACAGCCCGGTTGTCCAGGGCACCGCCCAGCGCATCGCCCAACCTGCTGCCGCCCCACACCAGCAGCAGCCCCACCGCGAGATAGAACGCCGCGATGGTGGCGAGGTAGCCCAGGATCCGGCGGGCGTTGACCGGCCCGGGGGCGAGCAGCAGCCAGACCGGGATGAAAAGGGTGCCGATGCTGGTGCTGTCCACCAACGCCAGCCCAGCCAGCGAGAGCAGCAGTTCGGGGGTCACCCGATCATTGTCGGCCGGCCTGCGCCCCACCGAGTCGGCCGTGATCAGGAGAAACGCGTACATCGTTCGACGGAGGGCCGTGCGTGGACCCGCCCCGGCGCGATCGCCCTCGGGGAAGCGGGATCAGCGCCGGGGCGGGCTGCCGCAGGCTCGCCTCGTCCCGCACTGACCCGTGATCGACTCGGGTTTGCTGATAGCGCGGTGTCCCGGCAACGAGGATGCCGCGAATTCCGGAAAGCCGAGTCGATCACAGGTCAATCGACAGACCGCCGGCTGTGCGGCGACGATCTCGACGACACCGCGGCGTCTCTCCGGGCGCGGTCGACTCAGTAACGATGCACCTCCGCCGCAGGGAGTCCGGCGGTCCCTTTGATCGTTACGTGGAGCACTTCGAGTCTCTGTGCGACGCCGCAGGGGCGGCATAGCTGCGCTCAGGGCCAGCCCGGTCGCCCGCTGGCCCATGATCGACTCGGGTTTGCTGATACCGCGGTGTCCCGGCAACGAGGATGCCGCGATTTCCTTAAAGCCGAGTCGATCAACTCCCGCCACGCCGGGCCGGACGACTCCCGCCGTGCCAGGCCGGGCGACACCCGCCGCGCCAGGCCGGGCGACACCCGTCTCGCCAGGCCGGACGACACCCGCCGTGCCAGGCCGGGCGACACCCGCCGCGCCAGGCCGGGCGGCGACCGGGACCGGCCGGTCAGCGGCGGCCGCGCCGCCTTCTCCTGCGGGGGCGGATCACGCCGGGCATTCCCTCCGACGGCCACCCGTCCAGCTCGGATGGGGGCACACCGCGCCGGAGCATGTCGTCCATCAGCACGGCGAGCGGGTAGTCAGGGTGCAGGCTCAGCGTGCGCTCCAGTGCCACCGCGGCCAACGCCCCCTGCCCCGCGCGCCACGCCGCGAACGCCAGCAACGTACCTGGCGCGGCGACCAACTCCGGTTCGGCCCGGCGCAGCACGTCGGTCCAGAGGGCGATGTCGCGATCCCGGCCGTCGGTGCGTTCCCACGCGAGGTCGCGGACGGGCAGATGGGTCATCAGCAGGCTCAACCAGGCCATCTCGTCGTCGTCGAGCCGCTCACCGCGACGCTGCCGACGTTGGGCCTCGCGGACCGCCGCGAGCCCGGCGGTGTGCACCGCCCGACTGCCGAGCAGGTCGTTCTCGGGCGCCTGTTTGTGCAGCTCGGTCAGGCGCAGCCGGGCGCGGGCGGTGGCCGCACGCGCCGCGTCCCGGTCCGGCCCGTCCACGGGTGCCACCTGCGCCACCAGGGCGGCCCGGTCGGGGAGCGCGACCTGGCCGGCGAAGATCGCCGCGGCGGTCATCGGATTGGCGACCGGGTCGTAGCGCCGGCCCTCGGGTGGGCAGCAGTCGGGCTCGGTGCAGAGGTAGGACCACCACCGGTCTCCGGTCACCCGCAGCGCGTCGAGCACCTCCGTGCCGCCGACGCTGAGGGCGGCCCGCACCGCGTCCACCGCCGGTGTCACCCGATCGGGCGGCCCGTAACCGACCACGGTGGCGGACTCCGCACCCTGCCGGCGGATCACTCCGGCCAGGTGCCGGGCCTGCTCCAGCAGGTCGCTCGACGGGTCGGGCAGGTCCGCGCGGGCGGCGAAGATGATCTGCCGGCCCAGCAACGCCACCGCGACCACGCTGTCGGCGGGGTGGAAGCCGAGCAGGTACGGTACGGCGGCGATCAGGTCGGCGGGCGAGCGGACGGCGAGCTGGGGGCGTTCGGTCGAGGCCATGTCGGAAGCCTGCGGCGGGCCGGACCCGCCCAACAGACCCTGTGGACGACACGCTGCTTATCCACAACTACTGAGCGTGTTCTTCCTGTTCATCGCGCATCTACGGGTGCCGAAAGAGGCCCGATGTCCTCGGGCGACACCGTGGCGTCACAGGAAGCGGTTACCGTGCGCTGATGGACCTGGCGTACCTGCGCGCGCACCCGGCACACCTGCCGACCTTCCGGACCCATCAGCGGATCCGGGAGACGCCGGTCGCCGGTGGGCACATCTGCGCCGCCGCCCGGCTCACCCTGGACGACGGCCACTCGGTCTTCGCCAAGTCCTGGCCCGAGGGGGCGGGCCGACCGGCCCCGGAGGGCTTCTTCGCCGCCGAGGCGGCCGGGTTGCGCTGGCTGCGGGAGGCCGGGGCGGTCGCCGTACCCGAGGTGATCGTGGCGTTGCCGAGCCTGCTGGCGCTCGACTGGGTCGAGCCCGGCGAGCCGACGCCGCAGGCCGCGGCCCGCTTCGGTCGGGAGTTGGCCGACCTGCACCGGGCGGGATCGGCGAGCTTCGGGGCGCCCTGGCCGGGGTTCATCGGGTCGCTCCCCCAGGACAACACCCCCACCGACGGGCCCTGGTCGACGTGGTTCGCCGAGCGACGCCTCATCCCCTACCTGCGGCGCTCGGTCGACGGTGGTGCCCTGACCAGCGCCGATGCCAGACTGGTCGAGCAGGTGATCGGTCGGCTCGGTGAGTTCGGCGGTGACGAGCCGCCGGCACGCATCCACGGCGACCTGTGGTCGGGCAACGTGCTGTGGGGCGCCGACGACCGGGCGTGGCTGATCGACCCGGCCGCGCACGGCGGGCACCGGGAGACGGATCTGGCCCAGCTCGCGCTCTTCGGCGGCATCCCGCACCTGGGCCGGGTGCTGGCCGCCTACCGGGAGAGTTGGCCGCTGCCGGACGGCTGGCGCGACCGGGTGCCACTGCATCAACTGCATCTGCTGCTCGTGCACACCGCGCTCTTCGGCGGTGGCTATCGGGACGCGGTCCTCCAGGCCGCCCGCGCCGTCCCGGCCCGGGTCGAACGCGCTACGGTCGACAGGTGAGCGTCGCCCCGGGGACCGATGGCGTCCTCGTCGACCGGTACGGCCGCGTCGCCCGTGACCTACGTGTGTCCCTCACCGACAAGTGCAACCTGCGCTGCACCTACTGCATGCCGGCGGAGGGGCTGCCCTGGCTGGCCGGCCCCGAGCTGCTGACCGACGAGGAGATCGTCCGGCTGGTCCGGGTGGCCGTGGAGCAGCTCGGTGTGACCGAGGTGCGGTTCACCGGCGGTGAGCCGCTGATCCGCCCCGGGCTGGTCGGCATCGTGACCGAGGTGGCCGCGTTGCGGCCCCGACCCCGGGTCTCGCTGACCACCAACGGCATCGGGCTGGACCGGCTGGCCTCGGCGTTGCGTACGGCCGGCCTGGACCGGGTGAACGTCTCACTGGACACTCTGGACCCGGGCCGGTTCACCCGACTCACCCGCCGCCCCCGTCTCGACGCGGTGCTGGCCGGGCTCGCCGGGGCCGCCGCCGCCGGGCTGAGCCCCGTAAAGATCAACTCGGTGTTGATGCGGGGTGTCAACGAGGACGAGGCACCCGCCCTGCTGCGCTTCGCCGTCGAGCACGACTACCAGTTGCGGATCATCGAGCAGATGCCGTTGGACGCCCAGCACGGCTGGGACCGCCACACCATGGTCACCGCCGAGGAGATCCTGGCCTCCCTGCGTACCGTCTTCGACCTCAGCCCCGACCCGACCGAGCGGGGCGCGGCACCGGCGGAGACCTGGCTGGTCGACGGAGGTCCCGCCCGGGTCGGCGTGATCGCCAGCGTCACCCGCCCGTTCTGTGGAGACTGCGACCGCACCCGGCTGACGGCGGACGGCCAGGTCCGCGCCTGTCTCTTCGCGACCGAGGAGTCCGATCTGCGCGCGGCGCTGCGCACCGGCGCGGACGACGAGGAGCTGGCCCGACGCTGGCGCACCGCGATGTGGGGCAAGCGCGCCGGGCACGGCATCGACGACCCGACCTTCCTCCAGCCGACCCGGCCGATGTCCGCGATCGGGGGTTGAGGCGTGGCTCCGACACGACTGACCGTCCGCTACTTCGCGGGTGCCCGCGCCGCCGCCGGGCACGCCGAGGAGGTCCTGCCCGCCGGCCGGTCGCTGGACGACCTCACCGCCGAGCTGGTGCGGCGACACGGTGACCGGCTCGCCGCCGTGCTGCGAGTGGCGAGCTTCCTGGTGGATGGCGTCACCTGTCATGATCGTGAAGCACCCCTGCCGGCCGGGGCCACGATCGACGTTCTGCCCCCGTTCGCGGGCGGCTGAGGAGGCGCACATGTTGGCGGTTCTGGGGTTCGTGGGCGTCCTGGCGCTGACCACCGGTCTCATCCACCTCTACCTGTGGAAGCGGCTCGTCCGGGACACCACAGGTCCGGGCCGCTGGCGGCGGGTCGGCGGGAGCGCCGCCCTGGTGTTGGCGCTGCTCGTGCCGGCCACCCTCATCGGGACGCAGGCCGGGCTCTACTGGCTCGCCTGGCCGGGCTACCTGTGGCTGGCCGTGATGTTCTACCTGCTCGTCGTGCTCGTCGTGCTCGAAGTGCCGATGCTCGCCACCCGGCTGGTGCTGCGCCGCCGGCTCGCCGCCGCCGAGCCGACCACCGCCGCGCCCGAGCCGGTGCTGGTGGGCGCGGCCGGGCCGCCCGAGCCGCCGGCCGCCGGTGCCGTCGCGGCCGCGGACCACGACCCGGGCCGCCGGCTGCTGCTGGCCCGAGGGGCGGCTATCTTTGCCGGCCTCACCGCCACCGGCATCACCGGGTACGGCGTTCACACCGCCCTCGGCCCACCACGACTCGACCGGGTGCAGATCCCACTCGCCAAGCTCCCCCGCAGCATGGACGGTCTGCGCATCGCGACCGTCTCGGACATCCACCTCGGCCCGCTGCGCGGCCGGGCGCACACCGAGCGGATCGTCGCCGCGATCAACCGGCTCGACGCCGACCTGGTCGCGGTGGTCGGAGACCTGGTCGACGGCTCGGTCGCCGAACTCGGCCCGGCCGCCGCGCCCCTTCGTGACCTGCGCTCCCGCTACGGCAACTTCTTCGTCACCGGCAACCACGAGTACTACTCCGGCGTGGAGGAGTGGGTCCAGGAGGTCGACCGCCTCGGCCTGCGGGTGCTGCAGAACCAGCGGCAGGAGATCCGGGCCCGGGGCGGCGTGCTCGACCTGGCCGGCGTGAACGACCTGGACGCCACGGGGACCACCGGCCTCGCCGCCGGGCCCGACTTCGCCGCCGCCCTCGGCGACCGCGACCAGAGCCGTCCGGTGGTGCTGCTCGCCCATCAGCCGCTGGCGGCGGTCGAGGCGGCCCACTACGGCGTCGACCTGCAACTGTCCGGGCACACCCACGGTGGCCAGGTGGTGCCGTTCAACCTGGTCGTCCGGCTGGCGCAGCCGGTGGTCAGCGGCCTCGGCGAGGTCGACGGCACCAAGGTCTACGTGACGAACGGCGCCGGCTTCTGGGGACCACCGGTCCGGGTCGGCGCGGAGCCGCAGATCAGTCTTGTGGAGTTGCGCTCGGCATAGCGGAGGTCACGTCCGCGCGTGGCGGCAGGCGGCCGGCGCGGCGGGCGTGACAGGATGCGGCGTGCCCCCGTTCAGTGCCGTACCCTCCGGTGGCCTCTCGCCATTCGTCGCGGACCTGCACATCCACTCGAAATACTCGCGCGCGTGCAGCCGCGACCTCACCCTGCCGACCCTCGGGTGGTGGGCGCGTCGTAAGGGCATCGGTCTGCTCGGCACCGGCGACTTCACGCACCCCGCCTGGTACGACCACCTGCGGGAGACCCTGCGCCCGGCGGAGCCGGGGCTGTACCGGCTCGACGCCGAGGCGGAACGGGACATCGCCCGCCGACTGCCGCCCCGACTCGCGTCGACGGCGCAGGCGAACCCGGTCCGGTTCATGCTGAGCGTGGAGATCTCCACGATTTACAAGCGGGACGACCGCACCCGCAAGGTGCATCACCTGATCTACCTGCCCGATCTGGACGCGGTGGCCCGGTTCAACACCGCCCTCGGCCGGATCGGCAACCTCGGCTCGGACGGACGGCCGATCCTCGGTCTGGACTCCCGCGACCTGCTGGAGATCACCCTGGAGGCCAGCCCGGACGGTTACCTGGTGCCGGCGCACATCTGGACGCCGTGGTTCTCCGCGCTGGGCTCGAAATCCGGCTTCGACGCGATCGCGGACTGCTACGCCGACCTCGCCGACCACATTTTCGCCGTGGAGACCGGCCTCTCCTCCGATCCGGCGATGAACTGGCGGGTCGGCAGCCTGGACGGTTACCAACTGGTCTCCAACTCGGACGCGCACTCGCCGCCGGCACTGGGCCGGGAGGCGACGGTGCTGAGCAGCGAACGGGACTACTTCGCCGTCCGGGAGGCGCTGCGGACCGGTGACGGTCTGGCCGGCACCATCGAGTTCTTCCCGGAGGAGGGCAAGTACCACGCGGACGGCCACCGGCTCTGCGGGGTCAACTGGTCCCCGGAGCGGACCCGCGCCGCCGGTGGGCGCTGCCCCGAGTGCGGCAAGCCGCTCACCGTGGGCGTCCTCAGCCGCATCGAGGAGCTGGCCGACCGCCCGGCGGGGCACCGGCCGGCACAGGCCCGGGACGTCACCCACCTCGTCCCGCTGGCCGAGATCCTCGGCGAGATCAACAAGGTGGGCGCCCGGTCGAAGAAGGTCGAGGGGCGACTCAACGAGCTGGTCGCCGCGCTCGGCCCGGAGCTGGAAATCCTGACCACGACCCCGCTTACCGACATCGCGCAGGCCGGCGGTGAGCTGCTCGCCGAGGGCATCGGGCGGCTGCGCCGAGGCGACGTGCGCCGGGTGCCCGGCTACGACGGCGAGTACGGGGTGATCACGCTGTTCGACCCGGCGGAGTTGGGCGCCAGCTCCGGCGCGGCACAGGAGACGCTGTTCGACGTACCGGTGCCGGCGCAGCGTCGACCCGCGGAGCCGGCGGCCCGGCCGACGGCCAAGCGCCCGGCGGCGGCGAAGGCGGAGCCGAAGCGTAAGCCGGCCCCGGCTCCCGCACCGCCGATCGCGTCGCCGCCGTCCCCCCACGAGCCGTTCGAGCCGATGCTCTCCGGCATGGAGGAGGTCGGCACCGGCCTGCTGGACCGGCTGGACGCGATGCAGCGGGTGGCCGCCTCCGCACCCGGCGGGCCGCTGCTGATCGTGGCCGGGCCGGGCACCGGCAAGACCAGGACACTCACGCACCGGATCGCGTACCTCTGCGCGGAGCTGAACGTCTTTCCCGAGCACTGCCTCGCGATCACGTTCACCCGTCGGGCCGCCGAGGAGCTGCGGCACCGCCTCGACGGCCTGCTCGGCCCGGTCGCCGAGGACGTCACCGTGGGCACGTTCCACGCGCTGGGCCTGACCATCCTTCGGGAGAACGCCGACGCGGCGGGTCTGCCCGCCGACTTCCGCATCGCCGACGACGCCGAGCGGGCGGCGGCCCGGTCCGAGGCCGGCGACGACGTCGCCAGCTACACCGCGCTGTTGCGCAAGCAGGACCTGGTCGACCTGGACGAGCTGGTCACCCTGCCGGTGGAGCTGCTGCGCTCCGACCGGAAGCTGGTCGAGCGCTACCGGGACCGCTGGCGGTGGATCTTCGTCGACGAGTACCAGGACGTCGACGAGGTGCAGTACGAGCTGCTGCGGCTGCTCAGCCCGGCGGACGGCAACCTCTGCGCGATCGGCGACCCGGACCAGGCGATCTACTCGTTCCGGGGTGCCGACGTCGGCTACTTCCTGCGCTTCTCCGAGGACTTCACGGACGCCCGGCTGGTCCGGCTCAACCGCAACTACCGCTCGTCGGCGCCGATCCTGGCCGCCGCCGTGCAGGCCATCGCACCGTCCTCGCTGGTCCGGGACCGGCGGCTGGATCCGGCCCGACTCGATCCGGAGGCCCCGCTGGTCGGGCGTTATCCGGCGGCGTCGGTCGCCGAGGAGGCCGACTTCGTGGTGCGGACAGTCGACGAGCTGGTCGGCGGGCTGTCCCACCGTTCGCTGGACTCGGGCCGGATCGACGGCCGGTCCACCGCGCTGTCGTTCTCCGACATCGCCGTGCTGTACCGCACCGACGCGCAGGCCGCACCCATCGTCGACGCGCTGGCCCGCGCCAACATCCCGGTGCAGAAGCGGTCCCACGACCGGCTGCGGGACCGGCCCGGGGTCACGGCCATCGCCCGCGAGTTGCGGCACGCCGACGGGTTGGCCGGCTCGCTGGCGGCCCGGGTCCGGTTGGCCGGCCAGGTGGTTGCCGAGCGGTTCGCGGTGCCCACCCTGGACGGCACCGGCACGGTACGCCCCGAGGCCGTCCGCTCGGCGGTGGACCTGCTGACCCCGCTGGCCCGACGCTGCGGGGACGACCTGGAGGCGTTCCTGTCGCAACTGGCCACCGGCGCGGAGGTCGACGCGCTCGACCCCCGCGCGGAGGCGGTCACGCTGCTCACCCTGCACGCCGCGAAGGGCCTGGAGTTCCCGGTGGTCTTCCTGATCGGCGTGGAGGACGGGTTGCTGCCGCTGCGCTGGCCGGGCTCGACGCCCGACGAGGACGCGGTCGCCGAGGAGCGGCGGCTCTTCTTCGTCGGGTTGACCCGCGCCCAGGACCGGCTGTACGTCAGTCACGCCGCCCGCCGCACCCGGCACGGCGCGGAACGCGACTGCGCGCCGTCGCCGTTCCTGAGCGTGATCGATCCGGGCCTGTTCGAGCGGTTCGGCGAGGCCGAGCCGCGCCGACCGAAGGACCGCCAGCTCCGGTTGATCTGAGCAGCCGGCGACCCGCGTGCCGTTGGTGTGGTGCGTCCGGGCGCGAGCCACCGAACGACGGCCCGCCCGTTCGGCGAGATCAGCCGACGAGCATGCCCAGCCACGCGCCGGCGAGCAGGGCCGGCCCGAGCGGCAGCAGGGTGTCCCGCCGTACCCGCCGTGCGACGAGCAGGCCCAGGACCAGCCCGCCGTGCAGCACGTGCGGCAGGAGTAGCCCGGCGAGCAGCGCGTCCCGCCCCAGCCAGCCGAGTGGCAGCCCGAGCACGGCGACGAGTTTCACGTCTCCGAAGCCCAACCGGGATCCCGGCAGCAGGGCCAGCAGCACGTGTGCCGCGCCAGCGACCGTCCCCCCGGCCAGTGCACCCACCAGCCGCCCGGGCGTGCCGGCCAGCAGCGCCGCCGCGGTCAGACCACCGAGGGCCAGCGTGCCGGCGACGCCGACGAGTGGGTCGGGCAGCCGCAGGCAGGCCAGGTCGACCGCGGCCAGCACCAGCCCGACCGCCGCCACCGCGAGCAGGACCGGCAGCCCCGGGTCGTCACGCTGCGCGACGGCGAGCCCCACGAACACCATCGCCGCCAACGGCGGACTGAGCCAGACCCACGCGACACGCCGAGGCCGCGGCCGGGTCGGCAGGGTGGTGAAGCGCCGAGCCAGCCGGGGTACGACGACACCGACCAACCCACCGAGCACCGCCACCCCCCACAGCGCGGCGGCCGACATGGGCCGGACGTTACCGGCGGTCGCCCGTCCACACGGGCCCCGATCGCTGGTGTCGGCCGATCCCGCTCGGTGGAGGTGAGCTCATCGGTGGACCACGCTACGGTGACGTCGGAGTCGGCGTCGCGTATCGGTGACCGCACTCTCACCACTTGTGCAGGAGGGCGGCATGACGAACTACGGACCACCCGGGGGCGGTTACCCGGGGCCGTGGCGGGGGCAGCGACCGGACGAGACGCCCGACCCGCCGGCACAGCAGCCCTATCCACCAGCGCAACAGCCGTACCCTCCGCCGCAACAGCCCTACCCACCGTCGCGGCAGCCGTACCCGCCGGCGCACCAGCCCTATCCCCCGGCGCAGCAGCCCTATCCGCCGGCGCAGCAGCCGTATCCCCCGGCGCAGCAGCCCGGCCCTCCGGCCCAGCAGCCCTATCCCCCGGCGCAGCAGTCCTACCCGCCGGCACACCAGCCCTACTCACCGGCGGGTCCGTCGTATCCGCCGGCATCCCAGGGACCATCCGCCCCCTACGGCGGCGATCCCGCGCCGGCACCGCGCCGACGCGGTCGGGGTCCGCTGATCGCGGTGCTGGTCGTCGTGCTGTTGCTGGCCGCTGTCGGCGGTGCGTTCTGGCTCCGTCGCGGGCAGGACGACCCGGCTCCGGTGGCCGCGCCGACCGACTCGCCCGCCGCCGCTGATCCCAGCGCGGACGCCGACGCGACTGAACCCGTACCGAGTGCCGCGGCGCCGGAGTCGTCGGCGGATCCTCGGTTCGCCAAGGTTGGCCAGTGCGTCCGCAATGACGCCGCCGCGGGCGCCAAGCCCAAGCTGTTGATCAGCGAGTGTGTCGCGAAGTCGTACGAGGTGTTGAGTCGGATCGACGGTGCGACTAGCGGTGAGCGCGACGCCGAGACGAAGTGCGGCAAGGTCCAGGGTTACACCAACTGGTACTTCTTCGACAGTGAGCTGGACACTCTCGACTTCGTCCTCTGCCTTAAGCAACGCTGAGACCACCCACCCCCAGGGATGACATGACGACCTACGGACCAGCGGGCTCCGAGCAGCCGGACGACCCGCACCAGCGCCCGCCCGCCGAGGATCCGACCAGGCAGCAGTGGGGCCCGCCGCCACCCGACGCGGAGCCGCCGACCGCACCGATGTGGGCACCGCCGCCGACCCAGCCCGAGCCGCCGACCGCACCGATGTGGACGCCGCCGCCGGCCCCGGACCCGGGCTACCCGCCGACCTCAGGCCCGGGTTACCCGCCGCCCGGGCCGTTTCCGCCGGCCGGGCCGGTGCCGGGTCAGCCACCCGCGCCGTGGGGGCAGCCGCCACCTGGTGGCTACGGCATGCCGCCTGTCGCGCCGGTGAGGAAGACCGGCCGCAACGTCGCCCTCATCATCGCGCTGGTGGTGGTGCTCCTGCTCTGCCCGTGCCTGGGCCTGGCCAGTTGGGCGATCTGGAGGGTCGCCGACGCCGGTGGCGACGGCCGTACGCCGTCGACGAGCGCCCCGGTCGTCCCGCCGGTCCTGCCCAGCGACGCGCCGAGTTCGGCCGCGCCGACTCCGGACGACGACGAGTTCGCCACGGGCGACTGCCTGGTGAACGAGGGCACCGAGGACGCCGCGGAGCTGCGCAAGGTGCCGTGCGGCCCGAACACCTACCAGGTGTTGCTGCGGATCCCGGCGACCACCGACTCGGCCCGGTGTGACGCGCTGCCACCCCCGATAAGCGCGACATACGTACACGACAACGCCGTGGACCTGCTCGACTACGTGCTCTGCCTGCGGAAGCGATAGCTCCGATCGCCAAAACTAGGGCTGTCTAGCGTGGACGCTAGACAGCCCTAGTTTCTTGTCGACGGCCCCCTGCCGGCATCGACGGCCCCGACACGCCGATAGCCCCATCTATCCGTGTCTAGGTTCGCAGCTAGACGGCCCGATATTCTGCGATGCGTGGATCCGGTCCGCAATCCGTACGCGCCGGGCGCCGGCCAGCGTCCGCCCGAGCTCGCCGGGCGGGGGCGGGAGCTGGACGTCTTCGACATCGTGCTCGAACGCATCGCACGAGGGCGACCCGAACGCAGCCTGATGCTCACCGGTCTGCGCGGCGTCGGCAAGACGGTCCTGCTCAACACTCTCCGATCGCAGGCGATCAACCGGCTCTGGGGCAGCGGCAAGATCGAGGCACGACCGGACCAGTCGCTGCGCCGCCCGATCGCCGCCGCGCTGCACATGGCGGTCCGGGAGCTCGCCCCCCGGCACCGCGCACCCGACCGGATCGACGCGTTTCTCGGCGTTCTCAAGGCGTTCGCCCAGCGGTCCGCCCCGACCGGCCGGGCCGGTGCCGCGCCGAAGCTGCGCGACAGGTGGCAGCCCGGCATCGACGTGCCGGCGGCCAACGGCCGGGCCGACTCCGGTGACATCGAGATCGACCTGGTCGAGTTGCTCACTGACGCCGCGGCGGTGGCCAGTGACGTCGGCACCGGCATCGCCGTCTTCATCGACGAGATGCAGGATCTCGGCCCGGAGGACGTGTCGGCGCTCTGCGCGGCGTGTCATGAGCTGTCCCAACTCGGCGCGCCGCTGATCGTCGTCGGTGCCGGGCTCCCGCACCTGCCGGCGGTGCTCAGCGCTGCCAAGTCGTACTCCGAACGGCTGTTCCGTTACCAACGCATCGACCGGCTGGACCGGATCGCCGCCGACCAGGCGCTCTGCGCGCCGGCCGAGCGCGAGGAGGTCGAGTACGAGCAGAAGGCCCTCGACCTGCTCTACGAGAAGTCCGGCGGCTACCCCTACTTCGTCCAGGCGTACGGCAAGGCGACCTGGGACCACGCCCCGCGCTCGCCGATCACCGCGGCTGACGTGCGTGTCGCCGCGCCCGAGGCGGAGGCCGAGCTGGCCGTCGGGTTCTTCGGCTCCCGCTTCGAGCGAGCCACACCTGCCGAGCGCGAATACATGCGGGCGATGGCCATGATGTCCGCGGTCGAGGGGGAGCCGGGGGAGGTGACCCGCGACGACATGGATGCCGCGGTGCCCACCGCGGAGATCGCCCGCGCTCTCGGCCGCAAGCCCGCCAGCCTCTCCCCGGCACGGGACGCGCTGATCAAGAAGGGCCTGATCTACTCCGGCGAGCGGGGCACTGTCGCCTTCACGGTCCCGCACTTCGGCAGGTACCTGCGCACCCAGCCGGCCTGACCACCAACCGGGGTGTCGACGCGGTCAGACCTTCGACCAGGGGGCCGGAAAGAGCACCTCGCCGCGCGGCGGGGGCCCTTCCTCGCTCGTCGACGGCGGCAGCACCAACGCCTGCCAGGGCTCGCCGAGACCGGCCCACGGGCTGTTCAGGCCCAGCTCGGTCGCGGGGCCGAAGCCGAACCGGCGGTAGAAGGCCGGGTCACCGAGGACCACGACCAGCCGCTCACCCAGCTCGGTGGAGGCGTCCAGGGCCGCCTGCACCACCGCCGTGCCGTGCCCGACGCGCTGTCGGTGCGGCGCGACCGCCACCGGGCCGAGCGCCAGGGCCGGCACGTCCGACCCCCGCTCGGGCCGCACCCGTACGCGGGTGAGCAGCGCGTACCCGACCACCTCGCCGCCGTACTCGGCGACCATCGCCAGCTCCGGTAGCCAGACGGCGGTGCCGCGCAACTCGTCGACCAGGCTCACCTCGGGCGGCGTCGCCACGTCCGGGCGGGCGAAGGCGGTGGCCAGCACGCGGCGTACCGGACCGGCGTCGGCCGCGTCCTCGGGGCGTAGCCGCAGCGTGGTCACCCGCGCGACGTTACCCGCCACGGCCCGTCCATCCGTGACTGTCGTTCGAATCGGCGTGGCGCGCGGGTGCGAAGACCGATCCGGATCCGCCGGTTGCCGGGGTAGCAAACGCCGCGACGGGGTATGACTGATCCATGACGCCCGTACGCTCCCTCGCCCGCGCCATGCTGAGCGGCATCTTCGTGGTCAGCGGGTATCGCAACTTCCGCAACCCCGGCCGACTCGCCGTGGCTGCCAAACCGGTGACCGACAGGGTCGCACCGATGCTGAAGAAGGCACACCCGAGCATTCCCACCGAGACCGAGGCGTTGATCCGGATCAACGCGGCGGTGCAGGTCGGCGCGGGGCTGATGCTGGCGACCGGGCGGTTCAGCCGGCCTGCGGCGCTGGTCCTGGCCGGCACGCTGGTGCCGGTGACCATCGCCGGTCATCCCTTCTGGAACACCGACGACCCGATCGCCAAGAACAACAACGAGATCCACGCGTTGAAGAACCTCGGGCTCTTCGGCGGTCTGCTGTTCGCCGCGGCCGACACCGGCGGCAAGCCGGGTCTGCGGTGGCGCACCGGCCATCGCATCGGCCACTCTCGACGTTCCGTGCAGCGCGCCGTCCGTACCGCCCGCCGCGAGGCCAGGATCGCCGTCCGCTCCGCGTCCACCGCACGTCGACTGCCCGGCTGACCTGCGTCGATGCCTCGCTGTGCCACCCCCACCCCCCGCTAAGGCCGCGAATTACCTGAACCACCCGGTAGGCGTTAACGCGGTGGAAATGTCAAAAACATGTGTGGGATCGGACACGGTCGCATAACGCGGGAGGCACTTACGTGAGGCGCCGTTCTAGGCTCCCTGCAGGACCTGGACGGGTAGGACGACCTTGGTACGGGGGTGGCCACGCCATGCCGACGGCTGTCGGTAGTCGGGCGGACCGCCTCGCCCCAATCCGACGCTTAACGCGTCTCCAACGCGTCACGCGTCGGATCGATCGCAAGAACGTCGTACGGGGCGCCATCGTCGCCGCCGTCGCCTACGCCGCATGGCTCGCCATCGGCGCCTTCGGGCGGCCGTACAACTTCTTCGACATGAAGATCTACCACGGTGCCGTGGTGTGGTGGGCGAGCGGTCATGAGCTCTACGAGTTCATCGCGCCCGGGACCACCCTCGGTTTCACCTACCCGCCGTTCGGTGGGCTGGTCATGCTGCCCATGGCGCAACTACCGATCTTCGCGGCCGGCATGGTCAACGCCGTCGCCAGCATCGCCGCGCTGGCGCTGGTGCTGGCCGGGCTACTCCGCCCCATCGTGGACCGGCTGGGGTGGCCACTGTGGTTCACCGTGGCCGTCGCGGTGCCGCTCGCGGTCGCCATCGAGCCAGGTCGGGAGACTCTGGGCTACGGCCAGGTCAACATCCTGCTGTTCGCGTTGATCATGGCTGACCTGATCGGTCTTCGCTGGCGCTCCCGCCGCGGCACCCACTATGCCGCGACGGACGGCCCCCTGCTGCGCTTCCTCTACGGGGGAGCCTGGGCCGGCGCCGGCATCGGCCTGGCCACCGCGGTCAAGCTCACCCCGGCACTCTTCATCGCCTACCTGCTGATCACCCGTCAGTGGCGGGTGGCGGCCACCGCCATCGGCACCACGGTCGGCGTGACGGTGGCGACCTTCGCGATCGTCGGCGACGAGTCGCGGACGTACTTCGGCAGCGTGCTCTGGCAGACCGAACGGGTCGGCGCGGCGGACATGACGCCGAACCAGTCGCTCGCCGGCCTACTCGCCCGCCTGTACGACTCGATCGAGACCCCGGGGCTGCTCTGGCTCGCCTTCTCGGTGCTGATCCTGGCGCTGGGCCTGTCCCGGGCGGCCAGTTCCCGCGCCGATGGTGACGAGCTGACCGCGTTCACACTTGTCGGTCTCACCGCGAACGTGATCAGCCCGATCTCCTGGACGCACCACCTGGTCTGGGTGATCCCGGCGATCATCGTGCTGGCCGACGCCGCCGTTCGCCGCCGGGAGGCGACCCGGGCGATGCCACAGCGCACCGGCCAGGGCCCGGTGTTCGGCGGGTTGCCCGGGGTCAACGGGCTCCGCCCGCCGATCTGGTATCCCACGCTGACCGGGCTTCGGCACGGTGCTGCGGCGATCGGGCTCTATCTGCTCTTCCTGATCTCCCCGATCTGGCCGTACGAGCACCAACTACCGGAGATGTCGCACTACCAGGACGGTCTCTTCGGGGCCCTGATGGAAAACTCGCTCGCACTCGCACTGATCGTCCTGGTCGCGGCGCTGCCGTGGCGTCCGGGTGCGGAGCCGGCGTTCTACGGTGACCGGCTCCCCCGGGCAGTGGTGGTCAACGGCCGCCGCTGAGCGGTCAGGGGCAGTTGACCCATTCGCCGGTGCCGTCGGTGAAGACCTGCCGCTTCCAGATCGGCAGGCGCGCCTTGGCCTCGTCGACGAGTCGGGCGCAGGCCGCGAAGGCCGCCGCCCGGTGGGCGGTGCTCACCGCGGCGACGAGCGCCACGTCGCCGATCGCCAGGGGGCCGACCCGGTGCGAGACCGCCACCGCGTACACGTCGGGCTCCGCGGCGATCTCGGCGGCCACCTCGCGCAGCACCCGCGCGGCGCTCGGGTGCCCTTCGTACTCCAGGCTGGTGACCTGCCGGCCGTGATCGTGGTCGCGGACCACGCCCTGGAAGGAGACCACGGCGCCGGCCCGACGGTCGGCGACCGCCGCCTCGTGTGCGGCGAGGTCGAGCGGCTGGTCGGTGATCTCACCGAAGGTGATCGTCGGTGCGGTCATGACGAACGCTCCCCAGGAAGCAATGGCAACGGCACGATCGGCACCCGGTCGCCCGGCTCGCCCCTGGTGCCGGGACGGATGACGGCGAAGCCGTCCGCGCCGGCCAGGCCGCGCAGCATGGCCGAGCCGACGTGTCGCACCGGCGACGCGGTCCCGGCGGCCCGGTCCAGCCGGACCAGGGCCAGGTGGGTGTGGTCACCGCGGCCGGGCACCGCCTCGGCCAACGTGGCGTGCGGCAGCACCGGCATCGAGCGGCCCTGTAGGCCGGCGAGCAGGGGCGCGACAAGCGACACCAGCGCGATGATGGCGGACTGCGGGTTGCCCGGCAGCCCGGCCACGAACCGGACCCGCCCGTCGTGGCCGGCCACCCGGGCCAGCAGCATCGGGAAGCCCGGACGGACCGCCACGGTGTTGACCACGTAGTCGGCGCCGAGCGCTTCCAGGGCCGGGTGCAGGTGGTCGACCGGGCCGTTCATCGTGCCACCGGTGGTGCAGACCAGGTCGGCGTTGGTCAGCGCCGCTCGCAGGGCCGCCACGTGCGCGGGCAGCGTGTCGGCCACCGGGCCGACCACGTCCGACGGGCGGACCTGGCAGCCGTAGCGCCGCAGCCACGCCGGCACCGCGGGGCCGAGCGCGTCGCGGACCCGACCGGCTGCGGGCGGGCCCGCGGTCAGCAACTCGTCGCCGAAGACCAGCAGCGCGGCGCGCGGCACCCGCCGGACCCGCAGCGTGTCGTGCCCGCAGGAGGCGGCGAGGCCGATCACCGCCGGGTCGACAGGCGTGCCGACCGGCAACAGCTCCTCTCCGGCGTACGCCTCCTCGCCCGGCTGCCGCCACTCGGGCGTCTCCCGGGGAGTGCCGCTGATCAGGCCGGTCGTGGAGGTGGTGGACTCCTCCACGCGAAGGATGGAGGTGGTGCCCTCGGGCACCATGGCCCCGGTCGCGATCTCGACCGTCGTGTCGTCCTCGGTGAGTGGGGCGGGAGTGCTGCCGGCCAACACCCGGCCGACGATGCGCCACGGGCCGCTGCCGCGCACCGCCCAGCCGTCCACGCTGGAGGTGGGGAAGGCGGGCAGGTCGGTGCGGGTGGTCAGCGGCTCGGCCAGGGTCGACCCGTCGGTGTCGACGAGTGGTCGGTCGACGGCGGGCAGCGCGGCGGCCAGGCCGACCGCGTAGACCCGTGACCGCGCCTCCTCCCACCCGGCTGGCGGAGGTGCGACGACCCGATCCGCGGTGGGTGCGGTTTCCGTGCTCACCGACCGAGCCTATCGGCACGGACCGACAACCCGCCCGAGCCTGGCGTGGACCGGTCGGTGGCCGCCGCCTGGACGCAGTGATCACCGCCGCCGCGGCAGCAGTGCTCTCCGCCGCGAAGCGGTCAGTGGTCGCCGCCGCGAAGCTGGTCCACGGTGTGCCCGAGGATCGGCCCAAGCACCGCCAGCCCGTCCCGGGCGCCACCTGTCGAGCCCGGCAGGTTGACCACCAGCATCCGGCCCGCGACCCCGGCCAGACCCCGGGACAGCACCGAGGTGGGCACCCGGTCGCGGCTGTGCGCGCGGATCGCCTCGGCGATGCCGGGGATCTCGTAATCCAGCAGGCCCCGGGTCACATCCGGGGTGCTATCGGTCGGGGTGACCCCGGTGCCACCGCTGGTCAGCACCACGTCGACACCGTCGACGCGGGCGGCCCGCAGGGCCGCGCCGACCGGCTCGCCGTCGGGCACCACCACCGGCTCGTCGACCTCGCACCCCAACTCGCGCAGACCGGCCACGAGCAGCGGACCGCTGGTGTCGGCGTAGACGCCGGCCGCGGCCCGGTTGGACGCCACGATCACCCGGGCCCGGATCACGGCCGGTCCTCCGGCCGGACCCACTCGCCGGTCTTGCCGCCCTCCTTGCGCAACACCCGGACCGCCTCCACCGAGGCCGCCGGGTCGACCGCCTTGACCATGTCGATCAGGGCGAGGCCGGCGACGGCCACGGCGGTGAGCGCCTCCATCTCCACGCCCGTGCGGTCCGCGGTGCGGGCGGTGGCCGTGATCTCCACGGTGTCAGCGGTCAGCCGCAGGTCGACGGTGACGCCGTGCAGCGCGATCGGGTGGCAGAGCGGAATCAGGTCGGGGGTGCGCTTGGCGCCCATGATCCCGGCCAACCGACCAACCGCCAACGCGTCGCCCTTCGGCAGCCCGTCGCGGTGCAGCAGGTCGATGACCTCGGGTGTGGTGCGCAAACGGCCGGCCGCGACGGCCAGCCGGCCCGTCACCGTCTTGTCGGAGACGTCGACCATGCGGGCCGCGCCGGCACGGTCGACATGGCTGAGCTGCGCGGGTTCGGTCACGGCCGTGAGCCTATCGGTGCGGTACGACGACGCTCGGAAGGAGCGGCGTCGCACTGCCCGCCGCGCCGCGGTGCTGACGGCGCACCGGCGGGACGCCGCTCCTCCCTCACCGACCTGCTGCCGAGGCCGCTGGGGAAGCCTGGCAACGGGTACGTGCGGCGACCAGATCCTGCGCTTGGGCAGAACCTCCCCGTTCGTCGTCACGGCGCAGAAGCTACCGGGCCTCGCGATAAGAAATCGATAAGTGCCGTTCAGCCTGGTCGGCGTTCCGTGTCTTCGTCACCCAACTCGGCGAGACGGCGCTCGGTCTCGAAACGCTCCGGCACGCCCATCCGCTTGAAGATCGCCAACGCCCGCTCCCAGTGCCGTCTGGCCTCGGCCGGATCGGCGCGGACGAAGTGTTCGGCGAGCCCGGCCAGGGCCCGACCCTGCTCGTACGGGTTGGAGACGCGTTCAGCAAGCTGCAGGCCCTGGCGGTGAGCCGCAAGGGCTGCCGGACCGTCCCCGCTCGCCAACAGAGTCGACCCAAGATCATTAAGGGCGATGCACTGCGCGTGCCGCTCGCCCGATTCAACGGCCAACTCGAAGGCGGCCAGGTGGTGTCGTCGGGCGAGGTGGAGCTTGTTGAGCCCTCGGTACGCGACTCCCAGAACGTTACGTGCCTCGGCCTCGCCGTATCGGTGACCGGTGCGGTGAAACAGCGACAGCGAGGAGTTCAGTAACGCCACACTGCGCCGGTACTGCCCAAGCCGGACGCGCACCGCCGCGAGATGGCTCAGAGCGTTCGCCAGGTGGTAGTAATCCTGATTGAGCCGTGCCTGGAACAGGTGCTGTCGGTGGATCTTGAGTGCCTCGTCCCATCGGCCCAGCAAGGCCAGCGCGATACCCAGATTCGGCAGGGCCAACGGCACGCGGTTGTCGTAGAGGCGCCCGGCCAGGCTCTGCCGTCCCGTCGCGACAGCCAACTCAAGGTGCCCGCTGAGCAGGTAGACGACGCACAGATTCGAACGGAGTCGGGCCAACTGCCGCCAGTCGCCAGACTCACGGCACAGCGCTATGGCCTCGTCGAGATGAGTTGACGCAAGACGGTGAGAGCCGGTCTTCACCAGTGCCGATGCGAGATAGTTGTGCATCGAGACGATGGCGGATCGGTGTTGGAGCACCCTCGCCGAGGCTAGACCCGCGCGATGGGTGGCAAGAATATCGTCGAAATGCCCCCGTACGTGAAGAAAGCGCCAGAGGGACCGGGCGAGCTTCCACACCTGGTCGTGGAGTCGGTGCTCGGCGCCGAGGCCCACCAGCATGCCGAGATTCGGGCGCTCCCGCTCAAGCCAGTCAACCCCGGACACCGTCTCCGGGCCGATCAGATCGGGACGTGGGGGCGGACCGGCACCAATCTCTTTGTGGACGTCGATGGACTGGTGCAGCTTCGAGGCGGCCTGCAGGGTGGCGTGCAGGGCGAAGTCCAGGAGCCGCGCCACGGCCGACGTCATGGCTTCGGGCGTCTCGGAAACCAGGCACTGTGCTCGCGAGTACTGCCGCAGGAGGTCGTGTAGTCGGTACCGACCTCCCTCAACCTCGTCAACCAGGTGCAGGTCGACCAGATCATCGAGCAGTCTGGCGGCGACATCGAGCGGCAGGTCGAGCAGGGCCGCGACCATCTCCACGCTGTGCTCACCGCGATGAAGACTCAACATCCGGAAGGCCCTTTTGGCAGGCACCGGCAAGGGCCCGTACGACGTGGCGAAGGCTCGTGCCAGAGTCCGATCACCGACTTTCAGCTGGTTCAGCGTTGGAGAGTCGGCCGCCAGGAGAGCTGCCAGATCCGCGACCCTGCGCGCCGGTCGAAGGGCAAGACGTGACCCAGCGAGCCGGATCGCCAACGGGAGGTGCCCGCAGCGACGCACGACCTCTGCGGCCGCCGCCGGCTCCTCGGCGATCCGCTCGACGCCGGCAGTCTGCGCGAGCAGTTTCAGCCCCTCGTCGAGAGTCATCAGGGGCAACGACTCCGGTGGGCCGACGTCCAGGTCAGCCAGTCGTCGACGAGAGGTCACCAGGACGACCGCGCCCGGCGACGCGGGCAGGAGAGGGCGGATCTGGTCACTGCTCGCCGCGTTGTCGAACACGACTACCGATCTCCGGCTCTCGAGTTCGCGGCGCCACAGCTCCGCCTTGTCGTCGAACTCGACAGGTATCCGCTCCGCCGGAACTCCGAACTGCCGGAGCAGTGTGACAAGTGCCGCCGACGGCTCGATCCGAGTCGTCTCGCCGTCACCGCACAGGTCGATGAACAAGCTCGCGTCCGGGTATCGCTTCGACAGGCGGCGAGCCAGATGAACGGCCAGAGTGGTCTTTCCGCTGCCCGCCATGCCGTCGATCACGTGCACTGGCGAGACCCGTTCCTCGACCCGGCTGGTCTCTGCCAGCAACCGCGACACCACCTCCTCCCGACCAACGAAGTCGGTCACCGCTCGAGGAAGGTGATCGACAGGCGCACGCCGATGACGTGCATCGGTTGGGACGGGCGCGTCTGCGGCGAGCCAACGCGCCAGGGTCGGACGGGGTGAAACGCTGATCGCCGGCTCGCCCGCGGGAGCCTCGGTGACGATCTCCGAGTACAGGCCCTGGATGTCTGGCCCCGGTTCGACGCCCAACTCCTCGGCGAACGTCGTTCGGACCGCGTCGTACACGACGAGAGCTCCGGCGTGATCGCCACGCTTGTACAACGCCCGCATGAGGAGGAGGTGCGCCGGTTCCCGGAGGGGGTGACGAACAACGACCTCCCGCAGCAGCGGTATCACCGAGTCGTTCCGCCCCGACCTCAGCTGGACGTCGGCGAGAAGCTCCACGGTCAACAGCCGTTCCTCTTCGACGGCAACGGTTCGGGAGGTGAGGACGGGTCCAAGCGGGACGCCGGCGAGCATCGGACCCCGCCACCGAGCCAAGGCGCGCTCCAGCAGCTCACGGGCACGGTCCAGGTGACCAGCCGTCAGCGCTTCCCGACCCGCGTTCCGTTCCAGCTCGAAGCAAAAGACATCGACCTGTTCCGGGTCCACAACGAGTCGATAGCCGTTGCGTTGGCGTTCGATGGCACCGTGACCGGCCGGGAAAGCCTCGAAAGTCCGACGCAGATTGGCCGCATAGGTCCGCACATTAGCCACAGCTGATCGCGGTGGGCAATCAGCCCATAACTCGTCGACGAGGTCGCCCAATGTCACCAGCCGCCCGGGCTGCACTGCGAGCATCGCGAAGATTGTCTGCTGCTTGGGTGTACCGAGGCGCAGCATGCGGGTAGACAGTTGCACCGCAAGGCCGCCCAGAACCTGAATCTCCACTGGCCCCCTGTTCCAGCCATGCTAGGTACTCAGTCGATCACGCAACGGAGTCTACGACCATTCTCCGGTGACGTGCTGCTCACGGGGCAAGGGAGGATGGCCGTTGGTGACCTGAGGATTACCGTGTGGAGGCCGCTTCATAACTCTCTACACCCGCACCGTGTCGGTCGCAAGTTGCATCGACACCGGTCGGGATGCAAATTCCACGTCGTCGCCACCCCCGCGCCACTCGCACCTGACACCTTTGCCCCGCCTCCCGACACCCCGGTCGCGTCTGGCGAATAACGCATCCATTACCTCGTCGGATACCGTCTGCAGTTGTCAGCTGTCCCCCCAATCCAACACGGTGAGTTCGACCGCACTCCGTTCAGCAGTGATGGACACAACGTCACAAACACTCTCCAACTTGGCTAATGTTGCGCATACCGACATTTATTTCTTCTAAGCTGCTGATCCTTCTCTTAAGCTGCCATTCCGAGGAAGACCTCCCCTTTGGGTAGGCCCTCGAATTGGCTCAGCGAGAAGGGGGCAACGCAATGCGCGGCAGCGAGTGGAACTGACCCCTCGACCGGGGACGTGCACGAGCCTCGAACGGTAGGCTGTGAGCACGGCAGAAGCAGGCCTTCGGGAGTCGCATGACCCTTCCTCAGCGACGAGAGATTGAGACCGATCAGCGGCTACGGCTGCTCGTCGGTCTCGTCGTCGTTGTAGCAACCATCATCACGGCCACGTCGCTTCCGGGCGCGGCGCGCTCGGCGATGACCGCCACGCCGACCAACATCGCGATCCTCGTCGCGCTCACCGTCGCAATCGCCCTGGGCACCCTGGTCAAAGCAAGGGTGCGAATCCGGTCCACCACCCACTCGATCAGTTGGACCGAGGCCGCGATCATCATCGGCCTCGCCATCGCCCCGGCCCAGTCGGTGGTCCTCTGTACCGCGGTCGGCATCGCCTTTGCCTCGCTGCGACTGTCGCCGATCAAGATGGCCTTCAGTGTGGGCAAGAACGTCATCGTGGCCTGGGGTGCCGGCATCACGCTGGCAATGACGACCTGGACCTGGCCACCCGAGAGCGTCATCGCCCTGATCATGCCGGTAGCCGCCTCGTACCTGGTCGCGGCACTGCTGGACGACCTCCTGGCCATCCCGGTCATCGCGCTGGCCTCCGGCACCAAGATCTCAAGGCAGTTCCGGACCAACCTCGACCTCCGACTCGCCGGCTTCGCCGTACGGTTCGTCGTGGCGGTCTGCACGCTGCTGATCCTCGACGCGAACTTCAAACTCCTGTTGGCCATTCCGCCCCTGGTTCTCAGCCTGCACCTGGCCTACTCCACGAGAATCCGTTCCAGGACCGAACAGCAGGCGTGGCAACGACTCGCCCGCACCACCGACGCGCTCAACGTCGTCGACCTGGACACCGTTCTCACCACCGCCGTCACCCAGGCCGCCGAGCTGTTCTCCGCCGACGAGGTCGAAATCGAACTGCGCGACGGCGACCGCACCGTCCGCGGCGGCACCGGCGGCATCACCTTCGACGGCCCCATCGGCAAGCCCACCGACGTGGACGGCACGATCGTCCCCACCCCGCTCGAAGGGCACGACCGCACTGTCGACGTCGGCGTCCTCCGACTGCGCTTCCGCGGCCCGGTGCAGCTCTCCGAGCGCGAGCAGTACACCCTGCGCACCTTCGGCTCCGCGCTCTGCACCGCCGTGCGCAACGCCCAGGCATACGCCGAACTGGCCCGGGTGGCCAACGAGCACGCGTACGCCGCCGCGCACGACGCGCTGACCGGGCTGGCCAACCGCCGACACCTCCTCGACGAGGGCACCGAGCAGTTGAGCGCCCGGCACGCGGACGGGGTGACCGCGCTGGTGCTGATCGACCTCAACCACTTCAAGGAAGTCAACGACACGCTCGGGCACGCCGCCGGCGACCAGGTGCTGGTGCAGGTCGCCGACCGGTTGCGGGACGCAGCAAAGGCCACCGACCTGGTCGCCCGCCTCGGCGGCGACGAGTTCGCCGTACTCCTGCGCGGGCTGCCGGCCCCGGCGGTGGCCGCGCATCGGGCGGAGACGCTCCTCGCCGCCCTGCACGCGCCGTTCGAACTGGACGGCATGCGGATCAGCGTCGAAGCCAGCGGCGGCATCTCCGTCGCCCCGTCCAACGGTGGCATGACCGAGCTGCTGCGCCGCGCCGACGTGGCCATGTACCAGGCAAAACGTGCCGGGCAGCGAATCTCCACCTACGCCACCACCCGCGACACCGCCGACCTGGGCCGCCTCACCCTCGGTGGCGACCTGCCCCGCGCGGTCGCCGACCACGAGTTCATCGTCAACTTCCAACCGATCGTCGACCTGGGCACCGGCGAGGTGACGAGCGCCGAGGCGTTGGCCCGCTGGCGCCACCCCACCCACGGCATGATCGACCCGCTCCGTTTCCTGGAGGCGGTGGAGCGCTCCGGTCTGCTGCCGGCCTTCGCCGAGGCGATCCTCGACCAGGCACTGGTCGCGGCCACCACCTGGCGGGACGCCGGCTTCGACATACCTGTCGCGGTCAACGTGTCCCCCCGCAGCCTGCTCGACGCGCGATTCCCCGGCTCGGTGCTGGCCCGGCTGCGCGCCCACGACCTACCGGCGGACCGGCTGGTGCTGGAGCTGACCGAAACGCTCACGCTCAGCCAACTCGACGTGGTCGACCGCGTACTCAGCCGGCTGCGCGACGAGGGCGTCCGGTTGGCGTTGGACGACTTCGGCACCGGCTACTCCTCACTCTCCCTGCTCTCTCGCATCCCCGTGCACGAGCTGAAGATCGACCGAAGCTTCGTGACGACGATGGAGAGCTCAGCGGAGGCCGCCGCGGTCATCCGTTCCACCCTCGACCTGGGTCGCAGCCTCAACCTGGCGGTGGTCGCCGAGGGAGTGGAGAGCGAGCCACAGCGGCGGGCCCTCTGGGAGTTGGGCTGCGTCGCCGGCCAGGGCCACCTGTTCGCCCGGCCGGTGCCCGCCGGCACCCTCCTCGCGGCCATGCAGCGCGGCTCGGGCGGGCGCCCCGGCGCCCTCGTCGCGCCGCTGCACAACGCCGGCGCGGTGATCCGGTTGAGCCAGACCCGCCGCCAACCCGGCCGCGCCCGCCTCCCGCACCTGCCCGCCTGACCGGGCACCGGCCGCCCGCCCGACGCGGTCCGGTGCAGGTACGGCCCGGTCTGCCAGACTGGCTCGCGTGACCGCCGACGCCCCGACCGCCCGCCGACGCCCCTGGCACTGGCGCACGCTCGACACCGCCGCCGACGGACTCGCCCTCGACCTCGGCCTCTACGCCGTCTCGACCATCTTCGCCGCGATCACCGCTGTCACGTCGGCCCTGTCGCCGCACCGGGCCTGGGGGGCGGTCGCCGCCGTCGGGTACCTGGCCGCGACGCTTGTGGTGATCACCCAACTCCTGCTGCGTCGGCACCATCCCACCGCACCGCTCGTCGGTCTACGCGCCCGCTGGGCGATCACCGGCCTCACCTGGGCGAGCACCGCACTGCTGCCCCTGCTCTGGCAGAGCATCGAGCGGGCCAGCGGGCGCACCGACCGCGCACAGGAGGAGGTGCTTGTCGTGGAACACGCCGGCACCCGCCTCCTGGAACACGGCACGCCCTACCTCGGACACGACGCGATAGCCGCCCTACCCCCCGGCGAACAACTGCTGGGCTACACCCCGTACCAGCCCGGCATGGCGATGTTCGGCCTGCCCAGAGCACTTGCCGACACCTGGTGGACCGATTCCCGGGTCTGGTTCGCGGTGGGCACCGCACTGGCGCTCGCCCTGGCCGTCGCCGCCCTGCGCAGGCCACCGGCCGCCGACGGCCAGACCGACAGGGGCCACCGACCGGACGCCGCGCTGCTGCGCGGGGTGCAGGCCGCCACCGTCCTGCCCGTCTGCGCCCTCACCCTCGCCACCGGCGGCGACGACCTACCCGTACTCGCGCTCTGCCTGCTGGCCCTCGCGCTGGCCGCCACCGACCGACCCGGCCGCGCCGGCCTCGCGGTCGGGCTCGCCGGCGCGCTGAAGCTCTTCGCCTGGCCGGTCGCGCTCGTCCTGATCGTCTGGGGCCTGACCCGACGCGCCGGCACCCGGGTCGCCGCCGGCGCGATCGGCCTGCCCGTCGCGGCCCTGCTGCCGGCGATGCTCGTCGACCACGACGCGCTGACCGAGAACGTGCTGCGCTTCCCCCTCGGCCACGGCCTGGTCACCAGCCCCGCACAGTCCCCCTTTCCCGGCTACCTGATCGCCAACGCACTACCCGCCGGCCGGGTCGTCGCCGCCGCGCTGCTTGTCGCCGCCGGTGTGGCCATCGCCGTCCGGCTCGCCCGCCGCCCGCCCCGCACCGCCGTCGCCACGGCGCTGATCTGCGGGTACGGGCTACTCGCCGCCATCGCCCTGATGCCCTCGACGCGCTTCGGTTACCTGCTCTACCCGATGGCCCTGCTCACCTGGGCACCCGCCCTGCACCGCCCGGTCCCCCCGACTGCCACGCCGGTCCCCGAGCTGGCCGGTCGGACCGCATCGGCGTAACTGCCGGGTGGAACGGCCCGCCAGGGCGTAGACCTGAAGGCATGACGACGTACCGCAACCGGGCCGACGCGGGCCGGGTGCTCGCCGAGCGGCTCACCGCACTCGTCGGCGACCCGGACGTGGTCGTCCTCGGCCTCGTCCGTGGCGGCGTACCGGTCGCCCGGGTCGTCGCCGAACGACTCGGCGCACCACTGGACGTGCTTGTCGTCCGCAAACTCGGCATGCCGTGGGCCCGGGAGGTCGCCTTCGGCGCGCTCGGGCCGGGCGGTGTTCAGGTGCTCAACGACGCGGTGGCCAGCCGACTCAGCGACGACGACATCGCCGAGGTCAGCCAACGGGAGCAGACCGAACTGGCCCGTCGGGAGCGGCTCTACCGAGGTGGCCGCGCCGAGGTGGACCTCACCGGACGGACCGCCGTGATCATCGACGACGGCCTGGCCACCGGCGCGACCGCCCGCGCCGCCGTGGAGGTCGCCCGCCGACTCGGGGCACACCGGGTCGTGGTGGCCGTCCCGGTCGGCGCACAGGAGGCGTACGAACTGCTCGCCGCCGAGGCGGACCAGGTCATCTGTGCCCAACGCCCACCCGAGTTCGGCGCCGTGAGCGTCTACTACGACGACTTCCACGAGGTCTCCGACGCAGAGGTCAGCGAGGCGCTCACAGCAACCGCTTAGGTCGACCAGGTACCGTCGGGCGATGAGTAGTCTCACCTGTCCCAAGTGTCACGGAGAAATGCGTCAGTACGAGCGCAGCGGCGTCGTGATCGACCAGTGCGGGGAGTGCCGCGGCATCTTCCTGGACCGCGGCGAGTTGGAGAAGCTGTTCGAGGCGGAGGCCAACTGGAGCCGCCAACAGACCGGTGGTGCGCCGCAGCAACCCAGCCACCAGCCGGCCGGCTACCCGCCGCCGCCCCCGCCTCCGCACCAGCCCGGATACGGTGCTGTCCCGCCGCCGCCCCCGCCCGGCTACCCGCCGGCGCCGGCCTACGGCCACCAGCAGCAGCACCACGGCTACCACGGGCACTACCGGCAGAAGAAGCGCAAGGGCTTCCTCGACGAGATGTTCGGCTGAGCCAAGCCGACAACCCGCCCGGGTCGATCACGCGTCGACCCGGGCAGCAGCTCGCCGGTTGGCGGGCGGGATGGTCCATGCGAGGCTGAATCGCATGACCACGATCCGAGCGGACGAGGCGCTGGCCCAGGCGTACGACGGGATCACCGCAGTGGTCGTCGACCTGGACGACGCCGGCCTGCAACGAGCCACCCGCTGCCAGGGCTGGCTCGTCGCGGACCTGCTCCTGCACGTGCTCGGCGACGCCCAGCGTGCGCTTGTCGCACTGGCCAGCCCCGCCGACGGGCCGGCCGACGTCGACGACGTCAGCTACTGGCGCGACTTCCCCGCCGACGACGAAGCGAGCACCCGGCACGCCTGGTGGGTGCGCCGATCGGCCGCCGCGTTCGACAGTCCGAGCGGGATCGTCCGGCTCTGGCGCGACACCGCCCCGGCGGCGGTTCGCGCCGCCAGGTCAGCAAATCCCGAGGGGTACGTGACCACGCAGGGGCACGTGCTGCGCGTACCGGACTTCCTCGCCACCCTGACCACCGAGGCGGTCATCCACCACCTGGACCTGACCCCGGCCCTGCCCGACGCACCGCTGCCCGGTCCGCTGGCCTTGGGTGTCGCGGTGGCGACCATGGACGGCCTGCTCAGCGACGACACGGTGCGGCCTACCGCGTGGGACGACCAGGACTTCCTGCTGAAGGCCACCGGGCGCGTCCCGCTGACCGATCGGGACCGGCTGGAGCTGGGTGAGTCGGCGGGCTGGTTCCCACTGCTCGGGTAAGCAAAGCTGGCCTTCAGCCCAGGATGTTCTTCGCGGTCTCCGCCTTGCGGGCCAACGCAACCGTCGCCCCCGCATAGAGCAAGGCGATTATCTTCTCAGCAGGCCCACATGTTGTTCCGATCGTATAGATCGACTTGTGCGGCCGGACAGAGAGACCGTTAATCCCATGGCTTCTGAGGAAGGCAGCAAACGCCTCTAGTAGACGTTGACTGCCCACCAACCTAAACTGCGAGAATTTCGACAGACTCCGACCCGGTCGGAGATAGCTGCCAATCGAGCCATCTCCGTCGACAACGCCGCGCCAGAAATCACGCGACTCATCTAATCGGTCGCCGATCGGGCCTTGGTATCTCCCCAGAGCGACCAGACGCTCCGCCAGGCGATCCGAGCGCACGGAGAACTGGCACGATCCGTGCGTGGGGCTCGGCGCTGAGATGCTACTGCTCGAACCCAGGAACGTACGCAGCGCGACAAGATGGTCACGGTCCCGCTGGGCGAGGCCCACGGAAATCTGCGGGAGGTGGTCAGCGCGGTACGTCACGCAGCCGTCCGCGAAGAGGAACCCCAGCCAGTAGCAAGCCTCCGGCGTCAGTACGTCGAATGCGTCGTGCCGAAGTGTGTGAACCGTCCTTCGGATCTGTACGCCACGCCGAACCAGTAAGCCTCGCATCCCAGGCACCGAGAGCCCGAAATTTTTCGCAACCTCGGACAGGGGAAGGCCTTCGGAGTATTGCCTAACGGCCTCCGCCCGCTCCAACTCGGTCAGCTTGGCCACTGAACGAGCCGGCACCCCACGCCGCCGCAGGCCACGGATCGCCTGCCGGCTGACGCCGTGCTCGCTGGCGATCCTAGTAAGGCTTTCGCCATTTTCTGCACGCTGCACGGCAGCTTCGATTTGCGCCGCAGATAGACGGGAATCCGTTCTGCTCATCCGATTGCCATGTCCACGAATCGCGAGAGATGCAGTTGCGCCGCGACAGTTACGGTATCGGTGGGTCCATTCCGATGCTTGGCAATTATGAAATCCGCTTCGCCGGCCCGAGGCGACTCCTTGTCGTAGTAGTCGTCACGATGCAGCAGGATGACTACGTCGGCATCTTGCTCAATTGACCCCGATTCACGCAAATCGGACAGCTGGGGCCGCTTGTCGGTGCGCTGCTCGGGGCCACGGTTGAGCTGACTGACCGCGATCACCGGGCACTCCACCTCCTTGGCCAACAGCTTCAGGCCACGGGACAGGTCGGCGACCTCCTGCTGGCGGCTCTCGGTGCGCTTCGGTGAGGTCATCAGCTGCAGATAGTCGACCACGATCATTTTGAGGTCGTGCCGCTGCTTCAACCGTCTGGCCTTGGCCCGGATCTCCATCAGGTTCATGCTCGGCGTGTCGTCGACGAAGAGCGGCGCCTCACTGATCTCACCCATGCACCGGGCCAGCTTGGTCCAGTCGTCGTCGGAGAGCTGACCGCTGCGCAGCACGTGCAGTGGCACCCGCGCCTCGGCGGAGAGCAGCCGCATGACGATCTCGACCTTGCTCATTTCCAGCGAGAAGATCGCGGCAGCCTGGTTGGCGCGGATAGCAGCATTGCGGGCGAAGTCCATGCTCGCCGTGCTGTTGTGCGTCGGGATCATGGCCCGGCCGGCCAGGTACAGGTGATCGTCGTTATCAACAGTCACGCATCGCACCGGCACACTCGGAACCGCCCGGACGTCCACGATGAAGCGGGTTCCGGATCGGGCGGTGCCTTCCCCCCGCCGTCGTGCCGCGTGCAGTTCCCGCTTCCGGGCAAGCCCGAAGACCTCATCCCTGGTCGTGAAGTTCACGTTGTATGCGACCGACGTCTCCGGCTTGCGCCCGTCGACCGCTCTGCGACTGATCGAGCAGCGGTATCCCAGACTGACGATCAGCTCATACACACCGGCGGCCAGTCGCTCCGAGGTGGTGGTGAATTGCGCATTTCCCGTGTCAGTGACAGTTCCGTCGGTGTCGAGCAGCCCTGCGAGCAGGGCTCGGCGCTGCCCTTCAGACGCGCGCAGGTAGGCATCGGGTATGTGCTTGAAGTTCAGCACTCCCGACTCTCGCAGACTTCGCACCAGGGAGGAAGGGCGGTTCCCGCAGGCCGCGCAGCCGTTTCGACGCCAGTCGCAGACCGGGCACTTTCTGGGCAGGATCGTGTAGAGGGTCGAGACAGCGCCTGATTGCCTGACCTCGAAGCCATCCTCTTCGATACGCCGCAGGATACCGGGGTCAACGGTCGTGATCTGGCTGTCGGCGCTGCTGCCGTCACCCAACCACGCCCCGAGCGTGTACGGCGGGATCGGGAGGAGTCGATCGGGAAGGCTGAGAGGGGCCGCGTTCGTAACCGCATGATTGAGGCGACGATCTGCCGTCTCCGTGCGCAGCGTCGCCCGAATCTGCTCGGTCGTCACGACCCCCGGCTGCATGCTGTCACCGGGGTCAGCGGTCCAGCGCTCAACCCGGTAGAGCAATCTTCCAGGGAGCGCACGGGTGGGATACGCACGCGCCGGACGTTTCCCCGGCCTGCCGCGCATCGAGGAGGAAGCCTCCCGCGGCAACTCACGGGCGACCCTTTGGGCTGTGTGCACGAGCTCTGCGCCGATCGTGCTGGCCAACTCGTTGATGGTGACGGTGTCAGTGGTCGAGGCGGTCGTGGCGGCGGTGCGCAGCCGTTCAACGGTCTCCGGGCGCCATTGGTTGCGACGCCTGTCGTCGCCCGCTCTGCGGCTCGCTCGGGTGGTGGTCTTCCACAGATGCTCGGCGTCCGCCACGAGGATGGACCCGTCGGAGAACTCGACCTCGTAACAAGGACGGTCGTGACGCACCTCGAAGGCATGGGTGACAGTGGTGGGATGGCCGTTCGCGCCGATGAGCCGGTCACCGACCTGTACCTCACCCATCGTGGTCCAGCCGTCCGGCGTCGGCAGCGGGGTGTCGAGCGCGAGCGCCTTTCCCAGACCGGGCCTTCCAGCCACGATGATCAGCTGTCCAGCGTGCAGGCCGTTGAGCAGTCGATCCAGGTCGCTGAAGCCGGTCGGCACGCCGGTCATCATGCCGCCCTGCGCGCCCACCGCCTCGATCTCGTCAAGGGTCGGCTGCAACATGTCGGCCAGGATCGCGAAGTCCTCGCTGACCCGCCGTTCGGTGACGTCGTAGACGGCCTGCTGGGCGAGGTCCACGACGTCGTCGACGTCGCGACTGCCGCCGCTGGCGGTGCCGTAGCCCAGTTGCACGATCTTGGTGCCGGCCTCGACCAGCCGGCGCAGCACCGCGCGCTCGCTGACGATGCGCGCGTAGTAGGCCGCGTTCGCGGCGGTGGGCACGCTGGCGATGAGGGTGTGCAGGTAGGGCGCGCCGCCGATGCGGACCAGGTCGCCAGAGTCGGCGAGCGCCGCCGCGACCGTGATCGAGTCGGCCGGCTCACCCCGGCCGTAGATGTCGAGGATGATGTCGAAGATGGTGGCGTGCACCGGCCGGTAGAAGTCGTTGGTCTTGAGGATCTCGACGACGTCGGCGATGGCGTCCTTGGAGAGCAGCATGCCGCCCAGGACGCACTGCTCCGCGGCGACGTCCTGCGGTGGGGTCTTGTCGAACTGGCCGTCTCGTGGCGCGGGTGGTTGGCCGCCACCGGACCGTGACTCCGCCCGCATGTCGTCGGTGACCGACACGGGTTCCCCCTCCACTGCGTCGGATCTGTTCCAGCTCTACCGCTGGGGTCTGACACTTCCGTCCGACCGGGCCGGTCGATCGGGGGCCATCGCGCCGGCGGTCGGGGGCCAACCATACGGACCCCGAGGTCAGAGACTCAACAACGCCGGTGGACGAGCCTCGGGACAACCTGTGGATGCCGGTCGACATGGTGTGCGCAGTGTGTGCACAGCCTGTGGATAACCACTGGGGAATTCTCGGCCTTAGCTCGTTGACCTGCGAAGACATGCTCCCCAGCCTGTGGAGGAGAATATTTCGGTCGGGTCTGTGACACGATCGTCCCGTACTATCTCCAGCGAACGGCTACACCTGGACAGCGGATTCCGCTTTCGGTTCAGAAGGGTCACACTCCGGCCGTGAGTTACCGGGACTGGGGACGCGGGGATGGCAGCCCGCGCGAGCGCCAGCCGACCGCCTCGTGGGGTGAGCGCGCGGCGTCTCTTCCGGTTGAGCCGTACGACGAGGACGGCCGCTACCGGACGTCCAGCCGGCGGCGTGCGTTGGACCGCGGCCAGGACGAGCCCGTCGACGCCTACCTGCCCCGGTGGGCGCTGGAGTCGGGTGTTCGGCACGCCGACGGCGGCGGTCGCCACGCGGCACCGGACGAGGACGAGCCCGAACGCGAGCCTGAGCGGCCGACTTCCGGTGCCGGCCGGCGGGCCATCGAGTCGTCGGGCAGTCGACAGCGGGGCAGTGGGACGAGTTGGCGGGAGCAGGCGGCGATCGGTGCGGCCCCGGAGTCGGACCACACCCGGGAGTGGACGCTCGACCGTCCGCAGGAGCAGGGGTACGCCGGGCGTCGACGCGCGGACGCCGGGGAGGACGAGCCGGTCTCCGGCGCTGTCACGGACCGCCGTCCCCGCCGTGCGCCCGCTGGCCGTCCCCAGGTGATCTGGTCCGGCGGGGATCTGGAGCCCGCTCCGAGCGAGCCGGTGCCGGACGTGAGCCGCCCCACCAGGCGCAGCCGGCGTGCGGCGGAGGAGTCGTGGTCCCGGCCGGCTGCCGACCCGTGGGCGCGTGGGTCGGATCGGGTGGCCGAGCCCGAGCCGTCGTACCCGCCGGCGGTCGATCCGTGGGATTCCTCGGGCGTGCACGCGTGGCCGTCCGGTGCCGACGGCACGGATCTGAGCGAGCAGTGGTCGGCGGTGGATGGCGTCGGTGGATGGGAGCGGTCCGACCGCACCGGCCAGTGGGAGCGGTCCGCGATCGAGGACGACCAGTGGGAACGTGCGCTGCCGCCGCGCTCCGACCGGGCTGCCACGGCGGAGGACTGGCCGACGCGGGACGACGGGTTCTGGTCCGGCACTCGGCTGGCGGGCGATGACCCCAGATGGACGGATCCGCTGCCGTCGGCGCCTCGCTCGCCGGTGGTGGGCTACACGGCTCCTCGGCCGCGCAGTGCGCCGGTGCCCCCTCGGGCTGCGCCACGGCGTCGGGCGGACCGGGCGGCGGTCGGTGCGGCGTCGGTGCGGCGTCGGGTCGAGTCGGCGGCCACGGGTGCCTGGGCTCGCCGCCTGGAGGACGATCTGCTCGACCCGGATCCGGGTGGGCCCTTCCGGCCGTTGCTGTACACGGCCGCCTGTTATCTGACGCCGGCGGTTCTGATCTTCGTGTGGCTGTTGACGTTGGACAGTCAGGCGCCGGCTGGTTGTGTGACCGACATCAGCGGGGGTGGGTGCGATTCGCCCCGGTCCCGCGCGTTGGAGTCGCTGCTGGCCGGCTCGCCGCGCTTCGGGTTGGCGTTGGTGAGCAGTCTGGTGGTGGCGGCGCTGCTGCGCCGGGTGGGCACGACGTGGCGTTCGGCCACCATCGCGCTCGCCGCCGCGGTGGTGGGCGGCGGCCTCTCCACGGTGCTGATCAGCGCGGTGACCGGTCAACCGATCGGGTGACCGGCCGGCGGGGCGAGGCTGCGCCGGGTGGGGTTCGCCGGCAAGCGCGGTAGCCGGCGGCCCTGGCCTTCTCGCCGCTGCTGCGCGAGATGATCGTCAGCCGTACCGGTGGCGAGGCCGTGAGCAGAGGCCGATGGTGTACGCACGAGGGCCCGCACCGACTGCTCGGTGCGGGCCCTCGTGGTGGTGTTGCGGACGTCAGCCCTGAAGGACGTTCAGGTTGAACGACGCGGTCACCTCGGGGTGAAGCTTGATCTTCACCGGGTAGGTGCCGGTCGACTTGATGTGACCGGGCACCTCCAGCCGACGCCGGTCGAGGACCGGGCCGCTGGCCGCCTTGACGGCGTCGACGATCTCGGCCGGGGTGACCGAGCCGAAGAGCCGTCCGCCGTCGCCGGCGCGGACCTTCAGGTTGACCTTGAGACCCTCGAGCTGAGCCTTGACCTCGTTGGCGTGGTCGAGGTCGCGGATCTCGCGGGCCCCACGGGCCCGCTTGATGACCGTGACCTGCTTTTCCGCGCCCTTGGTCCAGGCGATCGCGAAGCCCTGCGGCAGCAGGTAGTTACGGCCGTAGCCGTCCTTGACCTCGACGACGTCGCCCGGGGCACCGAGGCCGGACACTTCCTGAGTCAGGATGATCTTCATATCGGTGCCTCCTCTCAGCGGGTGGTGGCCGTGTAGGGCAGGAGCGCCATCTCACGGGCGTTCTTGACCGCACGGGCGATCTGCCGCTGCTGCTGCGAGGTCACGCCGGTCACCCGACGAGCGCGGATCTTGCCGCGATCGGAGATGAACTTGCGCAGCAGCGCGGTGTCCTTGTAATCGATGTAGGCGATCCCGTCCTTGTCGAGCGGGTTCACCTTCTTCTTGGGCTTGCGCAGTGCCGCAGCCTTGGCCGTTGCACGTGCTCCTGGTTTGCGATCGCGAGCGCTAGGCGCCATTAGAACGGTGGCTCCTCATCAAAATTGGCGCCCGAACCGGCACGCGCGGGAGAGGGAGCTGCCGAGGCCCAGGGGTCGTCGAAGTTGCCTCCGCCGCCGCCCTGGTTGCCACCGCCACCGCCGCCACCGAAGCCGCCGCCACCGCCGCCGGAGCGGGACATCTTCTGCACCTTCGCCGTGGCGTAGCGCAGCGACGGGCCGATCTCGTCGACCTCAAGCTCGATGACGGTGCGCTTCTCACCCTCGCGGGTCTCGTACGACCGCTGACGCAGCCGGCCCGACACGATCACCCGGGCGCCACGCTGCAGCGACTCGGCGACGTGCTCGGCGGCCTGCCGCCACACGGTGCATGCGAGGAACAGCGGCTCGCCGTCCTTCCATTCGTTCGACGCCTTGTCCATGAAACGGGGCGTCGAAGCGACTCGGAACTTGGCGACCGCAGCCCCGGAGGGGGTGAACCGCAACTCGGGGTCATCGGTCAGATTGCCGATGACCGTGATGGTGGTGTCTCCTGCCATGACCATCTCCTCGCGCACTCAGCGTCTCGTCGTACAGGCTCGCAGAGCCGTACGACAGAGTCACGGAGGCTGATCCGGACGAACCGGGGTTGGATGCTCTAGCGCATTTCCGGTCGGATGACCTTGGTGCGCAGCACGGACTCGTTGAGGCGCAACTGACGGTCCAGCTCGGCCACCGCAGCAGGCGTGGCCTGCAGGTCGATGACGGCGTAGATGCCCTCGGCCTTCTTGTTGATCTCGTACGCGAGGCGCCGGCGGCCCCACACGTCGGTCTTCTCAACCGAGCCACCCGCGGTCCGAATCACGTTCAGGTACGTGTCGAGCGACGGTGCGACGGTGCGTTCCTCGAGGCTGGAGTCGAGGATGACCATGAGTTCGTAGTGACGCAAGACGTGCTCACCTCCTGTGGGCTAAGCGGCCACGGTCCTTCCGTGGCAGGAGGTCTTGTGTCGCTGCCCGCACGCGCCGAGGGAACCCGGCCGGACGCGGACAACCTGACCAGGATACCCGGTCCGAAGGATCATGCCCGGGGCGGTCGGGTCAGCACCCGGACGCGCTGACGGGGGTCCACCGCCCGACCGTGTAGCGATCGGTGGTGGACCCCCGTCCAACGAGGCCGCGGGGCGTCCCGTCCGCATTCCTTGGGTGGGACCTGGGGAGGAACGACCACACCGATGAGGTTGGACTGGAGACGCCCCGCGGAGCTTTATCGTGTTGTTATCTGACGATACAACAGGACTCGTACCTTGTCGGAGGAAAAAGTACAAATTTCCGAGATTCTTCATCGGTCGAGAGCCGGCGTGTGGAGGGCCGCCCCCGCCGCGCCGGGCCGCATGGCGGAGGCAACCTCGCTGTCGGCCGTCGACCCCGGTTGCCCTACGCGGCGCCCGCGCCGCCACCGGACCGGGGCACTGGTCGCCGGTTCAATCCCATCAACGACCGTCGGTCCAGGCGGTGACGTGCGGCCGGCCGCGACACCGTCCCGACCGTCGCAGCGACAGTCAGGGTCGCGACGTAGGCTCGCTCGCATGCGTATCGGAGCCCACGTCGACTCGACCGACCCGCTGGCGGAGGCGGCCGCCCGGTCCGCCGACACCGTGCAGTTCTTCCTCTCCGACCCTCAGGGGTGGAAGGCGCCCAAGCCTCGGGAGGACGCCGCACTACTGCGCGCGGCCGAGGTCGACCTCTACGTGCACGCGCCGTACGTCATCAACGTGGCGACCCTCAACAACCGCATCCGGATCCCGAGCCGAAAGCTGCTGCTCGGGCATGCCAACGCGGCCGCCGCCATCGGCGCCAAGGGCGTGATCGTCCACGGCGGGCACGTCAACGCCGGGGACGACCTGGCCGTCGGCTTCGACAACTGGCGCAAGACCTTCGCGTACGCCGCCGACTCCGGCGGCTTCGGCGTGCCGGTTCTGATCGAGAACACCGCCGGGGGCGACAACGCGTGCGCCCGTCGACTGGACGCGCTGGCGCGGCTCTGGGACGCCATCGGTGACCACGAGGTCGGCTTCTGCCTGGACACCTGCCACGCGTTCGCGGGCGGTGAGGACCTGCTCGGGCTCGTCGACCGGGTCAAGGCGATCACCGGCCGGATCGACCTGATCCACGCCAACAACTCCAAGGGCGCGTTCAACTCCGGCCAGGACCGGCACGACAACCTGGGCGGCGGGACCATCGACCCGGAACTGGTGGTGGCGGTCATTCGGGCGGCCGGGGCACCGGTGGTGGTCGAGACACCGGGAGGTGTGGCCGGTCAGGCCGCCGACATCGACTTTCTCCGTCAGCAGCTCGGGACGGCGAGCCGGGCAGCATGACGACCGGACAGCCCGGGACCGGTGCGGCCCGGCCCGCCCCCGCCGACGCGGAAGCCGAGAACCAACCCGCCACCGCGTCCCCGGCGGGCAGCCCGACCCGGCCGGCCGACAGCTCGGGCACCGACAAGGCGCCCGGCTCCGCCGAGGCATCGGCGCCGACGACTGAGAAAAGCCCCGGGGAGCGGCCTCCGCGATCGACAGACGACACGAAGCCCGCGGCGGCGACGAACGGCAGATCCACGGGTGCCAGCGCCGCCACCGGTGACATCGAGCCCGGTCCCGCGAAGAACGACGCGGCCAGGACCGGCGGTACGGGCAAGGCCAGCGACTCGGCCGAAGCCAGCGGCACGGGCGAAACCAGCGACGCGACCAAAACCAGCGGCACGGGCGAAACCAGCGACGCGACCAAAACCAGCGGTACGGCCCGGGACGTCACCGGCACGGACGCACCGAAGCGGGGCTGGATCAGCCGCCTGACCAAGCGCGGCAAAGCGGCCAAGGGGGACAGCGCCACGGCCGGTGCCGTCAAGGTCGATGACCCGGCCAAGAACAGCGACCCGACCAAGGTCGACGACACCAAGGCAGACGCCGTCAAGGTCGATGACCCGGTCAAGGACGGCGCGGCCAAGGACGACCCGACCAAGGACGGCGCGGTCGAGAGTGCGAAGCCGAGCGACGCCAACGGCCCGGCACAGACCGGTGGCGAGACGAAGCCGGCTGACCCGGATCGTTGGGAGGCGTTCGCCTCCGCTCCGGAGCCGAAACCGTCCATCCTCACCCGATCCGGCCGGGCCGTGGGCCGATTCCTGATCCACGAGTGGACCCTGGCCGCCCTCGGCGCGCTGGCGCTGGCCGTGCTGATGACCTGGCCGACGCTGCGCTACCCGCGCTACACACTCCCGCAGGACTACTGGGATCCGAGCCTGCAAGCCTGGCAGATGGCCTGGTCGGGGCACATCCTGCTGGCCGATCCGGCGCGCCTGTGGCAGTCCAACACGTTCTTCCCCGAGCTGTGGAGCTTCGCGTTCTCCGACACCCTGCTCGGGTACGCCCCGGCGGGGATGCTCGGCAGCGGTCCCGAGGACGCGGTCCTGCGCTACAACATCATGTTCGTGCTGGCGCACGCGCTCGCCACGTTCGGGGCGTACGCCCTGGCCCGACAGCTCGGTGCCGGCCGGATCGGTGCCGCCGTCGCCGGGGTCACCTACACCTACGCGCCATGGTTGTTGTCCCAGGCCGGGCACCTGCACGTGCTCTCCAACGGCGGGATTCCGCTGGCGCTGGCGATGTTGGCGCGCGGGCACGGTTGGTCACTGCGGCACGGTTACCGACCCGAACGCCGGCACGACGGCTGGGTCTACGGCGGTTGGCTGGTGGCGGCCTGGCAGCTCAGCCTCGGCTTCGGCATCGGGCTGCCGTTCGCGTACTTCCTCGGCGTCGCGGTGCTGGTCGCCGTCGTCCTCTTCTACGCGCGGCGGCTGCGCACCCGTCAGGCCGTACCGTTCGGTCGCCGGCTGCTCCTCGCCGACCTGCTCGGCGGGTTGCTGTTCGCCGGTGTGGGTCTGCTGATGGCGTTTCCGTTCTTCCGGGTGACCGAGCTGCATCCGTATGCCGAACGCACCATCGACGACGTCAGCATCTTCTCGCCGCCGGCGTCGGGTTTCGTGACGGCGCCCGCCGAGTCGTGGATCTGGGGTGGACTGCACGAGGGCGCCCGCGCGGCACTGCCGTGGCACCCGGAGATGACCCTGTTGCCGGGCTACGTGCTCTACGCGCTCGCCCTGGGTGGGCTGTTCTTCTCGGCTTGGCGGCTGCGGCACCGACTGCTGCTGCTCGCCGGGGTGCTGGTGACGATGGCCTTCGCGATGGGCACCCGCTTCTTCGACGGCACCTTCACCTACGTACCGCTCTTCGAGCACGTGCCGGGCTGGAGTGCTCTGCGTACCCCCGGTCGGTTGATGCTGTGGACCACGTTGTTGCTTGGTCTGCTCGCGGCGGGAGCGGTCACCGCGCTCACCGACCGGGTCCGCGAGTTGACCGCGCAGCGCATCCCGTCGTGGCCGGGGCCGTGGCTGCGGATGGCCACGTTGCTGCCGCTGCTGTTGGTCACCGTGGAGGGCCTGAACAACACCCCGCACCCGGTGGTGCCGAGACAGCCGGCCGCGATGCGTACGGTCGAGGGGCCCCTGCTGGTGCTGCCCAGCAGCCAGAACCTGGACCAGCACGTGATGCTCTGGTCGACGAGTGGGTTCCCCGACGTGGTCAACGGCGGCAGTGGCTTCACGCCACGTCAGCTTGACGACGTCCGTCGGGTGAGCCAGGCGTTCCCCAACCAGACAAGCATCGACTATTTGCGCACGCTCGGCGTCCGGACGGTGGTGCTGCTGCGCGACCGGGTGCCCGGCACGCCGTGGGAGATCACCATCGACGCACCTGTCGAGTCGCTCGGCATCACCCGCCAGGAGGTCGGGGACGCCGTCGTCTACCGGCTCTGACGCGGGACCGCTGGATCACGTGGTGGGGGCGGGTTCGGGCTCGGGCTCGGTGGTCGGTGCGCGGCGGCGCCAGCGATCCAGCCACGGCGCATCTGGTGCGCCGTCGAGGACGCCACCGTCCGGGTCGTCCGGATAGGTGGCCCGCACGGCGTCCCGCTCGGGGTGCCGGATCTCCTGGATGACCAGCACACAGAGCACCACAACGGTGGTCAGCCGCAACGTCGAGGCCAGCACGAACACCCCCTCGGGGAAGACCGGGCGGCTGGTCGCCGCGCCGAGCAGTTCACCGTAGAAGGCGACGAAGTAGCAGACCTCGGCGATCTGCCAGGCCAGGAAGGCCCCCCACTTGGGGCGGGCCAGCACCACCAGCGGCAGGAGCCACAGCACGAACTGCTGTGACCAGACCTTGCTGAAGATGAGGAACGCCGCGACCACCAGGAAGGCGAGCTGGCCCAGCCGTGGGCGGCGTGGTGCCCGCAGCGCCAGCACGGCCACGCCGAGGCAGGCCAGCCCGAACAGCGCGTACGAGAGGGTGTTGAGGGTGGGGATGTTGCCGTTCAGCCACTCGAACGGGCCGGGCCGGGCGGGGTCGTTGCCCACCTTGCCGTCCAGGTAACGCCCGATATACCAGAACGTGCCCCAGTCGATCGGCCGCGTGGTGTTCAGCTCGAAGAATCGGTCCCAGTTGTCCGGGTACGCCCGCGCGGCGGGCAGGTTCACCAGCACCACGGCGGCGATCGCCGTACCGGTGGCGGTGAGCGCGGCACGGAGCCGGTTGGCCCGCAACGCGAGTACGAGGATCGGCCCGAGCAGGAACAACGGCCACAGCTTGGCCGCGCCGGCCAGCCCGAGCAGCACGCCGGCGACCGCCGGTCGTTTTCGGGCCCAGGCCAGCAGGCCGAAGGCGGCCAGCCCGATGGCCAGCAGATCCCAGTTGACGGTGGCGGTGAGCACCAACGCCGGGGCGAGTGCGAACAACGCGGCGTCCCAGGGTCGTCTGCGGCGCAGCGCGAGGATCACCGCCACTGTGGCCACCGCGAGCGAGCCCAGCACCAGCGCGTTGAGGTTGTAGAACCACTGGCCCTGGTTGATGCCCGGATCGCCCTCACCGACCGCGTGCACCGGCAGGCCCAGCGCGCCCATGAAGTAGCCGGTCAGCACCGGGTACTCGACCGGGTGGTCACGGTAGGGCACCTTGCCCTCGTTGAGCCCTTCGGCGTAGTAGAGGGCGAGGACGTCGGTGTAGCAGAACCGGGTGTACTGGACGTTGTTCTGCCAGGCGCCGTCCTGGCAGGGCGACTTCTGCACCCAGTGCAGCGCGAGGGTCAGGCAGACCAGGGCCAGCACGATCCGGACGGCGGTCCAGAACCGCCGCTCCTGGCCGACCGGCCGGTCCAGCGAGGTCGCGTGGTCGCCCAGCGGGCCGCCGATCGCACCGGAGAGGCCGCGGACGAACCCGTCGGAGCGGGACGGGTGGTCGGTGGTGCCGGCGTCGTCGATGCCGGGCGTCGACTGGGTGCTCATGAAAAGGCATCCTGCCGTATAACGGGGGCACCCGTCCCGTCCCGACGCGGAGAGATCTGGGTACGAAAACGCCGCCGCCGGCCGGACAGGTCGTCCGGCCGACGGCGGCGTCGTGCGGAGCTGCGGGTCAGTCCTGGTTGGGCGGTAGGCCGGGCAGCACTCCACCGCCGCCGCCACCGGGCCCACCACCTGGCCCGCCGGGTCCACCGGGTCCGCCAGGTCCACCGGGCCCGCCAGGCCCACCGGGATTACCGCCCGGGTTACCAACCGTGCAGAACGGGTCGGTCAGCGGGTCACAGGGAGGGCCGCCCGGCTGACCCGGCAGACCCGGGATGGCCGGCGGCGGCTCCTTGCCGTTGCCCTTCGTGACGTCACCCTCGCCGGTGACGTTGGGCAGGGGGATCTCCTCCAGGCCCTTGAGGGCGAAGTTCATGTACTTTTCCCAGATCGGGCCGGGAAGGTTCGAGCCGCCGACATCCTTGCCGCTGGCGAGCCGGATCTGCGGCTTCTTCGGGTCGCGGCTGCCCACCCACACCGCTGTGGCGTTCTGCGGGGTGTAGCCGACCGTCCAGGCGTGCGAGTTGTCGTCCTTGTCGTACTCCCAGGTGCCGGTCTTGGCGGCGGCCTGGCGGCCGTTCTCCAGGGAGATGTCGTTGGGGCGAGGGATCTGCTTCAGGACACCGGTCACCTCGTCGGTCACCTTCTTGGGGATCCGCGGCTCCACCTTGATGCGCTCGCTGCCGACGACCTTCCACTTGCCGGTGTTCTTGTCCTGCTGCTCCACCTTGATGACGAAGTGGGCCTTGATGTACTTGCCGTCGTTGGCGAACGTCGCCATGGCGTTGGCGTGGTCGAACACGGTGAGCGGGTACTTGCCGAAACCGGTGTAGTTGTCGAAGGGGTTCGGACCCTTCTTCGACAGGTCGAAGGCCTGCGGCGGGTCGACGCCCCACATGGTGGTCACGCCGGCCTTCCGGGCCATGTCGACGACCTTGTCCGCGCCGATCTTGTCGGCAACCCAGTAGAAGGGCACGTTGTACGACTGGATCGTCGACTCTTCGAGGGTGCAGTACTTGCCGCACTTGAGGTTGGTGCGGCCGGCGTTGCCGATCGCGACGTCGGAACCCTCGGGCTTGTACGGCGTGGGGTCCCAGTGCGACTTGACCGAGATGCCTGCCTCGATCGCGGCGGCCAGCGTGTACACCTTCATCGACGAGCCCGGCTGGTGCCCACCGGTCAGGTCGCCGTTCTTGTCGGTGTTCTTGCCGGCGTAGTCGAAGTCGGCGCCGCTGTCACCGCCGTAGTAGGCGAGCACGCGGCCCTTCGACGGGTCGATCGACACCACCGCCGCCATCAGGTTCTTCGGCTGGTCGTTGAGCTCGGAGCCCTTCTTCGACTGCATCGCCGTGTTTTCCGCGGCGGTCTGCAACTTGGGGTCGATGGTGGTGGTGATCCGGTAGCCGCCGTCGCGCAGCGCGTCCACGCAGCTCGTCTTGCCCTCCGCGCCGGTGTCGGAGCAGAGGCCCATCGCGTCCATCTCCTGGCGGACGTAGTTGATGACGTTGCCGCGCGGGCTGTCGACACCGAACCCGTTCCCGCCCTTCTTCGGTGCCAGCACCTTCGGGTACTCGGTCGGCGACACGGGCTTCCCGGGGGAGTCCACCCAGCCTTCCTTCTTCATGCCGGCGATCACGTAGTCCCACCGTGCCTTGGCGTCCGGAAGGTTGACCGCGGGGTCGAACCCCTTGTGGGTGTCGCTCGCCACCGGCTGCTTGATCACCGCCGCGAGGACCGCGCCCTCGGCCACGTTGAGGTCCTTCGCCGACTTGCCGAAGTACGTCTGTGCCGCCGCCTCGATGCCGTAGGCGCCGCGGCCGAAGTAGATCACGTTGAGGTAGTGCTGCATGATCTCTGGCTTGTCGTACTTCTCGTTCAGCTTGGAGGCGAGGATTGCCTCCTTCACCTTCCGGCCGTACGTGTCGTCCTGGAGATTCTCGAACGCGTTGCGGGCGTACTGCTGGGTGATGGTCGAGGCACCCTGCTTGTCGCCACCGGAGATGTTGTTCCATCCGGCCCGGACGATGCCCTTGTAGTCGACGCCGGAGTGCCGGTAGAAGTTGCGGTCCTCGGCTGCCGCCACCGCGTGCTGCACGAACTCCGGGATCTGGTTGATGGTGACGAAGGTGCGGTTCTCGCTGCCCAGCTTGGCCAACGGGGTCTTGCCGTCCTTGGCGTACACCGTGGTGGACAGCGGCAACGGCAACTCGTTGGGCATGACCACGTTCGTCGAGTAGTAGGTGAACCCGACCACGCCGACACCGGCCAGCATGATGAAGACCGCGACTCCGGCGATCAGCAGGTTCATCCGCTTGCGCTTCTTCGCCCGTGCCGCTCCCGGGCCGCCGGCGCCACGACCGCCCCGGCCCGGCCCGTTGGGTCCGCCCGGACCGTTGGGCCCACCCGGGCCACCGGGGCCTCCGGAGACCGGCGAGACGCTCGCCCGCGCCACCGCGGCGCGGCCACCCACGGACGCGGAGCCGACGCTGGCCCGGCCCGCCGAGGCGGCTCCGACGGAGGCGGCTCCGACAGTGGCCCGACCTGCCGGTGCTCCGGGCGCCGGGGACACGGGCACCGAGGCCCGGCCCGCGCCGGCACGACCAGCGGCCACACCCGGCGCCGGGGACACGGGCACCGAGGCCCGCCCTGCTCGGCCCGGGGTCGCCGAACCCACCGAGGCCGATCCGGCGGCCGCGGTGCCACGCGGCGGCACCGAGGCAGAACCGCCCACCGTGGCCCGCCCACCGGCGGCCCGCGGCGGCACCGAGGCGCGACCCGGGGTTGCCGCGCCGCCCTCCGAGGCCGACCAGCCACTCCCGGGGGAGTCACCGCCGGGTCTGCGGTGCGCGTCGTCCGCGCCCGACCCGGGGTTGCCGTTCGCGCCCGGGTACTGGGCCCGGCCGCGCGCAGAACTGGGATCGCCGTACGAGTTCATTCCTCACACCCTGCCGGTCGCGGTGGGGCGCGACTGCGCCGCCACCGGGTTGCCGTGAGTTGATTCACCCGGGACGGCGGCACGCGGGTGCCGCCTCACCGAGGTCAATGCTGTATCAATCGGGCCAATCGGACCAACGAGCGGTCGTCCGTCCCGGGTTCTGTCGATGGCCCCGGGGCCGGTCCAACCAGCTGCGATCACCGTTGCGCCTCTCGCCTCCGCCGACCCGCACCTTCGGCGGACGCCACGTCCTGCTCGCCGGTGCCGTCGCTGTCGCCGGTCAAACCGTCCCGGCCGAGCAGGTACTGCTCGACGAGATGGTTCCAGTCACAACCGAGGCACACCTCCACCACGAAGACCTGAAACTCACGCAGCGTCATCGCCAGGACGGGCAGCTCGGTAAGTGTCCGTGCCTGCCCGGCGGACTGCTTGAGCTCGTCGCCATAAATGTAGTGGACGAGGGTCAGGTTTTCACTGCGGCAGATCGGGCAGCGCCGGTCGGTCGGCTCTCCGTGGAACCGGGCGGCGTTCTTCAGGTACGGCGATGCGTCGCAGACGTCGTACGTACCGACCCGGCCGGCCAGGAGCTCACGCAGCACTGCTCGCTTCTGAAGCGAGTAGTCGACGACCTGGCGCTGCGTACGCATGCGGAGAAGGGTACGCGGTCCGGCCCGACCAGGCGACCGCGCTCACAATCCGTGACGGCAGCGTCTCGGAACGGGGGTTTGCCCTGGCTGGCGTGACCCGCTAACGTGCGATGTATCGGACCGATACATCGCGGCGGTTACCACTTCACGCCGGAGGGTAAAGAGAGGGTGGCCAGTGCTCGAGTTCGCCATCCTCGGCCTCCTGCAGGAGTCTCCGATGCACGGCTACGAGCTGCGCAAGGAGCTGACCGCCAAACTCGGCGCGATCCGGGCGGCGATCAGCTACGGCTCGCTCTATCCAACCCTGCGCAGGCTGCAGGCGGCGGGATGGATCACCGAAGCTGCTGAGACACCCGCCACTGCCGAGGAGGTTCCCGCGCTGACCAGCCGACGAGGTCGGGTGGTCTACAAAATCACCGCGGACGGCAAGGAACGCTTCGCCCAGCTCATCGCACAGGCCGGGCCCGAGACGTATGACGACACGGGCTTCGGGGTGCACTTCGCGTTCTTCGCCCGGACCGACCAGGCGACCCGCCTGCGCATTCTGGAGGGTCGCCGCCGCAAGATCGAGGAGCGTCGCGAAGGGCTTCGTGACGTGCTGGGCCGGGCAGCCGAGCGCCTCGACGCTTACACCTTGGAACTACAGCGCCACGGCCTCGACGCCTGTGAGCGCGAGGTCCGCTGGCTGGAGGAGCTCATCGCCAACGAGCGCTCCGGCCGAGCCCCGACGGTCCCGAACATCGGGACGGCCGGTGGCCGACGAGAAGACAACAGCCCGCCTCCGCCTGGAGAGACCAGGAATGAGCGGCCGTGACAGAAAAGAAGGAGGCAGACGCTATGGGCTCCGTCCGCGTCGCCATCGTCGGTGTGGGTAACTGCGCCTCGTCCCTTGTTCAGGGCGTCGAGTACTACCGGAATGCCGACCCGAACGACCGCGTCCCGGGTCTCATGCACGTCGCCTTCGGCGACTACCACGTCAACTCCGTGGAGTTTGTCGCGGCGTTCGACGTGGACGCCAAGAAGGTGGGCATGGACCTCGCGGAGGCGATCGTCGCCAGCGAGAACAACACCATCAAGCTCTGCGACGTGCCGCCGACCGGCATCAGCGTGCAGCGCGGTCCGACCTTCGACGGTCTGGGCCAGTACTACCGCGAGATCGTCGAGGAGTCGGACGCGACCCCCGTCGACGTGGCGCAGGCGCTGCGCGACGCGCAGGTCGACGTCGTCGTCTGCTACCTCCCGGTCGGCTCCGAGCAGGCCGCCAAGTTCTACGCCCAGGCCGCGATCGACGCCGGTTGCGCGTTCGTCAACGCCCTGCCGGTCTTCATCGCCTCCGACCCGGAGTGGGCCCAGAAGTTCACCGACGCGGGCCTGCCGATCGTCGGTGACGACATCAAGAGCCAGGTCGGTGCCACCATCGTGCACCGCGCGTTGGCGAAGCTCTTCGAGGACCGCGGCGTCGAGCTGCTGCGCACGTACCAGCTCAACTTCGGCGGCAACATGGACTTCATGAACATGCTGGAGCGCAAGCGGCTGGTCTCGAAGAAGATCTCGAAGACCCAGTCGGTCACCTCGCAGATCCCGCACGAGATGAGCAAGAGCGACGTGCACATCGGCCCGTCGGACCACGTGCCGTGGCTGGACGACCGCAAGTGGGCGTACATCCGCCTGGAGGGCCGCTCGTTCGGTGACACCCCGCTCAACGCCGAGCTCAAGCTCGAGGTGTGGGACTCGCCGAACTCGGCCGGCGTCATCATCGACGCGGTCCGGGCTGCGAAGATCGCGCTGGACCGGAAGATCGGCGGCCCGATCCTGTCGGCCTCGTCGTACTTCATGAAGTCCCCGCCGGTGCAGTACGCCGACCACGACGCCCACCAGGCCGTCGAGGAGTTCATCGCCGGCGAGGTCGAGCGCTGACCCGCTGAGCACCAGGTACGGCCGAGGGCCGGGTCCGTCGGGACCCGGCCCTCGCCGCGTTCGGTGCCTCGCCGTCGGTACGGCGAGCGAGCTACTCCCAGCTCGGCTTGCCCTGCTTGGCCTTCGCCGCCCGCTCCGCCTTGCGGTCGGCGAGCGACTTGGCGCCTCGCGCCGCGGCGTTGACGGAGTACGGCAGGATGTCCTCGCGGACACTGCCGTAGCCGACCACGAACGCCGTCACGTCGAGGACGACGTGCGTGGTCTGGAGCGCGTAGATCGAGACGGCGTCGGCGGTCCAGCCGATGCCCGACATGAACGCGTTCGAGTTGACCTGGTTGGCCGAGTAGTTCAGCGACGCGAAGTTCGCCGGCCGCTCGGTGCCGTAGGGGAAGATCTGCAGGAAGCCCGCGTTGACCGCGGTCGTCGCGGTGACGATGCCGAAGAGGGCGTCGCCGTAGTAGACGAAGTCCTCAAGCAGGACGTGGATCGTCTGGCCGCCACGCAGGCGGCCCGCGCTGTCCAGGGTGGTCGAGGAGGCGTTGGCAATCCGGTTGCGAAGGCCGGGGTCCCGGGTGTCGATGACCCGCTGCGGGACGATCGGCACGATCTGGTTCGAGTTGCCGGTGGTGTGCACGAAGTCGGTGATGGCACTACCACCGTTGTGCACGGAGACCACCTGGAAGTTGCCGTGCTGGTCGACGCCCATCGAGCCGACCGGGGATTCGGCGTTCAGCAGGTCACCGCTGGGCGCCAGCTGGAGCGCCGGGCCGGTGAACTTGATGTTGTTGTCGACCACGGTGTTCGTGTTCTGCAACCGCAGCGTGGGCGCACCAGCCGGGTTGACCAGGGCGGTGGTGCCGCCGCCCGTGACGACGTTGTTCGCGGCCTGGACCACCGGCTGACCAGGGTCGGCCTGGGCCGAGCCGGCGGCGGCGGCACCGACCACTGTGGTGCCGGCAACACCGGCGGCCACGGTGCCCGCACGGCGCAGCAGCTGACGCCGGCCGACGTTCTTGTCCTGGTTTTCGGTCATGAGTACCCCCGCGAAGTGGAAACGACGCTTGATCATGACCGTTGCGGCGAGGTATCCACATCGACCGGTCGGCTGATAGTCGGGATTTGTCCCACATCCGGCGGGCCGGCCGACCGCGAGCGTCAGGACCAGGCGTGGCGCAGGGCGACCGCGGCCTCCAACTCCAGCAGTTTGACCTTGCGGGGCAGACCGCCACCGAAGCCGACCAGTTTGCCGCCCGCACCGACGATCCGGTGACACGGCACGATCACCGGCACCGGGTTGCGGTTGCAGGCCACGCCCACCGCCCGAGCCGCCCCGGCATCGCCGAGCCGGCGTGCCACCTCGCCGTACGTCAGCGTCTCGCCGTACGGAATGTGCGTCATCTCCCGCCACACGGCCCGCTCGAAGCCCGAGCCGCGCGGCATCGACACCGGAATGGTGAACGCGGTCAACTCGCCGGCGTAGTAGGCCCGCAGCTCGGCGACCGCCTGCCGGGACAGCGCGTCCTCGGGCTCCTCGGTGGCGGCCTCGACCCGGCCGAAATGGGTGCCGCAGACGCTCGTGCCATCGGTGGCGACGGAGAACTCGCCGATCGGGGAGTCGAGCACGGTCCAACGCATCACCCCATTCTCCCCGACCCGGCCGACCCCGGGCGGACCCCGCCGGCAGAGGCCCGTCCGCGTTGCGCGGCGTCGATACCGTGCAGGTCGTGGCAACCGGGACGCTCATCTTTCTGATCATCGGCGGGGCGGGCATCGGGGTGCTCGCGCTCGCCCTGCTCGGCACCGAGCTGTTCCATTTCGGGCACGCCGACGTGGACGGTCCGATCTCTGTCGAAACGGTTGCCGGCTTCGCCGGGGCGTTCGGCTTCGGTGGGGCCATCGTCAACGAACTGCTCGGTGCGCGTACCCCCGGCATGATCGTCGGTGCGACGGTCGGTGGCGTGCTCGCGGCCGTGCCCACCGGCTGGCTGGCGTCCCGACTCAGCCGGGCGGCGCGGAACATGCGCACCGATCCCACCCCCACCCGAGACGACCTGGTCGGTGCGCTCGGCCTGGTCGTCACCCCGGTGCCGATCGACGGCTACGGCGAGGTCCGGGTACGCCTCGCCGGCCAACCGGTCAAGCTCAGCGCCCGCGCGGACCAGCCGATACCGATCGGCGCCCAGGTCTTCGTCGTGCAGGCACTCAGCGAGACCAGCGTGCACGTCGAAACCTACTGATCTCCTCCTCGTAGACAGGACTTCCCATATGGGCCTGCTCATCGCCATCGGTGGCGCGGTTCTCCTCGCGCTCATCCTGGTGCTCTTCGTGCTCTCCCGGATCAAGGTGGCCGGGCCGAACGAGGCGTTCATCGTCACCGGCCGCAAGGGGCGGACCACGCAGACCGCCGACGGCGGTCGGTCGACCGACAACTCCGGGCAGAAGGTCGTGCTGGGCGCCTCGGTCTTCGTGCTGCCGGTGGTGCAGAAGCTCCAGTCGCTCGACCTGTCCAGCCGGCGGATCGACGTCGGCATCCGGGGCGCGGTGAGCAAGCAGGGCATCCGTGCCGATCTGCACGGTGTGGCGATCGTCAAGGTCGGCGGCACCGAGGACGCGATCCGGGCCGCCGCCCAGCGGTTCCTGCACCAGCAGGACGAGATCGACAACTTCACCCGGGAGGTGCTGGCCGGCGCGCTGCGTTCGATCGTCGGTCGGCTCACCGTCGAGGAGGTCATCCGGGACCGGGCGGCGTTCGCCAGCGCGGTCGCCGAGGAGGCCGAGCACTCGATGACCAACCAGGGTCTGGTGCTGGACACGTTCCAGCTCCAGGACATCCTCGCCGAGGGGTCCTACCTGCAGGATCTGGGTCGGCCCGAGGCCGCCCGGGTGCTCAAGGACGCGGCCATCGCCGAGGCGCGGGCCCGACAGCAGGCCGAGCAGGAACGGCTGCTCGCCGAGGAGGCCATCGCCGAGGCCAACCGCAACCTGGCCCTCAAGCAGGCCGGCATCCAGGCCGAGATCGACGCGGCGAAGGCGAAGTCCGCCGCCGCCGGGCCGCTCGCCCAGGCGGAGCGGGACCAGGCGATCCTCTCCGAGCAGCAGAAGGTCGCCGAGCGCAACGCCGAGCTCAAGCAGCGCCAGCTCGACACCGAGGTACGCAAGCCCGCCGACGCGGCCCGGTACAAGGTGGAGCAGGAGGCCGAGGCGTCCCGCGCTGCGGCGGTGCTGCACGCCGACGCCCAGCGGCAGTCCGTGATCGCCGCCGCACAGGCCTCCGCCGAGCAGGCACGGCTCACCGGTGAGGGCGAGCGGGCCCGACGTGCCGCACTGGCCGAGGCGAACGCGATCGAGGGTGCCAAGGAGGGTGAGGCCGAGCAGCGTCGCCGTTCCGCGATCGCCGAGGCGGTGGAGCGGGAGGGTCAGGCCGAGGCTGCGGCCATCCTGGCCAGGGGCGAGGCCGAGGCGGACGCGATGGCGCGCAAGGCCGAGGCGTTCGCCGCGTACGGGGAGGCAGCGGTGCTCGACCTGCTGGTGAAGGTGCTGCCGCAGGTGGTGGAGGCGGCCAGCGCGCCGATCGGGGCGATCGACAAGATGACTGTCATCTCGACCGACGGTGCGTCGTCGCTGACCAAGTCGGTGGCCGGCAACGTGGCCCAGGGGCTCCAGCTCGGTAGCGACCTGACCGGGATCGATTTGGCCGGTCTGCTGGCCCGGCTCGGCTCCGGGTCGACTACCGCCGGCAACGGCGCGTCGGCCGGCAAGGGCGCGTCCGTGGACGGGACGGCCGTCGAGACCCGCTGACGGTGTACGCGACGGGCGTCGCTCCCGGTTCCGGGGGTGGCGTCCGTCGGCACGCCGGGGCGATCCACTCGGCTTCCTGGAGATCGGGCCATCCGTCGTGCGGGGACACGGCGACTTCGACGAAACCGAGTCGATCATCGCAAGGCCCGGGCCGTGAGGCCCGGAACGTCAGGGGATCAGGCCCTCGGCACGGGCCCAGCGCAGCAACTCCGCCTCGGCCGCGTCGCGGTCCAGCGGGCCGTGTTCGAGGCGCTGCTCCTTGAGGTGCTTCCAGGCTCGTCCGACCACCGGCCCCGGCGGTACGCCGAGCAACTCCATGATCGCGTTGCCGTCCAGGTCGGGGCGGACCCGGGCCAGGTCCTCCTCGGCCGCGATCCGGGCGATCCGGTCCTCCAGCGCGTCGTAGTCCGCCGCGAGCTGGGCGGCCTTGCGCCGGTTACGGGTCGTGCAGTCGGAACGGGTCAGCTTGTGCAGCCGGGGCAGCAGGTCACCGGCGTCGGCCACGTAACGACGCACCGCCGAGTCGGTCCACTCCCCCCGCCCGTACCCGTAGAAGCGCAGGTGCAGCGCGACGAGCGCGGTCACCTGCGCGGTGACGTCCTTGGGGTAGCGCATCGCCTTCATCCGGGCCTTGGTCAGCCGAGCGCCGACCACCTCGTGGTGGTGGAAGCTGACCCGACCGTCCGGCCCGACCGCCTTCGTCGCCGGCTTGCCCGCGTCGTGCAGGAGGGCGGCCATCCGCAGGATGAAGTCGCAGCCCTCCTCCTCGTAGGAGACCGCGTTCTCGACGACCGTCAGGGTGTGCTCGTAGACGTCCTTGTGTTGCGCGTGCTCGTCGATCTCCAGCTTCAGACCGGTCAGCTCCGGCAGGAACCGCTCGGCCAGGCCGGTGTCGACAAGCAGCCGCAGACCGGTGATCGGGTCCGCGCCGCAGAGCAGCTTGGTGAACTCGTCGCGGATCCGCTCGGCGGTGATCCGGTCCAGGTCGGCGGCCATCTCGCTCATCGCCCGGTGCACGTCCGGGTGGACGGCGAAGCGCAACTGGGCGGCGAACCGGGCGGCCCGCAGCATCCGCAACGGGTCGTCGCCGAACGACTCACCCGGGGTGCTCGGAGTGCGGATCATCTTGGCCGAGAGGTCGTCCAACCCGCCGTGCGGGTCGGTGAACCGGTGCTCCGGCAGGCTGACCGCCATCGCGTTGATCGTGAAGTCGCGCCGCTTGAGATCCTCGTCGAGGCTGGTGCCGTACACCACCACCGGGTTGCGGCTGACCTGGTCGTACGACTCGGCGCGGAAGGTGGTGATCTCCAGCCGGAGGCCGTCGCGCTGAGCGCCGATGGTGCCGAACTCGCGACCGGTCTCCCAGATCGACTCGGCCCAGCCCTTGATGATCCGCAGCGTCTCGTCGGGGTGCGCGTCGGTGCAGAAGTCGAGGTCGTCACCGAGCCGGCCGAGCAGCGCGTCCCGCACCGAACCGCCCACCAGGTGCAACTCGTGACCGGCGCGGACGAACCGGCGGCCCAACTCGTCGGCCACCGGGGAGACCCGGAGCAGTTCGGCGACGGCGTTGCGCTGCGCGGCGGTGAGTTCGCGGCGGTCGGCGGCGTGAGGAGCGGAGGCTTCGGACATGGGATCGCCAGCCTATCGGGCCGGGGTGTGATCCGATCCGCCGGGCGTGGGTAACGGGTGGGGGTTGACTATGGTCTGTGGCGTGCGGGTCGGTGTCCGACCCGACGTACCCCTGGGAGGCTGGAGATGAGCGGCGGGCTCTACCGCAGCGCCAACGCCACGCCGGACGGTAACGTGCCGCCGGCTGACGGGGCGGTCTTCATCTCCGCGGAGCCGCTGAACCAGGCCGGGGTGGAGGCCACGGCGCCCCCGCCCGAGGTCGTCGGCGAAACCAGCGCCGCCGCCAACAGCGCGGTCATGGCGGTCGGCAGTCTGGTCAGCCGGGGCACCGGCTTCATCCGGAACCTGATGATCGGTGCCGCCCTCGGCAACCTGATCGGCAACGCCTACACGACCGCCATCTTCCTCCCCAACCAGGTGTACGAGTTCCTGCTCGGCGGGGTGCTCACCAGCGTGCTGATCCCGGTGCTGGTCCGGCGGCGCAAGAGCGACGCGGACCGGGGCGAGGCGTACGCCCAACGGCTGCTCACCCTCGCGGTGCTGGCGCTGGCCGCGGCGGCCCTGATCGCCGTGGCGTCGGCCTCCTGGCTGACCGCCATCTACGCCAGCGGCAAGGACGAGGCGTACACCGAGCTGATCACGCGCCTGTCGTGGCTGGTCCTGCCGATGCTCTTCTTCACCGGCGTCAGCGCGTTGATCGCCGCCGTGCTGAACACGCGGGGCCACTTCGCCGCGCCGATGTGGGCGCCCATCCTCAACAACCTGGTGGTGATCGGCGTCTTCGGCCTCTACATCCTGGTGTACGGGGCGAAGGGGCTACAGCCGTCGGAGATGGGCGCCGGCCGGATCCTGCTTGTCGGTGGCGGCACCCTGCTCGGTGTGGCGGTGCAGACCGCCGGGCTGCTGCCGGCGTTGCGCAAGGTCGGCTTCCGCTGGCGGTGGCGGTTCGACTTCCGCGAGCTGGGGCTGCGCGAGCTGGCCCAGCTCGGCGCCTGGATGTTCTGCTACGTGGCCGTCAACCAGCTCGGTCTCTTCGTGGTGGTCAACCTTCTCACCCGCGCCGCGGGCACCGACCAGGCCGGCATCCTGATCTACAACAACGTCTTCCTGCTGCTGATGATGGCCCATGGCATCATCGCCGTCTCGATCATCACCGCGCTCATGCCCCGGATGGCCGCTGCGGCGGCGGACGGGCGGTTCCACGACGTCACCGCGGATCTTTCCCGGGGTGTCCGGATGGTGACAGCGGTGCTCGCGCCGATCGCGGTCTGCTACGCCGTGCTGGCCACCCCGATCTCGGTGGTGGTCTTCCGCTACGGCGCGTTCAGCGCCGAGAACGCGACGGCCACGTCCACCGTCCTGCTGGCCGCCGCAATCGCCCTGGTGCCGTTCGCGATCAGTCAGCTCTTCACCTTTGCCTTCTACGCGCTGCCGGACACCCGCACCCCAGCACTGATCAACATTCCGGTGGTGGCGCTGCGGGTCGGCGTACAGATCGTGCTCTTCGCCGCGTTCGCCGCGCACTTCGCGGCGGCCGGGATGATGATCGGCAACGCGGTCTCCTACCTGGCCGCAGCGGTTGGTTCCGCATGGTTGCTTCGGCCCCGGGTCGGCCGGATCGGGCTGGGCGCCATCATGCGCACCCTCGGCCGGGTCGTGGTCGCCGCCCTCGGCGCGTCGCTTGTCGGGTGGCTGGTCATCGCCCTCCTGCCGGGTGGCGACAGGCCGAGCTGGCTTGAGGCGGCGATCCAGCTCGTCGTCGGTGGCGCGGTGATCGGCGGGACCTACCTGGGTCTGGCCATGCTGCTGCGGATCAGCGAGATCACCGAGGTGGTCGGCATGGTCCGCCGCCGCCTTGGTCGCTGATCGCCATCGGCTGGTCACAAAAAGTTGATACGCACACGGACCGTGACCACGGATCACCAGGCTGGGGATGCACCTGTGGATAACTCCGCGATTCGCCGGTCAACCACCGCATCAGCCTGTGGATAACCAACCATAAGGCTGAGGGTGCGGGGCCGATCGGTGGGAAGATGCCAGGTGTGGGGAGGGGTTGCGCCAGCCCAGCCCCGGCGTCGGTCACTTGCGGTGAAGCCGTAGATTAGCTAGTACATGTGCCAGCAACGTGGCTGACAACGGTCGTAACCGGACGAGCTCCTCGACTGCCGGCAACCCGCCGGGTACGGCGGGAAGATGACATGTCGGGGAGACGGGCAACCCAGGTAAGGTCGCTCTCGACGGGTACGGCAGGGGCCGACGCGGCGCGTCGACACCGTCGGCCGGTTCCTTCAACGGCAGAGCGGGAAGCCACATGCCCAGCAGTTCGGGTCCATCGATCGACACGATCACCGAGGGAGGACGGGTGACCCAGGTCGGCGAGGGTCAGGAGGCAGACGAGAGCGCTCCTCCGGTTATGACCTTCGGTGCTCCCACGGCCGGTGAAGTCCTCGCCGAGCGTTACGAACTGGTTGAGCACATCAACAACGACAGCGCGGGTCGGCTGGTCTGGCGCGGGGTCGACGTCATCCTGCGCCGCCCCGTCGCGGTCGTGCTGCGCTACCCGGGTGGCGACTCCGCCACCGAGATGCTCCAGGCCGCCGTCGCGGCCAGCCGGGTCATCCACCCCAACCTGGTCGGCGTCTACGACGCGATCGACGAGGCCGAGCGGGCGTACGTGGTGCGCGAGTGGGTCGACGGGCAGTCCCTGCGCGACCTCGCGACCGACGGCCCACTGGATCCGGCCCGCGCCACCGCCATCGGCAACGCCGTCGCGAGCGCGCTCGCCGCCGTGCACGCCACCGGCATGGTGCACGGCAACGTCCACCCCGGCACCGTCATGATCAGCGACGAGGGTCGCGTGGTCCTGGCCGACGCGCGCACCGATGGTGCCGACAGCCAGGAGAACGACATCCGGGCGGTCGGCGGCATCCTCTACTTCGCCCTGACCGGCTCCTGGCCGCACGCCGAAGCACCCCTGCACGGTGCCACCGCCGGTCACGGCCGTGCCGCCATCCCGGACGCGGTTCGCGACGCCGGGGGTGGCATCGCGGCGCCACGTCAGGTCCGGGCGGGCGTGCCCGCGTACCTGGACGACCTGACCATGGATCTGCTCGACGCCGAGATCGCGCCGCCGTCGTCCGATGTGCTCGCCGCCGAGCTGGCCCGACTGGACGTGCCGGCCGAGGAGGAGCACTACCTCGACAACAGCGGCCCGTTGCGATTCGCCGCCGAGACCGGTGAAGAGCCGTCGCCGCTGGCCGCGGCCGGTGGTCGCAAGGTCGCCGTGGGCATCGCCGGCCTGCTGGCGGTCGCCCTGGTCGGTCTGCTGATCGGGATCAGCACGCTTGGCGACAAGGACCCGCAGGCCAGCCAGAGCCCCGCTCCGTCGCCGAGTGCCTCGGCCGGCGCTGCCACCCCGGCCGCCGCCGTGGTCCGCAAGCTGCCCGTGAAGAACGTCCGGATCATCGACCCGGACAGCAAGGTGCGCGATGAGCTGGACGGCGCCGACAAGGCGGTCGACGGCGACCCGGACAAGGGCTGGGGCACCGACACGTACACGACCGCCAAGTTCGGCAACACGAAGCAGGGCATGGGGATCTGGCTGGACCTCGGCGCGCCGCACACCGTCAAGTCGGTGCAGGCGGTGCTCTCGGCCCGTGGCGCCTCCGCCCAGCTTCTCACCGGCACCGTCAACCCGCCGTCGACCTCCAACGGCGACAAGCAGGTGATCGCCAACTACCGGACCTCGAAGAACGCCATCGGGCAACCATTCGAGGACCACGACGGCACCACCATGGCGTTCGACGGCTTCGACGCCGACCGGAAATACCAGTACCTGCTGTTCTGGGTCACCGAGTTGCCGCCCGCCGACGGGGGCTACCAGGTCGACGTCGAGGAGATCACGGTCCAGGGGTCGTGAGCCTGGCACCCCCACCGTGGCGCCGCATTCGCAGGACGTGGTGATGGACGGGCACGCCGCGGCTTCGGATCTGGAGCTGCTGCGTGCCCACGTCGATGGTGACCGGCATGCTTTTGCCGAGCTGTTCCATCGGCACCGCGACCGGCTCTGGGCGGTCGCCCTGCGTACGCTCGGCGACCGTGAAGAGGCCGCCGACGCGCTCCAGGACGCGCTGCTCTCCGCGCACCGCGCAGCCGCCCGGTTCCGCGGCGACTCCGCAGTCACCACGTGGCTGCACCGCATCGTGGTGAATGCCTGCCTGGACCGGATCCGTCGCCGGCAGGCCCACCCGACCGTGCCGCTGCCGGACGGCAACCGCGCGGGGGACGGCTCGGGCATCGGCGGGATCGAACCTGTCGCACCCGCACCGGACCACGACACCGCGCTGGTGGTCCGCGAGGCGCTGGCCGCGCTGCCCGTCGAGCAACGTGCGGCGCTGGTGCTGGTGGACATCCAGGGATATCCGGTCGCCGAGGTCGCCCGGATCCTCGGCATCGCCGAGGGGACGGTGAAGAGCCGGTGCGCCCGGGGCCGGGCCCGGCTGGCGGTGCTGCTCGGGCATCTTCGCCCCGCCGTCGCCCCGACAGCGTCGGCCCGCCCGCACGCAAACGGCCCGACCAGCGAGGTGCCGGGCGTCACGCCGGGGAACCCGAGCCCGGCCGAGGGCGTCGGATCGGGGTCGGGGCGGTACCGGCGGGACGCCAACCAGGAGGACACGTGACGACCGAGGGGTTCCGGGAGGTCGACGACGACCTCCTCGCTGACTACCTCGGCGGGGCGTTGGACGGCACCCCGCGGCAGGAGGAGGTCGCCCGGCTGGTGTCCACGGACCCGGCCTGGGCCGAGGCGTACGCGCTGCTTGCTCCCGCGCTCGCGGAGGTCCGTGCCGACCTGGGCCGATGGGCCGAGGCGTCGCCGCGGATGCCGCAGGCGATCGCCGACCGTCTCAGCGCCGCGCTCGACGATGCGCGCCCGACACCGGCGGACACCGCGGCCGACGAGGATGCCGCCACTTTCGAGGTCGACCGACCCGGCGAGACCGCGACACCGCCCATCGTGCCCGTGCAGGGCGGCGCCGGTCGTCGGCCAGCCGTGCGCGCACCGGCCGGTGCTGGTCGTCGCGAGCCCACCGGCCCGGGTCGCCGGCGCAGCTGGATGCGCCGTGGCGCACCGGTGGCCGCCGCCGCGTTCGCCGTCGGTGCGCTCGCACTGGGCCTCAACCAGGTGTCGATGCACGCGAGCAACGACTCCGGCACCCCTGCAATGAACCAGCCGGTCAATGCGCCCGAGGGCGTCGCGGCGCCCGCAGCGGTCCGCACCACCGGGCCGGCACTGCGCAGTGGTACGAACTACACCCCACAGACTCTCGGCGACGCGCAGACCGCATCGTCTCCCGGCCGGACGACAGGTGACACGCCCGGTGGTCAGCCGGGGGTGGACGCCGAGGATGACCGACGTCCGTCGCCCGACGGCTCGGACCAGTTGGCCCGGCTGACCACCGAGGCAGCGCTTACCACGTGCCTGGCCAACGTGGCGGCGGAGCACGGATCCGCCCCACTGGCGGTCGAGTTGATCGACTACGCGCGGTTCCAGGGCGAGCAGACACTTGTCATCCGTTTCACCGACGCGACCGGGGCCCGCTGGGCCTGGGTGAGCGGCCCGGAGTGCGGAGTGCCGGGGTCCGGCTCGGACAGCCGGTATTCGGCGCGGGTAGGGTGAATCCACGGTCGATGACACGACAAGCACCACGTGACCTGACCCACCAGATGCCGGTTTCGGGAATCCCCGGTTCGTACGATGACGTTCTGGAAGTCAGCTGCCGGCCCCATCCAGGCGTCGGCGACTCGGATCAGCACCGGCGCTCACACCGACGCTGAAACACACACAATCGGGAGACGGCAGTGGACGAGGTCCGCAACCTGATCATCATCGGCTCCGGTCCGGCCGGCTACACGGCGGCTGTCTACGCCGCACGCGCCAACCTGAAGCCGCTGATCATCGAGGGCGTGCAGTCCGGTGGTGCGCTGATGACCACGACCGAGGTGGAAAACTTCCCCGGCTTCGCCGACGGCATCCTCGGCCCCGAGCTGATGGACAACATGCGCAAGCAGGCCGAGCGGTTCGGTGCGGAGTTTCTCACCGACGACGTGACCCGGGTCGAGCTGGTGGACACCGGCGACGCCGGGTCCGGCGCGGTGAGCACCGTCTGGGTCGGCGAGACCGCCTACCGGGCCCGATCCATCATCCTCTCCACCGGTTCGGCCTGGCGTCCGCTGGGCGTGCCCGGCGAGCAGGAATTCCTCGGCCACGGCGTCTCCGCGTGCGCCACCTGTGACGGCTTCTTCTTCCGCAACCAGCAGATCGTGGTCGTCGGTGGCGGTGACTCGGCGATGGAGGAGGCCACCTTCCTCACCCGCTTCGCGGAGTCGGTCACCATCATCCACCGGCGCGACTCGTTCCGGGCCAGCAAGATCATGGCCGACCGGGCGCTGAGCAACGAGAAGATCAAGGTCGAGTGGAACAGCACAATCGAGGAGATCCTCGGCGACGACGGCAAGGTCACCGGCGTACGGGTCCGCAACGTGCACACCGGCGAGACGAAGGTGATGGACGTGACGGGCGTCTTCGTGGCCATCGGTCACGACCCGCGCAGTGAGCTCTTCCGTGGTCAGGTCGAGCTGGACGACGAGGGCTACGTGAAGGTCCAGGCCCCCGGCACTCGCACCAGCGTGCCTGGTGTCTTCGCCGCTGGTGACGTGGTCGACCACACCTACCGTCAGGCGATCACCGCGGCCGGCACCGGCTGTGCCGCCGCGCTCGACGCCGAACGGTTCATCGCGACGCTCAGCTGAAACAAGGAACACATCCCGGAGGAGGGGCATAGTGGGAAATACCAAGGCGGTCACCGACAAGAGTTTCGTCGCTGACGTGCTGCAGGCCGACAAGCCGGTTCTGGTGGACTTCTGGGCCGAGTGGTGCGGCCCCTGCCGCAAGGTGTCGCCGCTGCTCGAGGAGATCGCCGCCGAGATGGGCGACCGGGTCAGCATCGTCAAGCTCAACATCGACGACAACCCGGAGACCGCCCGCGCCTACCGGGTCATGTCGGTGCCGACGCTCACCGTCTTCAAGAACGGCCAGCCGGTCCAGTCGATCGCCGGTGCCAAGCCGAAGGGCGAGTTGGTCCGGCTCATCGAGTCGGCTCTCTGACCAGCAGAAACATCCACCGAACCCCGTACCCGCCCGTCGGGTGCGGGGTTCGGTGTTCCTCCGGCCGCGTCGTCGACGTTTTTCCCGGCCAGGCCACCTCGCCGCCCCGGAACGCATAGCCTCAACCCTGGGCCGCCCGGCCAGCCAGCGTCGTGCAGAGGGGGTCGTGCCGTGCGTCCGATCCGATCCGGTGACCGGGGCCCCGCGGTCACGGAGATCCGCAGCATCCTGACCGGCCTCGACCTGCTCACCGGCACCGGGCCGCACGCCGACGAGTTCGACCTCGCCACCGAGCGGGCGGTCCGCGCGTTCCAACAGTCCCGGGGCCTCAGCGTGGACGGCCGGGTCGGGGCGGAAACCTGGCGCGCCCTGGACGCCGCCCGCTGGCGGCTCGGCGCCCGCACCCTCTACCACGCGGTCCCCGACCCGCTCACCGGCGAGGATGTCCGGTCGCTGCAGGAGCGGCTGCTGGAGATGGGGTACGACGTAGGGCGGGCGGACGCCATCTACGGCATCCGGACGTCCCGGGCGGTGGCCCAGTTCCAGCGCGAGGTCGGCCTCACCCCCGACGGGTCCTGCGGCCCGCACACCATGAACGCGCTGCGCCGGATCGGCCGCAAGGTGGTCGGTGGCCGGCCGCAGTGGCTCCGCGAGTCCGACGCCATCCGGCAGTCCGGGCCGGCGTTGGTCGGCAAGACGGTGGTCATCGACCCCGGACACGGCGGCACCGACCCGGGGATGGTGGTGCCCGACGGGTCGCTGCGCTGGACCGAGGCGGACCTGATGCACGACCTGGCCAGCCGGCTGGAGGGGCGACTCGCGGCGACCGGGGTGCGGGTGCAGCTCACCCGCGGCCCGTCGCCGGACAGGTGCCTGCCGGACACCGACCGGGCCCTGCTGGCCAACTCGCTGGGCGCCGACGTGTTCATCTCGCTGCACGTGGACGGCCACGCCAACCCGGATGCGGAGGGCGTCGCCACCTACCACTACGGCACCGACAACGGCGTGACGTCGGCGACCGGTGAACGCCTGGCCGGGCTGGTGCAGCGGGAGATCGTCGCCCGCACCGGGCTGCGCGACTGCCGCACCCACGCCAAGACCTGGGACCTGCTGCGGCTGACGCGGATGCCGGCCGTCCGGGTGGAGGTCGGCTACCTCACCTCGCCCACGGACCGCGCCCACCTGGTCGACCCCCGTTTCCGCGACCGGGTGGTGGAGGCCATCGTGGCCGCGGTACAGCGGATGTACTACCCGATCGAGCGGGACGTTCCGACCGGCTCGCTGGACGTCAGCGAACTGCGGGCCGTCGTGACCGCCGGCACGGTGGTCGACTGACCCGCCGCGTCGGCGGTCAGGTGTTGGTGGAGCGGGTCGCCGGGGCGGGACGGACCGGACGAAGCAGGGTCTCCGGGCTCATCGAGCCGAGCAGCTTCTCCAGCGCGTACTCGACGTCGGACTTCCAGCTCAGCGCCGTCCGCAACTCAAGGCGCAGCCGGGGGAAACGCGGATGCGGACGTACGGTCTTGAACCCCACCGAGAGGAAGAAGTCGACAGGTGCCACACAGCCGCCCGCGGGGTCGTCCGCGTCGCCGAACTTGGCGTCGCCGAACGCCTCGATGGCCTTGATCCCCCGTTTGGTCAGGTCTCGGGCGACACCCTGCACCAGCATCCGGCCCAGCCCACCCCCGGAAAACGCGGCGACCACGTTTGCGGTCATCAGCAGTGCCGCGTCGGCCGAGACAGGCGAGGTCGGGAACGCCATCGAGCGGGGCACGTAGGCGGGCGGCGCGTACGTCACGAAACCCGCCGGCATGCCGTCGACGTACGCGAGCTTGCCGCAGGAACCCCACTCCAGCAGTGTCTGGGAGACCCACGCCTCCTTCTCCAGGCCCGGATCACCGGCGGCGCAGGCCCGGTCCGCGGAGACCGGATCAAGCTCCCAGTAGACGCACTGCCGGCACGGACGAGGAAGGTCTTCCAACGTGTCGAGGGTCAGGCTGACCAGACGTCGCGACATATGGCGCATCCCCACAATAGGCTCGGTGGAAGGATCGGCACGAAACGACAGCGCCGCCTTCCTGCCCCCGACGAGCGATCGTACGCCGCCGATCGGCGATCCGGGAGGGGACGCGCAGATGCCCACCGCACCGGGGGACGCCCCGGACGACGGTCCGCCATGTGGTCGATCCGTCTCGGCAGGTCTGCGACGTGGCCCTGGCGGACTAGGATCGACAATCGGTGTCCCACCGCCATGGTCATCGGTGAATGGGGTACCCGGGACGGGAACCACCCGAGCAGCGATCGAGGTGAGGTCATGACCGGCACGACTCTTGACGACTACACCGACCGGTACGCCCGGCGGGTACGCGGGATGACCGCCTCGGAGATCCGAGCACTGTTCGCGGTCGCCAGTCGTCCTGAGGTCGTCTCGCTCGCTGGTGGCGCACCGTACATCGCCGCCCTTCCGCTGGACGCGGTCGGCGAGATGCTCGGTCGGCTCGGCTCGGAGCACGGCGTGACCACCCTCCAGTACGGCATCGGTCAGGGCACCCTCGAACTGCGCGAGCGCATCTGCGAGGTGATGTCGCTGTCCGGCATCGACGCCGCGTGCGGCGCCTCCCCGGAGGACGTCGTGGTCACCGTGGGCGGGCAGCAGGCCCTGGACCTGCTCGCCCGGCTCTTCCTCGACCCCGGTGACGTGGTGCTGGCCGAGGGTCCGACCTACGTTGGCGCGCTCGGTGTGTTCCAGGCCGCCCAGGCGCAGGTCGTGCACGTACCCATGGACGCGGACGGGCTGATCCCGGAGGCGTTGGAAACCGCCATCGCCGACCTGGCCCGCGCGGGCCGGCGGGTGAAGTTCCTCTACACGATCCCCACCTATCAGAACCCGGCCGGCGTGACGCTCAGCGAGGAGCGCCGGGAACGAGTGCTCGACATCTGCGAGCGCGCCGGGCTGCTCGTCGTCGAGGACGACCCGTACGGTCAGCTGGGTTTCGAGGGTGACGCGCCGGCGCCTCTGCGGGCCCGGCGCCGCGACGGGGTCTTCTACCTCAGCACCTTCTCCAAGACCTTCGCGCCGGGGCTGCGCGTCGGCTGGATCCTGGCCCCGCACGCGGTCCGCGACAAGCTGGTCATCGCCAGCGAAGCCCAGATCCTCTGCCCCAGCGTCTACGCCCAGACCGCGGTGTCCACCTACCTCGGCACGATGCCGTGGCGGCAGCAGCTCAAGGTCTATCGCGAGGTCTACCGGGAGCGCCGGGACGCCCTGCTCGACGCGATGGCCGACCTGATGCCGGAGGGCACCAGCTGGACCACGCCGGCCGGCGGTCTCTTCGTGTGGGCCACCCTGCCCGAGGGCCTCGACTCGAAGGCGATGATGCCCCGCGCGGTCGCCGCTCGGGTCGCCTACGTGCCCGGGACCGGTTTCTACGCCGACGGCACCGGCACCGGCGCGATGCGGCTGAATTTCAGCTTCCCGCCGCCGGAGCGGATCCGCGAGGGCGTCCGCCGGCTGGCCGGTGTGATGGAGCAGGAGATCGCGATGCGCCGGGTCTTCGGCGCCGTAGGCGGCACCGCCGGCCGACGCGGCCAGGCCGGCTCCGACGTCCCAGGGCCCGACTTGGCATGATGCCGGCATGGGTACGACCGCCACTGAGCGCCTCCTCGTGACCGATTCCGCCGCCTCCACCGACCTGCGCGTCGTGGTGCTCGCGGGTGGGCTCTCCTACGAACGGGACGTGTCACTGCGCTCCGGTCGACGAGTGCTCGACGCGCTGCGCGCCGTCGGGGTGGAAGCCGAGTTGCGGGACGCCGACGCGGCGTTGCTCCCCGCGCTGGCCGCCGACCCGCCGGACGCCGTCGTCATCGCGCTGCACGGGGCCACCGGCGAGGACGGCTCGCTGCGTGGGGTGCTGGACCTGTGTGACGTCCCGTACGTCGGCTGCGACGCCCGCGCCTCCCGGGTCGCCTGGGACAAGCCCTCGGCCAAGGCGGTGCTCCGCGAGGCCGGCATTCCCACCCCGGATTGGGTGGCCCTGCCGCACGACCGTTTCTCCGAGTTGGGCGCGGTCGCCGTACTGGATCGGATCGTCGACCGACTCGGCCTGCCCCTGATGGTCAAGCCCGCCCAGGGCGGGTCGGGGCTGGGTGGCGCGGTGGTACGGGACGCCGCGGCGCTGCCCGCCGCGATGGTTGGCTGCTTCGCGTACGACTCGACCGCGCTCGTGGAGCGGTACGTGCCCGGCATGGACGTGGCGGTCTCCGTGGTCGATCTCGGCGACGGGCCGCAGGCGCTGCCTCCGGTGGAGATCGTGCCGCGCAACGGCGTGTACGACTACGCCGCCCGCTACACGGCCGGACGGACCACCTGGCACGCTCCGGCCCGGTTGGCCCCGGAGGTGTCCGCCACTGTCGCCGATGTGGCCCTCGCCGCGCACACCGCGCTCGGCCTGCGGGACCTCTCGCGAGTCGACGTGATCGTGGACGCCGCCGGCCAGCCACACGTGTTGGAAGTCAACGTCTCGCCGGGCATGACGGAAACGTCGCTCCTGCCACTGGCCGTGCAGGCGGCAGGGCTGGACTTCGGCCGGCTCCTCGGCACCCTGGTCGCCCGAGCGGCTGCCCGCCTCACCACTCCCTGACCTGCTTCGCCGCCTCTGAGTCGACCATGAGGTTGGCGTGGTTGCCGCACGCCTCGGTTCATCGCGCCACCCTCATGGCCGGTCCACCGTCAGCGAGCCGCCGGTGCGTCCGGTGCGTCCGGCCCGTCGACGTGCGCCGGTGCGGCGGGTGCGGAACCGTCGGTGCCACTGTCCGGGGTGCTGCGCTGCGGATTGCCGTTGTCCGGGGTGCCGCTGTGCGCGGTGCCGTTGTCGGCGGTGCCGCTGTGCGCGGTGCCGCTGTCGGCGGTGCCGCTGTGCGCGATGCCGCTGTCGGCGGTGCCGCTGTGCAGGGCGGCCGGCTTGGCGGCATACCCGGCCGTGCCGGTGGTGGCCTCGTCGTCGGTGTCGCCCGGCGGGCCAGGGAGGTCTTCGGCACCGCCGAGAACCGTGGGTCCGCCGGCGAGCGGGTCCGCCGTGCCAGCGGCGGCGGGTGCCGGGGCGGTTGTCGGCGTACCGGACGCCGAAGCGTTGGATGGTGAGGCGGTGAACGTGTCCGTTGCCTCGTTGGTGGCGGATGTCGATCCGGCGGTTCCGCCGGTCGGCTCGGCGACGTCGGCCGGAGGGCCGGCATCCAGGACGAGGGGATCCGCGTTGGGTGCTCCGTCCGCGTCGATCTGACCGGTGGCGCCGATGGGCTCGGGCGCTGGTTCCAAGGTCTCCTCTGCGGCCTCGATGACCGAGGCTGCCGCTGTCGCGGCTGCCGCTGTCGCGGCTGCCTCCGCAGCGGCAGCGGCAGCGGCATCCGCGGCGGCCGACTGGGCCAGCAGGCTGGACGGCGCCTGCCACTGGATCCGGGGTGGCTCAGCGAGCGGACGACCGCCGAACTCGGCAAGCCAGGCGGCGACGAGCGCCAGATTCTCCCGCCACTGCGCCTCGGAGATCGGCGGCAGGATCGAATCCCACAGCGACAGGAAGGTGCCCCGCAACTGAAGGCGGCCGTACGGCCGGGCGAGGAACCACATGTGCAGGTGAGCCGAGCCGTCTCCCCACCGGTTGACGTGCACCCGCGCCACACCGTCGAGCGACCGGATGGCCCGTTCCAGCCGGACGGTCATCACGCCCAGTTCGGCGGCAAGCAGGTTCGGCAGGTCGCCGAGGTCGAGGTGGGTCCGCGACTCCAGGATGAGCACCATGGGCAGGCCGGTGGGCCGGTCCATGGCACGGACTCGCCACCGTTCGCCCACCCAGATGTAGGCCTCGTCGGGCGCGTTGCAGGCGGTGCATTCCCGGAGGCCCTCGCCCTTCCGGGGCGGCTCGACCGGGACCGGATCATCGAGTTGTTTCACGTGGAGGTCCCCCTCGAAGGGAAACGACGGCCACTGAGTGAAGTCCGGGACTGAGGGAGGGGTGTCGTGCACGACGCTGACCCTAACCGAGTCTGGCACCCCTGTCCCTACCCGTTTGACCCCTCCCGATCGACCAGATCAGTGCTCTTCGTCGATCGGGTGTGCCACGTCACCACCGAGCGCCGAAGCAGTATCCACAGGCTGCCGAGATCGCCAATACGGGCCGTCATCCACAGGCTCACACCCGCTCTCACGCGCTGTTTCACGTGAAACAGGGGGTGCCTGTGGACAACGGGTGTGGATAACTTTTCCACCGGTCGGTCGTTGTCGGAAGATCGCCGAACCGCGTGGCCATGACGGATCGACGGCCACCGGCCGAGCGGACCGACCTGTCCGGCTCGGCCGCAGGACGCGTCCTGGGAGGGGCAGCTACGCGTCGTCCGACGGGCGAACAACGGCGATCGAGACGCCCTTCGGGGACGCCGAGGTGAGCCGCCGCCATCAACGTGTGGTTCCAGGCCGGCATGATCGCTGAGACTGGCGCTACGAGACGCGGACGCCTACCTGGACCCGACGAGCTGGGATTGCTGAGGGGCGAGGGCTGGCTGGGGCCACGGGAGGTGTGACAGCGCCGACCGCTCGTTGGCGGTTCCACGTCGGGGCCCACCGAACAGGCACCGAAGACAACGGAAGGCGGTTGGCCGAGCGTCAGGCTGCGACGGCGAGCTGGCTCCGGGGCCGTACGCGCGTCGAGAAGGTCGTAACAAGTGCCGGACCGACCGTAGGTGCCCCTACGGCACACGAAGCGGCAGCGGGCCACTCAGCGGCCGCGCAGGTACCTCATGGTCATCCCCGGGGAGGACCGGACGGTCCCATCCGGCAGTGGATCTCCGTTTCACGTGAAACGGGAGCCGCGCGCCCGGGTGTTGCTCCAATTGCCGCCGTGGAGCCATATCGGTCGCCGGACCGGACTGCCGGCCCGGCCCGAGGGGACTGGGGGCTTTCGGCGGTGCGGCGTAGCGCATGATCGACTCGGTTTCCTGAAAAGCGGCGCATCGCACTGGACAGGACACCGCGACTTCATGAAAACCGAGTCGATCATTGCGGGCCACCGCCACGGGCCACCGCGTCCCGCGGTGGCCCGTGGCGGGGACAGACGCGTTGCGGCGTCGGGTGACTGGTTGACCCGCTGTGGCTCGCGAGCGCGACAGTCCTCGCCCCCGGCCACAGAGATCGACAGCCTGTTTCACGTGAAACGCGGGAGCCGGAAGCGGAACGGCCGCGCTACCCGGAGGCGGGTGCGCGGCCGTAGGCGGAGGGGCGGCTCAGTCTCCGCCTTCCTCCTGCTGCACTCCGATGATCCCGACGATCCGCTCCAGGTCGTCCACGGTGGCGAACTCGATGGTGATCTTCCCCTTGCTCCGGCCGATGTCGACCTTCACGCGAGTGTCGAACCGATCGGACAGCCGGTCGGCGAGATCAGTCAGGGCCGGTGCGTGTGCCTTCGGCCGCCGCTTCGCGGCCTGCCCCTTCGCCGGCCCGTCGTTCAGCGTCAGGGCGACGATTTCCTCGGTCGCCCGAACCGAGAGGCCCTCGGCCACGATCCGCAACGCCAACTGCTCCTGCGCCTCGGTCTCGTCGAGGCTCAGCAGGGCGCGGGCGTGGCCCGCGGACAGGATCCCCGCAGCAACTCGGCGCTGCACCTGTGCCGGCAGGTTCAGCAGCCGGATGGTGTTGGAGATCTGCGGGCGACTCCGGCCGATCCTGCGGGCCAACTCCTCGTGGGTGGCCCCGAACTCCTCCAGCAGTTGCTGGTAGGCGGCGGCCTCTTCGAGTGGGTTCAGATTGGCCCGGTGGATGTTCTCCAGGAGGGCGTCGCGGAGCATGGCGTCGTCCCGGGTGTCCCGGATGATGGCAGGAATGCTGTCCCGCCCCACCGCCTGGGCGGCACGCCAACGCCGCTCGCCCATCACCAGCTCGTACTTCTCGTCATCGAGCTGCCGGACGACGATGGGCTGGAGGAAGCCGACCTCCTGGATCGAGGTCTTGAGCTCTTCCAGTGCCTCCTCGTCGAAGACCTGGCGGGGTTGCTTCGGGTTGGGCAGGATCGCGTCGACCGGAATCTCGGCGAATCGTGCTCCGGGTACGGGGCTGAGCGCGGGCTCCGGCTCGTGAACCCGCGTCGCGACGGCGACCGCCGGAGCGGCTGCGGCGTCGGCCTCGACCGAGTGCTCGTTCTCCGGCTCCACCGTTGCGGTGCCGGCGGCACCCGGCGCCGGTCCGGTCGGGATCAGCGCCCCCAGGCCCCTACCCAGACCGCCCCGAGGACGGTTCTTCATGCCTCGCCTCCCAGCGACTCGTCCGCACTACGCATTCCGACCCACCGGCTCCTTGACGCCTCGCTCGGCGATCTCTTGGGCGGCCTCGAAGTAACTCGTGGCTCCCCGCGATCCGGGATCGTAGGTCATCACCGACTGGCCGTAGCTGGGAGCCTCGGAAACCCGGACGTTGCGGGGGATGACCGCCTGGAGAACCTTGTCGCCGAAGTGGTTCCGGACATCCTGCTCGACGGCGTCGGCCAGCCGGGTACGCCTGTCGTACATCGTCAGGAGGATGGTGGAGACATCGAGCTTCGGGTTGAGGTGTTGGCGCACCAGGTTGATGTTGTTGATCAGCTGGTTGAGCCCTTCCAGGGCGTAGTACTCGCACTGGATCGGGATCAGCACCTCCTGCGCGGCAACGAGGGCGTTGACCGTGAGCAGACCGAGCGACGGCGGGCAGTCGATGAAGACGTAGTCGAACTCGCCCGGGTAGGCGGCGATGGCCCGGTCCAGGCGTGACTCCCGCGCCACGACCGACACGAGTTCGATCTCGGCGCCGGCCAGGTCGATGGTCGCGGGCACGCACCAGAGGTTGGGGATGCCCTCGACCGCCTGCGCCACCTCGGCCAGGGGCACGCTGTTGATCAGACAGTCGTAGACGTCCGGGATGCCGGTGTGGTGCGGGACGTTGAGCCCGGTCGAGGCGTTGCCCTGCGGATCGAGGTCCACCACGAGCACCCGGTTGCCGTGCAGGGCGAGCGCCACTGCAAGGTTGACGGTGGTCGTGGTCTTGCCCACGCCGCCCTTCTGGTTGGCGACGCACATGACCCGGGTCCGGTCCGGCCGAGGCATGGTCACCTCGCCACTGGGATTCAGGATCTGCACGGCGCGCATCGCCTCCATAGCCAACGGTGGGTCATCCTCTTCGCGCGTCGGGGTTTCACGTGAAACGTACGTGGGGTCGGTTGCCACGGCAGCCAACGAGTCGGTCGAAGCGACCGGCGCATCGGCGATCGCCGGCGCGGCGTCCCGTACCGCCGACGCGCCGGGTTGGTGCGGGACCGCCGGCTCGAAGCGAACCGCTCGGGCGCTGTTGCGCCGGCCTGACGTCTGCCGCACCTCGACGACATTTGCCGGTCGGGTCGGCCCCTCGGGTGTGCGGCGAACAGCCGCCGGGTCCACCACTTCGGGCCCGGTCGGTGGGACCGCTGGATCTCCGCCGAACAACGACGGATCGCCGTCGGCAGGCCCGGTCGTTCCGGGCGACCAGCTCGGGTAGTCGGTTTCACGTGAAACGGGATCGTCTGTCGACCCGGTCACGCGTGGATCGTCGTACCTGCCGTCGTCATGCACCTGTCATCCCTGCCCGCTTCGGATGGTCGGTCCGCGCCCCGGTCAACTTGGCCACACCCACGCTCGCAACCCGGAGCGTACGGCCCTCGGGAGCGGTCGGAGACCCCGCGACGTCCGTCGCCCGCTTCACACTATCGACGCGCGGTCAGCCTACGGCGGACGGGCGCGGCCGGTCCACGTCGGGTTCTCATCCCCTCGTCCATCCGTACCGGTACAACGAGGCAACCCACCGACCGGAAGCCCGATCACACGAAGTGTCAGTGTCGGCGGGTCCGGCCATTCCGGGAGCGTTTGTTGGTCGCCGCGCGTGCCGGGCCGACCATCCGCTCGCGCACGATCTCCACGACGGTGGTGGGCGGGTCGATCACCCCGGTCCCGCAGAGGTGCAGGGTGGGCCTCCCGCCACCGAGTCGCGCCACCACCTCGGTGTGCTCCTCGATCTCCGCGGCCGCGGACGAACCCTTCAGCGCCAGCAGCCGGCCGCCACGCACCGCCAGGGGGAGACTCCAGCCGGCCAGGCGATCCAGTGGTGCAACCGCGCGGGCAGTGACCACGTCTCCGCTGATCGGGTCCCGACCACTCGAACCGGTAGCCGCCTCGTCGGCCCGCCCACGGAACACCCGCACCGACTTGGCCAGGCCGAGTCGCTCGACGACCTCGATCAGGAACGACGTGCGTCGTGCCAGCGGCTCGATCAGGGTGACCGTGAGATCGGGGCGCGCGATGGACAGGACCAGACCTGGCAGACCGGCTCCGGAGCCAACGTCGAGGACCGTCGCGCCGGACGGGATCCGCTCGGCGACCGCCGCGCAGTTGAGGAGGTGCCGATCCCAGATGCGAGGTGCCTCGCGGGGGCCGATCAGGCCGCGGACCACCCCGTCGGTGACCAACAACTCGGCGTACGCGGCGGCCAGGTCGAGACGGTCGCCGAAGAGGGTCGACGCGGCCGGGGCCAGCTCGGGCGGCAGCGCCGCGTCCTCTGGTGACGGGCCGGTGTCGAGGTCGGCCGACTCGGCGGGCTGGACAGCGGACGGCCCGAGCGGCTTGCCGCCCGGGCCGGTCATGGCGTCGGCCGTGCTGTCGTGGTGGGTCACCCCGTCAGTCCGCCGGCCGTACGACGATGCGCCGGGCCGGCTCCACACCCTCGGACTCGCTCGCCACACCGGACATGGCGTTGACCACGTCGTGCACACACTTGCGCTCGAACGCGGACATTGCCTCCAGGCGGACCGGCTCGCCGTACTCCTTGACCTTCTCGACGGCGTTCTTGGCGACCGCGGCGAGTTCCTTGCGGCGGTTCGCCCGGTAGCCACCGACGTCGAGCAGCAGGCGGCTCGGCGTGCCGGTCTGCCGGAACACGGCGAGGCGGGTCAGCTCCTGGAGCGCTTCCAGGGTGGCTCCGCGCTGACCGACCAGGTTCTGTAGGCGATCGCCGACGACCTCGACCATGGGTCGTCCGGCGGCGACCAACTCCTCGATGTCGCCGTCGTAGTCGAGGATGTCGAGGAGCCCTTCGACGTAGTCGGCCGCGATCTCGCTCTGCTGGAAGAGGTCGCCCTCGCTCACGGCCTTCTTCACTCGGCCGCCAGCGGCTGCGGTATCGGTGCCCTCGTCGGCCGCGCTGTCCTCGTCGGTCTCGGCGTCGTCGCCGTCCACCGCGAGCGTCGCGGTCTCCTCCTCGTCCAGGGACTGCTCGGTGCGGGGGATGCTGGTCTCGGTCACGGTCTCATCTCCGTACTCACTCGGCCGGACCGTCGGGTCCGACTGGTTTCCCGGGGCCGGCGGGAGGTCGCCGGTGCCCGCGGGCACGTCTGTACGGGCAGTGTCGCCCGTGGCCGCGGGATGCGCGGTCGGTTCCGCTCGGCGCCACCGGGACGGCGGCTGCACGGTGCGGAGCGGGCCGCCGCCGGTCACCCGGCGACGGCCCGCGTAGGTCAGCCCTGCCGCTTGGCGGGACGGCTCTTCTTCGGGTTGTTCGCCGGCTTGGCCCCGGGCTTCGGCCCGGCCACCTTGGGCGCGGTCGCCTTGACCGGCGCCGGCGGGGCCGCCTTGCCACGACCGAACAGACCACCGGACTTGGCGGGCTGCACCGGGTTGCGGTTGGCCGCGGGGGCGACGGCCTTCTTGGCGGTCACCGGCGGCGGGAACTTCCGCAGTACCCACTGCTGCTGGCCGAGGGTGAAGAGGTTGTTGGTGACCCAGTAGATGATGACGCCGATCGGGAAGATCGCGCCGGAGATCAGCAGCGATGCCGGGATGCCGTAGAGCATCAGCCGCTGGATCATCCGCTGCTGCGGGTCCTCGGCCCAACCGGTCTTCAGGATCATCTGACGGCTGGTCAGGTAGGTGGTCGCGATCATGACCAGGACCAGGACACCAGCAATGATCTTCACGGTGCTGCCGGTGGCGCCGAGGCGGGACAACTCGTCGGCCGTCGAGCCGAACTTGCCGGCGATCGGGGCGGTGAAGAGCTTCGCCTGCGAGGCGCTCTCGAACTGGTTGACGGTCCACCCGTACAGCGTCTTGCCGCCGTTCGCCGGGTCCAGCCGCTTCAACGTGTGGAAGAGGCCCAGGAAGACCGGGATCTGAAGGAACATCGGAAGGCAACCCATCAGCGGGTTGGCCTTCTCCTTCTTGTAGAGCTCCATCATTTCTTTCTGGAGCGTCTCCCGGTCACCCTTGTGCTTCTCCTGAAGCTCCTTGACCTTGGGCTGGAGCGCCTGCATCGCCCGCTGGGACTTGATCTGCTTGACGAAGACCGGGAACAGGATCACCCGGACGGTGACCACCAGGAAGATGATGGACAGGATCCAGGCGAAGTTGGTGCCGATCACCGAGCCGACCGGCACCCCGATGGCGTCCCAGGCAGAGTGCCAGGTCAGCAGGATCCACGAAATCGCGTAGTAGATCCAGTCGAGACTCAGACTCAATTCGGGGCTCCAGTCACATCAGCACGGCGGCGGCCGCCCGGCTCCGGCACCGGGTCATGTCCACCAGGGTGAAAGGGGTGGCAGCGCAACAGCCGCCGGACCGCCAGCGTGGCTCCCCGGAGCGCGCCGTGCCGAACGATCGCCTCCTGGGCGTACGCACTGCACGACGGGTAGAACCGACAGCGGGCCGGCAGCGCCGGACTTATCCACCGACGGTACGCGATGATGGGCGCGATCAGCACCTTGGCACCGGTTGTCCGCGGACGTGGGCTGGCCTTCTCGGTGCCGGTCATCGGGACCGCCGCTCGCGGGGCGACCGGGCGACCGCGATGGCGGCATCCAGGTCGATGGCGAGGCGCGGGTAGGACGCCTGCGCCGCGGCCGGCAGCGCCCGGACGACAAGGGTGCTGCCGGCGGGCAGGGCGGTCAACCGGTCCTGGACCAGTGCCCGCAGCCGACGCTTGACCCGGTTACGGATCACCGCGTTGCCGACGGCCTTGGACACGACGAAGCCGGCACGGGACGGCACGGACGACTGCTCCGCACTGTTGTCCCGCACCGGCTCCGGCGAGGTCGGTGTGCTGGGTTCGGTGCTCACCGGCACGGTCAGGTGGACCACGACGGCGCCACGTCCGACGCGTCGGCCACCGCGAACCGCTGCGGCGAAGTCAGTGCTGCGCCGCAGTCGTTGCGCGGCGGCCAGCACGACTGCCCACGTCCCCTGACCGGCCCGGTCGGCTCAGGCCGACAGGGTGGTGCGACCCTTGGCGCGACGGCTCGAGAGGATGGCACGGCCGGCACGGGTGCGCATGCGCAGCCGGAAGCCGTGGGTCTTCGCGCGCCGGCGGTTGTTCGGCTGGTAGGTGCGCTTGCTCACGTCAGGCTCTCCGTTTTCGTACGCGCCCCGCGCGACGGGATCGCCGGGGTCGTGTGGTGGTCCAGGCCACCTCGACGGTGGCCCCCGATCGGTGCTGTCCGGTGGTGCGGGACCTCGACGACGCGGGGATGCGACCGCGGACAGCAAGCACCCATCACCCTAGCAGAGGGCGAGAAAGCAGCCGTTCCAGCCTACGCAGGGGGGCAATGGCCGTCAAACACCCCGAGGAGCGGACAACAGGACGCGCCCGGGGTCGAACGGTGGTTTTCGCTGATGCCGACAAGGGTGTCACCGCGTCGCCGGTTGATGGCGCAGGGACAACGCTGTTACCGTGCCCGATTGCGGTGAGCGTCGGAAGCTCCGGTCGTCGCGCAGGCAAGACCGGACAAGGTAGTGAATCGTTCGGCACGGTGAACCCGCTTCAGCGCCCGGTCAGGCAGGGGGCAGGTCGCACCCGCGTCCGGCGGCGGCCACAATCGGTCGGTACACAGGCTGTGGATAACTTGTGGATGACCACCGGTCGACCGTCCGGGTGGGTGTTGTTCCACCCGCGAACGCGGCGGGCCCGGGATGGCCGGCTGGCAGACAGCGGCGGCCGGGAGCAGAGGCGAGGGGGTGGCACGACGGTGGCCGGTACAACCGACCTTGCCGCAGTGTGGTTAGCGGCGACCGACGAGCTAGCCGACGAGATCATCTCTGCCCAGCAGCGTGCCTACCTCCGACTGACCCGGCTGCGGGCGATCGTCGAGGACACCGCGCTGCTCTCCGTGCCGGACGCGTTCACCCGCGACGTCATCGAGTCACGACTGCGCCCGGCGATCACCGAGGCGCTCACCCGTCGGCTCGGTCGTCCGATCCAGGTCGCGGTCACCGTGCGCGTGGCCGAGGACGCCACGGGCCGACCGGCCGGCACCGTCTACCGGAGCGCACCGGAGATCGGGCCGATCGACGTCGAGGGCCCGGCCGCCGCGCCACTCGACGACGATCACGGTCCTCGGCCGGGCAACGACCCGATGATCCCCGAGCAGACCCACGCCGCCCGGATGCCCGACCCGGTCCCGCCACCCCCACCGGGGGGTCCACCACTCGCGCCGAGCATCGACGGGCACCGGTCCGGTCTGATCCCGTCCAGCAGGGACGGGCAGGAAGCGCTGTTCAGCGCCGCGTTCGCCGAACCGATGCGGCCGTCGCGCCCCGGGCCTGATCGTCGTGGCTACGACGATCAGGCCGCTCGCCTCGACCCGCCCGGCCCGGACACCCGACCCTACGAGCCGCGCTACCGGGACGATTCGGGGTCGCCGCGCGACCAACACGTGATCCGCTCGATGCCCCGCGACAGCGGAACCGACAGCGGCCCGGGTCGAAGCGGAGTGGACCACCGCACGGGTGGCCGCGACGACCGCCGGTTGCCCGGCGCCGACACCGGCGGCAACCGGCTCAACCCGAAGTACATGTTCGAGACGTTCGTCATCGGCTCGTCCAACCGGTTCGCGCACGCGGCGAGCGTGGCGGTGGCGGAGTCACCGGCGAAGGCGTACAACCCGCTGTTCATCTACGGGCACTCCGGGTTGGGCAAGACGCATCTGCTGCACGCCATCGGGCACTACGCCACGACACTCGGCAACGCCCGCTCGGTCCGGTACGTCTCGACCGAGGAGTTCACCAACGACTTCATCAACTCGCTCCGGGACGACAAGACGAGCGCGTTCCAGCGGCGCTACCGCGACGTCGACATCCTGCTGATCGACGACATCCAGTTCCTGGAGAACCGCGAGCGTACGCAGGAGGAGTTCTTCCACACCTTCAACACCCTGCACAACGCCAACAAGCAGATCGTGATCACCTCGGACCGGTCGCCGCGTCAGCTCGCCACCCTGGAGGACCGGATGCGCACCCGGTTCGAGTGGGGGCTGCTGGCCGACATCCAGCCACCGGATCTGGAGACCCGGATCGCGATCCTGCAGAAGAAGGCGGCGCAGGAGCGGATGTACGCCCCGCCGGACGTGTTGGAGTTCATCGCGTCCCGGGTGTCGAACTCGATCCGCGAGCTGGAGGGTGCGCTGATCCGGGTGACGGCGTTCGCCAGCCTGACCCGGTCGACAGTCGAGCTGTCGCTGGCCGAGGAGGTGCTTCGGGATTTCATGCCCGACGGCGCCGGGCCGGAGATCAACGCCGACCAGATCATGGCCTCGACCGCCGACTACTTCGGGGTGAGCCTGGAGGACCTGCGTGGTCAGTCCAGGTCCCGCGTGCTCGTCAACGCCCGGCAGGTGGCCATGTACCTGTGTCGGGAGCTGACCGAGCTGTCCCTGCCCCGGATCGGGCAGGCCTTCGGTGGCCGGGACCACACCACGGTGATGCACGCCGACCGGAAGATCCGGCAGCAGATGGCGGAACGCCGCTCGCTCTACAACCAGATCGCCGAGCTGACCAACCGGATCAAGCAGAACAGCTGAGGCGTACGCCACCGTCGTGGCGGCACGCAGCCCAGGGAACGCCCGCCCGGATCTCCGGTCGGGCGTTTTTCGGCTCTCCGACTGGACTCTCGACATGGTGTAGGCCACAGCATGGAGGCCGTGACCGCCTCGACGCCCACTCGTTGTCCACAGCTCGTTGTCCACCGTCGGTGGATAACTACGGTCCGTCCTTCGCCGGTTACCCACAGGCTGTGGAGAAACCCTGTGTACGGAGCTGTGGACGCCTGGGGACAACCGTCACGTTATCCACCGATGACCGTCGCCCTGTGTACGAGCTGTTGAAGGTTCTGGGGATGACGGCCAAGGTGATCTTCATCGTCGTCCACAGGCTTGGGGAGAAAGTCGGTGGATTACCGGTGGACAACCGGTGGATAACGGTGGACAACCGAGCGCCGAGACCGGGCTGTGGACAGGCGAGCCGGTTTTACCCCTGGTTCTCCACAGCTAAATCACCTGTAGATAACCTGTCTGACCTGGGCAGACTCGGGTTTTCCACAGTTTGCACAGGTGCGATGAAGACGATGAGTTATCTCTTCTAAGAGAACAAAAACCAATCATCACCGTTGGGCTTTCTGTGGATCGTGCCGAACGCTGCCCGATCACCCGGTCAGCACCGACACGAACCATGGGGTCGGGCGCACAGCCGATACCCACGCGCCCTAAGGTGCGATGGGTACCCGCACGGTCGGGCGGGACGGTAGGCAGCGGTCGGCATGAGAGAGTTGTCGCTGACGTCGACGCGGAGGCATTGATGAAGTTCCGAGTGGAGCGCGACGCGCTCGCCGAGGCCGTGGCGTGGACCGCGAAGAGCCTGCCCAACCGGCCATCCGTCCCGGTGCTCGCCGGGGTGATGCTCCGGGTCACCGACGGCAACCTGCGGGTTTCCGGGTTCGACTACGAGGTCTCCAGCCAGGTGACAGTCGAGGTGCAGGGCGACGCCGACGGCGCCGCGCTCGTCTCCGGCCGTCTGCTCGCCGAGATCACCAAGGCGCTGCCGGCCAAGCCGGTCGACATCGCCGCGGTCGGCGCCCACCTCGAGTTGGTCTGCGGCAGCGCCCGGTTCACCCTGCCCACCATGCCGGTGGAGGACTATCCCGCGCTGCCCGAGATGCCGCAGAGTGCCGGCACCGTCGACGCCGCCGCGTTCGCCACAGCCGTCTCCCAGGTGGCCATCGCCGCCGGCCGGGACGAGACGCTGCCGATGATGACCGGCGTCCGCGTCGAGCTCTCCGGCGACACGCTGTCGATGCTCGCCACCGACCGATACCGGCTGGCGCTGCGCGAGATCAAGTGGCAGCCGGACGACCCCGAGGTCAGCATCAACGCCCTGGTGCCCGCCCGCACCCTGAACGACACCGCCAAGGCCCTCGGCCCGCTGGGCGGCGAGGTCACGCTCGCCCTCGCCCAGGGCGCTGCCGGTGAGGGCATGGTCGGTCTGGCCGGCGGCACCCGGCGCACCACCAGCCGCCTGCTCGACGGCGCCAACTACCCGCCGGTGCGTTCGCTCTTCCCGGCCACCCACAACGCCGCCGCCCGGGTGCCGGTCAGCACCCTGATCGAGGTGGTCAAGCGGGTCGCGTTGGTCGCCGAGCGGGCCACTCCGGTGCTGTTGAGCTTCAGCGCCGACGGCCTGGTGGTCGAGGCCGGCGGTTCCGAGGAGGCGCGGGCCAGCGAGGCCATGGAGGCCACCTTCACCGGCGACGCGCTGACCATCGGCTTCAACCCGCAGTACCTCATCGATGGCCTGGCCAACCTGGGGTCCCAGACCGCCGTGCTCTCGTTCGTCGACGCCTTCAAGCCCGCGGTGATCTCACCCGCCGACGAGGATGGAGAGGTAATTCCGGGGTACCGGTACCTCATCATGCCGATCCGCGTCTCGCGCTGATCGCGCCCAGCAACACCCAGATCCACGGAGGTAGAAACACATGCAGCTCGGCCTTGTAGGACTCGGCCGGATGGGCGGCAACATGCGGGAGCGGTTGCGCGCCGCCGGTCACGACGTTGTCGGTTTCGACCACAACGCGCAGCTGAGCGACGTCCCGACCCTCGCGGGCCTGGCAGAGAAGCTTGAGTCGCCGCGCGTGGTCTGGGTCATGGTGCCCGCCGGTGTCACCGACGCCACCATCGACGCCCTCGCCGAGGTGCTCGGCGAGGGCGACATCATCATCGACGGCGGCAACTCCCGCTTCAGCGACGACGCACCCCGGGCCGAGCGGCTCAACGAGTTGGGCATCGGCTACCTCGACGTCGGCGTGTCCGGTGGCGTCTGGGGCCGGCAGAACGGCTACGGGCTGATGGTCGGCGGCGCCCAGGAGCACGTCGACCGGCTGATGCCGATCTTCAACGCGCTCAAGCCGGAGGGCGAGTTCGGCTTCGTGCACGCCGGCCCGGTAGGTGCCGGGCACTACTCGAAGATGGTGCACAACGGCATCGAGTACGGCCTCATGCACGCCTACGCCGAGGGCTACGAGTTGATGACCGCCTCGGAGCTGGTGACGAACGTGCCCGGGGTCATCAAGTCCTGGCGGGAGGGCACGGTCGTCCGTTCCTGGCTGCTCGACCTGCTCGACCGGGCACTCGACGAGGACCCGGAGCTGGCCGACCTGAGCGCCTACACCGAGGACACCGGCGAGGGCCGCTGGACGGTCGACGAGGCGGTCCGGCTGGCGGTGCCGCTGAACGTCATCACCGCCTCGCTGTTCGCCCGGTTCAACTCGCGGCAGGACGACGAATCACCCGCCATGAAGGCCGTCTCCGCGCTGCGCCAGCAGTTCGGCGGCCACGCCGTCCACAAGCGCTGAGCGGTATCCACACCCTGTGTATGTCCACCGACTGGAACTTGTCGACTTCCGCTCGTACGAGCGGGTGGCCGTCGACCTCCAGCCGGGGGCGAACGTCCTGACCGGCGCCAACGGCGTCGGCAAGACCAACCTCGTCGAGGCGCTGGGGTACGTGGCGACCCTGGACTCGCACCGGGTCGCCACCGACGCGCCGCTGGTCCGGATGGGCGCCACCGCCGCGGTGATCCGCTGCGCCGTGGTGCACGACGGCCGGGAGCTCCTGGTCGAGCTGGAGATCGTGCCCGGCAAGGCCAACCGGGCCCGGCTGGGCCGCTCACCGGCGCGGCGGGCCCGGGACGTGCTCGGCGCCCTGCGACTCGTGCTCTTCGCACCGGAAGACCTCGAGCTGGTCCGGGGCGACCCGTCCGAACGTCGCCGCTACCTGGACGACCTGCTGGTCAACCGGCAACCCCGGTTCGCGGGTGTGCGGGCCGACTACGAGCGGGTGGTCAAGCAACGCAACGCCCTGCTGCGCACCGCGTACCTGGCCCGCAAGACCGGTGGGTCGCGCGGCGGCGATCTCGGCACCCTCGCCGTCTGGGACACCCACCTGGCCCAGCACGGCGCGGAACTGCTCGCCGGCCGCCTGGAACTGGTGGCCGCGCTCACCCCGCACGTCGCCAAGGCGTACGACGCGGTGGCCGCCGGTCGGGGCGCGGCGAGCATCGCCTACCGACCCTCGATCGAGCTTGCCGAGCCGACCACCGACCGGGCCACACTGGCCGAGGCGCTGACGGCGGCCCTGGCGGCGTCCCGCTCCGCCGAGATCGAACGGGGCACCACCCTGGTCGGCCCGCACCGCGACGAGCTGGCGTTGACCCTCGGGCCACTGCCCGCCAAGGGGTACGCCAGCCACGGCGAGTCGTGGTCGTTCGCGCTCGCGTTGCGGCTGGCCGGTTACGATCTGCTGCGCGCCGACGGCATCGAGCCGGTTCTGGTGCTCGACGATGTCTTCGCCGAGTTGGACACCGGCCGCCGGGAGCGGCTGGCGGAGCTGGTCGGCGGGGCGAGCCAACTGCTCGTCACCTGCGCGGTGGACGACGACGTGCCGGCGGCCCTGCGCGGCACCCGCTACCAGGTGGGCGAAGGGACGGTACGCCGTGTCGGATGAGCCACGTCCCCGCCGACCGCAGACGGGCAAGGGTGACGCCGCAGCCGCGCGTACCCCCGGGTCGGAAGCGACAGGCGGTGAGTCGGCGCCCGCCGGGCCGGAGCTGGCGCGTGCGGTGCTCGACGCGGCGCTGTCCCGACGGCAGGCGGCGGCCCGCGCCCGACGTACCCCGGGTGGCGCCGGCGGCGACGCGGCCGGCGGATCGGGGCGGCGGCTGCGTGGCTACTCCGGCCCGGGCCCCGACCCGCGCGACCCGCAGCCGCTCAGTGCCGTGCTCAACCGGCTGGTGAAGGCGCGTGGCTGGCAGCAGCCGGCGGCCGAGGCCACCGTGTTCGGTGCCTGGGAGCGCGTCGTCGGCGCGGAGGTCGCGCAGAACAGCCGCCCGGTCAAGCTGGAGAACGGCGAGCTGACCGTCGAGGCACGCTCGACGGCCTGGGCGACCCAACTGCGCCTGCTCGCCGGCTCGCTGCTCAAGCAGATCGCCAGCGAGGTCGGCCACAACGTGGTGCGCAAGCTGCACATCCACGGCCCGGCCGCGCCCTCCTGGGGGAAGGGGCCACGCCGGGTACGCGGCCGCGGCCCGCGCGACACGTACGGCTGAGTCGACCCCTCAGCGCCGCCGATCGGCCTCGCGGGCCGCTCGCCTGCGTTCGCGCTGCTCCCGGGTGAAGCGCTTGCGCTCGGCCAGGTCGCGTTTCCACGCCTCCCGGGCCTCGGCCGAGCCGCCCTGCACCGCACCCCTGACACCCTCGGCAGGGCCGGCGAGATGCCGGAACGCCCAGCTCAGGAGTCGGCCGCCCTCGCCCGGGGCCCTGGTGGTCGCGCCGTCCTCACTCATCTGCCGTCCTCTTCCGCCGCGCGGTCGTCCGCCCACCGAACGAGCGGTCGATTGGGGCACCAACGATTGGTACACCAATGATCGGTACAGTAGTCACCGTGCTTGCTAAGGGCAACCGATGACCGAACGACCGGATCGCGTCGACCCGTTGGCGTTGGAGCAGCAGGTCTGCTTCGCCCTCTCGGTGGCCGCGCGCAGCGTGGTGGCCGTCTACCGGCCACTCCTCGAACCAATGGGGCTGACCCATCCGCAGTACCTGGTGATGTTGGCGCTCTGGCAGCACGCGCCGCTGTCCGGCCGTGACCTCAGCCGCCTGTTGCAGCTCGACCCGGGCACGCTCTCACCCCTGCTCAAGCGACTCGAAGCCGCCGGCTACCTGCGCCGGGAACGCGACCCCGGCGACGAGCGCAGCCTCGCCGTCACCCTCACCGCCAGTGGTGCCGCGCTGCGCAGCCAGGCGGAGCTGATCCCGGCCGCGATCGTGCAGCGACTCGGGCTGCCCGTCGCCGACCTACAACACCTGCACGCCGTGCTCACCCAGGTGATCTCGGCGGCCAACCGGCCGGCCGCCTCGGAGCGTGACGCGGCGGCTCAGGCGTCGGCGTAGACGGCGAAGCCGCGCTCGGCGCAGCGCCGGTAGAACGCCGCCAGGACGCCCAACTCGGCGCAGGTGAAGTTCCACTGCGGCGGATCGCCGCGCTCGTCGCGCAGCGCGTCGAGCCGGCTCTCCAACCACCGCAGTTGCTGCTCGGCCAACCTGCCGTCACCGAGCAACGAGCGCAGCACCGTGCTCACCGACTCGAAGGTCACCGCCTCGCCGTACGTGCGGTGCCCCGCCACGAACCGCTCGATGCCGCTGGCGATCCAGGAGCAGCCGTCCGGGTCGATCACCGGGTCCTCGTCCTCGGCCGCGGCATCTGTGGCGTACAACACACCTTCGAGGCCGAGGAGGAGATCCACCAACTCGGTGTACGCGGTGGCCCGGATGGTGCCGGTCTTCGCGATCAGCTCGGCCAGCGCCGCCGTCGGCGCGGAGATGCGCGGCACGTCGACGATCTCGCCGAAGTCGACGAACTCGGCCGGCGCGACCGGATCGTAGAAGCGGCCGGTCCGCGGCCAGTGCACCGCGACGTTGTCCAGCCCCATCTGTCACCTCTTAAAGAGCACGTGTCGGGTCGATCGAGTCGATCGTCCCGGTTCCGGCCGGTAAAGATCAAGCCTGGTACCGGAGCGCCGCAAACGTACGGCACGGACGCTTCGGCCGCGACCCCCGACCCGCCCGAGCGCGGGTCAACCCGTTCGGGGACGGCGCGTGCCATCGGACCCTGGCGTGTGGGGGGAGTCGTGGGCAACGGGGTTCTGCCGGCTATGGACTTCTCAGCCGCCTCTCTGAGGGTGCCGAGTGGTGGTTCTGTCCCCCGCGCACAGTAGGATTGACAGCGAGACGAAGACCCGGTGTGGGAGAGCGACGGGGCCGGTGGCCCCAGATTCATTCTCCACGTCGGGTCGAGCCGATCGCGATCCGCGGGCAACCGCGGCGACCGGCGCGTTCGACCCGCTGTCCGGATGTCTCCGGCACCGGTCCACGCGCCGACGTCGCGTCCATGTCCGCCGAACCCGCGCCCGACGCGCCCTACCGGCGTGGCTGACGCGAGAAAGTGGCCGAAGGTGGCAGCGCAGGACAAGCAGGAGTACGGCGCAGAGTCGATCACCGTTCTCGAGGGGCTGGAGGCGGTCCGCAAGCGGCCCGGTATGTATATCGGGTCCACCGGCGAGCGCGGTCTGCACCACCTCGTCTGGGAAGTCGTCGACAACGCGGTCGACGAGGCGCTCGCCGGATACTGCGACACCATCGACGTGGTGCTGCTCGCCGACGGCGGCGTCCGGGTCACCGACAACGGCCGAGGTTTCCCCGTCGACCTTCACCCGAAGCTCAAGAAGCCGGGTGTCGAGGTCGCGCTGACCATCCTGCACGCGGGTGGCAAGTTCGACGGCAAGGCGTACGCGGTCTCCGGCGGCCTGCACGGCGTCGGTGTCTCCGTGGTGAACGCGCTCTCCACCAAGATGTTCGTCGAGATCCACAAGTCCGGTTCGGTGTGGCGGCAGCACTACACCAACTCCAAGCCGAGCCCGCTGGAGAAGGGCGAGGCCACCGACCGCAACGGCTCGGCGGTTTCCTTCTGGCCCGACCCCGACGTGTTCGAGACCGTCGACTTCGACTTCCAGACCATCTACCGACGCCTACAGGAGATGGCCTTCCTCAACCGCGCCCTGCGCATCCACCTGCTCGACGAGCGGGTGGCCGAGGAGGAGGACGGCCGGCAGCGCGAGGTGACCTTCTACTACGAGGGCGGCATCGCCGACTTCGTCCGGCACCTCAACGCCTCCAAGAACCCGATCCACAAGACGGTGGTGGAGTTCGGCGCCGAGGAGGAGGGCATGTCGGTCGAGATCGCCATGCAGTGGAACGAGTCGTACGGCGAGTCGGTCTACACCTTCGCCAACACGATCAACACCCACGAGGGCGGCACCCACGAGGAGGGCTTCCGGTCCGCGCTGACCAGCGTGGTCAATCGGTACGGCACCGACAAGAAGCTACTCAAGGGCGACGAGAAGCTCTCCGGCGAGGACATCCGCGAAGGGCTCGCGGCGATCATCTCGGTCAAGCTGGCCAACCCGCAGTTCGAGGGTCAGACCAAGACCAAGCTCGGCAACACACCGGTGAAGAGCTTCGTGCAGCGGGTCTGCAACGAGTGGCTGGTCGACTGGTTCGACCGCAACCCGGCCGAGGCCAAGATGATCATCACGAAGGCGTCGCAGGCCGCCCGCGCCCGGATCGCCGCGCAGCAGGCGCGCAAGCTGGCCCGGCGCAAGTCGCTGCTGGAATCCGGCTCGATGCCGGGCAAGCTGGCCGACTGCCAGTCCACCGACCCGCGCGAGTCCGAGGTGTTCATCGTCGAGGGCGACTCGGCCGGAGGCTCAGCCAAGCAGGGCCGCGACCCACGGACCCAGGCGATCCTGCCGATCCGCGGCAAGATCCTCAACGTGGAGAAGGCCCGGATCGACCGGGTGCTGAAGAACAACGAGGTCCAGGCGCTGATCACCGCGCTGGGCACCGGCATCCACGACGACTTCGACATGGAGAAGCTGCGCTACCACAAGGTGGTGTTGATGGCCGACGCCGACGTCGACGGCCAGCACATCCAGACGCTGCTGCTCACCCTGCTGTTCCGCTTCATGCGTCCACTCGTCGAGCTGGGCCACGTCTACCTGGCCGCACCGCCGCTCTACAAGATCAAGTGGAACAAGAAGGGCGACGACGCGCAGTACGCCTACTCCGACCGTGAGCGGGACGGGCTGATCGCGCTGCGCCAGCAGAAGAAGCCGAACGCCAAGCCGGACGACATCCAGCGCTTCAAGGGCCTCGGCGAGATGAATTATCCCGAGCTGTGGGAAACCACGATGAACCCGGCGACGCGTACCCTGCGTCAGGTCACTCTCGACGACGCGGCAACCGCCGACGAGTTGTTCAGCGTGCTGATGGGTGAGGACGTCGAAGCGCGCCGGTCGTTCATCCAGCGCAACGCCAAGGACGTCCGGTTCCTGGACATCTGACCGATCGTGCGGGAGTGGGGGGGGGCGGCCCCGCCCCCCCCCCCGGCCCCAGACTGTTACACACCATTGGCGGTTTGCACAACCGGTATAAACAACACCCAAAAGACAAAGATTGTTTTTAGGGTTTAAAATTTACCGTTTTGC
>NZ_JBICTZ010000013.1:0-211815 GCF_043197875.1 Micromonospora sp. NPDC048935 | reverse complement strand
CCACACCCGACCCCGAACCACCCGACGCCACCACACCCAAACCCCGCAACAAACCCCCACGACCCCCCGCCAACACCACCGCACGATGCTCCAGGCTGGAACGGCCGAGACCGAGGGAGAGGGCGAGGGACGGCAGCGACACGGCGGGGTTGGCGGTGACGAAGTCGTGCAGTTGCGCGGCCTGGGCGCGCAGCGCGTCCTCGCCGCGCGCGGAGATCGGCACCGGCACCAGCTCGGGCTCCGGGTCGTCGCTGAGGGGTGCGGCCGGCACGTCGACCGGGACGTGTTCGAGGATCACGTGGGCGTTGGTGCCGCTGACGCCGAAGGCGGACACGCCGGACCGACGCGGGCCCTCGCCCTGCGGCCAGTCCGTCCGCTCGGTGAGCAGGGAGACATCGCCGGCGGACCAGTCCACGTGTGGGGTGGGCTCGTCGACGTGCAGGGTGCGCGGCAGCACACCGTGGCGCATCGCCTGCACCATCTTGATCACACCACCGACACCGGACGCGGCCTGGGCGTGGCCGATGTTCGACTTCAGCGACCCCAACAACAGGGGCCGCTCCCGGTCCTGCCCGTACGTCGCCAACAACGCCTGCGCCTCGATCGGATCACCCAACCGGGTCCCCGTCCCATGCGCCTCCACCGCGTCCACATCCGACGCCGACAACCCCGCATCCGCCAACGCCGCCCGGATCACCCGCTGCTGCGCCGGACCATTCGGCGCCGTCAACCCATTCGACGCACCATCCTGATTCACCGCCGAACCCCGCACCACCGCCAGGACCTGATGCCCGTTACGCCGCGCGTCGGACAACCGTTCGAGGACGAGCATGCCCGCGCCCTCAGCCCAGCCGGTGCCGGCGGCGGAGGCGGCGAACGACCGGCAGCGCCCGTCGGCGGAGAGTCCGCGCTGGCGGCTGAACTCCAGGAAGACGCCAGGCGTGGAGAGCACCGCCACGCCACCGGCCAACGCCAGCGAGCACTCGCCCCGGTGCAGCGACTGCACCGCCAGGTGCAGCGCCACCAGCGACGACGAACACGCCGTGTCGACGGTCAGCGCGGGCCCCTCCAGCCCCAGCTCGTACGCCACCCGCCCGGAGATCACCGCGTCGAGGCTGCCGGTGAGGAAGTGGCCCTCCAGCCCGGCGGGCACCTCGTGCAGTCGGGGACCGTAGTCCTGACTGCTGGATCCGATGAACACGCCGGTGTCGGTGCCCCGCAGCCGGACCGGGTCCAGCCCGGCCCGCTCGAACGCCTCCCACGAGGTCTCCAGCACCAGCCGCTGCTGCGGGTCCATGGCCAGCGCCTCGCGCGGCGAGATCCGGAAGAAGGCGGCGTCGAAGTCGGCCACGTCGGCGAGGAAGCCGCCGTGGCGGGTGTAGGTGGTGCCGGGGTGCTCCGGGTCCGGGTGGTACAGCGCCTCGACGTCCCAGCCACGGTCGGTCGGGAAGTCGACGACCGCGTCGACCTCCTGCTCCACCAGCCGCCACAGGTCCTCCGGGGACCGGACACCACCCGGGTAGCGGCAGCTCATCCCGACGATCGCGATGGGCTCGTCGACCGGCCGGGTACGGGCCGCGGGCACCACCTCGGCACGGGCCGAGGTGCCGTAGACCAGGTGGAGCAGGTGCGCGGTGAGCGCTTCCGGCGTGGGATGGTCGAAGATCAGGCTGCTCGGCAGTTTGCGGCCGGTCGCGGCCGACAGCCGGGTACGGATGTCGACAGCGGTCAGCGAGTCGAAGCCCATCTCCTTGAACGTGCGCCCGGCGATGTCGGTGGCGTCGTCGTGCCCGAGGACACCGGCCACCGCCTGGCGCACCACATCGCGGATCGTCCTGCCCCGGTCGGCTTCGGGCACGGCGGCGAGCCCCGTCGGGGCGGCCGGCGTCGCGGCCAGCGCACGGCGCACCTCGGGCAGTTCCGAGATCAGCGCACTGGGCCGCGCCACGGTGAAGGTGGCGGCGAACCGCTCCCAGTCGACGTCCGCCACGGCGACGAAGGTCTCGTCGTCGGTGAGGGCCCGCTCCAACGCGGTGAGCGCGTCCTCGGGGCGCATCAGCCGCAGTCCCAGGCGGGCGAACCGGGAGCCGGTGTCGCCCGCCGCCATCCCGTCACCGGACCAGGAGCCCCAGGCCACCGAGAGGGCGTGCCGGCCACGGGCACGACGGCGTACGGCGAGTGCGTCGAGCATGGCGTTGCCGGCGGCGTACGCGCCCTGGCCGCTGCCTCCCCAGACGCCCGCGTTGGACGACATCAGCACGAACGCGTCCAGATCGCGGTCGAAGACGGCGTCCAGGTTGGCCGCGCCGACGGCCTTACCGGCCACCGCCTCGGCCACCTCGGCCGGGGTGAGATCCCGCAGGTCGCCCCAGTGCGGGACGCCGGCCGCGTGCACCACGGCGCGGATCGGCTCGTCCGCCTCGACGGAGGTGACCAGGGCGGCCAGGGCGTCGGCGTCCGCGACGTCGCAGGCCGCGATCGTCACCCGGGCACCGAGGGCCCTCAGCTCCTCGGCCAGTGCGTCGGCGCCGGGCGCGTCCGGGCCGCGTCGACCGGTCAGCAGGAGGTGCTCCGCGCCACGGGCCGCGAGACGGCGGGCCACGTGCGCGCCGATCGCCCCGGTGCCGCCGGTGATCAACACGGTGCCGGTGGGCCGCCAGGGCGCCTCGCCCCGACCGGCGGGCGGGGCGTGCACGAGCCGCCGGCCGAGCACCTGCTGGTCGCGCAGCGCCACCTGGTCCTCCGCGCTGCCCGCGGCGAGCACCCCGGCGAGCTGCCGGTACGACTCCTCGTCGGCGTCCGTGGGCAGGTCGATCAGACCGCCCCAGCGGGTCGGCGACTCCAGGGCGGCGGCGCGGCCGAGGCCCCACACGGCGGCCTGGTCGGCCACCGGTTCGGCACAGTGCACCGCCTCGCACGTCGCCACCCACAGCGGTGCCGGGAGGTCGGCCTGGATCAGGGCGAGCGTCGCGGCGACCGGGTCCGGGTCCGTGAGGGCGAGCAGGGACAGCACCCCGGCGAGGTCCGGGGTCGCGGCGACGGCCTGGGTGAGGGCGTCGACGGTCAGCGCGACGGGCGACGCGCCGAGCGCGGTGAGCGCGGCGGTGGCCGACGCCGCGGCGGCATCGTCGGCGTGGACGATCAGCCAGGTGCCGGTAAGCGTCGGCGACGCGGCCGCGGGAAGGGGCCGCCAGTCGATCCGGTAGCGCCAGGCGTCCGGCCCGGACCGGCCGGCGGGCGGCTCGGGGGCTTCGAGCCAGAGGTGGGTGCGTTGGAACGCGTACGTGGGCAGGTCGACCCGGCGGGCGCGCGCGGGGAACGCGGCGGTCCACCGCACCGGCACACCCTGGGTGTACGCCTCGGCGACCGAGCGCAGGAAGCGCAGCGGCCCGCCCTCGTCCCGGCGCAGTGAGCCGAGGACGACGACGTCGTGCTCGGCGGCCTCGGCGGTCCCGGCGACCGCGGCGGCGAGCACCGGGTGGGTGCTGGCCTCGATGAAGGCGGTGATGCCCTGGTCGAGCAGGCTGCGGGTGGCGAGGTCGAAGCGGACCGGTTGCCGCAGGTTGCGGTACCAGTAGCCGGCGTCGAGGGTGGTGGTGTCCAGCCGGGCACCGGTGACCGCCGAGTGGAACGGGATGGTCGACGGCTGCGGGGTGATCGGGGCGAGCAGGTGGAGCAGTTCGTCCTCGATGGCCGTGACATGCGCCGAGTGGGACGCGTAGTCGACGGGGATGACCCGACCCTCGTTGGCGGCCACGAACTCGCGCAGCGCGTCGGCGTCTCCGGAGATCACGGTGGCGGTGGGGCCGTTGACGGCGGCGACGTCGACGCGCCCGGCGTACGGTGCGACCAACTCGCGGACCGTCTCCACGGGCAGCGCCACGGAGACCATGCCGCCGTGGCCGGCGAGCGAACGCCGGATCGCCTGACTGCGCAGGGCCACCACGCGGGCGGCGTCGGCCAGGCTGAGCGCCCCCGCCACGCAGGCCGCGGCGATCTCGCCCTGCGAGTGGCCGACCACCGCGGCGGGCTCGACCCCGTACGACCGCCAGAGGGCGGCCAGGGACACCATCGCGGCGAAGAGGACGGGTTGGACGACGTCGACCCGTTCCAGTGCCTGCGCGTCGTCGAGCACCTCGAACAGGTCCCAGTCGACGTGCTCGCCGAGGGCGTCGGCGCACTCGGCCATCCGGGCCGCGAAGACCGGTGCGGTGTCGACAAGCTCACGGGCCATCCCGACCCACTGGGAGCCCTGGCCGGGGAAGACGAACGCCACCCGTCGCTGCGTGCCGCCGTCGCCGCGGACGACATCGGCGCCGGTGAGCAGGCTGGCCCGGTCGGTGCCGAGCACCACCGCCCGGTGTGGCATCCGTGCCCGGCTGGTGACCAGGGAGTATCCGACGTCGGTCGGGTCCAGGGTGGGATCCGCCGCGACGAACCGGACGAGTTGGTCCACCTGCGCGGTCAGCGCGGCGGCGGTGTGCGCGGAGAGCACCCACGGCACGACCGGCGGCGTGGCCCCGTCGGCGTCGGGGACGATCTCCGGCTCCGGCTCGGCCTGCTCGAGCACCACGTGGGCGTTGGTGCCGCTGACGCCGAAGGAGGACACGGCGGCCCGGCGGGGCCTGTCGACATCCGGCCAGTCGGTGTGCTCGGTGAGCAGTGACACGGCACCGGCGGACCAGTCCACCCGGGGCGTCGGCTCGTCGACGTGCAGGGTGCGCGGCAGGGCGCCGTGCCGCATCGCCTCGATCATCTTGATCACGCCACCGACACCGGCGGCGGCCTGGGCGTGGCCGATGTTCGACTTCAACGAGCCGAGCAGCAGCGGCCGCTCCCGGTCCTGCCCGTACGTCGCCAACAGCGCCTGCGCCTCGATCGGGTCACCCAGCCGGGTGCCCGTCCCGTGCGCCTCCACCGCGTCCACGTCCGACGGCGACAGACCCGCGTCGGCCAGGGCCGCCCGGATCACCCGCTGCTGCGCCGGACCGTTCGGGGAGGTGAGCCCGTTCGACGCACCGTCCTGGTTGACGGCGGTGCCGCGGACCAGGGCGAGGACGCGGTGGCCGTTGCGCCGGGCGTCGGAGAGCCGTTCCAACAGCAGCACGCCGGCGCCCTCGGCCCAGCCGGTGCCATCGGCGGCGCCGGCGAACGACCGGCACCGACCGTCGGACGACAGCCCGCGCTGCCGGCTGAACTCGACGAACAGCGACGGGGAGGACATCACCGTGACGCCGCCGGCCAGCGCCATCGTGCACTCGCCGCGCCGCAGCGCCTGCACGGCCAGGTGCATCGCCACCAGCGAGGAAGAACAGGCGGTGTCGACGGTCAGGGCGGGGCCCTCCAGGCCCATGGTGTAGGCGACGCGACCGGAGGCGACGCTGGCGGCGGTGCCGCTGGCCAGGTACCCCTCGAACTCGCCGGACCCGTCCGGCGCGGCCATCTGCTGTGCGCCGTATCCGCCGTTCATCACCCCGGCGAACACGCCGATCTGGCTGCCGCGCACGGTGTCCGCGTCGATCCCGGCCCGCTCGAACGCCTCCCAGGAGGTCTCCAGCAGCAGCCGCTGCTGCGGGTCCATGGCGGTGGCCTCACGCGGGGAGATCCCGAAGAAGACCGGGTCGAACTCGCCCGCGTCGAGCAGGAAGCCGCCCTGCCGGACATAGCTGCGGCCCGAGCGCTCCGGGTCGGCGTCGAACAGGTTGGTCAGATCCCAGCCCCGGTCGGTGGGGAAGTCGCCGACCGCGTCCGCGCCCGACTCGACAAGCCGCCACAGGTCCTCCGGCGAGCGGACCCCTCCCGGGTAGCGGCAGCTCATCCCGACCACGGCGATGGGCTCGTCGGCGCGGTCGCGGGTCGGCGCCGGCGCCGCCGCGTCCGGCTGCGCGCCGGACAGCTCGACGACCAGGAAGTCGGCCACCGCCCGGGGCGTCGGGTGGTCGAAGACCAGCGTCGCGGGCAGCCGCGTCTCGAACAGGGTGTTCATCCGGTTGCGGAACTCGACCGCGATGAGCGAGTCGAACCCCATCTCCTTGAACGCCCGATCGGCGTCGACCGAGCCGCCGGAGGAGTGCCCGAGCACGGCGGCGACCTGGCCGCGTACCAGGTGCAGCACCGTGTCGAGACGCTCCTGGGCCGGCAGCGTGGCCAGGTCCGGCCGGCCGGCCGGGGCCTGCGCCACGGCGGTGCGCCGCACGGGCACCCGGACCAGGCCGCGCAGCGCCGCCGGGAGGGTGCCGGCGGCGGCCTGCACGCGCAGCGTGGCGTGGTCCAGCCGGACGGCGGTCGCGGTGACCGGGCCCCCGGCGACGGCGGTGTCGAAGAGCGCGAGGGCGTCCGAGGTGGGCATGCCGACGATGCCGGAGCGGGCCAGCCGGGCCCGGTCCGTGGCGGTCAGCTCGCCGGTCATGGTGCTGGTCTCGGCCCAGAGTCCCCAGGCGACGGAGGTGGCCGGCAGCCCGGCGGCTCGCCGGGTGGCGGCGAGCGCGTCGACTGCCGCGTTCGCCGCCGCGTAGTTGCCCTGGCCCGCGGTGCCCAGCACCCCGGCGATCGAGGAGAACAGCACGAACGCGGTGAGGTCACGGTCGCGGGTCAGCTCGTGCAGGTGGACGGCGGCGGCGACCTTCGGCCCGTGCACGAGGGCCAGCCGCTGCGGGGTCAGAGACTCCACCACCGCGTCGTCGAGGACCGCTGCGGCATGCACCACGGCGGTGACCGGGTGCGTGGCCAGCACCGCGGCGAGGGCGTCCCGGTCGGTGACGTCACAGGCCACCGCGACGGCGTCGGAGCCCAGTTCGGCGCAGAGCTCCGCCGCACCGGCAGCCGCCGGCCCCTGCCGCGACAGCAGCACGAAGCCACGTACGCCGTGCGTCCGCGACAGGTGACGGGCCACCGCCGCCCCGATCGTGCCGGTGCCGCCGGTGATCAGGACACAGTCGTCCGCACGCCAGGGCGCGTCACCGACCGGGCCGGTGACGGCACGCAGGCGGGGGGCGGTCAGCGCGCCCGCCCGTAGCCACACCTCGGGTTCCCCGCCCGCCAGGATCTCCGCGACGTACGCCGGGACGGTCTCCGGGTCGTCCGCGTCGACCAGGACGATCCGGTCGGGGTGCTCCGAGATCGCCGAGCGCACCAGGCCGCGTACGGCCGCCTGGGCGAGATCGCTCCCGGCGTCCCGGGTGACCACGAGCAGTCGTGCCCCGGTCGGCCGCTCTTCGCCGATCCACGCCTGGACGACCTCCAGCACCCGCTCGACCGGGGCCGGGCGCAGCAGCACGGCACCGGCGGACGAGGGCAGACCGGCCAGGTCGGAAACGTCGTCGACGGGCGTCACCGGCACCGGCACCGCCTCGGCGGCGCGCGGCACGGCGACCGGCGCCATCTCCAGGAGCACCCCGGCGCGTCGCTGGACGAGTTGCTCCGGCACGGGCCGCAGCACCAGCGCGGCGGCGGTGAGCACCGGGCTGCCGTCCTCGGCGGCGACGTGCACGGAGAGCCCGGCCGGTGTGGGCGCGAGCCGGACCCGCAGGGTCGTCGCACGGGTGGCGTGCAGCGTGACGTCGTGCCAACTGAAGGGGAGACCGGAGACGTCGAGCACGGCGGGGTGCAGCGCCGCGTCGAGCAGCGCGGGGTGGATGCCGAAGCCGTCGGCGGTGACCAGCTCGGGCAGGCGCACCTCGGCGTGGATCTCGTCGCCGTGCCGCCAGGCCCGGCGCAGCCCCTGGAACACCGGCCCGTACTGGTAACCCTTGTCGCGCAGCGTCTCGTACGCGGTGGTGAGGTCCAGTTCGTCGCCGGCCGGCGGCCACGGCATGCGCGCGACGGCCTCCGGTCGCCCGTCGGCCAGCACGGCCGTGGCGTGCAGCGTCCAGTCGGCGTCCTCGGCCGCCTGCTCCTCCAGCGAGTGCACGGTGAGCCGGCGGTGACCGGAGCCGTCCGCCGCGCCGACCGTCACCTGCAACCGCACCCCGGCACCGTCGCCGGGGAGCACGAAGGGCGCCTCCAGCACGAGTTCCTCGACCGACGTACCGCCGACCCGCTCACCGGCGCGCAGGGCGAGTTCCAGGAACGCGGTGCCGGGCAGCAGGACCACGTCGTGGACGGCGTGGTCGGCCAACCACGGGTGGGTCACCAGGGAGATCCGCGAGGTGAAGAGGTAGCCGCCGGACTCGGGCAGCGCCACGGCCGCGCCGAGCAACGGATGCTCGCCGGCGAACAGCCCGAGGTCGGTCGCGTCGGTCGCGGCGGGGGCGGCCGAGCCGAGCCAGTACCGGCGGCGTTGGAACGCGTACGTGGGCAGATCCGCGGGGCCACCCTGGACCACTGTGTGCCAGTCCACCGCGACGCCCGCGACGTGCGCCTCGGCGAGCGACTGGCGGAAACGGGCCACGCCGCCCTCGCTCCGGCGCAGCGAGCCGAGCGCCGGCCCGTCCAGCCCGTGCACCAGCACCGGGTGCGGGCTGCACTCGACGAAGACGTGCCCGTCGAGCGCCCGTGCGACCTCGTCGAAACGGACCGTCCGGCGCAGGTTCTCGTACCAGTACGCCGCGTCCAACTCGGGGCCGTCGACGAGTTCGCCGGTCACCGTGGAGCGGAACGGCACCCGTACCGGCTGCGGGTCGAGGCCGGCCAGCGCGGCCAGCAACTCGTCGCGTATCGCCTCCACCTGGGCCGAGTGGGAGGCGTAGTCGACCGGGATCCGCTTGGCCCGGTCCCACCGGGCCAGCACCTCGTCCAGCGCCTCGGGCTCACCCGACACCACGGTCGCCGAAGGGCCGTTGACGGCCGCCACCGACAGCCGCCCCTCCCAGTGCTCCAGGGCCGCCCGGACCTCGGCCGCCGGCAGCGGCACCGACACCATGCCACCGCGACCGGCAAGCACCTCACGGATCAGGCGGCTGCGCAGCACCACCACGCGCGCCGCCTCGTCCAGGGAGAGCGCCCCCGCGACGCAGGCCGCCGCGATCTCACCCTGGGAGTGGCCGACGACCGCGGCCGGTTCGACGCCGTGCGCCCGCCACAGCTCCGCCAGCGACACCATCACCGCGAACAGCGCGGGCTGGACGATGTCGACGCGGCGCAGGGCCTCCTCGTCGCCGAGCACGTCCAGCAGGTCCCAGTCGGCGTACGTGGCGAGGGCGGTTGCGCACTCGCGCATCCGGGCGGCGAAGACGGGGGTGCTCTCCATCAGCTCCAGCGCCATGCCGGTCCACTGCGAGCCCTGCCCGGGAAAGACGAAGACCGCGCCGGCCGGCCGGGCCACACCGGTCACCACGCCGGGCACGTCGTTCTGCCCGGCCAGTGCGGCGAGGCCGCCGAGCAGCTCGTCGCGACCGACACCGAGCACGACTGCCCGGTGCTCCATCAGGGTCCGTCCGGCCAGGGTGGCCGCCACGTCGGGCAGCGCCGCGGCGGGCGTTGCGGTGAGGTACGCGTGCAGCCGCCCGGCCTGCCCGCGCAGCGCCGCGGCGTCACGCGCCGACAGCAGCACCGGTACGGGTCCGACCACGGGTGCGGCCGGCACGGGCGCCGGGTCGGTCTCCGGGGCCTGCTCCAGCACCACGTGCGCGTTGGTGCCGCTGACCCCGAAGGAGGACACACCGGCGCGCCGCGGGCGGCCCACCTCGGGCCACGGCGTCTCCTCGGTGAGCAGCGACACCGCCCCCGCCGACCAGTCCACGTGCCGGGTGGGCCGGGTGACGTGCAGCGTGCGCGGCAGGACACCGTGCCGCATCGCCTCGATCATCTTGATCACGCCACCGACGCCGGCGGCGGCCTGGGCGTGGCCGATGTTCGACTTCAACGAGCCGAGCAGCAGCGGCCGCTCCCGGTCCTGCCCGTACGTCGCCAACAACGCCTGCGCCTCGATCGGGTCGCCCAGCCGGGTGCCCGTGCCGTGCGCCTCGACCGCGTCCACGTCGGCCGTGCTCAGGCCGGCGTCCGCCAGCGCCGCCCGGATCACCCGCTGCTGCGCCGGGCCGCTCGGCGCGGTCATGCCGTTGGACGCGCCGTCCTGGTTGACCGCCGTGCCCCGCACGACGGCGAGCACCCGGTGCCCGTGCCGGCGGGCCGCCGAGAGGCGCTCCACCAGCAGAACACCCACGCCCTCGGCCAACCCGAAGCCGTCGGCGCCGTCGGAGAACGCCTTGCTCCGGCCGTCGGGGGCGAGCCCACCCTGGCGGGAGAACTCCACGAACATCCCGGTGCCGGACATCACCGTCACGCCCGCGGCCACCGCGAGGGCACACTCGCCCCGTCGGACGGACTGCGCCGCCAGGTGCAGGGCCACGAGCGACGACGAGCAGGCGGTGTCCACGGTCACCGCCGGCCCCTCGAACCCGTACAGGTACGCCAACCGGCCGGACATCACACTGCCCGTGTTGCCGGTGAAGACGTAGCCCTCGACGTCGGAACCCTCGTCCATCCGGGGGCCGTAGTCCATCGTCATCGCGCCGATGAAGACGCCCGTGCGGCTGCCCCGCAGCGTGCCCGGGACGATGCCGGCCCGCTCGAACGCCTCCCACGAGGTCTCCAACAGCAGCCGCTGCTGCGGGTCCATCGCCGCGGCCTCACGCGGGCTGATTCCGAAGAAGTCCGGGTCGAACAGGTCCGCGTCGTGCAGGAAGCCGGCCTCGCGCTGGTAGAACGTGCCGGCCGGACGGGAGTCACCGTCGTACGACGCGGCGAAGTCGTACCCCCGGTTGTCGGGGAACGCGGAGACCGCGTCGCCACCGGCGGCGACCAACCGCCACAGCTCCCCCGGGCCGGTCACGCCGCCGGGGTAGCGGCAGCCGACACCGACGATCACCACGGGGTCGTCCGCGTCGGCCGCGAGCGGCAGGTCACCGTCGTCGGCCGACGCGTCGTCGGCGGAGGCGCCGGTAAGCGTCACCCGAAGCTGCTCGGCCAGGTCGGCCGGGGTGGGGTGGTCGAAGACGATCGTCGCCGGCAGGGTGGTGCCCACCGCCGCGCCGATCCGGGAGCGGATCTCCAGCGCCGTGACCGAGTCGAACCCCAGCTCCCGGAACGCCAGGTGCGACGCGACCGGCTCGGTCGTGTCGAGCAGCGCGGCGACCTCCTGGCACACCAGCTCGACGAGCAGGGCACGCTGCTCCGGCACACCCAGAACGACCAACCGGGCTCGCAGCGGGGACTCCGGCCGGGCCTGGGCGCCGGCGGGCGGTTCCGGCAACGTCACCGTCACCGGGTCGTGGCCGGCGAAGACGGCGGCCCAGTCCGGGGCGACGCCGTCGACGTAGAGCTCACCCAGGGTACGAACGACCTTGCCGAGGTCGGCCTGCCCCCGTCGGACGGTGGCGCGGACGTTCGCCCGTGCGCCGGCCGCCTCGACGGTGCCCTGGAGGGCGCCGGTCAGGACGGGGTGCGGGCTGACCTCCAGCAGCACGCCCGCGCCATCGGCCAGCGCGGCCCGGGTGGTCCGCTCGAACTCGATGGTGCTGCGCAGGTTGCGGCACCAGTACTCGGCATCCAGCGGCACGTCGTCGGGGAGGACGTGCCCGTACACGGAGGAGTAGAAGGGGATCCGCGGCGGGCGCGGCCGCAGCGGGGCCAGCAGCTCCCGCAGCCGGGGCACGATGCGGTCGATGTGCGCGGAGTGGGCGGCCAGATCGACTCCGATCGCCCGCGCCTTCACCCCGTCGGCGCCCAGCTCGTCGAGGAGCGCCGCGGCGGCGTCGGCGTCACCGGAGACGATCAACGCGCCGGGCCCGTTCACCGCCGCCACGTCCAGCCGGCCCTCGTACGCGGTGAGCCGCCGGCGTGCCTCGTCGAGTGGCAGGGACACGGCGACCATCGCCCCGTCACCGGCCAGGGTGGCCTGCTCCTGGCTCCACAGCGCCGCGATGCGGGCGCCGTCCTCAAGGGACAGGGCGTCCGCGACGACCGCGCCGACCACCTCGCCGAGGCTGTGGCCGAGCACGGCCGACGGCTCGACGCCGTAGGACCGCCAGAGGGCGGTGAGCGACACCATCACCGCGAAGAGCACCGGCTGGACCACGTCGGTCCGCTCCAACGACGGCGCGTCGGGCACCCCGTGCACGACGTCCAGCAGGGACCAGTCGAGCAGTGGCGCGAAGGCGTCGGCGCACTCGCGCATCCGGGCCTCGAACACCGGAGCGGTGGCCATCAGGTCGGCGGCCATCGCCGGCCACTGCGAACCCTGGCCGGGGAAGACGAACACCACCGGGCCGGGAAGCGGCGCGCCCTCGGTCAGCCCGGCCGCGCCCCGCCCCTCGGCGAGGGCGCTCAGCGCGCGGCGGAACCCGTCGGCGTCCTCCGCCGTGACCGCGGCGCGCCAGCCGTCGGCCCTGCTCTGCCGGGACAACGACCAGCCGACGTCGGCCGGCCGCCAGTCGGGCCGGCGGTCCAGCTCGTCGAGCAGCAGCCCGGCCTGCGCACGCAGCAGACCGGCGCTGGCTCCGGACAGTCCCCACAGCAGTGAGTCGGCGTCGCTCCGCACGATGTCATCGGCCCCTTCGGTGCCCGGTCCCCCGTGACGGCGGCCCGGAAAGGTGGTTCTCGGTCGGTCAGGTGGCTCAGGCGTCGGCGCGGCTGAGCGCGAGGCGGATCAGATCCTGGGCGTCCATGCCCCGGATCGCGCTCTCGACCGGTGCCGCGGCGTCGCTGGCCGCGATGCCGGTCTCGGTGGTGCCGGTCTCGATGGCGGCGAGAGCGAGCACCTGGTCAAGGAGGCCGGCGGCGCGCAGCCGGGCAGCCGGGATCGAGGCGACGCGTCGCTGGATGTCCGCGTCGTCGGTGACGACGGGCGTGGCCTGCGTGTCGTCGGGCAGCAACCTCGACAGCAGGTGCTCGGCGAGCGCCTGCGGAGTCGGGTAGTCGAAGCTCACCGTCGAGGGCAGCCGCAGCCCGGTGACGGCGTCGAGGCGCTTGCGCAGCTCGACGGCCATCAGCGAGTCGAAGCCCATGTCGAGGAAGCCCTGGCCGGTGTCCACCGCGGCGGGTGTCGCGTGTTCCAGCACGGCGGCCACCTGCTCACACACCAGGTGCAGGAGTTCGCGCGACCGACCGGCGGCGGGCAGGTCGACCAGCCGGCCCCGCAGCGCCTCGGTCTGTCCACCGGCGACGCTGGATCGGGGTCGGGGCAGCCGGACCAGGTCGCGCAGCAGCGGCGGCACCTGGTCGTACGTGCCGAATACCTGCCTCATCACCCGGACGTCCAACCGTGCGGCGACCACCATGGCGGCGTCCGCTCCGGTGGCCTGGTCGAGCAGCCCCAGGGCGTCCTGCGGGAGCAGGGGCGCCAGTCCGGTCCGGGCGATCCGGTCCAGGTCGGCGGTCTGCCCGGCCATGCCGGCACCTGCCCAGCTGCCCCAGGCCACCGAGACCGCGGGCAGACCCGCGGCCGTCCGGTGCGCGGCCAGGGCGTCGAGGAAGACGTTCGCCGCCGCGTAGTTCGCCTGGCCCGCCCCGCCGAGGGTGCCGGAGAGCGACGAGAAGAGCACGAAGGCGGTAAGGCCCGTGTCGCGGGTCAACTCGTGCAGATGCCAGGCGGCGTCGACCTTGGGTCGGAACACGGCGGCCAGCCGTTGCGGGGTCATCGATTCGAGGACCCCGTCGTCGACCACGCCGGCCGCGTGCACGACTCCGGTCAGCGGCTGATCGGCCGGCACCTGCGCGAGCACCCGGGCCAACGCCTCACGGTCGGCGGCGTCGCAGGCGACGGTGGTGACCCACGCCCCCAGTGCGGCCAGCTCGGCGTCCAGCTCGGTGTCGGCGCGGCCGGTGCGGCTGAGCAGGAGGAGATTGCGGACCCCGTGGGTCGTCACGAGGTGCCGGGCCACCTCGCGGCCGAGCGCACCGGTGCCGCCGGTGACCAGCACTGTGCCGTGCGGCCCGAACGGCACGACGTCCGGCGGCGACGCCGCATGGCGGGCGAGCCGGGGAGCCAGCAGTTCGCCGTCGCGGACCGCGATCTGCGGCTCGGTCAGGCCGACGACAGCCGGCAGCACCCGCACGGATGCCTCGGCGTCGTCCACGTCGACCACGAGGAACCGGCCGGGGTGTTCGGTCTGCGCGGTGCGGAGCAGTCCCCAGACGGCCGCCCCCGCCAGGTCACCGCCGCGGCCGGCGGCGGGTGCCGCGTCGCGGGTCACGACGACCAACCGGGAGGAGGCCAACCGGGCGTCGGCGAGCCAGGCGCGCACGACGGCGAGCGTCCGGGTGGTCACGTCGAGGACACCGGCCGGCACGTCGCCGGGGGCCGGCGCGGGGCAGTACAGCACACCGACGGCGGGCGCCGGAGTGCCCGCGTCGAGGGCCGCCGTGAGCGAATCCGGGTCGGCGTGCCAGTGCCCGTCGCCCCAGGAGGGGCGCAGCGCCGCGGAGAGCCGGACGTCGTCCGGGCCGATCACGGTCCAGCCGCTGGCCAGCCAGCCGGAGCGGTCGCGCGGTGGTTCCTCGACGGGCACCCAGCCGACGTGGAACAGGCTGGCGTCGGACATGTCGCTGGCGATGAGCTGGTCGGCGGCGACGGTCCGCAGGCCGAGCCCCGCGACGCTGATCACCGCCGCGCCGGCCGGGTCCGCCGCGGCGAGGGTGACCTCGTCGTCGCTGACCGGCACCACCGCGACCCGCAGGGTACGCGCGCCCGTGGCGTGCACTGTCACGTCCCGCCAGCTGAAGGGCAGCCGGGCCTGCGTCATCTCGCCGTCCTCGCCGAAGCCGGCGGCGGCCAGGGCCTGCACCGCCGCGTCGAGCAGCGCGGGGTGCAGCAGGAAGCGTTCCGCGTCGGCGTGCCCGGCGGCGGGGAGGGCCACCTCGGCGAAGACCTCGTCGCCACGGCGCCACACGGCCCGCAGGCCGCGGAAGGTCTCCCCGTAGTCGTGCCCGTGCGAGGCCAGACGCTGGTAGGTGTCGGAGATGTCCACCGGGACGGCCCGGGCGGGCGGCCATTCGGTCGGTACCCGGGGCGTCGTCTCGGCCGGGTCGGCGGTGAGCACCCCACTGGCGTGGCGGTGCCACGGCTCGTCGAGTTCGCCGCCCTCCGGCCGGGAGTACATCCCGATGGCGCGGTCGCCGTGCTCGTCCGGCGCGTCGACCACGACCCGCAGGTGCACGGCGGAGCGGTCGCTGATGGCCAGGGGCGCGTGCAGCACCAGCTCACGAACGCCGGGCCAGCCGACCAGGTCGCCCGCGGCGGCGGCCAGCTCGACGAAGGCCGTGCCGGGCAGCAGCGGCGTGTTCCAGATCGCGTGCTCGGCCAGCCAGGGATCGGTGTCCAGGGAGAGCCGCCCGGTCAGCACCACCTCGCCGCCCGGCACGTCGGCCACCGCCCCCAGCACCGGGTGGTCGAACGGCCGCAGGCCGGCCCCGCCCACGTCGGCGGACGTGACGATCTGGTCGACCCAGTACCGCTGTCGTTGGAAGGCGTAGGTGGGCAGGTCCACCAGCCGGGAGGGGCCCTTGCCGTAGACGGCGGACCAGTCGATTGGCTCGCCGGCGGTGTGCAACCGTGCCATCGCCTCGGTGCTCGTCGTGATCTCCGGACGGCTGCGTCGGAGCGTGGCGGCGAACACCTCGTCGCCGCTGCCGGGTAGGTCGGCGAGGGTGTCCTGGGCGGCCGCGGTCAGCGCCGCGTCCGGGCCCACCTCGACGAAGCGGGTCACGCCCACGGCACGCAGCCACCTGACGCCGTCGGCGAAGCGGACGGTCTCCCGTACGTGCGAGACCCAGTAGTCGACCGAGCACGCCTGCTCGTCGGTGAGCAGTGCGCCCGTCACGTTCGACACCACGGGGATCTGCGGAGGGGCGAAGGTCGCCGTGGCGAGCACCTTGGCGAAGTCGGCCAGCATGGGTTGCATGCGGGACGAGTGGAAGGCGTGCGACACCCGCAGCGGCCGGGTACGCAGGCCCTCCGCGCGGCACCCGGCCGCGAGCTTGCGGACGACGGCCTCGTCGCCGGAGATGACGATCGCGGAGGGAGCGTTCACCGCCGCGACGCTGACGTCGGCGTCGAACTCGGCGATCCGCTCGCGCATCCACTGCTCGGTGGTGGCGACGGCGATCATCGCACCGCCGTCGGGCAACCCGCGCATCAGTCGGCCGCGGTGGGCCACGATCCGGGCGGCGTCGGCCAGGTCGAACACCCCGGCCACGTGCGCGGCGGCCAGCTCACCGACGGAGTGGCCGATCAGGTGCGACGGCCGTACGCCCCAGCTCTCCAGGAGTCGGTACAGCGCCACCTCCAGGGCGAACGTGGCGACCTGGGTGTAGTCGGTACGGTCGAGCAGTTGCGCCTCCGCGGTGTCCGGCCGGGCGAAGATCACCGTCCGGAGTGGCCGTTCGAGGTGCTGGTCCAGCTCGGCGCAGACCCGGTCGAAGGCGGCCGCGAACGTCGGGAACGCGTCGTGCAGCTCGCGTCCCATCTGGGCCCGCTGCGAGCCCTGGCCGGTGAACACGACCGCAAGCTGGCCGACGCCCGCCTCGGCCCGCACCACCTGGGCCTCGGGCGCACCGGCGGCGAGTGCGTCCAGGCAGCGGAGCAGGTCGGCACGGTCGGCCGCGAGCACGGCCGCCCGGTGGGCCATGGCCGGGCGTCGGGTGAGCGCCACGGCCACCTCGGCCGCGTCGAGATCGGGGCGTTCCTCGACGTACGTCCGCAGCCGCGCCGCCTGATCCCGCAGTGCCCGCTCACCGCGCGCGGACAGCAGCCACGGCAGCGGGCCCGCGAGCGCCGGTGTCGGCGCGTCGGCCGGCTCGGGTGCCTGTTCGAGGACGACGTGGGCGTTGGTGCCGCTGAGGCCGAACGACGACACGGCGGCGCGCCGGGGGCGGTCCACCGCCGGCCAGGACACCGGACCGGTCACCAGCTCGACCGCGCCCTCGCTCCAGTCGACCTGGGGCGACGGCTCGTCCACGTGCAGGGTGGGGGGCACGATGCCCCGCCGCATCGCCTCGACCATCTTGATCACCCCGGCCACGCCGGCGGCCGCCTGGGTGTGGCCGATGTTCGACTTGATCGAGCCGAGCAGCAGGGGCCGGTCCGCCGGGCGGTCCTGGCCATAGGTGGCGATGAGTGCCTGCGCCTCGATCGGGTCGCCGAGCGTGGTCCCGGTGCCGTGTGCCTCGACCACGTCGACCTCGGAGGCGGGCACCCGCGCCTTCGCCAGCGCCTGGCGGATCACGCGGCGCTGGGACGGTCCGTTGGGCGCGGTCAGCCCGTTCGACCTGCCGTCCTGGTTGACCGCCGTGCCCCGCACCAGCGCAAGCACGGGGTGCCCGGACCGGACGGCGTCGGAGAGTCGCTCCAGCAGCAGGATGCCGACGCCCTCCGCGAAACCGGTCCCGTCGGCCGACCGGGCGAAGGACCGGCACCGGCCGTCGACGGACAACCCACGCTGCCGGCTGAAGTCGACGAACAGGTCCGGGGCGGTCATCACCGTCGCGCCTCCGGCCAGGGCCAGGGTGCATTCCTCGGCGGCGAGCGCCTGACCCGCCAGGTGGAGGGCGACCAGGGACGAGGAGCAGGCGGTGTCGACGGTGACGGCCGGCCCCTCCAGCCCGAAGGCGTACGCCACCCGCCCGGAGGCGAGGCTGCCCATCTGCCCGGACGACGAGTTCGGCATCACCCCGCTGAACACGCCGGTCCTGCTGCCGCGCAGGGCCTCGGGGGTCAGGCCGGCCCGCTCGATCGCCTCGGCGGAGCACTCCAGCAGCAGACGGTGCTGGGGGTCCATGGAGGCCGCCTCGCGCGGGCTGATGCCGAAGTGGTCGGGGTCGAACAGGGCGGCGTCCGGCAGGAAGCCACCGTGCCGGACGTAGCTCTTGCCGGCGGCCTCCGGGTCGGGGTCGTAGAGGCCGGACACGTCCCAGCCGCGGTCGCGGGGGAACTCGGTCACCGCGTCGCGGCCCTCGACGACCAGCCGCCACAGCGCCTCGGACGAGTCGACGCCCCCCGGGTACCGGCAGGCCATCCCGACGATCGCGATGGGCTCCTGGCCGCGGCTCTCCACCTCCCGCAGTCGCCGCCGCAGGTCCTGGATCTCGGCGGTGGCCCGCCGGAGGTAGCCGAGATACTTCTGGTCGTCCGTCATCGCGCCGTCCCCCCATGATGTGCCGGCCGGCGATCGGTCCGCTGGATCAACCGGAATCATCTGCACCGACAGCGGCAGGGTCCAGGCGATTTCGGCGGCGGTTTCGCATGCAGAAATCGCAATCCAGGACCTCCGTCGGCGCTAATTGCGGACCGGACTAGCCACCGGGTATGGCGCACCGAACGCACCTTGAGCAGGCGTGGCAGGAGGCACGTCGATGGTCCAGACGCCCTCGAATGCGGCAAGCCTTCGAGGTGCTGTGACAATAATCGCGCACGAACCGCCCCGGGGCAGCAACGGTCGGATGTGAGTCGCGTCGGTGACGTTTTCCAGGACGACCAACGCCCTCCTGGAACGCAGTTCACAGCGCACCCGGCGAGCCTTTTCCTCAGGGGTGGCGCCGTCGCTGGGGTCGATTCCTAAAAGCCAGGAGAGACGGGCCGTCAAAACATCAGCGCCGAGCTGACCCGCCTCGGCGCTGACATAGAACTGACCGTCGGGAAAATGTCGCTGGAAACGTGCTGCGGCCTGGACGACCACCGCCGTCTTGGCTGGTCCTGGCACACCGACGAGTTCCACAAGTCGCATCTCGGCGCTGCCCGCCGCCTCCGACTGATGCCGCCCGCCCGGTTCCTCGATCAGCACCTGCCGCATCCACTCGATCAGCGCGGACAGCCCCCCATGCTGCTGAGCAGTGGGAACAGGAGCCGCGGTCGAGGGCCGATGACCAGCCGCCATCAAGGACAGATGAGAGCCCGGCCGACGGCGGGCGGTCCGGCGGAAGCTCTCCAGGGAGTCGCCCTCCACTCGAAGCGCCTTGGCCAGGAGCGCCACGGAGCGGCGATGCGGTGTGCTCGTCCGCCCGCGCTCCAGATCAGAAATCGCCCGGATGCTCAGCCCGGATTTTTCCGCCAATTCTTCCTGCGTCAGGCAGGCCTGCATCCGCAGCTCACGCAGTAACAGTGCAAATTCGGACCCGGCGGCCTTGTCTAGAACATCCAGTGACTCCACTTTACCTCCCCCGTAGGCCGCGATGAATGACCCTGAGGTAAACGCGCTGGTTTAGTTGTCGAGCACACGCAGAACCAGAGGGGCACCGATTTTCGGGCGCTTCATTCCCCCGTGGGGAACTTTCCCGCCTACCGGTGATATGAGACGACCGTCAATGGACGGCCAGCCCTCTGCTTTTTGCATCGATCGAGGGCAAAGTGTCGACCTGCACTCCAGCGCGCTCCCCGTGTATCGCGGCATGCATGGTGATCTTTATACCCGAAGGGATGAAGGCGTGGCAACCGGTCAGCCGGAAGAGTTGGATTGTTCATCGACACCCCCGCCGCCGAACGCAATACGGGTTCTTACGGGAAATCCCACCCCTTGTCGGCTTTACACGGCCTGTACCCCGTTGCATCCCTTAGGTCCAGGACGCCCGCCACACCGCCCGAGACCGGCCGGCAGCGCTACGGGACACCACACGCGACACCCTGGCTGACGCCGTCGGACGGTCCGGGCGATGCCCCGGGCGCGAAGCCGGTGGCGGCGCAGGTCACCGGCACGGATTCGATGGCCGTGGATGCGTCGGGCTCGTCGCCGCGGACGATCGCGGCTCCGCGTTGGTGGCGTTCTTGGCTAGCATGCCGCTCGTGACTTCGCGCACCCTACTCATCACGACCGATTTCCCACCCCGCATCGGCGGCATCCAGTCGTTCGTGCACAACCTCGCGATCCGCCAGCCGGCGGACTCCGTCGTCGTCTACACCGTCACCGCGCCGGGTGCCGCGGCCTTCGACGCGCAGCAGCCGTTCGAGGTGATCCGCGAGGACACGCGCCTGCTGCTGCCCGTGCCCGGCGTGCTCCGTCGTGCGGTGGACATCGCCCGGTCCAACGAGTGTGAACGGGTCTGGTTCGGCACCGCGGCGCCGCTCGGGTTGTTGGCGGCCGATCTCCGCAAGCAGGCCGGTGTCGGCCGGTTCCTCGGTCAGACGCACGGGCACGACACCGCGTGGGCCGCCCTGCCCGGAGCACGTTCGGTGCTGCGCCGCCTGGGCCGGGAGGTCGACGTCGTGACCTACCTCGGGGAGTACACCCGGCGCAGGCTGGCCCGGGTGCTGTCCAATCTGGACCAGCTCGCGCCGGGTGTCGACACCGAGCTGTACCACCCGGGTGTGGACGGCTCCCCGGTGCGCGAGCGGCACGGGCTGACCGGGCGTCCGGTGGTGGTGTGCGTGTCTCGGCTGGTCCCGCGCAAGGGCCAGGATGTGCTGCTGCGTGCGCTGCCGCTGGTACGCCGCGCCGTGCCCGACGTCAGCCTCCTGATCGTCGGCGACGGCCCGGACCGCGTACGCCTGGAGAAGCGGGCGAACGACGCGGGCCTGGGCGACGCCGTCGTGTTCACCGGTGCTGTCGAGTCGGAGGAACTGCCGGCGCACTACGCCGCCGGGGACGTGTTCGCGATGCCGTGCCGGACCCGGCGCGCCGGGCAGGACATCGAGGGTCTCGGGATCGTCTACCTTGAGGCGTCCGCGACGGGTCTGCCCGTGGTGGCCGGCAACTCGGGCGGCGCGCCGGACGCGGTACGCGAGGGTGAGACCGGGTACGTGGTGGACGGTCGCGACGTGGCGGCGGTCGCCGAGCGGCTGGTCACGATCCTGCGGGACAGCGCGCTCGCAAAGCGCCTCGGTGACGCCGGCCGGCGCTGGGTCGAGGCCGAGTGGCACTGGGACCGTCAGGCGGCCCGCCTCGCGCACCTCCTGCGCGACGGGCACGTCGCAGACTGACCGGTCAGACAGTTTCTGCCTACGAAACCGCATTCTGGCGGGGGCCGCCCGCCGATAGCCTCGCCTTGTGCTGATCCGGTTGCTGCGTCGGTGCCTGCGCCCCTACCGGCGACAGCTCGCCTACGTGGCGCTGTGGCAGCTGGTCGGCACGCTGGCGACGCTCTACCTGCCCAGCCTCTATGCCGACATCATCGACCGGGGCATCGCGACCGGCGACACCGGATACATCCTGCTGACCGGGCTCCGCATGCTGGCCGTGGCGGCGGTTCAGGTCGGTTGCCTGATCGCGGTCGCCTACCTCAGCGCCCGAGCGGCGATGGGCGTCGGACGCGACCTGCGCCTGGCCATCTTCGCGCAGGTCGCCGAGTTCTCCAGCCGTGAGATCGCCCGCTTCGGCCCGTCGTCGTTGACCGTCCGGTGCACCAACGACGTCCAGCATCTGCAACTGCTGCTCATGCTGTCGCTCACCATGCTGGTCACCGCTCCCATCATGTGCGTCGGCGGCCTGGTCATGGCGATCCGGGAAGACCCGGGCCTGTCCTGGCTCATGATCCTGATCGTGCCGTTGCTGGCGGTGGCCATCGGCCTGATGGCCCGGCGGCTGGTGCCGCAGTACCGGTCGATGCAGATCAGGATCGACACCATCAACGCGATGTTGCGCGAGCAGATCGCCGGCGTACGCGTGGTCCGGGCATTCGTACGGGAGGCGCACGAGAAGGCCCGCTTCGAGCGCGCCAACGCCGACCTCACCGGCACCGCCATCCGGGCGGGCCGGCTGCTGGCCCTGGTCCTGCCGACGGTGACGCTCGTGCTCAACCTGTCGAGCGTGGCCGTGCTCTGGTTCGGGGGCCGACGGGCAGACGCGGGCCTGGTGGGGATCGGTTCGCTCGCCGCCCTGCTGAGCTACCTGATGTTGATCCTCATGTCGGTGCTGATGGCGACCTTCATCCTGATGATGGTGCCCCGCGCCACGGTGGGCGCCGGGCGGGTCTGGGACGTGCTGGACACCCACTCCTCGGTGGTGCCCGCCGCCCATCCGGTCACGCCGCCGCTCGCGTACGCGGACCTGACGGTGGACGCGGTCCAGTTCCGGCACCCGGGCGCCGCCGAGCCGGTGCTGGACGACGTGAGCTTCCGGGCCTCGGCGGGGCAGACCACCGCCCTGGTCGGCAGCATCGGGGCCGGCAAGTCGACGCTGCTGTCGCTGGTGGCGAGGCTGCTCGACACGACCGCCGGCGCGGTACGGATCGGTGGGATCGACGTCCGCGAGTTGAACCTGGAGGAGATGTGGTCCCGGGTCGCACTGGTGCCGCAGAAGCCCTACCTGTTCTCCGGCACCGTCGCCAGCAACCTCCGCTACGGTGACCCGGCGGCCACCGACGAGGAGTTGTGGGCTGCCCTCGACGTCGCGCAGGCGCGGGACTTCGTGGCGCAGATGCCCGCGGGCCTCGACGCGCCGATCACGCAGGGTGGCACCAACGTCTCCGGCGGGCAGCGGCAACGGCTGTCCATCGCGCGGGCGCTGGTCAAGCGGCCGGACGTGCTGCTGCTGGACGATCCGTTCTCCGCGCTCGACCTGGGCACGGAGAGCCGGCTCCGCGCGGCCCTGCGCGCCGTCACCGCGCGGATGACTGTCATCGTCGTGGCGCAACGCGTCTCCACGATCGTGGACGCGGACCAGATCGTCGTCCTCGACGGTGGTCGGGCCGTGGGCGTGGGGACGCACGACTACCTCCTGGAAACCTGCCCCACGTACGCCGAGATCGTCAGGTCGCAACCGATGGCGATCGTGTGAGCAGCGTGCAGGCGCCCTCCGGCGCTGCGGAGCTCGCGGCCGCGCCAGCGGCCAAGCCGAGGGCGTTCGGGCCGTCCGCCGCCCGGCTCATCCGGCGGTTGGCCGGCGAGCGCCTGCGCCTGCTGTCCCTCGTCGGGCTGGCCGTGGTCAGCGTGGTGCTCTACGTGCTCGGCCCGCTGGTCCTCGGGCACGCCACCGACCTCATCTTCACCGGTGTCGTGGGGCAGCGGCTCGACGCCGGGACGAGCCTCGACCAGAGCATCGCCGAGGCGCGGGCAGCCGGCGACGACACCCTGGCCGACATGCTGTACCGCATCCATCCGGTGCCCGGCGTCGGTGTCGACTTCACCCGGCTCGGTCAGGTGCTGCTGCTGGCCCTGGGCCTGTTCGTGGGCGCCAGCGTGCTCGGCTGGTTGCAGGGGCACCTGCTCGCCGGCGTCGTGCAGCGGGCGGTACGGCAGCTCCGTACCGAGGTCGAGGCGAAAATCAACCGGTTGCCGCTGTCGTACTTCGACCGGCAACCTCGGGGTGAGCTGCTCAGCCGGGCCACCAACGACGTGGAGAACATCGCGCAGAGCCTGCAGCAGACCCTGAGCCAACTGCTGACCTCACTCCTCACGGTCGTCGGCGTACTCGTCATGATGATCGTGGTGTCCCCGCTGCTGGCCGTCATCGCGCTTGTCGCGCTGCCGCTGTCCGCGGTGGTCACCGGCCAGATCGCGAAGCGGTCGCGGCGGCACTTCACCGCACAGTGGGCGAGCACCGGCACGCTGACCGCCAAGGTCGAGGAGGCGTTCAGCGGCCACGAGCTGATCCGGGTGTTCGGCCGCCGGCGCGAGGTGCTGGCGTCGCTCACCGCGACGAACGACGAGCTGTACGAGGCGGGCTTCCGCGCCCAGTTCATGTCCGGGATCATCCTGCCCCTGATGGTCCTCATCGGAAACCTCAGTTACGTCGGCATCGCGGTGGTCGGCGCGATCAGGGTGGCGACCGGCGCCATCTCGCTCGGTGACGTGCAGGCGTTCATCCACTATTCCCAGCAGTTCAGCCAGCCGCTGGCCCAGGTCGCGTCCACGGCGAACCTGGTGCAGTCCGGCGTGGCCTGCGCCGAGCGGGTGTTCGACCTCCTCGACGCCGAGGAGGAGAGCCCGGAACCGGCGGTGGCCGCGGCGGCCGTCCGACCGACCCTGCCGGGTTCCGGCCGGGTGACCTTCGAGAAGATCTCCTTCGGGTACGCCCCGGGCGCGCCGTTGATGACGGATCTGTCCCTCACCGTCGAGCCGGGCCAGACCGTGGCGATCGTCGGCCCCACCGGTGCCGGGAAGACCACCCTGGTCAACCTCATCATGCGGTTCTACGAGCTGGACGGCGGTCGGATCACCCTCGACGGTGTGGACATCGCCCGGCTGCCCCGGGCCGACCTGCGTGGCCGCATCGGCATGGTCCTGCAGGACGCCTGGTTGTTCGGTGGCACGATCCGGGACAACATCGCCTACGGCCGGTTGGGCGCGACCGACGATGAGATCGTCGCCGCGGCGCGGGCGACCTACGTCGACCGTTTCGTCCGCAGCCTCTCCGACGGGTACGACACCGTCATCGACGAGATCGGCGGCAACATCAGCACGGGCGAGAAGCAGTTGGTGACCATCGCACGGGCGTTCCTCGCCGACCCGCCGCTGCTGATCCTGGACGAGGCGACCACCTCGCTCGACTCGCGTACCGAGGTGCTGGTCCAACGCGCGATGGGGGCGCTGCGGGAGGGACGGACGACCTTCGTCATCGCGCACCGGCTGTCGACGATCCGCAACGCCGACCTGATCCTCGTGCTGGAGGACGGGCGTCTCGTCGAGCAGGGCACGGAGCCGGAACTGCTCGCCGCCGACGGCGCGTACTGCCGTCTCTACCAGGCACAGTTCGCCGGCGAGGTCGGTGACGAGGCGCAGGTCAGCGGAGCGCACTGACACCGCTGCACCGCAGAACCGCGCCGGACAGCCGCCGCCGGGCCCAGCTCGGCGCTCCCGTGGACGGAGAGCGGGTACGGCCCGCACCCCCGACGCTCGGGGTGTGCGGGCCGTACCGTGCCCGGGTCGCGACGACGGTCAGACGACCGTGCGGGACCACTGCTGGTTGGTGCCGGTGTTGCAGGTGTACTGCTTGAGGACCACGCCGTCCCCGGTCGCCGCGGCCGGCACGTCCACGCACTTGTTGCTGTGTCGGGCCCGGAGCTGGAAGTAGCTGCCGTTGGTGACCATCTGGAACTGCTGGTTGGTGCCGCTGCCGCAGGTGTACTGGACGAGTTCGGCACCGTCGGCGGTCGACGCGCTCACCACGTCGAGGCACTTGCCGCTGTGCCGGCTGACGATGCGCCAGTAACCGCTGCCGGCGTCCTGGAACTGCCACTGCTGCCAGGCGTTGCCGCCGTACGTGTACTGGGCGACGCGCGCGCCGTTGTCGGTGTTCGGCGACTGGACGTTCATGGCCTTGCCGCTGTGCCGCACGTCGAGCCGGTAGAACGTCCCCGTCGACGGCGGAGGCGTCGTCGGGTCGCCACCGCCGATGGTGTCGCCCCACGCGTACCGGATCCGGTCCGCGCCGGAGGTGTTGCGGACGGTCAGGTTGAGGTCGGTGCCGCTGCCGGTGAGGGCGAACATCGAGTACCAGTCGTAGCCGATGGTGCCGGTCTTGCCGCCGAGGGCCGGCCAGTAGGTGCCGCCCATCTGGTTGTCCCGCATGACCTGGGCCATGGCGCGGATGTAGCGCACGAAGTTGTCGGTGCTGCCCGCGTCGGCGTAGTTGCGGCCGTCGTTCATGGGTGCGCCGAACTCGGTGGCGACCGCGCGCGAGGCGCAGTTGCCGAGGCGTTCCCGGATGTGGCTGCGGAAGCCGTCGTAGGTCATCGCGCCGTAGAAGAAGGTGTAGTAGTGGAAGGACAGCAGCGTCGAGTTGAAGCGGCTGTCGTTGCAGATGTCGCGCAGGTCCTGGCTGAAGCCGGTGCCGCCGATCAGCACCCGGCCGGGCACCGCCGAGGTGTGGTAGCTGAGCCAGTTCGCGGCGACGTTGCGCCACTCCGTCGAGCTGTAACCGTGCGGCTCGTTCATCGGCTCGAAGTAGACGTTGGTGTTCGAGCCGTACGTGTTGGTCACCGTGGACCACATCGTGTTCCACGCGCCGAGGTTCGTGATCCTGCCGCCGGAGGCGGCGGCGTCCTCCCAGTAGGCGAGGATGACCTTGAAGCCGCGGGCGGTGGCGGCGTCGATGGCGCCCCGGTATGCCTCCCACCAGGCGGTGCCCACCGTGTGGGTGTTGATGGGCAGCCGGACGGTGTTGACGCCCATGGTGGACGCCATGTCGTCGTAGATGGCATTGGCCTTGGCCCGCACCGTCGCGTTGCTGTCGGACATGCTCAGACCCTGCACGACGAGCGGGCTGGTCTTGAAGTTGTCACCCAACATGGCCCAGTTCATGCCGCGGAACTGGTTGGTGGCGGCAACCGCGGGCGACGACGCGACGACGACCACACCGCCGACCATCGCCGTCACGGCGGCCACCAGGGCGATCATCGTCCGGCGCATCGACCGGCTGATCCGTTTCATACGTTGTCCAATCACTAGTTCGCGCCTCTCCGGGCTCGACATCTCGAGGTGTTAGCTGGTCACGCGGAAGGTCGCGTCGGCACGGCTCTGCGCGTCGGGGATCTGGTCGAGCCGGAGCAGGTAGGCGTAGTGCCGGATGTAGCGGTCCGGGTGGCTGTAGGACTGGAACGACGTCCACGAGGAGTTGGCGAGGCCGGCGACCTGTCGGAAGGTGGCGTCGGCGGCGAAGGTGGCGCTGCCGTCGTTGGCTTCCAGGCGGAAGTCGAAGCCGTAGTGGCGCAGGTAGTAGCCCGGGTAGTTGACCGACTGGATGGAGACCGTGCCGGAGCCGACCAGGCCGGGCACGACCCGCCACTGGCCGTCCTGGGCCGGGCTGACGTTCGGGTCGATGCGGACGTCGTAGTCGTAGTGCCGCACGTACCGGTCCTGGAAGTTGTACGACTGGATCCGGTTGACCGCGGTGACGGGCCAGCGGGCGAGCACCCGGTCCTGTTCGGCGGCGGTCAGGTTGAGGATCGTCCCGTGCCGCTTCTTGGTGCCACCCATGGCGTACGAGCCGGACGCCGGCAGCCGGTAACCGCTCGTGCTGGACGGGTTGGTGGTCAGCACCGGCAGGTAGCCGCGCCCGCTGGCGTACTGGTCGAGGTAGAGCACCCACTCGTTGCGGTTGTTGTACTTCAGCCACATCGGGCCTTCGACCTGGGCACCGGTCAGCCCGATGCCGGACAGGTTCCCGAGGCTCGTCCAGGTGCCGAGGATGGAGTTGCTGCCCTCGATGGCGATCTGGCCGTCCCGGGAGGCCCGCACGTACCGGTAGGCGCCGACACCGGACGGCACCTCGACGATCTGGGTGTCGATGATCTCCTGGTTACCGGGTCGGTTGATGTAGAGCTGCGGCGTGGTGATGCTGCGGAAGTTCGCCGTGCGCGCGGCGTAGATGCGGTGTTTGGTCACCCCGTTGAGCGGGACGTTCGTCGCCCAGTAGAGGACGTAGTCGCCGGTGTCCGGGTTCCAGATCGCCTCCGGCGCCCAGGCGTTGCGTCCGTCCGGGATCGCGCCGGCCACGTTCAGCAGCCACGGCGCGGACCAGTTGACCAGGTCGGTGGACTCCCACACGACGAGGTTGCGGCTGCCGTTGTTGATCGCGGTCGACCAGTCCTGGCCGCAGCCGATGCACAGGTCGGTGGCGATGATCCAGTACCTGTCGCCGGCGGGCGAGCGGACGAGGGCGGGGTCGCGGACGCCACGGGTGCCGACCGTGGAGCGCAGGACGAGCCCGCCGTTGTTGAGGTCGGTCCAGCGCAGGCCGTCGGTGCTGTGGGCGAGGTAGATCTGCTGGGCGGTCGACGACTCGCCGGTGAAGTGCGCCATCAGGTAACCGACCGTCGGGTCGAGTGCGGACGCCTCCTTCGGTGTCGTCGCCGACCAGGTGGTGAACAGCAGACACGCGGCCATCGCGACCGCGCCGAGCCGCGCGAGGACTCTCGACATGTGTCTTTCTCCTTCGCGGAGGGGCATCCGGGTCAGCTAGAGGGTCGGTACGACGGGGCGGATGGTGCCGTCGACGTTGAACTCCATCCGGTCGATGGCGGTCTCCCGGTTGGTGCCGTTGCCGGCCGGCACGGCGAACCGGTGGTAGGCGATGTACCAGGTGTCGCTGCCGGGTGCCCGGACCACGGAGTGGTGGCCGGTGCCCCTGACGCCGACGTCGAGCCGCTTCTGCAGCACCACGCCGCGCCTGGTCCACGGCCCGAGGGGCGACGGGCCGGTGGCGTACGCGACCCGGTAGTCCTCGCTGCGCGTGTCGTTCTCCGACCACATGAAGTAGTAGAGGCCGTTGCGCCGGAACACGAATGGGGCCTCGTTGTAGCCGGACGGCGTGACGACCCGTACCTGTGCCGCGTCGAAGGAGGTCATGTCCGCGTTCAGCCGTACGGCCCGGGCGACGCCCTGACCCCAGTACAGGTAGGACTGCCCGTCGTCGTCGGTGAACACCATCGGGTCGATCGCCTGCCCGCCGGAGAACTGGTCGCTGCGGACGAGCGGCCGGCCCAGCGCGTCGCGGAACGGCCCGGTGGGGCTGTCGGCCACGGCCACGCCGAGCTGTTTGGCGGTGTTGCCGCTGGCGGCGCCGCCGCTGAAGTACAGGTAGTAGCGGCCGTTGGCGGTGGCCACCGCCGGCGCCCAGGCCGAGTTGTCCGCCCAGGACACGTCCGGGCCGTGGTCGAGGATCACGCCGTGGTCGGTCCAGTTGACCAGGTCGGTGGAGGAGAACGCCTTGTAGTAGGTGCCTGCCCAGCCCGCGTAGCCGTCGGTGGTCGGGTACAGGTAGTAGCGGCCGTTGAAGACGGCCAGGTGCGGGTCGGCGAAGAGGCCCGGGAGCACCGGCCCCTTGGTGGCCTTGGGCACCCACGGCGCGGCGAGGCGGAAGGAGCTGTCCGCCCGGAACGCGGCCGTGTCCTGGTAGGTGTCGATCCAGAGCGCGAAGTCGCGGTGCCGGATCCGCCGGTCCGGGTAGTTGTACGAGGTGAGTGCCACCGATCCGGAGACCGAGCCGTCCACCGCGCAGAAGGTGGCGTCGGCGCGGAATCCCGCGTCGCCGGTGTTGGGGTCGACCCGGAGCCGGTAGTCGCGGTGCCGCAGGAACATGCCGGTCTTGGTCTGGAACGAGTAGCAGGCGGGGGATGCCAGGCCGTTGACGACGGTGAAGGTGGCATCGAGTTTGGTCTGGTTGGCGCTGCCGGAGGTCACCGGGTCGAGCTGACCGAGATAGTTGACGTGCCGGACGAACCGCCCGGCCTGGTTGACCGCCTCCAGCGAGACCGCGCCGGTCGGCAGGGTGGCGGCCTGCGCCGGCCCGTCGGCGACCACCACGAACGCGGCGGCGGCCACGACGGAGAGCACCAGGATCCGGATGTGGGAGTGGCCGCGGGCCCCGGCGGTGGATGCCGCTGTCGTTCGCCACGGAACCACTGTCACGACTCCCCTTCCGGAACGACATTCGATGTTAGCGTTAACAAGATCAACTCGGGCGCGGCTCGGGGCTTCACGCTCTGGGGCGGCGGGCGGCCTACCACACAGGACAACTCTGTTGCACCGCGCGGTACAGGCACAATGTGTTCTGCTCGTTAAGTTCGCGTTGCGGACAGTGTTAGCGATCGCATCAACGAGTGTCAAGGATCGACGAAGCTCGTTCGTCTTGATCGCGCCGCCACGGCCGGCGCTATTGTTCCGTCATGGTGCTCACGTCATCCGGGGCCATCGGTGCCGCCTTCCTCGCGGACGAGCCAGCCGACGGCGTCGACCTCAGCCTGTTTGGGCAGTTCTCGGGCTCCTGGGCGCTGGACTGCACCGAGTACGACCCCAACGGGTCCGGCACCGTACGGCGAGGCGAGTGGCATTTCGGGTACGCGTTGGGCGGCCGGGCCACCACCGACGTCTGGATCCTGCCCGGTGTCGAACACGGCGTCAGCGTGCGATTCCCCGATCCCGCGGCCGGCGCGGGGGTCTGGCGCTCCACGTGGGTGGGACCGGGACGGCGTCGGACACACACCTTCCTGGCCTCTCGCGTCGGCGAGCAGATCGTGCTCGACGGCGGCGACCTGCGCTGGACCTTCTCCGACATCGAGGCAGACGAGTTCCGCTGGCGCAACGAGGCACGACAGCCCGACGGCACGTGGCGACTCGACCAGACGTTCCGGGTGTGGCGGCGGTCCTGACCTGTCGCGGTGCCGTCGCGCCGAGGTTGGCGCGTGTTCGTAGACTGACCACCAGTAACCAGCGATGCCGATCGTTATGGGTGGAGGCAGGGTGCCTCGTCGTGGGCGAGCGTGGGTGTGGGCCGGTCGCGTCACGTTCGGTGTGATCATTGCCGGGTTGGTGGCGTACCTGGTCGTGGTGGGTCTGGACAAGGCCGACAAGCTGGCCAGTGCCATCAGCGTGGTGGTGGCGCTCGTCGCGGTGGCCGCGCCGTACCTGCTGCCCGCCCCTGGGTCAGGGGGTGTGTCGATGGTGGAGCCGGACCGGGTCGAGGACACGGGCGCGGCCCGTGCCACGGGCGGCGGGCAGGCGAACACGGGCGCGGACGTGGTCGGTACGGACCGTCCGGCGCGGGTCACCCGTTCCGGAGAGGCGACAGCGGACGGTCCGGGTTCGGTGGCCAACACCGGTCTGCGGCGCCGGCCAGGGCCGTGACCTCGCCGCTCGATCCGCCCGCCGCGGCGAGGGTCACCGGTTCCGGTGCCGCGAGGGCCGACCGGGCCGGTGTCGCCAACACCGGCGTCATCCACGGCGATGTCCGGCCCGAATTCCACGAGCACCACCACCACCCGCCCACGACGGCGAGGTGGCCGGTCCAGGTGGGGCAGCCGCCGGCGTTGGCCTCGGCGTTCCAACCCCGGCAGGCCGTACGGGAGAGGATCCAGGACGCCCGTGCCCACGGGGCCGACGTGGTGTTGACCCAACACGACGCGCGGCCGGCACGGACGCGTACGCGGGTCCTCGCCGGTGAGGGTGGGGTCGGCAAGTCGCAGCTCGCGGCGTGGTTCGCCCATCAGGCCCAGCAGGAACGGACCACGGATCTGGTGGTGTGGGTGCCCGCGGGCAGCACTGAGCAGATCATCACCGGGTACGCGCGGGCCGCGCTGCGCGTCGGCGCACCGGGGGCCGACGGCACGGAACCGGCCACCGACGCCACCGCCTTCTGCGAGTGGCTGCACACCACCGACCGGACCTGGCTGATCGTCCTGGACGACATCACCGACCCGGCCGACCTGGTCGGCTGGTGGCCGCCGCAGGGATCGACCGGGTGGACGCTCGCGACGACCCGCCGCCGCGACGCGGCCCTGGCCACCGGCGGTCGGCGGAGCATCGACATCGGCGTGTACAGCCCGAGCGAGTCGCTGGCGTACCTGACCGACCGGCTCGCCGAGGCCGGGTGTCCCGACCTGCTCGACGCGAGCACGGGCGACCTGGCCGCCGCCGTCGGGCACCTGCCCCTGGCGTTGTCCCACGCCACCGCCTACATGATCGACCAGGCGATCGGGTGCGCGGACTATCTGACCCGCTACACCGCCGCCGCCCGGGTGGCCGAGGTGATGCCCGCCGGCAGCGACCCCGACGGCTACGGCCGACCGGTGGCGGTCACGCTCCTGCTCGCCCTGGACGCCGCCGACCGGGCCAGCCCGATCGGGCTGGCCCGCCCGGCCCTGGCGCTGGCAGCGGTGCTCAGCCCCGACGGCCACCCCGACGAGTTGTGGAAGACCACCGCGGTCACCGGCTACCTGTCCGACCAGGTCGACAGGCCCGTCACCGCCGACCAGTCCGGCACGGCCCTGCGGACGCTGCACCGTTACGGCCTGCTGACGCACACCCCCGCTGACGGTCCCCGCGCGGTGCGGGTCCACGCGCTGACCGCCCGCGCCAGCCGGGAAGCCAGCACGATCGACCCGTCCACGGTCGCCCACACCGCCGCCGCCGCGCTGCTCCAGTTGTGGCCGGAGAATGACCACGCCACCCCCGAGCTGGTCTATGCGCTGCGTGCCAACACCAGCACCCTGGCCGGCCTCGCCGGTGACCTGCTGTGGCGCCCCGACGGGCATTCGCTGCTGTACCGGGCCGGTGACAGCCTCCTGCGGTGGGGGCTGAACGCCCTTGCCGTCGACCACTGGCACCGCATGGTCGACGACGCGGTGCGGGTGCTGGGCGACGACCACCCGGACACGATCACCGCCTGGGCCAACCTGGCCACCTCCTACCGGCAGGCGGGCCGCACCGACGAGGCCATTCCCATCGAGGAGAAGGTAGTCAAGGATCGGTCGCGGGTGTCGGGCGACGACCACCCCCACACCATCACCGCCCGCGCCAACCTCGCCGCCTCCTACTGGCAGGCGGGCCGCACCGACGAGGCCATCACCATCGAGGAGAAGGTGCTCAAGGACGTGGTGCGGTTGTTGGGCGACGACCACCCCCACACCATCACCGCCCGCGCCAACCTCGCCGCCTCGTACCGGCAGGCGGGCCGCACCGACGAGGCCATCACCATCATGGAGAAGGTGGTCGACGACGCGGTGCGGGTGTTGGGCGACGACCACCCCCACACCATCACCGCCCGCGCGAATCTGGCCACCTCCTACCAGCAGGCGGGCCGCACCGACGAGGCCACCACCATCACGGAGAACGTGCTCGACGACCGACGACGGGTGCTGGGCGACGACCACCCGAGCACCATCACCGCGTGGGCCAACCTGGCCGCCTGCTATCGGCAGGCAGGCCGCGTCGACGAGGCCACCACCATCATGGAGAAGGTGGTCGACGACGCGGTGCGGGTGCTGAGCGCCGACCATCCGGACGCGATCACCGCCTGGGCCAACCTGGCCGCCTGCTACCGGCAAGCGGGCCGTCTCGACGAGGCCATCACGATCATGGAGAAGGTGCTCGACGACCGACGACGGGTGCTGGGCGACGACCACCCGAACACCGTGGCGGCCGTCGATGCGGTGCGCACGTGGAGGAACAGGGCATAGTCGAGGCTCCGGCTCCGGGCCGGAGCCGTGACGTCGACAGGCGCCCGGCGGGGCGACCGGGGCGTCAGGCGGTGGCCAGCCGGACCAGGAACTGGCAGCCCTCGGGGGTGTTGCGCACCTCGACCCGACCGCCGTGCGCCTCCACCAGACCGTGGACGATGGCCAGGCCGAGCCCCCCGGACGCCCCGCCGTCGCCGGCACGGGGCGTGCGGGCCGGTTCGCCGCGGAACGCGATGTCGAACAGCCGGGGAAGGTCGGCCGGGGGGATGCCCCCGCAGGTGTCGGCGACCGACAGCCAGGCGTGGTCCTCCTCGTGACCGGCCTCGATGCGTACGGTGCCGTCCTCCGGGGTGTAGCGCACGGCGTTGAGCAGCAGGTTGGCCACGACCCGGGCCAGCTCCGGTTCGCTCGCGGCAACCGTCGGCCACCCCGACTCGCTGGCGATCAGCTTGATCCGCCGGGCGTCGGCCAGAGGGATGGTGCTGGCCAGCGCGTCCGAGACCACCTCGCCGAGCGACACCGCCCGCAACGACAACCGCAGTGCTCCCGCGTTGATCCGGGACAGCTCGAACAGGTCGTCGACGAGTCGGGTCATCCGGTCGGTCTCCAGCCGGATGCGCCGGTGGTACTCGTCGACGGTCTCCGGATCGCGGACCACCCGGTCCTCCAGCGCCTCCGCCATGGCCCGCAGCCCGGCCAGCGGCGTACGCAGGTCGTGGGAGACCCAGGCGACCAGGTCGCGCCGGCCCTTCTCCAGTCGCCGTTCCCGCTCCCGGGCCTGGTCGCGCCAGACCGCGGCGCGGGCCAGTCGACGGCCGAAGTGCCCACCGACGGCGAGGCTGACCACCGCCGCCGCCGCGACGGTGATCAGGACCACTTCGAGGTCGTGGGCGGAGAGGAACATCGCCTCCGCGACCGCCATCACCCCGACGACGACGGCGACCACCGTGGTGGTGAGCAGCACGTTGACGTGCACGGTGATCGAGCTGCGCCGCAGCGCGCGGAGCAGCACCGCGCCGGCGAGCCCGATGCCCACGGCCGCGCCGAGGGCGATCGCGAAGATCAGCAGCAGGTCACGCATCGGCGGGCTCGTACCGGTAGCCGACGCCCCAGACGGTGACGATCCGCCGCGGATCGGCCGGGTTCGCCTCGATCTTCTCGCGCAGCCGGCGGACGTGCACGGTCACCGTCGAGTGGTCCCCGAAGTTCCAGCCCCAGACCTGTTCGAGGAGTTCGGCTCGGCTGAACACCCGGGACGGATGCCGCATGAGGTAGACGAGCAGGTCGAATTCCCGCAACGTCAGCGCCAGGTCGGTGCCGGCGAGGCGGGCGGTGCGAGAGGTCGTGTGCACCACCAGGCTGCCGTCGGTGAGCGCCTCCGGCCGCCCGGGTGGCGGCCCGCCGCCGGCGCGACGGAGCACCGAACGGACCCGCAGCACCAACTCCCGGGGGGAGAAGGGCTTGGTCAGGTAGTCGTCCGCGCCGAGCTGCAACCCGAGGATCCGGTCGGACTCGTCACCCCGGGCGGTCAGCATGATGATCGGTACGCCGTCCGGCCGGGCCCGCAGCTCCCGGCAGACCTGGAGGCCATTGATCTTGGGCAGCATCAGGTCGAGCACGACCAGATCCGGTGTCTGCCGCGCCACCGCCGCGAGTGCCATCGCCCCGTCCCCGGCGTGGCTCACCTGGAAGCCGTCGTGTTCGAGGTATCGGCAGATGACGTCACTGACGGTCTGGTCGTCGTCGACCACAAGCACCCGCTGTGTCACGAACGCCCCCCGTCCCGGCCAGCCGGCCCCGGCGTGTCCATCCGCCCAGCGTAGCCAGGCACCGGGCACCCACCGCACCGGCGAGACCTAACGAGGTTCTTACGGCTGCGCCCCGCACGCGGTGTGGGCGTACCCGGGGTCCTACGGTGACCGGAATGCGGATACTTGTCACCGGGGCTGCCGGGTTCATCGGCTCCCACGTCGCCGACCTGCTCAGCGCCGACGGGCACGAGGTGGTGGCCGTCGACGCGCTCGTGCCGGAGGCGCACGGCCCGACGCCGCCGCCCTGGGCGCGGCACGATCTGGTGGTCGGCGACGTCCGCGACGGCGAGTTGCTGACCCGGCTGCTGACCGGGGTCGACGCGGTCTGCCACCAGGCGGCCATGGTCGGCCACGGCGTCGACCCGGCCGACGCCCCCCGGTACGCCGCGCACAACGACCTCGGCACGGCCACCCTCCTCGCGGCGATGCACGCCACCGGGGTACGCCGCCTCGTGCTGGCCAGCTCGATGGTGGTCTACGGCGAGGGCCGCTACCACTGCCCCGCACACGGAGTCGTCCGGCCGGTCGGCCGCCGCGCCGCCGACCTCGCCGAGGGCCGGTACGACCCGACCTGCCCCCGCTGCGCCGAGACGCTCTCCCCCGGTCTCGTGCCCGAGGACGCGCCGCTGGAGCCGCACAGCACGTACGCCGCCACCAAGCTGGCCCAGGAACACCTCGCCGGGGCCTGGGCCCGGCAGACCGGCGGGTCGGTCTGGGCACTGCGTTACCACAACGTCTACGGACCACGGATGCCCCGCGACACCCCGTACGCCGGGGTGGCGTCGATCTTCCGGTCGGCCCTGGCCGCCGGGCAACCGCCCCGGGTCCTGGAGGACGGCCGGCAACGGCGCGACTTCGTCCACGTGACAGACGTCGCCGCGGCCAACGTGCTGGCCCTGTCGACACCGGCACCGGACCCGCTGGTCCCGGTCAACGTCTGCTCGGGCGAACCGCACACCGTCGGTGAGCTGGCCCACGAGCTGGCTTCGGCGATGGGCGGGCCGACGCCGGTCACCGTCGGGGGCGGGCGGGCGGCCGACGTACGGCATGTCGTGGCCGATCCGGCCCGCGCGACCCGGCTGCTCGGTTTCACCGCCCGGGTCGGGTTCGCCGCCGGGATCTCCGACTTCACCACCGCGGTCATGCGGGAGCCGGCAGCGCTCACGACACCGTCCACAGTAGGTGGTTGACGGCCAGCGCCGTGGCGGCCTGGGCCGCCAGCCACAGGCGTCGGTGCCCGGTGGGCAGGTGCGCGGTGGCGACCAACAACCAGACGGTGAACGGTAGCCAGATCCGCTCCACCTCGGCCTTGCTGAGCCCGGACAGGTCCGCCGCGAGCACGGCCGCCGCCGCCGCGACGGGTAACCACACGGTGGGTCCGGCGCCGGTGATCCGCGCTCGGAGGGCCTCCGCGAGCGGTGGGCGCGGTGCGCCGATCCACAGCGCGGCCACCGCCCGCCGCAGCGCCGGCCCGACCACCGGCCCGGCCGAGAGGAGCAGGGCGGCGAGGTTCGCCCAGATCCAGTAGCCGTACGGGCGGTCCGCCGCCCAGCCCTGGTAGTAACGACGGGACACCAGGTGGTAGCCGTCCAGCCACCAGAAACCGGACAGGGTGAACGCGGCGACGACCACCGCGACCGCCGTCACCGCGACCACGAGCACGCCGAGGCGGTCGCGGGCCCGCAGCAGCACCACCGCCAACGCGAGCATCCCGACCAGGACGAACCCGTACGACAGGTAGAGCGCGAAGCCGAGCAGCAGCCCACCGAGCACGGCCCGGGGTCGGCCGCCCGCCGCCAGCAGCGCCAGCCCGGCGGCGACCACCGCGGCGAAGATGCCGTCCGCGGACGCGCCCACCCAGACCGCCCCGGGGAAGACGACCAGGAACGGCCACACCGCCCGCGCCGCGTCCTCGGCGCCGAGCGCCCGCAACGTCACCGGGACCGACACCGAGACCGTGGCGCCGAGCAGCACACAGGCGAGCCCGGCGGCGGTGCCGCCGCCCAGGCCGATCCGCTCCAGCCAGACGAAGAACAGCAACGCACCCGGTGGGTGACCGGCGGTGTGGGTGGACCACGAACCGGGCTGGAAGTCGACGATCCGGCCGGCGAAACCGGACAGCATTGCGCCGACATCCGTCACCCCCGGCACCTCGTACAGGTACTCGGCCTGCACGGTGAGCCGCTCGGTCAACCCGGCGGACCAGCCGTCCACCAGCGCCAGCGACAGCGTCCAGAGCACCGCGGCGAGGTAGCCGACGACAAGCAGCCGCGGCCACCGCGTGTCGGTCGCCCAGCGTGTGCCCCGCCACACGAACAGCGCCGCGACGAGAAGCGCGGCGGGGGTGCCGGGGCCCACATGGGGCTGCCAGGAGGCGTAGATCGGGGCGGCGTCCGCGTAGAGCCGCACGCCCCGATGGTTGAGCAACGCGCCGACGACGACGGCGACGACGAGCAGGGCCACCTCGGCACCGAGGACGATCAGATCGGCGGACCGGGGTCGTCCCGGCCGGGTCATCATGGTCATGGTGACGGCCGACGATACGACCTTTGACCAGGGATCCGACAGCCACACGCCGGGACGTCAGGGTCTCGTAAGATCCCCTGCCGCGTAAGCGATTCGTAAGGAGGAACAGCGGTCCGGACGCCCGGTGGCGGGCCTAGCGTCGCCGGTATGCACACAACGATCGACGTGGTGATGCCGTGCCTGGACGAGGCGGCCGCACTGCCTGCCGTACTGAGCGGGCTGCCGCCCGGCTACCGCGCCATCGTGGTCGACAACGGCTCCACCGACGGTTCGCCGGCCGTCGCGGCCGAGTACGGGGCCCGGGTCGTCCACGAGCCGAAGCGTGGGTACGGCGCGGCCGTCCACACCGGCCTGCTGGCGGCGGACGCGGAGCTGGTCTGCGTCCTCGACGCGGACGGCTCGTTCGATCCGGCGGAGTTGCCCAGGCTCGTCGGGGCGCTGCTCGACGGTGGGGCGGATCTCGCCGTCGGGCGACGTCGACCGGTGTCGGCGGAGGCGTGGCCGTGGCATGCCCGGGCCGGGAACGCGCTCGTCGCCGCGCTGCTGCGCCGTCGTGGTGTGCCGGTGTACGACATCAGCCCGATCCGGGTGGCCCGGCACGCGGCGCTCCTGGGCCTCGGCGTCCAGGACCGCGCGTTCGGCTACCCCCTGGAGTTGCTGCTCCGCGCGGCCGAGGCGGGCTGGCGGATCACCGAGCTGGACGTCGCGTACGCGCCCCGGGCCGCCGGCACCAGGTCGAAGGTCTCCGGGTCGGTCCGGGGCACGGTGCGGGCGACCCGGGACTTCGCCGGAGTGCTGCGCTCCGGTGTCGGCGGTGGCCGGTGAACGTTCTGCTCCTGGTCGCGAAGGCGCCTGTCGCAGGGCTGGCCAAGACGCGCCTCTGCCCTCCGGCCAACCCCCGACAGGCGGCCCGGATCGCGGCGGCGGCGCTGTTGGACACCCTCGCGGCGGTACGCGCCACCGCGTCGACGATTCCCGTGCTGGCCCACACCGGCCGGTTCGCCGACGCCGAGTACGCCACCGAGCTGACCGCCGCGCTGGCGGGGTGGCACCTGCTCGCCCAGCGCGGCGACACGTTCGCCGACCGCCTCGCGAACGCGCACGCCGACACCGGCGCGGCCTTCCCCGGCCGGCCGGTGCTGCAGATCGGCATGGACACGCCGCAGGTCCGGCCGGCGCTGCTCACCACCGCCCTGGAGTTGCTCGCCGCACACGGGGCGGTGTTCGGGCCGGCGCTCGACGGCGGCTGGTGGGCACTCGGGTTACGCGACCCGGCGGACGCCGACGCGTTGCGCGACGTGCCCATGTCGACGGACGACACCGGTCGCCGTACCCTCGCCGCTCTGCACCTGCGCGGCATCCGGCCGGTGACCCTGCCGGTGCAGCGGGACGTCGACGACTGGACCACCGCGACGGCGGTCGCGGCCGACCTGCCCGGCACCCGGTTCGCGGCTGCCGTCGCGTCGGTGGGTGGCCAACTGGTGAGCGGGCTCCCCCGGTGACCTCGACGATAAGTCTCGACGGTTTCGCCGTGGTGCTGGGCGGACGCGACGGGTGGCCGGCCGACCAGGATGCCCGCGGCACACCTGTCGCACCGCTGCCGCCGGCGCAGCCCGACCACTGGCTGGTGCACGGCGACGGGCGACGTGACCTGCTGCCGGTACGGCGCTGGCACGGCCCACCCGAGCCGGCGATCGAGTCCGTCGCCGCCCGCTGCGACGGGCCCACGATCGACCTCGGTTGCGGCCCCGGCCGACTGACCGTGGCACTCGCCAAGCGTGGCCTCGTGGCGTTGGGGGTGGACATCTCCGCCGAGGCGGTACGGCTGACCCAGGGCCGGGGTGTGGTGGCCCTGCGCCGCGACGTCTTCGAGCCCCTGCCCGGCGAGGGGAGGTGGGCGCACGCCCTGCTCATCGACGGCAACATCGGCATCGGCGGCGACCCGGTCCGACTGCTGCGCCGGTGCGGGGCCCTGATCGCGGCCGACGGGACACTGTTGGTCGAGGTGGAGCCTCCGGGGGCCGGGCTGTGGCAGGGGCAGGCGTACGTCCTGTCCGGGTCGTCCGGCGCGGGGGAACGGCAGGGGCCGGCGTTTCGCTGGGCGCGGGTCGGGGCGGAGGCGGTGACCGCCACCGCCACCGCCGCCGGCCTGCGGGTCGCCACCACGTTGCGGTTCGGTCCACGCTGGTTCGCCGAGTTGGTGCGCTCGTGATCCGCCGGCCCCGCGTCCCCGTGCCCGAGGACTTCACCGCGCCGACGCACTCGCCGCTCGTCGCCGCCCGGCTCGGCCTCTGGCTCGGGGTGGCGTTCGGGTTGTGTTTCGTCACCGGTCTGCTCAGCCACTACATCCAGCACCCGCCGGGCTGGTTCACCTGGCCGACCCGACCGGTCGACCTCTACCGGGTCACCCAGGGCGTCCACGTGCTCTCCGGCGTCGCGGCCATCCCCCTGCTACTGGCCAAACTGTGGAGCGTCTACCCCCGGCTGTTCGTCCGTCCGCCCCTGCGCCGGCCGATCCGGCTGTCCGTCCACGCCCTCGAACGGATCTCCATCCTGGTCCTGGTCTGTGCCGCGTTCTTCGAGCTGGTCACCGGCCTGTTCAACGTCGCACAGTCGTACCCGTGGGGGTTCTTCTTCCCGGCGGCGCACTACGCGGTCGCCTGGCTGGTGCTTGGCGCGTTGCTGCTGCACGTCGCGGTGAAACTCCCGGTCGCCCGCACGGCGCTCGGGACACCGCTGCGGCCCGGCGCCGGTGGGCGGGACGACCGGGACTCGTCCGGACGGCGCGCGTTCCTGCGTACCTCGGTGGGTGTCGCCGGCATCGCCGTGCTGGCCACCGCCGGGGTCACCGTGCCGTGGCTGCGTCGGGTGTCCCCGCTGGCGTGGCGGTCCGCGTCCGGCCCGCAGGGCGTGCCGATCAACCGGACGGCCGCCGCCGCGCACATCGCCGTCCCACCCGACTGGCGGTTGGAGATCCTCTGGCCGGGCGGTCGGTACGCCCTGTCCCTGGCCGACCTGGCGGCCCTGCCGCAGCGTACGGCGGAACTGCCGATCGCCTGCGTCGAGGGCTGGAGCTTCTCCGCCCACTGGACCGGCGTGCCCGTGGTCGAGCTGTTGCGCCGCGCCGGCGCACCCACCGGTCGACCGGTTCGCGTCACCTCACTGGAGACCGACGGCCTGTACGCGGCGAGCACACTCCCCGCCGCCCACGCCCGCGACCCGCTGACCCTGCTGGCACTGCGGATCAATGGCGAGGAACTGTCCCCGGACCACGGTTACCCCTGCCGCCTCATCGCCCCGAGCCGGCCGGGCGTCCTCCAGACCAAGTGGGTGGCCCGGCTGGAGGTGCTGCGATGAGAACCGTCCGGCTGCTCCTGCTCGTGTTCGGTGCCGCCGCGGCGGCGTACGGCGGTTGGCTGCTCCTCCCCCAGCTCGACACCACCCTGCCCTGGCTTCTCGGCGGCCCGGTGCTGCACGACCTCCTGGTGGCACCGCTGGTCGGGTTGGTCGGGTTGGCGCTGGGCCGACTGGTGCCCGACCGGCGACGCCTGGCCTGGCTCACCGCCGGCCTGCTGGCCAGCGCCACGTTGCTGCTGATCGCGGTGCCACTGCTGTGGCGACCGCCGACGGCGCCACCGAACCCCGGCCTACCGGACCGCGACTACCCACTGGGGCTCACGGTCGGGCTGGCCGCCGTCTGGGCCGTCATCGTGCTCGTGCTCGTCGTCGCCACGGTCGTCGGCCGGCGCGGCGCGAACCGTTCCTGAGTCGACACCACTCTCTCCGAGGAGAACGCACGCATGTCAGAAGGTAACGTCCGCCCGCCGATCGGCGTGATCGGCGGGTCCGGCTTCTACGAGTTCCTCGACGACGTCACCGAGGTCGCGGTCGACACACCGTACGGGCCGCCGAGCGACGCGCTGTCGGTCGGGAACGTCGCCGGGCGACCCGTCGTGTTCCTGCCCCGGCACGGACGTCGACACACCCTCCCCCCGCACCGCATCAACTACCGGGCCAACCTGTGGGCGCTGCGGGCGGCGGGCGTCCGCCAGGTGCTCGCCCCGGGCGCGGTGGGCGGTCTGCGACCGGATCTGGGCCCCGGCACCCTCGTCGTACCGGACCAGCTTGTCGACCGGACCAGCGGTCGCGAGCAGACCTACTACGACGGACGACGACGCACGGACGGGCAACTTCCCGGGGTGGTGCACGTGCCGTTCGCCGACCCCTACTGCCCGGTCGGACGCGCCACGGTCCTCGACGCCGCCCGGGCCGCCGACTGGCGACCGGTCGACGGCGGGACCATGGTCGTCATCGAGGGCCCCCGGTTCTCCACGCGTGCCGAATCACGCTGGTACGGCCAGGCGGGCTGGTCGGTCGTCGGCATGACCGGCCACCCCGAAGCCGTGCTGGCCCGCGAACTGGCGCTGTGTTACACCGCCCTGTCGCTGGTGACCGACCTCGACTCGGGCGTCGAGGTCGGGCACGGCGTCACCCAGCAGGAGGTGTTCACGGTCTTCGCCCGAAGCATCGACCGCCTGCGTCTCCTGCTCGGCGACACGGTCCGGGCGTTGCCACCGGACCAGGCGGGCTGCCCGTGCGGCGGGGCTCTGTTCGGCACGGACACCGGCATCACGCTCCCCTGACATCGGGGGCGTCGGCAGGGGCACGGGCCGTCGTAAGGGTTCCGAAAGGGTTCGCGACCGTTTCGACGGCTGCCGCGGCCGTACGCTGCGGTGGTGGGAAAACCGATCTTCCGGTCACCGGTGGCCTGGGCCGCTCTCGCCTGCGCCGTCGTCGTGGCGGCCCTGGCCCTGTTCTGGTTCCAGCCGTGGAAGCTGTTCACCGACACCTACGTCGACGAGGCGATCCCGGGCGCGGGGACGACGCCGGCCGTCCCCGCGCCGACCTCCGCGACCCCGGCTCCCGCGACCCCGACCGTCACGACCCTGGCCCCCGCGACCCCGGCCCCGGCGTCGAAGGCCACACCGGCTGCTAACGAGATCGTGGCCGCCGGGACGTTCGTCACCCACGAGCACCAGACGACCGGCAGTGCCGAGATCCACCGGCTCGCCAACGGGCGCCACCGGCTCGTCCTGCGCGACCTTAAGACGTCGAACGGACCGGATCTGCGGGTGTGGCTGACCGACCAACAGGTCATCCGGGGCACGGCCGGCTGGCGCGTGTTCGACGACGGCGAGTGGGTCGAGCTGGCACGACTCAAGGGCAACAGGGGCAACCAGGTGTACGACCTACCGGCCTCGGTGGACCCGGGCGACTTCCGGAGCGTCTCCATCTGGTGCAAGCGATTCTCGGTCTCCTTCGGTGCGGCCGATCTCAAGACCACCTGACCTGGCCGCACCCGGCAGGCCCCTCACGGGCGGGTGGTCGAGCGAAAACCGGTCCAGCGCAGGTCACCGGACAGGTGGCTCTGGTCGTTGAACATGACGAGCGTGGGTGCCAGCCCGGCCCGGTATTCGATTACGGTGAGCCCGGTGTTCGCGCTGTCCAGGCCGAGCCACCTGGTGGGCGGGGCCCCCAGGGCGTGCCGCACCAGCCACGCGATCGGGTACGCGTGCGTGACAAGCACCTCGTGCGAGTCCGGCTCGGTGCGCTCCGGGGCGGTGGTGAACCGCGCCACCAGGGCATCCGCGGTGCGTCTGCCGGCCACCGCCTCGGCCTCGTCGTAACCGTCGAAGAAGCCGGCCCAGGAGCGGGGCATCTCGTCCGGCGTCGGCACGTACGGCACGTGGTCGACGAGTTCGGCCGCCTCGGCGACCGGCACGTCCGGCAGGTGCTTGGCGATCTCGCGGGCGCTCGCGGCGGCTCGCGGCAGCACCGAGTGCCACACCGCGTCGATCGGCAGACCGGCGAGCCGTCGACCGAGCAGGTCGGCCTGCCGGTGCCCCACCTCGGTGAGTTCGCCGAAGGCGTCCGCCGCGCCGTGTCGTGCCAGGTAGAGATGTCGGACAGCCACGGCGCAAACCTACCGGCTTCCCGGTTCGGCGGCGCCGCGAGCGATCCCGAGCGTCGACAGGAGATCCTCGTGCAGCTCCATCCACACGGCGTGACACGACGCGACCCCCACCCCGGTCACCCAGCGCCCGTCGCCCGCGCGACCCCGTGCGAGCGCCGCGTCGAACCGATCCGCGTAACCGTCGAACCGGCTCAGCGCGCTCGCCAGTACGCCGGTCAGCCGGGTCAGTTCCGCGCCGATCGCGGTGAGCTCGTCGAGCACCCGACCGTCCCACTGCGGGTCGCTGTGGTCGTTGGACGTCAACCGGTCACCCTCGACCGGCCGCAACTGCCAGTCGGTGCAGGCCCGGACCAGTCGCCCGTTGAGGGTCTCGAACTCCTTGTGGGCCTGTTCGACGGTGGCCCGCGCGCCAGTCTGGTCCAGCTCCTCGCCGAGCTTGCGGGAGTCCTGCGCACGGCCGCGCTCGGTGAGCGTCCACCCGCTGGTGCCGGCGAACTCGACGTGTGTCACCCACCCGTACGCCTCGAAGTCCCCCAGCAGTTCGGAGGCCGTGTCCAGGTCGATGCCGGTGCGGCGGGAGACCGCCGCCTCGTCGGCCACCCCGCTCACCCGTACGGCGTGCAGGACGGACAGCTCCGGTGCTGAGGCATGCGTCATGGTGATCAGCATTCCGACTCCCCCACCGGGCGTCAACGCGGCGCACACCCGGCGCGAGTGGGGAATCGCGCCGCTCGGGTCCGGATAGGCTTCCCGGGAGCTGGAGGTGGCGTGTTGCTGATCGACCTGACCGACGCCGACCCCGCGACGTGCGGCGGCAAGGCCGCCACGCTCGCCCGGCTGCTCCGCGCGGGCCTGCCGGTTCCACCCGGTTTCGTGGTGCCGACCGCAGCCCACGCGCAGGCGGACGACGGCCCGTCCGCCGAGCTGATCGACGAGATCGCCCGGGCGCTGCCGCGGCTCGGCGACGGCCACCTCGCCGTGCGGTCGTCGGCGACAAGCGAGGACACTGCCCGCGCCACCGCGGCGGGGCAGCACGACACCTTCCTGGGCGTGCGTGGCATCGATCAGGTGGCTGACGCCGTGCGCGGGTGCTGGTCGTCGGTGTGGTCCGAGCGCGCCGTGGAATATCGGCGTCGGCAGGGCGACACGCGGTCGCCGGCGGTCGCCGTGCTTGTGCAACGCCTGGTGGACGCGGACGTCGCCGGGGTGCTGTTCACCGGCGACGACACCCGCGTCGAGGCGTCCTGGGGTTTGGGGGGGAGCGTGGTCAGCGGCCACGTCACCCCGGACTCGTGGACGCTGACCGGCGGCGAGATCACCAGTCGGTCGCTCGGCACGAAGAAGACCCGGGTCGACCACGGGGTCACCCGCGAGGTGGCGCGGGCCGACCGGGAGCGCTTCTGTCTCGCCGATGACGAGCTCACCCGCCTCGCGCAGCTCGGTAGCCAGGCAGCCGACCTGCTGGGCGGCCCGCAGGATGTCGAGTGGGCCATCGCCGGCTCCCGGATCTGGCTCCTCCAGTCGCGCCCGGTCACCAGCGCCCTCCCTCCCGCGTCCACGGCCGGCGGCGACGGCAGCGAGGCACTCACCGGTACGCCCGGCAGCCCCGGTCGCGCCGCCGGGCCGGCACGCGTGGTGCGTGGTCCCGCCGACTTCGCCCGGGTCCGGCCCGGTGACGTCCTCGTGTGCCGCACCACGGATCCGGCCTGGACCCCACTGTTCGGCGTGGTCGCGGCGGTCGTCACCGAGACCGGCGGCCTCCTGTCGCACGCCGCGATCGTCGCCCGCGAGCTGGGCCTCCCGGCCGTCCTGGCCGTCCCGGACGCGACGACGGCCCTGCCCGACGGCGCGCCGGTCGAGGTGGACGGGAGCACCGGCCGGGTCGTACCCCTGGGTCCCTGATCCGTCGCAGGTCGGCCGACGTCACGCCGAAGCGAAACCGTATTCGTCGCTGCCCGCTCAGCCCTTCGGCTGCACGTTGACCGGTGACCTGACCGCCCAGCCGTGGAAGAACAGCCCCACTCCCCAGCCCAGAATCGACCACAGCGGCCAGAAGAAGTGGTCCGGGGTGAAGAGCCACCAGGTCACGATCTGGGCCAGGTTGCCGATCACGTACGAGAAAATGTGCACCCGTAGGCCCCATTTTCTGGCGGTTTCGCTCGTCGTTGCCCTCATGATCGCAGACTAGGTCCACGGACTTGACGACGACGGAATCCGTCGATGGCTGGCCTGCGGCTTCGTTCAGTGCTCGTCAAGTGGCCGAACCTACGCTGGCCCGGAGTCACGACCGAGAACGATCATCGAGAGGTCAACCCAATGACAACAAGCCGTCGTACGTTGCTGGCCGGTTCCGTCGCGGCCGCCACCGGGGCTGTGCTCGGGGCACCCGCCGCGCAGGCCCACCCCCGACCCGGTAACCAGCCCAAGCCGACCGTCGTCCTCGTCCACGGGGCCTTCGCCGACGCCTCCGGCTGGAACGACGTCGCCACCCGGCTCATCCGCGACGGCTACCCGGTCATCGCTCCGGCGAACCCGCTGCGCGGCGTGGCCACCGACTCCGCATACCTGGCCAGCATCCTCGCCACCCTGAGCGGTCCGATCGTCCTCGCCGCGCACTCCTACGGCGGGATCGTCACCACGAACGCCGCGACCGGCAACCCGAACGTGAAGGCACTTGTGTACGTGGCCGCGTTCGCGCCCGATCAGCACGAGTCGTTGCTGGGTCTGCAGACGATGTACCCGGGCAGCAAGCTCACCGAGGCGGCACTGGACTTCCGGCCGTACGACAGGGATCTCGTCGACGGTTACATCAAGCGGCAGTTCTTCCGGGAGGTGTTCGCGGGTGACGTGCCGAAGGCGACCACCGAGCTGATGTGGGCCGGGCAGCGGCCGGCCGACACCCGCACCCTCGGTGAGCCGTCCGGGGTGCCGGCGTGGAAGACCATTCCGTCCTGGTATCTGGTCGCCCGCAACGACCAGGTGCTGCCCGCCGCGGCACAGCGGTTCATGGCGCAGCGGGCCGGCGCGCAGGTTCGCGAGGTCGCCGCGTCGCACGTCGCGATGATCTCGCAGCCCGCCGTCACGGCCGACATCATCAGGCGCGCCGCGCGCTGACGAAGCGCTCCGCGGGCTCGCGAGGTCCGAGCGGTTGAGGTGGCCACGCGGCCCGGTCCGATCGTGGCCCACCCCAGCCCCACCGCCAGTTGGCCGATAGTTCACGCGAAGGACGACACGATGCACCAGAAGGCGTATGACGGTCAGTGCGCGGTCGCCGAGGAGATGCGACGCGCGTCGACGGCGGCACCGATCCGATATCCGAAGCTGACACTGCTCGCGTTGGCGCTTGGCACCTTCGCGATCGGCACCGGCGAGTTCGGCAGCAACGGCATCATCCAGCTCTTCTCCTCCGATCTGGACGTCTCCCTCCCGGTCGCCACCTACGCGATCACCGCGTACGCCTTCGGTGTGGTGATCGGTTCCCCGGCGATCATCCTGCTCGCGGCCCGAGCCAACCGGCGCACCCTGCTGCTCGGCCTGATCGCGCTGTTCCTGGTCGGCAACGGGCTCTCCGCCCTGGCACCGAACATCGCGCTGCTCGTCCTCTTCCGCTTCGTCGCCGGCAGTGTGCAGGGTGCGTTCTTCGGCGCGGGAGCCGTCGTCGCCGCCTACGTGTACGGGCCGGGCAAGGGCGGCAAGGCGTTCGCCACGGTGATGGGCGGCCTCACCGTCGCCACCATCGCCGGGTCCCCGCTGGGCACCTTCATCGGTCAGAGCGCGGGCTGGCGAGTCATGTACTGGACGGTGGTCGCCGTCGGTCTGCTTGCCGGCGCCGCCCTGGTCGCCTGGCTACCGCGCACCGACGAGCTACGCGGCACCTCGATCGCGAACGAGCTGAGAGCGCTGCGTCGGCTGAACGTCTGGCTGATGGTCGCCGTCGCCGCGCTCGGCATCTCCAGCATCTTCGCCGTCTACACGTTCATCGGCCCGTTCGTCACCGACGCGGCACGGCGGGACGCCTCGCTCATTCCGCTGGCGCTCGCCGTCTTCGGTCTCGGTATGGCGGTCGGCAACTACCTCGGTGGCCGGGTCGCCGACCGGCACCAGAATCGCGGGCTGCTCTGGGGCTACGGCGGCGTGCTGGTCCTCCTCGTGCTGATCGGCGTGGCCGGCAGCGACCTGGCGGTTCTGCTGCCCTGCCTGTTCGGCGTCGGCGCGACCATGATGTACGCGATCCCCACCATCCAGGTACGGCTGACCAGCTTCGCGCCCGACGCCCCGACCCTGATGGGCGCCCTCAACCTGGCCGCCCTCAACCTGGCCAACTCTCTCGGCGCGATCGGCGGCGCGGTCACCCTCGACGCCGGCTGGGGAACCCTGTCCACCGTCTGGGCCGGTTTCGTCCTCACCGCCGCCGGCCTGCTCCTGTACGTCGTGACCGTCGGCCGGCGCGGGCCAGCACCGGTCCGCCCGGACGGGCCGGCTCGACCGCGGCCTCGGCAGCGGATCCAGGCGTGACGCGCAGCTCCACGTGAACGACCGTGGCCTGACGGGTTGGGGCGCCGGCGTCGCCTGCACCGCTGGGCGGTGCGGTCGCCGGACAGGTCCAGTCACCAGCACTGACCTACGTGACCCGGCGGGCCTGGCCGACAGGTGACGGGTCTCCCGTGGGCCGGCCTGGAGCAGCCTTCGAGAGGCTGTCCCAGACCGGCCCACCGGCGGGATGGGCGACGATCAACGTGCGGTCTCGTGGGCCGCCTGTTCGATGAGGGCCACCGCGGTCTCCGGGTGCGAGACGAACACCAGGTGCGAGGCGTCGTCGACCACCCGCACCGTGGCCCCGGCCCGCTCGGCCATGAACTCCTGCGTCTCCGGCGGAATGATCATGTCGGCGCCACTGATCAGGGTGAAGGCCGGAATCGTGTTCCAGCCCTGCGGCCCGGCGGCAGGCTCGCCGAACGCCGCCGCTGCGGCCGGACGCTGCGCGATGGCGTACACCGCAGCGTCCTCGGCGGGCACGTCGGCGGCGAACCGGGAATGGTAGACCGCCGGATCGATGTACAGGTCGACCTGCCCATCCGGCAGCGGCACCGCCTTCAGCGACTCGTTCACCGTGCTGCCCGGGAACTTGGCGACCAACTCCCCGACCGCCTCACCGGTGTCGGGAACGAACGCCGCCAGGTAGACCAGCGCCCGCACCTGGTCACTGCCGGCCGCTGCCGCGGAGATGACCGCCCCGCCGTAGGAGTGGCCGACCAGCACGACCGGCCCCTCGACGCTGCTCAGTAGCGCCTTGACCGCGGCCGCGTCAAAGGCGATGCCACGCAACGGATTCGGTGCGGCGACTACCGGATAGCCGCCGGCCAGGAGCCGCCGGATGACCGCGTCGAAGCCGCTGCTGTCGGCGAACGCGCCGTGTACGAGAACGATTGTTGGCTTGCTTCCCAGACCCACCGTCGCGTCCCTCTTACCTGGTCCTTCGTACTGACCGGTCCGACGTTAGAGACCGGGGGTGGACAGGGACTGAACGCGCAGATCATGGCCCGGCCGGGCCGTCAACTGACCGTCAAGTCGGTCGATGGGTGCCGGTACGGGTCGGAGGGCGGCAGCTCGCACGCCGACCAATGGCGTTTGAATGGTCGGGGCTAACGCGTAGCCTTTCCGCAGTATCCACCCGGTCTGAGGAAGAGCTCGGCACTCGACCTGACCGAGTTTCGCCAGCTCCTCGGTCTCGCCCGCGCCGCTCGCGGCACCCGCCGGTTCGAGGCGTACGGCGAACGGTATGCCGAAGGACTTGTTCTCCTCATCCGCGCGCAGGCGCTGCGAGCCGGCGGCGACCTCCGGTCCGCCGTGCGTGTCGCCCGGCGCGCGCGGGTCCTCTCGCAGGAGCGCGGGGCTCACCTCTTCGCGACGCGCGCCGACGACCTGCTCGCCGAACTACCCGGCGGTGCCGACGCCTGACCGATCGAGCAGGAGCGGGGAGGCGCGCAGTGGCATCCAGTCGCGTCAAGTGCCCGTTCAGTGCCCTCGCCTAGCGTCGGTCTCGTCGAGCTTCACAACCGAGGAGAGCCTCCGATGCCTACCCGCGTCAATCGGCAGACTGTCGACCTGTCGTCGTATCCGGACCTTGTGGTCGTCTATCTGGGCATGCGTGTCAACCGGTTCTACGGCCTGCGGACGCTGATGGGCTACGGCCCACAGATCGGCCGGTCCACGACCGCCGAGCCGGAGGGCCTGATCCACAGCGAATCCCTGCTGTGGTCGCTGTTCCCCATGCACGTCGGCATCCGCCAGTACTGGCGGGACCTGCCCGCGCTGCTGTCCTGGGCACGCTCCGAACCGCACCGAATCTGGTGGCGCAACTTCCTGCGCGACAGCGGCGGCACCGGTTTCTGGCACGAGACCTACCTGTTGCGGGGAGGGATGGAGGCGGTCTACGACGACATCCCGAAGCAGCGGGGCTTCGCCGCGTTCGCACCGGTGCATCCGGCACGGGGAGCCATGTTCGGTTCGGCCGCGCGGGTCGGGCGTCCCGAGGACAACATCGCACCGGTCGTCACCGAAGAGGAGCTTTACACCCGCGAGTCCGGCCACTGAAGCGCGGGGCCCCGGGAGGTGACGACGCGGCACACCGGCCCTACTGATCGGCCGGGAGCCGGTGCCGGCGGATCAACCGCTGCCCGATGAAGGTCCGCCAGACCCCGTCGGCGACAGTCGGTTCGACGATCCAGAGTCGGCGCTGCGCCTCGGCGAGGGTGAGCGGCGCGTTGAAGAGATCCAGGAACAGCCGGCTGCTGCGGTTGAGCGCGAACACCTGACCGTCGACCCGGCGGAACAGGTGCCGGTCCGCCGGCAGGTCGCCGGGGACGCCGTCCTGCTCGTCGGAGCGGATCCGCCGGTACGCCTCCCAGACCTGCTCGTCGTCGCGGTCCACGAACGAGCCGTTGGCGAGGAACTCGGTCTGGTCGTCGGTGTCGTGCCGAACCCGGTCGTGGGCGAGGACGCCACGCACCGCCGTGCCGTACCGGTCGTGGTAGAAGAACGTGTGCGGGGTGTCGGTGGCACCCAGCCACGGCCGGTGGTAATGGCCGGGGTTGAGGTTGGCCTTGGCCTGCGCGACCTCGGCCTGCGCCGCCTCGGTGACCGGCTCGTCGAACTTGAGCATCCGGACGATGTCCGAGCCTTCCACCGGCCGCACGTTGGTGATGCCGAACCGGTCCGGCTCCTTGGCGACGATGGCGCCCGGGGTCAGCATGAAGTCGCCGAGCCCGCCGAGGGTCCACAGGTCCGGGTTGTCGCGCAGGAAGTTGACGCTGTCCAGCGCCTCCTCGCGGGTCTCGGTGGGGAACCCGGTGAAGCCCATCATCTGCACACCGATGTTGGCCTTGGTCATCGCCATCATGGTGCGCCGCGCCTGCTCCGGCTTCGTGCCCTTGTCGATCAGGTCGAGGACGCGTTGGTTACCGGACTCGAAGCCGACCGAGATGGCCACGCAGCCGCTGCGCCGCAGCAGCTCGCAGCGCTCGTCGGACCAGTACTTCTCCAGCCGGATCTCGGCACCCCAGCGGAAGTCCAGACCGCGCTCGACGACCTGTTCGGCGAAGCGCAGGATCGTCGCGGGGGCGAGCACGTCGACCGAGAAGTAGATGAACTTGGCGAACTTGGACAGCTCGGTGACGTCCGCGATCATGGTGTCCACCGTGTCCTGCCGCCACGGGCTGGTCGGGCCGTCGGTGTTCAGGCCGTAGTCGCAGAACGTGCACTTGTTCCAGTAGCAGCCTCGGGTCGGCGAGTAGTAGACGAACCGTTCCGGGCTGAGGTAGAGGTCCCAGGGCAGGCCGGAGAAGTCCGGCACCGGTATCTGCGCCAGTCGTTCGTAGCGCAGGGGCAGTTGCCGCTGGCGGCCGTACTTCGGGTGCAGCCGAACGTTGGGGTGCCCGGCCGGCAGGGTGCCGGTCTGCACCGCGTCCAGGATCTCCGTGTACGCGCTCTCCCCCTCCCCGACCACTATCGCGTCGAAGTCGGCGAGCACCTGGAAGACGTACTCGGGTTTGCTGGCGCACTTCCACACGTCGGAGATCTCGGTGCCACCGGCGATGAGGAAGACGTCCGGGCAGGCCCGCCGCACGAGTCGGGCGATCCAGAGCGCGAACGGCAACTGCCACTGGTAGGTGACGCTGATGCCGATCACCTGGTTTCCACCGGCGACCAGCCGCGGGATCAGCACGTCCTCGTAGTACGGCAGGAAGGGCCGGTTGAGCCGGGCGAGCAGCGCCTCGTCGGTCAGCGCGGCCACCGAGCCGATCGAGATCATCGGTGGCGGGTGCAGCCGGAAACCGGCGTGGAACTGCCCGGGGAACCCGACCGTGCCGAGCGCGTCCATCCAGGAGATCACGCCGTCGACGGCGTCCTGGTAGTGCCGGTAGTCGTAGAACAGCGTCGGGTCCTGCAACACCCCGATCGACCGGCGCAGCCGCTCCGGGTCGGGGTCGGGCAGGCCGAGCTGGTTCGCCTTTGCCATCAGCGCGTCCGGGCCGCTGAGGTCGTCGGTCGACAGCCGGGACAACTCCCGCCGCAGCCACTCGTACGCCGACGGGGTGTACGAGTGGTGGAACGCCTCGATGTTGGCGTCGATGATCTCCGCCGGCCGGTGCCCCTGTGCCCGGGCGTACGAGTCGAGGTAGTTCAGGGAGTGGTATCCCGAGGTGGGATCGGTCAGCGGGGGGTAGATCAGTGCCGCCTTCACCGTGCCGCTCATCGACGCCTCCTCAACCGATCCGGGCCGCGGAACCGGCCAGGGTGTCCTCCTGCGCACGGGTGGCCACCGCCGGCAGTCGCGGGGCACCGAACGCCTTGACGTACGCGACGAGCGGTTCCGCCGCGTAGCGGAACGCCGCCAGGTCGACGAAGCCCCGGTCCCACGCCGCGGCTTCCAGGTCGTCGACGGCACAGCCCCACAACCTCGCGAAGTGCGTGTCGACGACCTCGGTGCGGAAGTGCAGCCGACCACCCGGGCGGCGGTGCCCCGTCGTACGCGGAACGAGCGTCTCGTTCAGCGACGCCGCGGTCGCCGCGATCTGTCGCGCCGCGGCCAGCATCGCGGGGGTACGCAGCGGCGCCGCGACCATCCACAGCGCCAGGCTGCGGTACGGCGTGGTGCCGAACGCCCGCACCAGCACCCGCAGCACCGCCTCGTGCTCGTCGAGACCCCGTTCGGAGTCGGTCAGCCAGTCCCACCCGGTCGGCGGCGCGGCGGAGAGCCCTCGCCGGCGGGCCACCTCGCGGGCGTGGTCCTCGACCATGGGGTCGGCGATGTCGACCTCGGCGAGCCCGGCCAGCACCCCCCGCCGGTGCCAGGCGGGCGACTCGGGGTGCAACAGCATCAGCACCGCGGCGGCCTCCCGGTCGCTGACCCAGTGCCCGCCGACCGACCCTCCGGCGAACCGCGACCGCCAGCTGTCGAGGAAGCGGGTGTGCAGGTTGTCGATCGGCTGGTCGTCGGCGTGCGGCGGGCGCAGCTCCGGCGCGTTGTCCGCGGCCATCGACAGCAGCAGCCGGGCGTCGGCGCCCTTGGCGTCGCCGGGGTCCCGCCGGCGCCACGTCAGGAACCGGTCCAGCACCGCCGCCGCCTCGGGTGGCGCGCTGCGCTCCAGTGCCCGGTACGACCGCCGCCGGAAGGGCAGGTCCCGGCCGATGTCCAGCAGCCGCACCGCCTCGGCGTCGCTGAGCACGCCGGCCGCGACGGCGCGACGCAGCTCGATCCGGATGTTCACCAGCGGGACGCTCATCGCGCGGTGGCCCTCCTCGGCGGGCCCGTGCACGACCGCCACCTCGTCGTCGCCCGTGACGACCCCGTCGCGGTAGAGCTGGAACACCTCACCCACGCCACGCATCCCGAACGGCCACAGCTCGGCGGCGCGCAGAGCGCCCATGCTGGCGGCGCCGGCCACCGTCACACCACGGTCGAGCAGGTCCAGGATCTCCCGGTGGCGCACCGGCGGGTGTTGCAGGAAGAACCCGTCGACGACGAGGACCCGGTCGCCGGGGCCGACGTCCAGGCGGAGCAGGTCGCCGTGCGCGACCGGTGGCAGCACCACCGCGTCGGGCAGCAGCCGAGCGACCTCGTCGGTCGGCAGGCTCGGACCGATGAAGACGACGTCAGTCACGGGGCACTCCCGGTCGGATACTCAGGGCCCGCTCGTCGAACATCCGCAGGCCGGGGGCGAACACCTTGCTCACCGGAATACCGATGTCGTCATGTGTCAGGTCGACGCTGAACGGTTCGACGCCGGTGACCCGCTGCACCCGCGACGCCAGTTCGCGCAGCACCTGGGTCACGTCACCCACGGGTGGCGAGTCCCGGCGGATCGGCCGGACGGGCCGGTCGACGGTGGGTGGCGGCACCGGCGGCCCGCCGACGTCGTGGTAGGCGGTGGCGTCGATGTCGTCCCGGGCTCCGGAGACCATGACCAGCCGCGACTGCGCTGCCTCCGCCATGGCCCGACCGACGGCGATCTCCGGGTCCACGTGGCAGCCGAAGCCGCCGAAGGTGACCGGCAGGTCCTCCGACCAGATCGAGGCGGCGTAGCACGGCACGCCGACGGCGTTGGTGATGTCGCAGATCTCCACCCAGCAACCGGCCCGCAGCAGCGACTCGTGCACGGTGCGGGTCATCGCGTTGGTGGCGGTGCCCGGGTCGGCGTAGGTGCGCTCGGCCAACGGCGAGGTGCAGTACGGGGCGATGCAGTCGCGTTCGACGACCTCCAGCAGGGCGTGCAGGCTGGCCTCGGCGAAGGTGTTCCCGGTGGCCAGCCCGTTGCTGCTGGGGGTGAACAGGGCGCGGTCCCAGCCGCGTCGGACGGTGAAGTCGAGTTCGATGGTGGCGCGGGGCACCAGGCACCGCGCTCCGGTCACCAGCCCACGGCCGGCGACCCAGTCGAGTTCGACGGCAGGGGTCAGGGGTGATCGTTCCGCCAGGTGCAGCCACCGCACGTCGTACGGCAGGTCGAGCGCCTCGGCCGGGGACCGGACGACGGTCCCCGGCCGGAGGTTCTCGGCATGCCAGGACTCGATGCTCTCCATGACCGCGCTGACCCGGGCCTGCGTCGCCGTGGCGCCGGTGCCGACGCTCACCGCCATGGTGGCTCCGACCGGCCGGTAGGCGACGTGCACCGGTAGGCCGATCTCGTCGAGCCGGGTGATGTCGGCGACCCGGGTGATCCGGAAGCGGTCGAGCATGCCACCGATCCGCGCCCAGGTCTGCTCCACGGTGGCCGTCCGGTAGGTGCCGGACCGGAACGCGATGCTTTCGGTCGTGTCAGTCATTGAGGCTCCCGGCGGGGGTCAGGAACTCAGAGGATGAGGACGGCGATGATGTTGACGTTGTTGTCGGCGATCGGTGCCACACCGCCGGCGACCGTCTCCAACTCGGCCTCGGTCAGCTCGTTGAGGTCGACCAGCGGCACCTCGGGCACGTGCAGCACGTGCAGGCCGGGCGTGCCGGCCCAGTCGGCGACGATCTGGTCCTTGGTGTAGAGCGTGGCGGGCTGGGCGCGGTCGACCTCGACCCGGGAACCGGCGGCGACCGGCAGGCCGGCGGCCGTCGCGTAGCCGGTCGGGTCGGCGAGCAGGCGTTGCAGTTCGTCGTCGCTGCGCCACACGGCGGTGACCAGTTCCGAGTACTTGGTCACGAACCTCGCGCCATATTCCTGGTCGTCGTTGCTCATCGTTCGGTCCTTTCCTCGGGATCACTGAGGCGTTTTATCGCTGTGGCGAGAACGTTACGAAGATCGAGGTTCGACAATCAATGACTGCCATCAGAATCTGCCGTGCCGACCGGTGGGCGGCAGACATCGGTGTCAGGTGCAGCAGCACGGGCAGCAGCACGCACAGCTGGGGTCCAGGCCGGCGACGACGCTGTCCAGCTCGTCCTCGGCCAGTTCCGCCTGGGCCACCGGCTGCAACGACGGCACGAACAGCACGAACGTGCCGGTGGTCCCCGCCCGCTGCCACGACTCGACCTGCGCCTCCAGGTCCGGATCGGCGTCGGCGACGTCGCGGACCACCCGGACCTGCACATCCTCGGACAGGTGCAGCCCGTAGCCGGCGAGGAACCCCCGCGGGTCCCGGTCGAGCGCCTGCTCCTTGACCGGGTCGGCCCAGACGTCGGCGACCAGCCTGCTGTACGCGGCCACGAAGACCGCTCGATCGACAGGTGTCACACCCTGCTCCCTTCGATGGTCGACCGCCGGCGGCGGCGACAGGCAGCGCGGGAGGTTCCGGGCCGCCGATTTCGCTTCATCGTGGGCCACCGACGGATCCGGTCCGCGCAACGAGTGGGAATTTCATCGAATGTGGCCGCGAAAAGGTCGCGCTGCGGCGAAAGCCGGGTAATTGGGAATCAGCGACATGCGGCGGCGAGCGATTGTAATGATTGTCACCACTGTGGACAAGTAGTAGTTCCTCGTCTGTCACCCGCGCGGTTGCCGCACCTACGCTGCGATCGGCGGAGCGCCCCGCGGTGACTCGGTTCGACGGGGTGCCGTGTTCCGTCACCGAGTGCTGCCGGAGGCGCCCGTGACCATCGACCAGGTGACGACGACCGGCGGCCCGGCCGGGTACAGCGTGGAGGAACTCGCCCGCAAGGTGGGGATGTCGCCCCGCAACATCCGGGCCCACCAGGCCCGGCGGCTACTGCCCCCGCCGGTACGGCGCGGCCGGACGGCCCTCTACGACGACTCCCACGTCCGCCGGCTGGACGCGATCCTCGCCCTTCAGCGGCAGGGCTTCAACCTGGTGTCCATCGAGGCGATGCTGGGGGTCCGGGCCAGTGACGAGGCGCCCGACGGGCTGACCGCGATGCTGCAACGCCTGACCGCCGACCGTCCCGCGCTGGCCCACGCGCTGACCCGGCACGGCGTGATCGGCCGGACCACCGACGGCACCGTCCGCACCGTCCGGCCACGACCGCTGCGCGCCGCCCTGGACCTGCACCGGGTACGCGTGGGCACGGTGCCGGCACTACAGACCCTCAGCGAGGTGCTGGACAGCCTTCGACCGGTGGCCGACGAGTTGGTCGCCGCCGTCACCGCCCGCCTGCTGACCCTCGCCCCGGAGCTGGCCCGCAGCGACGCCCGGTCGTCCTGGGCCGAACTCGACCGGGAGACCCTGCTGTTGACCCAGGGTGTGGTCAACGTGCTCACCGAGGCGTTCCGACTCGCCGTGGAGAACCAGTCGGAGGCGCACGTCGCCGAGTTGCTGGAGAACCACCTCGACACGGACGTGTGCCTGGAGGACAGCACGGTCATCGACAACGGCTGACGGTCAGCTCGTCGCGGGCTGCCCGTCGGCGTGCCGGCTCGGCACCACGGCGTCGGGCCGTTCCGGTTCGGTCAGCAGTTGCCGTCGCGCCAGCCGGTGGAACAGCCCGTCCGAGTCACCCATCAACTCGTCGAAGGTCCCCCGCTGGACGATCCGCCCCGCGTCGAGGACCACGATGGTGTCCGCCGTACGGACCGTGGACAGCCGGTGGGCGATGACCACCCGGGTCGCGGCCAGGGCCGCGGTGCTCCGGCTGACCACCTCCTGGGTCCGGTTGTCCAGCGCGCTCGTCGCCTCGTCGAGATAGATGATCCGGGGCAGCGGAGCCAACGCGCGGGCGATCAGCACCCGCTGCCGCTGCCCGACGGAGAGCGTCCCGCCGCCGAACGGCACCATCGTGCTCATCCCCATCGGCAGCGCCTCCAGGTCGTCGGCGAGGCCGGCCATCCGCGCGGCCTCCCAGACCTGGTCCAGTCCGAAGCTGCCGGCGCCACAGATGTTGTCGCGCACCGAGCCGGCGAAGAGCTGGCCATCCTGCAGGACAACCCCGCACTGCCGGCGGACCGCGTGCACGTCGAGTTCGGAGAGGTCCTGACCGTCGTAGAGCACCGCGCCCTGCTGTTGACGTTCGAAGCCGAGCAGCAGTCGCAGCAGTGTGGACTTCCCACAGCCACTCGGTCCGACGATGGCGACGAACTCACCCGGGCGGACGTGCAGGTCGATGTCGACGAGCACCGGCGGCTCGTCCGGCTGGTAGGCGAAGGTGAGCCGGTGCAGCGCGACCTCGCCGCGCAGCTCACCCGGGTCCACCCGGTCCGGACGCGCCTCGGGTTCGGCGCGCAGGATCTCCCGCAGGCTGCCCAGCCGGGGCACCGCCGCGATCACCTCGACCCCGGCCGACACCAGCACCAGCAACGCGCCGAGCAGCATCGCGAAGCCGACGTTGAGGATGAAGAAGTCGGCCGGCGCGACCCGGCCGGCGAGCGGCCCCATCAGCACGGCGAACAGGACCAGTTGGCCGGCGATCGGCAGCACGGTGCCGAAGGCGACGAGGCCGGCCTGACTCTGCCGGACCCGTTGCAGCGACGCGCGGGCCGTGGCGGCCACCTCCGACCAGCGCGCGTGGGCCCGGGTCTCGGCGGCGGCCAGTTTGATCTTCACGATGCCGCCGAGCAACTGGTTGGTCATCGCCGCCGCCCGGTGCTCGGCGGGCAGCGCGGCCCGTTGCTGACCGACGATCAGGACGGCGAACGCGCCGAAGGTCAGCATGGTGACGGCGACGATCCCCGCTCCCCAGAGCCCGAGCACGGGTTCGACGACCAGGAGCATGCCGAGGGTCACCGCGACGGTCGCGACCGCCGAGACGAGTTGCGGCAGCAGTGCGCTCAGCGCCTCACCGACGAACGAGATTCCCAACATCGAGTTGGCGATCTCACCGCTGCTGCGACCGGTGAAGAACCGGGCCGGCAGCCGCATGAGCCGGTCCCAGATCGCCAACTGCGCGCCGGACTGCAGCCGGCCGTCCAGGCGCAGCAGACGCAGGTTCTGCACCACGCCGACAAGCCCTGCGACCACCGCCGCGCTGAGCATCAGCGCGACGAAGCCGAGCAGGCCGTTCACCTCGCCCTGCCGGGCCAACTGGCCGAGCACCTCGCCGGTGGCCAGCGGCACTCCCAGGCCCAGCAGTGCCACGCAGATGGCGGCGAACAGCAGACCCCGCACGTCGCGGGACGCACCGACCAGCCCGGCCCGCAGCAGGTGGCGCATCCGCGCCGTCGGCGGTAGCGGCGCCTGCACCTCGGTCGCCTCGACGGCGAACGTCGCGGCCACCGTCGCGTCGATCGGACCGTACACGCGGGTGTCCGGGTCGACGTGGTGGTAGCGGCCACGGCGGAACACCAGCGGCACCGCGACGGCGTGCTCCGGGTCGGCACCGGCCCGCCACCCCACCAGGGGCCCCAGGTCCCGCCGCCACCAGCGCTCCGGCAACCGCACCTCGCGCAGGAACAGGCTGGAGGCCCGGGTCACCGCGTGCACCGCCGCCCGGTCGTCAAGCGGGGCGCGACTGCGGTCGGCCGGCTCGTTGATCGGGCTGCCCATCCGCTCGGTGACCACCCGGAGCACCGAGGCCGCCCGCCCGTACCTGTCGAAGCCGGCCTCGGTCTCCGGAACCGGCACCGCACCGCCGGCGCCGATCACCCCGATCGACCGGCGGGCCGCCGCGGCGAGCACCGCCGCGTCGGTCTGCCGGCGGCGCCGCACGGCGCTCACCAGGGCGGCGTCGGCCTCCTCGATCCGGGTCTCCACCATCCGCAACAACCGGGCCACGTGCTGGTCGACGGCCGATCGGAGCTGACCGTTGACCAGCAGGTCCCAGCTTCCGTGGCTCTCCACCGCGCACGGCGACTCGGCCACCACCCAGTCCCGCTCGGCGACGAGCAGCAGCTCCCGCTCCCCGGACATCTCCGCCGGGCCACCGTCGTTGCGACGCAACTGCCCGCCGGCGCTGCGCAACCACCAGGCGCCGCCGGTGGAGGTGAGGGCACTCCCCTGCGCCAACGAGATGATCTCCCGTCCGGACAGGGTGGACGCCTCCCGGGGCGCCTGCCCCCGGCGCAGCGCGTCGGCGACTGTGACAAGCACCAGGTCCACCGCGGCGACCAGCTCCGTCGCGGCGGTCCGGGCCCGTAGCGCCGCCCCCTCGTCCGGCTGGCGGCCCAGCCGGACGTGCCGCTCCAGCAGGGAGAGGTGCCGCCGGGACAGGCCGCGCAGCTCCGTGTCGGGCAGCGGCACGAGGATCAACTGCCACGCACCGATCGCGGTGGACGTCGGCACCAGGCCACCGGCCGGGAGCCGGGCCACATGGTGCCGCCGCGAAGGGCTCATCCCGGCCCGACGCACCGCGAACAGGTCCGCCTCACCCCCGGTCACCAGCCAGCCGGCCACCGGGCCGTCCAGGCGACAGACCTGGCGTACGCCGTCCGCGCAGAAGCCGAGCAGGCCGCCGGCCGGGAAGTCCTGCACCGCGCCACTCATCAGCGTCTCCTCGGATCGTCGTGGTCAGTGGTCCCGGACCAGGCGTGCGTACGCCCCGTCCTGGGCGACCAGTTGCTCGTGGGTGCCCCGCTCGACCTCCCGACCGCCGTCCAGCACGACGATCAGGTCGCAGTCGCGGACCGTGGACAGGCGGTGGGCCACGATCAGGCAGGTCGCGCCCCGCCTGCGCAGGTGCCTGTCGATCCGGCGTTCGGTCTCGGCGTCCAGCGCGCTGGTGGCCTCGTCCAGCACCAGCACCCGGGGGTTGCGCACGAGCGCTCGGGCGATCTCCAGCCGCTGCCGCTGGCCACCGGAGAAGTTGCGGGCGTTCTCCCGCACCGGGCTGCCCAGGCCACCCGGACGCGCCGCCACCTCGTCGTAGAGGCACGCGTCGGTCAGCGCCCCGACGACGTCCTCGTCGGCGACGGTCAGGTCCCACATGGTGACGTTGTCCCGGACCGTCCCCTCGAACAGCCGTTGGTCCTGGTCCACCATGGCGACGGTGGCCGCCCAGAGACCGTCGTCGGCCGCCGACCGCTCGACACCGTCCACGGTGACCCGACCGGTCCAGGGACGGTAGAGCCCGGCGACCAGCCGACCCACGGTCGACTTGCCACTGCCCGACCGCCCGACGAGCGCCACCCGGGCACCCGGCGGCAGGTCCAGGCTGAAGTTCTCCAGCAGTGGACGGCCCAGCGGGTTGTAGCCGAAGGTCACCTCCTCGATGCGCAGGTGCCCCTCCATCGGCGTCAGCGGACGGGCGGGGCGGTCCTCGTCCGGCGGCAACGGATACCGCTCCACGTCCCGCAGCCGGTTCAGGTCGGCGCTCATGTCCTGCAAGCGCGAGCCCAGCGCGGTCAGGTTGCCCAACGGCCGGTTCATCGCGGCGGCCAGGCTCTGCATGCCGACAAGCACCCCGACGCTCATCGCCTCCGCGACGACCTGCCGGCTGCCCAACCCCAGCAGCACCGCGGTGGTGCCCGAGGCGAGCAGCGCCGGCAGGACGGACAGCACCGCGGTGGGTACGCCCAGCCGCTGCTGGCGGGTGGCGACGGTGGCGTGGCGTGCCGCGAACCGGGCCACGGCGCGTTCCTCCTCACCGCCGGCCTTCACCGTCTCGATCATCTGCACGGTGGTGTACACGGTGGTCACCAGCTTGCTGCGGTCCGCCTGGAGGCCGGCGACGGCTGTCGACCGGGTCGAGGAGACATAGCGGAGCACGCTGACGTTCAGCCCGGCGAGCACCACCGCGCACAGTCCGAGCAGCAGGTCGTACTGGCAGAGCAGTGCCCCGTACGCCAGCACCAGGCCGGTGTCCACCACGGTGGTGGCCGTCCGGCGGGTCAGCACCTCGGCGACCACCTCGTTGCCGCGGACCCGCTGGCTGAGGTCGGCGGCCTGCCGCTGGTCGAAGAAGGTCGGCGGCAGCCGCAGCAGATGTCGGAAGAACCGGGCGGCGCTGCCGAGGGCGAGCGCCGTCTCCGCGCGTACGGTCAGACGTTGCTGGAGCAGGCTGGCCAGGAAGGTCAGCACGGTGGCCACCGCCACCGCCGCCACCAGGCCGGCGAACGCGGCCCGATCCTCCTGCAACAGCACCCGGTCGACGAAGACCTTGGCCATCACCGGGATGGTCAGACCGACCACGGCGATCAGGAGGCCGAGCAGCAGCATCTGCGCGATCGCCGACCCCGGGCCGCGCCACCGCTCGGCCAGCGCCCGCACCAGCCGGTAACGGGTGCCGCCGGGGCGGAACTCCGGGCCGGGCTCCATGGTGAGCGCGACGCCGGTGAACGCGCCGTCGAACTCCTCCCAGCTCACCGCGCGGGGGCCGGTGGCCGGGTCGTTGATGAAGACCTTGCGGCCCAGGCCCTCCAACACCACGAAGTGCTCGAAGCGCCAGAACAGCACCGCCGGCAGCGCCACGGTGGCCAGGTCGGCCAGGTCCATCTGGAAACCCTTGGCCACCATCCCGTACCGGCGGGCGCCCTTGAGCACGGTGGCCGCGGTGGAGCCGTCCCGGCTCACCCCGCAGACGCGGCGCAACTCCTCCAGGGGCACGTGCCGACCGTGGTGCGCGAGCAGGATCCCCAGCGCGGCGGCACCGCACTCCACCGCCTCCATCTGGATCAGGGTGGGCGTGCGGACCCGTCGACGCCGGATCCGCGGGATCTCCGGCACGCCACTGGCGGCGGTCGTCGACGCGCTCATCGCCGCAGCAACCAGTCGATGGGGTGTTCCCGGTCCACCGTGAACCAGGCGGTGACCTCGCTCGCCGAGTTGAGCTGGAACGGCGGCGGGGACTTGGTCCAGCGCAGGCCACCCGGTGCGGCCGGGTCGGGCTCCAGGGCGACTGTCACCCGCACCACGCTGCCCCGGGCGAGCAGCCGCCGGACGTCCGGCCCGGTGCCCAGGAAGGCGCGCAGCGACGCCTCGGTCTCCGGGAACGCCCCGACGGTGGTCACCTGCCCGGCCAGGGTGCCGAACACGTTGCGCGGGGCGGCTGCGGCGGCCACCTCGACGGACACGCCGGGTTGCAGCAGCGGCGCGGCCACGGCGGGGGCGTACACGACGGCCTGCAACGCGTCCCCGGCGGTGTCGAGCCGTTCCAGGTCGGCCAGGTGCGTGCCCGGGGTGACGATCTCGCCCTCGGAGACCAGCCAGGCGACCACGTACGCGTCCCCCGGCGCGGTCTCCACCCGCACCCTGCCGTCCGCCGTGCGCAGACTGTAGAGGGGGATGCCCTTCGGCACCCGCTGGTGCGGTGCCGCCCACACCTTGGTGACCTGACCACTCTCCAGCGCGTCGAGGGCCGAGATCCCGTTCGAGTGGATCAGCACCCCGGCCGCCTCCACGGTCCGGGGGACCACCGTGCGCACCGACCAGACACCCGCGGCGACCACGACGATGACCAGCGCGGTGGTGGCCAGCCAGTTCGGCACCGTGGTCAGCCGGACCGCCCGGTCCAGTTGCTCGGGCGCCTCCAACTGGCGCAGCGCCTGCCGCCGGAACTTCATGGCCGGCCCTCCGCCCCGGCCGGGCCGGTGGTGAGGCGCGAGCCGAGCAGGAAGTCGGCCACGCTCGGCTCGACGAGGGGGTCGATCCCGGACAACTCGGCGAATGCCTGGGAGTCTCCGGCGCCGAGGGCGCACGGCGCCAGCCCCATGGCGGTGGCGACGAGATACATCTGCTGGGTCAGCACACCCGCGTCCTTGAGAATCATCGCGTAGCTCATCCCTTCGTACTTCCACATGAGCCGTTGGACCCGGGCGGTGACCACCAGGACCGTCTGCGGCGGCCGGGGCAGGGCGCCGGCCGCCCGGGAGTACGCCAGCAGCCGGTCGGCGGCCGGACCCCAGCCGGCGACCGGTTCCAGCCGATGCCCGACCGCGTCGTAGTGGTAGAGCCCGGGGTCCAGCCCGGCGCAGCGTGCGACCAGGGGATAGATCTCCAGCTCGTAGACCCCGCCGCCGCCCGGGTACGGCCGCTGGCCGATCTCCTGCCCGCCGGCCGCGCCGACGGCGCTCGTGTGCTGCGACCGGTGCAGGAACTCGGCCAGCCGTTCCAGGGGCAGCGGCGCCGCGTCGTCGTGTTCACGCACCGTGCGTCGGTCCGTGACGACCTGACTGAACGCCGGGTCCGCCTTGGCGATCGTCGCCAGGTCGGGCAGTGGCAACTCGATCGCCCGGCCCCCGTCGTACGGGCGGCGCAGTGGAAGCGGTGCGAAGCGCTCCCGCATCCGGTAGGTGCCGCCCACCGGCAGCGCGTGCCGACCGGCCCGGGAGCGGTGGTGCAGCCGCAGCTCCTCCGGCGACCAGTAGGCCAGCGGCGCGTCGTCGCACTCCGCCTCGAACTCGGCGTCGGTGACCAGGATCCGGGCGGTGGCCAACTCGTCGAGCACCCGCCCGGCAGCCGCCGCCGACACGCCGAGCGTACGGGCCACCGTGTCGCCTCCGACGCCCGGCACGGCGGCGGCCAGCACCGCGCCGAGGGCGACGTCGGCGCAGCCGACCGCGAGCGTGCTCAGCGGTGACGCGGCCACCAGCATGCCCCGTTCGTGCTGGAGGGCGGCGAAACGGGAGAGCCGGTAGCGGACCCCGGGTGTGTGCAGGCGGCTCTCCGGCAGGCTGCCCCGGCCCAGGCCGGTGGGCACCAGGTCGAGCAGCGCCCGGTCGTCGACCTGTAGGCGGCGCTCCAGCCAGGAGTGGGCGAGCAGCCGCCGCAGCAGCAACTGCGCGGGCAGCACCCGGCTCTCCCCCTCCAGCCCGCTGATCAGCCGACCGACCTCGACGTCGTTGACCCAGTCGGCGGCGAGCCGCAGCAGCAGCGCCCGCCGGCCCATGCCCGGTTGCTCCAGGGTGAGTTGGAAGCGGGTCTGGCGCAGGGTCAGCGCACCGTCCTCACCGAGCCGCAGTTCCGCGTCCCGCCGCAGCCGGTACGACTCCTGCACCGGCGGGCCGCCGACGGTGCCGCTCACGACGACCGCCGACCGACCGGATCCACCATGCCTGTCATCTGCGTATCCCTCACTAGAAGAAGACGTTCAGTGGATTGGCCGACGTCTCGTCGGCGGCCAGCGGGCCCCGGCCGAGGCGGGCCGGCACGTCCCACAGCCGGCCGGGGCCGAGTCGGCGCCAGAAGTGCCGCAGCCCCGGCACGACGACCTTCACCACCGCCAGGTCGACGTCCGGGCGGGACTGGTCGACGACGATGACCTCCAGGCCGGCCCGCTCCGCCCGGCGTACGCACCGACGCACGTCGTCGCCGACGTCGCCGGTGGTCAGCGCCGGGTGGTCCGCGGCGGTACGCGGCGGCCGGGTGGGATCCGGGGCCAACCAGGGCTGGTCGGCCACCCGCACGGTGCCGAACCAGCGCGCCGTGTCCGGATCGTCGACGCCGTACCGGTTGCGCCCGGAGGTGGGTGCGGCGACGGCCGGCAGGAACTGGTTCACCTCGGTGAGCGCCCGTATCAGCGCGACCTGCGCGTCCAGGTGCGCACCGAAGCCGACCAGGACGTCCTCCGGCCCCGCGTCGACCCGCCGGGACACCGCGGCGAACGTGGGTACGCCGAGGTCGGCGGTCAGGTCGAGGGCCCACAGCTCGCGGCCCAGGGCGGTGGCGTGGTGGTCGACGCAGGCGGCGGTCCACGGGTCGGCGAACGAGGCGAGGTCCACCCCGGGCATCCGGGAACGGTGGTACCACCACAGGGCGACGCTGTCGCGCTCCACGAGTTCGCAGAAGCCCTGCAGGATCGCCTCGGACCGGTTGCCGCCGGCCGCGCAGCCGTTCGAGTCGGCCGAGCACACCCCCAGCCCGGTCAGCTCCGGATGCCCGTACCAGCAGTGCGCGGCGGGCAACTCGCGCGGTGTCTGCCGGGTCAGCGACCACCCCGTGGTCCAGTCCAGCTCCATCTCGTCGGGCAGCGGGCGGGGAACGCGGTGCAGGTGGCCCAGGTCGCGGTTGAGTCGATCCCGATCGGCGTACTGGCGCTCCGAGAACAGCAGCAACTCCCGCAGGTGTACCGCGCGGTCCGGACCGAGTTGCCGGTAGGACGCCCGGTGCACCGGGCGGTCGCCGCGCCACACCCCGCAGTAGCGCTCCACCGCCTCGCCGACCGCGCTCATCCGGGCCTGGAGGTCGGTGCGGCCCTTGCCGCCGCTCTGCCCGCGCAGGTTGCGGCGCAACGCGGCGAGCTGGCGGGGCTGCGCGAAGTTGTGCCCGGCCGAGTAGGTGTGGGTGACGCCGTTGTCGGTCGCCTCCAGCGGCGTCAGCCGGCTCACCACCCCCAGGTACCGGCTGACGTGGTGCGCGAGCGCCGCGTACGCCTCGGCGGGTTCCCGGGTGCGGGAGTCCCCACCCCGACTGGGCTGGGTGCCACTCGGTGGCAGGTCGATGCGTGGCTCGGCCTTACCGACGAGGTCCGGGTCGCCGCAGGCGGGGCACTGCGGCTGGCGTACCAGTTGGTGGCTCTCCGTGCTCAGGTCCCGGGTGTCCAGGGCGACCATCCGGCCGGTCAGGCGGGGTGACGTGCCCCGCAGGGCCAGCACGGCGAGTTCGGCGGCGAGCAGTCCGGCGGCCATGGTGGCCAGTCCGGGCAGGACCGCGCGGCCGGGCTGCGGTAGCGGGTCGGTCAGGTCCTGCCCGTCGAGGAAGGCGTTCACCTGTTCGTTCTCCTGCCACCGTTGCCGCAGGCAGGCCCAGCAGCCGGTGCGGCCCGGCACGAGGTGCGGGCCGAGGAAGACGACGTTGCCGTGGGGCCGGGCCAGCGTCCACGCGCGTCCGCCCGCCAGGTGACGGTCGTTGATCAGGGCCAGCCGGGGGTCGAGCATCGACGACGGCAGCACCAGCACCTGGGCGCTCGGGTCGAGGTCCGTCGCGTCCGGCCCGACCACCGTCGCGGCGAGCCCGAGGGCGCGCAGCGCATCGGCGGTCTCGGCCACCCGGGGCGCGCCGAGGTCCACGATGGTCACCGGGCCACCGGCCATCCACCGCCGTCCGGCCTCGGGCGGGACACCCCGGGCGTCCCAACCGGCGGCCTCGGCCGGCGACGTGTGCGCCGGCCCGGACACCAGCAGACCGTGGTCGCGCAGCCGGGCCAGGGCGGCGGCGACGGCGGCGACCGGGTGGCGGGTGGCCAGCCGGGCCACCACGTCGGCCAGCGGGGCGGCACCGTCGAGCTGGCCGGCCAGGTCCGCGGCGACCGGGTCGTCGATGAGGAGGCTGCGGGTCTCCCCCAGCACCACGAGCGGGCCGTCGGGCAGCGGCACCGGCACGTAGTCGGATCGGAAACGCGGACGCCACATCGTTCCTCCCGGGCCTGGTGGCCGGACCGCGGCACCGCCGGCCCCGCCGGCGATCACGGCTGCTGCCATCGTCGCGGTCGGTGGCGTCCGAGCCGAGTGATGCCACCGGTTTCTGCCGTCGGCGGCACCGTGGACGCTCGACGGCCGGATCAGCCGGCGGTGACGGTCAGCGCGCTGTCGTTGAGCCCCAGCACCGTTGTGCCGCTGGTCTGCGCCGGCACGAGCAGCACGAAGGTCTCCACCCGGGTGACCCGGATCGACTTCCCACGGACCGGGGTGCGGTGACCGGTGGCGATCAGGTCGGGGCTCTGCGGCACCATCTGGACGGTGGCCGGGCCGCCGGGCGCCGGGCTCAGCGTGTCGGTGGCGTGGATGGTCAGGAAGGTCAGCGTGCCGGTGGGCACCGCGACCGCGCAGTCCGACCACTCCGCCTTGTCCATCGTCCGCCGCACCGCCGCGCCGGCCCCGGCGAGCTGCTGCCCGTAGACCTCCCAACCGCCGGCGAACTGGCCGTCGAGCAGCGGGCTCGACGCGACCAGGGCCCGGTTGCCCGTCGTGGACCCGATGCTGCGGGCGAACACCTCGGCGGCGAGAGCCCGGCGGCTGGTCTCGTCCAGGGCGGTGCCGCCCGCCGTGGCCGGACGGCCGTCGATGCTCCGGGCGACCACCAGCGACGGTTGGGTGACCTGCACGTTGTGGCTGAGTTGCCACTGGTCGTCGGCACCGCGCACGAACTGGCTGACGTCGGTGGGGGCCAGCTCCGAGCCGCTCAGTCGGAGAGTGGCCGTGACGAGGAAGCAGGTCGGGTCGCCGGGCGGCACCGCGAAGGCCGGGTTGATGTGCTGGAAGGACGGTTGTGGGCGCTGGTTGTAGGCGGCCCGGCGAACCGCGGCGATGCTGACGTCCAGCGAGGGCGCGACTTCCTGGGCCCGCAGCGCCTCGACGTCGCCGGCCACCGAGGCGGCCGAGTCGGCCTGGTCGAAGGCGGTGAGCACCAGCGCGGCCCGGTCCCGACCGAAGGCGGCCGCACCCTGGGGTGCCGGGGTCGCCGCGTCCACCGGCTCGCCACCACAGCCGGCCAGCACGAGCAGCGCCACCACGGCGGCGCCGATCGGCGTGGCCGGCACCGGCGCGGTGAGGGTACGCGGGCTCCTGACGGATCTTCTGCCCAGCATCTCGTCCTCCATCCACCACCGGTGCACGGGAATCGCGCCCGATGCAGTCGAGTATGTGAGCGGCGCTCGGGCCACGCCGGTGGCGGCGCGGCCTCGTGCTGCCCGCCCCGTCGACGTTGCACCGAACGACGTCATCCGGCCCGGATCGCGGTCATCGATCGGTGTCATCGAGCCGGGCGACCCAGGCGACCAGAGCCGACCGGGAGGCGACGCCCGCCTTGCGGTAGATGCGGGTCAGGTGCGCCTCCACCGTGCGGGGGCTGATGCCCAGTTGCCGCCCGATCAGCCGGCTGGTGGCCCCGGTCGCCGCCAGCCGCGCGATGTGCCACTCCCGGTCGGTCAGGGCGGCGACCTCGCGCGGGCCGACCGGGCGGGCCAGTCGCAGGGCGACCCGTTCCGTCCCGCACCACCCGGCCAGCTCCAGCGCCCGGCGGCGGGCCCGCGCCGCCGGGCCGGGCTGGTCCGCGGCCTCCGCCGCCCGGGCCAGGGTGGCGAGCGCGAGGCTGCGCCGGAGCACCATCCCGCCGGCACGGAACAGGTCGGCCGCGGTCTCCAGGTGCGGCAGCGCCGCCGCGGCCTCGCCGCGGGCGAGCAACACCTCGCCGTACGCCGACTCGGCGAAGCCGCGCTGCCCGGGCAGACCGACCTGCTCCGCCTCGGCCATCGCCAGTCGCGCCTGCCGTTCGGCGTCGGCCAGCTCACCCGCGGCGAGTGCGGCGGCACAGAGCAGCTCGAACCACCGGGGCCGCAGGGTGGTCTGGAGACGGCTCAGCCGACTGTCGCCGCCGGCGGAGCGCACCAGCTCGGCACAGGTCGCCGGATCGCCGGACAGCAGCGCCGCGGTGGCCAACGCCGTCGCGGCGGTACGACCGCACCAGGTGGCCAGATCGGTGGCGATGCCGGCGGCGCTCCGGGCCAGCGCCACCGCCCGGTCGTCGTCGCGCAGGCCACCGCGCCACGCCGTCGCCTCCGCCTCGAACGCCAGGGCGAAGCTCAACAGGTGGTGGCTGCCGATGCGTCGAGCGACGATGCCCGCCTCGGTGGCCAGTCCGATGGCGGTGTTCAGTTGGCCGCCGTGGTAGGCGACCTGGCTGCGACCGAGCAGCAACTGGCACAGGCCGTCGTCGCGGTGCGCGGCGCGGACGAGCGTGAGCCCCCGGTCGAGGTGTCGCACCGCGTCGGCCTGCCGTTCGAGGTACAACTCGGTCAGGCCGAGCGCGGTGAGGCAGTCGGGGTGGTCCCGCACGTCGGTGTCCGGCAGCGCGTCGACGATCCGGGCACCGGCATCGAGCAGGCCCCGGGCGTCGTCGAGTGCGCCGTCGTGTGCGGCGGCCAGACCGCGGACGGCCAGCAGGCCGGCCCGATCCGCGCCGGAGCCGCCGAGATCCCCGTCGAGCCCGTCGGGCAGCCCGGCCACGGGGCGGCCGGCCATGATGCCGGCGACGCCGATCTCGGTGGCGAGGCGGTAGCCGCCGGTGGGTTCGGCCGCGGCGGGCAGGGCGGCCAACTCGCGCCGGCTGATGGCCGCCGCCTCCGCGTAGTTGCCGAGCAGGCGTTCCACGCGCGCCCAGAGGGCCACCGCCTGCGCCCGCCGGCCCTGGGGGTCGGCGGGAAACAGCGGCACGATCTCCTGGAGCAGTGCCCTGCTCTCGGCCAGGTCGCCCGCCTCCCCGGTGATCTGGGCCAGCGCGAGTGACACGTCCTGGCGACGTTGCGCCAGACCGGCTGTCGGCCGCAGCGCCCGCAACGCCAGCCGCAGCCAGCGGATGGCCAGGTCCGGTGTCTCGCGCCGGACCTCCTGCGCGGCCCGGCAGAGCACGGTGACGCAGTGCTCGGCCCAGCGGCCGTTCGGCAGGGCGAGCAGGCGCTCGGCGTAGCGGGCCAGGTCCGCGGGCGGCGCTCCCAGCTCGACCAACGCGCCGAGCGCCCGCGCACACGCCTCCACCTGCCACGCCGGGTCGGTGTCCTGGGCGACCGCCATGCGCAGCACCGGGTGCCGGAAGGCGAACCGTGCGGTGCCGGGGACGCGGCGGATCAGGTCGAGCCGGGCCAGCCGCCAGCCGGCCTCGACCGCCAGTGCCACCGGGACCTGCGCGACCTCGGCGAGCAGGTCCGCGGCGAAGGGCGCGTCGACGATCGCCCCGGCGCGCAGACAGGCCAGCTCGACGGGGGGCAGGCCCGCCCACTCGCGGCGCAGCACGGCCACCGCCGCGTCGGACAGCCGGGCGCCCGGTGCGGCACGGATCGGTTCGGCGCCGTTGGAGGTCGGGTCGCCCGGCAGCGCCGCCAGGTAACCGGGGTTTCCCTCGGTCACGTCGTACCGGGCGCGCAGTTCCACCTGGTCCACGTAGGGGTGCAACAGCGCGACCTCGGCGAGGCCCAGCGGGCGGAGCTCGATCCGATCGTGTGACGTCGGTGCCGCGTCGGCGTGCTCGCCGGGATCCGGTGGACCGAACGGCATCGGAGTCGCCATCTGCCGGGGGCGGTAGACGAGCACGAGCAGCAGCGGGGCGGGCACCGGATAGCGCAGGAGGTGGGTGATCAGACCGGCGGAGGAGGCGTCCGCCCAGTGCAGGTCGTCGAGGACGAGCACCAGACCGTCCCGGGCGGCCAGGCCGATCAACCGGCGGGCCAACTGGTAGGTCCGGAACCGCCGGGCGTCCGACGCCCGCGCCGGCGCCGGCGGCACGGCGGCAGCGGACTCCGCCCAGCTCTCCCCGGCCGACGCCCCGCTACCCAGCCCGCGGCGGAGTGGCTGCCCCTCGGTGAAGGCGTGCCGGAACACGTGGAAGGGAACTCCCCGCTCATCCGGCGCACAGGTCCCGATGGCCCAGGGAACAGTGGGGACGCACCGCTCCAGCGCCTCGCGGACGAACCGGGTCTTGCCGACTCCTGGTTCGCCGACCACCTCGCAAACCATCTGCCGGCCGCGGGTCAGCGCGGCGGCCCGCACTCTTCCGATACGCGCCAACTGTGGTCGCCGCCCGACGAAGCGCAGGTCTTTCGACGCATTTTCCAGCCCAGCTGTCATCACGCAGATCAGATGCTTTCTGGCGCGCTCAAAGGGGATTGGTCGCACTATACCGGAGCACCGCCGAATGTCGAATGTGCACTGCGACCAGCCCCGCCAGGCAGCGCATCGCAAAATGCAGAAAGAGACCGGTCACCGCAGGGCGTATCGATGTCCCTGAAAACCAATAAAATCACCCCTCGCCAGCCCGACCGAAACACTTTCCGACGAGGCCGAACCCGCCACAGGGCTGATTCCTGGTAGAGATGTGAACCACCGGCAAGACCCTTTCGCCACTTCGGCTAGGACACCCGGATGATTGCCAGGGTGAGTCTTCCCTGATATCTGCACAGTCATGACGGCCTATGCGATACGCTCGAAGCGGTCATATCTCTACGGGCGGGATATTCACCACCGCCGCGCTCCCCGGCCACCGCCACCCGCAGTCGGCGCCACCAGCCACCCGACCAGCCAACCAACCCCCGATCCGGGCCCCGGCAGCGCCGGCCCCGCAGGGGCATCCTCCGATCAGGACGGAGGGTGCAGGAGGTGGTCACGATGTGGTGAGGTGGAGCCGGAACGGCGACGTGGTCGACACCTGTGGGGGAGCGGATGACACAGGCACATCGGTGGACGGTGGCCAGCCTCCTCAGTCTGCTCGCCGTGGCTCTGGCCTGGCTCGCCTGCCAGCTCGGCTTCGGGCTCGACGTGGAGACGTCGGCGACGGTGGCGGCGTTGGCGGCCGCGCTCGTCGCCGCTCCGCTCGCCCAGTGGGCCAAGCAGGCAGCGGTCAAGCACTCCTCCCCCGCACCATCCGTCGAAGGCGTCCGTCGTCAACGGGAGCCGGACGGCACACCCCGGGCCGACGGGGTGACGCGGGCCTGGAACATCCCGGTCCGCAACGCCGGCTTCACCGGGCGGGACGAGTTGTTGACCGCACTTCATGCTCACCTGCACACGGGCCGGCCGGTGGCGGTCATCGCCCTGCACGGCCTCGGTGGGGTCGGCAAGACCTCCCTCGCTGTCGAATACGCCCACCGTTTCGCCGACGAGTACTCCCTGACGTGGTGGATCAACGCCGAACAGAGCGTCCTCATCGGGGACCAACTCACCGCCCTCGGCCTGTCCACGGGTTGGGTCACCACCACACCAGACACCGCCACCGCCGCCCGACAGGTGCTACGCCACCTCCGCGAAACCGACAACTGGCTGATCGTCTTCGACAATGTCGAGGCCCCCGAGGACGTCGTACCATGGCTGCCGCAGGGCCCCGGTCACGTGATCATCACATCCCGCAACCCGGGGTGGCGGCAGGTGGCGTTCCTCCTGGACGTGGACGTGTTCGACCGGGCGGAGTCAGTGGCGCTGCTGCGTCACCTCGCCCCCGAGCTGACCGGGACGGCGGCCGACAGCGTCGCCGATGCTGTCGGTGACCTTCCCCTGGCAGTGGCGCAGGCCGCCGGCGTGATCGGCGAGACAGCGATGACCGCCGACGAATACCTCCGGGAACTCGCCCAGCACGTCGCGCAGGTGATGACGGAGGGCAAGCCCCCGTCCTATCCCACGACACTGGCCGGGACGGTGCAGATCTCGCTGGACCGGCTGGCCGCCACGGACCAGGCCGCCGGGCAGCTGCTGCGACTCTGCGCCTTGCTCGCACCGGAACCCGTGCCCATCGAGATCTTCACCGGTGCTCCCGTCGGCGTCCTCCCCGAACCGCTGGCCTCCGTCGCCGCCTCCACGATGGCGATCCGTCGGTCGATCGGCCTCCTCGGCCGGTACGGCCTGGCCAAGGTCGGACCGGTCGGGCCGCAACTGCACCGACTGACCCTGGCCATCGTCCGGGACCTCACCGACCACGCGACCGAGGTCGCCGCCCGACGCCAGCTCGACGCACTCCTCGTCGCCGCGACACCCGGCCCCAGCCACGAACCGACCGCCTGGCCCTACTGGGCGCGGTTCCTTCCCCACCTCCTGGCCGTCGATCCGGGCGCGAGCACGAACCCGGCCCTGCGCGCCGTCGCCACTCAGGCAACGTGGTACCTGCGCGGGCACGGCGACCTGAGGGCCGGCCACGACGTCACCGAACACCTCTACCAGCAGTGGCGCAGCCGACTGGGTCCCGATGATCCGGCGACGCTGCAGGCCGCGCACAGCCTGGCGGACGCCCGGTTCCGGCTCGGCTTCGTCCAGGCGGCCCACGACATCGCCGACGAGACGCTGCGCCGCCGTCGGCGGGTGCTGGGCGACGACCACCTGGACACTCTCGCCTCCGCCTGCACCCTCGGGCTCTGTCTGTACCAGCTCGGGCGGTCCGCACCGACGGCCTCCCCGCGCTTCGAGCCAGCGCGGGCGCTGTTGGAGGACACGTTGTCGCGGTTGCGCTCGATGTACGGCGAGGACAGTGGGTTGACGCTCGGCACCGCCCACAACCTCGCGCTGACCCTGGGCGCGTTGGGCCGTCACAACGAGGCGCTCGCCCTCCACACGGACACCGTCGCCCGGCGCCGTCGGGTGCTGGGCGAGGACCATCCGCACACCCTGCTGTCGGCCGGCGACTTCGCCGAGGAGCTGGCGGCGTCGGGGTGTCCCGCGGAGGCACTGGAGCTGCATCGGGACACTCTCGCCCGCCAGCGGCGGGTGCTCGGTGACGACCACCCCGACGTCATGTTGTCGGCCGTGCGAACGGCTGCGGTGCTCCACCACCTGGGGCAGTCGGCGGAGGCACTCGTCCTGGCCCGGGAGACGCTGGAGCACAGGGTACGAGTTCTCGGCCCGGACCACGCCGACACCAGGAGCTCCGCGCTGGCGGTCAGCACGTACCTGCGTGCGCTGGGACGGACCCGGCAGGCGAGGGCGAACGACTCGCGCTTTCCCGCTGGTGGGGAGGGGGAACCGGGGACCGGTCCGGGTGGTTCCGCGTTTCACAACCCGGCGGAGAGCACGCCCGCCTGACCCGCCCCCGGCCCAGCGGACGGCTGGTCGGCCGGCACCGAGACGTGGGCGGTGACGATCCGCCAGCCGACGGGCAGGCGTACCCAGGTCTGGGTCTGCCGTCCGGTGCCGGCGGTGCCGGCGTACCCGACGGGTCGTCACGACCGCCAGGTCCGGCCCGAACGTGGTGACCGCCGTGACGCCACGGGCCGCGTGCAACACCTCGACGGCACCGGCGGCGTCGGCGGCGAAGACCGACACGCAGTCCAGCGAGCGGCAGGCCGGGACCACGCCGGCCGCGCTGAGCAGACCCCGGGTGGGCTTGAGGCCGACGATCCCGTTCAGCGCCGCCGGCACCCGGCCGGAGCCGGCGGTGTCCGTACCCAGAGCGAAGCTGACCTGGCCGGCGGCGACCGCGACCGCCGAGCCGGAGCTGGAGCCGCCGGAGATCAGCCCGCCGCCGAAGACGCTCGGGCAGCTGCCCGTCGGTCAGCCGTCGCCTGCGGCGCGCTGACGGTCGGCCTCGGCATCCGCGGCACCTGTCGGCACGCCGTCGCTGTCGCGGGTGGCATGGGAGAGGTCCACGTCAGCGCCGGTACGGGCGGCGTCGGCCGCCGCGTCGTCCGCGCCGACGATCTCCCCGCCGGAGTCGGCAACCGCGCCGTCGTCGTCGATGAGTTGCTCGGGGGCGGCCAGTGCAAACGGTACGTACCTGGGCTCGGTCATCTCGTCCTCCTCCGGGTTTGCTGTGTGCCTCTTTACCGCTACCCCCGAGAAGCGCTCGACACACCCTCGACGATCCCACCGAGGCCCGGGCGGCGACGCGACGGACACCGCCCAGATGCGAGCAGCCTCCACCGCGCCAACCCGCAGTGGCGTCTGACGTCTGCGGACCCGATCTCATTCCGTGGCGCGTGATTGACGCTGCGTTATGACGGCCGTCGATTGAACGGGCCCCGGCGTGACGACCACCGGACGACCCCTTCCCCCCGCCGTGACCTGCGGTTCCGGACCGAACAGGGCCCCCCGAGCCTTCGCTCCAGACCGCCGGTCGATACCCGCCACGGTCCGACGTCATACGTCAGACGATGATGCTAATCTATTTCAACGCGATAAACGGATCTCGACTGCGGAAGGATCACGATGGCATCGGATCAGTCGGCAGTCGGCTCCGCGTCGCCCGTCCCTACCCCTCAGGACGTCGGCGTCGCCGCGTCAGCCACGCCGTCCCCTGCTGACCGTTGTCCCGCCAACCAGAACGGGACGTCGGCCCAGCCGCGTGTCGCCGGCACGGATCGGACGCCGCACTTCGTCAACAACGCAAACCCAAGGAGGTTTGACTGTGCCACTTCGTAAACTCGCCACCCCCTGGACAGGGGCGGCCATGGCCGCCATGATGCTGGTCGCCGTCGCGGCGTACGTCATCATGACCGGCGCGTCGGCGTCCGCCGCCACCACCGCCGGCTGCGGCAAGGCGCCCGGCTTGAACAGCGGCACCCACACCATCCAGAGCAGCGGAAAGAGCCGTAGCTTCATCCTCCGGCTGCCCGACAACTACAACAACACCTATGCCCACCGGTTGGCCTTCGGGTTCCACTGGCTGGGTGGCACCGCCGGTCAGGTCGCGAGCGGCGGCTCCGACGGAGCCCCGTGGGCCTACTACGGCATGCTCTCCCAGTCGAACAACACGACGATCTTCGTCGCCCCGCAGGGCATCGGCAACGGCTGGGGCAACTCCAACGGTGAGGACGTGACCTTCACCGACGACATGATCCGCATGATCGACAACGCGCTCTGCGTGGACACCACCCAGCGTTTCTCGGTCGGGTTCAGCTACGGCGGCGCGATGAGCTACTCGTTGGCGTGTTCCCGGCCGACGGTGTTCCGTGCGGTCGCGGCAATCGCGGCCCCCGGGGCGATCAGCGGATGCAGCGGTGGCACCCAGCCCGTGGCGTACCTGGGGATTCACGGCATCAACGACAACATCGCGAGCGGACGGTCGCTGCGCGACAGGTTCGTCCGCAACAACGGTTGTGCCGCGCAGAACCCGCCCGAGCCGAGGGCTGGCAGCCTGACCCACATCACCACCGCCTACTCCTGCCGGGCCGGCTACCCGGTGCTCTGGGCCGCGTTCGACGGCGGCCACCAGCAGGGCCCGGTGGACGGGTGCGCCGGCTGTGAGAGCGGCGCGCGGAGCTGGGTCAAGCAGGAGGTGTGGCGGTTCTTCACCCAGTTCGGGTCCGACGTGCCGCCCACCAGCGCACCGCCCACCACCACTCCCCCGCCGTCGAGCCCGCCGCCGGGTGGTCAGCAGAACGTGCTGATCGCGGGTACCCAGTCCGGGCGATGCATCGACGTCCCCGGTTCCAGCACCACGAACGGGGCCCGCCCGGCGCTGTGGGACTGTCACGGCCGCACCAACCAGCGCTGGACCCACACCACCAACCGCACCCTGACCGTCTACGGCAACAAGTGCCTCGACGCCAGCGGGGCGGGCACCAGCAACGGCACCGCGGTCATCATCTGGGACTGCAACGGCCAGGCCAACCAGCAGTGGAACCTGAACTCCAACGGCACCATCACCTCGGCCCAGTCGGGGCTCTGCCTCGACGCCATCAACTCCGGCACGGCCAACGGGACGCAACTGCACCTGTGGGCCTGCCAGGGCAGCGCCAACCAGCAGTGGAGCACGCGCAGCTAGGGCACCGTCCGCCCTGCCAGACGCGCCGCTCGGGTCCCATCCCGGGCGGCGCGTCGCCGTCCGGGCATGCGGATTACCATTCCGCCATGGGCGACACCACCCACGGTGTACGGATCCGGCCTGGTGGCCCGGGCGATGCACCCGCCGTGCTGAAGATGCTTGATGCCGCGGTGGCCTGGATGAACGATCGAGGCAATACCGAGCAGTGGGGCACGACACCGTTCTCGGAGAAGCCCGGGGGCATCGAGCTGGTCGATCGGTACCTGACCGAGCACCTCCCCTACATCGCGGAGTTGGACGGGACGCCGGCCGCAACCCTGGTGTTGGACTCCGGGCCCGATCCCCGGGCGCCAATCACGCCCGCGGACGAACCGGAGCGCTACGTCCGGCTCCTGGTCTCCGACCGACGCTTCGCCGGTCGAAGCCTCGGATCGGCCCTGCTGGCGCATGCCGTGGCGGAGACCCGGCGTGCCGGCGTGCGGTTGCTCCGGGTCGACTGCTGGGCGGGCGGCGACGGCACGTTGGTGGCGTTCTACGAGCGCCACGGTTTCACCGCCACCGAAACCTTCCGGGCCGGCTCGTGGCCGGGGCAGGTGCTGGCCCAGCGGGTCGGTTGAGCGGCGCTTCGCCGGGGCCTCCGACGCCGATCACGGCCGACCGTCATGATCATGCGGCAGGGGGAACGGCCGATCACCGCGACCCGCGCGATGGTCGGGCGCTTCTCCGCCGGTCGACTGGGGACTGTCGTCTCGCAGGGGCTGATCCAGGCGGCCGCCGGAGCGACGGGCGCCGCACTGGCGCGGACCAAGAAGCAGTTCCTCGTCCTCACCGATCAGCGACTGATCTTTCTGCCGCAGACCTTCTTCGGCGGGCCCGGTACCGGCGTTCTCGGCGAGGTGCCCCGGGAACACGTCACGCTCGCCGAGGCGAAGATCGGAATTGTGAGCCTGTTGCGCGTCGCCTTCGGCGGTGCGGGGGACGGCGTCACCCTGACCTTCCCCCGGGTGGACAAGAAGAGCGCCGCAGCCCTGCCGCCGGTGCCGGCGGCCTGATCAGGCCCGGCCCACGTGGGCCAGGTCCACGTGGGCCCGACCGGCGAACTGGTGACCAGCGGGCCGTCAACCGTGGCCAGGCCCAGCTCCGCGTCCGCGGCGAACGGGCCATCGCCACGTTCAGAACCCGGAAGATCCTGGCCAAACTGCGTTGCTGTCCCCCACGCGACCGCGCTCGTGCAGGCCATCCTCGTCCTACCCCGCGTCGAGACCAGCCGCTACCCAGGATGAAACCGCTCAGCGAGTGGGCGTCGTTCTCGTACGGCCGCTAGTCAATCGAAAAGAGACGATCAACGGGGTCCACGACGGCGGCCAGCAACGCGCCGGGCACGAGGGCCGGGTCGTCGGCGCGGACCGTGTCTGCCTCGAACGTGGCGAACCCGGGCCCGCTGATCCGCAGGTGGAGTTCCAGCCCAGGATCCTCTCCGCCCAGATGGTTCGCCACCGTCAGAATCTCCGCCGTCGCGGCGACACCAGCGGCGGATAGCCGACGCGCGTCGCGGCGCGAGCGGGTGACCAGCCGCAGGCCGAAGACGCCGAAGCCGACACCGACGATCGTCCCCAGTACGCCACCAGCGAGTAGGCCCCAGAAGTCTGCGGGCGACGGCACTGGGTCCAGCGTCACGGCGACGGCGAACAGGACCGGTCCGGGCAGGCAGATGGCCAGGAACACCAGTCGGCAGAGTAGCGCGCCGATCGGACCGATGCGCGCCTCCGCTTCCCGCGGGGTACTCGTCACCCTCGCACCCTAATGCAGCGCCCAACGCGACTGACTGAGTCGTTTCATCCTTCGGTAGCGGGTCGTTTCGACGCGGTGTAGGACGAGGATGGCCCGGAGCCTCGCCTCATCAGTCCCTGGGTTCACCGCACCTCCTCCGGGCTGCGAGATCAGCTTGGAAGAGGTTCATCAAACGACAGATGTACGGCCGAGCCGGCTTCGACCTGCTCCGAAAACGCGTCCAGGCCCCGAAGACAACAGGCCGCTGGCCCTGGACTGGTTCGACTTCACCGACCACGACGCCGCAGTGCCGGCGAAGGTACCTACCCCAGGTGGCGGTGCCCCAGACGGCAGAGCACCACGCACGCAAAAGGCCCCCGACCAGCGCCGAGGACCTTCGCGGTGTCCTCGGTCAGCCGGCGTCCCGCGCCATCGCGACGAAACCCCGCCACGCGGCAGGGCTGAATGCCAGCGTCCCGCCGTCGCGGTCCTTCGTGTCGCGGACAAGGACCACGCCCGGCATGTTGTCGGCGACCTCAACACAGTTACCGCCGTTACTGCCGCTCTTCGTGCTCTTGCGCCACTGCGCGCCGGTCATGTCCATGATGCTGCCACTTTCCTGATGAGGTCGAGTGATTGCGCCCGAGGTAGGGCCTCGCCAACTATGCGCGCCCACCGTCGCCCCAGGGTAGCAATTCCCCCGTGGGCCCGACCGGCGAAGTGGTGACCAGCGGCCCACTGGATAAGACGGTCGCCACTAGCCTGTGACACAAGTAGACGACGGCGAGTGCACCACGGGCGGAGCGTAGGTTGATCGCGACCTGCCCCAGACGGCAGAGCACCGCGCACACAAAAGGCCCCCGACCTGCGCCGAGGGCCTTCGCGGTGTCCTCGATCAGCCGGCGTCCCGCGCCATCGCGACGAAACCCCGCCACGCGGCAGGGCTGAATGCCAGCGTCCCCCCGTCGCGATCCTTCGTATCGCGGACAAGGACCACGCCCGGCATGTTGTCGGCGACCTCGACGCACGCGCCGCCGTTGTTGCCGCTCTTCGTGCTCTTACGCCACTGCGGACTAATCATGTCCATGTCAATGCCGCTTTCCTGATGAGTTCTAGGGACTGCGCCCGCGGTAGGGCCTCGCCGCTGATCCGCGCCCACCGCCGGTCAAGGGTAGCAACTTCCGCCGCCGCCTCGATGATTTGCGCGCGTGCCTGTCCGTCGACATGGGCCACGCGTGCCCCGTCCGGCATATCGGCGAGGATGAACGGACCGCCGAGGCCCGGGTACATGCCCGCCGACTCCGGCACGATGTGAACCTGAACCGACGGCAACTCTGCGCACGCGGCGAGATGCTCGCATTGCTCTCGCATCAGCGCCCGGTCGCCGCCCAGCGTCCGGCGAAGCACCCCCTCGTCGAGGATGGCCACCAGCAACGGCGGCGGGTCGCGGCGAAGGATGGCTTGCCGAGCGACGCGCGCCGCCGCGAGTTCGTCGACGGCGTCCCCGCTCAAAGCCTCACCCGCGAGCGTCGCCCGCGCGTACGCCTCCGTCTGTAGGAGCCCAGGAACCCACGCGAGTTCGAACCATCGCAGCACCAACGCCTCGTGCTCGATGTCCGCCCAGCGGCGGAACCACACGGGCTCACGTCTCTTGAGGACGTCCGGCCATAGATCTTCCACGCTCCGGCCGAGAAGTGCAGCGACCGCCGCACGCTGGCGGGGACGCGGCGTCCGTCCGGGGTTGACCCAACGCTGAGCGGTCTTCGGGTCTACCTCTGCCTGCACAGCAAGGCTCTCGGCGGTCTCCCCCGCCTCACTCATCGCGGCAATTAAGACGTGGTTCACTACGCCTCCATTAAGGACGTCCTAAACATTCCGCCATCATATGCGCACGGCGTGTGAGCGTCCCAGTACAGGGCGGCAGGGTGTCGGGTAAGCGGCACCGCTGGTGGAGGCGCAGCCCGGCGGCGGTGTCAGCCCGGGGCCGCCTCGTGGGCGAGCACTCACGGGGCGGCCCCTCCAAACCCACCGAAGGGGGAGCACATGCCGGACAGCCCGAAGCCTGAGCCGAAGACCGCACCGAAGCCCGCCCCGCCGCCGGTCCCGTGGCCGCCGGGGACCATCGTCCCGGTCGGGCCGCCCTCGGTTCCGCCGATCGAGCGCCGAAACCGCGTGCCGGAATCCCGCTGGCGGCCCTCGAAGGTGGTCGCATGACGGGGCCACGCTTGCGCGGCGGCGACGTGGTCCGCCTGACCAGCACCGCGAGCGTTCAATTCTTCCGCCCGATCACCGTTCGGGTGATCCGGGAGTTGGACCACGTCACGTACGACGGTTGGCTCTGGCTCGACGGGTACGAGTTGGGCGCGAAGGGTGCCGCTGTCGCGCGGCGCGAGCTGTATGTCCGCCGCGAGGGCGTGCAGCTCATCGAGGCCGCCCCGACTGCTGCCCCCGGCGTCCGCCAGCCCATCCGCCGCTCCCCGGTGCGCGTCAGATGACCACCCGCCCGCGTCGGATACGCCCCCGGCCGCACCACCCCGGATGCCCGCACTGGCGCTGCACGACATGCGGTGCCCTGTGGCCGTGCTCGTCTGCGCGGCTGTCGCTGTTGCGGCGGTGGGAACGTGACTTCGACGGCCTGGGGCGGTTGATGCACCTGCTGGCCGTAGAGGCGCTGACGGATGCCTTCCTGCTGGGTCTGGATCCCAAGCCCGCGGCGTACGCCGAACGGTTCCTTGGATGGGTGCTCGACCGCGCCCGGAAGGACGTCGAAGAGAAGCCTAAACACCGGCACCGCCCGTCAGGAGACGCCCAACTCCCAGAGTGAGTAGCCGTACTGGCTGACCCGCTTGGTGCCCGTGACACGGACGAACCGCCCGGCCACCTTGTCGCCCGGGATGAGCACGGGGCCCGGCGCTCCCGACGTCGTGGCGAAGATCCTCTTCCAGGAGACGCCGTCGACTGAGACGTCGACGTGGTAGGCGGTGGCGTACGCGTGCTCCCAGTTCAGGCTCACGGTGGTGATCGCGTACACGTCGCCGAGGTCGACGGAGATCCACTGGGGATCCGAGAAGACGCTGCCCCAGCGGGTCGACGCGTCGCCGTCGACGGCGTACGCGGGGCTCCACCAGTCCTTCTCGAAGCTGGAGGCGGAGGCCGGGCGGTTCAGCGCGAGGTTCCTGCCCGAGGGGTTCGCCAGGCCGGCGACGGGGCCGTTGGTCTTCGGCGCCGAGCCACCGGGGGGATTCCCGGCGTTGCTGGCGGTGGCGCGGCTTGTCGCGGGCGGTGTCGGTACGGGCGGTGCCGGCACGGGTGACGCCGAACCGGGCGGTGCCGACGGGGCCGATGCCGACGCGGTGGGCGGCGCAGTCGGCGGGCCGCTCCCGGGTGGCAGCGGCGGCCCGTAACCCGGCCCCGCGGTGATCACGAACCCGCCGTCCCCCGGCGGGGTTGTCGGGTCGACGGCGCGATCGTCGGGCAGGCGGCTGCCGAGCGTGACAGCGGCGACCGCCACCAGCCCGACCAGGAGAAGCGACACGGACCAGGGCCGGAGCAGAGTAGCGAAGGGACGGGCCGGGGCATCCTGCTGCTCGGGCTCGGGCTCCGGCTCGGCAGGCGTGGCGGGCAAGGGCGAGGGCGGCTGCGCGCGCGACGTGTCACCAACAACGGGTGCCACGTCGTCCACCGGCCTGTCGACCGGGGCCACACGCGGAGCCGGGGCCTTGTCGACCGGGGCCGCACGCGGAGCCGGCGGCGGGGCGGTCGGGGCGTCCGGTTGGGCCACCGGCTGGCCGGCGGCGGCCTCCTGCCGGGCCGGTGGCAGGCCGCTCGGAGCGGCGGGAACCACCGCCATCGGCGCCGCAGCCTGCGGGAGGGTCGACGCAGGCGTAACAGGCCGGGGTGGCCGGAGCATCGTCGGTGCGGTGTCCGATCCATCCTCGGCGGGCCGGCGCGCCGGCATCCGGATCCGGTTGGCGGTCGGGAGCGGCGGCGCGGGCCGCAGCGCGGCGGCAGGCGGGGAATCGGCGGCCGGGGCGGCGTAGGGGGGCAATCCGCTCAGCGCCACCGCTCGCTGCACGGGGGGTCGACGGTCGCCCGGGGCCGCCGGCACGTCCCCGTCACCGGCCTCCGGCGACGGTTGGCGCGCCCTCGGCGGGCCGTCGCCGGCAGGGCCGGATTCCGGCGTCGACCCTCGCTCAGGACTTTTCATGTTCGTGACTCTCCCGCTCCGTGAGGCTTCCGCGCCCGTTCTGGCCGGAATCACCCTCGCCACCGTCGACACGCGGTGACACCGTGCACCATCCGGACGCCAGCGCGGCCGGCGGCGCGTCCTGCACCAGCCCGGCCCGTGCGCCGACCGGGCAGCCGAGGTAGTTGGCGAGCAGCCGCAGCAGGGGCTCCGTGAGCTGACCGGCCTCCACCCAGACGACCTCCCGCCCGCCGACCCATCCCGGCCGCCGGTCGGCGACGACCGTGGCGAAGTCCCAGGCGGTGACCGGCTGGCCCGCCAGCAGGAACGGCCGCCGCCAGTCCGGGCCGCGCGCCGCCACCACCGTACGGAGACCGGCCTCGTGGGTCCGTTGCCGGATGTCCGCACCCTCGGGAATCCGGGCCAATGCCAGCAGTGGCTCGTCGTCCGGGGCGTCCGGGGCCCGTGGCGGTGTGGGCCGGGCCGGTGCCAGCATCCCGGTCAGGTCCTCCTCCCGGAAGGGGAAGGCGGAGGCGAGGCGCAACGCCGGGCGGGGCGCACGGTCCACCCGGCGGGGCAGGCTGGCCCACCAACCGTCCGTCCGGCGACCGATCGTCGCGACCTGCATCTGGTCGGCCACCTGCTGCTCGATCTCCGGGGCGACGGACGCGGAGGAGACGAGCAGGACCGGCCGCGGATCGAACTCCCGGTACGCGGCGATGATCTCGCCCAGTTGCCCGGGTTCGACCTCGCCCGCATCGGTGTGCACCGTGCCGGTGCGGGCGTCGGCGGTGAGCAGCACCGCGAAGAGCCGGCTGTCGCGGCGCCACCAGCGCGGTGGTGTCGCGCGCTGTGCCGCGAGCACCACGTCGGGCCGGTCGGCGGGGTCGGGCGCCAGCAGGTGGCTCAGCTCCTCCGGAACGAACCGCGTTCGGGCCCGCACGCCTGCCGGCAGGCGGTTCAGCAACAGGTGCAGGATCGGCAACACGTCGTCGGACAGCGGCAGGCCGGGCAGGCCGACGACGATCGTGAACCACTGTGCGTGCCACGGGCGACGGCGGACGTCACCGGTGTGCTGGCCGGCGAAGGGGGGTCGCACCCAGAGCCCGAACTGGGTGGGCTCGACCACCCAGCGCTCGTCGAGCCGGAACGTGCCGGGGCCGGCCGGTCGCAGGTCCGCGAGGAAGTCGGCAGTCCCGATCGGCATCGGCGGGACGCCCGGGGCGCACCGCAGCCGGGCCACCGGGGGCGTCCACCAGGTGTCGCCACCGGGGTCGATCACGACCGACACCAGCCGGTGCTCGTCGTCCAGGATCGGCAGGCCGGCCGCGACCTCGACCGGGCGGTCCCAGCGGTCGGCGATCGTGGCCGCCAGGCGCATCGCCTCGTCGGCGGCCACGCCGTAGGGGGCGATGACCATCGAGGGATCCAGCGCGTCGAGGATCGACAGCGTTGCCTCGACGCCGGGCGCGGCCGCCCCGGGACGCCCGAGCACCACAGTCACCCGGTCGGCGTCCATCGGCACCGCGAACGCCAGGTCGTCCGGGCTCGGGGCCGGCAGGCCCGGTGCGTCCGCGTGCAGCCACAGGCCGGCCGGTACGCAGTGGGCTCGGATGCCCGCGCCGACGTGCCGGACCAGGGTGTCGACCTCGGCCTCCCAGTGTGGCGGCGGATACCGGTGGCCACCGTCGGAGACGCTGCCGTCGGCCCGGAACCAGCGCCACCCGTCGACGGCGAACAGGCCGCCCCCGGGCACGAGCAGGAGCTGACCGCTCGGCGCGTACACGTCCGCCTGGAGCTGTCGGGCCAGGGCCGCGGCCGGGGGCGGACCGGTTGTCGAGGTCGTGCCGGTGCCGCTGACCGCGAGGCGGGCCGCCGCCCCGGGCGGAACCGCGATCGGCAGAACCTCGGTGAGCAGGGCCCAGTCGTCAGGGTCGACGATCTGGCCGACCACGGTGACGACTCCGGGCTCCGACGGCAACAGGCGCGCCATCGCGACGATGGTGCCGCCCGGGTCGGGCCCGACGACCGCGAGATTGTCCGCCACCCACCGCAACGCGGTCGCGGAGCCACGCCGTGGACCGCTGCCCAGGGGCGCCGAGGCCGCGGACATCATGGACGGCACCCGGGACCACTCTGGAGCAATCGATGGGATCGCTCCCACGCGAGACCCACCAATCCTGTCTCATCTCGTTCCACCCGCACCCCACCCCGAGATCCACCACATGGTTGACTCGGGACAACGAAATTGTCAATCGGTGCGGATGCCCGTGGCACGCCGGAGGCGGCGCGTTCCGGGGAATGATAGGGCCTCGGTGTTTCCGGCATGCTGCCTCAGGTGGGCCGGTCCTCACTCTCCCGCGACGCCCACACCGACGACGGCGGTCGGCAGGTCCTCGGCGGTGAGCAGCGCCAACTCGGCGGTCGTCACGTCCGACGCGGCCGCCAACCGGGACGCCTGTAGGTCCGCCATCCGCTCGAAGACCTTACGCGCCTCCCGGCCGTTGCCGAAGGTGCCGTCCTTGGGGATCCGGTCGAAGTGGGTCAGCAGCGCCGACGCCGCGGCGGGATCGAGCTGGTAGTCGTGCCGGACACACTGGTTCTCCACGATGGTCACCAGCTCCGCCGGCGTGTAGTTGGCGAACTCGATGGTCCGGCTGAAGCGTGACTCCAGACCGGGGTTCGCCTGGAGGAAGCGTTCCATGTCCGCGGAGTAGCCGGCCGCGACGACCACCACCTCGTCACGGTGGTCCTCCATCAGCTTCACCAGCGTGTCGATGGCCTCGCGACCAAAGTCCGGGCCGGTGCCGCCACGGCTGTTGCTGAGGGTGTACGCCTCGTCGATGAAGAAGACGCCCCCGAGGGCCGAGTTGAACGCCTCGGTCGTCTTGATGGCGGTGCCGCCGATGATCTGCGCGACGAGGTCGGCGCGGGCGACCTCGACGAGGTGACCCTTGCGCAGCACCCCCAACTCGGCGAGGATCCGCCCGTACAGCCGGGCGATGGTGGTCTTGCCGGTGCCGGGCGCGCCGGCGAAGACCAGGTGCCGCGCCATCGGCGGGGCGGACAGCCCGGCCTCCTGGCGGCGCTGGGACATCTTGTTGAGGTTGACGAGCGAGGTCACCTCCTGTTTCACCCCGTGCAGGCCGACGAGGGACTGCAATTCCCGCAGTGGGTCGGAGCCGCGGGCAACGATGCGCCGTTCCCCCTCGGCTGATGTCTCGGCGGCGGGGGCGCTCCCGGCGGTGGCGACGGCGGCCGTGCCGTACGCGTCGGGGAGCTTGTTGCGGGAGCTGACGAGTTCCTCGACCGTCAGGTGGCCGTCCGGCACGGTCTGTCGTACCCCGGAGCCCTGGTTGTCCCGCACCACGCAGCCGATCAGCCGCACCGAACCGCCGGTCCGCACCGCGATGCCGTCGCCACCGCTCGCGGTGAACTCCGAGTCGGTCACCGTCCCCCGCGACTCGTCGCCGAAGACGCACCCGTCGCCCTCGGCGGCGTGGACCCGGCACCCGGTCAGCGAGATGTCCCCACCGGCGCCCACCGACACACCGTCGGCGCCCGCGTCGGCGATGTCGCAGTCACTGAACGAGGCTGTCGCGTCAGCGACGACCACACCCGCGGCGGCGCTGCCGCGCATGCTCAGACCACTCAGCGACGGCCGGGCGCGGCCGCTGACCGAGATGCCGACGCCACCGCAGCGTTCGATGGTGAGATTCTCGAACCGACCACGGGCACCGCCGACGATCTCGACGGCCGCCCCGTCACAGCCGTGCACCTGCATCCGTTGGAAGAACGGGTCCGCGCCGCCGTCGAGATGCACCCCGGCCTCGGTGCAGTCGCTGACCACCAGGTCGGTGAGTTCGGGTGTGCCACGGTCGCCGACGCCGACGCCGACGCCGTCGATCTTCGTGGCGACGCACGCCTCCAGCCGACCGCCCGCGCGACCGGTGAAACGGAACCCAGAGCGCCGGGCCCCACTCACCCGACACCGGCGCAGGACCGGTGTGCACCGCTCGTCGGTGAAGACCCCGTCTGCGGCGCAGCCGTCCACCGTGCAGTCCTCCAGCAGGCACGCACCGGCGGTGGCCAGGTAGATGCCGACACCGTTGGTGTCGCGGATGCTCAACCGGCGCACGGTCGCCGCAGACTGCTGCTCGGCGGCGAGCGCGGGCTTGCTCGTACCGATGATCTCGGTGTCCTCGATGGAGATCCGGCCCTGGCCGTTGAGGCAGATACCGTTGCCGCCGGCGTCCCGCACGGTGCAGGCACGGACCCGCAGCTCCCCGCGCTCGGCGACGACGACACCGGAGGTGCCGAGGCGCTCGATGCGGCAGTCGTCGAGCACGCTGCCGGTGGAGGAGGTCACCACGACCCCGGCACCGACCTCGTTGCTCACCAGGCTGTCGCGCATGGTGAGTGAGCCGCTGTCCCGGACGAAGACAGCGGCCCACGACGACGCGACCAGCTCACACTCGGTGACACTCAGTTGACCCATCACCAGGGCCAGCGCCGGGCTGTCGGCATCGGTCGCGATGATCGACAGCCCGGACAGCGCGGCCGACTCCGCCGCGAGGACGACCGGGACGCCGGACGGCGCGGTCAGTTTCACGGTGCCCGGCCCGTCCTCCGCGGTGATGGTGACGATCTTCGTCAGCACCAGGTTCTCGGTGTAGCTGCCGGGCTGCACGCTGATCACCGACCCGTCCGACGCCGCGGCCAGCGCGTCCGTGAGTGTCCGGTACCCGGAGACCGCCGACTGGGTGACGGTGATTCGCCGCTGGTTCACGCTCGTCCTACCTCCACAGACACCGAGACTCCCCGATGCGGCTGATGACGCGGACCTACGAGAGGTTCGCGCTGTTGTCGTTGTCCTGGTCCACGAGCGCGTCGATCGCGCCGTGCCCCTCACGGGCCAACTCCCTGATCCCGTCACGCACCGTAGCGACGTAACCAAGCGTCTGTTCGGCGTTGGGCTCCCGCTGCTGCGCCCACTTGCGACCGTGTTCGTCGGTGCCCCACGGCTCGTTGAGGCTCGCCCGGATGTTCCGGACCCGCGTCAGGGCACCGTCGATGTCGTCGGCGACGCTGTCGACCACCTTGAAGAGGTGGTGGGCTCCCTCCGGGTCGATCCGCGTCTCGTCAACCATCGGCCCGGCCCGCCTCGCTCTTCGCGGCCTGGACGATCGACGGCAGGTCGATCGCGGAGGTCATCAACGATCCGACGACCACGTCGAGATCCACCTTCCCGCCGGCCAGGTCACCGAAGGAGACACCGGGCACGACGTCCCGGCCGGCCATCTCGTCGATCTTCCCGAACGCCTCGGCACGGCCCCGGCGCAGCGTCTCGACCAGCAGGCTGCTCAGCTCGTTGGGTGCCATGCCGCGGTACTTGGTGTTGTTGAACGTCAGCTTCACCAACTCGCCCCGGCCGTCGAACACGGCGCTGAGCATCTTGTTGGGCGACTCGACGGTGGTGCTCGCCGCGCGCATCTTGGCCTGGAACTCGTCCAGTTTGCGCCGCTCCTCGGCGAGCATGGCGAAGACCGCGTTCAGTCCTGAGCCGCCTGGCCCGTGGTCGGTATGGTCAGCCATTCCGGTCACCCTTCCTCGCGTCCCCGAGCTCCTTGCGGAGCCCCTCCCGAATGTGCTCGTCGATCCGTTCGCTGCGCCCGAGCACGTTCCACCCGGCATCGGCGTCCTTCCACACCGTCGGGTCGCCCTGCGCGAGCGTGCTGCCGCGACGCTGCCCACCGCCCTCGTTTGCCATGCCACCGAGGCCGCCCATGCCGCCCCCCATGCCGGCACCCATGCCGCCCATCGGCATGAGCGGCATCATCGGGAGGCCACCGCCGCCCGCCCCGCCGCCGCCTCCCGACGGCGCGGCGGCGGCGTCGCCGGGTTGACCCGCCCTGATCGTCGGGGCCGCCGGGCGGAAGAGGTCGGCGGCAGCCGAGTCCGCCGCGAGCACGACCCCCGGCGGGTCGTCGCGCGCCCCGGAGAGGGCCTGGCGGATCCCCGGCTCGTCGACGGTCTCGGCGGTCGGCGGGTCCTGGCCGCCGAGACCGAGACCCACATCGCGGTACGTCTCGGAGAGGCCCTGGAGTACGACCCGCGCCCGGCGGTCCCACTCGTCGTCGGAAGGACCGCTGTCCGAGGCCCGCTGCACCTGGAGGTCCCGCACCCGCGCCTGCCCGACACCGAGCGCGTTCGCCGTGACCCGCAGTTGCCGTCCGCACTCGGCGTCGTCGAGGCGGTGCACCAACTGCCGGGTACGACGTGACGGTTCGCCCAGTCGGACAACAGTGGCCTGGGTGCTGCGCCACGCGTCGTCCAGCTCACCCAGCGCACGGTCGAGCGACTCGGCAATCGCCCGCAGGCCGCTGCGGGCCTCGTCGAAGAGTCGGGCGGACGCCTCGATGTCCGCCGGGGACGCCGCGTCGAGAGCGTGGGCGATGTCCCGCAGTGTCTGTGGCTGCCCGGTCGGGCCTCGTCTCGCGATGCCCACGGGTCAGTTCCTCCCCACGGCCTTGCTGGAGACCGCCTCGCCGTCGTCGCCCCACATGCCGTCCTCGCCGACGAGCCAGGTGTTGCGTTCGCGGTCCCGGTCGCCCTGGTTGCCCATGCCGCCACCCATCGGCGGGGACATCGGCATTCCGGACCCGGCTCCCTGGCCGGCCTGAGCGCCGGCCGACAACGCGGACGACGGGGGGTTGCCGGGATCCCCCGAGGCCACCGGCGCCAACTCAAGCGGAGCGGGCAGGTTCTCCCCGCCGCTGTCGCCACCGCCGCCGGAACCACCGCCATCGCCACCGCCGCCACCGCCGAACCCGCCACCGGGGCCGCCACCTGCGCCCCCGCCGGGACCGCCGCCCGAGCCGCCGCCCGCTCCGGCTGTGGACTTGCCGTTGAGGTAGTCCGAGATGGACGAGTGGCCGCCGGGCTCGTCGATCAGGTCGTCGATGGCCTCGTCGGCGGCCTCCCTGGCGTCGGTGAGCGCCTCCACCCGCGTCTCGCGCTCGGCGGCCGTGTCGCCCTCACCCCGACCGGCCCGCTCATCCTCGATCATGTCGTCGAGCGCGTCGGTGACGGACTCCTTGGCCTCGACGAGGGCACTGTCGCGGGCCTTCTCGCCGGCCCCGTCGCCCTTGCCGTCGCCCTTGCCCTCGCCGTCCTTCCCGCCCTGACCGTCGCCCTTGTCGGGCTGACCGTCACCCTTGTCGCCCTGACCGTCACCCCTGTCGGGCTGGCCGTCACCCTTGCCCATCAGGTCCTCGATCGCGTCGTCGGCCGCATCCCGGGCGTCCGCGAGGGCGTCCGCGCGGGCCTGCTTGGCCTCGGTGTCCGCACCGCCGCCCGTCGTGCGCTCGCCGTCGAGATCGTCGATGGCGCCGTCGACGGCCTTCTGCGCCTCGTCGAACGCCCGCTCGCGCGCCTCCTTCGGGGTGGTGTCGCCCGCGTCCTCGTCCTTCAGCTCGTCGATCGCCTCGTCCGCCGCCTCCCGGGCGTCCTCCAGCGCGTCCTTGCGGGCGGCGTCGACCTCCGGATCACCTGTCGGCTTGTCGATCAGATCCTCGATCGCCTCGTCGGCCGCCTCCTGCGCCTGCTCCAGCGCCTTGTCGCGGGCCTGCTCGGCGACCGGGTCGGTGGTCGAACCGCCCTGCAGATCCTTGATCGCCTCGTCCGCCGCCTTCCGGGCATCCTCCAGCGCGTCCTTGCGCGCCTCCTCGGCTACCGGATCAGCCGACGAAGTCGGTGGTGTCCCGTCCTTCGAGTCGCCGCCGCCCGCGAGGCCGTCGATCGCGTCGTCGGCCGCCTCCCGGGCATCCTTGAGGGCATCCCTGCGCGCCTGCTCGGCGGCCTCACCCGGGCTACCCGAGCCGCCCCCCGGCTTGCCGGACTCGGAGCCGGGACCCTTACTCCCGGGCTCACCGGACGTCACCGGGACACCGCCAGCCCCACCCGACAGGCCGTCGATCGCGTCGTCGGCCGCCTTCTTCGCATCCTTCAGCGCGTCCTTGCGCGCATCCGCGCCTGGTGCCGCACCCGAGCCGGGGCCGCCGCTCGTGGGGGGTACGCCAGCACCCGCCGAGCCGAGCCCCTGAATCGCATCGGACGCTGCCTTCTTGGCGTCCTCAAGCGCACGGTCGCGTGCGGGGTCACCGTTCTTGAGGTCATCGATGGCATCGGTTGCCGCGCCCTTCGCGTCACTGAGCGCCTTGTCCCGCGCGGCGTCACCACCGGAGGTCCCACCGCCGATCGGCGCTCCGCCGCCGGAACCAGAGGGCGCACCACCGCCGGAACCAGAGGGCGCTTTCCCGCCGGAACCGGAGGGCGCACCACCGCCGGAGGTCACTGGAGGGATCTCCCCGGGGGTCGTGATGCCCCTGGTCGGCGGCGCCGCACCGCCGGAGCCGTCGGACAGGTCCTCGATCGCGTCGGTCGCGGCCTTCTTCGCCTCGTCGAGCGCGGCGTCATGCGTGGGGTCACCGTTCTTCAGATCGTCGATGGCTTCGGACACCGCGCCCTCGGCCTCGTCGAGGGCCTTCGAACGGCCATCGCCGCCCTTGCCGCTACCGCTACCGCTACCACTACCGCTGTTCCCGCCACTGCCACTGCCACTGCCACTGCCGCTGCCGCTGCCGCTGCCGCTGCCTTCGTTCTTCTTGTCGTCCTTCTCGTCTTTCTTGTCGTCTTTCTTGTCTTTTTTGTCATCCTTCTTGTCGTTACCGCTGCTGGTGTCGATCGGCTTCAGCACGGCGATGTCGAACGGAGGCAGTCGGCCACCGATCTCCTGGTACGTCGTGGACAACTCCATCAGCCGTGCGCGCAGGTTGGACATGATCCAGCGTTCGCCGGCCTGGTATGCCTGGCCCAGCCCACGCTCCAGATCCGCCTGCTTGGAGCTCTGGTCGTCGACGCCGGTGTAGATTCTGTCGATCTCGGAGGTGACCCAGTCCCGCAGCCGGTCGGTCAGGCGGTGGCCAGTTTCGATGATGTCCCAGAAATCCCGGCGGAAACTCACGATGGCATCGCCGACGTCGCCGATCTTGGTGCCGTAGGCGTTGCCGTCGAGGACGTTGTAGACGCCCTTCCTGCTCTTTCCGACCACCTCCGCGACATGGGTGTCGAAGGCGGCGGCGGCATCTCCGGCGAAGGCCGGTTTCGCCCCACCGGTCAGCTCCTTGGCCAACTTGTCGAAGTCCTCCAGGACGAGGTCGAGTTCGACCTCCGCCTTGTTGAACGCCTCCTCCGCCTCGGCCCAGCCGCCCTCGGCGTTGAGGCCGGGCTCGGTGATGTCCGCGACGAACGGGCCAATCTGCGTCCACACCTCGTAGTTGCGGAACGTCTCTCCCGTGGGTGGGCTCTTCTCGTCGAAGGACCCAACTTCACCCGTTGGCACGATTCCCCCACCGCTCGGACTCGTCACGATCTGCCGGAATGCGCCGAGGAGCCCGCGGGCCCCTCGGCGTCACTTCGAAACGCTCAGCGGTTGCCGAACCGGTTGCCGGAGCGGATGTCCTGCTCCTTCATGTCGTCGGCACGGATTCCCAGTTCCTTGGCCAACTCCGCGACGATGGTGTTCATGTCGCCGAAGTTGTCCTCGATCCGCTTCGAGAGCTGGTTGTAGTTCGCGGCCGCCGGCCCCGTCCAGGTGTCGAGCGCGTGGCCGGTCTCCTGGGACAACTTCTCGATGTAACCCTCGACGTCGCGGTTGACCCTCTGCATCTGCGAGATGCCTTCGAAGATCTGGTCGTACTGGTAGCCGATGAGGCCGTTGTCGGGCATTGCCGGTTCCCTTCCCGATCGGTTGTGCTGGCTCAGATGTCCTTGAGAATGCCCACGCCGATGGCGCCGACCTGGCCGGCGTTCGCCAGATCCTGCTCGTCGAAGTCCTGCACCGTGCCGTCCACGTTGCCGGCCATCTCGTTGAGGTCCGCGACGATGCGGGACACCTCCGCCATCCAGTCGTCCCGCGCCTCCAGCAGCGCCTTGATCATGGCGCCGTCGCAGTAGTCGTCCATCAGGTCGACCGCGGCACTGAACCTGCTCTTGGCGCTGTCGACGTCGCCGGCAGTCTGGCGGTGATCCCCCGCGACACGGTTCGCGACGCGCGGATCGAGGGCGGTATTCCCGTTGGCCATGACTTCCTCTCCCTGCTGTGGACCGTGGTGATCCGGTTGTTTCTCGCCTGGTGGGGCTCATGCAACCAGCGGGTCCGGCGACAACACCGCCCCAGCGCGCCCACCGGTCCCTTCGCGGGGAAAACCCCCGTCAACCACCCCAGGTCTCGCTCACCAGCGCCGCGGCCGGGTCCAGTGCCGGACCGGTCGGCAGCAGTTCCAGCAACTCGGAAGGGACGTCGACAGGAGTCGTGCCGGCGTAGCCGAGCGCCTCCGCGCCCCGGGGAGGAAGCGGGAACTTCACGCCGTACTCGGAGACGAGAAAGAGCGCCCCACCACCGCCCGGCGCGTACGGGTTGCGGGCGAGCACCCCCGTGCCGGCGGCGATCAGGATCCGGTCCACGATGCCGCCCGCCGCGACGGCGGTCCGTGGCACCGGCAGGGCGGACCGCGCCGCCGACGCCGAGATCCTGGTCAGGGTGACAGTCACCGCGTCCCGCGTCGGCCGGAAGCCCACGCAGGGCAGCACCGACGCACCGCTCACCGGTTTCGGCGGCTCGGGCGGATAGCCGTCCACGAACTCGGTGCTACCCGCGACCGTTGCGCCCGCCAGTTCGTCCGGCCGCGCGGGAATCGGCGCGACCCCACCTCCGGGGTACGCCGCCTGGATCCCCGGATCAGCCAGAACCAGGGCGGCGGCGGTGCGGCTCAGTCGCACGAATCCGTCCGAGCGGGACAGGAACAGCTCGGGTGCATCGCCAACCGGGTTGCGTACCTCGTACACCTGGCCGATCAGGCTGACCCGGCCGCCGATCGACGGTCCCGGCCTCCCGCGGTCGCCCACGGCGGGGAAGGCGAGGTCCCGTCCGGCCGGGACGGGGTTGAGCCACGCCGGGGTCACGAACACCGGTTCGACCGCCGCGTAGCCCAGCGCCACCGCGGCCTGGTCGGCCAGGTGGTGGCGGCGTCCCTGCCAGACCAGGTATCGCTGGCGGTCGGTCGTCTGGACCAGAAACCCCTCACGGTCGGTCAGCGCGACGGGCCTGGCGAGGTCACCCAACAGCAGCGTGGTGGCGGCCGCGCCGGAGGGTTCGGGCGGTTGGGCGCACACCGTCCAGGCACCCGAGTAGAGGCGGCCCGCCACCGGCACCGTGTCGGGTGCGCCAGGTATGCCGATCGGGGCTCCCACCGGTACGCCCCGCAGCGAGTTGCGGGAGACCTGGACGAGGCGTGCCGGGCTTCCGCTGCCCAGCACCAGGCGGGCGGTGGCGTAGTTCAGCACCGGTCGGAGCTGCCCCTCGATCAGCAGGTAACGCGCGCCGGTCTCCTTCACCGCGATGACGACACCCGCCTGCCGCCAGGAGGAGTCTCCGCCGGGTCGGAAGATGCCGTAGATGCCGAAGCCACCGGCGACGACGATGGCCAGCAGGATCCCGATGACGAGGCCGAGGAGCGGACGCTGGTTCGGCGGCTCGTGCGGGTCGGGACGGCCCTGCATCACCGCCGAGTTGAGGCGGCTGACCGTGTAGAAGTAGGCGTGGACCTGATCCTTGCGGGACTCCATCAGCTGGCCCAGGCCCGGACCATCTGGTAGATCCCGAGCACCGCGCCGAGCACCGGGATCAGGGCCACCGCGAGAAGGATCTCCAGCACGTCCACGGTGCGCGCCCAGTACGGCCGCAGCCGACGGCCGGGCAGCGTGGACGCCGCGGTCAGGAACGCGCCGGCGACCGCCACCACGGCGGGCACCAGGACGGCGGCCCGCGCCACGCCCTCCTGGTTCGCGGCGTACCGGAGCAGGGTGAAAAGGACAAGCGCGACGGCCGGGGTCATCGTCGCCCAGCGTGCCACCAGGCCGCTCAGGTGCCGGGCCCGCATGCTCAGCAGGGTCGCCGCCAACAACGCCAGGATCATCTCCCAGCGCCCGCCGCCCACCAGCAGCGCCGCGGCCATCAGGACCTGCGCGGCACCCACCCCGATCGAGAGCGCTGCCAGGTACGCGAGACCCGCGCTCCCCCGTTCGACGACGATCCGGTGCGGCTCGGGGTCGATGTCCTCGGAGAGTTGCTCGGGCTTGCCGGGCAGCAGCGGCAACGTCAGCCCACCGAGGCGGAACGCGGCCGGCGGCAGCAGCAACGCCGCCACCATCGAGAAGACCAGCCCACACGCGGCGGCCTCCGACGGGGTCACCGGACCCGCCGCGGTGAGCAGCGCCGGGACCGCGACGCTCACCGCGAGGGCGAGCGCACCGGCGAAGAGCAGGCCGGCGTCGGCCACCGCGGAGAGCCCGGCGGCGAGCGTCACCAGCGCGGCCAGTGCCGCCAGGCAGATCCGCACCGAGAGTGCCGAGTGCGGGGCGATGGCGACCGCCCCGAGCCAACCGGCTGTCGCGGAGTATCCCGCCGCCGCCATCGCCAGCAGCGTTCCCGTCCGCGGGTCCGGAACCGCCCGGCTGACCAGGCCGGCGGCGGCGAGGAGCACGACGGCCAGCGCCGCGGCGACCGTGGCACGCACCACCGCCGGCCCGCCGAGCCAGAGCACCACCAGGCCCACCGCCAGCAGCACCACGCCGTCGGTGAGCAGCATCGCGCGGGTCCGCGCCACCGTCCAGCGCCACGGGCTGGTACGCGCCTGCTCCCCCACGCCGTCGACCAGGTCGTCGAAGTCGATCGGCGGCAACTGCTCGGCCCGGGGCAGCAGGTGCAGCGCCTCACCGTCGAGCAGGTTCAGCTCGACGGCCGACTGCTCCTCGTCCAGCGGCGGCTCGCCGACCCGCTGCACCACCCACCCGTCATGCTCGGCGCCGTGATCGGCGGCCTCCGGGTTGAGTTGGAGCAGCACCGACGGCAGCAGATCGACAAGCGGCGCGTCCCCGGGCAGGGCCACGTCCACGGCACGCGAGCCGAGCACGAACCGGAGGCGGACGGGTGCCGAGAGGCGCTGCGTGCTCAACCGTTCCATCTCGGTGGGTCAGTGCTCGTACGGACGGTAGTAGCGGCCGTCGTAGTAGTAGGGCTCCAGGTCCGTCCACCAGATCTCGACGCCGCCCGGACCGGTCTGGTGCTTGCCGTCGATCTCGTAGTACCGGTACGTCTTGCCCTGGAAATCCTCGTCGTTGGAGGGGTTGTGGACGATTTTCTCCCCCGACGGCTCGTGATGCGGATCGAAGTTGTCACCGGTAGGGAGTGGCTTCTCCTCCGGTTTCTTCTCGTCCGGTTTCTTCTCGTCGGGCTTGTTCTCCTCCGGCTTCTCCTCGGTGCTGTCCTCGGCGAGCCGGGAGTCGGGATAACCGTCGGTGTCCTTGAGTAGCGGGCTCTCACGGAGGTCGAGGTTGGTGTCGTCCTTGGGCCCCACGCCCTTGATGTCGAGGAATTCGTCCATGCCCTCGATGTCGCCCGGCTTGAAGGGCTTGATCAGGTCCTTCCCCGGGTCGATCGTCGACTTGTCCACCTCGGAGCCGTAGTCGCCGGTCTTGTAGCTGGACTGCTCACGCACCTTGGTCGGCTCGAACTCGGCGTCGCCCATGCCGCCGACCACCTTCTTGGCGTCCTTGTTGAACGCGGACACCGCGTCGGCGTTGCCCTCGTCGATGCGCTCGTAGTCGTCGGCGATCTGGTACAGGCCGGTGTTGATCTCGTCGAATGCCCGTTGCAGATACTTCACGTGTTCCACGATTCCGTCGCGGCGGTCGACGAAGAGATCCTCCAGCCAGGTCGCCGCGTCGAACTTGCCGGCGTTCGGCTCCATCTTCGCCAGTTTGTTGAAGACCGACTGGTGGTCCTCCAGAAGGGCGCCGATCTTCTTGCCGATCTCCCGCAACTGATCCGGGGTGACGCGTGTCTCCGCCACAACCGCCCCCTCCTGCTATGGTTCCTGCTGTTCGTTTCTCCGGTGCCGGGTCAGCCTCCACAAGCGAGACCGCGGCCTCCGACATCACTCCCGGGTCGAGCGCCGAATCCCCAGGACGATAAGCCCGCTGCCGCGCGCCCGACGGGTGCTCGGCAGGCGACCGGGCCGATCGGAGGGAAACCCCTCACCGAAGGAGACGAACGTGGGCACGGTGCCGTACGTCCGCAGGGCTCGCCGCGCCGGCCCGGTCGCGCCGGCCGAGGAGATCGCGCTCCAGGAGCCACCGGTCATCCCCGAGCCGGCCGAGCGGGGCCTGAGCGCCGTGCTGATGCTGGCGCCGATGGCCATCGCCTCGCTCGCCATGGTGCTCATGTTCCTGCGCCCCAACGCGGGCGCACTGGCCTACGTGGGCGTCTGCCTGATGGTGCTCTCGGCGATCGCGATGTTGATCGTGCCGTTGATCCGCAACGCCGGGCAGCACAAGCACCGGCTCAACGGTGAGCGCCGCGACTACCTGCGCTACCTCGGCCAGGTGCGGCGCAAGGTGCGCGCCGCGCTGACCGAGGAGCGGCGCGCCGCCCGCTGGCTGCACCCGGACCCGGGCGCGCTGTGGTCGATGGCGCTCAGTCAGCGGCTGTGGGAGCGGCGGACGGCGCACAACGACTTCGGCGAGGTACGCGTGGGGCTCGGCACCCGACGCTCCACGGTGCGGTTGGCCGCACCGAACAGTAAGCCGCTGGAGGATCTGGAGCCGTTGGCCGCGCACGCCCTGCGTCGCTTCCTGCGGGCGTACTCCACCCTTCAGGACGCGCCGATCGCCATCTATCTGCGCGGCTTCGCGCGGATCGGGTTCGGCGGCGACGTGGCGGTGGCCCGGTCCACGGTGCGCGCGATCCTGGCCCAGCTCACCGTCGCCCACTCCCCGCAGGATCTGTTGGTGGTGATCGCCGCCGCCCCGGGCCCGGAATGGGACTGGGCCAAGTGGCTGCCGCACGTGCAGGACGACACCGTCCCCGACGTCACCGGCACCCGGCGGAGGTTCGCCACCGACGGCACCGAGATCGAGGAGGTCCTCGCCACGCTGAACGTGCAGGACCGCCCCGGCTACGAGCCGGACTCCCCGGTCACGGCCATCGAGCCGTTCGTGGTGCTCGTCCTCGACGGGCCACGCCTGCCGGCGGGCCACCGCCTCGGCATGGAGGGCTATCGCAACGTGCTCACCCTGGACGTGGGCGCGACGCTGGGCTGGGAGGCGCACCCGCACACCCTGCTGGTGCGGGCCACCGAGCAGCAGTTGGACATCGTGTCCTTCGACCACCTCGGCAAGTCCAGCAGCAGCCGACTGTGCCGCCCGGACCGGTTGGGCGTGGTGGCGGCAGCGGCGCTGGCCCGGTCGATGGCCCGCTACCGGGTCGGCGCGGGCACCGACACCGAGGAGCCGCTGGCCACCGACTACGACCTGGCCGTACTGCTGCAGCTCGGCGACCTGACCACTCTGGACCTCGCGGCGTACCGCGCCGGGCGGACGGCGGCGCAACGGCTGCGGGTGCCGATCGGCATGTCGGCCACCGGCACCCCGATCGAGCTGGACATCAAGGAGGCCGCCGAGGGCGGAATGGGCCCGCACGGGATGCTGATCGGCGCCACCGGTTCGGGCAAGAGCGAGCTGCTCCGCACGCTGGTGCTGGCGCTGGCCGCCCGGCACACCTCCGAGGAGCTGAACCTCGTCCTCGTCGACTTCAAGGGCGGGGCCGCGTTCCTCGGCTTCGAGCGGCTGCCGCACACCTCGGCCGTGATCACCAACCTGTCCGAGGAGTTGGAGCTTGTCGACCGCATGCAGGACGCGCTGACCGGTGAGCTGAACCGTCGCCAGGAGCACCTGCGGGCGAGTGGGTACCCGTCGCGGCGTGACTACGAGAAGGCGCGCACCGAGGGCGTCGTGCTGGAGCCGATGCCGGCGCTGTTCATCGTCGTCGACGAGTTCAGCGAGATGCTCAGCAGCAAACCCGAGTTCATCGACGTCTTCGCGATGATCGGCCGGCTGGGCCGCAGCCTCGGCGTGCATCTGCTCCTGGCCAGTCAGCGCCTCGACGAGGGGCGCATCCACCAGATCGAGACCCACCTGTCGTACCGGATCGGTCTGCGGACCTTCTCCTCGATGGAGAGCCGCAGCGTGCTGGGTGTGCCGGACGCGTACGAGTTGCCCAACGTGCCGGGCAACGGTTATCTGCGACCGGACACCCAGACTCTGATCCGGTTCAAGGGCGCCTACTGCTCCGGGCCGTGGCGACCGCCGCACCAGCGCCGCCTCCAGGCGGTCCAGGGTGGTGTCGTTCCGTTCGGCACCGCGCACCTGCGCCCCGAGGTGCCGGTGACGCCGGAGCCGGACCCGGCGCAGGACAACGACGAGAAGCCGCCGGTCCTGGCCGACGTGCTGCTGTCCGTGCTGCACGGGCACGGCCCGGCCGCGCACCAGGTGTGGCTGCCGCCGCTGACCGAGACCACGACGCTGGAGAAGCTGCTGCCTCCGCTGATCGACCATCCCACCCTGGGTCTGGCCCCGGTGGGTGGGTACGGCACCGGCCAGCTCGTCGCGCCGATCGGCCTCGTCGACCTGCCCGCGCAGCAACGGCGGGAGCTGCTGCTGGCCTCCCTGGCGGGCAGCAAGGGCAACGTCGGTGTGGTGGGCGGCCCGCAGAGCGGCAAGAGCACCCTGCTGCGGACGCTGATCAGCGCGTTGGCGCTGACCCACACCGCCGCCGAGGTGCAGTTCTACTGCCTGGACTTCGGCGGTGGCGCGCTGGGTGCACTGTCGCGGCTGCCGCACGTGGGCAGCGTCGCGGGCCGGCTCGACCGCGACCGGGTGACCCGTACCGTGCTGGACCTGACGAATCTGATGGCCCGCCGGGAACAGATCTTCGCCCAGCACGGCATCGACTCGATGACCAGCTACCGGCGGGCCCGGCAGGCCGGCGGATACCAGGACGAGGACCCGTACGGGGACGTGTTCCTGGTGATCGACGGGTGGTACACGGCACGGCAGGACTTCCAGGAGCTGGACGACCGCTTCGGTGAGATCGCCGCGCGGGGCCTGAGCTTCGGCGTCCACCTGCTCGTCTCCGCCGGTCGGTGGTCGGAGATCCGGCCCTGGCTGCGGGACGTGCTGGGCACCCGGTTCGAGCTGAAGCTCGGCGACCCGGTGGAGTCCGAGGTCAACAGCCGGGTGGCGGCGACCGTGCCGGCCATCCCGGGCCGGGGCATCACCCCGGATCGGCGGCACTTCCTGACGGCCCTGCCCCGCATCGACGGGATTCCGGAGACCGAGGACCTGGCCGAGGCGACGGCCGAGCTGGTCGAGGCCCTGGACGTGCCCACCGCACCGCGCGCACCGCGGGTGCGCCTGCTGCCGGAGGTGCTGCCGGTCGCGGATCTGCCGGTCGCGACCGCGCCCTCACGCGAGGCCGAGATCCGCGTTCCGCTCGGGCTCGACGACGTACGCCTGGCACCGCTGTGGCACGACTTCGACGCCAACCCGCACCTGCTGATCTTCGGGGACACCGAGACCGGGAAGACGAACCTGCTGCGGCACATCGCCCGCAGCGTCGCGGCGCACCACCCGCCCGCCGAGGCACGTGTGGTCTTCGGCGACTTCCGCCGCGAGCTGCACGACGCGATCCCACAGGCGAACCAGATCGGGTACTCGATGTCGGCGGAGCGTCTCACCGCGACCATCGCCGAGGCGGGTCAGGTGCTGACCGGCCGGCTGCCCGGCCCGGACGTCCCACCGAGCCGGTTGCCCCGACGAGACTGGTGGACCGGCGGACGGCTGTTCATCATCGTCGACGACTTCGAGCTGGTCGAGGGCGGCCGGGACTCGCCGCTGCAACCCCTGCTGCCGCTGTTGCCGCACGGTGCGGAGATCGGGCTGCACCTGATCATCGCGCGGAGCACGGTGGGCGCCTCCCGGGCGATGATGAGCCCGGTGCTGCGTCGGGCCTGGGAGTTGGGCTCTCCCGCGATCCTGTTCTCCTGCCCTCGGGAGGAGGGAGCCTTCCTCGGCAACATCCGGCCGCGGACGCTGCCCACCGCCCGGGGCCAGTACATCGACCGCCGACGCTCGGTCCGCCTGGTGCAGACCCCCGAGGTGCCGACGCCGGACCAGCCGGCGCAGTGACGTCGTAGCGGGACCTCAGGTCGTCGGTGGTCGGCGGACCTCGACGACGCGGCCGGGCCGCCAGCGGCGTCGGTGCCCGGCGGGCATCAGCACGTTGAGCAGGACGACGAGCCCGGTCAGCACGATGGCGAGCCCCGCGCCGAGCGTGACCAGGTAACGCCCGATCGGGTCGGGGGTCGGCAGGTCCGGGTGGTGAGCGGCCGGCATGGGCAGGCCGGGCCGGGCCGCGTCCTCCTCGGGCAGCACGGTCGCCACGGCGGCGGCCGGGTTGACCACGCCCCAGCCGTAGCCCGGGTGCGGCAACGCCACCGCCGGGTGGTCGGCCGTGACCAGCAGCCGGTGCCGCACCTCGGCCGCCGTCAGAGCCGGCCGGTACGCCCGGACCAGCGCGGCCACACCCACCACGAACGGTACGGCGTAGCTGGTGCCGCTGCCCTGCCAGTGGCCCGGCCCGCCGGGGCCGATGCTCACCACGTCCACACCGGGTGCGGTCAGCCCCAGGTGCCGGCCAGTCTGGGAGAACCCGGCGAGGGCGCCGGTGGCGTCGATCGCGCCGACGGCCAACACGGTGGGCAGCGCCGCCGGGTACGCCACCTGCTGGCCCTGCTGGGCGCCGTTGGCTGCGGCGGCGACGACCACCACGTCCCTGGCCTCGGCGTACGCGATGGCCTCGACCAGGCTGGGCTCCGGGGCCCGCGTGCTGGCGGAGATGTTGACGATGTCCGCGTCGGCGTCCACCGCCGTGCGGATGCCCTTGGCGAGCAGCGTCGCCGTTCCGTCGTCCGTGCTGGTGGCCACCCGGATCGGCAGGATGCGCGCCTCGGGTGCGACGCCCACGAAGCCGGTGCCCGCCGCCGGTGCGGCACCGATGATGCCGGCGATGAACGTGCCGTGCCCGAAGCAGTCGTCGTCGGCGCGCGGCCGGCCGGCGGCGGTGAGGTCGACGCCGGCGAGCACCCGGCCGCTGAGTTGCGGGCTGTTCGTGGCCACGCCCGTGTCCACGATCGCCACGGTGACGCCCTGACCGCGCGACAGCGGCCAGGCCCGCTCCACGCCCAGCCGTTCCTGCGCCCACGGCACACCGGTCTCGACGGTCTCCGGCGGACGCAGGCAACCGCCGGTGCGCGCCGGTGGGGTGGGCGCGGCCACGGCCACCGGCCAGCCGGTGACGACCGTGAGCGCCACGACCATCGCGCCGGCCAGGGCTCCCGCCACGGCTATCGCGGCGGCGCCGACCGCGACGCCCGGTCCACGACGGCGACGACCGCCAGGGACCCGTCGGCAGCGGTGACGCTGAACCGGTCGAGCCGGTCGAGGGGCACGGGGCAGCCGCGGGCAACCTCCTGCCGGAACTCCGTACCGGTCACCACCGCCAGCTCCCAGCTCTGCCCGTCGACGTCGGTGACGAACAGCCGGTAGGCCGCACCGACCCGCAGGCCGGCCAGGGTCGCCCGCAGGTTCACCGCGCCGGCCTGCTGCGAGACGACCACCGACAGGGTGGCGCCGCTGGGCGCGTCGGTGGCGTTGGTGACGAGCGTGAGGACGGTGTTCCCACCGTTCGGAACCGCCAGGTCCGGGCTGGTCGTGGGGGTGCGCATCGACTGGCCGACGAGCAGACCCGCGAAGATCAGCACCACCACGGCGAGGCCGGCACCCGCGAGCCTCATCCGGCGGCGGCGCTGCCGGGTGGTCGCCGTGGACGTCGTACGCCCCGGGCCGGTGCTCGCCCGGTTCGCGACAGGCCCACGGGTCGGCCCCGCCGCACGTGCCGTGTCCACCGGCGCGGACCGCACGGCGGGAGGCACCGGCGGTGGATCCGGTGCCGGGTCCCGCTCGTCGACCGGCTCCCGACCAGCCACCACCGGGATCGGCGGGACGCCGAACTCGGCCACCAACTCCCGGCGGTCGAGATCGGAGAGCAGGGCGAGCATCGCCACCGCCTCGCCCAACGCGTCGGCCTCGGCAGAGCACGGGGCACAGGTGGCAAGGTGGCTCTCGACCGCGTCGCGCTGCTCCTCGGCCAACCCGCCGGCCAGGTACACGCCGAGCGTGCTGCGGAGCTGCGGCTCGTCGCACACGTCGTCAGCCATGTCGCACCAAGTCCTCAATCCCTCGCCCGCGCGGCTGGTCGCCCGCGGTCCCCGATCTTCTAAGAACGGAACTGCCCAGGGGGGAGTTCACGACCGGGGACGTCTGTGCTGTCACGAAACCGACCGTCGCTCAGTGCGCGCCGGTGAGCGTCGGCTGACTCGGCTGTTCGTCGGGCGCGGTCCCCGTCGGCCAGTCCGCGTCCAATCCATCATCCTCGCCTCCGGTCTCCGTCTCGGCCCGCCGTACGCTGCGGCGCAGGCGAATCACGAGCAGCGCGCTGAGCACCAGCCCCGCCAGCACGGTCAGCAGGAACGCGACCCGGGTGCCGTCGCCCCCGGTGCTCTGACCGGAACGCCGACCGGTGGCCACCTGCGTCGCCTCCTCGGGCAGCTCCCGGGTCACCGCGGCCTCCGGATTGATCATGCCACCGCCGTACCGGGCGTCCGGCTGCGCGTCACCCATCCTGTCGGCCGTGGCCACAACCCGGTGGGCGACCTGCGCGGCCGACAGGTCGGGGTGGGCGGCACGCACCAGGGCGACCTCGCCGGCGACCAGAGCGACCGCGTACTGCGTGCCGCTGCCGACGAGCTGCTTCGTGCCGTTGATGCCGATACTGGAGACGTTGACGCCCGGGGCCACCACGTCGACCAGGTCCGTGGCGTACTCCTCCAGGAGCTTGCCGTCGACGCCGACACCGCCGACGCTGATCAGCTCCGCCGGCGGGGCGGTGGCGCCCGGGCCGGCCGGAGCGCCGGCCACCACGACGATGTTGCGGGTCAGCGCCGCCTCGATGGCCCGCAGCACGCCCTCGGCGGTGACATCCACGTACGAGCCGAGCGCGATCACCGTCGCCCCGGCGGAGACCGCCACCTCGATCGCCGTCGCCTGGGCGACCGCGTCCGCGGACGGCACATCGGTGACCACCCGCACCGGCATGACGACCGACTCCGGGGCCACACCCGCGAACGCGTCGCCGTCCGCCGGCTGTGCGGCCACCAGGCCCGCCATCGCCGTACCGGTGCCCAGGCAGTCGCTGTCCCCGCGGCCGTCTCCGGTCACGATGTTGGCCCCGACCGACACCCGGCCGGCGAGTTGGCCCGCTCGACCGTCCACACCGGAATCGACGATCGCGACGAGCTGCCCGACGCCCCGGGTGTGCGGCCAGGCCAGGTCTGCGGCCAGCCGCACGGTGGCCCAGTTCGACGGCGCGCTGGCGGCCGTCGCCGTGACGCACCTGCCCGGCGGTGCGGGTGGTGGCGGCGCGGTCGGTATCTGTGCCGGGCCCGGTGTCAGGCCGGGGACCGGCGGCGTCCCGCCGAGGGGGGAGGCCGGAGCGGACGGCCTGCCCGGAACGGCGGGAACGCCGGACGCCTGCGGCGTGGACGCCTGCGGCGGGACGCCCGGAGCACTCGCGGGTGGTGCGGCGGCGGGAGCGGTGTTCGGCAACACGCCGTGCTGGAGACCCGGGCCGACCGCGTCCCAGGGCACGACCAGATACCAGCCGGCGTGGAGGGCGTTCGGGTCGGTGAGCGCGCCGCCGTCCGGCTGCCGTCGTGCCGTGTTCAGGTTGAAGATCTCGGTGGAGCGCGACGAGTTGCCCAGCAGTCGGCCGGCGATGTCGCCGAGGTTCTCCGGCCTGCCCTGGTAGGCCGAGGTGACGGTGTAGTAGAGGACGTACTCGTCGACCGCGGCCCGCGCAGGCGCGGCGGGTGCCCCGGCGACGAGCACGACCGCCGCGATGATCGCCCCCACCCAGCCCCGCGCGCCGCGTGGATCGGTCCCCCGCCTCCGTGTCATCTGCTGAGCACCCAGCGCTGGTCCACGGCGTAGCTCTGCCGACCCCACTGGGTGATCGGGGTGCCGTTCTTGCCGCAGCAGTCGTCGCCGAGGATGTCGAGGGCCTTGCCGGAGTTGCGGTTGATGATGGTGACCCACGTGCCGCCGTCGATGAACGACCACTGCTGGCTGGGGTTGTCGAACGCCGGGTCGACCTGCACCAGCTCCGCGGTGTTCTTGATCGAGCCGCCGCGGATGCCGAGCGCCTTGTTGTTGAACGCGTTCGTGATCACGACGTACCTCGGATCGGCGGCCTTGGCGATGTGCCAGTACTGGTCCTTCTGGTGCAGGTTGTCGTTGAGCTGGATGGTCGTCCCGCCGGTGGTGACGGTGTCCTTCCCCGGCACCTCCATGACCCGGCCGCTCAGGACGTTGGTGAACTGGTAGGAGACAGCCGGGTCCCATTTCGCCGGCAGGGCGGTGGCCGGCGGCGGGGGCACGGGCGACGGAGTCGTGGCGGGCGTGGGTGGCGCGGCCGGCTTCGTCGGCGAGGGGGTGGGCACCGCCGAGGGCGACGACGACGGCGAGGACGACGGGGCCGAGGACGACGGCGGCGGGGCCGGGCGGCTCGCCGACGGTGACGGGAACGCGTTGGCGAGTCGGCTGTCCGAGTTGTACGCGTCGACGTAGAGGCCGACCGTGTCGACGAGCTGCGGAACGGCGGCACCGCGCGGCACCCCGCCCTTGGCCCGCACCGCGGTGACCCCCCACTGGTACGCCGCGAGCGCCAGCGAGTACGGGTCGGTCCCCTCCCCCGACTGGCGCAGGTTCATTCCGGAGAGCTGGTTGCGCAGGTCGCACATCGCGGTGGCCAGGGTGGGGATGGCCACCTGCGGATCCCAGACCGACGCGCTGTCGGACGGCTTGTACTCCTCCCACAGCGACGGCGTGAACTGGGCGATGCCCTGGCCGCCGCCGCTGCCCTTCAGGTTCGGGTTGAAGGCGGAGAGCGACCTGAGCTGCGCGGCGATCCGGGCCGCGGACACTGTCGACGGGCACACCTGACCGGCCTTGACCACCGCGTCGACGTACTCCTCGGGGATGCCCACCTTGTCCGCGGCGGGAGTGGCGGACGGCCGGGCCGGCTTCGTCGCGCCCGAGAACTGCGGCTGCTTGGCGTACCAGTTGGCGTACCCGGCCACCGTGTCGACGTACTCCTGGGCGGACGTCGGCACGCCCTTGGCCGTGACCACCGCGTCCAGACCGACCTTGTCGGCCGCGACGGCCGCCTTCCAGTGATCGCCGCCGACTCCGCCGGCCCGGACCTGGCCGATCGCCTCGCAGGTGCGGTGCGCCAGCGCGAGCACGTTGGCTCGGACGTCGGCGCGCTGGGCCTGCTGCCACGGCGCCCACGTCTGCCAGGCCCGGGAGTCCAGTCCGGCGATGCCCGCACCGGACTCGGACACGGCCGTCGCCTTGAACCCCGAGGCGGCCATCAGTTGCGCGGCGAGTCGCGGCCCGGTCAGCGCCGGGCAGGAGGTGGCGCCGACGACGATCGCCGGCAGCACGTCGGCGGGGACCGGCTCACCCTCGACTGTGGTCTCGGCCAACGCCGGCCCGACCTGGAGGCCGGCCGCCACGGCACAGACGACGGCCGCGGTGAAGGCGACCCCGGCCTCGATCCGCTGACGGGTCGTCCGCAGTGAGCCCCATGCGCGCCGGCCCGAGGTGTGCAGGGTGGCCAGGCGTCCGATCACCGATCTCAGTGTCACGGTTGCTTCCCTCTCCGACGGGTGTGCGCTGTGAACGAGCCGAGCGACAGGTTGGTTCACGGTTGGGCGGGCCAACTTCGGAACTTCTGCCGGCGGGGCCACTCAGAGGCTGAACCCGCGCCCGGCGAGGTCCTCGCGCAGCGCCCGCAGCGCGTAGAAGGTCCGTGACTTGACCGTCCCCTCGGGGATCGAGAGGTTGCGCGCGGCCTCGGCGACCGTGTGCTCCTGGAAGTAGATCTCGATCAGCGCGCTGCGCAGCCGCTCCGGCAATCTGGCCACGGCGTCGCGTACCTCGCGGCCGTTGAGCAGGCGGTCGATGTCGTCCACGGCGGCGTGCCGCTCCTCGATGCGCTCGTCAAGCTGCTCGGACGGCCTGCCCCGGGCCGCCCTCAGGTGATCGATGGCGATGCGTCGGGCCACGGTGAACAGCCAGCCGCGGCTCCACTGACCGTCGGTCGTCCGCGCCTCCGGATGGTGCCAGGCACGCACCAGCGTCTCCTGGACGATGTCCTCGGCAAGGCCACGATTACCCATCGTCAGGCGCAGCAGGTAGTTGAGCAGAATCGGCCCATGTGTCTCATAGGCGAGCCGCAGCGCGTCGTCGTAGGTCGGCTCTGGCGACGACGCACCCGAGAGCATGTTCCCCGCGGCCTGGTTCATGGCAGCGATAACGAGTGCATCGGTACCCGCGTTCAGTGTTCGTGGGGGTTTTCCCGAGGAATCTTGGCAGACCCTCGCGGGCCGGCTCGGCGTCGGAACCCCCTTGGGTACGCTGACCTGCCGAAACGTCGCGACGGACGGCGCGACCCGGTGCGGTCGCGATGGGACGGGTCGCGCGTCGGCTCGACTCACGTCGGATCCGGTGCCCCGTCCGGTCTCGGCGATCCCTTGACCACCTCGGCCGTCACCAGAACCCCGCCGTCGACCTGACGGACGCTGAGCTGACTCAGGTCGTCCACCGACACCGCGACGTCACCGGCGTAGCCGCCGCGGCCCGGTGTGCCGTTCAGCCGCCCGAGCAGCAGCTCCTCGCCCGCCGTGGTGAGTGCCCAGAGTTGGTACGACGCGTCCGGCGCCAGACCATCGGTCGAGACGCGCAGGTTGACCTGGCCGTCGTCGTCGTAGAGAACCGCGGAGAACTCCACGCCGCTGACACCGTCGTCGGTGGCCGCCACCGCCACGACCGGACCGGGCGAGTCAGTCGCTTTCCAGGGCTCGATGAGCAACGTCGTACTGAGCGCGACGGCGAGCAGACCGGTCACGCCCACCACGCCACCGATGCGTCGACGGCGTGACCTGGGGCGGCGGTGCGAGTGCGGGCCACGGGACAACGGGCCCGTCGCCGGTCGTGGGGGCAGGAAACCCTCGCCGGGTCCGGCGCGATAGCGGTCGGTCGCCGTCGCCGGACGGGCCTGGTTCACCGGGTGGACGTCGTCGGGGACGCCGAGACGGGGCACCGCGTGGGTCTCGCGCACGATCACGACCGGAGCCTCGGCGCGGGCGGGCCGCTCCCGCGCCGGCGCGGCGCCGGGTGCGCCGAAAAGATGATCACCAGGCGGGGTACGGTCCGGCCCGGCCGGAACCGCCCCGAAATCGGCGATCAGGCGTCGTACGTGTGCGGCGCCGAGCAGGCCCAGAGTGTCGACGGTGTGGTCGATCTCCTCCCGCTCGGCCCGGCAGCTCGCGCAGTGGTCCAGGTGAGTGGCGACGTCGCGTCTCTCCACCTCGGACAGCAGGCCGAGCACGAGCATGCCGACACTTGTCCGCATCGTCGCGTCGACGCAGGTGGACGTGACCACGGGAGATCACTCCCCGCGGGGGGCGGCGGCAGCGGACATCAGTCGCCACCCGCTGCCGATCGCCCGTGCCCGGCGCAGGAGCCGGACGTGCGCTCGGACCACCTGCTGCCGACAAGGTCCGGCAGGGTGAGCCGCACGGCGTCGCTGATGATGCCCAGCACGCCGGTCGGGCCGAGCAGACCGTCCGTCGCGATGGTCCACTCCTCCGCCGGATCGAGGTAGTCGTGGCCGTCGGCCCACCGCGCCCGCGTCGGCTCCAACTGCTCGCGCAGCGTGGCGAGCCGCCTGGCGACATCGGTGGCCAGCGCGTCGATGGCCGGCCCAGGGTCGGCCGGGTCGCCCGCGCCGTCGGGGACCGGTGCCCACTCGGCACCGCTCATCAGGACCCACCGGCGGCGAGCGCCAGGTCGGCCGGCCGGAGATCCGTCTCCGCCTGCAGGCCACCGGCGATGTCCTGGAGCGCGTCGTCGAGCATCCGCACGTAGATGTCGTACCCGGTCAGCAGCGCGTCGCGACGGGAGGCGGACATCCGCAGGCGTGCCGGGTCGAGGCTCGCCAGGTGGGCGCGTAGCCGGTCGAGTTGCGTACTGATGCCGGCCGCTGCGTCGCGGCACGTGTCAGCGATATTGCCCTGGCCCTGCGGATACGGTGTAATTCCCCTCATAACGCCTCCGATCTCGGGAGAACATCCTGAGAACGATGGGTGGCACGCCCCGGTTCACCATTCCTCCGACGATCCTTGGATCGCGGCGCCACCCGACGACCCCGGCGAAGGACGATGCCACGATGAGACGACGGCTCGCGGTGCTCGGCCTCTGCCTGCTCATGCTGGGCCTCGGCGCACAGGTGATCGCTCCGGCGGCCGACGCCGTACCCGCCTCGACGCCGCGCGCTCCGGGCGAGACCGGCAAGTACTACGTCGTCGGCCCTCCGGTCGACGGCCAACGGGAATATCTCTTCGCGATCGCGGCGAAGACACTCGGCAACGGCAACCGGTCCCGGGAGATCTTCGCGCTCAACGAGGGGCGGCTCCAACCCGACGGCCGTCGGCTGACCGATGCGACAAGCCTGCACCCCGGCTGGATTCTCGTCCTGCCCCGGGACGCGACGGGCCCTGGCGTCCAGACCGGCGCGCTTCCGGCACCGACGCCAGCACCGACAGCGGTGTCACCGTCGACGGCATCCGCCGGCCCGCCGGCACCGCCCGCCGTCACGCTGCCGCACCTGTCGACCCTGTGGTCCCCGACCGGTCTGCGGGTGGCGCTGATCGCGCTCGCCGTGCTCCTCCTGCTCTGGGCACAGGTGGCCCTCCGCGCACGGCGACGACCCGCCCGTGTCGGCGTCGCCACGTACGGCAGCCCGGTCCGGCCCGTCCCGACGACGACTCCGCCGCATCCCCGGCCCGCACCGGTGACCGCGCCACCAGCGGAGCAACCACCTCCCCCGGCGCCCACGACACCGGCCCGCGTGATGCCATTCCCGGCCGCGACCGAACCACCCACTGAGGTCGCGGCCGCGCCACCCAGACGGCCGCCCGCGCCGGTAGCGGCGGTCGCGACCGAACCACCCGCACGGCCGCTCGCGGCGGTCGCGGCCGAACCACCGGCACAGCCACCCGCCGAGGTCGCGGCCGAACCACCGGCACAGCCACCCGCCGAGGTCGCGGCCGAACCACCGGCACAGCCACCCGCCGAGGTCGCGGCCGAACCACCCGCACGGCCACCCGTGGCGGTCCCGTGGCCGCGAGCCGCGGATCGCACCCCGGCTCGGGCGGTGCCCGACGCCCGGACGTCCGGCCTTCTTCCACCGTCTCGTCCCAACCCGTTCGCCACCCTGGTCACGGATCTGACCTGCGGTCCGGACCGGGCGACCGTGCGGCTGGTCGGCGCGCGCCCGGCTCGTTGGGGATCCCCCTACGGGTGGCTGACCGACGGGCAGCGACCACCGCCGTCGAGTGCGCCTCTCGTGCTGGGCCACCGGGACGGGCATCGACTGTGGATCGACCTCGCGGTGGCGCCCGACGTGCTCACCATCGGCGGTGACCTGGCCGCCTGCCGCCGGCACGCGCTGGCCCTGGTGCACCAGTTCAGCGCCGACACGGACGTGGTGCTGGTCGGTGACGTGCTCGGCGACGCGGCACCAGTCGGTTGCCGCCGGGTCGACGCCGTCGCCGAGTTGGCAGCCGAGGAATCGTCGACCAGGGTGCGGGTGGTGGTGTGCGCGGGCCCCGATGCCGTCGCGCGGTCGGGTCCCCTGCGCGCGTTGTCGCACAGCCCCCACCGAACCGTACCGATTGTCGTCGGCGCGGGACCCGCGGCACGGTGGTCGTTGCGGTTGGATCCACCGGTCGCGGCCCAGGCCGGACGGTGAGCTGGCCCAGCGCCGGGCGTACGCCCACAATGGACGCCTCGCGGCCGGTGCCGGTCCGAGGCGGGACACAGAGCGAGGACGACGTTGCGACCCAGCCGACAGCGCACCCGCGGGGCAGGCCCGGAGCAGGTTTCCCCGGTGGACCTGCCCCTACCCGTCGACGGCCTGTGCGACCTCGTGCTGGTCCGCACCGCGGACGGCGGGTTGGCGCGGCCAGCGGATGACGGCCCGGCGCTGACCGCGGACGAGATTGCCGAATGCGCGCGGGCGCTCGGAGTGGCGGGGCGGGACCTCCGCGTCCTCGTCGACGACGGTGCCCGTGACGCGGCCCTGTTCGGGCAGGTCGCCACCGCGCTGGGCTGCGACGTCCTGGTCGCGCCCACCGGAGCGACGGTGCGGCGCCGAACCGGCCCGGGCCTCGCCGGCCCGACCGAGGCGGTCCCGGTCGACCGGATCAGCGGAACGGTGGTCGACTGGGTCCTGGTGCAGCCCACCGCACTCCAGACCACCCGGCCCGGGTGGTTCGACCTGGCCGGTGGCCTGGTGCTGCCCAGGAGCGGGCTGGCGACGCTGCCGTTGGCGGGCGGCCTGGAGTTCGCCAACCGCGAGGACTTCGTCGTGCGCCGGGCCGCGGCGGCCCGGCTCGGCGTCGGCCATCCGGACCTGGTGACGGTGGCCCTCGCGACTCGCGCCGGCCAGTTCCGGCTCTCGACGTACCGGCAGGACGCCGCCGGGGAGAGACCGGGCCGGTACTCCGGGCAGGACGTGGCCGCGGCCCTCTCCGCGACGTTCCTGTACGGCGGTGACCTGCGCCTGTGGTTGCGCTGGCCGGACGACCCGGCACAGTGTGCGCGCCTCGACGCCGAGGTGACGGCTCTGGCCGAGGCGACCGGCGCGACGGTGTGGACCCCGGAGATCGGCGGCGAGGCGGTGCTGCTGCACGGCTGCCTGGACCTGGCCGCCCGGGACCACTCCGGCGCGGTCGCCCGCTGGCGGGAATACCGCCCCCCGCACGCACCGGGCGCCCCTCGCTTCGCGACCGATCGTGACGGACGGCTCGTGCCCGGCGGCGGGCCCACGGTCGGTGCCGCCGGCGGGGTCGCGCTGATCAGCTCGGACCGGCCGTCGGAGGTCACGTTCCTCGACCGGTACGCCGACCTGTCGGCCGAGCCGGGCATGACGCTCGTCGACCTGACCGTCCTCGACGGAGGGCGTCTCGCGCTGCGCTACCCCGACGGCAGCCACCTCGCGGTGGGCGCGGTCGAGTTGCGGGCTCTGCTGACGAATGCCGGGTGGCAGGGTGCGGACCTCCAACTGCTGACCCCGGTGGCCGACGAGTGCACCGAGGGCCTACGGGAGCACCTGGGCGTGCTGGAGTCGGACCTGGGCGTCGAGATCTGGTCGCTGGCCCCCGGTGCCGTCGTCGTGGTCCGCGACGGCCTGGCCCGGGCCGTCGACGAGCAGCGACGCCCGGCGCGCTGGTTGCGGGCCGCCGATCCGGATCCGCGGGCCGAGACCGGTCGGTGGCGCAACGACGATGGTTGGCTGATCCCGCGTCGGCAGGGCACGGACGAGCCGTCGATGCCTGTGCCGGGGCCGTCGCCCGCCGCGCCAGCGGCAGCCGAGCGGTCGCCCGGCGAACCGGAAGCCGAGCGGTCGCCCGGCGAACCGGCGGCAGCCGCACCGCCGCCCGAGCGGGTGTTGCCGGCACCGGGGCCGCGCCCCGCACTGACCGTTCCCGCACCCGGCAGCCGACCACACGGTCTGCGGTGGTTGCCGGACCGCCCCGAGGTGAACGCCGAACCCGTGCGGGTCTGGCTGGCCAGCCCGTGGTCGCCGCAGCGGGTCGCGGTCGAGGGTGTGCCGTCGGCCGACCTGTTCCTCGTCGGCGACCTCGAGGGTGAGCGGGTCGCCCGTGCCCACCCGTACCAGCATCTGCTGTGCCTGCGGGTCGAGGCCGGCGGCCTGGTGGACCTGGACCGGGTCGGTGACCTACCGGCGGAGCTGGACCACCGTGGCGCCGGGGCGGCGGGCAGGTTCCTGCTGCCGGCGGGCTGGCTCGACCAGGCGCGGCTACAGGCGGGCTACGACATCGACGACACCGGGCGGCCACAGGAGGAGACCGAGTTGCCCGGCCATGACGTCGTGCTGCGCTGCACCGGGGCCCGGCACGGCACGGACGGTCTCCCGGACGATGTGGTGCGCTGGCCCGGAGGTGGTCGGGGGGCCGGCGTCTGGGCGCTGATCCCGGCCGCCGGGGACGAGCCGACTGACGACTTCCTGCCGCTGCACCAGGGCCGACCGCCGGTGCGCGACGGATACCTGTTGGTGCGCCTGCGGGTGGCGGCGGGCCGGGCGATCGACGCGCGAGCCAGCGCCGCCGCGCTCGGCGCCCACACCTCGGTTCGGTCGCGCCTGCCCGAGTTGGTGGCCGACGGTGTGACGCTGCTGTTGCCGCCGGGCTCCTACGACGACACCCGGGTGGAGCAGGTGCTGCACCCCGACGGTGGGCGCTGGCGGCAGCGGGCGAAAGGAGTCGACCTGGCTCTGCCGGACCTCCTCGGGCATCGGTCCGCACCAGACGTGTGGCGTCCTCAGCCGATGCGGTAGTCGCCGAGCAGCACGGCCGTGGCCAACTCCACCCGGGACCGGTAGCCGGTGCGGTGGAACAGTCGGGTGAGCCTCCCCTCGATGCTCTTCGCGCTGCTCTGCGTGGCGGCGGCCAACTGCCGGTTCGACAGCCCCTCCGCGACCAGGGCGGCGAGCAACCGTTCGCCCTCGGCAAGGGTCTGCGCGCGTCCCGGCACCGTGCTGCCGTGGTCGCGCATCGTCTGGCGGACCCGGGAGCGGTGCAGGATCGCGCCCAGGTCGCCGAGGATCTCGTACGCCTCACCCAGCAGCTCGACGCCCCGGCCGGTCCAGCGGACCACCCGCTCGATCGCCCTGGCCACCTCGAAGGGCTGGCCGAGGACCCGGGCCAGTGCCACCACGTCACCGGCCCGCACCCGGTCCGGTCGAACGAGGAGTTGGGCGGTGGCGGCCCGCAGGGCGCCGATGGTGGTGCTCTGGTCCGCCGCCGCCAGGGCGGACGCGGCGGCGGTGCGGGCCGCTTCGCCGTCGCCGCGTGCGCTCGCGAGTTCCGCGGCCACCAGCCAGAGTTCGTCCAGGCCGACGACCAACCCGTGCCGGGTGGCGGCGGCCACGGCGTCGCCGACGACGCGTTCGGCGGCCGGCGCGTCGCCGAGGATCCACTCCGCCTCGGCCGCCACGGGTGCCAGCAGGTACGGCAACGGGGCGGCGTCGGCGCGGGCGGCGTCGAGCAGCGCTCGGGCCCGCACCGGCCAACCACGGGCGAGCAGTATCTCGGCCGCCGCCCGGTGCACGGTGCTGTGCGCCACCGGCCGGGTCACGGGGAGGTCGGCCGCGATGCCGAGCAGCGCGGCGTCGCTCGCGGCATCCCACCGGCCCGCGCGCCAGTGCACCAGGCACCGCTCGGGCGCCGGCAGTTCGGCCACCGTCAGACCGGCCTCCGCCAGCTCCCGATCCGCCCGGTCCAGCGCACCGACGACCGCCGCCAGGCTGACCCGCGCGACGGTGTCCGCGAAACGGCGGCGGGCAGCGCCCCGAGCCGACCCGCCGAGGCCCGAGCCGTCACCGGCCGGAGCGCCGGCCCCCGGGACGCCGCCGGCCGGAGCCTCGGCCACCGGGACGCCGCCGGTGCCGGCGGTGATCGGTGTGCCGACCAGCAGTCCGCTGTCGGCGCGGGTCGAGTCGCCCGGCAGCAGGCTCGCGGCCTCGGCCCAGCGGTCGAGGAAGCAGAGCGCCGCGGCCCGGGTCATCCGGGTCGGCACCGGCCCGTCGGGCGACCAGGGTTCGCCGGACGCGACGGCCTGCACGTCAGACGCCGCACGCGCGCCACGCGCACTGGCGAGGCAGAGCAGTTCGGCCTCCTGCCGGGCGGCGTCGGGCAGGGTGTCGGCGTACTCGCCGAGCAGGTGACGCACCTGCGCCTGGACGACGGCGTACCGGCCGGTGCCGAACTCGGCGACGGCTCGGGCCAGCAGGGCCTCGGACCGGTCCGCGGGATCGCCGCTGAGGTCGGCCGCACCGGCCCACCAGCGTGCCGCCGCGGCGGGCGCGCGTACCGCCGCGTCGTCGGCGTGCCGGCGCAGCAGCGCCGCCGCCCGCTCGGCGTCGACCAGGCCACCGGCGGCGGCGACCTGATCCGGCAGGTACCCCGGATCCGCGCAACGGGCGGTGCCCGACCAGAGCGCCTCGACCGCCACCTGCGCGAGCCGACGCCGTTCGTAGGGGCCGAGACCCGCGCGCAGGGCCAGCGCCAACGCGGGTACCCGGATCCGCCAGCCGCGCCGGTCCGCCCGCACGAAACCCTCCGCGCACAGGGCATCCAGGTGCCGGCGTACCTGCTCCGGTGTGGTGTCGAGCGCCCGCCCGATCAGCCCGGGGACGGCCGCGCCCAACGGTTCGAGCACCGCCAGAGCGCGGGCGACCGTGTGGGTGGACGGGCCCAGCCGGCGTACCGGCCGGGTCAGGTCGTGCTCCGCGGGGATCCGGGGAGCACCTGTCGCATCGGTCAGGTAGGCGCGGCGCTCGACGATCCGCAGGGCCGTCGAGGCGCGGTAACCCTCGACGACGGCCAGCACCGCGGCGGGCACACCCCGGCCGAGTCGGCGTAGCTGTGTCGAGAGGGAGTCGTGCGGCGTTGCCTGCAACGCCTGGCGGGCGAGCGCGTCGACGTCGGCACGGGACAGCGGCCGCAGCCGCTCGATCCGCACGAGGCCGCTCCGGCGCAGGCAGTCGAAGGCGGCCACCTGCTCCGGATCGGCACCGACGGAGTCGGTACGCAGGGTGGCGACGCACCGGACGGGCACCGGGTACTCCTCGTGCAACACGCTCCGCAGGGCCTCGACGGACTCCGCGTCGGCCCACTGGGCGTCGTCGACGAGGAGCACCAGACCGGGGTGTCGCCGCAGCACTCGGGAGAGTGCGTGCGACGGCGGCTCACCGGTGAGGACGTGGCCACGACCGGCGGCCAGCCGGGTGGGGGTCGGGATGAGCGCGGCGAGGATCCGCCCGGCGAGATATCCCGCGTCGTGCCGACACTCCGGCGCCAACCGCAGGTCGAGAACGGGTCTGCCGGCCTGCGTGGCGGCGTCGCGCAGCGTGCGCAGGGCATGGGTGCGACCGATGCCGGCCGGACCGATGAGCACGGTCAGGATGGGCCCGTCGAGGTCGACCGGAAGGTTCACCGCGGCGCTCACGACGCCGGACCGAGGATGTCCGTGGTGAGGCTCACCGCGGCCAGTTCGACACGCGAGCGGCAGCCGGTACGCGCGAAGAGCCGGGTCAGGTGGTTTTCGACGGTCTTCTCGCTGATCCGCACCTGCGCCGCGATCTGCCGATTGGTCCGTCCGTGACCGATCAACTCGATGATGTGCGTCTCCACCGGGCTGAATCCCGTCCGCGGCGTACGGGTGCGGGGCTGGCGAACGTCACGCTCCCGCATCGCGGCGGCGACGGCGGACCGCAGCCAACCCGAGGTCATCGTCTTCGCCACCGCCTGTGCCTCGATCAGCCACGGCCCAGCGTCCTCGGCGACCCGGCCGAGCGCCAGACAGGCGTACGCGAGGGCGAGGCGGTTCCCACCCGCACGGACGAGCTCGACTCCGCGTGCGGCGGCGTTCGCGTCACCCCGGCACAGCGCCTGGATCAGCAGCGTCGTCCGGTTGCTGAGCCGACGCCGAGGTTCGGCCGCGTCGGCGTCGACCACCGCCGTCAACCAGGCCATCTGCTCGCCGAGGCCGAACCGTGCCGCGAGGCCCGCCGCGCGTACCAGAAGGTGCTCGACGCCGATGCGGCTGCCGTGGTGCCGGTGGCTCTCGTACGCCCGCCGTCCGTCGCCCAACCGCCGGGCCGCCTCCTGCGCCGTCTGGGCCTCCCCGGCCGGCCCGTTCGCGGCCCACCACCGAAGTGCCGCGTACGGCGGTTCCTCCGGGACCGAGCGCAGCCAGGAGGGGGCCTCCGTGGCTCGACCCAGCAGACCGAGCGCCTCGGCCGCCCACAGCCGGGCGAGACAGCGCGGCAGGGGCGCCTCGGCACCGGTCAGGTCCAGCTCGCGGGCGGCCGAGAGCAGGCCGGAGAGGTCGCCGCCGGCCTGGCAGGTGTGCAGCCGGTGGTACGCGGACAGGAGCCCGTCCCTCGGCACGCCGTAGCGGTGCGGACCGAGGACCAGCGCCAGGAGTGCGGCCAGGTCCCCCGTCTCGCCGGCCAGCAGCAACTCCTCGGTCGCCGGGCCGGCATCCACCAGGCCGTGGCCGACGGCGTCGGCCAGGACGCCGAGTTCCGCCGGATGCAGCAGCGATCCGGCGTCCGCGTCGGCTGCCGGCGGCACCGGCGGCGCGGGCGGTACGCCGGTGCGCCACCAGTCGGCGAAGGTCACGGTTGCCGGGGTCGCCGGTGCTCCCCGCAGAGCGGACCGGACGGTGGTGGGCACCGGCTCTCCGGTGTGCACTGCGACGAGTGCGGCGGCGGCCGCGAGGTCCGCGGCGTGCCGGGACGACGGGCCGTGTCCTCGTCGGATCGCCGTGTCCACCACCTCGCCGAGGCGGGCGACCTGGCCGGTGCGTACCAGCAGCCGCAGCAGCCGGGCGAGGATGTCGTCGCCGGCCCGCCCGCCGCCGGAGTGCCAGAGCGCGGCGCGCAGCCAGTACGCCGCCCGGTCCGGCGCACGGTCGGTGTTCTCGTCGGCCGTCGCGGCGAGGGTCACCGCCGTACGCGGATCGAACGGCATGGCGACGCCCGCCGAGGTGACCTGGTCGGCCAGGGCGGGCCCGTCCGCCGGCCGTCCGGACGCGGCCCGGCGGAACATCGCCGCGGCACAGGCGCGGTGCAGGCGGGCCACCGCGTCCGGGCCGGCATCGCTGATCAGGCGAGCGGTGAGCGCCGGGCTCTGCGGGAGGATCCCGCCCTGCGGCTCGGCGACGAGCAGCCCGTCGTCGATCAGTTCGTCGATCATCCAGCCGTAGTCGGACAGCCGGCCGTGGGTGGCGTCGGCGAACAGCGGCAGGTCGTCGATGCCGAACCGGGTGACGGCGGCCATGGTGGCCAGCCGGACGGCGAGCGGGCCGCGCGCCCGCAGCGTGGCGAGCAGGCTGTGGCCCGTCGGCAGCGCGATCGGGGCGTGCGGGTCCAGCAGGCACAGGTGCCCCCGGACGACCGCGAGCCGCCCGGTCCGGGTCAACTCGTGTGCGATCTCCAGCACCGTGCCGGGGTGCCCGGCCAGCGGCCCGAGCGCGGTGGACAGGGCCGCGGGCACCGCGTCGTCGAGCGGCACCGCGTACCGGCGGGCGAGCATCCCCCGCACGGCCTCGGCGCTCAACGGCGGCAGGTCCACCACGACGTCGGCGAGCGTGCCGAGTCGGCAGTCGCCGGGCGCACCGGCGGCCACGACGAGGCAACCGGCGCGGACGGCGGCGGCCAGTGCCGGGGCCAGCGCGGGACCGGCGTCGTCGGCGATCAGCACCGTCGACGCCCGCCGGCCGATCAGGGCGAACGCGGCGGCGGTCTGCTGGGCCAACGCGATGCCACGCCCGGCGGGCGCGCCGCCGGGCTCGTCGCAGAGCGCACCGAGCGCGCTCAGCGGGCCGGTCAGCGGGGGGTCGGCCAGCAGTTCGTACTTGTCGCGAACGGCGTCCAGCAGCGCCGCGAAGCCGGCGGCGGTGTCGCCCGGTGCGGCGGGTGCCACCCGGAGCACCACCACCCCGGCGGTACGCCAGGCACCCGCGGCCGCGTCCAGCAGCGACGTCCGGCCGCTGCCCGCCGGCCCCCGGACCAGTGCGAATCGACCACCGATCGCGGCGGCCGCACGGGCCGCGTCGAGGGCGTCCATCTGCGCCGCACGCCCCACGATCATCCGCCGTCGCGGGATGGCTCCCGGCCGCACGGTGCGTGGCCGCGGCACCTCCGGCACGGTCATCCGACCGCCACCCCGACGCCGGGGCCGCTGCGCCCACCCGCTGCCGCACCGACGGCGTCCTGCCGGATCACCAGGAAGATCTCACCGGCCACGGCCAGCGAACGCAGGTAGGCGTCCTCGTCCTCGGTCTCCAGCCAGATGATCCGCCCACCGGCCTCGCGGGGCCGCTCCGCGCCGGCCTCGGCGAAGTGCGCGTCGATCAGCACCAGCGGCACCGGGGCCGACCACCGGTGCGGAACCCTACGGTTGGCGCGGTCGTTGAGCAGGACCTGCATCTCCTCCGAATCGCAGTCGAAGGAGTCGTAGGCGTCGAGCACCCGCCGCTGGATCCGCCGCAGGGACAGCTCGGCGTGCTCCGTCCGGACCGCCCGACGCCTCCCCTCCGGCACGGCCCGGTATCCGGGGATCAGGTCGGCGAGCAACACCGCCGGGTCGTCGGCGCTGACGCTGCGTTCCCCCGCCGCCCAGACCATCCGGTAGCGCCCCTCTTCGTTCTCGACCCGTGCCACGTGCTCGCCTCCATCCACGCCCGGCGGTGTGCCGGACGTGCCTGTTCAAACGAGACGCGGCCCCGAGTCGTTCACGGTGTCTCCGGTGCGTGGACGATAAGCCGGATCAGCCGGTCCGTCGCGGGGAGACCGAAGTCGCCGCGCTCCGCCAGCTGGCTGAGCTGACGGGTCCAGTAGGTCCGGGACGCGAAGTCGAGTTGGTGCCGCGTCTGCTCGATGGTCAGCGCTGCCGCGTCGACGTCGTTCCTGGCGGCGTGACCGAGCGCCGTCAGCATCGCGACGTCGGCCGCGGGCGGGGCGGCCACCTCGATCAGCGGGCGCAGCCGGTCGTAATCATCCGGGTCGGCCTTGGTCACCAGGTCGCGCAGCGCGTCCCGGCGGGCCTCGGCACCGTCGGCGGCGAGCAGCGCCAGCGCCTCGTCCCCGATGCCCGCACTGGCGAGGTCGATGACGGTGGCCGCGGCCTGACGCGCGGTCTCGCCGCCGCCGCCGACCGTCTGCCAGGGGAGGTCGTCGAACTCGTCCGGCAGGAGATTCTCCTGCACGAAGGGAACCAGCTGCCGGCCGCCGTCGACGGCGAGGACGTCGTTGAGTGGTTGCCACTCCCGCATCGCGGTTTCCCAGCTGGTCGCGCCCAGCCAGATGCTGATCAGCGGCATCGCGATCTCGGCGGCGAGACCCAGCAACGGACGTCCGGCTCCCGGGTTGTCCGCCCCGATCCGCGTGTGGTTCAGCGACGTCAGCTGCCTGGCCCACTGGGCCCGCTGTCTGACCGTCAGGTGTCGGCGGGCCGGTTCGAGCGCGTCGAGCGCGCCCGGCAGGTCGGCGGCGAGGGCTAGGCTGACGGCTTCGAAGAGCGGTGCCGTGACCGGGCTCGCCTGCGCGGTGGTGGTTGGTCCGGGCTCCGGCAGCGGTTCGTCCCGCAGCGGTGACAGGTCCTTCACCTCCAGGTACAGGTCGCGAGCCTGCGCGGCGAGTTCCTGGTACCACACGCGGGCCTGCGCGACAGTGCCCCGGCGGGCCCCGTACGACCGCACCTCCACCACTGCGAGCTCGACCGAAAGGCTGCCGTCGGCCGTGTCGAGCTGGTCGTGCGTCGTCATCCCGGGGAACACGTGCTGCTGGTTGACCAGTTTCCCGTGCAGCGCCGAGAGCAGGTACATCATCGGCGACATCAGTGGTGCGGCGCGGGACGCGGTCCAGGGCTGTTGACGGCTCGACAGCCGCACACCGACCCGCGCGCCCGCCACGGCTCCGAGCTCGTCCAGGTAGCCGTCGTTGTGGTCGAGGTAGAACCGCGCGAAGCGGTTGTGGATCACGTCCGCCTGATCGCTCAGGTAGAGCCGCGCCCACCAGGGCAACTGTCGTACGTACAGGCCCAACGCGGGCCGGGACAGGGCGGCGACGTGCGCCTTGGTCAGGCTCATCGGGGCGAGCAGGTATTCGGCGGCCCCGGCCGTGTGCGCGTACGCCAGCGCGAGCACGCCCTTCACCGCGTCGAGCACCCGAGCGTTGGGCACCCGGCCCGCCTCGGTGAAGTGCCGCAGGAAGTGCGCTGCCTCGCGTTCGCCGAAGTCGAGCCCATCCTGCAGGTTCTCCTTCGCGCGGTAGGCGAGCAGGCCGAGCGGGGCTGACTCGAAGGTGACGGAACTGTCGCGCCAGGTGCGCTGCGCGACGTGCGCCAGGAACCGCCCCAGGCCCTCGACCGGCGTACCGATCGAGATGTGCCAGTGCCAACCACCGGCGTCGCCGCGCGGCGGCGGGCCGATCGTCCCGCTGGCCAACGGCGCGGCCGCCACCTCGGCGGAGGCGAGAGTCGCGGGCAGGGCGACAGTGGGCAGGCCCGGTGCCCCCTGGACCGCCTCGAACCGGTCCTCCAACTCCTGCAACTGCCGCCAGAAGTCCTCGGTGTCCTCGATCCGGCCCTGCTCGCCGGGCAGGTTGCTGATGATCCCGGTGACCAACTCGGGCATGGCGACCCACAACGGGTCGCCGCTGGCCGGGTCGCCGGGGAGCAGGTACCCGCAGGGCTCGCCGTCCTCGGCCTCCTCGGCCGCATAGCGCAGCTCCTTGTGCTCCACCTCGATGTGGAAGCTGCCGTCGCGGGCACGGGCGAGAATGCCGTCCGATGACTCCTGCTCCGAGTCGTTGGCGTGGAGGTCCATCGGCATGGTGCGTTCACCCTCCAGACCGCCGCCGCGATACCCCCTGCTGGCGACCGGGTCGAGCAGGGCCTCGGCCAGCGGCGGCCGGGAGGTGCCGCCGCCGCGGACCACCCCGTCCGGACCGATCACCAGCGCACGGGCGTGCACATCCGCGTCGTACTCTCCCGGTGTCTCCTGCGGCGCGCCCACCCGCGGCACCGCACCCGGATCGGTCAGGTTCAGCCACAGGACACCCTCGTCCGCCGTGTGGTACGCGGCGTACACGTGCCCGAACCCCGACCGCGTCCGCTCCACCAACACCACCGCCACCGAACGCCGGCCGAGGTCGTCCGCGCCCAGCCGCGCCGTCAGCCCGTCCCAGCCGTCGAACCGCTCCCAGTCCCGTCGATCCCCCAACCACGCCTCCGCCGGCCGACCAAGATCCGAGTCGTCCCTCGTCCGGGGCACCCGGACCGCATGCGCCAGGGGGCCACCCGGAAACAGCCGCGACACCAGCGCCCGCACCACCGCGAGACAGTCCGCCACCGTCACCCGACCGGCCGGGTCGACGACGCGACCCGCGGCGACGACCTCGCCGAACAACCGACGCAGGCCGTCACCGGTCAGGGCCGGAGACCCCTCCAGGGGTACGGGCGCCGCCCCCGACCGCGTCTCGTCGTCGCGGCTGACCCGGCCGCCGAGGTGGAACAGCCGGGCCAGGTCACGTCGGTGTGCCGGGCCGGACCCGACCTGGTCGATCAGGGCACGTGCGGCGGACGGGCGGGCAACGGCACTGGGACCCGGCGGTGCCACGATCGAGGTGCGGTCCACGGCCCGCACCGCCACCAGCAGGGCGAGTTGCGCCTGGATGGTGCCGAGGTCCAGCCGCGCGGCGGGCATCCGCGCGGTGATCGCGTCCGGCGTGAGCAGGAGGGCACCGGGCGCCGCGTGCGGATCGGCCGCCGCCGCCAGCAGCACGCCCCACTCGGCCGCGTACCCGTCGACGAGCGTGGCCAGGCCCTGCGTGTCGCCGGTGGAGTCGAGGGCGGCCTCGATGCCGCCGTGCACCTGTCGTACGCCGACGGAGCGCAGGTGGCGGACCAGCTCCCGCAGGTCGGTCCAGGTGTCCGCGGAGTCGTCGGTGATCCGCATCGTGACGGTGCTGCCGTCGGGCGCGACCGTGACGTTCCCCGGTCGACGCAGCCGCGCCGCCACGGCGACGCCGTCGACCAACGTGCGTGCCGGATCCGCCGGGTCGAGGCCGAGGGTCAGGGTCAGCGCGGCGTCCGCGCCGGGCGCGAGGCCGGACAGCACGCCACGAGTGCGGTACGGGAGGGGATCGTCACCCACGTCGAGACGGTGGCGCACGTCGTCTTCGACGGCCCGGAACTCGTCGGGATTGTTGACGAACCCGTCGTCCGGCCACTGGGCCGGCGCGGCGGGCCCTTCCCCGGCCGACGTCCCCGCCAGGACCGCGGCGGTGTCCGCCGCTGGCGGCGAGGCCGGCGGTGCGGCCGGCGGTGCGGCCGGATCGGGTACGCCCTCGGTGGTGGCCACGAACCGGATTCGGGACGGATCCGGGGGTGCCGTCGCGGGCTGGCGAGTCTGGTCGTCCCAGTAGGTGGCCTCGCCGTCGTCGTCGCGGAACACGTTGAACGCGTGCGCCACCTCGCCGTCGGCGCCGTTGACGATGACGATGCCGGCGGCGCCGTCCGTTGCGTTGCGCATCGCCTCGGTGATCGCGTCGAAGCCCGTGACGTCCCGCAGTGGGTGCCCGGCGTACCAGGACAGCACGCCCACCTCGGTCGCCACCGACTCCGGGACGACGAAGGAGCCCTGACCTCGCGTGCGTATCCGCAGGTCCGTCACGATGGACGCGAAGACGCAGTCGGTCCGCGGGTTGGTGGGGTCCGTGACGTCTCCGCGCAGATAGGGGTGCCTGGTCAGCACCTCGCTCGCCACCCGGGGTGGACCGACCTCGGTCCACCCGCTGCGGTCGGCAGGCGTCGCACCGGCCAGGTCGCCACCCCCCGGCCGGGGGGTGGCGGGGCCGGTGGGGGAACCGGTGGACGGGCCGGCAGCCGCCGCGCTGGAATCCACCGATGGGGCCCAGTGCACCCTCCGGCGCTGCCCCGCACCATCGGCGTTCCCGCTGTCGCTGGCCTTCGGGCTGCTGCCGGCCTTCCCGCTGCTGCCGGTCTTCGGGCTGCCGCCGGCCTTCAGGATGCCCCTGGGCTTCCCGACACCGTCGGCTTTGCGTGCGCCCTCGTACGGCTGGTGGTCGGGCGGTAGCGGCCGGCTGGCCGACGGTGCCGTCAGGGACACCGGCTGCGACTCCGTACGGACCGGAGCCGGCGGTCGGGTGTCGGCACCGTACCGGTCGGCCAGCACGTCGGCAAGGTTGTGCGAGGGAAGCGCCTTGCGGAACCGCCCACCCTGGAACTCCTCCCAGTTGCGCGCCGCTCGCAGGCCCTCGCGGACCTCCTCGTCGGTGTAGCCGAGCACCTGGCCGTCCTTGTCGACCACGACATGCCGGTTGGCGAAAACGGGACCAACCCACCCGCGAGACAGCTCCTCGACGAACGCCCGGTCCGTCCCGGCCAACACGACCAGGGGCGACCTCCGGGAGACGCCCGCCGTTTCCAACGTGTCCAGGACCTGCGCGGCCGTCCGGCCGCCGATGGTGGTCGTGCCGTCCACGGTGATGCCACGGCCGATCACCATGGGCGCGTCCGGGTGACCCCGCAGCCCCTCGATGGCGTCCACATGGGTGTCGCGGTCGGCCGCGCCCGGCAGGTAGACGCCCGCATCGACCTGCCGACCGGGATCCACCAGGGCGAACGGAATCCGGGTCTCCACGGTGCCGGCGAGCAGCCGGGTCCGCGTGGTCTTGCTCCCCACTGGGGCATCCGGGCTCATCCGCTCGGCGAGGGCGTCGATGGACCCGCCGAAGCCGGCCATATCCTCGACCCACTTGGCCGCGTCGCCGACGGCCTGGCCGGCGTTGCGGACGGTGTCGACGATGCCCTCCCAGACGACACTCGACACCGTCGAGGTCTCGCCGGTGATCTCCAAAAGCACGTCACGTTGACGCAGGACGACCGGGTGCTTCTCCTCGTGCGAGCCGGTCTCGGCCGGCGCGAAACGCCGGCCACGCCGGTCCGACCAGCGCAGTTGGGTGCTTGCGCCGATGGTCTCGGAGCCAATGAACGACACGCCCAGGATGGTGAAGTTGATGAAGCTCTGGCCACCCGGAGCCGCACCGAACTCCGGCCGACCCGCCGAGCTGGTGCCACCGCCGCTGTCGCCCGACGCGTCGCCGGAGTCCAGTTGGCGCGGCGTGACAGTGGGCTTGCTCGCCGCCCGGACCCCGTCGCCCTGGTTCAGCGAGACGAGCGGGGCCAACGCCACGGTCACGCGTTGCTCGACCTGGCTGGTGGAGGTGAGGACCTTGCCGACGATCGGGAAGTACTCGAACACCGCTCTGGTGTCGTGGCCCGGCACGAAGTCGACAGGCACATCGGGGTCGCCGGGGTTGGGCGTGTGCTGTTCGGCGGGAAGCCGCCAGGGCGACGCGGCGATCGTCTTGATGGTCAACGTGCCGTCGACACCGACGCCCAGGCCCCCGCTCGGGAAAGTCTGTTTGACTCCGCCGCGTTTGAGCAACGAGTAGAGGTTGCCCCCACCGACCTCCCCGTCCACGAACCCGGTGAGCTCCCACTGGTTGACGCCGGGAAGCACCTCAAGCACCAGTTCCTGCAGCTTGGGGAGGTCGCTGAACCAGCTCACCCGGAACTCCGGTCCCAACCCCTCGGTGGGACGGAAGGACCGGAGCACGCCGAGGGTGAATGCGCCCACTTCGTTGTTTCGGGGGGTCGGGTTGATCCGGACCCCGTGCAGGGTTTCCCGCCCCGCCGGGTCGCCGAGCAACACCGTGACCGCGGGCGGGCGTCCCGTACCGTCCGGCACCAGCGGCTGGGTGGAACCGTCGGCCGCCATGAACTCCAGCACGGCGCCAGCCTTCAGCCACGACCGCTGGCCCGCCTCGCCGGCCGGATTGGTCCAGAGCGACTTCGCCCAGGAGAAGATGGTCGGCGTGATCGCCGTCATCAGCCAATCATTCAGTGTCTGCACCTGCACGTCGACGCTGATCTCGAAGGGGTAGTACATGCGGGCCAGCCCACCCTTGGACTTGGTGATCACCCGCGGTTCCTGCCGGTCCCGTTCCAGGTCGGCCTCGCTCCGCTGCCGAGACAGCTCGATCTGCGGAGTCCCCCCGATCAGTCGCACCGGTCTGTGCCGCTGCGCCCTCGTGTGCGCGGGGCCGGAGAGGCGACCGGTGTGCGACTTCACCCGTTGCGTCGCCTTGCCCCGGGACTCCAGGTGGGTCCCGTGCATCTCCATGTCGGACTCCGGCGCGGGTGCCGGACCGAAGGGGCGACCGTTCTCGTCGACGGCACCGGTCGTGGAGGGGTCGATCTGGTGGGGGATCTTCCGGCCGTGCAGCCGCAGCTCGTCGTGCAGTGGGTCGGGGCGGGCGAGCAGTTTGTAGTCGACAACCATGGTGCCGCCCAGGTGGGTGATCGCGCGTTGGAACCGGGCGATCACCACCGGGTGCCGGGACGGCCCGGAGCTGAAGTACCGGCGAATGTCGCCGCGCGTCACGATGCTCGACGCGTGCAGGGTGACCCAGTCGTAGAGCCCGGCCGAGTAGCTGTTGGAACCCAGGTCGGTGGCGCCGTCGGCGTCCACCCTCAGGCTGCGCAGCGTGTGGTGCAGCAGCTCCCGACCGGGGGGAAGTCTGATGTCCAGCACCGAGGTGTCACCCAGGCCCAACCGCTGGCTGATCCGTCGTGGTGGGTACACGGCGTCCGCGCCAGGTTTCTCGCCCGGCTCGGGGGGCAACAGGTCGAGGGCGGCCTTGACCTGGGCGTGCAGCGCGGGGGGCAGTCCCGCGATGAAGTCGACAGGCCGCTGGAAGTCGGCCGGCCTGCCGTCGGTGTCGGCGAAGTCGTCGACGTCGGGCCAGGACCGTTCGAGATCCCGCCAGATGGTCGCCATGTCGAGGATGCTGACCAGCGCCTGGATGCCGTCCTCGACGTCGATCGCGCTGTCCGACGCCGTCGCCGGCAGTGCGGCCTCCCACATCCCGCCGAAGAGTGAGCGGAGGCTGCTCACCAGGTTGCGGGAGGCCCCGGTGAAGGTGCCGACCATCGTGACCGGGATGGTGATCGTGTAGACGCGGGCGCTGATGTTGTTGATCCGGTAGTCGGTGCCCGCCAGCGTCCTGGTCTCGCTGACCCGCTCACGCGTGGAGGTGAGGTACGTGGCACTCGGCGCGTTGCCATGGGGGTGCACCACATTGGCGCCTCCACTGTGGTACCGCGTCTCCTCCCGGCTCCGGGTGAACGCGCTGGTGCCGGTGACCGGGATCCCGTCCTCCACGTAGAGCTCGTAGTCCCGGGGCTGTGGCACGTACCGGGGCACCTGGTGGATGTATGCCTGCAACTCGTGCCGGCCTTCCGCGTCGGCGAGGAGGCCCGGCTCGAATGCCTGCTCCGAGGAGTGCGCGCCGCGCAGCACCACGTCCATCACCGCCAGCAGCCGCTCCTCGCTGGTGAAGACCCGGCGGGTGTGCGCGGACAGGGTGGTCGGCCAGCCGGGGTTGTTGCCGATCAGCTTCGACCACCGTGCGACGAGTGTGTCTGGAAGGCTGCTGAGCCATTCCTGTAGCGGGGCGAACTGGCTCGTGGCGAGTTCCGCGAACATCTTGTCGAGCGCGGCGCTGCCGCGAACGGCGTCGATGCCCGCGAGGTTCGGCAGGCTGGGTCCGGCGCTCAGCATGGCTCGGTCGAAGTCGGTCAGGGGCCGGTGACTGATCGGCTCACGCCGGGGCGCGGGTGCGCTCAGCACCCGCATGTCGGGCACCCACGCCTCGTAGGAAATCGGTTGGTCCCCCGGTGCGAACGTCTCGTCCGGTGTGTCGTGGCCCTCGTCGTAGGCCTCGGCGCGAAGGTTCGTGGAGAGGACGAACTTGTGCATCGCCTGGTCCTGCTCGGTGTCCAGGACCACCGACCGACCGGGGACCTGGCCGTACCCGAGGGAGGTGGTGTTCTCCCAGGTCTTGCCGATCACGGTGCCGCTGAGCACCGAGTTCGTCCAGCCGGGCAGCAGGTTCTTCAGCCACTTCCGGACCGGCAGGCTGAGGTTGGCGTCGAGCGCGGCGCGTTTGGACCGGAACATCGACCGGAAGCTGTCCAGCCGGAAGAACGAGTCGACTGTCATGTTGGCGCCGAGCTCGTCGGTGAGGCCCTCGTACCCCACCTCCGGGTCCTGGTCGGCGGGGATGACGTACCTGATCCATTTCCTGTGCGTCCCGGAGGCGGTGAGCTTGTCGTATGGCACCCACAGGCCGGTGCCGCGCAGGGCACCGATCATGCCGATCCGGTGCGCACCGGAGCTGGTCTCCAGCAGACGCCTGTGGTTCTTCGCCAACAGCTCGGTGGCCGGCGCGGTCTTCGGCAGGTACCCCTCCCTGCGCAGGTAGTCCTCCACCTGCATGTCCAGGTCCGGTCGCGGATCCGCGGCGGTCCCCCGGGGGGCCACTGTGAAGTTCTTGAAGACCGCCATGCCGGGCCCGTCACCGTCGACGACGCCGCGCGGTGGGTGACGGACCTTGTCCGCGTCGCGCAGCGTGTACGGCAGGTATCGCACCCGGGCACCATGGCCGGCGGAGTTCCCGGACCACGTGCGGGAGGGCGGCGCGGCGTGCCGCTCCTTCCCGCCGGTGATCAGTTCGAGCTTCCACCTCATGCCGACGTCGGCGACCATGCCCCGTCGGATCGCCTTGGTGGCCGTGGGGTCGGGTGCCATGCCGGGCCGTGTCGGGTCGGGTTCCCGGCCGGACCGGAACCCGCGGCCCACGAACGAGACAGCCCCGCTGTTGTGGCCGATGGTGACACCGGTCCCCAGGCCGAGGGTGACCGAGGGGCCGCCCGAGAAGAACGTGCCGGGAGTCTTGGTCTCCTCGGTCGGATTCAGGAGTGTCACGCCTCCGCTGACCGGCAGGTCGAGAGCGTTGCGCAGCACGACCGATCCCCGCTCGGTCAGCTGCGCCTCGGTCAGGAACTCCAGCGAGTTGTCGCTGGCCCGGCTGACGATACGGCTGGTGTCGTCCTTGAACGGCACTCCCGTCAGGCGTAGGACGCCGAGCAGCCTGCCGTTCGCGTCGTGGATCGGGCCGCTGTAGGCAGCCCCGTCGCGCACCCGCTGGAAGACGTTGTGCATGTTGCCGTGCCCGGCGAAGCTGAACACGTGCTTCTGCGACCTCGTGTTGAGCAGCCCCGCGCGGTGCCCGCGCCGGGCACCGAGCCGGCGACCACGGCGGGGCGAGCGCACGGCCGGCGTGGCACGGCCGTCGCGCCGACCGCCGGCGTTCCTGCCCCCGGCGGCCCTGCTCCGGGCGCGTGCCTCCGCGATGAGACCGGGCAGCTCGCTCAGGATGCGCAACGGCAGCTCCGTCGGGTCGTGCAGCGTGTCCAGTGACATCGGGTACGAGGCGAGAGCCACGTCGTCGGCCACTGTGGTGTTCTCCGGAGGATCCGGCACGGCGATGTGCTGCGGAAAGAACACCACCAACCGCTCGCGTACGCTGTTCGACTCCGGGTCGGCCTCGATGTCCTGCCAGGGGTCGTCGGGATCGTCGAGAGTGGGTCGCCCCGGCGGCGTGACCAGCCGGGGCGGGCGGCTCGCCGGCTCCGCCGTGACCCTCATCTCCCAGGTGTAGAAGTGCGCCAGTCCTGGTTCCCGCAGTCGCTCGATGGTCGCCGGCCCGGTGCCGGTCTCGACGAAGGCGGTGCGGGTCTGCCGGTTGTGGGTCAGCCGGGGCACCGCCGACACGTTGAGCACCCGCAGCGGGCCGCTCGTCCCCAGACCCAGGAACTCCTGGATGGGCAGCGGCAGGTCGCGATAGTTGATGTTGCTGTGGCTACTGGTGGAGGAGACATCCGAGAAGCGCCGCTTCTCACCCTGGCTGACCGGGGGCGGCGGGTAGTCCGAGGCGAGGTCCCGCTCGTCGTGTCGGGTGAGCGTCGAGTGGAACGTCAGCCGTACCGCGTGGCGGCCGCTTCCGACCACCTGTACCGAGCCGCTGCGCCCGGTGGAGGACGGCAGATCATCCACCAACGCCACAGGTGTGGTCAGGCGGGCGATGTCGCCCTGGATCTCCGCCTCCTGAGTCCAGCGCCCCAGCGGGCGGACGGCAGCGATAGCCAGCTCCCGCATCCGAGCCGCGGCCTGCTCGGTGATCAGGCCCTCGGCGCCGATACTCAGGTAGCTACGGTCGCCTTCGGCCTCGTCACGATCGCCGAAGATCGTCAGGTCCGACTCCCGCTCGTCGGCGATGCCCTGCCACTCGTCGAGGGCCGCGCGGGCATCAGCGGCCCGCGCCGTGGCCGTGTCACGCGCCAGGCCGGCGTCCCGGGCCGCCCGGGTCAGCCGGGTCGTGGTGTTCGCCAGGTCCGTCTCGGAGGGCAGTCGCTCGACCTCGGTACGCAACACATCCCGTTGCGCGGCGGCCTCGTCCCGGCTCGCCGTGGCGGCCTGGGCGATGGCCCTGTTCTTGGTGTGCTCCTCCTCGGCATGGCGCAGGCGTGCCCGCAGGCCGTCGTCGCCGTCCAGGGCGGCGCGCTGCTCGCGCAGGCTCGCCGTCACCGGTTCCAGACTCTTGTCCGTCGTGGCGATCGTGGCCCTGGCCCTGGTCAGGGCGGCGTCGGCCGCTCTGCCCCGGGCGCCCTGTTGCCGACCCTCCCCAACGATCGCGTCGAGCCGTTCGTTGAGCCGGGCCTGTTCCGCGGTGAGGTGGATGCGCCGCCGCTGACCGGCGGTACGCTCATCCGGGGCGAGCGTCGCGAGGCGCTCCTGGCTGAGGTTGTTGTCGAGCTGTTCCTCGATCTCCTCCAACCGGTCCTGCGCCGTGTCCCGCTCGTCCTCCAGCCTGGTGATCTCGGCTCGCGCGGCGGCCCGGTCGGCCTCGGCCTCGGCGCGGGCCCGTTCGGCGTCCGCACGCGTCTCCCGCAGGGCGTCGTGCTGCCGCTCGGTCTGCGCGAGCTGCTCGGTCGCGTCCGCCAGCGCCTTCGTTGCCGCGTCCACCTCGCCCTGGCTGACCTGTAGCGCCCGCACCGCCGCATCCGTCTGCTGCTGCCGGTCCCGCACCGTCTGTTCGGCACTCGTCAGGTCGTTCCTGGTCTGCGTCGCCGCCCGTACCTCGTCCCGGTGGTCCCGGAGGCTCTTGTCGGCCTTGTCGGCGACGTGTTGGGCGTCCCGCTGCCCGGGTTCGAGCACCGAGCTCAGGAGCAGCTTGGTCTCCCGGAGCATCGCGCTGATCTCCGGATTGGGGTAGAGCCGGCCGTCCTCGGGATGGTCGGCGACAGCCCCGGGAGTACGCGGGGCCGGGGTGGATCCGTCACCGCCGTCCCGGGCCCCGCCGCGGCTATCCGCGGCCTTGCCACCGCCCGGACCCGACGGCCCGCCAACCCCACCGCCCTGACCATCCGCGCCCTTGCCACCGCCCGGACCCGACCGGCCGCCAACCCCACCGCCCCCGGTCGCCGACGAGCCCTGTCCCCCGGCGTCGCGGGTGTTCGATGTCGCCTTGCCCTTCCCCTTGCCGGTCGGTGTGTCGTCGTCCGAGGTCGGCGACTCCAGCATCGCCTCGACCGGCGGGAGCAGGTCCCGGTCACCGGTCAGCGCCAGCAACTGGCCCTGGGCGACCCGGTAGTCGCGCACCAGGTCGACGAGGCCAGCCCTCAGCGTCTGCTCGGACATGCCGGTGAGGCCCGCTTCCAGGGCGGAGAGTCGCCGGCCGAACGCGGTGACTGCGGAAAAGGCGGCCGACGAGCCCGGCTGCCCCAGAGCGGTCCTGATGTCATCCAGCCGATCGTCCCGCAGCGACACGAACGCCTGCACGATGTCCTGTCCGGTGCCCGGCAGCGCCGCCACCAGCTGCGCCGCGTCGTCGACGCGGGCCATACCCACGGTGTACGTCGGCAGCGCGCCGGACGATCGCGGGGTCACGTCGGTGTCAACTGTCTCGGTCGCCGCGCCCCGCAGGCGTGCGACAGTCGGCACGGTCTCCGCGCCGGTCGCCCGGTTCACCTCGTAGCGGGCGTGGTCCACCTGGAGCAGCGCGTCGCGGAAGTGCTCGCGTGCCGGCCCCAAACGGCTCTGGTCCGAGCTGACCACACCGGCGAGCCCTTGCCGTGCCGCGTCGAGGACCGCCCTGGCCGTCTCCACCTGCTCGGTGCGGTCCGGGCCGTTTGCCGGGACGGTCTGGTCGGTCAGCGCCTCCCGCAACGCCGACTCGATCCGACCCGTCAACCCGTCGAGCTGGTCCAGGACCTCCTGGGCGGCGCGCCGCACGCCGTCGAGCGTCGCCGGCACCAGATGATCTACCCGGGCGACGGAGTTGGTCTGCACGCTCGTCAGCGCGTACACCCAGGGGTTGTGGGCGAAGCCACCAGGATCCGGGTTGTCGACCAGTTCCCAACCCTGCACGGTCGACTGCCAGTAGTTGCCCTGTTCGTCCACGTTGAGCACCGAGTTTGGGACCGGCGTGAGCTGGCCGTGCGCCGCGCCGTACGCCTGTGCCGCCGCCTGGACGCCACCGAACGGAGCGGTCTCCGTGGGTGGCCACTGCTCGGAGCGGGCCCGGGCACGCTCGGCCACCTCATGCGCCTCGTTCGTCAGGGCGAGCATGTCGGCGACAAAGTCGTCGGTGCGGTCGAGCGTGGTGTACGGGTCGTACGGCAACCCGGGGGTGGCGTCCTGGTGCGCGCGGTTGTTCCGCTTCTCCAGCACGAAGATCGCACGCGTGCCGTCGGGCGACGGGTGTGGGGGGAAGCTGGCCAGCTTTCCGAAGAGGTCGCCCTGGCTGATGTTCACCACCGGCACGCCGGTGAGCCCCTCCTGGATGAGCTGTCGCACCGAATACCGGCGGTCCGTGCCGGAGACCCGGTACCGGGCGTCGATCCAGGACAGTCCCTGTTGCTCGGCCGGGTGACTACCGAGGCCCTGCTGCTCCTGCCGGTAGGCGTTCTCGATTCCGTTGGTGATGTCCAGGATGTTGCGGCTGACGTAGTCATTCACCACCGGGAGCAGGTTCGCACCGTAGTGGATCAGGTCCTGCCGGCTGAGCAGGAGCACCGAGTTCTTGCTGATATTGGACCCGGCGATCGGCCCGATCACCTCACCTGTCGCATTCGTGAGGATCTGGACGAGGGCTCCGTGCAGTTGCGTCGGCTCCTCGAACCGCGTGAGGTCCTCGATGTCGGCCGGGGAGAGGGGCTGCCCAGGGGCGAGCGAGCGAATGAAGTCGACCACCAGACGCCTGGCAAACCGGTCGGCGACCCCCACCGCGTCCGAGACGATGCCGGCGGCGGCAACGCCGAGCCCCGCCGCGTCCCACTGGGCGGAATTCATCAAGGTGGGAAGCGCCGCCAGGGATCCACCCGCGGAGAGCTGGAGGTTGATGTTCTGCCCATGGATGTTGGTCGGGTGAAAGAGCATCTGGTCGGCCATGCCCTGCTCGACCTGGACGTTGTCCGGGGTCTGTAGCGCCTGGTACAACGCGTCGGCGTAGTCGCGGCTCTCCGGTGGGACCTGGTCGCGCCAGTCGCCGAGATATTCTCGTTGCCAGCCCGCGGACGGTTGCAGGGCCTCACCCATCGTCAGCCCGATGCGTCCCGCGTCCTGCAACCACCGCAGGAGCGCCTTCCCGAAGCCGTGATATTGCGCCACGGTGAAGGCGACGGTTCCCTCCTCCCCCGGCACCGCCGCACCGGGCGCGTACACCACCTCGGCGGCAAGCCACAGCTCCTGCCGGTGGCCCTGGTAACGCCGCCCCTCGACCGCCCGGAGGTGAGCGAGAGTCGGATACCAGCGGTCCGAGTAGCGGCCGTACACCGGGGATTTTGTCTCGCCCTTGACCTGCAGGCCCAGTGAGTGCACCGTGGCGATGGTCTCGCCCAGCCACGCCTCCTGTTGGTCGCTTGTCGCGGGGTGCACCGGGGCTCCGATGCGGACGTAGCCCTCCAGCTCGCCGCCGATCAGGCCCGGTTCCTGGGTTTGCGGCGCCCGGTCGAGGAGGGCGTCCGCAACCCGGTCACCAGGCGTCGGCAGCGCCGACTCGGCGGCGCCGGCAAGCACGGCGCCGCTCGTCAGGTCCACCTGCCGCAACGCGCCGTCGGCGTCGGACACCAACCGCACCGCGCCCCGCAGCTCCCCCGGCGGGCGATTCACCTCGAAATCGACGAACCGACTGTCGGACCCGTCCGGCGAGACGTCCCCCTGCGTCTCCACCAGCACAAACCGTGACTCGGACGCACGCCACACCAGTGCCATGTGCGCCGGCACCTCGCCGTTAGCCGTCGGCGGCAACCACACAGGCGTCATCGCACCAACGGACAACCCCGCCAACCGGCCGACGCCACCAGCCGGCCCGAACCAGCCTCCCAGCGACTGGGCCACCACCTCCCGGGCTCGCGGGCCATCCACCTCGGCCACGATCGGCACACCGACCCGGCGCAGCACCGCCGCGACCCGGTCGGCGCAGTCCGCCGACCTGTCCCAGGGCGGCAACTGGCCCACCGCCGACCACAACCGCCGATCCACGTCGCCCCGGTCCGCGGCGACCCCGTCCTCCCCCTGCCCGACCGGGGCCACGCCGGTCGACTCGCTGGGCCGCTCGCCGGCCCGCTCACTGGCCGGCTCACCGGCCGGCGGGTGCGCCGCTGCCGGCAGGTGCTCGACCCGGTCGACAGCAGCCGGACGGGACGGTTGATCGGATGGAGTCGGCACGGCCGCGCGGTCTCCGCCCACCACCTCCGGGCGACTCGGGCCGACAAGCGTGTCGACCGACGGCAGGAGCGCCGCGCCGGCGACACTGCGCACCTGCTGGTGCACCGAGTCGTAGGCGGTCAACACTCTCGCGATGTCGGCCCTCGCCTGCTGCTTCGACAGGCTCGGCAGCGACTCCTCCAGGTGCGTCAGTGACTGCTGGATCGACCGGACGGCGTCGCGGGCGGCCGCCACCTCCGGGGCACGCTCCGGCGGCGACGCCTGGAGCGCGCCGATGATCGCGTCGCGCGCACCCTCGAACGCGGCGCGGGTGTTCGCCACCACGTGCGACACATCCTGGGTCGACGACGCCAGCAGGCGCTCCACATCGCCGCCGCGGGAATCGCTCCTGCCCGGCGACGCCTCAGTGGACTGCGGCAGAGCTGGGTCCGCCCCGTCCGACCGTGCCGTGGCGAATCCCGGTGTCTGCTGAACATCTGGGTCCGAGACGGTCCGCAGGTCGGCTGAGCTGCCCGGGTCCGTGGTCGCCCGGTCGACGCCATGGGTGCCGTCGCCCCCGAGCACCGTGGTCGGAGGCCCCGATCGGGTGGCGCCGCCGTCGAGCGACTGACCCGCGCCTACCTGTGCGCGCTGCTGCCCCTCCCCTCGGGCACCGCCCGCGTCACCCACCGGTGACGCCACACCACCCGGCGACGCCACGCCACCGTCGGCCTGTCCCGAACCCGACCCCACACCACCCCGCGAAGCACCACCAGCACCACCGTCAGCCTGCTCCGAACCCGAATCCACACCGCCCCGCGAAGCACCACCAGCACCATCGGTCTCCGGGACTCCGGCCGCGGACTGGCCGCCGGTGATCTGGTCACCGGCGACGCGAGCGCCGTCCCTCTGCGCGACCTCGCCGGATTGACCACCACCCGTGGTCTCGGCCGGCAAGCCACCCGACGAGCGGGCGGCGTCCTCGGTCGAGCCGACCACCGAACCGTCGCCGAGCCCGCCGCCCGACCGGCCGGCGACACTGTCGCCGGTTGGCGTGCCCGCGACCGCGCCGGCCACATTCGCCCCGCCCTGGCCTGCGGAGTTGCCGGCACCCTGCCCCACACCACCGTCCGCCACCCCACCACCTGCCACACCACCGTCCGCGAACCCACCACCCGCCGCCCGGCCGTCCGCCACTCCCCCACCTGCCACACCACCGTCCGCCAGCCCACCACCCGCCGCCCGGCCGTCCGCCACTCCCCCACCTGCCACACCACCGTCTGCCACCCCACCACCTGCCACACCATCGGCAACCCCCGCCCCACGATCAGCGGACTCACCCGCGCCGCCGTTGGTCGACTCGACGCCGGTGCCTGCCGCGGTACCCGCCGAATGCCCGCCCGATCCCGCACCCGTCGACGCCTGCGAGTCCGCCCCACCCGACGCGCCAGAGCCCAACCCACCGGACCCCACGCCCGTCGACGCCTGCGAGTCCGCCCCACCCGACGCGCCGGCGCCCAGCCCGGCGGCCCGGCCGGTGCCGACACCGCTGTCACCGAGGAGGGACTCCCGGACCTCATCGGCGGCGGGCGACGTGTCTCCGGTCCCGGCGTCACTCTTCTCGTCGCCGACCAGCTTCTCGTTGTTCCAGTCGACACCGCTGTTGTTCTCGTCGTCGACGGAGTACGGGGGTGGTTCGGTCGGCGGTTCCTCCTTCTCGTGGTTGACGCCGAAGTCGCCACCGCCCTGCTGCCCGTCGCCGCCCAGAGGGGCCGCCTTGTCGTACCCGTTGAGGTGCGGCAGATTGAGGCCGCCGGCCAACTGCTCCGGAGTGGCGGCGTTGCCCTCGTACATGCCACCGACGAAAGCGCTGGTCGCCGTCCCCCACCGCCACTCGATCGGTGCCCCCACCGCAGCCTGTCCGGCCACATCGGCCGGCATCGCCACAGCCGCCTGCGCCGCGCCCTTCGTGAAGAGCGCACCGGACCGGAACACACCATCGGTGATGTAGAGCGTGCCGTCGGCACCCACCCGGTCGACCTTGGCGATCCTCCGCGCCGCCCGGTCGACGGCACCCGAGGCAGCGGAATTGGTCAGACCGGCGGCCGCACCCGCGATCACCGTCTGAATCAGGGACTTCTCGATCGCGTTCCAGTCGATGCCCTCCCGCACCCCATCGGCATCCTGCGCCGCCTGGATCACGATCATCAGCAGCGGCTCCTGGGCGATCTCCTGCCCGACCTCGACGAAGAGGTTGCGGAGAATCGCGGTGATGACGGCGCGGAAGCCACCAACCACCAGCGGGATCGCCAACGCTCCGAACAGCGATGCCATCAGCCAGGCCAACTGGATGGCCAACAGCGCCAACTGCACCACCAGCAGGATCTTCTGTTCCTGAAGTTCGGCCGCACCGTTCTTCAGGTCCTTCCGCATGCTGTCCGCAGTCGACCGCAACTCGTCGAGATAATCGACGAGGCTGTCCAGCGACTCCGTGACCCCGTCGGCGAACTTCCCGCTCAACACGACCGGCACCCGAGAACGCTCCGCCACGAGCGTCTCCCGGGCCTCATCCAGAACGTCCCGAAGGTGCTCCCACTCCCCGGAGTGGGCCCGCATTCCGCTCTCACTGCCCGTCGGCCAGGTCGCGCCGACGAAGAAGTTCAAGATGTGGTTCAACCAGTCAGGAATGGGGGTGTCCATGCCGGGCCGCTCCCGCTATCCGGTGCTCGACGACGGCACGCTGGCGCACGCCGACCCATCGGCGCTCCCCCGACTGCCTGCCGTCAGGCTGCCGCGCGATCGCAGTGACAGCGTTCGCATCTCTGCTCCACCCCCCTGTCACACCCGCACCGGATGAGCATGCGACGGCGAGCGCCGGCGCGGCGGTTTCCGACGCCGTACCGGCGGAGTTGGGGGTTATCCCTCACGACCGGAGGATCAGTCGACGCCGGCACCGACGGACGCCCCGGCTTCCTCCAGGTAACCGAGCGGCGGACCGAGCAGCCGTTCGATGGTGTGCGCGTCGGTGAGCAGGCGAGGCGAGGCCGCTCTCCGACGGATCAGCGCCCGTTCCAGCCGGGTCAGCGCGCTCCGGTCGGCGTCGTCCAGACCGGACGCGGACTGCTCGTCGGGCAACACCTCCCGCAACAGTACGGCGGTCGTCGGGATGCCGGCACGGTCCTCCGCCACCGTTCCCTCACGGACGGCGAGCACCTTGAACCGGGCCCCGGCCAGGAACACCGCCTCGTCCAGATCCTGCTGGTCGGCCAGCGCGCCGGCCTGCCGTGCCGTACGCGACCAGACCAGGTAGTCGACGTCGGCACCCTCCACGGCGAGGTCGGTGGCGCCGCTGACACTGCGGAAGCCGGGCTCCACCAGCAGGCCGCCCTCGGGGTAGAGGTGTCGCGCCTGGTCGGCCACCCGACCCTGGCAGAGCATCGCCCGGCGGTACGGCGGCAGGCGACGCAACCCGGACACCAGGCACGGCAGGTAGCCGGGCAGGCTCGGTGCCCGCCCGGCACGCAGTCCCGCGTTGAGCCGGGCCGCCCCCGCCTCCGAACGACCGAAGAAGACGTGCACGGCGACGAAGTCCGTCTTCGCCGACGCGGAGGTGCCCTGCCGCAGCGCGGGCCACGCGGCCAGGGCGGCGTTGACGGTGGTGATCGAGTCGGTGAAGGCCGGGCCGAGGCTGGCGGCGAGGTCGCGCTGTTCCGCCGCGGTGCTGGCCCGGTCCTCGACGGGGTCCGCCACGGCCGGCGCGTAGCGGTGCACCGCACTCCCTCCGGGGTACGCGGTGGGCGCGCCTCGATGCGAGACGGTGAGCGCTCCTTCGCCTGCCGAGGCGGGGGCGCTGGCGACAACCGGGCGTTCGGGCTCGCCCAGGTACGGCCCGGAGCTGGTGATGACCGGTGGCAACCCGGCGGCCGGTCGAGGCGGGGGCGGGGGCTCGCCGGTCAGGTCGTGCGCGGGCGGTTGGCCGCCAGCGCTCGGCACCGCCTCGGCAGCGGCTGCCGACCGTCTCGCGACCGGCAGGGACTCCACGCGTCGTCGCGCGGCGACGGCCGGCGCCGCCGGGTCCACGAACTGGTGCGCGACACCGCCCGGCACCGCCGAGTCCACGAACTGGTGCGTGACCCCGCCCGGCACCGCCGGGTCCACGAACTGGTGCGCGACCCCGCCCGGCACCGCCGGATCCACGAACTGGTGCGCGACCCGGCCCGGCACCGACGGTTCGACGGAACGCCGCGCGGCCCTGGCCGGGGCCGCCGGCTCCACGAACGGGTGCGCGGTCGCCGGCGGCCAGACCAGCGCCGGGGCCTGCGCCGACGTGGCCTCGGCCGCCGTCGTGGGTGGACGCGGTGACAGCGGCACCGCAAGCGTCGCCTGGTCCGCACCGCTGCTCTGCCCATCGGTCGCCACGGGAGGTCGTCCGGTGCCCGTCGCCGAGGTCGCCCGGACGTCCACCGGCAGCCCCGCACGGGGTGCCGCCTCGGCGCGCAGCGCCGCTTCCAGGCGTACCCTCGTCGGCTCGCCGGCCTGCCCCACCAGGGTGAGGCCCGGCGCTCCGCCGGCCCCGACGAGCATCCGGCACAGTTGGTCGACCAACCGGTCGGAGTCGCGGACGTCGACCGCCAGCACCCACTCGGCGGGGTCGACGAAGGCCATACCGTCGGGCTGGCGGGCACCAGCCGTGCGCAGCAGGACACCGGATGGGACGACCTCGGCGAGCAGGTCCGGCACTGTCGCGTGGCGGTAGAGCCGGCTGCTGGCGCGTACCCAACCGTCGTTCAGCACGGGTGGTGGCTGGCCGGACGCCCGTCGGTGCTGGCCCGGTTCGGGCACCGCGATCGGCTCGGCGACGGCGGCCGATTCGTCGAGGGCCGCCGCGAGTGCGGTCACCCAGTCGGCGCGCGGCGGCGGTGCCGTCGGGTCGAGCAGTGCCGTCTCGATCCGAACGATCGTCCTCGCCGGCAGGCCCGCGAAGATCCCGGCGAGTGACCGGGGATCCGGTGGTGGCTCGCCGACATGCCGCAGGAGCAGCGTCGGCCGGTGTCGGTCCACCGGCATGTCGTAGGCCGGGTCGCCCACCGTCGAGGGTGCGGCGGCCGAGGAACGCAGCAGCACTCCGGCGGGGACGGGATCGGCCACCAGCCCGGGCAGCACCACCGCCTGGTCCGGCAACGCCGGCTCCCAGGACGGGACCGGGTAGCGGTTGCCGACCACCGGGCTGCTGACGCCCGGCCGGAAGGACCGCCAGCCCCAGGCGCCCGTGCCGCCCGCCGCGTAGAGGGTGCCGTCCGGTGTGGCGTGTACGGGACCGTCCGGGGCGAGCAGTTCGACGCCGGTGCGGGCCGCCAGCCGGGTCAGCCAGGAGGCGTACGCCTCGTCCGGCCGGCCGAGGCCACTCGCGGCCACCCAGACCCGGCCGACGCCCCACTCCTGGGCCGCACCCTCGACCACCCCGCGCAGCACGCCACCGCAGCCGGCGCTGCGCACGGCGCGCTCGGAGGTCAGGACCAGCACGTCGTCGGACGCCGCGACGGCGGTACGCACCAGTCGCCACAGCAGCGACGGCGGATCGTCCCCGTGTGAGATCACCGCCGCCGAACCGTGCCACTCCACGAAGAGTTCGTGGCCGGAGGGCCGTTCGACGCGGACCGGTCGGCGCAGCCAGCGCGGCAACCACAGCAGCGCCATCCGCCTCGGACCCCCAGTTCGTCGGGGTCTCGAACCAGCCGCACCCCGATGCCCTGAGACTGACGCACCGCCGCGGCCACGACGTCGGTCGCCGGCCGGCGGTGCCGGTTCCGGGGGAAATCCCCCGCCAGCGGCCAGCCCGCCGGAGTCTCGCCCGGCCGCGCGGTCACGAGTGGCGGACAGCCGACTCCACCGCACGAAGTAGCCGACTGTGATCATGAAGTTACTACGTGCACACTCCCTCCGACATGTTCCCGTCGGATGGAGGAACACATGCGTCTTCGATCGTTCGTCACCGCGGCACTGGCCGCCGTCCTGGTCGCCGGGGCACTCGCGCCGCCGGCACCGGCCGCGGCGGCCACCGCCGACCGCTGGGGCTTCGCGTACGTCAAGGACCCCACCGTCACGGTCTGGACCGTGCTGGACACCAGCCGGCAGTGGGGAAGCTGGAAGACCGCGTTCCCGGCCGCCTGGGCCGACGGCATCAAGCTCGCGCCCGGCCGGTTCCAGGTGCGTTTCCCACAGGTCGGCGCCCTCTCGCGGGGTGTGCCGCACGTGACCCCGGTGAACCGGACCGGGCACTACTGCGAGGTGGTCCGCTGGTTCCAGTCCGGCGCCGACGAGATCGTCGACGTGCAGTGCCACAAGCCGGGCGGTACGCGCGAGGACACTCCGTTCACCGTGCTCTGGACGACCAGCTCGGGCGTGCTACCGGCCGGCACCTCCCACGCGTACGTGCAGTGGGTCGCCGGCGCGCTGGTGCAGTCGTACAACTCCACGGGTGTGGTGAACACGGTCGGGCCGCTGGGCGTCGGGCAGTACCTGGTGCGGCTGCCCGGGGTGGGGTTGGCCGGGGTGCTCGCCGGCAACGTGCAGGTCACCGCCGGGCAGCCGAACGCCGGTCCCCGCCGGTGCAAGGTCTACTCCTGGAACGCGGTCGGCACGGACGTGCAGGTGTACGTCTTCTGCTACGACCAGGCCGGCGCGTTCGTCAACACCGACTTCACCCTCTCGTACCACCGTCGGCGGCCGGTGATCGGCTCCCTCGCCCCACCGTCGTACTTCGGTTACCTCGGCACCGCCGTCGGCGGTCCGACGAACGACAACTCGGTGGTCGGTGTCGGCGCGAACACGGTGGCGCCGCTGGCGCCCGCCGGCCGCTACCTGGCGACCTTCCCGCAGATCGGTCTCAAGGAGACGCACGCCCAGGTGGTGGCGCAGGGCGCCGGCAGCAACTACTGCCACCTCACCCAACCCTGGCCGTACACCACGAACGCCGACCTCGACGTGATCTGCTTCGACAACGCCGGCGTGGTCACCCCGCACCGATTCCTGGCCACGTTCACCTCCCGGCTCTGAGGCCGGACCGCCCCGGCGGCGACCGTCCCCCGGTCGCCGCCGGCCAGTGGTGACCGTCCCCGGGCCGCCGCGCGCCAGCGGTGACCGTCGGGTCACCGCTGGCGGCGGGTACGGCGAGCACGCACGCCGGTCGCGGTCCGGCCGTCGAGGCGGCCGGTGTCCGCAGAACGTCGCTACAGGCCCAGGCTGCGCAGGGTCGGCACGGTCTGGCCCACCCAGGCGAGGTTGGTGTCCTCGCGGGCGCCCTGGGTGCGCTGCGTGCCGGCCAGGAACCACAGGAAGTAGGTGGTGTAGCCGGGTGCGCTGACCACCGTGTGGTACCCCTCGGGCATCATCTGCATCACGTGGTCACGGATGGTGACGTTCTCCTCGTACCCCTCGTCGGTGTAGACCCGGCTGATGCCGAACCCGTTCTCCGGGCTGACGCGGTAGTAGTACATCTCCTCGTGGGCGGCCTCGGCGGGCAGGTCGTCGACCTTGTGCCGGTGTGGCGGGTAGGTGCTCCAGTTGCCCGAGGGCGTGTAGGTCTCGCCGACGATGAGCCGGCGGGCGGGCAGCTCCGGCTGGGCGATCTCGGTGAGGATCTGGTGGTAGTCGCGGCCGAAGTTCGTCGCTCCCCAACGGCCGGTGGCGACCTGCTCCGGCGCGATGACGTAGGGGTCGGTGGCCAGGTCGCTGGGTGCGCTGGGGAGGGCGATCTCCACGGCGGTGACGGCCTCGACGGTGATCGAGGAGCCGGCCGGGAGGTAGACCGAGTGCGGCTTGCCGGAGAAGACGTCGGCACGTTGGCCGACCTGCGGGAAGTGGTGGCCGGCGACGGTGAAGTTGGCAGTGCCGCCGAGGATGACGGCCAGGATCTCCCGGTCACCGGACTCGCCGGTCCAGGACTCGCCGGCCGACAGTCGCAGCAGGGTGAAGTCCAGCAGCCGACAGGGATTGACGGGCAGGGTGTTGCGGCCCTCGGCGGCGGGAATGGTGCAGTGGTAGCGGTAGTCCATGGTCACCTTTCGGAGTGCGGGGCGGTGCGGGTCGGTCGCGGTGCTCACCAGGGGCTGGTCCAGCCGGGGATGGTGGCGCGGGTGAGGGCTTCGAGGTAGAAGTAGTCGCCCCACAGGGTTCCCTCGTCGACGCCGATGCCCTTGGGCTTGTCGTACACGCCGTGCAGGATCAGCGCGTTCGAGCCCGGCTGGCCGCCGGTGGAGTAGTGGTCGATGAGCGAACGCAGGATCGCGGCGGCGGCTGTGCGGTACCGGTCGGCGCTGGCCTGGTCGGTGAGGCCGTCGGCCAGTTCGACGAGGCCGCAGGCGGCGATGGCCGCGGCGGAGCTGTCCCGCTCCTGGCCGCTGCCGTCGCCGAACTCCAGATCCCAGTACGCCACGTGGTCGTCGGGCAGGCAGGCGAGGAAGTGGTCGGCGCAGGTCCGCGCGGCGGCCAGCAGTGCGGGGTCGCCGATGTGCCGGTGGTTGAGGCTGAAGCCGTAGATGCCCCAGGCCTGCCCGCGGGCCCAGCAGGAGTGGTCGGCGTGGCCCTGTTCGGTCTCCCCGCGCAGCGGCTCGCCGCTGTCGGTGTCCCAGTAGAAGGTGTGGAAGGTGGTGCCGTCCGGACGCAGGATGTGCTGGCGCAGTTGGGCGGTGTGCCGGCGGGCCGCGGCGGCGTAGCGGTCGTCGCCGGTGGTCTGGCTGGCCCAGAAGAGCAGCGGCGTGTTCATGAGGCTGTCGATGATCGTGCGTCCGCGTTGGCGGGGGTCGTTCAGGTCGCCCCAGGCCTGGATGATTCCGGCCGGTTCGAGGAAGCGCGTCATCAGGTGGTCGGCGGCGGCGAGAGCCGCGTCCCGGGCCCGCGGGTCGCCGGTACGGCGGGCCGGCGTGACGCAGGAGAGGGTGTAGAGGAACCCGAGGTCGTGGGTGTCCAGGTCGATGCCGCCGCTCACCCGATCCGCGAAGCTGTCCACGTGCGACAGTGCGGCCCGCAGGTGGCGGTCGTCACCGGTCAGGTCGTGTGCCAGCCAGAGCTGGCCGGGCCAGAAGCTGGTGGTCCAGCCGACGTTGGCGCCCTCGGGTTGGCCAGCGATCGGTGGCCGGAGCGGGTAGCGGTTGGCGTCGGTGGTGTCCGCGGGGTACCGGTCGCCGAAGGTGGCGATGTTCGCGTCGACGGTACGTATCGCGGCGGCCACCGCGGCCGCCGTGGCCTCTGCGTCGGAGCTGGGACGGACGTCGGTCGCCGTCATGGATGCTGTTCTCCCTCGTGGGTCCGGTCCGGTGCCGGGCAGGTGTGTCATCGGCGTTCCGGCTCGGTGGCGGAACGTGGTGGTCAGGTGCTCTGGGGTGCGGTCGTCGTCGATGGTTCGAGGGCGGCGCGCAGGGTGAAGCGGCTGTTGGCCCAGACGACGTAGAGCAGCGGCGTGGCGGCGAGGCCGAGCGCGAGCGCGGGGCGGGCCGCCAGAAGCTGGGCGAGCAGCGCGAGCACGAGCAGGGACACGGCGGTGAGGTACCACCGGCGCACCGCCAGGTACACGCAGGTACGGGCCACCTCGCGCAGCGGCGCGGTGGGTCGCTCGGCGATGGCCGCCAGCCCGAGCAGCGCGGTCGCGACGGTGAGGACGATCAGGGTCGCCAGCACCGGCAGGGCGAGTGCCCCGACCCGGTGGCCCCACGCGGCGCGGGCGTCGACGGCGAGCACCACCAGGACGGCCATGACCGCCGCCGTCCAGAGCATCGCCGGCCGGGCGGTGGCCCGCCAGGCGCGGCCGTAGGTGCGCAGCACGCCGCCGGTGTCGCCGGCCGAGTAGGCGGACATGACCGCGAAGGCCGCGCAGAGCCCCGGCGCGCAGAGCGGAGCGGTCAGCGCGTACAGCGGCCAGGAGCGCGCCGCGTCGGTGGTGAACGCGAGCGTCACCAGCGGCAGGCAACCGAGCACCAGCAGCAGGTTGGTGACGAGCGCGACGTAGACCCCGTCGAAGACGGCGGTGAGGGTGTGGTGGCGCGAACGCATGGACCTCAACCCTTCAGTCCGGTCGAGGCGACGCCCTCGATGAAGTAGCGCTGGCCCAGGAGGAAGATGACGGCGACGGGCAGCACGGAGAGCACCGAGCCCGTCATGATCAGCGCGTACTCGGCGTTGTACTGGGAGATGAAGGTGTTCAGCCCCAACTGGATGGTGCGCAGCTCCGGACTGCGCAGGTAGATCAGTGGGCCGAGGTAGTCGTTCCAGGTGGTCGTGAACATCAGCAGGGCCAGGCTGGCGAGCGCCGGCCGGGACAACGGCAGGATGATCCGTCGGTAGATGCCGTACTCGCTGAGCCCGTCGACCCGCGCCGCTTCGCTGAGTTCCTCGGGGATCGTCTCGTAGAACTGCTTCATCAGGAACACGCCGACCGCGCCGAACGCCTGGATCGCGACGATCGACCACAGCGTGTTCGACAGGTGCAGCTTCGACATGAGGATGAACTGCGGGATCATGTACGACTGCCAGGGCACCGCGATCGTCCCGACGTACGCGAGGAAGAGCACGTTACGGCCGGGGAAGCGGACACGGGCGAAGCCGTAGGCAGCGAAGCTGCCGGTGAACACCTGTAGGAAGGTGACGATCACCGACAACAGCAGGGTGTTCCCCAACCACGTCGTCATGTCCGAGCGCTGCCAGATGTCGACGTAGTTGCGCCACACCACGGGATCGGGGAGCCAGGTGATCGGGATGGTGAAGACGTCGTTGTTGGTCTTCAACGACGCCACCACCATCCAGAAGAACGGCAGCAGCAGCGCGGCCGCCGCGAGCACGAGAGCGGCGTACCCGACGAGCCGCCCGCCCCGGGACCTGACACGTCGGGCGGAGGTCCCGTGCTTGCCGGGCGCGGCGATGGCCGGGACGGGTGTGGAGAGGTCGGTCGCGGTCATCAGCTGTTCCTCCGCTTGTTGACCATGAACTGGATGACCGTGATGCCGAAGCAGATGGCGAACAGGACGATGGAGACCGCCGAGGCGTAGCCGAACTGGTTCTCCTCGAAGCCCTTCTGGTAGATGTACTGCGAGAGCACGAGTGTCGACTGGCCCGGTCCGCCGCCGGTCATCACGAGGATGAGGTCGAAGACCTTGAAACTTTCGATGGTGAGCAGCACCGTGACGAAGAACGTGGTGTGCCGCAGGCCGGGCAGGGTCACGTGCACGAACCGCTGCCACGGTGAGGCGCCGTCGGTCTCGGCCGCCTCGTAGAGCTGGGCCGGGATGGTCTGTAGGCCGGCCAGGAACAGCAGCATGTAGTAGCCCATGTACCGCCAGGTGCCGACGATGATGACCGCCGGCATCGACCAGGTCGCCGACGCGGTCCAGCCCGGCGGGTTGTCCACCCCGACGGCGCCGAGGAGAGCGTTGATCGGGCCGTACTCCGGGCTGAAGAGCTGGTTCCAGACGACCGCGATCGCCACGATCGAGGTGATGTAGGGAAAGAAGGCGATGGTACGGAAGAACCGTACGCCGCGCAGTCTGCGGTTGAGCAGCAGCGCCAGCCCGAGTGCTGCCACGAGGGTCAACGGGATGTGGAAGACGGCGTAGTAGACGGTGTTACGCAGTGCGGTCCAGAAGCTCGCGTCGTCCCACATCCGCCGGAAGTTGGCGGTGCCGGTCCACTCGGCGACCCCGAAGACGTTCCAGTTGGTGAAGGCCACGTAGAACAGCACGACGACGGGTACCAGGGTGAGCCCGACGAAGCCGAGGAAGTTGGGAAGGATGAACGACCAGCCGGCGACCGTGTTGCGCGACACCAGCCGCCGGTTCCTGGGTCTCGTGCGCGGCAATGTTGCCATAGGGAGTCTCCGGAAGCGTTCGGCCTGGGGGCGGGACCGGCGTGCGGCTCAGGCGCGCCGGTCCCGCCATCAGCTCACTGGTTGAGGACTTCGTTCTTGGCGCGGGACTGCGCCTTGCTCAGCTCCGCGTCGACGCCCTTGCTGTCGGAGAGGATCGCCGAGTGCGTCTCGTTGAGGAGGTTCTGCAGGCCGGCGGTGTGCTTCGACACCGGGTTCTCCGGCTTGATGGTGTGCTTGGCGTAGGCGAACTTCGACAGATCGTCCTGCGGTACGCCGTCCAGCCCGAACAGCGACGCGGTGACCGCGTCGGTGACCTGGGCCGGGGTGATGCCGATCCCGGCCAGCGCCTTGCCGGCCTCCGGGCCGGCCGCGTACTTCAGGAAGTCCTTGGCCGCGGCGGTCTTGGACTTGCTGATCTTCGGGTTGATCCCCAGGGCGGTCGGGTCACCGAAGGTGACAGGCGTGGCGGAGGTGCCGGTGGTGGACTTGTCGAACTGCGGCGCCGGTGCGATCCCCCACTGGAACTTGTCGGCGTCACCGCTCTTTCGCTGGTTGAGCAGCGTGGCCACGTACCAGGTGCCCATCAGCAGCATCGCCGACTGCTGCTTGCCGAACTGCGCCTGGTAGGTGAGCTTGTTGGTCTTCGCGGTGCCGAAGGTCGGCTGCGCGCCGGCCGCCTGCAAATCCAGGGACCGCTCGTAGTACGGCTTCAGGTAGCCGAAGTTCCCGGAGAGCAGGTCGGCGTTGGGGGTCTGGGCGAGCGCGAAGCCCTGCACCGTCGACTGGAAGGTGTGCTGGTAGGCGCCCGTCGCGTTCGAGCCGGCCCCCTTCAGCCCGGTGTGCAGCCGCTTCGCCGCGTCGGTGTAGTCGTCCCAGGTCCAGCTGCCGTCCGGCGGCGTCACCTTCGCCTTCGCGAACAGGTCCTTGTTGTAGAACAGCACCCAGGAGTCCTGCCGGTACGGCACCGCGTACGCCTTGCCGTCCACCTGGTACGACGCGAGCCCCGGGACCGAGCCGAGACCGGAGGCGGCGTCGGAGACGTCGAGCAGCTGACCACCGCTCTGGTAGGTGTAGAAGTTCTTGAGGTTCTTCATGACGTAGACGTCCGGCGCGGTGCCGGCGGCCAGGTCCGTGATCATCTGGGTGTCGTAGTCGTTGCCCGGGGCGTACTCCTTGAGCTCCACCGTCACGTTCGGGTGGGTCGCCTTGAAGCCGTCGGCGAGCGTCTTGAACTCCGGCGTGGATGACAGGCTCCAGCCGGCCAGGGTGATCGTCACGGGGGCGTTGGGGTCGACTGGCTCGTCTCCGCCCCCGCAGCCGGCGAGAACAAGTGTCAGGGCCGTCGCGGCGCTGATGACGGCCGGTATCGCACGCTTCATCCTCTCTCCTTCAGGTCAAGGGCCCGGACGGGCCCGCACTGCTACCAGGCCGCTCGGGTGGGCCTGGGATGCTCCGTGTCCAAACGGGTCGACGTGCTGATCCCGTCGGGCCAGTCGACCGCCAGGTGGAGGCCGCGGCCGTCCTCGTCGACCACGGCCCGGCACGCCTGCCCAGCCGTGGCCACCGGCACCCCGGACAACTCGGTGAGGGCGGCGACCCATGCGCCCGGCCGGACGGGGTGGTCCAGCCAGGGCACGACCAGCCCGCCGGCCAGGGGTCCACCGTGCGCGACGGCGGTGGCGCCGGCCGTTCCGTCGCCGAGCACGCTCTCCAGCCTGCTGGTCAGGCCGGCGCCGGTCACGGTCGCCACCCCGCCGCCGAGGTCGGCCGTCGCGTCTCCGGAGATGGCCCAGCCGCCGATCCGCAGCCGCAGCGCGGCCGCCCCGACGCCGTCGGCGAGCCCGTCGACGCGGGTCAGACGCAGCTCCCAGGGGCCCCGGACCAGGGAGTACACCGTGAGGTGCCCGGCCGGTCGGTGCCGGCCGACGAGGCCGCCGCCGTGATCACGCTGCCCCGGGTCCGGGTCGACCCAGTGGGCGAGGGCACGTGACCCGGCCACACCCACGCCGTCGGTGTCGACGCGTACGGTCAGCAGGCGCATGCCGGCACGGTGGGTGACCCGACCCACGTCGTCGACGAGAGTGACGGACTGGTCGAGCGGACTGGCCCAGCCGCTGTCGTCGAGGACCGGGGTGGTGGCGGTGGAGTAGCCCAGTCGGGCGTACAGCGGGGAATCCGAGACGGTGGCGCCCTCGACGGCGTGGTCGGTGCCGTGGTTGACGACCCGGACGATGCCGTCGGCACGGGTGCCGGAGACCAGCCAGCCGGGCGCGTGTATCGCGCGCAGCGTGTCCCTCTCCTGCACCGGCAGCGGCTCCTCGGGAGTCGTCCACACCGGATGGTCGGCCGGCAGCGCGATGCCGAGCAGGCCCTTGCTGGCCCAGTACGGCGAGCCCGGCCCGGAGTACGACTGCGCCAGTCGTGGCCACGGCCCGTGCCAGCCGAGGGTGAGCAGGCCGCGATCGTCCGGGGCGCCGTTGGCGACGAAGTGGCGCACGATGCGGGTAGCCGCCCCGCGCAACCGGCCGAGGCTGACCGAGGGCACACCGGCGATGGCGCCGACCCAGAACGGCGCGGCCGCGGCGAAGCGGTAGGTCAGGCTTCGCCCCTGGATCAACGGTGCTCCGTCGGCGCCCACGAGCGCGACCGCGTCGCCCAGGAAGCGGTCGAGGCCGGCCAGGTCCCGTTCGCGGCGGGGCTCGGCCAGGTCGGCGGCACCGGCCATCCGGGCCCACAGCGTCGGGTAGAGGTGCAGGGCCCAGCCCACGTAGTGGTCGTAGGCGCGGTCCGGCCCGTCGGACATCCAGCCGTCCCCGCGGACGAAGCCGTCGTGCGTGCTCAGGTCCTCGTTCATCTCGTCGAGCGAGTGCGGCCCGCCCACCGACCGCAGGAACGTCTGGACGACCAGCCGGAACCAGACCCAATTGATCCGTGGGTACGTGTCGTCGCCGACGGCCGGACGCAGATAGTCCACCACCCGCTCGCGCACCGCGGACGGCAGCCGGTCCCAGATCCACGGGCGGGTCAGGTCCAGGACCAGCGCGATGGAGGCGGCCTCCACCTTGGCCTGGGGGTGCTCGTCCAGGCGTACCCAGCGGTCCGGGGATCGCGGGTCGGTGCCGGCGGCGATGCCGGCCGCGTACCTGTCGACGAGTTCGTCCGTGCCCACTCCCCGGGCACCCGCGATGCGGAAGCCAGCGAGCAGGAAGGTGCGGGCGAAACCCTCCAGGCCGTCGACGGCCCGTCCGTAACCGCCCTCCGGCCCGGGAAACGTGACGAGGGCGTGCCCGGGTGACGCGAACGGCCGGGCGGCGGCGAGCATCCGGTCGGCGAGGGCCAACCAGTCGTCCCGGCCCCAGGTGGCGGCGAGAGCGGCAGCCGGGGGCGTCCCCGGCGCCGGCTGGCCGGTCGTCCCGAACGTCATCCGAGGTCCTGTCGCATCGATCCGTCTCCGTGGCGGGTGGTGAGCGGGGCGTGCCCCGGAATGTGACGCGCAGGCATCCGCAGCGTTTCCGAAGTAAAACGCTCACAACAGAGCAAGTCAATGCCTCTCTTCTACCGATGTGAACACACCTGATCAGAAGGACGCACGATGCGGCCTCGATGTGGCGTCCCTGCGGGACCTCGACCGCCATAAGTGCTCTGATACGATCAGAATCGTTCAGACTCGCTCTACCAGTCCGAGGGGCCATGACCGTCGCAGAGCGCTTCGCGGGCCCTCTGGCTGCGGCCTGGCCGGGTAACCGCCCGGCCCTGCTGGCACGGGCCCTCGCACCACCGGACGGATCGTTGCCGGTGCCGCCGGCGCGCGAGCGTGCCGTGTGGGCGCACCCGCACGCCCCCACCATGCGACGGCTGCGCAGCCGGGCCGAGGCAGATCTCGCCGCCCCCTGGCCACTCCCCCTGGCCCACCAGTACGCCAGATTCTTCCGCGACGGCGAACGCGACACGTACGAGCAGGTGGTCTTCGCCCGGCAGGGGCGCCTGACCCGGGCCGCCGTGCTCGCCGCGGTCACCCTCGACCCGGCCTGGCTGGACGAGGTGGTCGACGGCGTGACCCTGCTGTGCGAGCAGAGCAGCTGGTGCTGGCCAGCGCACGACGACACCCACGCCGTGCACGGCGCGGTGCTGCCGACCGTGACCGATCCCTATCTCGACCTCGGCGCGGGCGAGGTCGCCGCTCAACTGGCCTGGATCGACCACCTGCTCGGCGAGCCGCTCGACGCGCACGCCCCCGGCCTGCGGGCCCGGGTCCGGCACGAGGTCGACAGCCGCGTGCTCACCCCGTTCGCCAAGCGCCGCGACTGGCACTGGCTCGGCCTCGACGGCGACGTGCACAACTGGAGCCCGTGGATCCACGGCAACGTGCTCGTCGCCGTGCTGCGCCTGGTGGAGGACCCGGCCCGGCGGGCCGTGCTTGTCGATCTGGTGGTCGAGGGGCTCGACCGGTACGTGGCGTCGCTGCCCGCCGACGGCGCCATCGACGAGGGCTACGGCTACTGGTGGAATGGCGCGTGTCGGGCCCACGAGGCACTCGACCTGCTCGCCCACGCCACCGGTGGCGCGCTCGACGGCGTGCCGGCCGACGCCCTGCGGCACACCGTCGCGTTCCCCCACCGGATGCATCTGGGCGGCGACTGGTATCTCAACCACGCCGACGGGTCGGCCCGGCCCTCCGGGGGCCAGCCCTGGCACGCCCTGCACCGGGCCGCCCGCCGCGTCGGGGACCGGGACGCGATGGCGCACGCCGCCGCGCACCGCCGTCCCGACGCGCCCGTCGCGGACGAGGAACACGGCCTGGGCCGGCTGCTGCTGGCGTTGACCGACCCGGCGTGGATCTCCGCCACCCCGGCGGCACCGCCGCTGCCCCGCGACGTGTGGCTGCCCTCCGTGCAGGTGCTGCTCGCCCGCGCGGCGGCCGGCAGCCCCGGCGGGCTCACCCTGGCGGCCAAGGGCGGGCACAACGGCGAACACCACAACCACAACGACGTCGGCAGCATCGTGGTGGTCCTCAACGGGGTGCCGGTGGTCGTCGACGCCGGGCGTCCCACCTACACGGCGCAGACCTTCGGCCCCGGTCGGTACGACATCTGGACCATGCGCAGTGACTGGCACAACGTCCCGCACATCCGCGGCACCGAACAGGCGCCCGGCCACACCCACGCCGCCCGGTACGCCACCGCCACGAGCGACGACACCGACGCCGAGTTGCGTGTGGACCTCGCCGGGGCCTACCCGCGCACGGATGTCCGGCACTGGTGGCGCAGCTCCCGACTGGACCGCCACGCTGGACGGGTCGTCGTCGTCGACTCCTGGGCGCTCGACCCCTGGGATCCCGACCCGGCCCAGGCCGCCCCGCCGACCCACGTCCACCTGCTCGTCGCCGGTCAGGTACGGCTCGGTGACGGCCGCGCCGAGGTCACCGCGCTGGGCGGCGCCGGCCGACTCGGGCTCAGCTGGCAGCCGGCCTCGGCGCCCTGCGCCGCGACGATCCGGCAGATCACGGATCCCCTGCTCCTCGACGTGTGGGGAGACCGGCTGACCCGGCTCGCGATCGACGTCACCGCGTTCGGCCCGGCCGGCGAGCTGGTCGTCACCATGCACGAGCTTCCGCCGCACGAAGCGTTCCTCGGAGGTCCCCCATGACCAAGGACAATCCCGTCGGCACCACGACGGAGTCCTCCCGCGGGCCGCTACAGGTCGTCCGCCGCCAGCAACTGTTGGCAGCCCTGCAACGCGACGGCTCGATGCGTATCTCCGACCTGTCCCACGTGCTCGGCGCCGCGCCGGTCACCATCCGACGCGACATCGCCGAGCTGGCCGCCGAAGGGCTGGTCCGCCGGGTCCACGGTGGGGTCGCCCTGATCCTGCCGGACGACGCCCCGACGGCCGACGAGTCACCCGCCGCGGGCCAGGCCCCGCTGGTCGGGCGCACCCTCGGCATGCTCGTGCCCTCACTGGACTACTACTGGCCGGACGTGGCCCGCGGCGTCGAGGGGGCCGCCCGCGAGCTCGACATGCGTGTGGTCCTGCGCGGCTCCTCCTACGACAGCGAGGACGACCAGCCGCAACTGGCCCGCCTGGTGGGGCGGATGGGCGTCGACGCCCTGATCATCGCGCCGAGCATGGACGCACCGAGCACCGAGCGCACCATCGAGTGGCTCGACCAGGTCGACGTCCCGGTCGTCCTGCTGGAACGGACCGCCACGGTGGGCAGCCACCACGCCGTCATGGAGTCGGTGGTCACCGACCACGCGCTCGGTGCGGCCATGGCGGTACGCCACCTCACCTCCCTCGGACACCGCAAGGTCGGCCTGGTGCTCGACGCCAACAGTCCCACCAGCCAGCACGTACGGCGTGGCTGGCTCGACGCCACGAGCGAGTGCGGCCTCGACTCGGACGCGACGGTGGTGGCCGTGGTGCCGGACGCACGGTCACCGGAACGGGACGTCGTCCTGGACGGCGTCCTGGACAGGTGCCGGGCGACCGGGACGACGGCGCTGCTGGTGCACGCCGACGCCGAGGCGATCGCGCTGGTGCAGCACTGCGAGAAGCGACACCTGTCCGTTCCCGGCGACCTGTCCATCGTGGCGTACGACGACGAGGTCGCCGGGCTCTTCAGCCCGCCGCTGACCGCGGTCCGACCGCCGCGACGCTCGATCGGACGCGCCGCCGTACGTCTCGTCGCCGACCGGCTCGCCGACCCCGACCGCCCCACCCACCGTGTGGTCATCAGCCCCGCGCTGCGGATCCGGGGGTCGAGCGCGCCGCCACCCGCGTAGCGGTCCCAACCCGTTGTCGGACGTCCTCGGTCACCGGCGGCGGGCATGGCACGATGGCCGTGTCCTGCGCCGCCGGTGGCCGGGCACGACACTGATGGAGTCGGGATGTCAGAGCTGGCCGGCGCGCCGGTGCCGGGATTGGCGAAACTGTGGACGCACGATCCGGTCACCGCCGGCCCGTACCGGCTGGTGGGCCGGTTGGGCGCGGGCGGGCAGGGCGTCGTCTACCTCGGTGAGGACGACGCCGGTGACCGGGTCGCGATCAAGATGGTCAACGTCGATCTGAGTGACCCACGGGCGCGGTCGCAGTTCGTGAAGGAGATCGCCGCCGCTCGCCGGGTCGCCCCGTTCTGCACCGCGCAGGTGCTCTTCGCCGAGGTGGACGGCGAGCGGCCCTACGTGGTCAGTGAGTTCATCGAGGGCCCGACCCTGCACCGGCACGTCCGCGAGCGGGGCCTGGTGACCGGTAACGCCCTGCACCGGCTCGCGGTCGGCACCGTCACCGCGCTCGCCGCGATTCACAGCGCCGGGGTGGTGCACTGCGATCTGAAGCCGGACAACGTGGTGCTCGGCGAGGACGGCCCTCGGGTGATCGACTTCGGCATCGCCCGCGCGTTGGGGGTCACCGAGACGGCGTCCAGCCGGGTCATGGGGACCACCGCGTACATGGCGCCCGAGCGGTTTCGCAACGACGCGATCGGTCCGCCCTGCGACGTCTTCGCCTGGGCGGCCACGATCGCCTTCGCCGCCGGTGGACGGCCGCCGTTCGGCAACGACTCGCTCTTCGCCGTGATGCACCGGGTGCTGAACGATCCGCCCGAGCTGCCCGCGTTGCCTCCCGTTCTGGACGAGCTGATCCGGGAGTGCCTGGCCAAGGATCCGGCGGACCGGCCGAGCGCCGAGCGCGTGCTGGTGCGGCTGCTCCGACAGGACGGCAGGGTCACCGATCCGCTCGGTCGGGACCACCTGCTGGAGGCCGGCAACAAGACCGCTGGCGCGCCGACACCGAACCACCCGTTGCCCCAGGTCCCGCCCACGGCGCTACAGCCACGCCCGACGCAGCCACAGATGCCGACCCAGCCGTCCCACGCGCCAGTGCCGCAGCCGGCCTACCCGCAGGTGTCGACGCAGCCGGCCTACCCGCAGGTGTCGACGCAGCCGGCCTACCCGCCGGTGACGCAGCCGGCCTACCCGCAGGTGCCGACTCAGCCGGCACACCCGCAGGTGCCGACTCAGCCGGCCTACCTGCCGGTGACGCAGCCCGTACACCCGGTGGTGGCGCAGCCGCCGGTGACGGTGCCCGGCGGCGGTGCTGGTGATGGCGGCGCGTTGCGGCGGCTGCGTCGTGAGGCCCCGGACGCCTGGGGCATCTCGACCGCGCTCTTCCTCGGTTCGGTCGGCGCCGCCGCCGGTTACGTCGCATCGAGCGCGGTCGTCCCGGCCGCCGCGGTCGGGGCGGTCGCCTTCGTCGTGGTCTACCTGGTGCGGCTGCTGGTCGCGACGGCGCTCGGGGGGCGGTCCGACCGGGGATGACAGGTGCGCTGGGGTCGGGGTCGCCGGCTGGCGCCGGATCGATAGGTTGACTGCCACCAGTCGCGCCCGCCGAGGAGGACGTCCCGATGCCCCCAACCGCCACGCGTAAGCGGCAGTGGTTGCCGTACACCGCCGCCGTCACCGCCGGGCTGGTGGTCATCGCCGGGGCGTTCGTGATCGTCCGCCAGCGCGACGCCGACTGCACCACCACGCTTGAGGTCAACTCCTCCACGGAGAAGGCGGCTCTGCTCGTCGACCTGGCCGAACGCTACAACCGCAGCGACCGGTCGATCGACGGCGGCGGCTGCGCCCAGGTGCACGTCAGCGCCTTGAACTCGGGCAAGGCCACCGAGGCGCTGGCTGCCGGCTGGGCCAACACCGGCCTGCCGCAACCACAGGTCTGGTTGCCGACGTCGAGCCTCTGGACCGGCCAGCTCCGGCTGCTCGACCAGGCCGCCGGGCGGGAGCCGCAGACTCCGGCCCAGTACCCGTCGATCGCGAACAGCCCGCTGGTGATCGCGATGCCGCAGCCCAAAGCCGAGCTAATACGCCAGCGGGGGGCGCTGGGCTGGGGAGAGATCCTGGGCCTCTCCGGGCGGGACGGGTGGGCGGGCTTCGGCAAGCCGGAGTGGGGCCGTTTCACCTTCGGCAAGGACAACCCGAACCTGTCCACCTCCGGGCTGGCCGCGACCATCGCCACCTACTACGCGGCGGTGCAACGGTCCAGCGACCTGACCCGGTCCGACCTGGCCAACCCCGCGGTGACCCAGTTCGTCAGGCGGATCGAGGCCAACGTGTCGCACTACAGCGACGACTCGGTGGACCTGCTGCGCAGCCTCGCCGAGGCGGACCTGACCGGCGACCCGGGCAGCACGGGCGACATGAGTGCCATCGTCCTCCAGGAGGAGTTGGTGGACCTCTACAACACGGGTGCGCTGAGCCCTCGGCAGGAGGGGCAGGAGCGGGGCCGCCGGCCGAACGTGCCGCTTGTCGCCGTCCATCCCAAGGAGGGCACGTTCAACCTGGACCACCCGTTCGTGGTGCTGCCCTCCGCCGATGGGCGGCAGCGCGCGGCGGCTGCCGACTTCCGGAAATTCCTGACCGAGAACGATCAGCAGAAGAGCTTCGCCCGCCTCGGCTTCCGCGACCACGAGGGCCGCGCCTCGGCGGAGTTGCTCGCCAGCGTCGGCGCCGAGCCCACCGGCGGGCTGCGCTACTTCAAGCCCCCGGACCCGCAGGTGATCGGTGCGATGCTGGACGGCTGGCGCACGCTGCGCAAGAAGGCCAACATCCTGATCGCCCTGGACACCTCGGGGTCGATGGAGGCGATGGTCGGCACCCGTACCCGTTTCGAGGTCGCCTCGGCGGCGGCGGGCAAGGGCCTCGCCCTGCTCAACAGCGAAGACCGGGTGGGGCTGTGGTCGTTCTCCTCCGAGATCCCGAGTCGGCCGAAGACCCCCTACCGGCGGGAGGTCCCGCTCGGCGAGTTCGACCAGAAGCAGATCAAGACCAAGATCGCCGGCCTGCACGTCGAGGGCGCCACCGCGCTCTACGCGACGGTCCGGGCCGCGCACCGAGAACTGCTCGACAGGTACGACCCGCAGCGGATCAACGCGATAGTCGTGCTGACCGACGGCAAGAACGAGTACAGCAAGGACAACGACCTGGACCGGTTGCTCGCCGAGGTGACCCTGAACCCGGAACGCCCGGTGAAGGTGTTCTGCATCGCCTTCGATCGGGACTCGGACTTCGCCACCCTGGACCGGATCGCCAAGGCATCGTCGGGCAAGGCGTTCGACGCCACCGACCCCGCCAAGATCGACGAGGCGTTCGTGAAGCTGGTCAGCAGCTTCTGACGCAGCGCCACGGGTGCGGGCGGCGCCGGGTCAGCCCGGTCAGCACCGGAGCGGGTTGGGCGCCGGGCATTTCGGGAAGGGAGTGGTCCTGACCCGCACCCTCCTCATCGGACGGAGACGAACATGCTGGAGAACCTCGCCGTGGTCGGCGGTCCGAAGTCGCCCGTCGACACACCGGTGATGATCGGCTTCTTCGCCCTCGTCGCGGTCGCCATCGTGGTGATCCTGTTCCTCCGCGCGCGCAACAGGTAGTGTCGCACGACCGCGCCGCCCACCGGCACGGCGGCAGTTTCGGGGAAACTGCTGCCTGGCATGCGCTTGAGGCAGCAGTTTCCCCGAAGTTGCCTCCTCCGCCCGCGCCCGGCACGGGCTTGCTCGTGTGGTGAGGTTAGGTGTCCTCGTCGCCGGGCGTGATCAGACCCTGGTCGTCGAGGAAGCCCCACCACGCGTCATCGTCGCGGCCAACCTCGCCATACCCGGCGCCGAAGACGTAGTAGACGAGGAACGAGTCGAGGTCCGGTGCGACATCCAGGAAGAACTCACGCATGAATCACTCGTCGGTGATCTCCGCCGGGAAGTACCAGACCGAGCCGGTGCCGCGTCGGATCAGCAGCGGCTCCTCGTGTAGCGTGCCGAAGACCAGCCCCTCGGCGGGTTCGTCCGCGACGCCGGTGAACTCCGGCATGTAGTCGAGGTGGTACTGAAGGTCGCCGAGGTCCCCTGCCGCCCGCAGGTCGAACGCGCCAGCGTGGATGCCGTCGGCGGTCGCCAGCAGCTCCCTGACAGACTGCGGCAAATCGGCGGGGATCTGGTCAGCCGGAGCGCCGTCCTGGATCTGGGCCCAGACCAGCGTCACGGGCTGGTCGGCCTCCAGGTTGGTACGCAGCTCTGCGATGAGGTCCCGCAACTCCGGGTTCACTCCCCAACCTCGATTCGGAATCGGTGTCCCACCGGGCAGGAGCAACAGATTACTGACGCCACAGCCACAGCCACAGATGCCCGCGGGGAGTCCACCATCTTGCACTGGGCGTCGCGGCGCCACTTGACGGAACGATTTGGGGAACTGCGCCGTGGTTACAGCGAACTGCCCAACGGCGGTCGCCAACCCGATGGGTACCACTACCTCCTCTTACCGAACGTCACGATCCTAGACTTGTCATTGATCATCAAAAATTGTCGTTGACCTGCGCAAACCTGGTCCATGGCTGTTGCGTTTCTGGGGATCGTCGGGTGGCGGGTGCACGCATTAGGTGCCGGGCACGTAGTGCGGGGCGAGGACGGTGTTGGCGAGGAGCCAGTCTTTGATGACAGCAGCGGCCTGCCCGGGGGTTCATGGGGGTGGCGCTGGCACCCGTTCGATCCCCTCGATGACCAGGTGACGCCGCCACACGGCCACCGCGTCCGATTCCCGGTTCGGCACATGGGTGGGGTCGAAGGAGAGACGCAGTAGCCCGTCGACGGCTTGGGCTACCTCGTCGTCGGGATGCTCGCGCAGGGCTCGGTCCAGCGCGACACCGGCGAGGACTCCATCGCCGCCCCGCCATGCGGTCACAGCGAGCAGCACGAGGGGTGCTGCTGACAGCGAGGGGTCCAGGCGGCGAGCCACCTCGGCCCAGATCGCGATCTCGTCTTGACACCCGGTGTTGCCTCGCCAGGCCATGAATCGGCCTTGTTTGTGAGTGAGTAGGACAGCCAGGCGCGCCACGTCGACGTCACGCAGTCGATCGCCGCGGTGATAGTGCGTCAGGGCGCTACCGATGGCGTTGACCCATGCCACGGCGACGCGCAGGCCGCGTAGCCAGTGTTGAGGTGCCGCCGTAGCTGGTGGCGGCAGCGTCGCCCAGGCTTCCTCCTGGATGGCGCGGGGAATCGACTGATGCTGCTGCACGGTGGCCACCAGCGCGTCGCGGGTTGGCAGGATGACCCGGCCGGCCACGACGGCGGCTACCTCGGCGGCGCTGATGTCGAGTTGGACGGGTCCGCCGTCCAGGCGGCAACAGTCGGGGTCGGTGCAGAGATACGACCAGTACAGGCCGTCGGTGACGCGCACGGCTTCGCGGATGCGAAGTCCGGCCCTCTCCAGCGCCGCGATGAGCGTCTCGACGGCGGGAGTTACGTCGCTTTCGGGGCCGTACCCGGCCACCAGGGCGGCATCCACGCCCTGCCGGGCGACACACCTCAGGATCTCATCGGGCGAGGCGTTCAGGTCGCCGCGGACGAAGCACTCCAGCTTGTCCCTGCGCACACCTACGACCACGACGCTGCGCTCGGGGTGGAATCCCAGCATGAGCGGCACCGCGTCGACGAGGTCGGCCGCCGATCGCAGGTCGAAGCGGGGCATCGCGTCCACTGGCACTACCCCTCCTCCCGGCCGTTGTTCTCGTGGGGTGCTGGTCTGCGCCACATCGGCCACAGTGAGGGACCGCCGGGCAGCCGGATCTCGCCGGTCACCTCGTAGCCGTGGCTCAGGTAGAGGTCACGGTTGCGTTCGTTGCTGGCCTCCAGGTACGCCGCCCGCTGGAGCTGATCGAGTTCGGCGTGGCGGTGGGCCAACATCCGCGTCCCTTGGCCCAGGCCCTGGCGGCTCGGGTGGACCGCGAGAAACGCGAGGTACTCGTGTTGCGGTCTCGGGTGCGCGGCGGCCATGGCCTGATCGAGCTGCGCGAAGCGCTCCAGATGTGGGCCTGCCACCAGGGCCAGCCAACTGTCGTAGTCGGCCGGGTGGCCGCCGATAGCCTCGGGCGGGTACCACACGGCCACGCACGTCAGGTCCTCGTTGACGTCGACCGTTCCGCGCCGCAACGCGTCGTCAGCCCACATCACGAAGTAGTTGCGGTAGATCTTCCAGCGGGCCTCGGGGTCACCCGGCACCAGCCAGTCGGCGACCGGACCGTGCAGGAATGCCTGAGCGAGCAGCTCCGAGACCGCGCGCAGTTCAGTGCGGACGGCGCGGCGGATGCTTCGATTAGGCAGCACCAGCGACGGCTCCCAGCGGACTCCGTCGCGGTTCATGCCCGACCTCCTGCGTGGGCCGGGGCCGGCCGGCTCGTGGCGGACGGCTGAGCAAGGTTGGAGCCCCGACCGATCGAGGCGTAGGCGTCAGGGCTGAACCGTCGCAGCGCCAGCGCCCACACGACCCCGAGGGCGGCGGTGATCAGGTACGCGGCCGGGATCCACCAGCGGAGCGGGTCCGTTGGGGCGACCCCGAGCAGGATGTCGAACTCCTTGATGGTGGTGTAGAGGACCCAGCCGAGCACGATGGTCGCCAGCGCCGGAGCCGCGAACACCCGGTACGGGCTCTCACCTCGCGCATCGCGGGTGAAGTACGTGACCACTGTGGCGGAGGTGAGCACCATCAGGATCAGCACCCCGAGCCCACCGATGACGGTGGCCCAGAAGAAAAGGTGCACGTACGGGTCGGCGCCGGCCACTGCGTAGCCGACGAGGACAGCCAGGGCCAGGATGCTCTGGGCGAGAGACCCTGCCCAGGGGGCGCTGTTGCGCCGGCTGGTGCGACCGAACGCGGCGGGAAGCACCCGCTCACGGCCGAGGGCGAACGCGTACCGGGCGACGGTGTTGTGGAATGCCAGGAGCGCGGCGAACAGTGAGGTGATGAACAGCAACTCGCCGAGGGTGATAATGGTGTTGCCCACGTACGGGCTGGCCAGGTTGAAGATGAGCTGAGTGCCGTCGCTGGTAGCCCGCTCGACGATGTGCTCCGGTCCGGTGGCGACCGACATCGCCCAGGCCACGCCGCCGTAGAGCAGACCGATGATGCCGACCGCGATGAACGTCGCGCGGGCCACCGTGCGCCTCGGGTCCCTGGTTTCCTCGGAGAACACGACGGTCGACTCGAACCCGACGTAACCGGTGACCGCGGTGACCATCGTTGCGCCGATGCCTGCTGCCCAGTCGGCGGGGTGACCGATCATGACCGCGCCGAAGAGTGCGGCGACGGCGCACTCGGCCACGAGCAGGACGGCCAGCACCCGGCCGTTCAGGTCGACGCGGAGTTGACCGAGGATCGAGACCAGTAGCCAGCCGACCAGCGCGCAGGGCAGCCAGTGCACGTTCAGCCCGGCATGGGTGTCGAGGAACTCGGCCAGCACGACGGCGAACCCTCCGTAGAGGCCGACTTGCATCGCGTTGTAGGCCATGAGGGCAATGAACGCTGCGCCGGTGCCGGCGGGTCGGCCGAGTCCTTGGGCGATGTAGGCGTAGAAGCCGCCCGCGCCGAGGACGTGGCGGCTCATGGCGACGAAGCCGACGGCGAAGATCGCCAGGATGACGGCGACAAAAATGTAGGCGATGGGCATGCTGATCTGACCGGTGATGGCCCACCCGGCGGTGGAACCGCCGGCGAGGACGGTCAGTGGCGCGGCGGCGGACATCACGAAGAAGACCACCGACGGGACGCCGAGTTTGTTGCGCGCGAGGGTGTTCGCGACGTTGCTCACCCGGGCTGGAGAGCGTGGGGCCGTGATCATCAAGCAACTCCTGTTTGCGTGAGGGGTAGGGTTAACGGTGGCGCGGTTTCAGGCGCGGTAGCTCAATACCGCTGCACCGATGGACAGGCGCACCTGATCCACCACTGCGCGCATCGGCCGCCATAGCCGCGGCAGTTGGCGACGCAGATAGGCCAGCTCATCCTTGGTGGCGGTTCGCAGAACGACGCTGGTGAGTCCGGTGGCGTCGGAGAGACTCGCCAGAACCAGCGCTTCGAAGTCCATCGGCATGCTGTGCCGGATGTAATGCGAAAGCATCACCCACGGCGCGGCGGCGCGGGTCGAGCTGGTAGGGACGTACTGGATACCATCACGTCGGAGGAAGCGCCGTGTTGCTTCCCGCTTCAGCTCCCCGGACTGCATCAAGCGCTCCGCGACCTGGTCGTAGGCATGAACGCTCACGAAGGCAAGCCAGGTGGACAAGTCGTGGACCTCGGGCTCGCGGGCGATGCTCTGGAAGATCATGTGCGCCGTCGCGTCCTGCGGTGGCGTCGGTCTTGGGGTGACGGTGAGCTGCCCACCTTCAACCCAAATCTTCTGCTCGACGAGCAGTTCTCCGAGCAGCGCAGCCGCCAGCCCGAGCGCGATCGTGTGTTCCGCCAGCAGCGGCCGGCCACTTGTGTCGTCGTGGGCCAAGCGGAAGAAATCGTCGGCGATCACCTCAGGGGCCTTTTCTACTCAAGCGGGACGGACAGGTAGGAATCGACAGCATGGGCGTGAGGCGCGTCGGGGACGGACTGGTCCGCCAGCCGCGCTCGTTGCGCTCGCGTCGGCTGCGTTTCCGGACACTTTGCCTGCTTGTCCTCGGCCGCACCGCGGCGAACATCGGGCACAAGTCCCATGGGGCTGAAGGGCTGATCAGCGCTGGGCAGGAACCATTTGCGGCGTCCCATTGGTGAGCCTCCAAGAGCGGGTCGACCAGGCGATGCGCGTGCGACCCGGTAGCTGAGCGCGGGGCCTTCCCGGCCCACAAGGGCGCTGAACCGAGGTCGGCAGCCGATCGGTGGGTTAGCCATCGCGCTCCGCTGCGGGTTTCTGGGCGCGTACCAATAGGCAACAGGTAGCGTCGCCGTCCGGGGTGAGGATGGAGTCAACGTGCCGATGGTGCAGCCCGGCTGCGTTCACTGCGGCTTTCCAACCCTCCAGACCGGATAGCCAGCGGGCGACGGGTACGTGGCTCCCATCAGCCAGTCGCATCAGGGCGCGTCGCGGTCCGAGCCAGGTCGGGTCAGGTACGGAGAACAGCAGCCGGCCTCCGGGGCGGAGTTGTTGTGCAATCAGCGGCAGTAGCTGTTCGGGCGGACAGAGACCGATCGCCCCGAAGATCGAGAAGCAGATGTCTAGAGGGCGGGTGCGGGTGAGGAAGACACGCGCGTCGCCGCAGTGGAATTGGATCGGCAGATGTCCCCACCGGATGCGTGCCCGGCTGATCTGCGTGGGCGCGAGGTCGACTCCGACGCAGTGGGCGCCGCGCGCCGCGAGGGGGGCGAGGTTGTCACCGTTGCCACAGCCGAGTTCGGCGACGGTCAGGCCGTTTACGTCGCCGAATAGCTCGGTGCTGGGGCCGTGGCCGGGATACTGCGTCCATTCGACCCGCCCGGGTGCCATAGGCCGGTCGTGCGGTAGCGCGAGTCGCGCCTCGCGGTCCCAAGCCTGCCGGTTGACTGTGGTGGAGATGCTGGCGCGCATCGGTTAAGACCGGGTCACATCGAGGCAGGACTGGACGTTGCGCATCTTCCTGCCCAGGTTGACAAGGCTGCGGGCAGCGGCCTTGAAGTCCTTGGAAGCAGCGCGCATGGCGGCCAAGTTCGCTGCGTCGACATCGGGGTTGGCCTTGACCCAGCGGTCGATGGCGCGGGCGACGTGTTCAGCGAGTTCAGCTTCCTTGGTCATCACGCTGCGGAAGTGGCCGGCAGATTCGGTCCAGTTCCACGGGTGCGGCTCATGACCTGTGCCGGCGGTGTCGAGCTGGTAGTTCGTGTATTTCAGCGAGGTGCTGATGCCGTCGAGCATGTCTCGGACCGTCACGACCCGGCCACTGGTGTCTCTGACTACCGCCACTGCCACTCCTCAAGATTCCTTGGGTGGCCGTGCGCGGCGGGGGGATGCCGCGCACGGCCACCGGTTCGGGTTGTGGTGGCCCGCGCGGGCAGGATGAAGCGGCAGGAGACGCCGCGCGGCCACCGGTTCTGTCAGCTCAGCGGGGCTAGAGTGCGCTCGATCCAGGGCACGCGCATGCCGGCCAGCTCGCGGCGCATCGTTTCGACGTCGGTGCCGAAGGGCACGACGCAGCCGCCGGACATATTGGGAGCGCCCTGGCAGGCGTGGACCAGCCTGCCGCCGAGAGCCGCGTGCGCGAGGATGCTCTCGCGTCGCCGTGACTCGTTGAACCAGGTGCCGTGATACAGCTCGTCGAGCACTTCAGCGGTCGCCTTGTCCAGATCGTAGACGACCCGGGCGGCGGCGCACAGCATCCAGGCCGGGGACACGTTGCTGATGTGCCCGTCCAACTCGACTCGGTTCAGCGCCATCAGGGTGCCGCATTCACGCAGCATCCGCAGCGTCCCGTCCGGCACAAAGTCGAGGCCGGGATCCTGCAGGTGCTCCTCGCGGAACATGTAGGCGTACACGTCGTGCGCGGTGCGCAGCACCTGCGCCGGGTCGCTGGTGGAGTAGCCGTACTGCTTGACGAAGTCCAGCACGAGCTGCTCGATCGTCAGCTCCTCGCTCTCCACCGCCGGCAGCAGCTCGTCGCGGACCCCCTGCCAGTCGCACAGCAGCCAGCTCGGGTTCTCGTAGCGGAAGAAAAAATCCTCCGGCCTGATGGCCAGCGTCGATCCGTCGATGGTGATGCCGGGGATGCGCTCCCAGGTCTTGGTGAACGGCGTGGGCAGGTCGACCTTGATAAGGTCTGCGGTGGCTACCGTCATCGCGGTAATTCCTCTCTAGAGGGGGATGTGATCCGTTGGCGGTGGTTAGGCGGTCCTGCGGAGCTAGCCGGCTAGCAGGGCCGCCGCCATGAACGGCGTTGTCGAATAGCCGTGGCTCACCTCCTTCTCGGGTGCGGCTCGTATCGGTTACCAGCCCGCCCACCTGGCTGACGGCGTCCCAAGACCATCGCAGGTCGGCCGAGCACGTGACACCTCGATGACGGGCCGTACATGCACGAATTTCTGGGTGGCCCTGACCAGCAGTCATGTGTCCAGGGCAGCGGATACCCATCAGGATGGGTAAGGTGTTCGACGCCATCAGCGTCGATCGCTATGCGCCGCGTCTGTACGCCGTTGGGAGGCAGCATGGGATCCAACGCATCCCCGCACCAGCGTCTTACTCCCCAGGCACGGGGCCGAGAGCTTGCTCGACTTGGCAAGCAATTGTGGCGGGAGTTGGGCTCTGTCAAGTCCGTCGCTGGGGAGCTGATGAGTCGGAACCCCGACGTTCCCAGCATCCAGGCGTTCCGCTATGCGGCCGGACTTTCGCAGGATCAAGCCGCCGTACGCTATAACGAGGTCGCCGGACACCAGACCAGCCTGGGGGGGACGACGATCAACGCCTGGGAGACTTGGGCGCGAACGCGTGGTTCGGGGTCCCCGCCACCCTTCTCCAGCCTTCTTATTCTTGCCACTGCGTACAGCAGGGGGCCTCTCGGAGTCGCTAAAGAAGACATATCGCCTAGCGACCTCGTTGCGGAGGCTTATGAACGACTGGCACCGGAAGACCAGATCGCACTAAAGGCGCTTTCGGCGAGGAACAGCGGTTGGAACGAGGGACCGAAGAGCCCGGCCGCAATCGGCACAACAACGTCCCTGCCGGCAGGCTCGAACATCATTGGGCCCGACTTTAACCTGACTGTACCAACCGTCGACTTCGGAAACCCTGAAATTTGTGTCTTCACGTTACCGAATCTACGTCCTGGCAACCTCCTCGACCTCACCTGGGAAACGTTCGGTTTCGGTTTAGAGCGGATCATTCGACAGATCAAGAACGTAGGTGGGCGGCTCGACGTCGACATCTGCTTCGGCGTAAACGAGGCAGGGCTGGTCATGGCCACCTTTCTTGCGTCAGCTCAATTTTCCCGTTGCGCAATTGGATATCTGCGCTGCAACAGGGCGCGAAACGGAATCACCCTAGCTTCCAATTCATTCTATCCCGACTCGGGCGAGGCGCCGACAATTCTGATTTGTGATTTCGAGGTCAAACACGCCAATGTCGTTGGCTATCTGGCGCACGAGATCAGGCTTCGATACCCCAACGCATTGCTCTACTTTGCCGTCTTTGGAGCGATGACTAAAGGTTCGAATCTTGAGGTGGCCAGCTTCGACGACCTGACCGGGGCTCAGATCATGCGAGCGGCAGAGTTTTCGGCTGTTTTCATAGCCGCAACAATGAGCCCGCCCGGCATTGAGCCACCACTCGAATTGCGATAGCGACGTAGGAGACACGATGGACTACAAGGATCAACTACCCGACCTTGCTCGGCTAACCGCAGAAGTCGTGGATGCCGTCATGCTTGAGATCAGACCTAAGCTGCTTGAAGCGGCTTTCACCGGGAAGGTCGGAGAGAGCGAGAACCTACGACACTCGGACAACTTTCTGTCGGTACATGACATGTGGATGCACGAGCGGTACCGCGAGCTGATGAGTCGACGCCTGAAGTCATTTGTCTACGCCTCCGAAGAAGCCGAGCCGGAAATTGTGGGCACGGAATCAGACCCAGACTTGTGCGTTCTCGTTGATCCACTTGATACAAGTGAACTGGCGGTACGGGGACTCCTGGGTTACACGCATGTCATGATTTATTCGCGCACGCTCGCGCGACCGATCGTGTCCGTGGTGGGCGACATATTCCATCACGTCCGGTTGTACGTAGCCGCTCGCTACGACGACGGAGAGGATCGCGCCTTCGCCTTTACGGAAAGTGGCTCGGGGCACGCGCTGCGACGAAGTGAGCCGAAGCGCCTCTCGGAATCTCTGCTCACTAATTTCCTCATGCGCCCGGCTGAGCGGCTTATGCCTCTCAGCCGTCAGCAGCGACTCATGGATGCTCTCGATCGCCCTGACCAAGATGGTAGAAGCCGGGGCAGAATCGGCGTCGACTTCGGTTCGGTGAGTCTTTGTCATGTTGCGGCGGGGTTCACCGAGGGCGTGCTTGAGTTCGCAAAAGGATTTGCTATTTGGGATCTCGCTCCGGGTCACTATATCCTCCATGCCGCAGGCGGAACAGTGTTAGACCTCGAAGCGCAACCCATTTCGCTTGACTACGAACTCGCAGCACTGTCGGATATCGTGGCCGCGATGGACCGACGGCAGAAGTTCGTCGCCGCTGGAAGCCGCAGCCTAGCTGAAGAGATCGTTCAGCATCTAGAGGTTTGAAAAGTAGGCTAACCCCAACCGCCCTCGGTTAGTTCCTCACCTTAAAGCACCAGCACTTCAGCATCGCCTACTTCGCGACGAGGCGGGAAAGGTCGAGCGCCTCGACCCGGACCAGCTCCCCGGCGTCGACGTGGTGACTCAGGCGCTCCGCTGGGCCGCCGAGACCGCGAACTCCCGGTTCACCACGCCACCCCACGAGGAGATCGAGGCGGGCGCCATCGCGGACGAGCGCCGGCGGTTCGCTGCGCAGGTGCGCCGGTGGGCGGCGCAGACTGACCTCAGCGCCGACCCGCTCCCGTACCGTCGGGTGCTGGGGCCGGAGGAATCATCAGCCTGGCGTACGTCGCTGTGGCAGCGATGGCTTGTGCGCGACGGCCTGTGGCACCCGCTGCTGGACAGCGAGGTCCCGCCCGACGTGTTGGTGCTGACCGGTGACTCGATGTGGGAGGACGACGGCGTCGACCAGGTCCGCCGGGTGCTGCGGGACCTGGGCCGCCCACGGGTAGTCGAGTTGGGTGAGTACGGCGGCGGCCACCTGCTGGATGTTGGGATCTTCGCCAGTCGGGGTGTGCGCGTCAGTCCGGCACACCCGCGGCCACCGCGACGCGGCTGGCCATCGGGCGGTCGTCGGTGCGGCGGCCGACGATGGAGCCGAGGATCTCGCCGGCGCGTACTGCCGCGTTGGACAGCAGGGAGGCGCTGATGCCGTGGGAGTGCTCGGTGCCGCCCTGGAGGTAGACGTTGGCCCGCACCGACGCGTCCGCCCGGATGCGGTAGTCGCGCTGCACCACGGCCCGACCGAACTCGTCCCGGTGGTAATACCGGGCCGCGTCGTCGAGCAGCGGGAACGGGTCGACCGGCTGGTAGCCGGTGGCGCAGATCAGGACGTCGGCGTCGAGGACCGACACCTCGCCGGTGGTCAGCGTCTCGACGGTGACGGCCACCCGGCCGTCGTGCTCGCGGGCCCCGGTCAGACGGGACATGTTGAGCAGGCGCAGCCGCTGGACGCCGTTGACCTTCTCCTGGTAGGAGCGCCGATAGAGTTCCTCGATGAGGTCGGCGTCGACGACCGCGTAGTTCGTGTTGCGGTGGTAGTTCATCAGCATCGTCTTGACCTCCGACGGCGCGGTGAAGTAGTCGTCCACGGCGGCCGGGTCGAAGATGCGGTTGGCGAACGAGCTGTCGTCGGCCGGGCTGTAGCCGTACCGGGAGAACACGCCGCACACCTCGGCGGCCGGGAACCGCTCGTGCAGGAACGCGGTGACCTCGGCGGCGCTCTGGCCGGCGCCCACCACGACGAACCGGGACGGGTCGGTGCCGTCGAGCCGGTCGATGTTGGTCAGGAGGTCGCGGCTGTGCCAGATCTGGTCGGAGATCTCCACGCCGGCCGGGGTCTGCGGGAGCAGCCCGGTCGCGATGACGAGATTGCGGGCGCGGTACGAGGTGACGCGGCCACCGTGGCGCACCAGCACGTCGAACGCCTCGACCACGCCGTCGCGGAGCACCGGGACCACCTTGGTGACCTCCTGGCCGTAGTGCACCAGGTCGCCGACCTTGGCCGCGGCCCACTCCAGGTAGTCGTGGAACTCGACGCGCAGCGGGAAGAAGCTCTTGTGGTTGACGAAGTCGACGAGCCGCCCCCGGTCCTTCAGGTAGCACAGGAAGCTGAACTCGCTCGTGGGGTTACGCAGCGTGACCAGGTCCTTGAGGAAGGACACCTGCATCGTCGCGTCCGACAGCAGCATGCCGCGGTGCCAGCCGAAACGGGCCTGGCGCTCCAGGAACACGGCGGTGACCGGGTCGGCCGCGGCGTCGCCGTTGTGCTCGTGCACGGCGACGGCCAGGGCCAGATTGGAGGGACCGAAGCCGATTCCGAGCAGGTCGTAGACCGGAATTGCGCCGTACGGAGCGGCCTGTGACATCGGCAGTCCTCATCGTCAGGTCGAGCGGGTCGACACCCTGCACGTGAAAGAGCCGCCCCCGGGGACGGCGCAAAGCTAGGTTAGACTAACCTAACTTTCGCTGAGTTGGATGGGCCAGGAGGAACCGTGCGGGTAGTCATGTTCGGGTACCAGACGTGGGGGCATCGGACCCTGCAAGCACTGCTGGACTCGGAGCACGAGGTCGCTCTGGTGGTCACGCATCCGGCGAGCGACCACGCGTACGAGCGGATCTGGAGCGACTCGGTCGCCGACCTCGCGGCGGCGCACGGCATTCCGGTCGAGGTCCGCGACCGGCCCGACGACGATCTGCTGGTCCCGCTGGAGAAGGCCGACCCGGACGTCATCGTGGCGACCAACTGGCGCACCTGGATCCCGCCGCAGATCTTCGAGCTGCCCCGCCGGGGCACGCTCAACGTGCACGACTCGTTGCTCCCCGCGTACGCGGGCTTCTCGCCGTTGATCTGGGCCCTGCTCAACGGCGAGAAGGAGGTCGGGGTGACCGCGCACATGATGGACGCGGAGCTGGACGCCGGCAACATCGTGTTGCAGCGGTCGGTGCCGGTCGGTCCGCGGGACACGACGACCGACCTGTTTCACAAGACGCTTGAGCTGTTCGGGCCGATCACCGTCGACGGTCTCGCGCTGATCGCCTCCGGCAAGACCGACTGGACGCCACAGGACCGCTCGAAGGCCAGCTTCTTCCACAAGCGGTCCGATGAGGACAACCGCATCGACTGGACCTGGTCGGCGGAGGAACTGGACCGGCTGGTCCGGGCGCAGTCCGACCCGTACCCGAACGCGTACGCGTTCCACCGGGGCCAGCGGCTGCGCATCACCGCCGCGTCCGTCTCGCGGGGCAACTACGGCGGTACGCCCGGTCGGATCTTCATCCGCGAGGGTGACGCCGTCGTCATCGTGGCCGGCGCCGAGGCCCGCCGCGGCAGGAGCCCCGGCCTCGCCGTCGAACGGGTCCGCCTGGACGACGGCACCGAGTTGGCCGCGACCGAGTATTTCCGCACCATGGGCGGCTATCTCACCAGCCACCCGTGACGCGCGGGCGCTGATTCGTTCGAGCCTCCGGGGCTCGCGCCGATGGGCCGAGCCCCGGATCCGCCGCGCCTCGAATCCCGACATTTAGGCCAGCCTTACCTTACCGACTTCGACCGCCCCGGCCCTTCAGGAGCGACTGTATGCAGATCATCGGTGGCAGCACCGGCGGCACCGTGGCGGACCGGGAGGCGTTCTCCAGTGGCGGCCCGCTGACCGTCGCCCCGACCACCCTCCCGGACGCGTTCGCGCGGACGGCTCGACGTGACCCCGACGCGGTGGCGGTGGTCTTCGAGGACGTCGAGGTCACCTACGCCGAGTTGGACGCCAGGGCCAACCGGTTGGCGCACCTGCTCGTCGCCCGGGGTCTGGGCCCGGATCGGGTGGCCGGGCTCGCCGTGCCGCGCTCGGTCGACATGATCGTGGCGGAGTTGGCCGTGCTGAAGGCCGGCGGCGCCTACCTTCCACTGGACCCGGCCGACCCGGCCGAGCGGCTCGCCTACCTGGTCGGCGACGCGCGACCCGTCTGCCTGGTCACCACCTCCGAGTCGGCGGACCGGCTGCCGCGGGCCGACGGTGTGCCCCGGCTGCTGCTCGATGCCCCCGAGGTGGTGGCCGAGTTGGCGAACGCGTCGACCGACGACCCCGAACGGCCCGGCCTGCGGGTCGAGCACGCCGCGTACGTCATCTACACCTCGGGCTCGACCGGCCGCCCCAAGGGCGTGCTGCTCACCCACACCGGCGTGGCCAAACTGCTCTCCACCCAGTTCGAGCGGTTCGGGCTCACCCCGGACGTGCGGGTCCTGCACTTCGCCTCGCCGAGCTTCGACGTGGCGTTCTGGGATCTCTGCCTGGCCCTGCTCTCCGGTGGCCGACTGGTCATCGTCCCCGCCGATCGCCGCGTCGCCGGCCCGGCACTCACCGAGTACGCCATCCGGCACCGGACCAACTTCATGATCCTGCCGCCGGCACTGCTGGCCGCACTGCCCCCGGAGTGTGACCTGCCACCGGGCATCCTGTTGGCCGGCACCGAACGGGTGTCGCCGGAACTGGTCGCCCGCTGGGCGCGGGACCGCCGCATGTTCAACGCGTACGGCCCGACGGAGGCCACCGTCAACTCCACGCTGGGCGAGTGTGACCCGGAGCGGATCGACAGCTCCTCGGTCCCGATCGGACGCCCCGACCCGGGCACCGACGCCTACGTGCTCGACGACGCGTTGCGGCAGGTGGAGCCCGGTGTGCCCGGTGAGCTCTACCTCGCCGGTCCGGGCCTGGCCCGCTGCTACGTCAACCGGCCGGACCTGACCGCCGAGCGGTTCCTCGCCGACCCGTACGGCCCACCCGGTGGACGGATGTACCGCACCGGTGACGTGGCGAGCTGGCGGGTGGACGGGCGGCTGGACTTCCTCGGGCGGGTCGACGACCAGGTGAAGGTACGCGGCTACCGCATCGAGCTGGGCGAGATCGAGTCGGTGCTGGCCCGCCACCCGAACGTCGGCCAGGTCACCGTGCTGGCCCGCGAGGACCGCCCGGGTGACGTGCGGCTGGCCGCCTACGTCGTACCGAGCGAGGACGACGCACCGCAGGACCGGGCCGACAGTCAGGTCGCCGAGTGGAAGGAACTGCACGAACTGCTCTACCAGGCCGGCCGGGTCGAGCGCTTCGACGAGAACTTCACCGGCTGGAACAGCAGCTTCGACGGCTCGCCCATTCCGTTGGCGCAGATGCGCGAGTGGCGGGACACCACTGTCGACCGGATCCGGTCGCTGCGGCCCCGGCGCGTCCTGGAGATCGGCGTCGGCAGCGGGTTGCTGCTGTCGCGACTCGCCCCGGAGTGCGAGAGCTACTGGGGACTGGACCTCTCCGAGCAGGCCGTCGCCACGTTGGGTGCCGCGGTGGCGACGATTCCGGGGCTCGCCGACCGGGTCACGCTCCGCGCCCAACCGGCCCACGACCTGACGGGGGTGCCGGCCGGCTGGTTCGACACGGTCGTCATCAACTCGGTGGTGCAGTACTTCCCGAGCGCCGACTACCTCAGCGGCGTGCTGCGCGCGGCGGCCGAGCGACTCGCCCCCGGCGGAGTGATCTTCGTCGGAGACGTCCGTAACCTGCGCCTGCACCGGATGCTGCACGAGGCGATCCAGACCAGCCGTGGTGTGGCCCCCGCCGCGTTGGACGCCGCCGTCGAGGCGGCGGTCCGCGCCGAACGGGAACTGCTGCTCGACCCGGACTACTTCGCCACGCTGCCGAGCGGATCGATCCAGGGCGCCGAGGTGTGGGTCAAGCGGGGCGGCTACGACAACGAGCTGAGCGGCTACCGCTACGACGTGGTGCTGACCACCGCGCCGGTGCCCGCGCCCACACCCGAGACGACGTACGCCTGGGCCGGGCACCTGGACGACGTCCGGAAGCAGTTGAGCGTCGGCCCGCGGCGGCTGCGGGTCACCGCGGTGCCGAACGCGCGCCTGGGCGCGGCGGACGCCCCGTCCGTCGAGGACTTCCACGCACTTGCCGACGCAGCCGGCTACCACGCCGTGGTGACCTGGGACGGCTCCTCGACAGGCGGGGACCTGGACGTCGTCTTCGAACGTGGCAGCGAGCCCCGCCACGCCTACCGTCGGGGCGCGGCGGTCGCACACGCCAACACCCTGACGGCGGTCGCCGATCCGGCGGCGCTGGTGAAGTCGCTGCGTCTGCACGCCGAGACCTGGCTGCCCAGCTACATGGTGCCGACCGGCTTCGTGCTGCTGGACCGGCTGCCGGTGCTGACCAGCGGCAAACTGGACCGGGCCGCGCTGCCGGCACCGGACTACGCCGCGCAGGCCACCGGCACCGCGCCCCGCACCCCACGCGAGCGGGTGCTCTGCGAGCTGTACGCGGACGTCCTGGGCGTCCCCGGGGTCGGCATCGAGGACGACTTCTTCAGCCTCGGCGGGGACAGCATCGTCTCCATCCAGTTCGTGCTGCGCGCCCGCGCGGCCGGGCTGGTCTGCACCTCACGTCAGGTGTTCGAGCTTCGGACGGTGGCCGCGTTGGCCGAGGTCGTCACCGAACTCGACACCGGTGCCCGGGACCGGCCCGACGACGGTGTGGGCGACATCCCGTTCACGCCGATCCTGCGCTGGCTCGACGAGACCGGCGGCGAAATCGACGCGTTCAGCCAGTCGATGGTGCTCGCCACGCCCGCGGGCGCCACCGAGGCCGACCTGACCGCCGTACTGAACGCGCTCACCGACCGGCACGACCTGCTGCGCTCGCGGCTCGTCCGCGCGACCCCCGCGACGCCGGGCCGGCTGCACGTCGCACCGCGCGGCACCGCGCGGCCGTGGCTGCGGCGGGCCGAACCCGGCGCGGTGATCGAGGCCGAGGAGCAGGCCGCCGCCGGCCGGCTCGACCCCGAACGGGGTGTCATGGCCCAGGCCGTCTGGTTCGACGGTGGGCCCTCCGCGCCGGGCCGGCTGCTGCTGGTCATCCACCACAGCGTCGTGGACGGCGTCTCGTGGCGGATCCTGCCGGCCGACCTGGCCACCGCCTGGGAACAGCGGACGGCGGGGCGTACCCCGGTCCTGGAACGCACCGGCACGTCCTTCCGGCGGTGGGCCACCGCACTCACCGAGGCGGCCCGACGGCCGGAACGCACGGCGGAACTGGCGCTGTGGCAGCGCATGCTGACCGGCGCGGACCCCGCGTTGACGCGACGCCCGCTGCGGCCGGTGGACGACCTCGCCACGGTCACCCGGCACACCGTGCGGCTGCCCGCCGCGACCACCGAGCCGCTGATCACCACCGTCGCCGCCGCCTTCCACGCCGGAATCAACGACGTGCTGCTCACCGCGCTCGCCCTGGCGATGATCGACTGGCGGACCCGGCACGGGAAGGGCACCGAGCGTTCGGTGCTCATCGCCCTGGAGGGGCACGGCCGGGAGGAGCAGGTCGTCGCGAACGCCGACCTCACTCCGGCGCTCGGCTGGTTCACCACGGTCTTCCCGGTCCGTCTCGACCCCGGCGACATCGACGTCGCCGAGGCGCTGACCGGTGGACCGAGCGCCGGCACCGCGCTGAAGCGACTCAAGGAGCAACTGCGGGCCATCCCCGACCACGGCATCGGGTACGGGATGCTGCGCTACCTCAACCCGGACACCGAGCCGGAGCTGGCCGCCCGCCCCGCGCCGCAGGTCAGCTTCAACTACCTCGGCCGGTTCACCGCCTCGTCCGGCGACGACGGGAGCTGGCAGCCGGTGGCGGGGCACGGCATTCTGGCCGGCGGCTTCGACCTCGGCATGCCCGTCGCGCCGTACACGTTGGAGATCAACGCGTACGTGCAGGACACCGCGGCCGGCCCGGAACTGGGGGTGACCTGGGCGTACCCGCGTGAGCTGCTGGACGACGCGGCGGTGGCCGACCTGGCCGCCACCTGGTTCGCCGCGCTGGAGGCACTCGTCGTGCACGCCCGCGGCCCGGCCGCCGGCGGGCTCACCCCGTCCGACCTGACGCTGACGCTCAGCCAGGACGAGATCGACGAGTTCGAGGCCGAATGGGAGCTCTCGTGACCGCGACCGCCACCCCCGGGCAGTCCTCCGGGATCGCCGACATCCTGTCGCTGACCCCGCTACAGGAAGGGCTGCTGTTCCACGCGCATCTCGCCGCGGACGGCCCCGACGTCTACACCGGACAGTTGACAGTCGCCCTGGACGGGCCACTGGACGCGGAGCGGCTGCGGGCCGCCGGGCAGGCCCTGCTCGACCGTCGGCCCAACCTGCGAGTGGCGTTCCGCCGCCGCAGGAACGGGCAGTCCGTGGCCGTGGTGCCCCGGCACGTGCCGCTGCCCTGGTCCGCCCTGACCCTGGCCGAGGACGACCTCCCCGGCTTCCTCGACACGGACCTCGCGACCCGGCTCGACCCGGCGACCGCGCCGCTGCTGCGGATGACCCTGATCCGCCTCGCTCCGCACCGGCACCGGCTCGTGCTCACCCACCACCATCTGCTGCTCGACGGTTGGTCGGTGCCGCTGCTGCTGGACGAGCTGATCGCCCTCTACCGGGGCGGCCCCCTGGCCGAGCCCGCCGACTTCCGCGACTACCTCGCCTGGACCGCCGCCCAGGACCGCCCGGCGGCCGAGGCCGCCTGGCGCGCGGCAATGGCCGGGTTGGACGGGCCGACCCTGCTGGCTGGCCGTCCGCCGGCCCACGCGGTCGTTCCGCAGCGCCTCGTGCGTGACCTCCCGGTCGAGGCGACCACCCGGCTCACCGCCCTCGGCCGTGCCCGTGGGCTCACCATGAACACCATCGTCCAGGGCGCCTGGGGCATCGTGGTCGGGGCGCTGACCGGCCGCGACGACGTGGTGGTCGGCGCGACGGTCGCCGGGCGTCCGCCGGACCTCCCCGGCGCCGACACCATGATCGGCCTGTTCATCAACACCATTCCGGTACGCGTCATCCTGGACCCGGCCGCGCCGGTGACGACAGTGCTGCGCCGCCTGCAGGACGGGCAGGTGCGGCTGATGGAGCACCAGCACCTCGGGTTGGCCGAGATCCAGCGGCTGGCCGGGCACGGCGAGTTGTTCGACACCCTGACGGTCTTCGAGAACTACCCCCTGGGCGAGTCGCTGCCCGCGCCGGCAGACGGCGTACGCGTCACGGGCGCGGACGTCCGCGACTGCGCGCACTATCCGCTGACGCTGACCGCGCGGCCCGGCCACCGGCTGCACCTAGATCTGGAGTACCGCGCCGACCTGTTCGACCCCGACGCCGCCGCGACGCTGCTGGACCGGCTGACCCTGGTGCTGAGCCGGATCTGCGACGCCCCGGACGTGCCCCTCGCCGCCGTCGACGTGTTGACCTCGGTGGAACGGGACCGCGTACTGCGGGGCTGGAACGACACCGCCGGGCCGCTGCCCGACACCACCGTCAGCGCCCTGTTCCACGAGCAGGCGGCCCGGACGCCCACCGCCGTCGCTCTCGTCGCGGGCGGACGCGAGTGGACCTTCGCCGAGGTGGAGCGTTGGGCCGCCGGACTGGCCGGGGCGTTGCGCGGGCGCGGCGTCACGCGTACCGATCGGGTGGCGCTCGCGCTGCCACGGGCGCTCACCGTGCCGGCGGTGTTCGGCGTGCTCGACAGCGGCGCGGCGTACCTGCCGCTCGACCTGAACCAACCGACCGACCGGCTCACCGCGATGCTCGACGACGCGGCCCCGGCGGTGCTGGTTGTCGCGGCCGGCGACGACCCGGCCCCGGGGTGGACCGGCCCTCGGCTGGTGGTGGGTTCGGCGGTGCCGGAGGCGGAGCCGTTCGTGGGTACGCCGTCGGCGCAGGACCCCGCGTACGTGATCTTCACGTCGGGGTCGACGGGACGGCCGAAGGGTGTGGTGGTCCCGCACCGGGGCATCGTGAACCTGTTCGCCTCGCATCGCGAGCGGCTGATGGGCGGCCCTCGACGTCGGGTGGCGCACGTGGCGTCGTTCACGTTCGACGGGTCGTGGGAGCCGCTGCTGTGGCTGCTCGACGGGCACACGGTGCACGTCGTCGACTCGGACGTCTACCTCGATGCCGCCGCGCTTGTCGGCCACCTGCGTGCGCAGCGGATCGACGTGTTGGACGTGACGCCCACCTATCTGCGGGAGCTGGTGCCCGCAGGTGTGTTGGACGCGGGCCTGAGCGTGCTGCTCGTCGGCGGCGAGGCGATCGACGAACGGTTGTGGCAGCGGGTGTGCGCGACGCCGGGGTTGACCTGTCACGACCTGTACGGGCCGACCGAAGCGTCCGTGGACGCGTACGGGTGGGAGGGTCCGGACCGGTCGGCGTACCGACTGGCGAACGTGCGGACCTACGTTCTCGACGCCGGGCTGCGGCCGGTGCCGCCGGGGGTGCTCGGTGAGCTGTACGTGGCCGGGGCGGGGTTGGCGCACGGGTACCTGAATCGGGCCGGGTTGACGGCGGATCGGTTCGTGGCCGACCCGTTCGGTGCCGCGGGTGCGCGGATGTACCGCACGGGGGACCTGGCCCGGTTCAACCGCGCCGGGGTGTTGGAGTTCGCCGGCCGCGCGGACGGGCAGGTCAAGGTGCGCGGCTTCCGGATCGAGCTGGGCGAGATCGAGGCCGCCCTCGGCCAGGCCGCCGTCGTGCTCCGGGACGGCCGACTCGTCGCGTACGTGGTTGGGCCTGTTGACCTGGACCGGCTGCGGGCCACGTTGCCGGACTACATGATCCCGTCGGCGTTCGTCGAGGTGGACGCTCTGCCCCGGACGGTGGCCGGAAAACTCGACGTGGCCGCGTTGCCCGCTCCGGACTTCGCCGGGTCGAGTGTGGGTCGGACCGCCCGCAACAGCCGCGAACAACAACTCTGCGACCTGTTCGCCGAGGTGCTGGGCCTGCCGGCGGTGGGCATCGACGACGACTTCTTCGCATTGGGCGGCCACTCGCTGCTGGTCATGCGCCTCGCCGGCCGGGTACGGGCCGTCCTGGGTGTCGAGCTGCCGGTCCGCGCGGTGTTCGACTCACCCACCGTGGCGGGCCTGCTGCCGAGACTTGTCGGGTCGAGCCGCGCACCGCTGGTGGCCGGACCACGCCCGGACCGGGTGCCACTGTCGTACGCCCAACAACGGTTGTGGTTCCTGTACCGGCTGGAGGGGCCGAACCCGACGTACAACATCCCGATCGCCTGGCGGCTGCGCGGCCGCCTGGACCCGGACGCGTTGGTCGCGGCGATCGGCGACGTGGTCGCCCGACACGAAACCCTCCGCACCATCTTCGGCGAGCAGGACGGCGGTGAGCCGTACCAGCGCGTCCTGCCCGTCGCACCGGTTCCGGTGCCGGTGACGGACATCGCCGAGGCGGACCTCCCCGGACGGCTCGCCGAGATCGGGGCGTACGGATTCCGCCTCGACCACGAGCCTCCGCTGCGTGCCCGGCTGTTCCGGATCGCACCGGACGAGCACGTGTTGCTGCTGCTGTTGCACCACATCGCCGGCGACGAGTGGTCGGACGTGCCGCTGCGCCGCGACATCGTGGCCGCGTACACCGCCCGCTGCGCCGGGCTGGTGCCGGCGTTCCCGCCGCTGCCCGTGCAGTACGCCGACTTCGCGCTGTGGCAGCGCGCCGAGTCGGGCGCGCTCGCCGCGCAGGTCGACGGCTGGCGGGAGGCCCTGGCCGGGCTGCCCGACGAGGTGGACCTGCCGGCCGACCGCCCCCGCCCGGCGCAGGCCAGTCACCGGGGCGACGTCGTCGACTTCACGCTGCCCGCCGAGGTGACCGAACGGCTGCGTGCGCTTGCCCGGTCGACCGGGACCTCCATGTTCATGGTGGTGCAGGCGGCGGTGGCGGTGTTGCTGTCCCGGTTGGGCGCGGGCACCGATGTGCCGTTGGGCGCACCCGTGGCGGGACGACCGGACGCCGCGCTGGACGACCTCGTCGGTTTCTTCGTGAACACGCTGGTGCTGCGCACCGACACCTCGGGCGACCCGTCGTTCCGCGAGTTGCTGGCCCGGGTGCGGGAAACCGACCTGGCCGCCTTCGACAGGCAGGACGTGCCGTTCGAGCACCTGGTGGAGGCACTGAACCCGGTCCGGTCGCTGGGCCGGCACCCGCTGTTCCAGACGATGGTCTCCTACCTCGGCGAGGCCGACGCCGCCTGGCACCTCGGGTCGCTGCGCGTCGAGACCGAGCGGGTACGCCAGCACGTCGCCATGTTCGACCTCTCCTTCGACTTCTTCGAGACCCGCGGCGGCGTCCGAGGCGAGTTGGAGTACGCCACCGACAGATACGACAGCTCGTCCGCCCAGACTCTTGTCGAGCGGTTGCAGCGGGTCCTCGCCACCGTCGCCGCCGACCCGTCGACGGTGGTGAGCAGGATCGACGTGCTGGCCCCCGCCGAGCGTTCCCGGCTGCTGGCCGTGCCGGCCGTCACCCCGGTCCCGCCGGGCTCCATCGTGGACCTGTTCGTCGCACAGGCGGCGGCCAGCCCCGAGGCGGTCGCCCTGGTCTCCGGCGGACGTGCCTGGACGTACGCCGAACTGGACGACTGGTCGTCGCGGCTCGCCGGTGCGCTGGCCTCGTACTCCGGGGGCCTCGTCGCGCTGGCCACCTCCCGCCCGCTCACCGTCCCGGTGATCCTGGGCGTGCTCAAGGCGGGTGCGGCGTACCTGCCGCTGGACGCGTACCAGCCGACCGACCGGATCGCGGCGATGCTCGACGATGCGCGGCCGGCGATCCTGGTCAGCACCGGGGACACCGACGTGCCGTGGTCGGGCCCTCGGCTGGTGGTGGGTTCGGCGGTGCCGGAGGCGGTGCCGTTCGTGGCGAGGCCGTCGGCGGAGGACTCCGCGTACGTGATCTTCACGTCGGGGTCGACGGGACGGCCGAAGGGTGTGGTGGTCCCGCACCGGGGCATCGTGAACCTGTTCGCCTCGCATCGAGAGCGACTCATGGGCGGCCCTCGACGTCGGGTCGCGCACGTCGCGTCGTTCACCTTCGACGGGTCCTGGGAGCCGCTGCTCTGGCTGCTCGACGGGCACACCCTGCACGTCCTCGATGACGACGAGTACCGCGACGCGGGTGTTCTCGTGTCGCGGCTGCGTGCGCAGCGGATCGACGTGTTGGACGTGACGCCCACCTATCTGCGGGAGCTGGTAGCGGCCGGGCTGTTGGACGCGGGCCTGAGCGTGCTGCTCGTCGGCGGCGAGGCGATCGACGGGCAGTTGTGGCAGCAGGTGTGCGCGACGCCGGGGTTGACCTGTCACGACCTGTACGGGCCGACCGAGGCGTCCGTGGACGCGTACGGGTGGAAGGGTCCGGAGCGGTCGGCGTACCGGTTGGCGAACGTGCGCACCTACCTGCTCGACGCCGGACTGCGGCCGGTGCCGCCGGGGGTCCTCGGTGAGCTGTACGTCGCCGGAGCCGGGTTGGCGCACGGGTACCTGAATCAACCGGGGCTCACCGCGCAGCGGTTCGTGGCCGACCCGTACGGTCCGGCCGGCAGTCGGATGTATCGCACCGGGGACCTGGCCCGATGGAACCGCGACGGGGTGTTGGAGTTCGCCGGCCGCGCCGACGGGCAGGTCAAGGTCCGCGGTTACCGCATCGAGCTGGGCGAGATCGAGGCCGCCCTCGGCCAGGCCGCTGTGGTGGTGACCGACGGCCGGCTGGTCGCCTACGTGGTCGGGCCTGTCGACCTGGACCGCTTGCGGGCCACGTTGCCGGACTACATGATCCCGTCGGCGTTCGTCGAGGTGGACGCGTTGCCCCGCACCATCGCGGGCAAGCTCGACGTGGCGGCACTTCCCGCCCCGGACTTCTCCACGCTGGTCGGCGGCACGGCCGCCCGCAACAGCCGCGAACAACAACTCTGCGACCTGTTCGCCGAGGTGCTGGGCCTGCCATCGGTGGGCATCGACGACGACTTCTTCGCCCTCGGCGGCCACTCGCTGCTGGTCATGCGCCTCGCCGGCCGGGTACGGGCCGTCCTGGGCGTCGAGCTGCCGGTCCGCGCCGTGTTCGACACACCCACCGTGGCGGGACTGCTGCCGAGACTTGTCGGATCGAACCGCGCACCGCTGGTGGCCGGACCACGCCCGGACCGGGTGCCACTGTCGTACGCGCAGCAACGACTGTGGTTCCTGTACCGGCTGGAGGGGCCGAACCCGACGTACAACATCCCGATCGCGTGGCGGCTGCGCGGCCGCCTGGACCCGGACGCGTTGGTCGCGGCGATCGGCGACGTGGTCGCCCGACACGAAACCCTCCGCACCATCTTCCCGGACGTCGACGGGACTCCCTACCAACACGTGCTCCCACCGGACGCCGTCCCGGTCGCGTTCCACGAGGGCGGCGACGTCGACGCCGCCGCCGGGCACGCGTTCGCGCTCGATCGCGAACCGCCGCTGCGGGTCGACGTGTTCCGGGTGGCACCGGACGAGCACGTGCTGCTCCTGCTGTTGCACCACATCGCCGGCGACGAATGGTCCGACGAGCCGCTGCGCGCCGACCTCACCACGGCGTACGAGGCGCGCCGCGCCGGCCACGCCCCGACGTTCCGACCGCTCCCCGTGCAGTACGCCGACTTCGCCCTCTGGCAACGCGAGCAGTCCGCCGACCTGACCGACCAGGTGCGGGCGTGGCGGGAGGCCCTGGCCGGGCTGCCCGACGAGGTGGACCTGCCGGCCGACCGGCCCCGTCCGGCGGAGGCCAGTCACCGGGGCGACCTCGTCGACTTCGTCCTGCCCGACGCGGTGGCCCGCGACCTCCGACACCTGGCCCGAGCGACGGGCACCAGTCTCTTCATGGTGGTGCAGGCGGCGGTGGCGGTGCTGCTGTCCCGCCTGGGCGCGGGCACCGATGTGCCGTTGGGCGCACCCGTGGCGGGACGACCGGACGCCGCGCTGGACGACCTCGTCGGCTTCTTCGTGAACACGCTGGTGCTACGCACCGACACCTCGGGCGACCCGTCGTTCCGCGAGCTACTGGCCCGGGTGCGGGAAACCGACCTGGCCGCCTTCGACAGGCAGGACGTGCCGTTCGAGCACCTGGTGGAGGCACTGAACCCGGTCCGGTCGCTGGGCCGGCACCCCCTGTTCCAGACGATGGTCTCCTACCTACCCGGCGGGGGCCACACCTGGACGCTCGCCGAGCTGACCGGAGCGCCCGAGCCCGTCGGGCACCGTACGGCGATGTTCGACCTCTCCTTCGACTTCGCCGACGCCCCGGACGGCGGCATCGAGGGAAGCCTCGAATTCGCCACCGACCGGTACGACCGCGCCACGGCGCACACCCTTGTCGAGCGGTTGCAGCGGGTCCTCGCCACGGTCGCCACCGATCCGTCGGCGGTGGTCAGCCGAATCGACGTCCTGAGCCAGGACGAACGGGACCTGCTGCTCGCCGTCGACACCGAGGCGACCACGCCGCCGGGGTCCATCGTGGACCTCTTCGAGACGCAGGCATCGGCCACGCCAGGAGCCGTGGCGCTGGTCTCCGGTGGCCGGTCGTGGACGTTCGCCGAACTGGACACGTGGTCGTCCCGGCTGGCCGGCGTGCTGGCCGGACACGGCGTCGGCCGGGGCCACCTGGTCGCGCTCGCGGTGTCCCGCCCGCTCACCGTCCCGGCGATCCTGGGCGTCCTCCGGGCGGGTGCGGCGTACCTGCCGCTGGACGCGTACCAGCCGACCGACCGGGTCGCCGCGATGCTCGACGACGCGGCGCCGACGTTGGTGCTCAGCACCGGCGACACTCCCCTGCCGCCGGGCCGGGCCCACCTGCTGCTCGACGGGCCCACCCTCGTCGAGGGCCCGATCGGCAGCCCCGACCGCCCCCGGGCGGACGACCCCGCGTACGTGATCTTCACGTCGGGGTCGACGGGACGGCCGAAGGGTGTGGTGGTCCCGCACCGGGGCATCGTGAACCTGTTCGCCTCGCATCGAGAGCGACTCATGGGCGGCCCCCGACGTCGGGTCGCGCACGTCGCGTCGTTCACCTTCGACGGGTCCTGGGAGCCGCTGATCTGGCTGCTCGACGGGCACACCCTGCACGTCCTCGACGACGACGAGTACCGCGACGACGCCGCCCTGGTCGCCTACGTCCGCCGCAACCATGTCGACGTGGTGGACGTGACGCCCACCTATCTGCGGGAGCTGGTAGCGGCCGGGCTGTTGGACGCGGGCCTGAGCGTGCTGCTCGTCGGCGGCGAGGCGATCGACGGGCAGTTGTGGCAACGGGTGTGCGCGACGCCGGGGTTGACCTGTCACGACCTGTACGGGCCGACCGAGACGTCCGTGGACGCCTACGGATGGCACGGCCCGGACCGGGCCGCGTACCGACTGGCCAACGTCCGGACCTACCTGCTCGACGCCGCCCTGCGGCCGGTGCCGCCCGGGGTGCTCGGTGAGCTGTACGTGGCCGGAGCCGGGCTGGCACACGGATACCTGAATCGGGCCGGGTTGACCGCGCAACGGTTCGTGGCCGACCCGTACGGCCCCGCTGGTGCACGGATGTACCGCACGGGGGACCTGGCCCGATGGAACCGCGACGGGGTGCTGGAGTTCGCCGGCCGCGCCGACGGGCAGGTCAAGGTCCGCGGCTACCGCATCGAACTGGGCGAGATCGAGGCCGCCCTCGGCCAGGCCGCCGTGGTCCTCCGCGACGGCCGACTCGTCGCCTACGTCGTGGGTGGGCCCGTCGACCTGGACCGGCTACGGGCCACGTTGCCGGACCACATGATCCCCTCGGCGTTCGTCGAGGTGGACGCGCTGCCCCGGACGGTCGCCGGGAAGCTCGACGTGGCCGCGCTGCCCGCCCCGGACTTCGCCACGCTTGTCGGCGGCACGGCCGCCCGCAACAGCCGCGAACAACAGCTCTGCGACCTGTTCGCCGACGTGCTGGGCCTACCGGCGGTGGGCATCGACGACGACTTCTTCGCCCTGGGCGGCGACAGCATCGTCTCGATCCAACTGGTCAGCCGGGCCCGTGCGGCCGGCCTCGGCATCAGCCCCCGGGACGTGTTCCGGCACAAGACGCCGGCCGGGCTCGCCCAGGCCGTCACCGTCGACACGACGGTGACCGAGGACCCGCGCGAGGCGTACGGGAGCGCGCCGCTCACCCCGGTGATGCGCTGGCTCGCCGAGGTGCACGGCCCGACCACCGGATACAGCCAGTCGATGCTGCTGCACGCCCCGGCCGGGCTCACCGCCGCCGGACTGGCCGAGGTCGTCCAGGCCCTCGTCGACCGCCACGACCTGCTACGCGCCCGGGTGACCGAGGCCGGTGTGCAGATCCCCGAGCCCGGCGCGCCCGTCGACGTCGTGCGGGTGACCTCGTACGACGAGGAGACCCTGCCCGCGATCGCCGCCGCCGCCCGCGACCGGCTCGACCCCGCCCGGGGCGTCATGCTCCAGGCGGTGCTGCTCGAACCCGGGCACGTGCTGCTCGTCGTGCACCACTACGCCGTGGACGGGGTGTCCTGGCGGATCCTGCTGCCCGACCTCGCCGCCGCCTGGGCGGCCCGGCAGGCGGGCACCCCGATCGCCCTCCCGCCCACCGGCACCTCGTTCCGCCGCTGGGCCCGGGAACTGGACAGCCTGTCCCGCCAGGCGCGGACCGTGGGGCAACTGCCGTACTGGACCGAGGTTCTGGCCGGGCCGCGCGCCGCGCTGGGCAGCCGCCCCCTGGACCCGGCCCGCGACCGCACCGGCACCTGCGACGAGATCACCATCGAGCTGCCACCGGAGGAGACCCAGCCGCTGCTCACCACGGTGCCCGCCGGCTTCCACGCCGGCGTCGGCGACGTGCTGCTGACCGGTCTCGCGTTGGCGCTGCGCGACTGGGCCGGTGGTGCCGGCTGGCTGGTCATGCTCGAAGGGCACGGCCGCGAGGAGCACCTGGTGGCCGGCGCCGACCTGTCCCGCACGGTCGGCTGGTTCACCAGCGAGTACCCGGTACGACTCGACCTCGGTGCGGAGCACCCCGGTGACGCCCTGAAGACGATCAAGGAGCGGTTGCGGGCGGCGCCGGACAACGGCGTCGGCTACGGCCTGCTGCGCCATCTCAACCCCGAGACGGCACGTGTGCTCGCCGGGTACGGCCCGCCCCTGATCGGCTTCAACTACCTCGGCCGGTTCGCCGCCGGGAACGCCGACGAGGGCCCGTGGGAACCGGCCGGCGAGGGCTGGGGCGGCGGTGCCGACGACGGCATGCCCGCCGACTACCCGCTGGAGATCAACGCGACCACCGAGGACCACGCCGACGGGCCCCGGCTCACCGCGACCTTCACCTGGCCACGGGACCTGCTCAGCGGAGAGCAGGTCCGTGAGCTGGCCCGCCGCTGGCAGGAGGCGCTGCGAGCGCTCGCCGCCGATCCGGGATCCGGGGGTTACACCCCGTCCGACCTGAGCCTGGTCGAGGTGAGCCAGGCCGACATCGACAGCCTTGAGGCCGAGTTCGCCGACCTCGAGTCCGAGTGGGAGACGCAGTGACCAAGAAAACCGGGCTTGAGGACGTCCTGCCACTGACGCCGTTGCAGGAGGGACTGCTCTTCCACGCGCTCTACGACACCGACGCCCCCGACGTCTACACCGTGTCGACCGCGCTGGACCTGACCGGACCGCTGGACACCGTCCGGCTCCGCGACGCCGGGCAGGCGCTGCTCGACCGGCACGCCAACCTGCGGGCCGGGTTCCGGCGTACGGCAAAGGGCAGCACTGTCGCCGCGATCCCCACCCGGGCGCGGCTGCCCTGGGCCGAGCACGACCTCAGCGGCCTGCCCGAGGCCGAACGCACCGCCGAACTCGACCGGCTCGCCGCCGCCGACCGGCGAGAACGCTTCGACATGGCCCGGCCGCCGCTGCTGCGGATGACGCTGACCCGGCTCGGGAACGCGGCACACCGCCTCACCATCACGCACCACCACATCCTGCTCGACGGCTGGTCCGCGCCGCTGCTCGTGCGGGAACTGCTCGACCTGTACGCCGCGCCCGGATCGTTGCCGCCGGTCACCCCGTACAAGGCGTATCTGGCGTGGCTGGCCCGCTGGGACCGGGACGCGGCCACCGCCGCCTGGCGGGACGCGCTCGCCGGGCTGGACGAACCGACCCGGATGGCACCCGCCGGCACCACACCCGAGCCGGTCGTCCCCGGCTCGGTGGAGACGGCGCTGCCCGCCGAGCTGAGCGGCCGGCTCAGCGACCTCGCGCGTACCCTCGGCGTCACCGTCAACACGGTGGTGCAGGCGGCCTGGGGTCTGCTGCTGGCCCGGCTCACCGGCCGCGACGACGTGGTCTTCGGCGCCACCGTCTCCGGACGGCCACCGCAGTTGCCAGGTGTCGAGTCGATGATCGGCCTGTTCATCAACACCGTGCCGGTGCGGGTCCGGCTCGACCCGGCCGAGCCGGCCCACGACCTGCTCGTGCGCCTCCAGGACGAGCAGGCCGCGCTGATGGAGCACCAGTACCTCGGGCTGGCCGACATCCAACGGCTGGCCGGGCACGGCGAACTGTTCGACACCCTCACCGTCTTCGAGAGCTATCCCGACAGTCCGGACGCCGCCGAGCCGGTGCCCGGGTTGCGGGTCACCGAGGCGCAGGACGACGACGCCACCCACTACCCGCTGGTGCTTGTCGCCGAGCCGGGCCCGCGGATCAACCTGGAGATCCGGCACCGCGCCGACGTGTTCGACGCCGACGCCGCCGGCACCATCCTCGACCGGCTGGTCCGCGTCGTCACCGCGCTGGCCGCCGACCCGGCCGCCCCGGTCGGCCGGATCGACATCCTCGACCCGGCCGAGCGCGCAACAGTCCTCACCGAGTGGAACGGCAGCACGGACGGCATCGTCGCCACCACCTTCCCCCGGCAGTTCGCCGACATGGTCGCCGCGTACCCGGAGAACATCGCCGTGATCTGCGAGGACGAGCAGGTCAGCTACGCCGAGTTGGCCGTGCGTTCGGACCGTCTGGCCCGGGCGCTGGCCGCCCGTGGGGTCGGCCCCGGCCAGGTCGTCGCGGTGGCACTCCCCCGCTCCGTGGACCTGGTCACCGCGCTCGTCGGCGTGCTGCGCTCCGGTGCCGCCTACCTCGCGCTCGACCTGGACTACCCGGCCGACCGGCTGCGCTACATGCTGGAGGATGCCGCGCCGGCCTGCGTCGTCACCCGCGCCGAGTTGGCCGACGCGCTGCCCGGCGACCGTCCGGTGGTGGACGTGGCCGCGTCCGGCCCGGACGTGACGCCTGTCGCGCCCGACGTCGCGGACGCCGCGTACGTCATCTACACGTCCGGGTCGACCGGGCGGCCCAAGGGCGTCGTCGTCACCCACGAGGGCGTCGCGAAGCTGCTCGCCACCCAGCGGCTCAGGCTCGGTGTCACGCAGGCCAGTCGGGTGCTGCTCTTCGCGTCGCCCAGCTTCGACCTCGCCTACTGGGAGCTGTGCCAGGCGCTGCTGTCCGGTGGTGCGCTCGTGGTGGTCCCGGCCGAACTGCGCGTCCCCGGCGCGCCGCTCGTCGACTACCTCACCAAGCACGAGGTCACCCAACTGGCCCTGCCGCCGTCGGTGCTCAGTGCGCTGCCCGCCGACTGCCGGCTGCCGCTGGGGGTGTCCATGCTCGTCGGCACCGAGGAGGTGCCCGCCCGGCTGGCCGAGCGGTTCGCCGCCGGCCGGCGCATGTTCAACGCGTACGGGCCCACCGAGACGAGTGTCAACGCGACCCTGTGGGAGTGCGCACCGGTCTCCACCGGCACCGTGCCGATCGGCTACCCGGATCCCGGGCAGTTGGCGTACGTGCTGGACAGCGGCCTGAACCCGGTCCCGCCAGGTGTCGTCGGCGAGCTGTACCTGGGCGGTCTCGGCCTGGCCCGCGGCTACCACAACCGGCCCGGCCTGACCGCCGAGCGCTTCCTGCCCGACCCGTTCGCCGCGCCCGGTGCCCGGATGTACCGCACCGGCGACCTGGTGCGCTGGTCCCCGGACGGGGCGCTGGAGTTCGTCGGCCGCGTCGACCACCAGGTCAAGATTCGCGGGTTCCGGGTGGAACTCGGCGAGATCGAGGCTGTCGTCGCCCGCCAGGAGGGCGTCCGGCAGGCCGCAGTGGTGCTGCGGACCGACGGTGGCGTCAGGCGGATCGTCGCGTACGTCGTCGGTAGCACCGATCTCGGCCGGTTGCGGGCGGGCGTGGCCGCCACGCTGCCCGACTACATGGTCCCCGGCGCGTTCGTCGCCCTGGACGCGCTGCCGGTGTCGGTCAACGGCAAGCTGGACCGGGCCGCCCTGCCCGCCCCGGAGTTCACCGCCGACAACGGGCGTACGCCCCGGACGCCCCGCGAGAAGCTGCTCTGCGACGTCTTCGCCGAGGTGCTGGGGGTGCCGGCGGTCGGCATCGACGACGACTTCTTCGCCCTCGGCGGGGACAGCATCATGTCGATGCAGTTGGTCGGCCGGGCCCGGGTCGCCGGCCTGGTGATCTCCCCGCGTCAGGTGTTCCTCCAGCGCACCCCGGCCCGGCTGGTGGCCGTCGCCGGCACCGTGACCGGCACCGACGCGGTCGCGCCGAGCCTGTCCCTGGTCACCCTCACCGAGGCCGACCGGCGCGAGCTGGCCGGCCTCGGCGTCGACGTCCGTGAGGTGTTGCCGCTCTCGCCGTTGCAGACCGGCCTGCTGTTCCACAGCCTGCTCGACGACGCCGGCCCGGACGTCTACACCGTCCGCATGGTGGTCGACCTGACCGGGCCGATCGACGCCACCCGCCTGCGGGCGGCCGGTCAGGCGCTGCTCGACCGGCAGCCCAGCCTGCGCGCCTCGTTCCACCACCTCGGGTCCGGCACGGCGGTCAGCGTCGTCCCGGCCACCGTGGCCGTGCCGTGGACCGAGGTCGACCTGTCCGAGGTGGACGTTGACGCGAGGGAGGCGGCCTGGCAGCGGCTCCTCGCCGAGCAGGGCCACCGTTTCGACCCGAGCGTCGCACCGTTGCTGCGCCTGGCCCTGGTGCGTACCGGCCCGGACTCGCACCGGCTCGTGCTCACCCACCACCACCTGCTGCTCGACGGCTGGTCCCGGGGACCGCTGCTGGCCGAGTTGTCCGCCCTGTACCGCGACGGCGACACCGCGCCGGTGACCGGCCGGCCGTTCCGGGACTACCTCGCCTGGCTGGCCGGGCAGGACCGGCGGACCGCCGAGAACGCCTGGGCCGCCGCGCTCGGCGGCCTGGCCGAACCCACACGTGTCGCGCCCGCCGACGGACGCCGTGCCGCGCTGGCTCCCGAGGTGGCCGAGATGGAGTTGCCCGCGGACCGGACGGCGGCGTTGACCGCGAACGCCCGCGCCCGTGGTCTGACCGTGAACACCATCGTGCAGGCCGCCTGGGCGCTACTGTTGGCCCGGCTCACCGGCCGCGACGACGTGGTCTTCGGCGCCACCGTCTCCGGGCGGCCACCGCAGTTGCCAGGTGTCGAGTCGATGATCGGCCTGTTCATCAACACCGTGCCGGTGCGGGTGCGCATCGACCCGGCCGAGCCCGCCCACGCGCTGCTCGACCGGATCCAGGACGAGCAGTCCGCGCTGATGGAGCACCAGTACCTCAGCCTCACCGACATCCAGCGCGTCGCCGGGCACGGCGAGTTGTTCGACACCCTGCTGGTCTTCGAGAACTACCCGGACGGCGACGCCGACGACGGCTTGCCGGTCACCGGCACCGACGGGCACGACGCCACCCACTACCCGCTGACGCTCATCGCCGAGCCCGGCCCGACCCTGCACCTCGCCGTCGAGTACCGGCCCGACCTGTTCGACGCCGCGTACGCCACCCGGCTCGCCACGGCACTTGTCACGGTCGTGGACGAACTGGTCACCGGGTTGGACGCCCCGGTCGGTCGGGTCGGCCTGCTCGACCGGGCTGGGCGCGCGACGCTCCGGACCGCCGGGACCGGAGAGGTTCGCGAACTGCCCGCGGCGACCCTGCCGGAGCTGGTGGCCGCACAGGTCGCGGCGACCCCCGACGCGGTGGCGCTGGTCGATCCGGACGGTGTCGAGATCACCTACCGTGAGCTGGACGCGCGCACCGAGCGGCTGGCCCGGGTGCTCGCCTCCGCCGGCGCCGGACCGGAGACCGTCGTCGCCCTGGCCCTTCCGCGTTCGGTCGAGCTGGTCGTGGCGATCCTCGCGGCCGGGCGGGCCGGCACCGCGTACCTGCCGCTCGACCTGGACCACCCGGACGCCCGGCTGGCGGCGATGCTCACCGACGCGCGGCCCGTCGCGGTGCTCGCCGTCGGCGGCACCGCGTCGCGCGTCGCCGGGCTGCCGCACGCGGACGCACCCATCGTGCTGGACGGACCGCTCGACGACCCGGACGTGCGGCTGCGCCCACCCGGTCCCCGGCACCCGGCGTACGTCATCTACACCTCCGGCTCCACCGGCATGCCCAAGGGTGTCGAGATCGAGCACGCCGGCATCGTCAACCGGCTGCGCTGGATGCAGCACGAGTACGGCCTCACCGTGGGCGACCGGGTGTTGCAGAAGACCCCGGCCGGCTTCGACGTCTCGGTCTGGGAGTTCTTCTGGCCGCTGAGCACCGGGGCCACCCTGGTCGTCGCCCGGCCGGACGGCCACCGCGACCCGGTCTACCTCGCCGAGGTGATCCAGCGGGAACGGATCAGCACCGTGCACTTCGTCCCGTCGATGCTCGCCGCGTTCCTCGCCGAGCCGAGCGCCGTCGGCTGCACCACGCTGCGCCGCGTCCTGTGCAGCGGCGAGGCGCTGCCCAGCGTCCTCGCCGACAGGTGCCGGGACGTGCTGCCCGGTGCCGCCCTGCACAACCTGTACGGCCCGACCGAGGCGTCGGTGGACGTGACGGCGTGGCCCGCCGAGCGCGGCACCGGCACCGGCACCGTCCCGATCGGTGCGCCGGTGTGGAACACCCGGGTGAGCGTGCTCGACGCCGGGCTGCACCCCGTGCCGGTCGGGGTGCCGGGTGAGCTCTACCTCGCCGGCGTGCAGTTGGCCCGCGGTTACCGGGGCCGGCCCGACCTGACCGCCGACCGATTCGTCGCCGACCCGTACGGCCCGCCCGGCACCCGCATGTACCGCACCGGCGACCAGGTGCGCTGGAGCGCGCCCGGGGTGCTCGAGTTCCTCGGCCGGGGCGACGGCCAGGTGAAGATCCGTGGGCTGCGTGTCGAGCTGGGCGAGATCGAGGCCGCGCTTACCGCACAACCCGACGTGGGTTCGGCGGTGGTGCTGCTGCGCGAGGACCGGCCGGGTGTCGCGCACCTGGTCGCGTACCTCACCGTGGCCGGCACCCTGGACGAGGCCGCGTTGCGCGCCCGGCTCGCGGCGCTGCTGCCCGCGCACCTGGTGCCGTCCGCCTTCGTCGTCCTCGACGCGTTGCCGGTCTCGGTCAACGGCAAACTGGACCGGGCCGCCCTGCCCGCCCCCGACCTCGCCGCCGCGGGCACCGGCACGGCCGCGCGCAACCACCGCGAACAGGTGCTCGTCGACCTGTTCGCGCAGGTGCTGGCGGTGCCCACGGTGGGCGTCGAGGATGACTTCTTCAGCCTCGGCGGCGACAGCATCATCTCGATCCAGTTGGTCGGCCGGGCCCGCGCCGCCGGTCTGTCGCTCACCCTGCGGCAGGTGTTCCACCTGCGGACGCCTGCCGCGCTGGCCGCCGCCGCCGGGTCGGCGTTCACCGCCGCCAGCGACAGCGGCGCGCTCGTCACGCTCACCGACGCCGAGACCGCCGAGATCGCCGGGCGGGGCCTGGACGTGGCCGAGGTGCTGCCGCTCTCCCCGTTGCAGACCGGGCTGCTCTTCCACGCCGCGTTCGACGCCGACGGCCTCGACCTCTACACCGTGCAGATGGTCTTCGACCTGCCCGGCACCGTCGACCCGGCCCGGCTGCGCGCCGCCGGGCAGGCACTCGTGCAGCGGCACGCCAACCTGCGGACGTCGTTCCACCAGCTCGACTCCGGCCGACCGGTCGCCGTGGTGCACCGTGGCGTCACGCTGCCCTGGGCCGAGGCGGATCTGTCCGATCTGGAGGCCGCACGGCAGGAGGAGGCGTGGCAGCGCTGCCTCGCCGAGGAGGGCCGCCGATTCGATCCGGCGGTCGCCCCGCTGCTGCGGATGATGCTGGTGCGCACCGGCGACGCGTACCGGCTGATCCTCACCCACCAGCACATGCTGCTCGACGGCTGGTCCCGAGGGCCGCTGCTGGACCAGCTCGCCGAGTTGTACGAGGGCGCCGACGGCGGCACCGCCGCGCCGCCGTACCGCGACTTCCTCGCCTGGCTGGCCGGGCAGGACCGGTCCGCCGCCGAGCAGGCGTGGCGTACGGCGCTGGCCGGGGTCACCGACACCACCCGGCTCGCCCCGGCCGACCCCCACCGCGAACCGGCGGTGCCCGAGCTGGCCGAGCGGGAGCTGACCGAGGCCGTGACCGCGCGCCTGACCGGCCTGGCCCGCTCCCGGGGGCTGACGCTGAACACGCTGGTCCAGGCCGCCTGGAGCATCGTGCTGGGCCGTCTCACCGGCCGGGACGACGTGGTCTTCGGCACCACCGTCTCCGGGCGGCCGGCGCAGTTGCCGGGTGTCGAGTCGATGATCGGGCTATTCATCAACACCGTGCCGGTGCGGGTGCGCCTCGACCCGGCCGAGCCGGTGGCGGGGCTGCTGGCCCGGCTCCAGGACGAGCAGTCGGCGCTGCTCGACCACCAGTATCTCGGGCTGGCCGACATCCAGCGCCTCGCCGGGGTCGGGGAGCTGTTCGACACACTGCTGATCGTCGAGAACTACCCGGAGCGTACCGACGACGGGTCGGAGACCCTGCTCGCCGCCGTCGACGCGGGCGGGCGCGACGCCACCCACTACCCGCTCACCTGGGTCGTCGACCCGGGGCAGCGGCTGCGGGTGGGCCTGGAGTACCGTCCCGACCTGTTCACCCCACCGGTCGCCCGGCGACTCGTCGGCGCGCTCACCGCCGTCCTGACCGCGTTCACCACCGATGCGGACCGCGCGGTGGGCCGCCTGGACCTGGTGGCGGACGAGGACCGCACCGGCTGGACCCCGCCGCCGCCCGCCAGCGACGACGACCCGACGGTGGCGGTCCTGTTCGAACGGCAGGTGGCCGAGTCACCGGACGCGCCCGCCGTCGTCTGCGGCGCGGTCCGCCTGACGTTCGCCGACCTCAACGACCGCGCCAACCGGCTGGCCCGGCTGCTGGCCACCCGTGGGGTCGGCGCCGAGGACGTGGTGGCCCTCGCCCTGCCACGCACCGCCGACGCGATCACCGCGATCCTCGCGGTGCTCAAGTGCGGTGCCGCCTACCTGCCGCTGGACCCGTCCTACCCGTCGGCGCGGGTCGCCGCGATGCTCGCCGACGCGCGGCCCGTCGTGCTGGTCACCGCCGCCGGGGTCGGTGTCACCGCGGACGGGCTCGACCGCGTCCTGGTCGACGACCCGACGTTGGCCACGCTCGCCGGGCACGACCTGACCGACGACGACCGGGTACGCCCGGCCCGCCCCCAACACCCGGCGTACGTCATCTACACCTCCGGCTCCACCGGACGCCCGAAGGGCGTTGTGGTGACCCACCGCAACCTGGTCAACCTGTTCCGGAGTCACCGCGCGCAGTTGCACCTGCCCGCCCGCGCCGCCACCGGCCGCCGCCACCTGCGGGTCGGGCACGCCTGGTCGTTCGCGTTCGACGCCTCCTGGCAGCCGCAGCTGTGGCTGCTCGACGGGCACGCCCTGCACATCGTCACCGAGGAGCTGCGACGCGACCCGGAGCAGCTCGCCGAACTGATCCGGGCCGAGGGGATCGACTTCATCGAGCTGACCCCCTCGCACTTCGCGCAGCTCGCCGACGCCGGCCTGATCCGCGACGGGCGCTGCCCCCTCGCCGTGGTCGGTGTCGGCGGCGAGGCGGTGCCGCCCGCGCTCTGGCAGCGTCTCGGCGCGCTGCCCGGCACCGAGGCGTTCAACCTGTACGGCCCGACCGAGGCGACAGTCGACGCTCTCGCCGCCCGGATCGGCGACACCGCGTCCCCGGTGATCGGCCGGGCCGTCGCGGGTGCCCGCGCGTACGTGCTGGACCGGGCCCTGCGGCACACCCCGACCGGCGTGGCCGGTGAGCTGTACGTCGCCGGGGCGGGCCTGGCACGTGGCTACCTGGGCCGGCCCGACCAGACCGCCGAGCGTTTCGTCGCCGACCCGTACGGAGCGCCGGGCGAGCGGATGTACCGCACCGGCGACCTGGTGCGGTGGACCGAGGACGGTCGGGTGGAGTATCTCGGCCGGGTCGACGAACAGGTGAAGATCCGCGGCTTCCGCGTGGAGCTGGGCGAGATCGAGTCGGTGCTCACCGCGCAGCCCGGCGTCACCGAGGCCGTGGTGATCGCCCGGGAGGACCGCCCCGGCGTACGCCTCCTCGCCGGCTACGTGGTCGGTGCCGACGGCCTGGACCTGGCCGCGCTGCGCGCCGCGGTCGCCACCGAACTACCCGACTACATGGTGCCGTCCGCGCTGGTCCGCCTCGACCGGCTGCCGACCCTGGCCAACGGCAAGCTGAACCGGGCCGCGCTGCCCGCGCCCGACCTCGGCACGGGCGGCGCCGGCCGGGCGCCCCGCACCGACCGGGAACGCGTCCTGGCCGAGGTCGTCGCGTCAGTGTTGGGTCTGCCCTCGGTGGATGTCGAGGCCGACTTCTTCGCGTTGGGCGGTGACAGCATCGTCGCGATGCAGCTCGTCGGTCGGGCCCGTGCGGCCGGCCTACGGCTCACCCCGCGGCAGGTCTTCGCGCAGCGTACGGTCGCCGGGTTGGCCCTGGTCGCGACCGCGTCCGACCGGGCCGACGGCCGGGTCGGCGACGGGGTCGGCTCGTTCCCGCTGACCCCGGTGATGCGCTGGCTGCGCGAGGTGGACGGCCCGATCGACGGCTTCAACCAGTCCGCGGTCGTGCAGGTCCCGGCGGGTCTCGGTTGGGAGCCGCTGCTGGCCGCGTTGCAGGCCGTCGCCGACCGGCACGACCTGCTGCGGGCCCGCCTCGACCGCACCGGCGACTGGTCGGTGACCGTGCCGCCGCCGGGCTCGTCGCGCGCCGCCGACTGGACGGTACGCGTCGACGTGAGCGGCCTCGACGACCGTGGCCTGTGGGACGCGGTCGTCGAGCAGGCGACAGTCGCGCAGGCCGGGCTCGACCCGGACAACGGGGCGATGATCCGGGCCGCCTGGTTGGACGCCGGCCCGCACCGGCCGGGCCGCCTGCTGCTGCTGGTCCACCACCTGGTCGTGGACGGTGTCTCGTGGCGGGTGCTGCTGCCCGAGATCGGCGCCGCCTGGCGGGACGCGGTCGCCGGCCGCACACCGCTCACCGCCGCGACCGGCACGTCGTTCCGCCGCTGGGCGACGGGCCTCGCCGAACGCGCGGTGGACCCGGCCCGGGTGGCGGAGCTGCCGAGGTGGGAGCGGATCGTGCGGCGGGGTGACCCGTTGCCGGTACGCCGCCCGCTCGACGCCGCGATCGACGTGGCCGGCACCCTGCGCGACATCACCCTGACCCTGCCCACCGACGTCACCGAGGCCCTGCTGACCCGCGTGCCGGCCGGGCTCGGTGCCGGTGTCAACGATGTCCTGCTCGGCGCGTTGGGGGTGGCCGTCACCCGGTGGCGGGCCGCGCAGGGCGGCACGGGCGACGCGGTGCTCGTCGCGCTGGAGGGCCACGGGAGGGAGGAGCACCTGGTGGACGGGGCCGACCTGTCCGGCACGGTCGGCTGGTTCACCAACATCTTCCCGGTCTGCCTGGACACCGCCGGCATCGACGTGTCGGCCGGCGGTGCGGCGGTGGCCGAGGCGGTGGTACGGGTCCGCGAGCACCTGGCCGAGTTGCCCGACAACGGCATGGGCTACGGCCTGCTGCGCTACCTCAACCCGGCGACCGCGCCGACCCTGGCCGCACTGCCGCATCCGCCGATCCAGTTCAACTACATGGGACGGTTCGACTTCCCGGAGGCCGCCGACTGGGAGTTCGCCCCCGAGGCGGAGGCCGCCGAGAACGGCGCCGACGACGCCATGCCCGAGACGTACGAACTGGTGCTGAACGCCCAGACCGAGGACCGCGCGACCGGCCCGCAGCTGGTCGCCACCTGGAGCTGGCCGGACGGCGTGTTCCCCGAAGGCTCGGTGGACGATCTCGCCCACCTCTGGTTCGACGCCCTGCACACCCTGGTAACGCACACCCGCACGAGGAGTATCCGATGAGTACGAACCCGTTCGACAACGCCGACGGCACGTTCCTGGTGCTTGTCAACGACGAGAACCAGCACAGCCTCTGGCCGGTCTTCGCCGAGGTGCCGGCCGGCTGGCGGACCGTGCACGGCCCGGCCGGTCGACAGGACTGCGTCGACTACGTCAACGCGAACTGGACCGACATGCGCCCGCAGAGCCTGATCGACGCCGACCGCTGACCGGCGGCCCGGACCAGCGCGCTCAGTGCCGAGCGCGCTGGTCCGACCAGGCCCGCCACAGCGTGGCGTACGGGCCGTCCCGCTCGATCAGCTCGCGGTGGGTGCCGGCCTCGACGATGCGTCCGGCGTCCATCACCACGACCCGGTCCGCGGTCACCGCCTGGGTGAGTCGGTGCGCCACGATCAGCGCGGTACGCCCCGCCAGGGCGGCGGTCGCCACCCGTTCGAGCAGGCGTGCTCCGGCGCTCCCGGCCTCCGCGGTGGCCTCGTCCAGGATCGCCACCGGCGGATCGGCCAGGATCAGCCGGGCGAACGCCAACTGCTGGGCCTGCGCCGCGGTGAGGACGTGCCCGCCCGCACCGACCTCGGTGTGCAGGCCGTCGGGCAGTTGCCGCACCCAGCCCAACGCCTGCACCCGGTCCAGCGCGGCGCTCACCTCGTCGTCGGTGGCGTCCGGGCGGGCCAGCCGCAGGTCGTCGACGAGGGGCCCGGCGAAGACGTGCACCTCCTGGGTGATCAGTGCGACCTCGCCGGCCGGCACCGCGACGCTCCCGCCGCCGGGTTGGTGCACCCCGGCGATCACCTTGGCGAGAGTGGTCTTGCCGGCACCGCTGCTGCCGACCAGGGCGACCCGCTCGCCGCGGGCGATGGTCAGGTCGACGTCGTGCAACACCTGCCGGTCCGGCCGGTACGCGAAGTCCAGCCCGCGGACCACCACCGCGTCCGGGCCGTCGCCGGGGCGGGCCCGTTGCCGTACCGGCGGGGTCAGGTCGGCGACCCCGACCAGCCGGTCCAGTCCCGAGGCGGCGGCCTGGGCGTCGTCGACGAGGGCGAGGGCCACGTTGATCGGGCCGAACAGGCCGTGAAAATACAGCGCCGCCGCGGTCGCCGTGCCGATGCTCACCGCGTCCCCGCGGACGAGGAAGAAGCCGGTGCCGAGGACGGCGGCGAGCCCGAGGAACTCGGCGACGTGCAGCCGGGCGTAGAACCGGGTCTGCAACGCGACGCCCCGCAGCAGCAGGTCCACCGCCTGTTGGGACTTGGTGGCGACCCGCTCCCGGTGCTCGTCGGCGATCCGGAACGCGCGAATTGTCGACGCGCCGTCGATCGTCGCGAGCAGGTGGTGCTGCTGCGCGGCGACGGCGACCCGCTGCCGGGCGTAGAGCGGGACGGCGCGGCGGGCGTACCAGCGCACCGTGTGCGCCTGCACCGGCACCGCGATCAGCGCCGCGACCAGGAAACGCCAGTCGAGCACGGCCATCCCGGCCAGGGTGAGCACGATGGTCAGCAGGGCGCGGGTGAACTCGGGGACCGCGCTGCGGGCCGCCTCGGCGATCACGGCGACGTCGTTGGTGACCCGGGAGGTGAGGTCACCGGTCCCGGCACGCTCGACCTGCTCCAGTGGAAGGTGCAGCGCCGAGGAGACGAACCGTTCCCGAAGTCGGGCCAGCACACCCTCACCGACCTGCGCGAGCAGGGCGAAACCGAACCCGGCCAACGCCGCCTCGACGACCGCGCCGGCCACCAGCCCCGCGCCGGTGAGAATGACGTCACCGGTGCTGCCCCCGCCGGTGGCCAGGTCGACGATGCGCCCCAGCAGCGGCGGGCCCACCAGCCCGGCCGCGGTGCCGGCGACCAGCAGGGCGAGCGCCCCGGCCAGTCGGGACCGCTGCGGACGCACAAGCGCCCGCAACTGGGCCAGGGTGCACCGTCCGGTCGCGATCGGCAGCAACGTCGTCGAGTCGGTGGTCATGCGAGCACGGTCTCCCGGTAGGTGTCGTCCTCGGCGACCAGGTCGCCGTGCGCGCCGACGGTGCGGACCGTGCCGTCGTGCACGACGATCACCCGGTCGGTCACCGCGAGCAACGCCGGGCTGGCGGTGATCAGGATCGTGGTTCGTCCGTCCCGCATCGCCCGCAGTCGCCCGGCGATACGGGACTCGGTCGCCGCGTCGACGGCGGTGGTCGGGTCGTGCACGACGAGCACCGGCGGTTCACCGGCAAGTGCCCGGGCGAGCGCGATGCGCTGCCGCTGCCCGCCGGAGAGCGAACGGGCCCGATCGTCGAGCACCGTGTCCAGCCCGTCGGGCAGGCCGCGGGCCACCTCGTCGGCGTCCGCAGCGGTCACCGCGGCGTCGACGCTTGCCGGGACGGCCCGCCCGGCGAGCGAGACGGCGGCGCGGACGGTGTCGTCGAACAGGTCGGTCTGATGGTCGACGGCCAGCACCACGGCCCGCAGGTCGTCCGGCGCGAGGTCGGCGAGCGGCACGCCGTCCAGTTCGATCACCCCGGCGACCGGGTCACGGACCCGCCCGAGCAGCCGCACCAACTCGGCCGCCACGGCCGGGTCGGTGGCCACGATCCCGACCACCTCGCCGGGGGCGATCTCCAGGTCGATTCCGCGCAGCGACGGGCTGTGCACCCCGCGCAGCGCGAGCCCACCCCGGGCCGGCGTGATCGGGTTCGCCGTGCCGTCGGGCACCGCGACTGGCGCGTCCAGGACGGCGGCGACGCGGCGGGCGGACGCGCGGCCCTGCGCGAGGTCGGCACCCACCCAGCCGAACGTGGACATCGGACCGACCAGGAACTGCGCCAGGCCGAGCGAGGAGATGAGCTGACCGACGCTGATCTGGCCGTGCAGCGCGAGGATTCCGCCGATGACCGCGATGACCGCCAGGAACGTCCCGCTGAGCGTGAGCACCAGCCCCTGGTACGCGGCCTCGGCGCGCGCCGCTCGTACGGTCGCCGCCAGCGCGCTGCGGCTGCGCTGCGCGTACCTGTCGACCGCCGCCGTCTCGGCCCGCAGGCCCTTGACCACGCGCAGGCCGCTGACCAGGTCGGCGGCGATGCCGGACGCGTGCGCGCTGTGCTCCTGCTCCGTTTCGCTGCGCTCCTCCAACGGCTTGCCGAACAGGCGGGTGAGCAGCAGCAGCGGCGGGGTGCCCAGGAGCACCACCAGCCCGAGTGGCAGGGAGATGGACAGCAGCAGGACCGCCGCGAGGATCAGGCCGACGACCGCGGCCACGCCGGAGACGACGGCGATGGCGACCGCGCCGACCCGGGCCGCGTCGCTTGTCGCGATGGACACCAGGGCCCCGGGCAGCCGGTCGGCCTCCGCGCCGCCGCGCTCGTGCAACACCCGCCGGGTCACCCGTAGCCGCAGGTCGTGCGCCGCCTGTTCGGCGGCACGTTCACCGGTACGCTCGCCGTAGCGGTAGCTGTAGCTCAGGCCGACGTAGACGGCGGCCAGCACACCCAGCCAGAGGGCCAGGCTGCCGACGCCGCCGTCCACCGCCCGGTCGATGATCACGCCGATCAGGAACGGCACCGCGGCCTCGCCGGCCTGGTGGCCGGTGATCAGGAGCGTGCTCAGCGAGATGAGCCGCCGCTGCCTGCCGAGCGTGTCGGTGAGCAGGCTGCGCCCGCCGGTCACGCGGGCACCCGGTCGACCGCCGCGACGACGCCGGCGCGGGCCAGTCGACGCCGCTGCCGCCCGGCCGGGACCACCATCGGGGTGTCCGTCTCCGGGTCGGTCATCACCCGGCACGGCATCGCGAAGACCGTCTCCACCAGCTCCGCCGTCATCACCTCGGCGGGCGGGCCCTGGGCGAGGACCCGGCCCTCCCGCATCACGATCAGCTCGGTGGCGTACCGGCAGGCGTGGTTGAGGTCGTGCAGGACGGCGACCACCGTCCGGCCCTGCTCGTGCAGGTCGGCGCAGAGGTCCAGCACCTCGAACTGGTGCGACAGGTCGAGGAACGTGGTCGGTTCGTCGAGCAGCAGGATCGGCGTCTGCTGGGCCAGCGCCATCGCCAGCCAGACCCGCTGACGCTGCCCACCGGAGAGTTCGTCGACGAACCGGTCGGCCAGCTCGGTCACCTCGGTCTGGCGCATCGCGTCGGCGACCGCCGCCTCGTCCTGCGGCGACCACTGCCGCAGCAGGCGCTGGTGGGCGAAGCGGCCCCGGGCGACCAACTCCTCCACCACGATCCCGCCGGGTGCCACCGACGACTGCGGCAGCATGCCGAGCTGCCGGGCCACCTGCTTGGACGGCTGCGACGCGATGGTCTGACCATCCAGGTAGACGGCACCGGACTGGGGCTTGAGCACCCGGGCCAGGGACCGCAGCAGTGTCGACTTGCCGCAGGCGTTGGGGCCGACGATGACGGTGAACGACCCGTCGGTGATCTGGACGTCGAGGTCCCGGACGACCACCCTCCGGTCGTACGCCAGGGTCAGCGCGTCGGCCCGCAGCCGCGACTCGGTCATCGCTGTGCTCCTTGTCCGCCGTTACGTCGCTCGTGAAAGAGCAACCAGGTCAGGTAGATGCCGCCCAGGGCGGCGGTGACGAGACCGACCGGGACGTCGTCGTCGGGCAGGAGGCGCTGGGCCACCCAGTCGCTCGCCGTCAACAGGGCGGCGCCCATCAACGCGGCCGGCAGGATCCCGGCGTTCGGTGAGCGGGTCAGTCGAGCGGCCAACGGTGGCGCGGCGAGGGCGACGAACGCGATCGGCCCGGCCGCGGCGGTGGCACCGGCCGCGAGCCCGACGCCGGTCAGCGCGAGCACCACCCGGCTGCGTTCGACGGGTACGCCGTGCAGCATCGCGGACTCGTCGCCCAGGGCCAACATGTCGAGGTGCCGGCCGTGGTAGAGCGCGACCGGCAGCAGCACCGCGACGGCCACGGCGACGAGTGTCACCTGGGTCCATCCTGGGCCGTTGACGCTGCCGATCAACCAGACCTGGGCGGCGATCGCCTCGTCCAGTCGGCTGCGGTAGATCAGGAACGAGTTGAACGAGTCGAGCAGCGCGGCCACTCCGACGCCCATCAGCACCAGCCGGAACGGCTGCACCCCACGGCGGAACGCGAGCAGGTAGATGGCGACCGAGGTGGCCAGGCAGCCGACGACCGCACCGGCCGCGACCTGGAAGCCGGTGCCGTTGAGCAGCAGCAGGACGATCAGCGCGCCGGTCGCCGCGCCCACCGTCAGGCCGACGAAGTCGGGGCTGCCCAGGGGGTTGCGGGTCAGCCCCTGGAAGATCGTGCCGCTCGCGCCGAGGGCCGTGCCGACCAGCAGCGTGAGCAGCACGCGGGGCAGCCGCAGCTCCTGCACGATGAAGTCGGTGCCCGGGTCGCCCTGGCCGGCGAGGCTGCGCAGCACGTCGGGCACGGGGATCGGGAAGTCGCCGCTGGAGAGGTTGACGAGCGCGACGCCCAGCGCCGTGAGCAGCAGCGCGGTGCCAGCGATAAGCGCGCGCAGGTGCACCCGCAGCGAGACTCGGCCGCCCCGGCTGCGGATCACCAGCCGGGTGGTCCGTCCGGTCGGACGTAGGTGGAGCACCGGCCCGCTCACAGGGTGCTCAGCCGGCGTCGGCGGCACAGCGCGATGAACAGTGGTGCGCCCAGGAACGCGGTGACCACCCCGACCGGCAGTTCGGCCGGGGCCACCAGGACCCGCCCGAGCACGTCCGAGACGAGCAGCAGGGTGGGCCCGAGGACCAGGGAGTAGGCCAGGATCCAGCGGTGGTCCGAGCCGGTGAACATCCGGGCCGCGTACGGGACGGCCAGGCCGACGAACCAGATCGGCCCGCAGGCGGCGGTGGCCGCACCGCACAGCAGGGTGATCGTGATCATGCCGAGCACCCGGATCCGCCCCGGGTGTGCGCCGACCGACGTGGCCGCGTCGTCGCCCATGCTCAGCGCGTTGAGTTGGCGGCCCAGCAGCAGCGCGAGCAGGACACCGACCACCAGGAACGGTGCCAACTGCGTGACCGTGCCGGTCTCCCGGTCGGCGAGCGAGCCGACGTCCCAGTGCCGGTACCTGTCGAACGCCTCCCGATGGGTCACCAGGATCGCCCAGACTCCGGCGCCGAGCACGGAGGTGAGCGAGACCCCGGCGAGGACCTGCCGTTCCGGGGTGGGTGCCCGGCCGGCACCGCCGAGCGCGAAGACGGCCGCCGAGGTGAGCCCGGCGCCGGCGATGGCGAACCAGACGTACCCGTTGGCGCTTGTCACCCCGAGCAGCGCGATGGCCAGCACCACGCCTGTGGACGCGCCCAGGCTGACCCCGAGCAGGCCGGGTTCGGCGAGCGGGTTGCGGGTGAGCGCCTGCATCACCGTGCCGGCCAGACCCAGCGCCGCGCCCACGCCGATCCCGAGGATCGTGCGGGGCACCCGGAGCCGGTGCACGATCTCCGCGGCGGCGGAGCCGTCGTCGTGCCAGAGCACCTGCCAGACCGTGCCGAGGCCGAGCGAGCGGCTGCCGACCGCGATGCTCAACGCCACGGCGGCGGCGAGGGCGACGACGCCGACGACGAGGCCGGCCCAGCGCCGACCGGAGCGCGACAACGACTCGCGCGGCACCTTTTCGGGTGAGACGGTCCGGGGCTCCGGGCGGGTGCCGGTGCCTGAGGTCAACACGTGCTCCATCCGTCCACCCGTTCGCATTACTCAATTAGGTGAGGCTAACCTACACTCCCGTTCGAGGTCACCACCCTGGGGCCTCGCTGGCAGAAAGGAAGACCCGTGCGGCTTCCCTCAATCCGCCGGGGCGCGACCGTCGCTTCGACCGCGCTCCTGCTTCTCCTCGCGGCCTGCGGCGGTGGGTCGGAGCCGTCGGCCCCCTCCTCCGGTGCCGCCACCTCCGACGCCTTCCCGGTCTCGATCGCGCACAAGTTCGGCACCGCCACCATCCCGGCCGAGCCCAAGCGGATCGCCGTGGTCGGCCTCGTCGAGCAGGACGCTCTGCTGGCGCTGGGCGTCGTGCCGGTGGCGACCACCGAGTGGTTCGGCGAGAAGCCGGGCGCCATCTGGCCCTGGGCCGAGGCCGCGCTGGGCACGGGGGCCAAGCCACAGGTGCTCACCAACACCGACGGCATCCAGTTCGAGAAGGTGGCCGCCCTGCGGCCCGATCTCATCCTCGGTGTCTACTCGGGGCTGACCAGCGACGACTACGCGAAGCTGGCGAAGATCGCGCCGACCGTGGCGCAGCCGAAGGACTCCGTCGACTACGGGGTGTCCTGGCAGGACGTCACCCGTACCGTCGGCGCCGCCGTCGGGCGCAAGGCCCAGGCGGACAGGATCGTCACCGATGTCGAGGGCAGGTTCGCCGCGGTCCGCACGGCGAACCCGGCGTTCGCCGGCGCGACCGGCCTGATGGCCACCACCTACGAGGGCTACTACGTGTACGGCCCGCAGGACTCGCGCGGGCGGTTCCTCACCGACCTGGGCTTCACGTTGCCGCCCGGGCTGGCCGAGGTGACCGGCAAGGAGTTCGGCGCGAACCTGAGCCGGGAGCGCACCGACATGCTCGACACCGGCGTGCTGATCTGGCTCGTCGACACCTATGACACCGACCGGGCGAAGGTGCAGGCCGACCCGCTCTACAGCAAGCTCAAGGTCAAGACCGAGGGCCGCGACATCTACCTGGAGAACGAGGAGCTGGTCGGTGCCGCGACCTCGTTCATCACCCCGTTGAGTCTGCCGTTCCTGCTGGACAAGCTCGTCCCGCAGCTCACCGCGGCGGTGGACGGCAACCCCGCCACGGCGGTGCAGCGGGCCGCCGCCTGACGATCGGGGAGCTGCTGCGCACCCTTCTCCCGGAAGGCCACGACGTACGTCGACGATGAAACGAAGCTCCGGCCCGGGCGCGAACCCGGGCCGGAGCTTCGGTCTTTCGACGATCGCGCAGGTGTCAGCAGCTGGCGTTCAGGCCGGCCCAGTCGGCGCGGTCGTTGTAACCGCCGTCGCCGCCGTCACCGACCAGCAGGTCGAGCACCCCGACACCGGTCAGGTCGACGTCGACCTGACGCACGTCGTCCCGGGTCAGCACGCCGCTGTCGAACAGGACCCGCCCGTCGCCGACCACCTGGAAGGTCGAGGTGGCGCCCTCGGGGCCGACGTTGCGTACCGCGTCGTCCAGGCCGACGGTCGCGGTCAGCCGGTCGCACCTGTCGCCCACGTAGTAACGGACCGTGGACGGCGAGGCGACGCCGAGGCCGGTCGGGTACACCTGGCCGACCATGCTGATCGGTGACCCGCCGCCGACGCTCTGGTCGACGGTCGGCGTCATCCAACCGCTGGTGGCGCTGACCCACGTGTGGTGGGACAGCACGACGTCACCGCTCGGCGGCGCCGGGGCGACCACTACCGTCGACACCGACGTCTGGCGTGTCGTGCCGCGCCCCACCACGTCGTAGGACGTGGTGGCGGTCAACGCGGCGTCCCCGGCAGCGGCGGTGGCGGGCAGGGTCACCGTGAAGGCGAAGGTGGTGGACCGACCCGGGGCGAGCACCAGCGGCACCGGGCTGAGTGACCGCACCGTCCAGCCGGTCGGCGCGGCGAGAGCAACCTGCGGCTTGCGGACGGGCAGCAGGCCGTCGTTGCGGACGACGACCTCGACCCGCGTCTGGTCACCGCCGCCGACCACGGGTGCCGTCCCCTCCGGCGTGGCGGAGTCACCGACCCTGGTGACCTGCGGAAGGCCGGCGGTCACGTGCGGGGCACCCGGCAGACCACGCGCCGGGGCGACCCGGAGCAGTGCGGCACCGTGCGCCGGCACCGCGGCGCTGAGGGTGCCCGCGCTCTCGGTGACCTGGTTGGTCCACGCGTTGCGCACGGTGAAGCGGGCGCCGGACAGGCCGACGGACGACGCCTTCGCGGTGATGATCTTCGAGCTCTCGCCGCGGTTGAGCAGCACCACGGCCCGGTCACCGTTGGCCAGGCGCTTGACCCAGGTCTCGGTCGTGCCGGCGGGGCCGACGCGAACCGCCTGGACACCGGCGGGGTCCTGGTTGATCGCCAGGACGTCGGGGTCGGTGAGCGCGTCGATCGACGCCTGGTTGAGCTTGCGGATGTCACTGCCGATCACCAGCGGCGCGGCGGCCGCGGACCAGAGCGTCATCTGCGTCCGGAACTCCTCGTCGGACAGTCCGAGGTTGGGGCCCAGGTAGTCCGGGTCGTTGAAGTGACCCGGTCCGGCGACCTCGGGATGCCGCGCGTTCGCGTCGTAGTTGCGCAGCACGTCCTTGAACTTGATCTCGCCGACGAAACCCACGTCGGTGTAGGTCCGCCAGGACTGCGCGATCTGGGGGGCATAACTCCAGGAGTACGTCGACTGCTGCTCCTGCGGGTAGTCGCCCCAGTCCGGAGAGGTCACCGGGTTGCACAGGTTGAAGATGATCGGCCGCTTGCTGGCGTTGTCGCGCAGCGCCTGGGCGAACTCGGTGTAGGCGGTCTTCGGGTCCAGGTCGGCGGCGATCCCGCAGAGGAAATCGACCTTCACCGCGTCGAACTCCAGGGCGGCGAACTGGTTCGCGTCGCGCTGGTAGTAGCCGCCGCCGCTGCCGAGCCCGCACTTGCCCGGGAGGTACGGACCGGCGTCGGTGTAGATGCCCGCCTTCAGGCCCTTGGAGTGGATGTAGTCGACGAGCGGCTTGAGCCCGTTCGGAAAACGAGCCCGGTCGGCCCGCAGGTCACCGGCGGCCGTACGCGGCTCCGGGTCCTGCCAGCCGCCGTCCAGCCAGACGATGTCGTAGCCGGCCCTGGCCAGGCCACGGCTGACGATCGAGTCGGCGACCTCCCGTACGGACTCCTCGGAGAAGTCGCCGCCGAGGCCGAAGTAGGTGTTCCAGCCCTGGTAGGGCGTGGGGCTGAGCACCTGCTGGGGTGCCGGTTTGGTGGCGACCACGGCGTCGTCGGGGGCTGCGGCGTGGGCCGGGGCGGGCACGATCAGCAGGCTGGCCGTGGCGGCGGTCAGGGCGGTGAACAGTTGTCGTCTCACACGGGGTTCCTTCACAGCAGTGGGACAGGCCCGTACTCGGGGGTGGTTTCGACCCGATCTTGCAAGCCGTTACGCGCGGATGTCAATATTATTTAATAAATTATGTTCTTCGGCGTCCACGAGCTGGCCACCCGCGCGGTCGTCGGGCCGTCCTGGCGGGACGGTGATTAGATGTGCTGATGGATCCGTGGGAAGCGACACTGCTCGTCATCGCCGCGATCGGGTCGATCGGGATCGCGGCCGGGGCGTGGTCCCAGGAGAAGCGCCGCTCGGTGACCCAACTCGCGGCCATCCAGCGGAAGCTCGATCTGATCATGGATCACCTCGACATCGCCGAGCCCGTGGAGCCAGAGGTGGTCCGACACCTGGAGGGCGGCCGGACGATCGAGGCCGTTCGCGCCTACCGCAAGCAGACCGGCACCAGCCTGGTCGAGGCGAAGCAGGCGGTGGACCGCATCGCCGACAACCTCCGTCGCGGGCGGTAACGCGGCGGTCGATCGCCGGAGATGAGCCGCCGGCCCGTCCGGCACGCCGACGAGAACGCCATCGATGAAGACGCCGCCCCTCGACCGGGTCCACCGATTGCGGGCAGCGTCGTTCGTGGGCGCAACATTGACGCGCCAATCAGTTGATCTTGCATGGCCGGCGAGACCCGCGCGTGACCTCCCGCTCCGCAACAGGTCCGAAACTACCGGTTGATAAACCTGGAACCTTCTGCCAGCCTGAAGGCCATCGATAAGTGTGAACGTTAACAGGATCCTTCCGGCACCGGACGCGGCATGCTGGCCACCGCCACCCGAGCAGGGCCTTCGCCTCGGCCAGTGACGAAGACCGTCCAATCTCGCCACCGGAGGAACCGCATCGTGTCCCGGCCCCGCACCACCGGGCACACCCGACCACGAACGCTCCGTCCTTCCGGAACGGCCCCGAAAATTCCGGACCCACCCACCACCAGGAGGTACCGACAGTGCGAGGACATGCACACCACCCACCGCCCTCGGGGAACACCCGTGCCGACCGACGGCCCTCCCGCCTTCGCGGGCGGCTGTTCACGCTCGCCGCGGCCGGGATCGCCGCCGCGGTCGGGTTGTTCACCCTGACGGTGACGACCGGGTCGGCCTCGGCCGCCGACAACCCGTACCAGCGGGGCCCGGATCCCACCCGGACCAGCGTCACCGCCGTGAACGGCCCCTTCGCCAACACATCGGTGAGCGTCCCGACCGGGTACGGCTTCAACGGCGGCAGGATCTACTACCCGACCGACACCAGCCAGGGCACCTTCGGGGCCATCGCGATCTCGCCGGGCTACACCGCGTTGTTCTCCGCCGAGCTGGCCTGGATGGGGCCGTGGCTGGCCTCCCACGGCTTCGTCGTGATCGGCATCGAGACCAACAGCCGCAACGACTTCGACACGGCCCGAGGCACCCAGTTGCTCGCCGCGCTGGACTACCTGACCCAGCAGAGCCCGGTACGCGACCGGGTCGACCCCACCCGGTTGGCGGTCGCCGGTCACTCCATGGGCGGCGGTGGCGCGCTGAGCGCGGCCATCCGGCGCCCCTCGTTGAAGGCAGTGGTCGGCATCGCGCCGTACTCGCCCTCGTCGAACCTGGCAAACGACCGGGTGCCCACGATGATCTTCGCTGGGCAGGCGGACACGGTGGTCACCCCGTCCTACGCCACCGGCCTCTACAACAGCCTCCCGGCCACGACGGAGAGCACCTACCTGGAGGTCGCCGGCGCGGATCACGGCTTCATGGTCGGACGGTCGAACCCGGTGATGGTCCGGACCATGCTGCCGTTCGTCAAGATGTTCGTCGACAACGACACCCGGTACAGCCAGTTCCTCTGCCCGCTGCTGGACAACAGCGGCGTGGTCACCTACCGCAGCACCTGCCCGTTGCTGCCCGGGACGCCGACCAGCCCGACGGCGACCCCCACCAACACGCCGACCCCCACCACCTCGCCGAGCGTGCCGCCCACCTCCGCCAGCGAGATCGTCGGCGTGCAGTCCGGCCGCTGCGTCGACGTGCCCAACGCCTCCCACAACAACGGCACCCGGGTCCAGCTCTGGGGCTGCAACAAGCAGTCCAACCAGGCATGGACCTACACCTCCGGCAAACAACTACAGGTGTACGGCAACATGTGCCTGGACGCGGCGGGCTCCGGCAACGGCGCGGCGGTCCAGATCTACGGCTGCCACAGCCAGACCAACCAGCAGTGGAACGTCAACTCCAACGGCACCATCAGCAACGTGCAGTCCGGCCGGTGCCTGGACGTCTGGAGCACCGCCAACGGCGCCCAGATCCAGCTGTACGACTGCCACGGACAGACCAACCAGCAGTTCAGGCTCGCACCCCTGGCCTGATTGTCGTGACCGGGCGGGCGCAGCGACAGGCCGCGCCCGCCCGGATCGCACGAGCCGCCCCGCCGGGGCGAGACCGAATCTGATCGACAGCCGTCATTGACAGCCGCGTACACTTTTCGCGGGGTAGTTGGCACGGGTCGTGGTGGGTGAGCGAAAGACCGTCTGGCGTCGCACCGTTTGGGTCGGCGTCACTCGCCACCCAAGGAGGACTCGTGACCGAGGCAGCCCCCCTCGACGGCACCGTTGACGATCACCTGGTTCTGGACGCCGACCAACTGGCGCAGCCACATGAGTTCTACAAGGTGCTCCGCGAGCAACGACCGGTCGTGCGCATCGTCGTCCCGTCCGGGATCCGGGCCTGGCTGGTCACCCGCCACCAGGATGCCCGGGCCGTGCTTGCCGATCCACGGTTGGCGAAGGACAGCGCGTCCGTCGTCCGCCTGATGGAGCGCCACACCGAGCCGGACAAGTTCCACAATGTAGTCAAGTCGGCCGCACACCACATGCTCAACAGCGATCCGCCGGACCACACCAGGCTGCGGCGCCTGGTCAACAGGGCGTTCACCGCACGCGGCATCGGGCGCTACCGGCCGCGGATCGAGCAGATCGCCGACGAGTTGCTGGACGCCGTGGAGGCCGAGTTCGCCGGCACCGGCGAGGAGTTCGACCTGCTGGACAGCTTCGCGTCTCCACTTCCGATCGCCGTGATCACCGAACTGCTGGGTGTGCCACTCGAACAGCGGGACACGTTTCGGGAGTGGTCGAACGGGATCCTGTCCGGCCGACCCTCGGCAACGCGCAGGTACGGGGACCTCGCCGCCTATCTGCGCACGCTCATCGACGACAAGCGACGCCACCCCGGTCCGGATGTGCTCTCGATGTTCGTCGCCACCGACGGCACCGACGTACTGTCCGACCAGGAGGCGCTCGACATGGTGCTCCTGCTCCTGATCGCCGGGCACGAGACCACCGTCAACCTGATCGGCAACGGCGTCCTCGCGCTGCTGCGCCACCCCGAGCAGATGGCCGCCCTGCGCGCCGACCCCACCCGCACACCCCAGGCGGTGGAGGAGCTGCTGCGCTACGACGGACCGTTCAACATGGCCACCCTCCGCTACACCACCGAACCCATCGTGCTCAGCGGAACGACGATCCCCGCCGACGAGTTCGTCCTCGTCGCGCTGACCTCGGCCAACCGGGACGCCGACCAGTACCCGGAACCCGACCGACTCGACATCCGCCGGGAGGGCGGAAACCTCGCCTTCGGGCATGGCATCCACTACTGCCTGGGTGCCCCGCTGGCCCGTCTCGAAGGTGAGATCGCCCTCAACGCGCTGCTGGCCCGGTTTCCGCGTCTGACGCTGGCCCGGGCGCCCGAAGAGCTGGGTTGGCGTTCCGGCACCCTCGTCCGCGGCCTGCTCACGCTCCCCGTCCGCATCGGCGTCTGACCACCGCTCTCGCACGTCGTACCCGCCCGCGGCGGCCTGCCGCCAGATCGGGTGCGGCGGTGGCCCGATAAATCGTTACGCATCGTCTGCGGTAAATGCATTTCCTCGGTCAGAACTAAAAGATCCCCTAGCCCCCAACACCGCACACTGTTACTCGGCGGCACCGGGAATTCCCCCACGCGCCGCCGAGTGCAGCGCTTCCGGAAGCACGAGTGCGAACGCACCGAGGACACGGGGGGCACAGTCGTGACGGCACGCCCGCAGACGATCAACGAGCTGCTCCGGCAGCGCGCCGAGCGCCAACCCGACCGCCTCGCCTTCCGGTTCCTCGATTACGTGGGGTCCGCGCCGCCCGTCGTGCACGAGTTGACCTACGGCGGGCTCGAAGCCCGGGTCCGGGATGTCGCGGCCGCGCTCAGCCAGGCGGCGAAGCCCGGTGATCGGGTCCTCCTGCTGTGCCCACCGGGCCTCGACTACATCACCTCCTTTCTCGCCTGCCTCTACGCGGGGCTGGTGGCGGTTCCCGCGTACCCACCGGTCGCCTCGGGGCGTCACGACCGGATCGAGGCGATCGCGCGCGACTGCGGCCCCGCCGTCGTGCTGTCCGACGAGCCGCCACCGGACGCGACGGAGCCAAACCGGCTGCCGGCCGACCTGGCTGGGCCTGCCGGATCGTCGTTGCGGCAGGCGCGCTGGCTGTCCGTCCGACAGGAGGTCGTGGAGGGCTCCGGGCGGGACTGGCAGCCCGGCGGCTCGACGGGTGCCGCGCTGGCGTTCCTCCAGTACACCTCGGGCTCGACCGGCATGCCCAAGGGCGTGCGGGTCTCCCACGGCAATCTGCTGGCCAACGCCCGATCGACCGAGAGTCGCCTCTCCCTCAACCCCGATACGCACGGTGTCAGCTGGATTCCGCTCTACCACGACATGGGGCTGCTCTCCGGCCTGGTATTCCCGTTGTTCTCCGGGTTTCCGTCGACGCACCTGGCGTCGATGGCCTTCGTCCGGTCGCCGCTGCGCTGGTTGGAGGCCATCACGCGGTACGGCGGGGTCGTGAGTTTCGCACCGAACTTCGCGTACCAGATGTGTGTCGATCGCATCGACGAACAGGACAGGCAACATCTCGACCTATCGACCTGGACGCGAGCGATCAACGGTGCCGAGCCGGTCCGGGTGGCCACACTCGACGCCTTCGCGCGCACCTTCGCCAGTTGCGGGTTCCGCAGGTCCAGCCTCATCCCCGGTTACGGCCTGGCCGAGAGCACTCTCGTGGTGTCGACGAACGTGGTGGGCGCCGAACCGGTCGTGCGATACGTCGCCAAGGACGAGCTCGAAGCGGGCCGGGTGTTGCCGCCGACAGATCCGGCGAAGGCGCGTGCGCTGGTCAGCTCGGGGCGACCGCTGTCCGGCACCACCGTGGAGATCGTCGATCCGTCGACCGGCCGCCGTGCCGGTGCGGGCCGGGTGGGTGAGATCTGGCTTCGCAGCAAGAGCGTGACCGGCGGGTACCTCGACAATCCGGAGGCCACCGCACGGGCGTTCCACAACACCATCGGCGCCGGTAAGCAGCGGTACCTGCGTACCGGTGACCTCGGCGCGATGCTCGACGGCGAGCTGTACGTCACGGGTCGCGTGGACGACATGATGATCTTCTGGGGACGCAACGTCTATCCCCACGACATCGAGGCCACAAGCATCGACAGCGATCCCGCACTCGCCTCGACGCGGTGCGCCGCGTTCGCGGTCGAGGCCGCGGGCGACCCCTCGCTGGTGGTGATCCAGGAGTTGCCTCGACGTCGGCTCGACCCCGCCGAGCACGGCCGGATCGCCGCGACCATCCGACGCCGGATCTCCGACGAACACCAGTTGGCCGTCGACGCGATCGTGCTCGTCCGGCCGGGTGCCCTTCCGACGACGTCGAGCGGCAAGATCCAGCGCCGCGCCGCCCGGGCCAGATACCTCGACGGCGACTACCCGCCTCCGGTGCCCATCGCCGCCGACGACGAGGCGGCGGGGCTGGGGGCGCCGCTCGACGTCACCGCCACCGGCGACGGGGTCACGCCGCCCGCCGCGACGCCGCCGGCCCACGTCACCGTCGCCGGTCCCGCCTCGCGGACCTGGACGCCGGCCGACATCGAGAGCCAGCTACGACTGCTGATAGCCGAATCGGCACACTGCGCCGTGCGGGACGTCTCGCCGAACGAGTCGTTCACGTACTTCGGTCTGGCCTCGGTGCAGGCGGTAGGCATCGCGGAGAGGCTGTCCAGGCGGCTCGGCCGTGACGTACCCGCCACCCTCGCCTGGGACCATCCGACAATCGCCGCCGCCGCTCGCGCACTGGCGATGACACCGGCAGAGTCGCACCGGGACGACTCCGCGCCCCCGGCGTCCGAGCCGATCGCGGTGGTGGGGATCGGGTGCCGCTTTCCCGGCGCCGACGGCCCGGAGGAATTCTGGCGACTGCTCACCGAGGCCCGCACCGCCATCACCCCCATCCCCGCCGACCGCTGGGACAACGACCGCTACTACCACCCCGACCCCGACACCCCCGGCCACACCTACGCCCGCCACGGCGGCTTCCTCACCGACGTCCGCGGCTTCGACCCCACCATCTTCGGCATCACCCCCCGCGAAGCCGCCGCCATCGACCCCCAACACCGACTCATCCTCGAAACCACCTGGCACGCCCTCGAACACGCCCACATACCCCCCGACCACCTCCGCGGCACCAACACCGCCGTCTACATCGGAATGCGGGCCGGCGAGTACGAGCGGATGGTCACCGAGAGCCCCGACTCGATCGACGAATACACGGCGATCGGGGTGTCCGCCAATTTCGCGGCGAACCGGGTGTCCTACGCGCTCGGCCTGGAGGGGCCCAGCCTGGTCGTGGACACCGCCTGCTCCTCCAGCCTCGTCGCCGTACACCTCGCCTGCCAGGCACTACGCACCGGAGAAACCGACACCGCCATCGCCGGCGGCGCCAACCTCATCCTCTCCCCCGACGCCATGATCGCCCTCAGCAAAGGCCGCATGCTCTCCCCCACCGGCCGCTGCCACACCTTCGACCAACACGCCGACGGCTACGTCCGAGGCGAAGGCTGCGGAATCATCGTCCTGCGCCGCCTGAGCACCGCGCTCGCGCTCCAGGACCGCGTCCTCGCCGTCATCCGGGGCAGCGCGGTCAACCAGGACGGGCGGAGCAACGGCCTAACCGCACCGAGCGGTGCGGCGCAGGAGCGTGTCGTGCTGAGCGCCCTGGCGGACGCGGGAGTCGAAGGGCACCACATCGACTACGTCGAGACCCACGGCACCGGCACCACCCTCGGCGACCCCATCGAAATACGCGCCCTCACCCACACCCTCACCCCCCACCGACAACACCCACTCCACCTCGGCACCGTCAAAACCAACATCGGCCACCTCGAAGCCGCCGCCGGAATCGCCGGCCTCATCAAAACCATCCTCACCCTCCACCACCGCACCATCCCACCCCACCCCACCACCATCACCCCCAACCCCCACATCCCCTGGAACCCCCACCTCACCATCCCCACCACCCCCACACCCCTCACCACACCCACCCCCACCGCCGCCACCAGCAGCTTCGGATTCGGCGGCACCAACGCCCACATCATCACCCAACACCACACCCCACCCCACCCACCACCAACCACCACACCCCCACCCACCACCACCCACACCATCACCCTCTCCGCCACCACCCCCACCGCCCTCACCACCACCGCCACCCACCTCCTGCACCACCTCCACCACACCCCCACCCCCCTACCCCACCTCGCCTACACCACCACCCACACCCGCACCCACCACCCCCACCGCGCCGCCATCACCACCACCAACCCCACCCACCTCACCCACGCCCTCACCGCCCTCACCACCAACACCCCCCACCCCCACCTCACCCACCACCACACCCCACCCACCACCACCGCACACATCACCTTCCTCGTGCC